>NZ_CP163302.1:2859773-4289660 GCF_041022165.1 Sinomonas sp. P10A9
CGCGGCCCGCGGCGAGCAGGAGCCGCGAATCGTGGACCACTGTGACCCGAGCCCGGGGCGCGTGCGGGTGGATGAGGGCGGCGAGCGCGTCTGCGTCCGCCTCGGTGTCAACGCCACCGGACCCGGCGAAGACCCGGGCGGCGTCGCCGGCGTCGAGCGCGGCGAACAGCTCCGCGAGGTTCGCCGCAGCGGTCTCCCGGCTCACGTTCTGGACGTTCGCGCTGCCCACCTCGAGATCGGCCTGGACCTCGCCGCCCACCACCTTGATCCCGCGGGTCTTCGTTCCGCCGATGTCGAGGCCGATCATCAGCCCGCCGGTCGTCCTGTCAGTGGCGCTCTGCATGTTCACGGGCCCAGCCTAATGACTGCGGCGCCGCGCGACTGGCTAGGGTGATGGCATGGACACCACTCTCCCTGCGGAACTGTTCGGAAACGGCGTGATCGCGGCGCCGATGGCGGGGGGCCCGAGCAGCCCCGAACTCGCCGCTGCCGTGGGCCGGGCAGGTGGGCTCGGCTTCCTCGCGGGCGGCCTCAAGGCGCCGGAGGCCCTCGAGGCGGAGCTCGCGACGCTCGACGGTGCAAGCGTTGACCGGAGCGTTGGGTTACGCCCCTTCGGCGTCAACCTCTTCGTGCCCAACACCGACGACATCGATCGCAACGCCGTCCTGGCCTACCGGGACCGCCTTCAGCCGGAGGCCTCGTCCGTCGGCGCCGCCGTTCCGGAGCCGAGATGGGCGGACGACGACGCGTTCCCGGCGAAGCTTGATCTCCTCCTCACGCGCCCGCCCGCCGTCGTCTCCTTCACCTTCGGCACGCCGCGCTGGGACACGGTTGCAGCGTTGCGCCGGGCGGGGTCGTTCGTCATCCAGACGGTCACGGGGGCCGAGGAGGCCACCGTCGCCGCGGCGCTGGGCGTCGATGCCCTCGTAGTCCAGCACCCCGACGCCGGCGGGCATTCCGCGGCCTTCCTCGGGCTGCCCGCGTTCGCTGGCACGCTGCCCCAGCTCGTCGACGCGGTCCGCGGCGTCGTCGACCTCCCACTGATCGCGGCAGGCGGGATCGGATCGCCGGACGACGCCGCTGCCGCCCGCGCGGCGGGTGCGGCGGCCGTCCAGGTGGGCACGGCCTTCCTGCGCACGCCGGAGGCCGGGACCAATCCTGTGCACCGGGCGGCCCTCGCCTCTCCGGACTTCACCCGGACGGCGCAGACCAGGGCCTTCTCCGGGCGCTGGGCACGGGGCCTGGAGAACGGGTTCATGCGCCGTCTGGCCGACGCCCCCGCAGGCTATCCGGTGATCCACCACCTCACGGCGCCCCTGCGCGCCGCGTCGGTCAGGGCAGGCAGCCCCGACCGCACGAGCCTCTGGGCGGGGACCGCGTGGGGCGCGGCCCGCGAAGAACCGGCGGCGGACGTCGTGGGCCGCTTCGCCGGCTGATGCACCGCTCGCGATCGGCTGCTGGTGTGAGGATCGTGCCGGGTCTCCGTGTCAGTGGCCGAACGCGGTGTTGGTGGCCGAACGTGGCGTTGGCGTCAGTGGCCGAACTTCTCCGGATCGGCCGCGTCCGGCCCCTTGCCGTCGAGGCCATCGAACGCCGCGATCTCCGCAGCCGTGAGGTCGAAGCCGAAGACGTCGAGGTTCTCGGCGAGCCGGCCAGGGTGCGAGGACTTCGGGATCGCGACGACTCCCTGCTGCGTGTGCCAGCGCAGCACCGCCTGGGCGGGGGTCACCCCGTGCGCCTCGGCCGCGGCCACCACGACGGCCTCGGACAGGAGGTCCTGACCGCGCCCAATCGGGGTGTAGGCCTCGGTCACAGTGGCGTGTCCCGCGTTGAACGCGCGGGCCTCGGGCTTGACCCAGTAGGGGCTCACCTGGAGCTGGTCCACATCGGGTGCCACCCCGGTCGCATCGATGAGCCGTGCAGCATGCGTAGGGTAGAAGTTGGAGACCCCGATCGAACGGACCTTCCCCTCGGCGCGCAGCCGGATGAGGCCTTCCCAGGCCTGGACGTACGTGTCCTGGTCCGGGTTGGGCCAGTGGATGAGGAACAGGTCGAGGTAGTCGACGCCGAGCTTGCGGACGGCGTTCTCCCAGGCAGTGTGCACCCCCTCGGCGCTGTGCCATTCGCGGTTGAACTTAGTGGTGATGAAGAGGTCCTCACGCGGTACCCCCGAGCGGCGAAGGCCCTCGCCGACGCCCGCCTCGTTGCCGTAGTTCTCGGCCGTGTCGACGTGGCGGTAGCCAAGTTCGACGGCGGTTGCGACGACGTCGGCCGCCGCAGCGTCATCGAGCGGCCACGTGCCGAGGCCGATCTGGGGGACGGAGTGGCCCGACGCGAGCTTGATCAACGGTGCAGTTGTCATGGGGCCAGCCTAGGACCAGGGACCGACTGACCTCTCCCCATGACGCGACCGTGACCCCACACCCCGCCGCCAGAGACCCCACAACACCGTGCCAGAGACCCCACAACCGGGGGCCGGCTAGCGGCCGAACGCGTCGGCGAGCAGGCCGGCGTCGAGCGCCAGGATGTGCTCGCGGAACATACGCACCTGCGGCGGCTCCCCGACGATCTTGGGCCACACCAGCCCGATCTCCCGGAACGCGCCGTCGTCCTCGAGCGCAAGTTCGGCCCACCCGAGCCCCGTGCTCTGCAGCGTCGATCCGTAGACTGCGCCGTGCCCGGCACTCGAGGGCGGAACGAGGGCCACGCCGAGCCCTGCGGACACGAGCCCGAGAAGCGTGCGCGAATCCTGCCCGGAGAACGCGATGTCCGGCGTGAATCCGGCATCGCGGCCGAGCCTGTCCAGGATGCTGCGCATCCCGAACCCCCGCTCGAGCGCCACGAACGGCTCCCCGGAAACCTCCGCGAGCCGCACAGCCCCGCGGTGCGCGAGCCGGTGCCCAGCCGGGACGGCGAGCCGCACGGGCTGCACGTGCAGGGTTGCACTGTCGACGTCCCGCGTCGGCACGGGGAGCGGCGAGACGATGGACAGGTCCACACGCCCTTCGGCAAGCGCATCGAGGCAGCTCTGGCGCGACCCCTGGATGAGCTCGAAGCGCACCTCTGGATACTCGGCGCGGAAGCCGCTCACGAAGACGGGCACAGCTGATTCTCCGAAGGTCATCTGGAAGCTCAGCCGCACGACACCGCGAGCCTGGTGCTCGCGCTCGTGGAGCGCATCGAGGCCATGCTGGAGCTCCTCGAGGGCCGTGCGGACCGCGGGCAGGAGCTGCTCGGCCGCCGGGGTGAGCCGGATCCCCCGCCCCTCCTTCCGCACGAGTTCAGCGCCTACGACGACGGCCGCGCGGGCGAGCGCTCGGCTCACCGTGGGCTGGGGAACCCCCAGGAGCTCCGCGGCCGCGGTGACGTGGCGCGTCTGACCGACGGCGTCCAGCACTGGCAGCAGCGGCAGAAGTCTGGCCAGCTCCCCGTGGAGCGGGGCCGGTATGGCTGACGGCACGGCCATATCACTTCCCTTCGCAACCCATACAATTCCGTTATATGTTCTCATAAAGAGTGCATTGGACGCATGCATTGAGACTTTCCTAGGCTGGAGGGCATGAGCATCGCCCCCGAGACCGCAACCGCCAGCGTCCGCTGGGAGGGCCATGCGCGGGGCAGCCGAGGCTACAGACGACTCCTCGCGGCGCTCGCCTTCGCAGGCGTCGCGACGTTCGCCCAGCTGTACTCCCCCCAGGCTCTCCTTCCGCGGCTCTCCTCCGAGCTCGGCATCGATCCGGCGAGGGCGGCCCTCACGGTCTCGCTGGCCACGATCGGCCTGGCCGTCGCGGTGCTCCCCTGGTCCTTCGTCGCTGACAGGATCGGGCGTGTCGGTGCGATGCGCGCGGGAATCGTCGCCGCGACCGGTCTGGGCCTCGCCGGTCCGTTCGCCCCCACTTTCGAGGCGCTCCTGGCGCTGAGGTTCTTCGAAGGAGTCGCGCTCGGTGCCGTGCCGGCGATCGCGATCGCATACCTCAGCGAGGAGGTCACCCGCACCCACGCCGCGATCGCCGCGGGGACGTACATCGCGGGCACAACGGTGGGCGGGCTCGCCGGCCGGCTCGTCTCCGGTCCGCTCGCCGACATCGTGGGCTGGCGGCTCGCGGTCCTTGCCGTCTCGGTCCTCGGCGCGGCCGCGGCCGCCGCGTTCATCGCGCTCGCTCCCAAGGCACGGGGATTCTCCCCGGCGGCGCGAACGCCCGGCGGGGTCCGGGGCGCGGCGGGCACTGTGGCCCGCAGGCTCGCGGCCCAGCTGCGCAACGGCCGCCTCCTCATGCTCTACGCCCAGGCCTTCCTCCTCATGGGCTCGTTCGTGGCGGTATACAACTACCTTGCCTTCCGGCTCGAGGCCGCGCCGTTCTGGCTGCCGGCGAGCCTCGCGAGCCTCGTGTTCATCGCGTACCTCTCGGGGACCTTCAGCTCGGGCTTCGCCGCGAGTCTCAGCAGCCGCTACGGGCGCAGGACCGTCGTCGTGGCGAGCACCGTCGCGATGGCAGCGGGCGCCGTGGTCATGGTCGCGGATTCGCTGGCCGCTGTGCTGATCGGGCTGCTCGTGTTCACAGCAGGGTTCTTCGCCGCACACGGCATCGCCTCGGGCTGGACGGGCGCGATCGCCGCTTCGGGCCGCGCCCAGGCCGCGTCGCTGTACAACCTTGGCTACTACGGCGGATCGAGCCTGCTCGGCTGGGCGGGCGGCCTCGTCTTCCACACGTGGGGCTGGTCGGCGCTCGTCCTGGGCGTGGCCTCCATCGCGCTCACGACGGCGGCCGCCTCCTGGGCCGCGCACCGCCCCGCGCGCTGAGGTTCTCCTCGAGGGGCCACCGCGGCAGGACCGCGGTGGGTGCTCCACGCGAGCCGAACGCCTCGGCGACCACGCGACGTCGCACGTCACGCACGCCGAGGGCCGGACGAGAGCCGCGCGGCTCGCATATCATGGGGGTCGCCCACCAAGGAGGAATCCGTGACGATCCCGAGCACCGGCCGACCGCAGGCCGCCGCCGGCGCCCACCCTCCGGGAGGGGAACCGCTCGACGAGGTGGACCGCCGGATCCTGGCGGCGCTCGTGGAGGACGCGCGCATCACCAACAAGCAGCTCTCCGAGATCGTCGGGATCGCCCCGTCGACGGCGCTCATGCGCACGCGCGCACTCTCGGAGCGCGGCATCATCACGGGCTTCGAGGCGAAGGTGGACCTCGCTGCGGTGGGCCGCAACGTCCAGGCGCTCATCTCGGTGCGCCTGCGCGCCCACGACCGCGACCAGATCGACTCGTTCACGGCGCGCGTCCCCCAGCTGCCCGGGGTGCTCGCGACGTTCCACACGTCCGGCGCGGTGGACTACCTCCTGCACATCGCGGTGGGCAGTACCGAGGAACTGCGCGACTGGGTCCTGGACAACCTCGCGACCGACCCGGTAGTTGGCCACACGGAGACCACGCTCGTGTTCGAGCGCATCCCCGGCCCGGGCCCGCTGCCAGCCTGAGGAGGCCGGCCAATGGCACCCAGCAGCCGGCGGACGGACTGCTGATCGGCATCCTCCCGCTCCGACCGCCCCGACGGCCCCGGTACGGCGCGAACGGCCCGGAAGGGCGCGGACTCACCGGATCCAGTGGTGCAGGCCGAGCGGCTCGGCGAACCGCGCATCGGCGCGGCGCTCTTCGGCCCGGGCGAGACGAGCGAGGTCCATCCGCGGACTTCTGGGCCGCCGCTCCCGGGGCCGCTCCGCCCAGTCGACCAGCGTCAGGCCGATCCGGTAGGCGAGGATGTCGAGGCGCCCGCGAGCGTGCGAGGGCGTGCTTGGACGGGTGAGGACGGTGCTGCTCATGGCTTCTCCTCGGGCTGAGTGGCCGCGCCGGTGGTCCGTCCGGCGGCAAGCGGGAAGGCGTTGAGGTGGATCTGTACGGGACGGGCTCCCGCGAGTTCGCCCCGATTGCGGATCTCGTTCACGAGGTCCATGGCAAAGGCCTCGAGGCGCTCCGAGACCTCGGCGAGCTGCGCGGCGGTGAGCCTGATGTTGGTGGTGCTGACGGTCGCGGCCTCCGACCACTCTCGAGACTCCTGGAGCCAACCGTGGTCCATGAAGTCGGCGAGCGCGGCAGCCCGACGGTACTCGAACTCTCGGCTCACGAGCTGGGCGGCCTCGGACGTGGCGGGATTGTCCGCGAGCTCACGCGTGACGATCTGGAGACTCCCCCGGGGACGGTCCCACCAGCGCTCCCGTGCGGACCCGCGACCCTCGACCTCGCGCAGGAAGTCGTGCTTCGCGAGCTGACGAAGGTGATAGCTCGTTGAACCCGTGGATTCGCCGAGGATCTCAGCGAGCGTGCCGGAGGTCTGCGGACCGAGCTGGGAGATGATGTCGAGGATCCGCACCCTCAGCGGATGGGCGAGGGCCTTGAGTGACGCGACGTCAACTGTCCGCCGCGGCTCCGGGGTCGGTGTGGATTCCATACCCCGAAGGTACGCTTGCAAAGAATTCTTTGCAATAGACTATTTGCAACAGGTTCTTTGCAATGACTTCTTTGCAGCGTTCGCTGTGCGGTGGGGCCACCAACTGGTGTCGGGAGCGCGCAGCCGCCCCGACCCTATGCCCCGGCCGCCCGCGGGGCCCGCAGCGCGAACAGAGCCAAAGCGCCGAATGCAAGCGAGCATGCCAACAGGAAGATGGGAGCGGCTACGCCCAGCCCCACCGCGCCCGCGAGCGCGCCGAGCCCCAGCACCGGCACCGCGCTGCCGAGGTACGTCACGACATAGAGGAGGCTGACGGTCTGCGCGTGCCGTTCGGCCGGCACCGATGAGGCCACGGCATCGAACCCGGCACGGAACGCCACTCCCTGGCCTGCGCCAGCCACGGCGCTGGCGAGGATGAGCGCGGCCGCGCTCCCCGCCGTCGTGCCCCACGCGAGCACGCCCACGGAGACCGCGAGGGCGGTCAGGCCCAGCACTGAGTCCCGTCGCGCACGACGGCGCCCGCCCGGCACGAGCAGCTGGCTCGCCGCAGACGCCGCGAGGGTCAGCCCCGCGAGCGCACCGAGCGCCGCCGGGGTGCCGAGGCCCAGGACCCGGGCGAAGACGGCCGGCGAGAGCGCAAGCTGGTAGCCGAACAGGGCGAAGCTGAGGAATCCCGTTGCAGCGGCGAGCCAGAACGTCCGCCGTGCCTGTCCGGCCAGCACCGCGCCGCGGAGGCTGCGCGGGGCGAGCAGCCTCGCGGGTCTCACCCCGGTGCGCACAAGTCCGGCGGGCAGGAGTGCGGCCGGGCGCGCGCGGACGAGGACGAGCGGCACCAGGAGTACTGCGAGCAGCAGGGCGTGCACGGCGAACGGGACCGCCGGTCCGCCGGGAAGCACAGCGAGGGCGCCACCGAGGACGGGGCCCAGGGCAACGCCGCCCGAGGAGGCGAGCAGCGTGAACCGGGAGGCCCACTCTGGCCGCTGCGGCAGCAGTTCGCGCAGGGCCGCGGCGCACGCCCCCGTGGCCAGGCCGACTGCCATGCCCTGAAGCACCCTCCCCCCGCAGAGCGCCGGGAGCGAACCGGCGGATGCGAAGACCGCACTCCCGGCCAGTCCGAGAATGACCGCGAGCACCATGGCCGCACGGCGCCCCACGTAGTCGGACCAATGGCCTGCCGTCACGAGCACCCCCACGAGCGCCAGGACGTAGCTCGCGAAGGCCATCGTGGTGCCGAGGCTTCCGTAGCCGAGACGCTCCTGCAGGCCCGCATACAGCGGCGTGGCGAGGTTCGCACCGACCAGGAGCAGGAACATCACAGCGCCGGAGAGGACGAGGCGCACGGTGCGCGAGGCGTCCCATCCGGGGCGGGCTGCGGCCGGCGCGTGCATGCGAAGCTCGGCGATGACGGTCATGCCGCCATTTTCGCGAGGCGTCGTCCCCAGTAGTCATCTCTACCCCTACTGATTGATCATGGTGATCAGAGATGCCCTGAGAACTGACCTAGGAGTGATCAATGAGCACCACGCTGGACGCCACGGACCTGAGACTCCTGTGTGCCCTCGTCGAGGACCCGCGCGCGCAGATCGCCGAACTCGCGGCCCGCGTCGGCGTCGCCCGCAATACGGTGCAGAGCCGGCTGAAGCGCCTCGAACGCGCCGAGGTGCTGCGCGGGAGCGGTCGGGATGTGGACCTCGAGGCGCTGGGCTACGACGTCGTCGCGTTCATCACCCTCGAGGTGGTGCACCGGGACCTCGACGCCGTCGTGGCCGGGCTGCGCCGCATCCCCACGGTGCTCGAGGCCTATGAGATCTCGGGCCGCGGAGACATCTGGTGCCGCCTTGTCGCGGCAGACACCCACGAGCTCCAGGCTGCCCTGCGCCAGGTGCTGCGCATCAAGGGGGTCATCCGCTCCGAGACGGTCCTCGCCCTGCATGCGCACGTCGCGTATCGCGCCGATGCACTCCTACGCCGCGCCGCGGAGGTGGCGGCAGCACCGCCGTCGGCCCCGACGCCCCGATAATGGGGCGGTGATCATCGACAACGCCGTATACCTCGACGGCCGCCGCGTCGCCGCCCCGGAGTCCCTCGAGCAGACCTTCGAGACCCTCGATGCCACGGGCGGGAGCATGGCGTGGATCGGGCTGTACCGCCCGTCCACCGAGGAGATGGCCGAGGTGGCCCACGAGTTCGGCCTGCATGATCTCGCCGTCGAGGACGCCATCAAGGCCCACCAGCGCCCCAAGATGGAGCGCTACGACGACATGATGTTCACCGTGCTTCGCCCCGCCCGCTACATCGACGAGTCCGAGACAGTGGAGTTCGGCGAGCTCCACATCTTCACGGGTGCGAACTACGTGGTGACCATCCGCCACGCCGAGACAGCGGGCGTGGGCCTCGTCAGGAAGCGGCTCGAAGCGGATCCCGAGTTGCTGGCGCGCGGTCCCGAGTCGGTGCTGTACGCGCTCCTGGACCGCGTTGTGGACGACTACGAGCCCGTCGTCGGGGGCCTTGAGAACGACATCGACGAGATCGAGGACCAGCTCTTCGCCAACGACCCATCGGTGTCGCGGCGCATCTACGAGCTCACCCGCGAGGTCCTGCAGTTCCAGCGCGCGGTCCACCCTCTCAAGCGGATGATCGAGAGCATCGAGGGCGGGTTCCTGAAGCATCGGGTCGACATCGAACTCCAGCGCAGCCTCCGGGACGTCCACGACCACCTCGAGCAGACCGTCTCGCGCGCCGATGCCTTCCGAGACATCCTCCAGAATGCCCTCGTCCTGGACGGCACCCTGACTGCCAATCGGCACAACGAGACCAGTCTGGCCCAGAACGAGCAGGTCAAGCGGATCTCCTCGTGGGCCGCGATCTTCTTCGCCCCGAGCCTTGTTGCGGGGATCTACGGCATGAACTTCCACAACATGCCCGAGCTCGATTGGGACTACGGGTACCCCTACGGGCTCGCCCTCATGGTCGTCGCGGGCTTCATCCTCTGGCTCATCTTCAAACGGAAGCAGTGGCTCTGACGGGAGCCCGCGCGCGCCTGAGCGGAGCCGGTTGGGGCAGGCTCGAAAGACGGCCCACCTCTCCGGGCCACGACGCACGACGGCGGGCTGCCGCGGCCCGGCGAGGACGGCTAGGCTGGCGCCATGACTGCCCAGTCGTCAATGACAGTGACCGTCACGGGAGCAGCCGGCCAGATCGGCTACGCGCTCCTGTTCCGCATCGCGAGCGGGGCCATGCTCGGACCGGACACCCGGGTCCGGCTCCGGCTGCTCGAGATCCCCGCGGCCGTGCGCGCGGCAGAGGGGACCGCGCTTGAGCTCTCGGACTGCGCCTTCGCCCCGCTGGACTCCGTGGACGTGACAGACCGCGCGACCAGCGCGTTCGACGGCGCGGACGTGGCTCTCCTCGTCGGCGCGAGGCCGCGGAGCGCCGGCATGGAGCGCGGCGACCTGCTCGAGGCCAACGCCGGCATCTTCGGGCCCCAGGGGCGGGCCATCAACGACCATGCGGCGGACGGCGTGCGCGTCCTCGTCGTCGGCAATCCGGCGAACACCAACGCACTCATCGCGGCGGCGAATGCGCCCGACGTTCCGCGCGACCGGTTCACTGCCATGACGCGCCTCGACCACAACCGGGCCGTTGCCCAGCTCGCGGCGAAGCTGGGCTGCCGGACCGCGGACGTTGAGGGCGTGACGATCTGGGGCAACCACTCCGCGAGCCAGTACCCGGACGTCACCAACGCGACGGCGGGCGGGCAGCCGGTGTCCTCCCTCGTGGACGAGGCGTGGCTCGAGTCCGAGTTCATCCCGCGGGTGGCCAAGCGTGGCGCAGAGATCATCGACGTCCGCGGAGCATCTTCCGCGGCCTCGGCCGCGAGCGCCGCCATCGACCACGTGCGGGACTGGGTTCACGGCACGCCGGGCCGGTGGACGTCCGCCGGCGTGGTCTCAGACGGTTCCTACGGCGTTCCCGAGGGTCTCGTGAGCTCGTTCCCGGTACAGGCAGTGGACGGCCGCTGGGAGATCATGCAGGGCCTCGACGTGCCCGACTTCTCGCGGCGTCGCATCGAAGCTTCGGTGGCAGAGCTCGAGGCCGAGAGGGACGCCGTGCGGGTACTCGGGCTTCTGGGCTGAGCCAATGGGCCTTCAGACCCTGACACAGGGGATTCGCTGCTCCTAGCATGGGAAACGTGGGCACGGCCCCGCCGAAAGGAACGGTTCGATGACCAGCCAACAGCCTCCCTATGCGGCCGGCAGTCCGGTCCACCCGCTCGAACTCCCGTACTACGGCGCGCCGCCGGTCGAGGCGTTCACACGAGTATGGAAGAAGTACGCAGTATTCGCCGGGCGCGCGAGCCGCAGCGAATACTGGTGGTGGGCACTCGCGTCCGCCATAGTGTCCGCCGTGCTGAACGCCATCAGCCCGACCGTGGTCAACGGGCAGACCACGGGATCGAGTGTGCTCGGTGGGCTCTGGTTCCTCGTCAGCGTGGTGCCCTCGCTGGCGGTTGCGGCCCGCCGCCTCCACGACGTGAACGCCAGCGCGTGGCTCCTGCTGCTCGCCCTCATCCCCGTGCTCGGCTGGATTGCCCTGATCGTGATGCTTGCCCAGCGCGAGAATCCGATGGGGCAGCGCTTCGATCGGTATCCGGGCAAGCCCGTGGCCCCATATCAGCAGCAGGGGTATCCGCCGTACCAGCAGCCACCGTATCCGCCGTACCAGCAGCCGCCTTATCCCCCTCAGCAGCCGCCGACCGCACCACCCCCGCCCCCGCCGGGCGCGGGGCCGACGCCCTAGGCCGAGGAGGGCTGGGCAGCCGTCACCGGCGCCCAACGAAAACAGGGTCCCAGTCAAAGACTGGAACCCTGTTTTCTTTTGCCCTGACAAGGGCAGACGTGGAGCCTAGGGTGTGTGATGTCAGGACATCGTTGACGCATGTGGCGGGACATCGTTGACAGGTGACAGTGGACTGCTGTGGCGGGACATCGTTGACGCCTTCCGGCATGTCGCGGGACATCGTTGACACCTCGCCCATTGGGCTTCTGCCATGTCGAAGAACAAGGTCATCGTCCTCGCAGTCCTGGAGGGTGGGATGTCCAAGGCCGAAGCAGCCCGCCGGTACGGCATCAGCCGCCAATGGGTCCACCAACTCATCGCCCGCCACGCAGCCGAAGGAGAGGCCGGCCTCGAGGCCCGCTCCCGGCGGCCCCGCACCAGCCCGCAGCAGACGCCGGCCAACGTTCAGGAGAGGATCCTGGTCCTACGCGCCGACCTGCAGGCCAAGGGCCTGGACTCCGGGGCCGAGACCATCGCTGCCCATCTCGGACGCGAGGGCCTCCCGGTGCCCGCGAGCACCACCATCCACCGCATCCTCCGGGCCGCCGGCGCGGTCGCCCCCGAACCCCACAAGCGTCCCAAGTCCTCCCTGCGACGCTTCGCCGCGGCCCAGCCCAACGAGACCTGGCAGTCCGACTTCACCCACTGGCACCTGGCCGACGGCACCGACACCGAGATCATCGACTTCCTCGACGACCACTCCCGCTGCCTGCTCCACCTCACCGCCCACCCCAGGACGACCGGCGCCATCGTCGTGGACGCCTTCCTGGACACCGCACAGGAACACGGCCTGCCCGCCAGCACCCTGACCGACAACGGCATGGTCTACACCACCCGCCTGGCCGGCGGGAAAGGCGGCCGCAACGCCTTCGAGACCCTCATCGCAGGGCTCGGGATCACGCAGAAGAACGGATCCCCCGGCCACCCCCAGACCCAGGGCAAGATCGAGCGCTTCCACCAGACCCTGAAGAAATGGCTCCACAGCCAGCCTCCGGCCCAGACCATCGAGGACCTGAACGACCAGCTCACCAGATTCCGCCACGTCTACAACCACGAACGCCCCCACCGCGCGCTCGGCAGGCACACACCCGCCGAGGCCTACGCCCAGACCCCCAAGGCCGGCCCCGCGGCCGCCGCCCAGGGGGCACACTTCCGGGTCAGGGTTGACCGCGTCGACGCCGACGGCAAGGTCACCCTCCGCCACGCGGGACGCCTCCGTCACCTCGGCATCGGCCGCGCCCACAGGCACAAACGCCTCATCCTGCTCGTCCACGACGCCGAGGCCACCGCCATCGAGCACGGCACCGGCGAGATCCTCGCCGAGTTCACCATCAATCCCACCCGCGGCTACCAGCCCAAAAAACAGAACACCCCCGGTCCGAAGACCGGGGGTGTCAACGATGTCCCGCCACATCCGTAAAGGATGTCCCGCTACATCACAGACGTGGAGCCTAGGGGATTCGAACCCCTGACCTCTTCGATGCGAACGAAGCGCTCTACCAACTGAGCTAAGACCCCTCGGTGCGGGAACAACGTTACTGGGGCGCTGCCCAAAATCAAAATCGGAGACCGCCCCCAGCAGCCCCTCGGACCGGTGCGATAACGGCCTTCTCGTGCGGAGGAGAGAAGCCACAGTTCGGGCGTGCCGAAGCGTCTTGAAGCTCATTCCGGCGCATCCGGCGGGAACTAGGCGCGGCGGCGCTGGAGCACTTCGTCGAGGTTGCCGAGGGCACCCGCACGGCCCGCGGGGCGGGGTGCAAGAGCGGGGACCCCGGGAACCGTCCCAGGCTCCGGACCCTCGGCCCTTGGCTTGAGGGTTGGGTGTCCTTGGGGCTGCGGATCGGCCGGGACCTCGAGCGGGGCCGGCTCTGGGCGTTCGGCCTTTGCCGCCTCGAGGTACGAAGGCTTGGGCACCTCGACCGGATCCCACGCGGCTTCGCCCTCGCCGCTGGCCTTGGCCGCCTCGTCGGCAGTGGCCTGGGATGCCTTGGCAACCTCGAGCGCGATCGCGCGCAGTTCCTCGCGGCTCATGGCCCGCGGGGCAGGTTCTGGCTCGCGCCCGGCGTCGAAGACTTCCGCCGGAGCCCGCGGTGACGGTGGAGGGCTCGGGTCCACGGCATTGGCCGTCATGGCCTCGCGGAAGGCGTCGTCGACACGCCGCTTCCTGTCGCGCAACGCGAGCGTCCGCAGGATCGCCACGGAACCCACCGCTGCGGCCGCGCACACCGCGGGAATCCAGCCGGGAACGCCGAGAAGCATGAGGGCGAGCGTCACGGCAGTGGCGAGCAGCGCGGCGAGCCCTCCGAGGGCAACACCGAGACGCCCCCAACGGATCCGGAGCCGCGGCGGGATCGGCGCGGACGGCACCTTCGGATCGGACTGATCGGACGACGCCGCGCTGGCTGCCTGAGACTTCGGCCCTGCCTCGGCGGAGGGACGGCCCGGGCTCCCGCCTCCGGTCGCTGCCGAGTGGCCCGCGGGGGCGCTCGCGCCGTCATCAATCGGGTCGACGTCGGCAGAGTCCATCAGCAGGGAGGCCTCCCCCGCTGCACGCGCCGAACGGCGCCGGCGCATGAGGTACGGCGCAACCCACAGCAGCCACACGAGCACGGCAGCGCCGAGCACCGTTGAACTGCTGAGGGCAACATCCATACCTGAAACCGTAGGAGGATCCCCGGGACGGGACCCGGATTAGCGTCGGTGTGTCGCGAGAACCGCCGAGTCGGGTGACGAACGCCATGCCAAGCACCGCGCGGCGTCGTGCCTATCGACTCTGCAGCTATCAGCGCGTGGCGAGCCACCGGCCGAGCAGCCCTTCCGCAGGGACTTCCTCGGCCGTCAGCGCGAAGGACTCGTGATCCGCCCAGGCACCGTTGATGTGCAGGTAGCGCGGGCGGAGGCCCTCGTAGCGGAAACCGAGCTTCTCGACGACCCGCAGGCTCGGCGCGTTCTCCGGTCGGATGTTGATCTCCATGCGATGGAGACCCATCTCACGGAAGCAATGGTCGGTCGTCAGCGCCACGGCTGTGGGGGCGATCCCCCGCCCTGCATGCTCCCGGTCCACCCAGTATCCGAGCGTTGCCATGAGCGCCGAGCCCCACACGATCGAGGACACCGTGAGTTGGCCGACGATGGGCGACGACCGCTGGTGGGGGTCGTCGAGGGTCACCACGAAGGGCAGCGCCGAGCCCTCCCGGGCCTGGCGCGTGAGGGAGCGGACCATGTCGCGAAACGTCGGCAAAGCCCCTCCGGGCTGCGGATTCGAGGCCTCCCAGGGTTCGAGCCAATCGCGGTTGCGGGCCCGCACCGCCATCCACTCCGCCCGGTCCGGCATGCGCAGGGGTCGCAGCGCGAGGTCCCCGGAGCGCAGAGTCACGGGCCACAGACCCGATGCCCACATCCTCGGCTCAGGCGTGCGAGGAGGGGGCTTCCGCCCCGTTGGCCACGAAGTCCGCCAGCCACGAACGCAGATCGGCGCCGAACTCGTCACGCTGCACGGCGAGTGTGACGACGGCCTTGAGGTACGAGAGCTTGTCGCCCGTGTCGTAGCGGCGCCCGCGGAAGACGACGCCGTACACGCCGCCTCCCTCGCCCTCACGCCGGGCGAGGGTCTGGAGCGCATCGGTGAGCTGGATCTCACCGCCGCGGCCAGCCTCAGTGTGGTGCAGCACCTCGAACACCGCCGGGTGGAGCACATAGCGGCCGATGATCGCAAGGTTGCTCGGGGCGTCCGCAGGCTCAGGCTTCTCGACGAGCCCGTGGACCTGGACGTAGCTCTCCCCGGCGACCTCGGTCACATCCGCGCAGCCGTAGGCCGAGATCTGCTCTCGGGGCACCTCCATGAGCGCCACGACGGAACCGCCGGTGGCCTGCTGTACACGGATCATGTCACTGAGGAGTTCGTCCCGCTCATCGATGAGGTCGTCGCCCAGGAGCACGGCAAAGGGTTCGTTCCCGACATGCCGCTCCGCGCAGAGGACTGCGTGGCCAAGTCCCTTCGGGTCGCCCTGGCGGACGTAGTGGATGTCGCCGAGGTTGTTCGATTCCTGGATGGCGGCGAGCTTCTTGCTGTCGCCCTTGGCCTCAAGGGTCGCCTCGAGCGACGGCACACGGTCGAAGTGGTCCTCGAGCGCCCGCTTGTTGCGACCGGTGATCATCAGGATGTCATCGATGCCCACCGACACGGCCTCTTCGACCACATACTGGATCGCGGGCTTGTCGACGACGGGCAGCATTTCCTTAGGCATGGCCTTGGTCACCGGGAGGAACCGGGTGCCGAGACCGGCAACGGGAATGACGGCTTTCCTGACAGCAGAAGTAGACACGAGGCTCACTCTATACGAGAGCTATCCCGCCGCGACGCACCCGGCACTAGAGTCGACCGCATGGACCTCGCCGAGCTCAAGTCCGCGCTGCGCGCCCAGCTATGGGAGTCACGCCGATCCCTCGCCGCCTCGGACATAGCCTCGGCCGCCGCTGGGATCGCGGACCACGGGCTCGCGTGGATACACGCCAATGTCCCCCAGAGCGCGCTCGTGACGGCGTATCTCGGCGTCGGCTCGGAGCCGCCCACGCTTGCCCTCATCGAAGCGCTCCATGGCGCGGGGTACCGCGTTCTTCTGCCGGTCTGCCTGCCGGAACGCCAGCTCGGATGGGTCGAATGGCATCCTGGGATCGACTTCGCGCGCAGCCGCTATGCGCCCGTCCAGGAACCCGTAGGCCCGCTCATCTCCTCCGAGGACGCGCTCAGGGGAGGCGACGGGCGGCCAGGCGTCGCCGCCGTCCTGTTGCCCGCAACGGCGCTCGATACCGACGGACGCCGACTCGGGCAGGGCGGCGGCTACTACGACCGCTTCCTCGCCCGGGTGGACGCCTTGGGCGCCCGGCTCCCCACTGCCGCTGTGGTGTACGACGGCGAGGTGTTCACCGCCGGCGCGGTCCCGGCCGACCGTCTGGATCGCCGCGTGGGTACCGCCGTCACGCCGGGAGGGCTGCGGCCTCTAGGCAGCGTGGCGGACGACGTCCGGAGTGGTGAAATCCCGCGGTAAGGGCCCGGCAAGGTGTCGTCGGGGTCAATGGTGTCGGCTCCGCACCGGTCGCCCGAGTAGCGGCCGGAATAGTCCTTGGGGTCCGCCTGTTAGAATTAGCAGTCGGGGGTTGTGACTGCCAGCGCGGCACGGTGCCAACGGTGCCGCCGCGGGAAGGCCGCCACGCTGGGCGTGGTACCGGGCAGAGAGCAGCCTGCCCTGTCCAGCGAGGAGTTTCTGTGCCCACGTATGCCTATGCCTGCAAGGACTGCCACCACGCATTCGATGCCGTGCAGTCGTTCAGTGATGCGTCCCTGACGGTCTGCCCTGAGTGCGGCGGGACGCTTCGCAAGAAGTTCAACAGCGTCGGCGTGGTCTTCAAGGGCAGTGGGTTCTACCGGACCGACTCCCGCAGCGGCGGCAGCACCGTTCCCGCGTCGACGGGCGCGAAGGAGACGGCCCCGAAGGACTCAAGCTCCAAGGACTCGGGCTCAAAGGTTCCTGCAGCGGCTCCCGCGCCTGTCTCGAGCTGACACCAGCCACCACGTTCTGCTCCGGGCCGCATTCTCGACCTTCGCCGAGCCAGTCCTCCTCCACAGATACACGCTTGGGCGTGTCGTCCACATAGCGCCACCGGGCGCGGTCAGGCGCTTGCTTGAGGCCTAGCTTGGCGGACATGAGCCGCTCCGCGTCGCCTCCGTTACGCCGCCCTCAGGCCCCCCGCGGGTGGGAACCCGCCCGGCGAAGCCCGTTACGCCGCTTCATCGACCGCCGTCGCCGCACTCTCGCTGCCGCCCTCCTGTGCCTCGGCGCGGGGGCGGCCGTCTATCAGCTCACGCCGCCGTCGGCCGCTCTGGTGCCCGTTGCGGTGGCCGCCCGCGACCTTGCCGGCGGCACAACCGTCTCCTCCGGAGACCTCCGCATCGCGCGGCTCCCTGCCGAGGCCGTTCCACAGCGTGCCGAGGCCGAGGTGTCGAAGATCGTCGGGCAGAGGCTCGCCGGGCCGCTGCGCAGCGGAGAGGTGCTCACGGACGCCGCCGTCGTCGGACCCGGCCTCCTCGCCGGCACCGGTCCCGGCACCAGCGCCGTACCCGTGCGGATGGCAGATCCGGCTTCCCTCCAGCTGCTCAGCCCCGGCCAACTCGTGGATCTCGTCCTGAGTGCCGAAACCGGCAGCGCTGCCAACACGGCCAGCGCGAGCACAACCCTTGCCTCACGGGTTCCTGTGCTCTGGACCGGGAAATCCGGAGGCTCCGGCCAAGCTGGAACCTGGCTGGGCTCCGCGCAGGACTCGGAGGGCCTGCTCGTCGTCGGGGCATCCCCGGAGCAGGCCCTCCGGATAGCCGGAGCCTCCACGCGGGGCAAAGTCTTCTTCATGCTCGTGGAGACGGGGCCCCGATGAGGATACGGTCAGCCCCAGTGCGGGGGCCTCTGCTCCTTGAGCCAGCGGTCGCGTTCGTCCCCGCGCCCGCCTTCCTTGGTCGGCTCGGCAGCCCCGTGCACCTGCGGAGCCTCGGGTTCGTCGGCAGCGGCGGGTCCGGTCCCGGGTACTGTGGCACGACGTGGGCCGCGCAGGCGACGCACCTCGCCGTCGCCTTCCTCGGAGGTCACCCCCGATGCTCCATCCGGACCATCCGCACTCTGGCCAGCGGCTGCCCCCGCGGAATCGGCTCGGCCGGGGGCCCCGGGGCCATCAGGGCGTCCCGCACCCCCACCTTGAGCACCCCCTGCGGCGATTCCGCTTGGCACGCTTGCGGTTGGCGCAGGGCCTTGCCCGTCGCGCGCGTTCTCAGCATGATCCGACGTGGACCTCATCGCTTCGTCTTCGCTCCTTGGCGCGTCCTCTTCACCCGACCCGGACCGCGGGCCAGCGTCGCTCCTGGGCCGTGCGCCCGCGTCGTCGGCCGGCCGGTTTCCCTCGTCAACCGGCCAGAACGCCGGCGCACCCGTGAGGAAGCCGGCCGGGCCGCCGTCCTCGGCGTGGGTCTCGAGCCCCAGTTCAGTCGCGATCATCTCGGCACAGCCGCTCGGGTCGGTGAATACCTCGATCGTCCACAGGGTGAAGTGCTTCCAGCCGCGGCGCTCGAACCGCTCAGCGCGCTGACGGGTGCGCTCACGCACGCTCAGGCGCCGATAGCGCTCCGTTCCATCGGACTCGACGGCGATGGGAGCGGTGGGCTCGTGGTCGTCCCGGCCGATCGTGAGCAGTGGGTCGATGGCCGCGGCCATGTCGACCGCACCGTCGTAGTGATGCCAGACCCGTGCGCCCCGGGACGCCAGCCGCTCCCCGAGGTCCGTGACCAGCGGATCCGCGCCGAGCGCCTCGGCGCTCGCGGCCGCACGTGTGGCCGGACTACCGAGATGGCTGTTGCCCGAAAGCTCCCTGTCGAGCAGCTCGTAGAAGTCCGAGGCGCCCTCGCTCAGGCGTGTGACGTCGAGCTCGGAGGGCTGAAAGCAGCTCAGAACATGCAGGCTCTGCCTTGCACGGCTCATCGCGAGCGCGAAGCGCCGCCGGCCACCTGGTTCGCTCAGTGGGCCGAAGTTGTGCATCGCCCTTCCATGCGGGGTCCTGCCGAAGCCGAGCGAGAAGATGACGTGATCGCGGACAAGTCCACCCGCGCGGTCGATGTGGACCACCCGGAAGGGCTCCTCGCCCCCGCTGAAGAAGCTCGCCACCTCGGGATGGTTGGCCATCTGGAGACGGATGGCCTCGCCGACCCGCGCTGCATGGTGTGCACTCGCGGTGACCACGGCGAGCGAGACCTCGGGACGGTGCTGCGCGTGGTCGAAGACGAGGTCTACTACCCGGTTGACCTCCGCCGCCACGGACTCCACACCGCCGTCCTCCCCGCTGGGAAGCCCCGTGCCGTCGGCGAGGTACTCGAGCAGGAATGGCCGGTCGAGCCCGGTGACGCTCGCGCCGTCGGGCAGTCCCCGCAGGCTGCCTGCGTAGAACCGCCGGCTCAGCTGGAGATCGAGGTCCTCGTCCACCGAGCGGTACGTGGTGCGCAGGCGCACCGACGGCAGGACCCGCGAGAGCGACACGAGCGCGCTGTCGACCTCGGCCACGGGCGACTGGCCGGGCTGGGACTCGACGCAGACGGAGAACGGTCTGGGGTTGGCGACCTGGGGATCGCCGAAGGCGATGATCTGGTCGGCCCTGGCGATGGCGGGGAGGGCCGCGCGCAGAGGCATGGAATCGGCGTCGAGGATGAGGACGGCGTCGCACCTCCGATCGTGCGGAAGGGCCGCCGTAAGCGCGTACGGGCTGCACGTCCACACGGGGACGAGCGGGCGGATGAGCCGCGGGCACTGCCGTTCAAGCGCGCTCAGGCTGATGCGGCCGTCCTTGAGCAGCGCGCGGAGGGACTCGGCCTCGCGCGCGTGGCGCTCGATGGCCTCGGACCATTCCCGCGCCAGGCGCCATCGGAGGCGCACGGCGCCACTGGCGATATGGGCGCGGTCGGCGCGCACGAACTCCGACTCCGCCTGCCGCAGCTGCTCGCCATCGGACATCGCGAGGTAGTCATCGCCGCTGATCATCGCCTCAAGCACCGACTGCCACCAAGCCAGCTCGAGCTCGGACGCCACCACCGCGGCAGGCGCCTCGCGCTCGGTGAGGTCGCTGAGCAGGTCTCCGAGTCCGCGCTCACTGAGCTCGTCCTCGAGGAGGGTCCGCTCGGGCAGCGACCGGAGGGTCGGAGAGTCCTCGGCGAGCGCATCGAGACGGGAGGTCAGCTCGTTGACGTCGGAATCGAGAAGCCTGCCGCCGAGCGCCGTGGGTGCAAGGGTCGTGCCGAGCCGCCTGAGGCCCCGCTCGACCGAGAGATAGGCTTCCCTGAGCTCCGCGAGCCCGGAGGGGACGGACGGGTGGCGCTGGGACACGGCGCACGTAGCCCACACCTCGCGCTGGGACTGGACGAGGGCGAGCGCGCTGTGCAGGTCGGCAAGGTGAACGCCGGGGCGGACGTACTCCTTGGCCACCCGCCGGAGCCGCGAGCGCTGGATCGCCGTGACCTCGATCCCCCGTTCCCGGCGCCACGCGGCAGGGGCCGTCGCCGCAATGAGATCGGTGACGGGCCGGTCGAAGATGTCCGGGGTGAAATTGTCCAGACTCTCGCGCACGGCGACGAGAAGCTCGAGCTGGCGGCCCCAGCCGGCCACGGTTCGCTCGAGCCGGATCGCGGCGTGCTCCGCCACCGCCCTCATGCGTTCCTCGAGCGCCGGGACCTCGGTTGCCAGTCGGGCAGCGAGCTCGCGGGCATCGTCGGTCTCGCGGCGCGTGACGAGCCGGGCACCGTGCCAAGGGCTCTCCGAGGCCGCACGGCTGAAGCTGCCGAGTTCGGCCGTCCGCCGGAGGCGCTCGCTCAGTTCGGCCCGGTCCCTGATGCTGTCCAGGACGCTCCGCTTGAGCCGGACGGTCGTTGCCGGCGCAGGATGGAGCGACGTGAGAGCGGCGAGGGACTGCATCGCCTCGTAGGGCGAGCAACCCCAGCGCTCGCGTACGTTGTGCAGGGACTCTACATGGTCGATGAGCTGGTGGCGTCGCTCCCGAAGGACGCGGTACATCCCAGCCAGGTGGGGTTCGTGGGATTTCTCGTTGCGGACGATCGCGCGCACCACCTGCTGGCGGAGCTGGCCCGGGCTCAGCGTCGCGCCGAGCTGCAGGACGAGCGAGCCGAGGCCGAGCGCGTCGCATTCCCGGTGCAGCTCTGCGAGGCTCGCCCTTCGCTCGGCGATGACGAGCACGGAACGGCCCGAGTCCACGAGGGTCGCAAGTGCATTGACGGCGGTCTGCGTCTGCCCGGTTCCGGGCGGTGCCTCAACCACGAGCGAGTCGCCGGCGCGGACGGCGTCGATGACGAGCTGCTGGTCCGCGTCCGCGTCGAGGACCAGGAATTCGTCCTCAGGGTCCCGCGCGTCGAGCTCAGGGAAACGGGACTCATCCAGGGGCTCCGGGGCCACGTGCACCGATCCGGACGTGGAGGCGAGGGCGGCAAGGATGGGATGGACCGCGGTGATCGAAGGATCCTCGAGACTCTCCTCGAGGTCGGCGAAGGTCGAGACGAGGAGCCTCGATTCCACCTCTGCTCCCGCGATCGGGGCGACGAGCATGCGGATGCGCTCGAGCACCGGCTGCGGATCGAGGCGCGCGGTGCTGTATGCCAGGCGCTCGATGGCGGGTGCATCGACGTCGATGCGGTGGACGGTACGGAGGTGCCGCACGAGAGCGGGATTGACCTTGGCCTGTTCCGTGAGCTTGAGCTCGAAGTCGTCCTGCTCGGGCCGTACGGTGAGCGCGATGGCGGTCAGGAGCACGGGCGCACTGATGCGGCGTGGCTTCCCGCCCACCGCCGAGGTCCAGGTGGCGAGCCCGGCGGCGAGATGGCCGGCGTCGACTCCGCGCTCGTTGGCGAGCTCATGCGATTTGGACCGGAGATTCCTGGCCGCCCGCGCGGCCCGCGTGTAATCCTGCCGGTCCCGCAGGAGCGTAGAGAGGCGTGTCCTCCGGCCCGCGAGGAGCTGGGCGAGGCCCGAGGCATGGGCCCGGGTCAGGTCGATGCTTCCGTCCGGGCCCGGGAAATAGGCGAGCATTGTGTCGGGACCGGTGACTCCGGGCAGGGCAGAGAGCCACGCCTCGAGACGGGCTTCCTCCTCGGGGGACGGTGTCTCGGGCACGTCTGGGATCTCCTCAGCAGCGGCAAGTGCGCTGGCTCGTTTGCCTGTGGACCATCTCGGCATACCTTCGAGGTTAGCGCGTCCTCCGGGGTTGACCGTGGAGTGCAACGCTGCAGGCCGCCAAATCGGCGAAGGCCGGCGTCCCAGAGGGACGCCGGCCTTCGCCTCGCGGAGCAGCCTCGAGGGCTACTCCCACTCGATCGTTCCCGGCGGCTTGCTCGTGACGTCGAGGACAACGCGGTTGACGCCGTCGACCTCGTTGGTGATGCGATTGGAGATCCTGGCCAGCAGATCGAACGGCAGGCGCGACCAGTCCGCGGTCATCGCATCCTCGCTCGACACCGGACGGAGCACGATCGGGTGCCCGTAGGTACGGCCGTCACCCTGGACGCCGACGCTGCGGACGTCTGCAAGGAGCACCACCGGCATCTGCCACACGTCGTTGTCGAGACCCGCGGTAGTCAGTTCGGCTCGGCCGATGGCGTCGGCCTTGCGGAGGAGGTCGAGCCGCTCGGCCGTCACCTCGCCGACGATGCGGATACCCAGGCCTGGACCCGGGAACGGCTGACGCGCGACGATCTCCTCGGGGAGGCCGAGCTGACGCCCGACTGCACGGACCTCGTCCTTGAACAGTGCGCGGAGGGGCTCGACGAGCTCGAAGCGGAGATCCTCCGGGAGGCCGCCGACGTTGTGGTGGCTCTTGATGTTCGCCGCGCCCTCGCCGCCGCCGGACTCGACGACGTCCGGATACAGCGTCCCCTGGACGAGGAACTTGATCTGTTCGCCGGCGGCGTGCGCCTGCTCGACGATGGCCCGCTCGGCCTCCTCGAACGCGCGGATGAACTCGCGGCCGATGATCTTGCGCTTCTGCTCCGGGTCGGTGACGCCGGCGAGCGCACCGAGGAAACGCTCCTGCTCGTTCGCAACGTACAGGTTGACCCCGGTCGCGGCGACGAAGTCCCGTTCGACCTGCTCGGCCTCTCCCTCGCGGAGCAGTCCGTGGTCAACGAAAACGCACGTGAGCTGGTCCCCGACGGCGCGCTGCACGAGGGCAGCAGCCACGGCGGAGTCGACCCCTCCCGAGAGGCCGCAGATCACCCGGGCGTCCCCGATCTGGGCGCGGATCCGGTCTACCTGCTCCTCGAGGATGTTGCCCGTGGTCCAGTTCGGCTCGAGGCCGGCCACGGTGAACAGGAAGTTCTCGAGGACCTTCTGGCCGAAGTCCGAGTGCTTGACTTCGGGATGCCACTGCACACCGCCGAGGGCCTTGGCCTCGTTCACGAACGCCGCGACCGGTGCGCCCGCCGTCGTCGCGAGGACCTCGAAGCCCTCCGGAGCCGCCTGGACGGAATCGCCATGGCTCATCCAGGTGTTCTGGGTGGCCGGGATGCCTGCGAGCAGGGAGTGCGGCTCGCCAATCGCAGTGGCCACCGTTGCGCCATACTCGCGCAGGCCCGTGCGGGCCACGCTCCCCCCGAGCGCGTTGGCCATCGCCTGGAAGCCATAGCAGATGCCGAAGACGGGAACGCCCGCCTCGAACAGGTCCGGGCCGACGCTTGGCGCACCCTCGGCGTAGACGCTCGAGGGTCCGCCGGAGAGGATGATGGCGGCGGGGTTCTTGGCCAGGATCTGCTCAGTGGTCAGGGTATGCGGGACGATCTCCGAATACACCTTGGCCTCGCGCACGCGGCGGGCGATGAGCTGCGCGTACTGGGCCCCGTAGTCCACCACCAGCACCGGCCTTTGCACCGTCTGGGCGTTGGGCGCCTGGGCCGGTTCTGCCGAGGATTGGGAAGCTGTAGTCACGCCCTCAAGGGTACCGGACCGGCCCGCGCCGGCCCGCGGGCAGTGGCGGCCGTCTCAGTAGCGCTGGCCGGCCTCGGGATGGGACTCGAGCTCGCGCTCGGCCTCGGCGTGCATGCGCCGCTCCACGAAGAAGCTCAGGAACGGCACGACTCCGCCGAGCGCCATGAGGATGAACCTCGTGAACGGCCAGCGCATGAGCGACCAGACGCGGAAGTTCGAGATCAGATAGATCACGTACATCCACCCGTGCACGATGAGGATCGTGATCGATACGTTGGCGCCGCCTACCACGCCGGCCGGCTCAGCATCGGCGAAGCCGAACCCGAAGGACTTGCCGGTGAACGCGTCCGACCCGCCCGCGTAGAGGAACTGCCCGAACGCGTAGCGGGCGATCATCTCCGCGCAGAGCAGGAGGAGCATGGTGCCCGTGACGTAGGCCGCGACGCGGTAGAACTTCAGGGCCGAGCGAATCTGGGCAACAGTGCCGCCGAAGCGGCGCTGACCCGTGGTGCGGCCCGCTGCGGGCTTGGGATCGATCACGGTGTTCCTCCGGTTTCGGACGATGCCTTGCTGGCATCCGGGGTGGTCTGTTCGCGGGCCGCGGCGTCGGCCAGCTCGTCCTGGGTCCGCTCGTAGTCGTCGCGCACGAGCCGCCACCACAGGAAGATGGAGAAGCCGGCGAAGACGACCCACTCGACCGCGTAGAAGATGTTGAGCCAGTTGACCGGCTGCTCGAGCGGCTGGGCCGCAATCGAGAGCGGCTCAAGGCCAGCGGCTGCGGGGACCGGTGTTCCAGCGGGCGAGGCCTGCGCGGTGACGCTGACGAATCCCGCATAGCTGGGAACGTCCCACACGTTGATGAGCTGCGCCACCGAGACGGAGGCGATCTGGCCAGGGGCGAGGTCGTGCTCTGCCTTGGGTGCCTCGGACGGCAGGAGCCGGCCCGTGAGCGTGAGGGCGCCGGACGGCGGGGGGCTGGCCTGTCCGGGCGAGGCGATCCATCCGCGGGCCACGGGGATCACGGTGCCGCGCTCACCGCCCACGGCGGGCGCGCCGTCGACCGTGAAGGCAGTGACGACCCACCAGCCCGTGCGGCCGTCCTGGAGGCGGTCTCTGACCAGGACCTGCCTCGACGCGTCATAGCGGCCCGAGACCGTGACCATCTGATCCGCTGCGGGAGCGGTGAAGACCTCACCGGGGCGCAGGACGTCGCCGAGCGGCTTGACCTGTTCGATCGTCCGGGTGACGGGCGGCGCCTCGGAGACCGAGCGCGAGAACTGCCACTGGCTCAAGGCAACAAAGACCCATGACACGACGAGCGCTCCGATGAGCGCCGCGATCCACTGGGGCTTGAGGGCAGTTCGGAGCACCTGTTAACGGTACTCCGACAACCTGTAGAAAACGTAAATAGCGCCCTGCCGGCAGGCCCGGCGCGCGGGCACCCCGGGGACTACGGGTCGGCGAAGACGAGCGACGAGTTGATGAGTTCGGCGATGATGTCGGGATCGTTGGCCCGCCGCAGGGAGTCCCGGAAGCCCTGCTTGGAGAGCGAACGCGCCATCGTGGCGAGGACCTCGAGATGCTCGGAGAACGACGAAGCAGGCGTCGCGATGAGCAAGATCACATAGGCGGGCCCGTCCATGGCGCCGAAATCGAGCGCGTGGCCGTACTTCGTGACCCCCACGGCGATCGACGGCTTGGCCACATGCTCGCTGCGCGCATGCGGGAGCCCGATTCCCCCTGGGAGACCGGTGGCGAGCTGGTGCTCGCGTGCTGCGACGTCAGCGAGGAAGGCATCGAGGTCGTCGATCCGTCCCTCGGCGTACATTCGTCCTGCGAGCTGCCGAGTCGCGTCGGCCCGGTCGATGGCCACCATCTCGAGGATGACGAGGCCCGGGGTCGCCAGCTGGGCGTCGTAGCGGTCAAACGATCCGGGCAGAGGCATGCAGGCTACTTTACCGGGACAATGTCGTCGGCTCCCATGCGCGCGGCCTCGGCCGACTCGTCGTCCGGCTGCTGCTGGCTCAGCCGCTCGGCCTCGACGCGGGCGAGGTAGTGCGCCACCTCGGTGTCGCGCTGGGTTTGGCTCCAACCCAGCAGCGGGGCCATGAGGTCCGCGACGACCGGCGCGGCGGACACGCCACGGTCCCATGCCTCGATCGAGATGCGGGTACGCCGCGTCAGCACGTCCTCGATGTGCCGGGCACCCTCGTGGGTCGTCGCGTAGACCGCCTCGGCCTGCAGGTAGTCGTCCGCTCCCGGGAGCGGCTCGCCGAGTTCGGGACGCTCACTGACCAGATCGAGCACCTCGCCGGTGAGCGAGCCGAACCGGTGCAGGAGGTGCTCTACCCGGGCCACGTGGACACCGGCCTGCTCCGCGAGGCGGTGCCGGCGGTTCCAGACCGCCCGGTAGCCGTCTGCCCCCACGAGCGGGATCCGGTCCGTGCACGAGGCAGGGACCTTCTCGTCCAAGGTGCGGGTGGCCTCATCGACTGCGTCCTTCGCCATGACGCGGTAGGTCGTGAACTTGCCGCCGGCGATCAGGACGAGCCCCGGGACGGGATGCGCGACGACGTGTTCCCGGCTGAGCTTGGTCGTGGATTCGCTCTCGCCGGCGAGCAGCGGCCGGAGTCCCGCATAGACGCCCTCGACGTCCTCGCGGGTGAGCGGCCGTTTGAGGATCTTGTTGACGTGCCCGAGGATGTAGTCGATGTCGGTGCTGGAGGCCGCGGGGTGTGCCTTTTCGAGCCTCCAGTCGGTGTCCGTGGTGCCGATGATCCAGTGCCGGCCCCAGGGGATGACGAAGAGGACGGATTTCTCCGTGCGGAGGATGAGCCCGACCGTGGACTGGAACCGGTCCCGAGGAACCACGAGGTGGACGCCCTTGGACGCGCGGACCTTGAGCTGGCCCCGGTCCGTGACCATGCCCTGGGTCTCGTCGGTCCACACGCCGGTCGCGTTGATGACCTGCTTCGCGCGCACGTTGAATTCGGAGCCATCCTCCTGGTTCTTCACGCGCGCGCCCACGACGCGCTCGCCCTCGCGGAGGAAGTCGACCACCGCAACACGGTTCGCAGCGTGCGCCCCGTACTGCGCCGCGGTGCGGACGAGCGTTGCGACCATGCGGGCGTCGTCGACCTGCCCGTCGTAGTACCGGATCGAGCCGATCATGGCGTCCTCGCGCAGGCTCGGTGCAGCCCGGAGTGTGCCGCGCCGGAACAGGTGCTTGTGGATCGGCAGACCCGTTCCGTGGCCGTTCGTGAGGCCGAGCGTGTCGTACAGGACCATGCCGGCGCCCACGTACGGCCGTTCCCAGAACCGCCGCGTGAGGGGGTACAGGAAAGGGACCGGGTGCACGAGATGCGGTGCGATCCTCTGGAGCAGGAGTCCGCGCTCCTGGAGCGCCTCCTGGACCAGTCCGAAGTCCAGCATCTCAAGGTAGCGCAGGCCGCCATGGATCAGCTTGGACGAGCGGGACGACGTTCCCGACGCCCAGTCGCGGGTCTCGACGATCCCCACCTCGAGCCCCCGGGTCACCGCGTCGAGCGCGGACCCGGCGCCCACGACGCCGCCGCCCACGATCAGGACGTCGAGTTCGCGGCCAGGCTGGGTGCTCTCCCTGAGCCTCGCGAGTGAGGCCTCGCGGTAGTCCGGGCTGAGCTTTGCTGTCATGGTCCGATGCCCCTCTGCCTCGATGAAGCCCTGACGAAGAATCACGCCTACACGAGAGTCTAGGCGGGCCGGGCAAGCCGCGCCGGGCGCGGCCGGGTCAGCGCTGGTAGGGAGAGACGACCACGTCGACGCGCTGGAATTCCTTCAGGTCGGAGTAGCCGGAGGTGGCCATGGCGCGCCGGAGCATCCCCAGGAGGTTGCTCGTGCCGTCGGCGTGGTGGCCGGGGCCGAAGAGGACCTCCTCCATCGGGCCCACGGTCCCGACGTTGACGCGCTCGCCGCGCGGCGTCTCGGAATGGTGGGCCTCCGCACCCCAGTGCCATCCGTGGCCGGGAGCCTCCTCGGCGCGGGCCAGGGCCGAGCCGAGCATGACGGCGTCGGCGCCCATCGCGATCGCCTTGACGATGTCGCCCGAGGTGCCCATGCCGCCGTCGGCAATCACATGCACGTACCGGCCGCCCGACTCGTCCATGTAGTCGCGCCGGGCCGCGGCGACATCGCTGATGGCCGAGGCGAGCGGAGAGTGGATTCCGAGCGCGCGGCGGGTGGTCGTCGTCGCGCCGCCCCCGAAGCCGACCAGCACGCCCGCGGCGCCCGTGCGCATGAGGTGCAGTGCGGGGGTGTAGCCGGCGGCGCCGCCCACGATCACCGGAACATCGAGCTCATAGATGAACTTCTTGAGGTTCAGGGGCTCCTGGTTCTTGGAGACGTGCTCTGCGGAGACGGTGGTGCCGCGGATCACGAAGAGGTCGACGCCGGCCGCGAGCACCGTCTTGTAGTGCTGGACCGTGCCCGACGGCGTGAGCGCGCCCGCGACCGTGACACCCGACTCGCGGATCTGGGCCAGTCGTGCGGTGATGAGCTCGGGCTGGACGGGCGCCGCGTAGATCTCCTGGAGGTGGCGCGTGACGGTGGGGCTCGAGGGCTCGCCCGCCAGCCCCCGGATCTCGGCCAGGACGAGCTCCGGGTCCTCATAGCGGGTCCAGAGGCCCTCGAGGTCGAGGACGCCCAGGCCCCCGAGCCTGCCGAGCGTGATGGCGGCCGAGGGGGACATGACCGAGTCCATGGGCGCCGCGATCACGGGCATCCCGAAGTGGTACGCGTCGATCTGCCACGAGATGGAGACGTCCTGCGGGTCACGAGTGCGGCGGTTCGCCACGATCGCGATGTCATCCAGGGAATATGCGCGGCGTCCGCGCTTGCCGCGGCCGATCTCGATCTCGTAAGTCACGGCACCTACCTTAGTCGACAAGCAGGGCCCGGCCGCGCGCTCGATCGGCGCGCGGCCGGCGGCGCGGCTACCGGCGGTAGTTTGGCGCCTCGACCGTCATCATGATGTCGTGCGGGTGGCTCTCCTTGAGGCCTGCTGCCGTGATGCGCACGAACTTGCCCTTGGACCGGAGCTCGTCGATCGTGTGCGCGCCCACGTAGAACATGGTCTGGCGCAGGCCGCCGATGAGCTGGTGTGCAACTGCCGAGAGCGGCCCGCGGTACGGGACCTGGCCCTCGATGCCCTCGGGGATGAGCTTCTCGTCACTGGGCACGTCCGCCTGGAAGTAGCGGTCCTTCGAGTACGAGGTGTTCTTGCCGCGCGTCTGCATCGCGCCGAGCGAGCCCATGCCGCGGTAGGCCTTGAACTGCTTGCCGTTCATGAAGACGAGGTCGCCCGGCGCCTCGGCCGTGCCCGCGAGGAGCGACCCGAGCATGACGGAGTCGGCGCCGGCCACGATGGCCTTGCCGATGTCGCCCGAGTGCTGGAGGCCGCCGTCGGCGATGAGCGGAACACCCGCCGGGATCGACGCCTTGGAGGACTCGTAGATCGCGGTGATCTGCGGGACTCCGACGCCGGCCACGATGCGGGTCGTGCAGATCGAACCCGGGCCGACGCCAACCTTGATCGCGTCCGCGCCGGCATCGATGAGCGCCTGTGCGCCCTCCCGAGTGGCGGCCTGACCGCCGATCACGTCGACATGGGCCGCAGCCGGATCCTTCTTGAGGCGCGAGATCATGTCGAGCACGCCCTGCGAGTGGCCGTTGGCGGTGTCGACGACGAGGACGTCTACCCCGGCCTCGACGAGGGACATGGCCCGCTCGTAGCCGTCCCCGAAGAAGCCGACGGCCGCGCCCACGCGGAGCCGCCCGGCGTCGTCCTTCGTCGCGTTCGGGTACTGGTCCGCCTTCTCGAAGTCCTTGACGGTGATGAGGCCCTGGAGGATGCCCATCTCGTCCACGAGCGGCAGCTTCTCGATGCGGTGCTTGCCGAGGAGGCCGATGACCTCCTCGCGCGCCACGCCCACCTTGGCCGTGATCAGGGGCATCGGGGTCATGACTTCGTGGACCTTGCGGGAGGCGAACTGGTCCTGCGGGATGAAGCGCGTGTCGCGGTTGGTGATGATGCCCAGGAGCTTCCGGTTCCCGTCGACCACCGGCAGGCCCGAAACCCGGTAGTGGGCGCACAGGTCGTCGAGTTCCTGAAGCGTCGCGTCAGGGCCCACGGTCACGGGCTTGGTGATCATGCCGGACTCGCTGCGCTTGACCTGGTCGACCTGGTCCGCCTGATCCTGGATGGACAGGTTGCGGTGCAGGATCCCGATGCCGCCCTGCCTCGCCAGGCTGATCGCCATGCGGGCCTCGGTCACCGTGTCCATGGCGGCGGAGAGGATCGGCATGCCGAGGCGGATGCGGCGGGACAGGCGGGTCGAGGTGTCGGCCTCGGACGGGATGACGTCCGTGGGGCCGGGCAGGAGGAGCACGTCGTCATACGTGAGGCCGAGGAAACCGAACGGATCGTGCTGGGGGCTGGGGGTGGTCATGAGTGCTCCTTGGCGGTGTGCCGGGCGGGCATGTGCAGTGGATGCGCTGATGACCAGCCAGTGCTTACGGGACTGGTCCGCTGCGGTGTGGCTTCTATCCTAAACTTCCGCAGGGGCCCCCGGAATTCCGCGAACGGGCCCGGGTGATGAACCACACACCTCACCGGCCTGCGGCCAGCCCGCACATCAGATGAATCCGGCCGCGGTGAGCCGCTCCCCGAGTGCGGTCGACATCGACGCCGCGTACGTCCGGCTCAGGTGGTTGTTGTCCAGGAAGACGAACATGTTCCCGATCGCGCCGCGGCACACGCCAGCGGGGCAGATGAGATCCGTCATGTCGATCTGCGCGAACCGGTCGGTGTGCGCCGCGGCGAACGCGGCCAGCGGGTCCTCCGAAGCCAGGACCGAGGACTGAGCCGGCGTGCACTCCGCCGCGTCGGCGCCGTTGCGCACCACGCAGTCGGCCATGTTGAAGGTGAAGCGGGGGTTGTCGCGGATCGCGACGACGCTCGTCCCCTTCGCGGTCAGGGCCGCGACGGTGGCGTCCAGGCCGGGGGTCAGCGTCTCGGCGGACGACGACGCCGCGGCCACGGTGCCGACCATGAAGACCGATCCCGAAGGGTTGGCAGCGAGATAGGCCGCCACGGAAGCGTTGAACGAGTCGCAGTCGGCGTTGCCTGACGCCACGCCGGGGATGTACACACAGCCGCCCTTGAGCAGGGACACGACCCGCAGGCCGTGCTCCTCGGCCACGGGCTCGAGCGCCGCCATCCACTGTTCGGCGTGAGAGTCCCCCACGACCACGATGGTCTTGGCCTCGTTCGCCGCGATGGCGTTCATCGCGCAGGAGCCCGCGAGCGGTGTGGGCAGCTTGAGGTCCGACGAGCACGCCTTCGGCAGCGAGTACCAGTCGTTCGGGAGGTTCTGCGCCAGTGGGAGGAGGCTCGCCGTCGGTGAGGCCTGATCGGTGTAGCCCGGGTCGAGCGCCTCGGCTCCGGGATTGTCAACGGCGGCCCTCGCCTCGGCCTGTCCGGCGGTCGTCGTCACCGTGCCCTGGACGGCGGCGATCGGCACGAGCGCGACGGCGATGCACGCGGCGACTCCTGCGAACCCGTTGCGCACGCGGAGCTCGGGCCAGCGCCAGGCACGCCACGGCGCGTCGACGAACCGTGTGGTCAGGTACGCGAGGACGAGCGCGATAAGGATCGCCGCGCCCCCGAGGAGCCACCCAGCCCGGTCCCGTTCGCGCCAGGTGAGGGCAATGACGAGCACGGGCCAGTGCCAGAGGTACAGGCCGTAGGAGATGTCGCCCAGTCTGCGCAGCGGCTTCGAGGCCAGAAGGCGGTGCACGCCGAACCGACCGCCCTGCTGCGCCGCGAGGATCACGGCGGCCGCGGCCAGGGTGGGCCACAGGGCGACGGCCCCCGGGAACACGCCCTCGACGTCCAGGACGAGCCCGCACGCGACGATGGCCGCGAGGCCGCCCCAGCCCAGGACGAACGCCGTGCGCCGGCCAAGCCGCACGCGGTCAACCACGAGCGCGAGGAGGCTCCCTAGCGCGAACTCCCACACCCTGGCGGGCAGGGAGAAGTACGCCTGCTCCTGGTCAACCGCTGTGTACCAGACCGAGAACGCGAAGGATACGGCGAAGACCGCTGCGAAGCCCGAGGCGAGGACCTTCTGGTAGGCGAGGGGGCGGCCGCGCCGCAGTCTCGGTGCGAGCGCCCCGAACGCCACGAACAGGAGCGGGAAGAGGATGAAGATCTGGCCCTGGATCGAGAGGGACCAGAAATGCTGGAACGGGCTCGCGAGCGCGTGGTCCTGAGCGTAGTAGTCCACGGCATCCCGCTGGAGGACCCAGTTCTCGGCATACGTGAGCGAGGCGAAGCCCTCCTCGAGCACGGCCGACCAGCGCGTGGCCGGGAGGAACACGACCGCGGCGATCACCGTCCCCGCGATCGTCACCGCGGCGGCCGGGAGGAGCCGGCGGAACACATGCAGCCAGTGCCTGAGCAGGTGGGTGGGTTCGCCTCGCCGGTGGCGGGCCACGAACTGGCCGGTCATGAGGAACGCGGACACCATCAGGAAGACGTCGACTCCGCCGGAAACGCGCCCGAGCCACACGTGATACAGCACCACCAGCGCAACGCCGACGGCCCTCAGGCCCTGGATCTCCGGCCGGAAGACGCGACCCCTGCTTCCAGCCCTGTGTCCCTCGGCCACCACGCGCGCCCACTCCTCAGTCCCGGGCGCCCGACCGTGCTGGCCTTGACGCTCCCGCCCTCCATTCCCCCGTGCGAGCCTGTGCGTACGTTGTGAGGGACGTTGCCGCCCGATGTGAAGATGCCGCTGTGGCGGCCGGGACGCACGACGGCGGCCGCGCACCTTGTTCAGGTGCGCGGCCGCCGCTGTGGTCGCCTTGGGGAAGAAAGGCGATGCCGGGCCGTGGCTAGTGGCTGTGCCCTGCGTGCTGGTCGTCGTCGTCGGCCGGCTTGTCCACCACGAGGGTCTCCGTGGTCAGGACGAGCGCCGCGATCGAGGCCGCGTTGCGCAGTGCGGAACGGGTCACCTTGACCGGGTCGATGACGCCGGCCGCCAGAAGGTCCTCGTACTCGCCGGTCTTGGCGTTGAAGCCGTGGTTCACCTCGGCCTCGCTGACGCGCGCCACGACGACGTAGCCGTCGTGGCCCGCGTTCTGTGCAATCCAGCGGAGCGGCTGGACGAGCGCGCGGCGCACGATGCTGACGCCGACCACGGCGTCGCCCTCGAGTGCCTTGACGTTCTCGTCCTCCTCGAGGGCGCGCACTGCGTGGACGAGCGCGGAGCCGCCGCCCGCCACGATGCCCTCCTCGAGGGCAGCGCGGGTCGAGGACACGGCGTCCTCGATGCGGTGCTTCTTCTCCTTGAGCTCGACCTCAGTGGCCGCGCCGACCTTGATGACGCCGATGCCGCCCGCAAGCTTCGCGAGGCGCTCCTGGAGCTTCTCGCGGTCCCAGTCGGAGTCGGTGCGGGTCAGCTCGGCGCGCAGCTGCGCGACGCGGCCCTGGACGTCCTCGGACGTGCCCGCACCGTCGACGATGGTGGTGTTGTCCTTCGTGACGGTGATGCGGCGCGCGGTGCCGAGCTGTTCGAGGCCCACCTGGTCGAGGCTCAGTCCGACCTCGGGGGAGACAACCTGCGCGCCGGTGAGGGTCGCGATGTCCTGGAGCATGGCCTTGCGGCGGTCCCCGAAGCCCGGTGCCTTGACGGCGACGACGTTCAGCGTGCCGCGGATGCGGTTGACGATGAGGGTCGAGAGGGCTTCGCCGTCCACGTCCTCGGCGATGACGAAGAGCGGCTTGGACGCTGCGAGGACCTTCTCGAGCACCGGGAGGAACTCGGTGAGCGAGGAGATCTTGCCCTGGTGGATGAGGATGAGTGCGTCCTCGAGGACGGCCTCCTGGCGTTCCGCGTCGGTGACGAAGTACGGCGAGAGGTAGCCCTTGTCGAACTGCATGCCCTCGGTGAGCACGAGCTCGGTCTGGGTGGTCGAGGACTCCTCGATCGTGATGACGCCGTCCTGGCCGACCTTGTCGAAGGCCTCCGCGAGGAGGTCGCCGATCTCGTCGGACTGGGCCGAGATCGCGGCGACATTCGCCACGTCGCGGCCCGAAACCTTGCGGGCGTTCTCGCCAAGGCGGACTGCGACGGCCTCGACGGCCGCCTCGATGCCGCGCTTCACGTCGCCCGGGGCGGCACCCGCGGCAACGTTACGCAGGCCCTCCTTGACGAGCGCCTGGGCCAGAACGGTCGCCGTCGTCGTGCCGTCGCCGGCCACGTCGTTCGTCTTTGTCGCGACTTCCTTGGCGAGCTGGGCGCCGAGGTTCTCGAACGGGTCGTCGAGCTCAACCTCGCGGGCGATCGTGACGCCGTCGTTCGTGATGGTCGGCGCGCCCCACTTCTTGTCGAGGACCACGTTGCGGCCGCGGGGGCCGAGGGTGACCTTGACGGTGTCGGCGAGCTTGTCGACGCCGGCCTCGAGGGCCTTGCGCGCGGCGTCGTTGAATGCGAGCTGCTTAGCCATTCGCTACTCCTAAGGGTGTATCAAGCACAACACCCCGACCGCAGTGGGCGGCCGGGGCGCAGCGCAGGGGGCGTTACTTGACGACGATGGCGAGGACGTCGCGGGCCGAGAGCACGAGGTACTCGGTGCCGCCCGTCTTGACCTCGGTGCCGCCGTACTTGGAGTAGAGGACGACGTCGCCGACGGTGACGTCGATGGGGACGCGGTTGCCGTTGTCATCGACGCGGCCGGGACCGACAGCGACGACCTCGCCCTCCTGGGGCTTCTCCTTCGCGGTGTCCGGGATCACGAGGCCAGACGCGGTGGTCTGCTCGGCCTCGAGCGGCTTGACGACAATGCGATCCTCGAGGGGCTTGATGGAGACCGACACGGATCTCTCCTTTACATGAACGAATCACGGGCTGGGAGCCGGGCAAGCCACCGTCGTCGCGGGTGCCGGGAGCGTGCCTGACAGGTATTCGGGTTAGCACTCGATGATGCCGAGTGCTACCAGCGACTCTAGTAAGGCGGCTGGCACTCGGTCAAGGCGAGTGCCAATCAGCGCGGGTGGGACGATCCAGATGGTTGAGCGGAGCCGAAGCCCCTATTCGCCCGCAAGCTCGTCGTACCCGAGGTCTTCGCCGTCGTCGTCGGATGCGACACCGCGCGTGATGTACATGATCGCGACCGACGACACGAGCGCGACACCGCCCACGATGAGGCCGACGATCGCGGAGACCTTGGCGCCGACGAACTGGTCCCGCAGATTCTGCGCCTCGGGGGTGGCGTCGTCGATGCTCTTGCCGCCCACCGAGTACACGGTGGCATTGAAGGCGTCGAGGCCCATCACAACGAGCAGCAGCACAGCGGCGACGACTGTGATCACGATGCCGCCGATGAGCACGGAACGGGCGTAGGGGCGGAGACGGGCCGCCAGGCCAGCCTGCTCCGGACGTGCGGGGACAGGGTCGACGCTGGGGCTGGTCTCCATGTGCTCCAGCCTATCCAATGAGCGTGACCGGCGCGGCACACTACGCTGGATGGCATGGCCCAAGACAACACCGCCCCGGAACAGCTGGCCCCACTGCTGACTCCCGAGGGCTGGGCGCTCCTGAATTCGCTCGGCCCGTACCGCGAGGAGGATGCCCTCGCCCTGACCACGCGGATGCGCAAGGCCGGCCACTCCCCCGGGCTCGTTGCCGCTGTCCTCTCCCAAGCCCGCCTCCGCGTCCGCGCCGAGGGCAAGTTCGGAGAGTTCGCCGGCAGCATGCTGTTCACCCGGGCTGGGCTCGAGCAGGCGACGCGGCTCTCCGTCGCAGCGCGGCACGCCCGCCGCTTCGTCGATGCCGGCGTGCGGCACGTCGCGGATCTCGGCTGCGGTCTGGGCGCAGACGCGATGGCCATGGCCTCGTTGGACCTCGAGGTCACAGCCGTCGAGCTCGACGAGACCACTGCCGCCTGCGCGACCATGAACCTCATGCCGTTCCCGCACGCACGTGTGGTGCACGCGGATGCGCAGTCCGTGCCGCTCGACGGCGTCGACGGCGTCTGGCTCGACCCTGCACGCCGCGAGACGTCCACCTCGGGAACCACGCGGCTGTGGGATCCGGAGGCGTTCTCGCCGCCGCTGAGCTTCGTCGAGGGTCTTGCCCGGCGCGGCCTACCCGTGGGCGTCAAACTCGGTCCGGGAACTCCCCACGAATCCATCCCCGCCGGCTGCGAGGCGCAATGGGTCTCGGTGAATGGCGACGTCGCCGAGGTTGCCCTGTATTTCAACGCGCTGCGCCGTCCGAGCGTGCGGCGGGCGGCGCTCGTCCTCACACCCGATGGCGCGGCAGAGCTGGTCGCCGAAACCGATTTCGGCGGGGGTACCGAGCCTCGCATCGGCGCCCTCGGCGGGTTCCTCTATGAGCCTGACGGCGCGGTGATCCGGGCAGAGCTCGTCGCCGAGCTCGCGGAGCGCCTCGGCGGCCACCTCGTCGATCCGCACATCGCCTACATCTGCTCCCCGGAGCTGCTCTCCACACCGTTCGCCAAGGCCTACCGCGTGCTCGAGGTCCGGCCGTACAACGTCAAGGCCCTGCGCGCCTGGGTCCGCGAGGAAGCGATCGGCGTGCTCGACATCAAGAAGCGGGGCGCGTCGGTCACCCCAGAGGAACTGCGGAGGCTCCTGCTGTCCGGACAGCGCAAGGGCGCCTCGAAGCGCGCGACCCTCGTGCTCACCCGCATCGGGGACGAGAGGGTCGCCGCCGTCGTCGAACCCGTCTGACGGACAGGGGTCACGTCCCCACGATCCGGGGTCACGTCCCTACGATGCGGGATCACGTCCCTGAGGGGTCACATCCCCACGATGCGGGGTCACGTATCTGGCAGCGGCATCCAAGCCAGGAGGAAGGTGACCCGCATCCCCGCAAGCTGACCCCGCATCGCCGAGAGGTGACCCCGCATCTCACTGAGCGCGCATGAACTCCTCGGCGGCGCGCACCTGCTCGTCGCTCGGGCGCATGCCGGTGTAGAGGATGAACTGCTCGAGCGCCTGGATCGTCATGACCTCCGCGCCTGTGATGACGGCCTTCCCCGCGGCGCGGCCGGCCTTGATGAGCGGGGTCTCGGCGGGGAGTGCGACGACGTCGAAGACCAGCCGCGCGGCGTCGACCGCGGCCTGCGGGAAGGCGAGGGACTCGGCCTCCGGGCCGCCCGCCATGCCCACGGGGGTGACATTGACGAGGACGTCCGCCGTCGAATCCCCCAGCTCGGCCTGCCACTTGAACCCGTACAGGCTGGCGAGCGCCCGGCCGGCCTCCTCATTGCGGGCCACGACCGTCACCGCCCGGAACCCGGCGTCCCGGAACGCCGCCGCGGTGGCCTTGGCCATGCCGCCCGAGCCGCGCAGCAGGACGGACCACTGCGGGTCGAGTGAGTTGCGGGCAATGAGCTGGGCGATCGCGGTGTAGTCGGTGTTGTAGGCGGTGAGAACGCCGTTGTCATTGACGATCGTGTTGACCGAGTCGATCGCAGACGCGGAGGGATCCATCCGGTCCACCAGGGCGATGACGTCTTCCTTGTACGGCATCGACACGGCGCAGCCGCGTATGCCGAGCCCGCGCACGCCAGCGATCGCCTGGGCGAGGTCCGTCGGCGCGAATGCCTTGTAGATCCAATTCAGGCCGAGGGCCTCGTACAGGTAGTTGTGGAAGCGCGTCCCGTTGTTGCTCGGCCGGGCCGAGAGCGAGATGCACAGCGTCATGTCTTTGTTGAGGATCGGCACGGCACAAGGCTAGTGCCGCACCGCCCCCTCGCCCAGCTGGTCAGCCCTGGCGGGCCTTCATGCGCGGGCTCTTCTTGTTGATGACGAATGTCCGGCCGCGGCGGCGCACAACCTGCGCCCCGGGGACCTTCTTGAGAGCGCGCAGGGAATTGCGGACCTTCATGGTGCTCCTTCCAGTCTATTTATGAGAACCATTCCTAACAACAAGACCTCGCCCGGTCTCATTCCCAAGGTGTCCAATGGGACCATGCACAATCAGCCTCCGCCCCGGGTGGACATCGACGAGTTCTCCACGAACACGGCCCTCGTCGACGGGATCCGGCGCTTCGGGGCGAGCTGGTCGGCGGGCGAGCTGGCCGCGATCGGCCGGATCGTCGGCTCGGGCCCGTTCGCTCAGAACGCGCGGCTCGCCAACGAACACCCCCCTGTGCTCCACGCCCTCGACCGCTACGGCGAGCGTCTGGACGAGGTCGAGTACCACCCCGCCTACCACCACGTCATCTCCGACGCCGTCGCCTACGGCGCCCACACGTCCGCCTGGGCCGATCCGCGTCCCGGTGCGCACGTAGCCAGAGCGGGCGCCTTCATGCTGTTCGCGCAGGTCGAGCCCGGCCACGCGTGCCCGGTCTCGATGACCCACGCCGCCGTGCCCGCGCTGTCGCGGCAGCCCGACGTCGCACGCGTCTGGCTCCCCCGCCTCTACGGCGACGGCTACGAGCCCCGCCTGGTCCGGCCGTCGCAGAAGCCGGGCGCGCTCGTGGGAATGGCCATGACAGAACGCCAGGGCGGCTCCGACGTTCGGGCCAACACAACCTCGGCGCGGGACCTCGGCGACGGAACGGCCCTCATCACCGGGGCGAAGTGGTTCTGCTCGGCGCCGATGAGCGATGCCTTCCTGGTGCTCGCCCAGGAGGCTGACGGCCTCTCGTGCTTCCTCGTGCCACGCGTGACGGACGACGGCGTGCGGAACCCGTTCCGGCTCGTGCGCCTGAAGTCGAAGCTCGGAAACCGGGCCAATGCCTCCGCAGAGGTCGAGTTCGAGGACACTCTCGGATGGCGCATCGGCGAGCCGGGCCGAGGAGTCCGCGCCATCATCGAGATGGTCCATGAGACCCGCCTCGACTGCATCCTCGGCACGGCTGCAGGGATGCGCCAGGGCGTGGCTGAGGCCGTGTGGCACGCGCGGCACCGGAAGGCCTTCGGGCGGCTCCTCGTGGACCAGCCTGCGATGGCCACCGTCCTCGCCGACCTCGCGCTCGAGTACGAGGCGGCGGTGGCGCTCGGCCTGCGGCTCGCCGCAGCGGACGACGCCGTGTGGTCGCCCGGGGCGGACGGTGTGCAGCGCGCGCCGGGGGCATCGCGGGAGGGTGCGTTCGCCCGGATCGCGACGGCGATCGGCAAGTACTGGGTGTGCAAACGAGGACCGGCGCACGCCGCCGAGGCGCTCGAGTGCCTCGGCGGCAACGGCTACACCGAGGATTTCCCGCTCGCGATGCGGTACCGCGAGCAGCCGGTCATGGCGATCTGGGAGGGGTCCGGGAATGTGGTGGCGCTGGACGTGCTGCGCGCCCTCGCCCGCGAGCCGGAGTCCGCCGAGGCCCTCGGCGAGGAGCTTGAACGTCACCGCGGCGCCGACCCCGCCCTCGACGCCCACCTCGAGCGGGCCCTCGCGCTCATGGCCGACGCCGCGCGCGAGCCAGAGGAGGCCCAGGCCTGGGCGCGGCGGCTCGCAGAGACCCTCGCGCTCGCCCTGCAGGCGACGCTCCTGCTCGACGGAGAACCGTCCGTCGCGGAGGCGTTCATCGCGTCCAGACTCAGCGCCGGTCGCGGCCTGGGCTACGGGTGTCTCCCGGATTCGGCCCGTGTGGGCGCGATCCTGGAGAGGGCATAACCTCGCGGCCCCGTCGTGCGCCAGCGGCCGAGCCGTAAACTGGGACCACTTGTGCACGCAGCCGGTCCGCCGGCCTCATCCGGGGGTAGACACTGAAGATCGACTTTGCGCACTCCGAGCAGTCCACGGTAGGCCTCGAATGGGAGATGGCCCTCGTGGACAAGCACGGTGGCGAGCTCGTTCCCCTCGCCCCGGAGGTGCTCGACCGACTCGGCAGCGAGCGCCCCGAACTGTTCGGCAACATGCCCCGCATCCATCAGGAGTTGCTCCTCAACACGGTCGAGCTCGTGACCGGTGTGCACCACACCATTTCCGATGCCGTGGCCGATCTCGCCGAGTCGCTCGGGGCGGTGCGGAGCATTACGGACCGGATGGGAGTCGAGCTCTTCTCCGCGGGCAGCCACCCCTTCAGCCAGCCCCGCCTGCAGCCCGTGACCGACAAGGAACGGTACGCGAAGCTCATCGACCGCACCCAGTGGTGGGGGCGGCAGATGGTGATCTACGGAGTGCATGTGCATGTGGGCCTCGACCGCCAGGACAAGGCCATGCCTGTCCTCGACGCGCTCGTCAACTACTTCCCGCACTTCCAGGCACTCTCGGCATCGAGCCCTTTCTGGAGCGGCGAGGACACGGGCTACGCCTCCCAGCGCGCCCTCATGTTCCAGCAGCTGCCCACGGCCGGCCTGCCGTTCCAGTTCCCCGACTGGGCCGGATTCGAGCACTACGTCGATGACATGCTCAAGACCGGGGTGATCGACACGATCAGCGAGATCCGCTGGGACATCCGGCCCGTGCCGAGGCTCGGCACCGTGGAGATGCGCGTATGCGACGGCCTCTCGACCCTCGAGGAGATCGGCGCCATCGGCGCGCTGACCCAATGCCTCGTCGAAGAGGCATCCCGCATGCTCGACGCCGGTTACCCCATCCCGACCATGCCCCCTTGGCACGTCCAGGAGAACAAGTGGCGCGCCGCCCGCTATGGCCTCGACGCGATCATCATCCTCGACGCCGACGGCAACGAGAGGCTCGTCACCGAGCACCTTGCGGAGACGATGGACCGGCTGTCCCCGATCGCCGACGAGCTCGGATGCGCCGCAGAGCTGCGGGCGGTCGAGGGGATCATCCGGCGCGGCGCCGGGTACCAGCGCCAGCGCAGGGTCGCAGAGGCCCACGGCGGCGAGCTGCGCGCCGTCGTCCTGGAAGAGGCCCGCCTCATGCGCGAGGGCTACGCGCCAGCCAGCGCGTGAGCCGGCGCCGGTCCCCTACTCGCATCGTCCTCGTGGTGGCCGTTGTCGCGGTGGTGCTGGTCGCGACGTCCCACGCGCAGGTCGCCCTGTGGGTCGCTGCAGCCGGGGCCGTGTACGCAGGGGTTGAGGGCATCATCGCGTGGCGCTCCCGGCGCTGAGCCGCCGGGCGCTATTGTCGTGCCGCCAGGCACCATTCACGCGGTCAATCTGAGCATCCGGCGCTCATTCCAGCCCGAATTGTGCCTGACGGCACGCCTGACCACGTCGGACACCACCTCGCCGATCCACTCGCGCTCATGCATCACGTGCTCCCAGCTGAAACGCAGGACCACCCTCCCTGCCCTGACCAGCTCGTTGTACCGGGTGCAGTCGCGGTGGAGATCCTCGCGTCCGCCGTGCCATTCGTAGCTGTCAGCCTCGGCAACGACCTCCACTTGGACAGCCTCCACCTCCACCTGATGGGCCAGATCGACCCGGTAGTCGCCGCCGGCCGTGTGGATCACCACCTGCGGCTCCATCTCGACCCCGGCCTCGAGACACGCCGCTCGGAGCCCTGACTCGAAGGCATTTGCCGCACGGCCGTCCATGTACTTGAGCACCCTGCGCTGCGCAGCCTTGTTCCTCCCTACCCAGGTCACCGCGGCCGCCTCGAGCTCGGCACGCGAGGCCGCGCGCATCCGCAGCGCGGAATCGGCCACGGCCAGACCCTCAGCGAACGGGAGCATCGCCGCGCAGTCGAGCACGGTGCGCACGGGCGAGGTCGCCCGAACCTGCCCTCGACCCACCAGGTCCTCCGCGGGAAGGAACCGTCGATAGGTGGTCGTTCCCGCGAGTCGTCTGGAACGCCGACCGCGCGGGACCGCGAGTTCGATCGTGCGGGGCCGATGGAGCACCCCGAGGCCATGGGCGAGTGCCGCAGACCTCAGGTAGAGCGCGGCGCTGAGCTCAAGGGCAGCGTGCTCGGCCTCGTTGAGCCTCGCCAGTGCGTACACGCCCCGCACCGACCGCGCGACCTCGCCGGAGGCCACCGCGAGCGCCAGCTGCCGCTTGGTGAAGTGGGGGTTCAGCTCGTGCGTACGTGCACTTCCGCCCATGGCCGCCAGCACATCCGCAACGCTCTCCATGGGGCTATCGTGCCGTGGTTGAAGGCCTCACGGAGCCGTTTCGGTGTCCCTGTGGATAACCCGGTCCCGGCCCGAGGCCCAATTGGGTCCCGATCCGGTCCCGTCAGGCACAATTCGGGCGCAGATCTGCCCACCAGAGGCCCTTGGACGCTGCTAATTGTGCCTGACGGGACTGCTACACGCTCACGGTGGTGACCGGCAAGGAGGACTCCGGCGCGAACTCGAGGCCGCTGGGCTCCCTGCCGTCCATGATGATCCGTGCAGCGAGGGCGGCAACCATCGCGCCGTTGTCCGTGCACAGCGAGAACGACGGCACGGCGAGCGAGATGCCTGCCTCGCGGCACCGCTGGGCCGTGAGCTCGCGCAGCCGGGAATTGGCAGCGACGCCTCCGCCCAGAAGCAGGCTGCTGATCCCGTGCTCCCGGCACGCGAGGATCGCCTTGGACGTGATCACATCGACGACGGCTTCCTGAAAGGACGCCGCGATGTCGGCGACAGGGACCGGCTCCCCAGCAGCCTCGAACTGCTCGACGCACCGTGCCACGGCGGTCTTGAGACCGGAGAAGGACCAGTCGTAGCGGTGCGGCCCCGGCTCTTCGGCGCTGCCCATGTACTTGGGCTGGGTGAGCCCGCGCGGGAAGCGGATGGCCTTCGGGTTGCCTTCGCGCGCGAGCCGGTCGATGGCCGGGCCGCCGGGGTACCCGAGCCCGAGCAGCCGGGCCACCTTGTCATAGGCCTCGCCCGCGGCGTCGTCGATCGTGGAGCCGAGCAGCTCGACGTCCCCCGCGATGTTCCGCACGCGCAGGACCTCGGTGTGGCCGCCCGAGACGAGGAGCGCCCCGAGGTCCGGCGGCAGCTCGCCCCCGTAGACGCTGCCGTCGAGGAGACCTACCCCCACGTGGGCCACGAGGTGGTTGACGGCGTAGAGCGGCTTGCCTGTTGCCACGGCGAGAGCCTTGGCCCCGCACACGCCCACCATGAGCGCCCCGGCGAGCCCTGGGCCGGACGTGACGGCGAGGGCATCGACCTCGTCGAGGGTCACGCCCGCGGTGTCGAGAGCCTCTCGAAGCGTGGGAATGAGCGCGTCGAGGTGGGCGCGAGAGGCGATCTCCGGGATGACTCCCCCGAAGCGGACGTGCTCATCCATCGAGGAGGAGACGGTGTTGGCAAGCAGCGTGGTTCCACGGACGATCCCCACGCCCGTCTCATCGCACGAGGACTCGATGCCCAGGACCAGCGGCTCCCGGCGGCTCATTCCTTCTCCCCTTCCCCGGCAGTGCTCTCCCCCGCCGGCGCCGCGAGCGGCAGCTGCATGATGAGCGCGTCGACGCCGTCGCGGTAGTAGCGCCGACGAGTGTGGATGTGGCTGAAGCCGAAACGCCGATAGAGGCCCTGCGCCCGCGGGTTGTCGGCGCGGACCTCGAGCAGCACGTCGTCCGCGCCCCGACGCCGGGCCTCGTCGATGAGCTCGGTCAGGAGCGCCGAGCCTATCCCTCTGCCTTCGCGCTCGGGCACGACGGCGATCGTCTGGACATCCGCTATCGGCTCGACGCTCATGAGCCCGGCATACGCCACGATGCGGGGTCCGTCCGGCCCCGGCTCCTCGGCGACGTAGTACCGGCGCGTTGCGGACTGCGCGATCTCGTCGCGGAACATCTGTTCGGGCCACGCGTCGACCGGGAAGAGGATGCGCTCAAGCGCGTGCACGGCGGGCACGTCGGCCTCGGTCATGTCGCGGAGCACGACGCCGGCGGGCAGCTTCACGTTCACAGCGCCCGCTTCCGCGGGCCCGGGACCTGGGCGTCGGACTCTCGGAGATACAGGGGCGTCGTGTCGGGCAGGGCCTCGCCGGCGGCGAGGAGGGCCACGGCGGCAAGGCCGAGGGAGGCCGCGGTCGGCTGGGCCGAGTCGAACCCCGGTGCGGCGCTCGCGCCGGCCCCCGCGAGCTGCTCCGGGTAGAGGCCCGCTCCAGCACCGTAGACGGGCAGGCTCGGCAGCTCGACGGGCGCACTCACGTGCGGCCCGTCGAGGAGCGCACCGCCCGCGGCGTACCGAGCCCAGTAGAGCTCCTTCCGCCGGGCGTCCGTCGCGACGACGAATTCAGAGTCCGGGCCGCCAGCCTCGACGACGTCCCACGCGAGCGCCGCGAGGCTCATGAGGCCGTCGAGCGGCACGGACCATGCGAAGGCCAGCGCTCGCGCGGTCGCGATTCCCGAGCGCAAGCCGGTGAACGGGCCTGGTCCCACTCCCACCACAATCCGGGCGATGTCCGGCCCCGTAAGCTCCTGCTCGGCCACCAGCGCCCGAATCCCCGGCGCAAGCACTTCGGCGTGGGACTTCGTGTCCTCGGTCGCGAACGAGGCGAGGACGGCGGCGTCGCTGAATGACTCGTGGCACCGGATGAGCGCCGCGGAGGCGATCGCGGAGGTGTCGATGGCGAGGACGATCACCGGGCGTCTCCCGCGGCATCGGCTGGCGGTTGGGGCGAAACCCCCGGGGTGCGAGCCGAGCCCTCCGGTGGCTGAGCAGGGCGAAGCGGAGTCGCGACCCCGACCCCAGCGCCGCCGGGCCCGATCTCACCGGTCTCGACCCGTTCGACGGCCGGCCAGTGGACCGCGGGCCGCCCGGCCCACCGAGGACCGAAGGCGCGGATCAGCACCAGGCGCGGCTCGTCGTCGTCCTCGGTGTCGAAGTCCAGAGTGGGCCCGGCAGCAGCGGGAGGGGCGCTGGGGCGCCGCATCTCGATGTCGAGGCGGCTGTCGGAGAGGTCGTCGACGAGCCCGCGGCCCCACTCGACGACCGTGACGGCAGTGTCCGCCCAGTTCTCGAGGTCCAGGTCCGCGACCTCGCCGGGGCCGCTGAGCCGGTACGCGTCGACATGGACGAGATCGGGGCCGCCGGGCCGCGGCCCGTGGACGAGGTTGGGATGGATGCGCACGAGCACGAAGGTGGGCGAGATGATCCCGGGGCGGACGCCGAGCCCCTGGCCGAGGCCCTGAGTGAACGTCGTCTTGCCGGCGCCGAGTTCACCGGAGAGCACCACGAGGTCCCCCGCGGACAGCACGGCTCCCAGCGCTGCGCCGAGCGTCTGGGTCTGCTCCGCCGTCGTGGGCGCGAACGCGATCTCCCACTCGGGCAGGCTCGTGGACGACGGCCCGCTCATGCGTCCTCGCCCTCGTAGACCCGGGGCACGCGCGGGCTGATGCGCGTGACGATCTCGTAGTTGATGGTTCCGGTGGCGCGGGCCCAGTCGTCGGCGGTGGGCCCGCCGTCATCGCCGGTGCCGAAGAGGACCGCTTCGGCACCGCGGAACGCCTTGGGGTCGGCGTCGGGTCCGAGGTCCACCACGATCTGGTCCATCGCCACTCGCCCCACCACCGGGTAGGTCCGGCCGGCGATCCGGACCGGGCCGCCCTCGGAGGTGCGCGGCACGCCGTCGGCGTAGCCGAGCGGCACGAGTCCGAGCGCGCTCGGGGATGACGTGCGGTACGAGAGTCCGTAGCTCACGCCCTGTTCCGCCGGGACGCGCTTTGCCTGCGAGAGCGTGGCGCGCAGGGTCATGGCAGGGCGCAGGCCGAGGTCCGCGGATGTCTGGTCCGCGAACGGTGAGAGCCCGTAGACCGAGATCCCGACGCGTACGAGGTCGAAGTGGCTGTCCGGGCGCGAGAAGACCGCCGGCGAGTTGGCGATGTGGCGCACCTCGAGGTCGCAGCCAGCGTCCTCGGCGAGCGCGATGGCCTCGCGGAAAGCATCGAGCTGGAGATCGGTCTCCGGGCGCTCGGGCTCGTCCGCGACGGCGAAGTGGCTGAACACGCCGGCGACGCGGAGGAGCCCCTCGTCCTGGTACTGGACGGCCTCGCCGACCACCGCCTCCCACCGGTCCGCAGGCGCGCCGTTGCGCCCGAGCCCGGTGTCGATCTTGAGGTGCACCCGTGCCGGCCGCTCCTGCTCGCGCGCTGCCGCGACGATCGCCTCGAGCTCCCAGCCCGAGCAGCCCAGGTCGATCCCAGCGGCGACCGCCGCTGAAAAGTTCGAGTCGGGCGTGTGGAGCCACGCGAGAATCGGTGCATCGATGCCAGCAGCGCGCAGCGTGAGCGCCTCACTGATATGCGCCACGCCGAGCCACGAGGCACCTGCCGCCAGCGCGGCCCGCGCCACCTGCACGGAACCGTGGCCGTAGCCGTCCGCCTTCACCACGGCCATGAGCCTGGCGGGCTCCGCGACCTTGCGGATCACGCGGACGTTGTGCCGGATCGCGTCGAGGTCCACGACGGCGGCGCGTTCCGGCAGACGCGACAGACGGGTGGTGGGCACACTGGAGGAGAGGGGGGCGGGCTCGAAAGTCACGCCCCCGAGTCTACTCGCGGCGCACGACGCCGCCCGGTCGCCGCCCGCGGGGACCGCGCCTGTCGAGGCGCCAGTGGGACGCCTGCGGTGGCGCCCGTGAGGACCCGCCCCGCCGCGGACACGTAGCCTAGGGAAGGTGCAGCACCATGACCGCGTGGCGATGATCTCCCTCCACACGTCCCCCCTCGAGCAGCCGGGAGCCGGGGACGCGGGCGGGATGAACGTGTACGTCTCGCAGCTCGCAAGGGCGCTTGCGGCCGGAGGCGTCGGCGTGGACATCTACACGCGTGCCACAGCGCCGGACCAGCCGGACGCAGTGAGGCTCGCGGAGGGCGTCGTCGTGCACCACCTCCAGGCCGGGCCCCGCCGGCGGCTCGCCAAGGAGCAGATGCCTCCGCTCGTCGACGAGTTCGCGGCCGCGATGCTCACCCGGATGCAGGGCGCTGGAGCTGTGCCGCGCGTCGTCCACAGCCACTACTGGGTCTCGGGGCTTGCGGGCCTTGAGGCCGCCCGCGATCTGGGTGTGCCGCTCGTCCACACGATGCACACGATGGCCCGGGTCAAGAACCTCCATCTCGCCGCCGGCGACGTGCCGGAGCCCAGCAACCGCGAGCGCGGCGAGCAGCGGCTGGCGGACGAGGCCACCCGGTTCACGGCCAACACCTCCGCCGAGCGGGACGAGCTCCTGCGGCACTACGGCGTCGACGACGACCGGATCGACGTGGTCTCCCCCGGCGTGGACCTGTCCGTGTTCCGGCCCGCGTTCAGGACCCGTTCGCGGCTCGGCGCAGGCGTCGGGACCAGCGAATTCCATGTCCTCTTCGCGGGCAGGATCCAGCGGCTCAAGGGGCCCCAGATCCTTGTCGAGGCCGCCGGCGAGCTGCGGCGGCGTCGGCCCGACATCCCGCTGCGCGTCACGATCATCGGGGCGACGAGCGGATCGGCGGGCCTCGACCTCGACGTGCTCGCGCTCGGTGAGGGGCTCGGCGGAGTGGTACGCCGGCTGCCGCCCGTGCCCGCCGAGGATCTCGCGGACTGGTTCCGCGCGGCCGACGTCGTGGCGATGCCCAGCTTCTCGGAGTCATTCGGGCTCGTTGCCCTTGAGGCCCAGGCCTGCGGGACGCCGGTCGTGGCGGCACGGGTCGGTGGGCTCACCCAGGCCGTGTGCGACGGGCGCACGGGGTTCCTCGTCGACGGGCACGAGCCCTCGACCTGGGCGGCCGTGCTCGAACAGCTGCACGACGACCCCCAGACCCGCTGGGACCTCGGCCGCGCCGCCTCGATCTATGCCGAGCGGTTCGGCTGGGAGCAGACCGCCGAAGGAACGCGCGCCGCATACCGTACGGCGCTCCACGAGTTCGCCGGGACGAACGCAGGGCCGAGCGCCGGGAAGCACGACGAGGCGGCCATCCGCCTCCCCTGACGCCGAGATCACCTCCCCTGGAGCCGAGATCACCTCCCCTGACGCCGAGATCACCCCTGCGCCCCGCAAGTCTGGAGGTCACATCCTGGGCGTCACATCCTGTTGGCTAATGTCCTGGCAAAGACCATCAGGACATGACCTCCAAATGGGTAGTGGTCGCACACCCGGCGGCACACAGGGCCTCACGCCTACCGAATTCCCCAGCTTCAGTCTTCAACGATCACCCCACGTCGTCACCGAGGCCCGGAATCTCGGGCCTCGAGCCCACCATGAAGGGGACCGACGGTCCGAAGTCTGGGGAGAAACGCACGGACGCCCCCGGACGGGAGGGCCGCCGCGGAACCCGGGCTAACGAGAGGAGACCGGATCAATCGCCACGGGGGCGCCGACCGGTGCCTTGCGCTTCTTCATCCGCAACGCGAGCACCACTCCGGCGGCCACGATCGAGGAGACCGCAAGCCCGTACAGACCCCCGACCACCGAGCCGGTGGTCTGCTGAAGGTATCCGAAGACGCTCGGGGCCACGAAGCCGCCCAGGTTGCCGATCGAGTTGATGAGCGCGATGCCGGCCGCCGCGATGCGGACGTCGAAGTAGGACTGCGGGATGGGCCAGAACAGCGAGGACGCGGACTTGAACCCGAGGGCGGCGATGCAGATGCCGATGTACATGATCACGGGGCCGCCGATCGTCGAGACGAACATGCCGATCGACGCGAGGACAAGGGCGAACGCGACCCAGCGCTGGTACACGGGGCGCTTCGAGGCGAGACCAGCGAAGACGTACATGGCGATGATCGCGATGACCCACGGGATGGTGTTCCAGAGGCCAACCTGGAAGTCGTCCATCTTGCCCATCTGCTTGATGATCGTGGGCAGCCAGAATGTCGCGGCGTAGATCACGAGCTGGATCGCGAAGTAGATGAAGCAGAAGAGCAGGATCTGGGTGTCGGCGAGGAGCTTCCACACGGAGACCTTGCCGCCTTGGGCATCCTCGCGGTCGGCCTGCTCGGCGTCGAGCTCGGTGCGCAGGGCAGCGCGCTCTGGGTCGCTGAGCCACTTGGCCTTCTCGGGCGAGTTGACGAGCGCGAACCACGTCACAGCGGAGAGGACCACTGCGGCGAGGCCCTCGATGATGAACATCCACTGCCAGCCGTGGAGGCCGCCGCCGGAGATCATGAGCAGGCCGCCCGTGATCGGCCCGGCGATGATCGACGCGACGGCGGAGCCCGTGAGCAGGATGGCCATGGCCTTGCCGCGGTAAGCGGCAGGGAGCCACGTGGCGATGTAGAGGACGCAGCCCGGGAAGAACCCGGCCTCGGCCACGCCGAGGAGGAAGCGCAGGATGTAGAAGACGGCCTCGTTGGTCGTGAGGGCCATCGCGGCGGCAACGATGCCCCACGTGATCATGATGCGGGTGATCCAGACCTTCGCGCCGAACTTGTGCAGGAGCATGTTCGAGGGCACCTCGAACACCGCGTACCCGACGAAGAACAGCCCGGCCCCGAGACCGTAGGCGGCGGCGCCGATGCCGAGGTCGGTCTTGAGGTGCGAGGCGACGAAGCCCACGTTGACCCGGTCGATGTAGTTGATGATGAAGGCGATCACGAGCACCGGCAGCAGCCGGGTCATGACCTTGCGGGCGGCAGACGCCAGCACTAGTGAGGGTGCTTCGGCGAGGGGGGTGCTTGCCATGATGGGTGTTCTCCTGACGACGGTCAGCGGCGACCGCCTCGCGGATGAAGTGATGGGTACCCCTTGAAGGTATGGCCCGCATCACGCTGAGTCGAACACTATTTCTGCATGATTCGATACCGTCACGGCATCACTGGCTAGGATGGCGCAATGTTCTCCCTCGACCAGCTGCGCTGCTTCGTCGCCGTCGCCGAAGAGCTCCACTTCGGCCGCGCCGCCGAGCGGCTCCACATGACCCAGCCCCCGCTGAGCCGCCAGATCCAGCGGCTCGAGGCCGCGATCGGCGCGGAACTGCTCGAGCGCAACAACCGCTCGGTCAAGCTGACGCCCGCCGGGGAGACGACGCTCGTCCAGGCGCGGGCACTGCTCGCCCACGCGGAGGCGCTCCCGACGGCGGCCCGCCGCGCGGCCGCCGGCCTCACGGGAACCGTCCGGCTGGGGTTCACCGCCACGGCGGCGCTCAACGTCGTCGACTTCGCGCTCGCCACCGTCGAGCGCGAGGTCCCCGGCGTGCACCTGAGCCTGCGCGAGATGGTCAGCAGTGAGCAGATCGAGGCGCTCGAGCACGGCGAGCTGGACCTCGCACTCCTGCGCCCGCCCGTGGACCTGCCCGGCTACGAATCGTTCGCTGTGCACCGCGAGGCGCTCGTCCTCGCCGCGCCCGCGGACGGGCCGTTCGGCGCAGGCGGCACCGTGGGGGGCTCAGCGCACGACGGCGCGCCGGTCGCCCTGAGTGCCCTCGCGAACGCCCACCTGCTCATGTACTCGCCGACGTCGGCGGCGTACTTCCACAATCTGGCCTCCGGACTCGTGGGGAACGTCGCGCTGGACTCGGTGCAGTACATCACCCAGATTCCGAGCATGGTCGCGCTGGTCGACGCCGGCCGTGGAGTCGCGCTCGTGCCGGAGTCGGCCTCGTCGCTGCACTTCCGCAACGTCGTGTTCCGGCCGCTCGAGGGGGTGGCACCGGACGTTGTCGAGCTCCACGCATGCTGGCGCACGATCGCCGAGACGCCTGCCCTCCGACGGGTGGTCCGAGTGCTCCGGGAGGGCCCCTTCCGTTGATGCCATTCGGGAATCACTCGATGCAAAGAGAGTCTTGGACGTGCATGATTCGCGGCTCGTAGCCTGAGTGGGACGCCCGATCGAAGGAGACCCATGGCCACCGAACCCGCAGAGCTCGCCGCAGCAATCGGCAGCGGGCTGCTCTCATTCCCCGTCACCCCGTTCACCGCTGACCTCGCCCTCGACGAGGGCCGGTTCCGCGAGCACATGGCGTGGCTGGCCGAGTGGCCCGTCGCTGGCCTGTTCGCGGGCGGCGGCACCGGCGAAGGCTTCTCCCTGACCGCCTCCGAGACGGACGCCCTCGTCCGCGCGGCCGTCGCCGAGGTCGGGGGCAAGGTCCCCGTGCTGGCACCGGCCACCGGGGCGACCGTCAACGCCGTCGCCCAGGCCAAGGCCGCCGCTGCCGCGGGGGCCGATGGGATCTTCCTCATGCCGCCGTACCTGACGGAGTCGGACCAGGAGGGCCTCGCGGCCCATGTGCGCGCCGTCGCGGAGGCGACCGACCTCGGCGTCGTCTTCTACAACCGCGCCAACGCGCGCCTCGACGCCACGACTCTGGACAAGCTCGCCGCTGAGCTGCCCACCCTCGTGGCCTTCAAGGACGGCGTCGGGGATCTCAATGCGATGGTGAAGATCTACGCGACCCTCGGCGACCGGCTCACGTACATCGGCGGCCTCCCGACGGCGGAGACCGTGGCCCTGCCGTACCTCGAGCTCGGCTTCACGACCTACTCCTCGGCCATCTTCAACTTCATCCCGGAGTTCGCCGTCGGGTTCTACCAGGACGTGCGGGCCAAGGACGCTGCGAGCGTCTACCGGAAGATCAACGACTTCTTCCTGCCGTACCTCGACATCCGCGACCGCCGCAATGGCTACGGCGTGTCCATCATCAAGGCGGGCCTGCGCGCCATCGGCCGCCCTGCTGGCCCCGTGCGCCCGCCGTTGCAGGACCTCACCGACACCGAGCTTGCCGAGCTGACCGCGCTCGTAGAGCGCATCAACGCCGACCGCGTCAAGTGAGGAGCACCATGACCACCGCGAACACCCTCCAGCTCACCGGCGAGATGATCATTGGCGGCGAGGCCGTCCTCGGCACCGCAGGCGACGTCCGCGCCGTCGACCCTGCCACCGGCGCCGCGCTCGAGCCCGCCTTCGGGCTCGCCACCGAGGCGCAGACAGAACTCGCCGCGACCCTCGCCTCCGCGGCCTTCGACGCCTACCGGGCCACTGCGCCCGAGGACCGCGCCCGGTTCCTCGAGCGCGCCGCGGACAACATCGAGGCCCTCGGCGACGAGCTCGTGGAGCGCGCCGTGGCCGAGACCGGCCTGCCTGAGGCCCGCATCCGCGGCGAACGCGCCCGCACCACCGGCCAGCTGCGCCTCTTCGCCGCCGTGCTCCGGGAGGGCTCGTGGCAGGGCGCCCGGATCGACCCGCCGCTCCCTGACCGGCAGCCCACCCCGCGCGCCGACATCCGCCAGCGGAAGGTGCCCCTCGGCCCCGTCCTCGTCTTCGGAGCGAGCAACTTCCCCCTGGCCTTCTCGACTGCGGGCGGGGACACGGCGTCGGCCCTCGCCGCAGGCTGTCCCGTGATCGTCAAAGCCCACAACGCCCACCCGGGCACCTCGATCCTCGTGGGCTGCGCCGTCGCGCAGGCGGCCGAGGAGTCCGGCCTCCCCCGCGGCACGTTCTCAGTGATCCTGGGACGCGGCAACTCCGTGGGCCAGACGCTCGCCGCCCACCCGGCCATCAAGGCGGTCGCGTTCACGGGCTCCCGCGCCGGCGGCCTCGCCCTGGCCGCGACCGCGGCGGCACGACGTGAGCCCATCCCCGTGTATGCAGAGATGTCCAGCACGAACCCGGTGGTCCTCCTTCCCGGGGCGCTCGCCTCGGGCGCGCACGACGTCGCCGCGGGCTTCGTCGGTTCACTCACCCAGCACGCGGGCCAGTACTGCACCAACCCGGGCCTCACGTTCGTCCCGGAGGGTGCGGCGGGCGACGCGTTCGTCACCTCGGCCGCCGCCGAGCTCGCCGCCCAGCGCGGCCAGACGATGCTCACGGCCGGGATCAGCGCCGCGTACACTGCCGGATCGGAACGCCTCGAGGGCGAGGCGGGGGTCGACGTCGTCGCCCGCGGGACAAACGGCGACGGCCCCAACACGCCGGCCCCGCTCCTGGCCGCGACGAGCCCAGAGGCCTTCGGCGCCAACCCGCGCCTCGCGGAAGAGGTCTTCGGCTCGGCCGGGCTGCTGGTGCGCTACGCCGACACTGAGCAGCTCACGCGTCTCCTCGAAGGGCTCGAGGGGCAGCTCACAGCGACCGTTCAGCTCGACGCGTCCGACGCCGCCGACCTCGCCGCCGCGCGCGGCCTCCTGCCCGTCCTCGAACGGAAGGTGGGCCGGATCCTGCTCAACGGGTGGCCCACCGGGGTCGAGGTGGGCCACGCGATGGTGCACGGAGGGCCGTTCCCGGCAACCTCGGATTCACGCACGACGTCGGTCGGGAGCCTCGCGGTCGAGCGCTTCCTCCGTCCCGTGGCGTACCAGAACGTCCCGGAGGCTCTCCTGCCCGAGGCCATCCGGGACGCCAATCCGCTGGGGATCCCACGCCGCATCGACGGGAAGCTCCAACTCCCGGCACCCGCCGAAGTCACCCCACCCCACGCCGAGATCACCCCACCCCACGCCGAGATCACCCCGCCCCACGCCGAAGTCACCCAGCCCAACGCCGAGATCACCCCACCCAACGCCGAAGTCACCCAGCCCAACGCCGAGATCACTCCCGAGGACCCCGCAGCATGAGCACCACGACCGAACCATCCGCGGCCACCGCGTCCGCCCGAGCAGCCGCAGGTGCCCGCGCGCCGACGATCGCGCGCGTCGAGGTCGTGCCGGTCGCCGGAAGAGACAGCATGCTGCTGAACCTGAGCGGCGCGCACGGGCCCTTCTTCACCCGGAACATCTGCATCGTCACGGACAGCGACGGCCGCAGCGGGCTCGGCGAGGTGCCGGGCGGCGAGGCGATCCGCCGGACCATCGAGGACGCCGGAGCGCTCCTCGTCGGCGAGCCGGTGACGCACTACCGCCGACTCCTGCGCCGTATCGGCACCTCCTTCGCGGACCGGGACGCGGGCGGCCGCGGACGCCAGACCTTCGACCTGCGCACCACCATCCATGCCGTCACTGCCGTCGAGTCCGCCCTGCTGGACCTGTTCGGCCAGTTCCTCGGCGTGCCCATCGCGGAGCTCCTCGGCGAGGGGCAGCAGCGTGACAGCGTGCCCATGCTCGGATACCTCTTCTACGTCGGCGACACGTCTGCGACCGACCTCCCCTACGCCACCGCGGACCGGACGGGCGGCTCGAACGCAGACACGGACGACGGCGAGTGGTCCCGGATCCGCCGCGAGCCCGCCCTGACGCCAGGCGCCGTCGTGCGCCTCGCCGAGGCGGCCCAGGCCCGCTACGGGTTCAGCGACTTCAAACTCAAGGGCGGCGTGCTGCCGGGCGAGGAGGAGGTGGCCGCCGTCGTCGCGCTTCACGAGCGCTTCCCAGACGCGCGGATCACGCTCGACCCCAACGGCGGGTGGCTGCTCGCCGACGCCGTTCGCCTCCTCGGCTCGCTGGCGCCCGGCACGCTTGCGTACGCCGAGGACCCGGTGGGCCAGGAGGGAGGGTTCAGCGGCCGCGAGGTCATGTCCGAGTTCCGCCGGGCCACGGGCCTGAAGACGGCGACGAACATGATCGCCACTGACTGGCGCGAGATGGGGCATGCGATCCGCAGCCAGTCAGTGGACATCCCGCTCGCCGACCCTCATTTCTGGACCATGCAGGGCTCCACGCGTGTGGCACAGATGTGCCACGACTGGGGGCTCACCTGGGGTTCGCACTCGAACAACCACTTCGACATCTCCCTCGCGATGTTTACCCAGGTCGGCGCCGCCGCACCCGGGGAGATCACGGCCCTCGACACGCACTGGATCTGGCAGGACGGCCAGCACCTCACGCGCGAGCCGCTGCGGATCGAGGGCGGCGCGATCGCCGTGCCCGAGCGCGCCGGTCTCGGAGTCGAGCTGGACCGGGACGCCCTCGGCGCCGCCCACGCGCTCTATCTCGAGCACGGGCTCGGCGCGCGGGACGACTCGATCGCGATGCAGTACCTGGTGCCCGGGTGGCAGTTCGACGCCAAGCGCCCCTGTCTCGTCCGCTGACCCCGCTCCGCCGAAGTCACCCCGTGTGAGCGCGAAGTCACCCCGTGTGAGCGCGAAGTCACCCCGCGTGAGCCCGAGATCACCCCGTGTGGCGCCGAAGTCACCCCGCGCGCATGTACCCAGCGAAGTCAGGCCCAGGACGTGCCCGGAGTACGAGCGCGTTGAGCAAGTTCGCGGCACTGCGGCGGCTCCCGCGCACGACGGCGGCTGGCCGCCTCCCGCGTCACCCTCGCCGGCGGCGTCGGGTGCTGTCGTGTGCACCGGGTGACCTCAACACCACACCCAGTGACCTCAGCACCACACGGGGTGACTTCGGGCTCACGCGGGGTGACCTCAGCTCCACATCCAGTGACCTCGGCACCACACCCAGTGACCTCGGCGCACCAGGCAGTGACCTCGGCACCACACGGGGTGACCTCGGCGAAGTTCGCGGACTGCGCGGTAGGGTGGCGCCATGACCGCCACGGCACAGACGCCCAGCGCTGCAGGGCCCAGCTCTCCCCTGCCGAATGACCTCGAGATCGCGCGGGCCGCGACCCTCCGCCCCATCGAGGAGATAGCGGCGGCGGCCGGCATCCCCGCGGAGGCGCTCGAGCTGTACGGGCGCTACAAGGCGAAGATCGACCTCGCGCGGCTGCCGGCGGAGAACCGCCACGGTCAGGTAGTCCTCGTCACGGCGATCTCTCCGACTCCTGCCGGGGAGGGCAAGTCCACGCTGACCGTGGGCCTCGCCGACTCCCTGACGCGAGCAGGGAAGAAGACCATGATCGCCATCCGCGAACCGAGCATCGGCCCGATCCTCGGGATGAAGGGCGGCGCGACCGGCGGCGGACGGTCCCAGGTCCTCCCGATGGAAGACATCAACCTGCACTTCACGGGCGATTTCCACGCCATCACGTCGGCCAACAACGCGCTGTGCGCCCTCATCGACAACCACATCTTCCAGGGCAATGAGCTCGGCATCGACCCTCGCCGCGTGGCGTTCCGGCGGGTCATGGACATGAACGACCGCTCGCTGCGCGACATGGTGATCGGCCTCGGCGGCCCCGGGCAGGGTGTCCCCCGCGAGGCGGGCTTCGACATCACGGTCGCCTCCGAGGTCATGGCCGTGTTCTGCCTCGCCTCCTCGGTCGCGGACCTCAAGGACAGGCTCGCGCGCATCACGTTCGGCTACACCTACGACCGCGTGCCCCTCACGGTCGCAGACCTCGGTGCTGCTGGCGTCATGGCGATGCTCCTGAAGGACGCCATCAAGCCCAACCTCGTCCAGACGATCGCCGGAACGCCGGCTCTGGTACATGGTGGCCCCTTCGCGAACATCGCGCACGGGTGCAACTCGGCCCTAGCGACGACGACGGCGCGTCGCCTCGCGGACGTCGTGGTCACCGAGGCCGGCTTCGGCGCAGACCTGGGCGCCGAGAAATTCATCGACATCAAGTCGCGGGCCGCGGACGTGGCTCCGTCCGCCGTCGTGATCGTGGCCACGGTGCGTGCCCTCAAGATGCATGGCGGCGTCGCGAAGGACGCGCTCAAGACGCCGGACGAGGGCGCCGTCGTGCGCGGGTTCGCGAACCTCGCGCGGCACGTCGAGAACGTGCGGAAGTTCGGACTCGAGCCCGTCGTGGCGGTCAACGAGTTCGCGACGGACACACAGGAGGAGCTCGACACCGTCGTGCGCCTGTGCCGTGAGGCAGGCGTGCGGGTCGCCATCGCGGACGTGTGGGGCCGCGGCGGCGGGGGCGACGGCGGCGACGACCTCGCGCGCGAGGTTCTCGCCGCGCTCGAGTCGCCCGGGCAGGCCCGCCAGCTGTACCCGCTCGAGATGGGCATCGAGGAGAAGATCGGCACCGTGGTCCGCGAGGTCTACCGCGGGGCTGGCGTCGAGTTCTCCGACCAGGCCCGGCGGATGCTGAGGCAGATCCGCGAGAACGGGTGGGACGGCCTGCCCGTCTGCATGGCCAAGACGCAGTACTCGTTCTCCGACGATCCGACCCTGCTCGGCGCGCCCGACGGCTTCACCGTGCATGTGCGCGAGCTGTGGCCGCGCACGGGGGCAGGATTCATCGTGGCAGTCACGGGTTCGATCATGACGATGCCCGGGCTCCCCAAAGTTCCAGCGGCGATGCGCATGGACCTCGACGAGGACGGCCAGATAACGGGCCTCTTCTGACCCGCCGGGACCTCAGCATCGGCGGGAGAATGCGACGGGCCGAGGGAGCGCCCCCCACATGGTCCCCCCATGCAACGCTCCCTCGCGCCTGTGCGTTTCCAAGGATAGTGTTGCTATCCACAGGCGCGCCACGTGGATAGCAGAAGGCCCTGTCACTATCCACGGCCAGCCCGACGGGGAGGGACCGTGAAGCTGAGCGAACTCAGCGACCGGGCGGGGACGCCGGCCGCCACGATCAAGTACTACCTGCGCGAGGGGCTCCTGGCACCAGGCCACCCCGTCACAGCGACGCGCTCCTCGTACGACGACGCGCACGTCACCCGTCTGCGGACGATCCGGACGCTCCGCCACGCCGTGGGGCTCAGCGTCGCGCAGGTCCGCGACGTCGTCCGCCTGATCGACGCGGGAGTGGATCGGATCGAGGTCCTCAAAGCCCTCCAAGCAGCCGTCCAGAGGCTCGATCCGCCGCAACCGGGACGCACGGCCGCGGGAAACCGCGTGGTCGCCGCTCTCGGCTGGCCGGACGTCCCGACAGGTGCGCGCGGAGCGCTCGACGCCCACCTCGAGGCCATGACGGAACTCGGCGTTGCCCCCTCCGGGGCCCGCCTCGAGGCCTACGCCCGGGCGGCCGATGAGATCGCGATCGTGGATATCGCCGACGCCGTCGAGGCCACGGACCTCGAGGACCTGGTGGTGCGCACGGCGGTGGGCATGCACATGAACGCACAGCTCGTGCAGCGCCTCCTCGCCCTCGCGCAGGCGAGCCGGTCGATCATGCAGTACGGCCAGGCAGCGCAAGGGCCCGGGTTGCTCTCAAGGTCCGGGGACCGGCCACGACGCCCCGCGCCGGGCGAGTAGCCGCCGCTACGCGAGCGGACGACGGCGGCACCCACCCGCCGTCGTGCCCTTGCTTTCCTACTCAGCCCTGCCCCGTGCCTGAGCGCAGGCGGGCAAGTTCCCGCCGCAGGCGCGCGTTCTCGTCCTCTAGCTCCAGGATGATCCGGATGCCTTCGATGGTGAGTCCCGCCCCGACGAGCCCGGCGATGCGCTCGAGCCGCTCGACGTCGTCCTCGCTGTAGCGCCGGGTGCCGCGATCGGTCCGGGACGGCGTCAGGAGTCCCCTGCGTTCATAGAGCCGAAGGCTCGAGAGAGCCATCCCGGAGAGCTCCGCGGCCACCGAGATCGCATAGACGCCCTCGGAGGAGCGCCGTGCACGGCCCATTGGATCTCCTTCCAAAAGGGTCTTGATCTTCTCCGTCGGATTCACTATATCTATGTCCGTAGAGACAGATCCACCGCGGATCGTCCTACCGAGAAAGTTCCTGACAATCCGATATCGATCATCTGGAGGTGGCAAGAGATGCTCATGCGAACCGACCCCTTCCGTGAGCTCGACCGGCTGACGGAGCAGGTCTTCGGTACCGCGTCGAGGCCCACGACCATGCCGATGGAGGCTTGGCGCGAGGACGGCGAGTTCGTCGTCGAATTCGATCTGCCGGGGGTGGACCCCGGGACCATCGACGTAGACGTCGAGCGCAATGTCCTCACTGTCAGGGCGGACAGGCAGACCCACCGCCCGGACGGTGCCGAGGTGATTGCGGCGGAGCGCCCATCCGGCACGTTCGGCCGTGAGCTGATCCTCGGCGATGCGCTGGACACCGGAAAGGTCACGGCACACTACGCCGACGGCGTCCTCACGCTGCGGATTCCGGTTGCCGAGGAGGCGAAGCCGCGCAAGGTCGCGGTTTCCATGACCCGCTCGAACAAGGAGATTGCAGCCTGAGGGGCCCTGGCCTCCGGCGGGACTGCGCTTGGACACCGCCGGGGGCCACGGCCTCCACCACGCGGAGGCCGTCATGCGCGCGAGGGATTTCTACGAAGTACTGGGGGTAGGCCGGACCGCAGGCCCGCTGGAGATCCGAGCGGCGTACCGGCGGCTCGTGCGCCAACTCCACCCGGATGGTGGCCAGTCGGGCTCGGAGCAGGACCGCGAACGGCTCGGTGAGGTGATGGAGGCCTATGCCGTCCTCGGGCGTGAGGATCGCAGGGCCGCCTACGACTCGGCGCTCGAGCGGGCCGAGTCCACCCTTTGGGCGCGGTCGTTCCCACGCCGCAACGTCTGGCTCGAGCCACGGATGCCGATCGGCGAGCCGGGCGGGGACGCGGCCGACCTCCTACGGCTGCTCTCCCGCTGGCTCCGCTGACCCGACGCCGCCAGGCCAACAGCAGGTGCCCATAGAGGTGAAGGAGGGGCTATGAGCCCAGAATCAGGCGGCTGGCGCCGCTACGACACCACCCTGTTTCCCGTGTTCCACGAGAGGTTCGAGGAGAAATGGGGCGAGGGCACGGCGCCATTCCTCGATCCCAGCGTGTTCGAGAGTGACCAGCCACGGCCGAGGGCGCAATGGATCAACGTTGACACCGGCGCTGCTGTCGCCGTCGTACCGGTCTGGGAGGACGATCCGGCGGCCCGCTCGTTTGCGGTGTTCTACCTCCCGCCCGCGGGCGGGATCTGGGTACTGCGGCCCCCTGGAATTTCGCCCTACGTCGAGGCCGTGTCGAATGGGCCTGCCACGAGCGCCCCCGCAGCGACCCTCCGCAACGACTCGTTCCGCAAGGCCGTGGAGCACGCCGAGGCGTTCATCTACGGCACCTAGCGAGAAAGGAGAAGCCCCAAGGAGGGATCACGATCCGCCGGGACATACGACGGCGGGTGCGCGCCCGCCGTCGCCCGCCCGCCGTCGTCGTCCGCGCACCGTCAAGGCAGTCAAGCCGGGGCCACCTCCGGCGGCACGCTGAGGCTCTACGCCGCCGGCCTGATGTTCTGGTTGATGTGGAAGAAGTTGTCCGGATCGTAGGTCGCCTTGACCTGGGCGAGCCTCGCGTAGTTGCCCGAGTAGTTGTCCTCGATCCGTGACTGGTCGTCGGCGTCCTGGAAATTGATGTAGCCCCCTGGCTCGGAGTACTGGTGGAGGTCCGCCCAGTAGTCGCGGACCCACTGGATGTTGGCTGCGTTCTCGGACGCGTCCGGCCACTGCCCCGCGATGACCGGTGCGAACGCGACGTCCCTGTAGGGAAAGGCAGTGGCATCCGCCGCGACCCGGCTGACAGCGCCGTCGATCGGGTAGAAGTGATTGGCCGAGTGCGGCGTGGGGATCCCGGGAGAGTGCTCCACGGCGACCCGTAGCGCATCGTCCGTGAGGGCCCGCAGGAAGTCAGCCTTCCAGTAGCCCTGGAGCCCCGGCACACCGCTGAGCCCGTCGAACATGACGTTGAGGGCCGGGTACGGCATCGGGGCGAACATCGAGCCCAGCACCGGAGCTGCGTCGAGCATGGGCTGCCAGTGCGCGGGGCCGGCATCGACGTCCCCGGTCCACATGCCGCCAATCACAGCCACAGGCCGCCCGTGCCACTCCTCCGGCAGGAATGGGACCGGCGGGCCCTGATGGAAGCCGAGGAACGCGCCCATCTCCTCCGGCTGCGCCGCGATCCACTCGCGGTACGCAGCGCCGACGTCGGCGCCGATGGTCGCGTCGAAGAACATGATCCCGACGTGGACCGTGTCCACGGGGTGGAGTTGGAATTCGAAGGACGTCACGGCGCCGAAGTTGCCGCTGCCGCCGCGAAGGGCCCAGAAGAGATCCGCGTTCTCGGACTCGCTGGCCTTGACGAATGAGCCGTCTGCGAGCACCACGTCGGCCGAGATGAGGTTGTCGCACGCGAGGCCGTGCTTGCGGGCCAGGTAGCCGATGCCGCCGCCAAGCGTGAGGCCCGCAACGCCGGTGGAGCCGATGATCCCGCCCGTGCTCGCGAGCCCAAACGCATGGGTTGCGTGGTTGTAGTCTGCCCACGTCGCCCCGGCCTCGGCGTACGCGCGCCGGGCCGCGGGGTCCACCCGAACGCCGCGGCGAGCCGCGAAGTCCAGGACGAGCCCGCCGTCTACCGTCCCGAATCCGGGGGCGCTGTGGCCGCCGCCGCGAAGCGCGACGTCGAGCCCCACCTCGCGCGCGAAACGCACCGCCGCCATGACGTCCGCTGTCTGCGAGACGCGGAGGACCGCCGCGGGTCTGCGGTCCACCATGCCGTTGAACACCGCACGTGCGGCGTCGTACTCGGGGTCCCCCGCCTCGATGATCTGCCCGCGCACCTGCTCGCGGAGCGCGTCGAACCGCGTGTCAGCCATGGCCCCTCCTCAGGGGCTCAGTGAGACCGCCTCCGCGCGCGGGTCTTGGGTCCCAGCCGTCACGCGCGATTACCTACGGTGTACGCCGCCAGCAGGGGCAGGTCAAGACCGCATGGCGGGCGGACGACGTCGGGTGCGCACCCCCCGTCGCACGCCTCCGTCGCGTCTCCGGGGGCCTACCGCTCGAGCTCGCCCCGGATGAACGCCTCGACATCGGCACGCGCGAGGTCGTCGGCCTTCTGCACGGGCGGGGACTTCATGAAGTACGCGCTCGGGGAGGTGAGCGGACCGCCGATCCCCCGGTCGAGGGCGATCTTGGCGGCGCGGACCGCGTCGATGATCACACCGGCGGAGTTGGGCGAGTCCCAGACCTCGAGCTTGTACTCGAGGGAGACGGGAGCGTCGCCGAAGTTGCGGCCCTCGAGGCGCACGAACGCCCACTTGCGGTCATCGAGCCAGGCCACGTAGTCGGACGGGCCGATGTGCACGTCCCGCTCGGCGAGCTCGGCCTCGACGTTGGAGGTCACAGCCTGCGTCTTGGAGATCTTCTTGGACAGGAGCCGCTCGCGCTCGAGCATGTTCTTGAAGTCCATGTTGCCGCCCACGTTGAGCTGGTACGTGCGGTCAACGGTCACGCCGCGGTCCTCGAACAGCTTCGCGAGGACGCGGTGGGTGATGGTTGCGCCGATCTGGCTCTTGATGTCGTCGCCCACGATCGGGATGCCGGCCTCGGTGAACTTGGCCGCCCACTCCGGGGTTCCCGCGATGAAGACAGGGAGGGCGTTGACGAAGGCCACGCGCGCGTCGATCGCGCACTGAGCGTAGAACTTGGCGGCCTTCTCGGAGCCGACCGGCAGGTAGCAGACGAGGACGTCCACCTGGGCCTCGCGGAGGGCGCCGACCACGTCGACGGGCTCCGCGTCGGACTCCTCGATGGTCTCCCGGTAGTACTTGCCGAGGCCGTCGAGTGTGTGGCCCCGCTGGACCGTCACACCGGTGGGCGGGACCTCCGCGATCTTGATCGTGTTGTTCTCGCTCGCGCCGATCGCGTCGGCGAGGTCCATTCCGACCTTCTTGCCGTCCACATCGAACGCCGCGACGAACTCAAGGGAGCCCACGTGGTAGTCGCCGAACTCGACGTGCATAAGGCCCGGGACGGTGCCCTGCGGGTCGGCATCCCGGTAGTAGTGCACGCCCTGCACGAGGGAGGCGGCGCAGTTGCCCACGCCCACGATGGCAACACGGATCTTCTTCTCTGACACGGTTCTCCTCGTCACGTTCTGGCCGCGGCGCCGAATGACGTGCGGCGCAGCACAGACATCCTACCGGCGCGGGACTCCCTTGCCCGAGGCAGGCTTCGTAGACTGTCGGAATGGCACGGAATAAGAAGAAATGGTCCGAGCTCAGCGGCGGCCAGCGCTTCGGCGTCGTCGTGGGCGCCGTCATGCAGATCGCGCTTCAGGGGGCCGCGCTGCGGGACATCGCGAAGCGGCCTCCCGAACAGGTCAATGGGCCCAAGGCCGCATGGGTCGCGGCCACGTTCATCAACACCATCGGCCCCATCGCCTACTTCCTCCTGGGCCGAAGGCATTCGCCCTCAAGGGTCGAGCAGGGAACCGGGTCGGACGCCTCCTCGGCGGGGCTCCGAACGGCCATGGGCGTCTCGATCGGCAAGAAGCTCGGCTAGGGGTCGGCCGGACGCACGACGGCGCCGCTCGCCGTCGTGCATCCGCCCACCTCGCGCTCTGCGTACCACCCGACGCTACGGGCGAGGCACCCGCACCGTGAGTGCCCCGGGGTCGACACGCGCGGAAAGGGTGCGCCCGGTTCCAAAGTGGTCGCCGTCGAACTGCACGTCGTGCGGCTGCTCAGCGCTGATGCGCAGGGCCGTGCCGGTGAAGTGCCCAAGATCGGTCGACCGGCGGCGTACGCGGCCCAGAAGAGAACCAGCCACGCGAAGCCAGCCCAGGAGGCCACGCGGGGCCACCGCAAGCACGTCGAGGATGCCGTCGTCCGGGACGGCCCCTGGGAACACCTCGACGTCGCCCTGGATCTGCCCGCAGTTGCCCACCATGACCCCGCGCTGGCGTCGCTCGAGCACGCGCCGCCCCTCGACGTCGACTCTCATCCGAGAGGAGTCGCCGACGATCGTCCGAGCCGCGGACACGACGTACGCGAGCCAGCCGACCTTGGCCTTGAGGCCCTCGTCCGTGTTGGCCATGATCGCGGCGTCGAGGCCCATGCCGGCCATGACCACGAAGGCCAGCTCGTCGCCGTCGTCCACCCGCGCCCACGCGACGTCGATGGACCGTCCTGTGCCCGCGAAGGCCGTTTCGAGCGCAGCGTCCGGATCGTCGAGGCCGATCCCGAGGTTGCGGCACAGGAGGTTCCCGGTGCCCAGAGGCACAATGCCGAGCGGTGTGCCCGTACCGGCGAGCTCGCCGGCCGCGGCGCGCACCGTGCCGTCGCCGCCCCCAACGACGACGAGTTCCGCGCGCCGAGCGAGGGCCTCACGGGCCATCCCCCCGCCGGGGTCCTCGGCGCTCGTCTCCAGGATGAGGGGCTCCACGCCGTCGTCGGCGCATCGGGCGCGGAAGGCCTTGGCGAGCGCCTCGGCGCCGTCCTTGCTCGGATTGACGACGAGTGCACAGGTGTCCACGGTTTCCCCCGCAGTGCCAAGGCTCTTGGCATCGGAAAGCTCTTGGCCGCAACGTTACCCAATGGCGGCCAGGTAAAGATGTGGTGACATCCGGCTCCCCCTGTGTCTCGCCCGTACTGGCCCATGCTAGGAAGGGATCAGCCTGGCCATCACGGCAGGCAACGGGATGAACATGATCGCACCACATCAAGGAGTTGACATGGGCTTTTTCGCATTCCTCGTCCTCGGACTCATCGCGGGGGCCATCGCAAAGCTGATCCTTCCCGGAAGGCAGGGCGGCGGCTGGATCATGACCCTCATTCTCGGGGTCATCGGTGCTCTCCTCGGCGGCTGGCTCGGCGGCCTGATCTTCGGCGGCAACACTCTCGGCAGCTTTTTCGAGATCCGCACCTGGATCACGGCCATCGTCGGATCCCTCATCGTCCTGCTCATCTGGGGACTCGTGACGAGGCGGCGCGCCTGACGCACGCTGCGTAGGGGCGGTGCCGGAGCGATCCGGCACCGCCCCTTCGTGCATCAAGGTCGAGCACGAGCCCGATCCCCGCAGGCCCGGACCTAGTCCCTCCGGCCCTCGTCCACCCCATGAGCCTCAATGTGCTCCTTGGCCATGTCCCGGCTTACGGTCCGCTCGTCCGTCTGCGTCTCGGTGCCAAGGCGGACCCGCTCCACGGGGACGGTCTCCGTGTCCACCACCGGACGCTGCTCGTGGAGCGTCACCTCGTGCTCCTCCTCGGAGAGGCTGGGGCCGTCCATCGCGGCGTCGCGGTTCTCGTCCGTAATCGGCTCCCGCTCCAAGCGGACCTCCTCCCGCTGAACGGGGACCGTCTTGGTCACGTTCTCGGTCGTGACGTACTTGCGCAGCCGCGCGCGCCCGGTCTCCCGCTGCTCGGTCCCAACGTGCATGCGCTCCTCGGAACGGGTCATCGCATCGTCGGTGTTCGGTCCCGAGGTGTCACCACCCACGGGGCCCGTCCGCCCCGTCTCGCCGAGGGTCCCACCCGTCCCGCCATAGGCCGAGCCGCCCTCGTCGTAGACCTCGCCGGTGTCGCCCTTGGTAGGAGCCGAGGTCTCCGCGATGCCCTGGGCTGGCCCCCCGTTTCGCCCGTAGTGGTCATAGAGGCGGTCCTCCTCGCCGGGCTCAAGGTGCCCGTCGGGATCGACCCTGGGTGCGTCCTTCACCTGGTCCTTGGTGTACAGAACGGTGAGGTCCTCGCCGCGGAGCATCGCCCCGTCGAGAGGGACGAACGATTCCTTCATCCCGAAGAGTCCCGTCTTGACCGTGACCCAACTGGGCTGGTCCGTCTGATCGTCGATGTAGAGCTCGCCGATCGCGCCGATCTTCTCGCCGTCCTGTCCCAGGACGTCCCCGCTTCCGCGGCCGAGCACGTCCATATCTTCGCGTGTAACCATGGTGGTAACTCCTTGGTCAGTCGATGGATGCCTTCTCGAGCGCCCCCATTTCTTGAGGGACACACGGCCACCGTGTGCGGCCGCGATACCCCGATCAATAACCACTCCGCTCTTCGGCCAAACAAACACGGCGTCCATGGAGATCGTCTCAGCGCAATGACTGTTGACGAAGGGCCGGCAGTGAACACGCGGTGGACTGCCTGGAGATCGGGCGTCGTGATGCTAGGCGGAGAGCACGACGGCGGCCAGGCCGGGCAGGCGGACAGCCTCGCCGGACGCGCCGGTAACGACGGCGCACGCCGGGTCGGTGGCCGCCACGGCACGTCCGGCGAACCCCGGCGGCAGGGGGACATCCACCGGCCCCGGCCCGAAACCGACGCACACGATGGCCCCAGGTCGCCGCCACGAGATCCAGCGGGCTCCTGCGGCTTCGCCCTCGATCACGTCCGTCTGGTCCAGACGGCCTGACCACAGGCCCGGCAGCTCGGCGCGCACCTCGATCAGGCGACGGTACAGCGCAAGGAGACGGCCGCCGTCGCACGTCCCAGACTGGGTCCAGTCCAGGACGGACCGCTCGAACGTCGCGGGGTCCTGCGGGTCCGGCACGTCGGACGGGTCCCACCCCATCTCCTCGAACTCGGCGAGGCGGCCCTCGGCGGTGGCGGCCGCGAGTTCGGGCTCGGGGTGCGAGGTGAAGAACTGCCAAGGGGTCGTCGCCCCGTACTCCTCCCCCATGAACAGCATGGGCGTGAAGGGCGACGCGAGGATGAGGACGGCGGCGACCGCGAGGCCGTCCCAGTCCAGAACGGCGCTGGGCCGGTCCCCAGCGGCACGGTTGCCCACCTGATCATGGTTCTGGCACGAAACCACGAGCTGCGAGGGCCGCACCCGGGCAGGGTCGAGGGGCCGCCCGTGGCAGCGGCCGCGGAAGCTCGAGAGCGTGCCGTCGTGGAAGTACCCGCCGCGGATCACCTTCGCGAGAGCACCGCGGGCCCCGAAGTCGGCGTAGTAGCCGCCCGTCTCGCCGGTGAGCGCCACGTGGACCGCATGGTGCACGTCGTCTGTCCACTGGCCCGCGAGCCCGTAGCCGCCCACGGCCCGCGCGGAGACAATGCGCGGATCATTGAGGTCCGATTCGGCGATGAGCACCTTGTTGCGCCCTGTAGTGCGCTCCACGTCCTCGGCGACGAGCTGGAGCTCCTCGAGCAGCGTCAGGGCGCGGCGGTCCAGGAAGGCGTGGACAGCGTCGAGCCTGAGCCCGTCGACTCGGTAGTCGTCGAGCCACATGCGGGCGTTGTCGAGGATGAACGAGCGCACCTCGTCGGAGTCCGCGCCGTCGAGGTTCACGGCGTCACCCCACCCGGTCGATGTGCCGGCGAGCAGGTAGGGGCCGAACTTCGGCTGGTAGTTCCCGCTCGGCCCAAAGTGGTTGTACACGACGTCCTGTATCACGGCGATTCCCGCCGCGTGCGCCGCGTCGACGAAGCGCTCGTACGCCGCGGGGCCGCCGTAGCCCTCGTGGACCGCGTACCAGAGCACGCCGTCGTAGCCCCAGTTGCGGGGACCGTTGAACGCGTTGACGGGCATGAGCTCGACGAAGCCCACGCCGAGGTCAGCGAGATACGCCAGGCGCTCCGCCGCGGCGTCGAGCGTCCCGGCCTGCGTGAACGTGCCCACGTGCAGCTCGTAGACCACGGCGCCGGCCAGGTCCCGGCCGGTCCAGCCCTCGTCCGCCCACGCGTGCCGGCCCGCGTCGAAGCCGGCGGAGAGGGCATGGACGCCCTCGGGCTGGCGGCGGGAGCGTGGGTCCGGGAACGGGCCCTCGGCGTCGAGGACGAAGCCGTACCGCGCGCCGTCGGCCAGCGCGGCGGCGACCCGCCCGGCCTCGGACGACGGCGGCGACCACCACCCGCCGTCGGCCTCCTCGAGCCGGAGGTGCTCGGCACCGGGGCCCGCGCCGAGGACGAGATCGACGCGGGACGGGATCGGTGCCCAGACGGCACCGAGGGGTTTCGACTCCGCTTGTCTCCGCCCGACCGGCGCGGCCTCGTCACCCATTGCCGTTCGCCTCCTCCGGAACGAGAAGCGCGACAGGCAGGGCGGCCAGCACCGCGCCCACGGCGACCTCGCCGGCCTCGAAGGAACGGCCGGTGAAGGCGTCGCGGGCGGGTCGTGCGAGCCGGACTGTCGTCGTGCCCCAGCCTCCCGACCGCTCGAGGCGCGCCGGGAGCCGGGTCGCGAGCACGGCGACGCCGCGTTCGCCGCGCCGGAAGCCGATGAGGTGGTCAGCGCCGTCGCCGGACGCCTCGATGGGCGCGTACCCGGCGAACAGCTCGGGCCGGTCCCGGCGCAGCCGCAGCGTGCGGGACACGACGAGCAGCTTGGCCTCCTCCGCGAGCGGCCCGACGACCGGGGCACCCGCATCCAGGGCCGCGAGCGCCTCGGACCGGGCCTCGAAGTCAACGTCCCGGCGATTGTCCGGATCGCACAGCGACCGGTCCCAGAACTCAGTGCCCTGGTAGACGTCCGGAACGCCCGGCATGGCCAGCTGGAGCAGCTTGGCGGAGAGCCCGTTGGAGGCACCGAACGGCGCGATCCGGTCCGCGAAGCCCGAGATGAGCGCGTGGGCCTCGCTGCCCTCATCGACGGCCGCGTCGACAAGCCGGTGCAGGGCGGCCTCGAATTCCTCGTCTGGAGCCGTCCAGAGCGTGTGGACCCCGGCCTCGCGTGCGGCCTTCTCTGCGTATTGGGCGAGCCGTGCGCGGTCCGCCGGCCATGCCCCGAGGATCGCCTGCCACAGGAGGTTCGCGAGGGGCCCGTCCGCGAGCGGCGCTGCCTCGAGCAGCCGCGGGAGGGTGCTGGCCCACTCGTCGGCGAGCTCGGACAGGACCGTGATGCGGGCCCGGGCGTCCTCGCTGCGCTTGGTGTCATGGGTCGTGAGAGTCGTCATCGAGTGCGGCAGCCTGCGCTCGCGCTCCGCGAGCGCACCGTGGAACTCGCCGGGGGCCGTGGCGAAGACGGTCGGGTCTCCCCCGACCTCCGTCAGCGTCCCCAGCCGCGTGTACCGGTAGAAGGCAGTGTCCTCGACCGCCTTGGCCATGATCATGCCGGTGGTCTGCTGGAAGCGCCGGCAGAGTTCCTCGTCGGGGTCGGCGAGCCGCGGCGCGAGGGCTTCGATCGTCGTCATCAGGTCGGGACGCACGACGGCGGCGTCCCGACACGCGCGGGCCAGGATCGTGGCGTCGTGCCAGCCTCCCCCAGAATCCGGGGTCACCTCCCTGCGATCCGGGGTCACCTCCCTGCGTTGAGGGGTCACCTCCCCGCGTTGAGGGGTCACCTCCCTGGGTTGCGGGGTCAGGTACGTCCGGTACACCGGGAAGTGCGCGGCGATCTCGGCGATGGCGTCTGCGAGGGCCTCGAGGGACGGGGGTTCCGACTCCCCTTCGCTCGGCTCAGCAGCCGCCCGTTCAACCGCGGGGGCCGCCGCGAGCCGGGCGAGGCGCAGGATCTCGGCGCGGAGCAGCCCGTCCGCCATCCAGCGCTTGGTCTCATGGATCATGGCGGCGTAGTCGGCGGGCCCTCCGCGCAGGCGCGTATCGAGGGCCGTGAGCGACTCCTCCCCCGCGGGGTCCACGAGAACACGGTCCACGAGCCCCAGCGCGTCATAGCCTGTGGTGCCCTCGCACTCGAAGTCGTCCGGCAGGACCTCCCCCGGTTCGAGGATCTTCTCCACCAAGGTGTAGGCGCCGCCCGAGAGATCCCGGAGCCGCTCGAGGTACTCGGCGGGGTCCATAAGCCCGTCCGGGTGGTCGATGCGGAGGCCGTCCACCAGCCCGTCCTCAATCCATCGGTGCACCTCTGCGTGGCTCTGGGCGAAGACCCACGGGACCTCGACGCGCACACCGGCGAGCGTGTTGACGGCGAAGAAGCGCCGGTAGTTGAGCCGTGTGTCCGCCTCGCGCCACGGGATGAGCTGGTAGTGCTGGCGGTCGTGGACCTCCTGCGCCGAGTCGCCCACGCTCCAGGATCCGGCGGCAAGGGGGAACGAGTGCTCGTAGTAGCGCAGGCGTGTTCCTTCGACACGGAGCAGGCCGAGGTCCTCTTCCGAGCCCAGCACCGGGATGAGCACCTTCCCGCCCCCCGCGTCCCAGTCAACGTCGAACGCCTCCGCGTACCTCGAGCCGCGGCCCTCGCGCAGGAGGGACCACCACCATGGGTTCTCCTCGGGCACAGCCACGCCGAGGTGGTTCGGCACAATGTCCACGAGCACGCCCATCCCGGCCCCGTGAGCGGCGGCCGCAAGCGCCGCGAGGCCCTCGCGCCCGCCGCGCTCCCGGTCCACGCGGGAGGGGCCCGAGACGTCGTACCCATGCTCGGAGGCGCCCACCGATTCGAGCAGGGGCGAGAGGTAGAGCCAGTCCACGCCGAGGGAGGACAGGTACGGCACGAGTGCCGCGGCGTCGTCCAGCGTGAACTCGGGGCGGATCTGGAGTCGGTAGGTGGAGGCGGGGGTCTTCACGGGGCTCCTTACGGGCCGGGGCTAGACCCCGGCGGCGCTGGACGAGGGCTGGTTGGGGGAGCTGGAGCCGGCCTGGGCGGCCAGGGACGCGGCCACGGAGTGGTCCACCTCCTCCGGCTCGGGCTCGTGGGCGCGCAGCACGGCCATGCTCTTGCCGGGCACGGTCAATACGGCCTCGGCCCGGATCTCGATATCCCCCGCGGTCTGCCCGGAGGTGTCCAGCAGCACGTCCCAGCCGGGCGCGTACTCCCCGCCCGGCAGGCGGAAGTCCACGTCGGACTCGTCCGCGTTGAAGTACAGGAGGAAGTGCGCGTCCGTGATCGCTCGGCCGTAGAAGTCCACGTTGCGGATGCCGTGGCCGTTGAAGAACACGCCGACGCTGCGGCCCAGCGGCACGTCCCAGTCCTCGGGGACCATCGGCTCGCCGTCCACCCCGAGCCACTCGATGTCCGGCAGCGGCTGGCCCTCGCCGCGGCGCGCGGGGCGGCCGTCGAAGAAGCGGCTGCGCCGGAACGTGGGGTGCTCGGCGCGCAGCCGCATGACGGCCGAGGTGAACTCGATGAGCGGCTTGTCTGCGCTCTCCCAGTCCAGCCAGGAGAGCTCGTTGTCCTGGCAGTAGACGTTGTTGTTGCCCTGCTGGGTGCGGCCCAGCTCGTCGCCGTGGGCGATCATCGGCACGCCCTGGGAGAGCAGCAGCGTGGCGATGAAGTTGCGCTGCTGCCGGGCGCGCAGTTCGAGCACCGCGGGATCATCCGTGGGGCCCTCGGCGCCGCAGTTCCAGGACCGGTTGTGGCTCTCGCCGTCGTTGTTGTCCTCGCCGTTGGCCTCGTTGTGCTTCTCGTTGTAGGAGACGAGGTCCCGCAGCGTGAACCCGTCGTGCGCAGTGACGAAGTTGATGGAAGCGACTGGGCGGCGGCCGTTGTGCTGGTACAGGTCCGCGGACCCGGTCAGGCGGGAGGCGAACTCCCCCAGCGTGGAGGGCTCGCCGCGCCAGAAGTCCCGCACGGTGTCACGGTACTTGCCGTTCCACTCGGTCCACTGCGGGGGGAAGTTGCCCACCTGGTACCCGCCCGGGCCCACGTCCCACGGTTCGGCGATGAGCTTGACCTGGGAGACCACCGGGTCCTGCTGGATGAGTTCGAAGAAGCTCGAGAGCTTGTCCACGTCGTAGAATTCGCGGGCCAAGGTCGCCGCGAGGTCGAACCGGAAGCCGTCCACGTGCATCTCGGTGACCCAGTAGCGCAGCGAGTCCATGAGCAGCTGCAGCGCGTGCGGGTGCCGGACGTTGAGGGAGTTCCCGGTGCCCGTGTAGTCCATGTAGTACTGCGGGTCGTCCTCGACGAGCCGGTAGTACGCGCCGTTGTCGATGCCCTTCATCGACAGGGTGGGGCCCAGGTGGTTGCCCTCGGCGGTGTGGTTGTAGACCACGTCCAAGATCACCTCGATGCCCGCGCGATGGAGCGTGCGGACCATGGCCTTGAACTCCTGGACCTGCTGGCCGGTGTTCCCGCTCGAGGAGTAGCCGGCGTGTGGGGCGAAGAAGCCGATGGTGTTGTAGCCCCAGTAGTTGTGCAGGCCCTTGTCCTGGAGCGTGGAATCGTCCACGAACTGGTGGACGGGCATGAGCTCGATCGCCGTCGCGCCGAGCTTGGTGAGGTGATTGACGACGGCGGGGTGCGCCACGCCCGCGTACGTTCCCCGCAGTTCCTCGGGAACCTCGGGGTGGAGCTCGGTCAGGCCCCGCACATGGGCCTCGTAGACCACCGTGCGGTGGTACGGGACGCGCAGCAGGGAGTCGTTCTGCCAGTCGAAGAACGGGCTGGTGACCACGCCGAGCATCATGTGCGGCGCGGAGTCCTCGTCGTTGCGGCTGTCTGGATCCCCGAACGTGTAGGAGAACAGCGACTGGTCCCAGTCCGGCTGGCCCATGACGGCCTTGGCGTACGGGTCCAGGAGCAGCTTGTTCGGGTTGCACCGCTGGCCCGTGGCCGGGTCATAGGTGCCGTGGATGCGGTAGCCGTAGAGCTGGCCGGGCTGGACGTTGGGCAGGTAGCAGTGCCACACGAACCCGTCCACCTCGGTCAGCTCGAAGCGCTGCTCGGTCCGCTCCGCGTCGAAGAGGCACAGCTCGACAGACTCGGCGGCCTCGCTGAAGATCGCGAAGTTGGTGCCCTTGCCGTCAAACGTGGCGCCGAGCGGGTAGGCCGTTCCCGGCCAAATGTCCTTCTCCAATGCGTCAGCTCCTTGCTGTGCGGCCTGCGATGAAGCCATGTGTGGGCATCCTAGCGAGTGTAGGTGACGGTTCTGCGCGCGGCTGCCGTGTGACCCGCCGCGATCAGGGGCCTCGGTGGCGGACCTCAGGCGGCGGGCTCGCAGGCCGCGGCCTCGGCCGCCCGGCGCCGCACGCGGGCCAGGACCCGGCGCAGGAGCCGGGAGACCTGCATCTGGCTCACGCCGAGCACCGCGGCGATCTCGATCTGGCTCATCTCCTCGCCCTCCGAGAAGGCACGCGCCGTCCGGGTGCTCCAGATCGAGCCCGCGAGCGTCCACTAGGGCGCTGCACGGCGGTTTGGCACGCGCGCGGGCGGGGTAATCTCGCGGCAACCGGGCCGTTTGGCTGCCAACCCAGGCTTCCTTCCGCTGTCCGTCTGTGGACTGAAAGCGAGTTGGGGTGGCGGAACTGGACTGCGATGCGAGCGGTGGCGATGGGAACCGTGGCCAGGATCTGGTGGCGGGGCGGTACCGGCTCCTGGAGGTTGTGGGACGGGGCTCGACGGCGGAGGTCCACCGCGCGCACGATCGGGTCCTCGACCGCGAGGTGGCGGTCAAGCTGCCACACTCCGGCGACATGGACGAGTCCGAGCTGCGGCGCAGCGACGCCGAGATGAAGCTGCTCGCACGGCTGAGCCATCCCGGGCTCGTGACGCTGCTCGACGCCGGGACCGAGCGGACCGCGACTGGCGTACCCCGGGTGTTCCTCGTCATGGAGCTCATCACGGGCGCGGACCTGCGCACCCGGCTCAAGGCGGGCGACGAGCTGGGCGCCTCCGACGTAGCCGAGATCGGCCAGGACCTGTGCGAGGCCCTCGCCTACATCCACGGCAAGGGCGTGGTGCACCGGGACATCAAGCCGGCGAACGTGCTCCTGCTAGGCGCGGGCGGCGAATCCGCGAGGGCGCACGCGAAGCTCACCGACTTCGGCATCGCGTGGGTGTCCGACTCCGACCTCACGCTCCAGGACGCCGTGTCCGGGACCCCAGCGTACCTGAGCCCGGAGCAGGTGCGCGGCCAGACGATCGGCGCGGCGAGCGACGTCTATTCGCTCGGCCTCGTGCTGCTGCAGTGCCTCACGGGCGAGCTCGCATTCCCCGGGCCGCCCCTCGAGAGCGCCGTGCGGCGGCTCACGCAACCGGCGCCCATCCCCGAGGAACTCGACCCGCTGTGGCGGAACCTGCTGGCGGGGATGACGGCGATGGACCCCGAGGCCCGGCCCAGCGCCGCGGACGCGGCGGCCGCGCTGTACCGGATGGCCGCACTCGGCGCCCTCGTGGAGCCCCTGTCGGAGCTGGCGGCCGCAGAGGAGGAACTGCGCCTGGAGGAGGTCCGGGCCTACGCCGCGCCTGCCGAGCCGGGCAGCCCGTTCGACCGCGTCACGCGCCTCACCTCGCGCATCCTCGGCGCGCCGATGGCGGCCGTGAGCATCGTGGACGCCGAGAGGATCTGGTTCCTCTCGGCGCATGGCATCGACGCGGACGAGGTAGCGCGGGAGCCGGGGCTGTGCGCCTCCGCCGTGCTGCAGGACGACGTCTGGGTGGTACCGGACGCCGCCGCGGACTCCCGCACCGCGGGCAACGCGCTCGTCCGCGGAGCCTTGGGCGTGCGGTTCTACGCGTCCGTGCCGCTCAAGACCCCCGGAGGGGCCAACATCGGCACCCTGTGCATCCTGGACCGCGCACCGCGCACCCTCTCCCCCGCCGAGACGGAGACGCTGCGGGAGCTCGGCGGCGTGGTCATGGACTTACTCGTGCTGCGGCGGACGGCGCTTGAGGCGACCGCGGCCGGCTTCGCGGACCAACTCGACGGCGAGCCGCTCGCGGGCGTGCCCAGCGCCGGCTGAGCCCCGCTCCCCCTACCCCTCCCGCTCGGCCATGAGCACGACGGCGCTGCGGGCCGGGACGGTGAACACCTCGCCGCCGGCCGCGGCCTCCCCCACGAGCCGGGCCTCGCACGTTGTCAGCGCGGTGGCCCACTTCTCCGGGAACGGGCCCGCGGGAAGGTGATAGTCGACGTCGTTCTCGGCGGCGTTGAGGATCACGAGGAAGTCCGAGTCGCCATTGGCGCCGTGCCTGCCATTGCCGGGAACGGCGCCGCCGTTGAGGAAGAACGCGAGGGACTTGGCCCAGTCCTGGTCCCAATCGTCCGGGCCCATGGTGCTGCCGTCGGCGTCGAGCCACACGATGTCCGGGAGCGGGTCGCCCTCGGCGGGAGCAACGGGGGTGCCGTCGAAGAACCTGCGCCGTCGGAACACCGGGTGGTCCTCGCGCAGCTTCGTCAGGCTGCGGGTGAAGTCGACGAGCTCAGAGTCCGCGTGGTCCCAGTCGATCCATGAGAGCTCGTTGTCCTGGCAGTAGACATTGTTGTTGCCCTGCTGCGTCCGCCCGAGCTCGTCCCCGTGGGCCATCATCGGCACCCCCTGGGCGAGCACGAGGGTGAGCAGCAGGTTGCGCTGCTGGCGCGCCCGGAGCTCGAGGATGTGAGGATCGTCGGTGGGCCCCTCGGTGCCGCAGTTCCACGAGCGGTTGTCGTCGGCGCCGTCGCGGCCGTCCTCGCCGTTGGCCTCGTTGTGCTTCTCGTTGTAGGAGACCAGATCCCGCAGGGTGAAGCCGTCGTGAGCCACGATGAAGTTGACGGACGCGGAGGGGCGCCGCCCCTCGCCCTCGTAGAGGTCGGCGGAGCCTGCCAGCCGGGTTGCGAGCTCGCGGAGGGTGCCCGGTTCGCCGCGCCAGAAGTCGCGCACGCAGTCGCGGAACTTGCCGTTCCACTCGACCCACTGCGGCGGGAAGTTGCCCACCTGGTACCCGTCCGGCCCGACATCCCACGGCTCCGCGATGAGCTTGACCCTGGAGAGCACGGGATCGGAGGCGAGGAGTTCGAAGAACGGCGAGACCATGTCGACAGCGCCGTCCTCACGGGCCAAGGTTGAGGCCAGGTCGAACCGGAACCCATCCACGTGCATCTCCGTGACCCAGTACCGCAGGGAATCGATGATGAGGTCGAGCGCGAGCGGGTTTCCGGCGTTGACGGAGTTCCCCGTGCCCGTGTAGTCCGTGTAGTGGAATTCGTCCCCTGGCACGAGGTGGTAGTAGGCGGCGTTGTCGATGCCGCGGAAGCTCAGCTGGGGGCCGAGGTGATTGCCCTCCGCCGTGTGGTTGTAGACCACGTCGAGGATCACCTCGATGCCGGCGCGGTGGTATGCCTTGACCAGGTCCTTGAATTCGGCGATCTGCTGCCCGTGGTCGCCGCTCGACGAGTAGGCGCTGTGCGGGGCGAAGAACCCGATGGTGTTGTAGCCCCAGTAGTTGGAGAGCCCCTTGTCCGCGAGGGTGGAGTCCTCGATGAACTGGTGGACTGGAAGCAGCTCGAGCGCTGTGACTCCCAGTTCCTTGAGGTGGTTCACGACGGCGGGATGAGCCGCGCCGCGGTACGTTCCGCGCTCGTGCTCGGGCACTTCGGGGTGGAGCTGGGTGAGGCCCTTGACGTGCGCCTCGTACACGACTGTCTCGTTGTAGGGGCGGCGCGGGGGCGTGTCGCCCTCCCAGTCGTACTTGACGTGCTCGCACACCACGGCGAGCATGCTGTGGCCCAGCGAGTCGGACTCGTCCATGCGCTCCGGGTCGCCGAACACGTAGGCATGCATCTCCTGGCCCCACTCGTAGGAGCCGGACACGGCCCACGCATAGGGGTCGAGGAGGAGTTTCGCGGGATTGAACCGCAGCCCCTTATCAGGCTCCCACGGGCCGTGGACGCGGTAGCCGTAGTGCGCGCCTGGGGCCACGCCGTCCACGGTCCCCTCCCAGCGGGTCGCCTGGCCGTCGGGGCCGTCGACGCGCGCCAGGTCGACGCACCGCTGCTCCTTGGTCTCAGGGTCGACGAGGCACACCTCCACACGCTCGGCCTCGGCGGCCGTGGCGAGGGCAAAGTCCGTGCCGGCATCAGTGGGGCGTGCGCCCCAGAAGGCGCCCTGCGTGTTCGCGTCCATGGGCCGACCCTAGCGGACGCCTCCGACAAGTGGGTGAACTTCTTCTCCTGACCTTGGCTGCTCCCGCCTGCACGGTTACCGTGGGATCGGAGGCCCTCGCGAGAGGAGAGGCGCCGATGGACTTGAATTTCTACGAGGTGGATGCGCCCCCGCCCCGCAGGACATGGATGTGGCTCGGCATCGCGTGCGTCGCGACGCTCCTGCTCGTTCTGTTCCTGCTCTCGCCCGCCGCGGCCGCGGTCGCCGGGCTGGTGGTGCTCGCCGCGACGCCTCTTGCCATCATCGCCGGCACGCGGCGCACGACGGCGCCGCTCGCCGTCGCTGCCGCGCTCGCCCTCGCTGCACTCGGCACCTCGGCCGTAGCCCTCGTGATCGACGGGCACCAGTCCGCAACGGTGGCGACCCCAGCGCCGCGGGCAGCGGCCAGCGCATCGCAGCCGCCCGCCGTCGTGCGTCCGGCGCCCCCGCTGGGACCCGTGCGGCCGCTTCCGACGCCCGCAGACATCAAGCCGGCGCCGCCCTCCCCAGATCCATTACCCACGGCGTCCGCCGAGCCCTCGCCAGCGGAGGCCCCTGCCGTCGCAGCGCCTGCTGCCGCAGCAGCGCCGGCGGCCGCCGAGCCCGCCCGGGATCGCGAACCGGCCGTTGCTCCGGCGCCCCAGACCCCTGACACCTCGGCTCCTTGGGGCCAGCTTCCACTCGATGCGCGGGCGCAGCTGTGCGCCGCCGCAGAGCAGACCGGGATCAAGGTTCCACCGGGCCAGTGCCGCTGATCTCGCCGTCATAGTCCTGCGAGGTTCGCGCTGGGCCTCCACGCTCGGCCCATGAGTGCTTAGGCTGGGCGCGGGGACCCACGGGGACAGGAGGCCCGCGATGACCTATCGGCTCCTTGCCCTGGGCGACAAGGTGACCTTCTATGACGCTGGCCGGCAGCCGTTCAACGTCCGCGCCATCTCACCCGATCAGCAGACGGTTATCCTCTCGCGGCCGCTGGACGACGGGACGTCCGCCGAGTACACCATGATCGACTGGCAGCGCGGGGCGCGCGGCTCTGACGGCACCCTCGGGCGCGGCATCCGGATCACCTCGCAGGCCCACCACCGCCTCCACCGGTTCTTCACGAGCCGCCCAGTGCTCCCGGTGAGCGAGAGCGGCGTGCCGGCCACGCAGTCCGTCCTGGCGTTCGGCGACTGGGGCCCGATCCTCATCGCCACGGTCAACGGGCGGCCGTAGGACGTTCGGGAGTTTGGCATTCATGCTCGGACCCAGAATGATGGGGGCTGTGGACGGGACGAGCGGGGCCAAGGCGGGCGCGCAGGAACTGCCGCTTGTTGACCTCCCACTCGAGGACCGGGTGCGCCTCGCCCACGCCCTCATCGAGTCCCTCGCCGTGGAGGCGAGCGTGGACCTCGTGCACATCAAGGGGTACGCCACCGAGCCCTCGCTCTACGAGCCGGACCGGGCGAGCACGGACGTCGATGTGCTCGTGCGCCCTGCCCACGTCGATGCCCTCGTCCGGGCTCTCATCGGGCGCGGCTGGCGGACGGTGACGACCTTCGAGACCGGGTCAGTGTTCCACCACGCGATGACCCTGTGGCATGACCAGTGGGGATACGTGGACGTGCACCGCGCGTTTCCCGGTGTGGGGATCCCCGCCGAGGCGTTCTTCGAAAGGCTGTGGGACGAGCACCGGACCCTCCGTATCGCGGAGTGGCCGTGCCGCGTGCCTGCGCGGCGCCACCAGGCCCTCATCATTGTTCTGCACGCAGCGAGGGACCCGCACCGCGGAGCTGCGGACGTAGCGCACCTCCGCTCCGTTCTCACTCCGGCCGAGTGGGATGGGCTCGAAGCCGCCGCCGGGATCGCGGAGGCACACGTGAGCTTCGCGGCCGCGACAGGGCACCTCGACGACTGGGCCGCCCACCCCGAGCACGACGTGTGGGAGGTCATGGGCCGCGGCGGGACGCGCGTTGAGCTGTTCCGGGCAAGGTGGAAAGCGTCCCGGACCGCCGGGGAGCGTGCCGGGCTGCTGCGTTCGCTCGTCGTCGTGAACCGGGACCATCTCCGCATGCAGCTCCGGCGAGAGCCGGGCGTGGCGGATGTGGCACGAGAGCTCGGCGCCCGGGCTGGGGACGTGCTGCGTGCGGCGGCCGGTCGCCGCGGCGGGGCCGCGCCCTCCACGCACGACGCCGGCTGAGCGGCTCGGGCGTCATGCTGTGCATCTGCGGCGTCGAGCCGCTATAAATCGAGCATGGATCCTCTCTGGGCGGCGCGTCAGTTCAAGCACGCCGCCTTCGTTGCCAGCAAGCGCCTCGGGTTCTGGCTCCGGGACACCGCCGAGCACATCAACGACGTGCGCTGGAAAGCCGCCGAGGAACGGTCCCCGTTCCACTACAATCCGGACCGCTACCGCCACACCTTCCTTGCGAGGCCCGATGTCATCGCAAGCAATAACCGCTCCGTCCCTTCGCTCGTCTACTCCTTCTGGCTCGGACCGCGTCCGATGTCCAAGCGCCGCCTTGCCTCTCTCCGGGCCCTGGAGTCAGAGCTGGATGTCCCGCTCGTGCTCGTCACCGACGAGACGGTGAATGAGTTCCTGGTCGACGGGCATCCGCTTCACCCGGCGTATTCCCTGCTGTCCGACGGCCACCGTTCGGATTATCTCCGGACCTACTTCATGCACCATCATGGCGGCGGCTACTCGGACATCAAGAGGCCAACATCGTCGTGGACAGCGTCCTTCCAAGCGATCGCAGACCAGACCGAAACCTGGGCGGTCGGCTACCGCGAAGTCACGTCAAATTACGTGCCCGATCTCCCTCGCTACCTAGGCAAAGACATCAAGCGCCATTACCGCGCGGTGTTCGGTCCAAGCGCATTCATCGTCCGTCCAGGCACCTCGCTCACCTCCGAGTGGTATAGGGAGATGCACAGCCGCATGGAGTACTTCGCTGGCGCGCTTGCCGAATCTCCCGGCAGTGACTTCTACAACCCGGCAGCGGGATACCCGATCCGATGGACCGAACTGCTTGGAGACGTGCTTCAGCCCCTGTGCCTCAAATACCAAGACCGTCTCCTGTTCGACGACCGGGTGAAGCCGGTACTGACGGATTACCGCTAGATCTTCACGGTCGAGGTATCAGATAGGGTCTTCTCGTGGGAAATATTCGGGATCATCTTGCTAGGCTCACGCCGCTCCAACGACGGGTCGAACGGTCCATTTCCGTCCCGGGCCTTCGGCGTTCCCGACGCCTTCCGGGCTCTGTCTGGGCCATCACCATGGTCCACAACGAATCCGACATCATTGAGCCGGTCGTCAAGCATTTCCTCAGTGAAGGCGTGACCGGGGTCATCGCGGTAGACCATGACTCCACGGATGGAACGCTCGGCATACTGAATGACCTCGCTGCGCGCGACCGGCGAATACATGTCGGACGGAAGATGAGCAAGGCGTTCCATCAGGCCCGCTCCATGTCGTACATTGCGCGACTTGCCTTCACCGCTGGCGCCGACTGGATTGTCCCTTTCGACGCTGATGAAATATGGACGGCACCGTCAGGAACTCTCGCGGACCATTTGCGGTGCTCGGCGAGTGGCGTCGTGAGAGCCCAGATGTTCGACGCATTTCCGGCTGAGGGAACGGGGAGAATCGATCCATCGTCCGACCAGTACCTTCAGGTCGAACACCAGCCCGGGCCGATGCTCAAGTCGGCGTTCAAGGCGCAATCGTGGGTCTGGATCGGTCCCGGCAATCATGCGGTGACTCACCCCGGAACGGTCGAGGTGTCGCTGCGGATTGATCACCTGCCCTATCGCAGTTACGAACAGTACTGCTCGAAGGTTCTGTCTGGAGCGGCCGCACTCGAGGTGTCTGAGGGCACGCCGCAGGAGGAAGGCAGCCATTGGCGCGAGCATGCTTCCGTAGCCGAAGAGGAGCGGCAAGCGCGATGGCACGAGTACGTCGCAGGCTCGAGGAGCCTGAACTTCGGCAGTGTCCATGGTGAACGGGAGCTCATCGAGAACCCTCTTTGGACCAAGGAAGCCTAGGCACCGCGCCCCATCGCTTGGGGCGCGGTGCTGGAGCCTTACCTTGAGCATGCCGTTTCGGTCAACGCGGAGACCTCGGCCCGCAGTCGGTCGCGGAACCGTGCCTCGGCAAAAGTGTCCGCGTGCGCCCGGATCTTCTCCGCGTCCCACTCCTCCGTGGCAAAGCCCACGACGGCTGCGCGGATGTCCTGCGCCGTCGGCGACTCGATGAAGCGCCCGGTGACGCCGTCCACAATCGTGTCGAGGTATCCCCCGGCCCGCAGGGCGATCGTCGGCTTTCCCCAAGCGGCGCCTTCAAGGGGCGTGATGCCGAAATCCTCATAGCTGGGGGCGATGACCGCCTTGGCCGCGGAGTAGGCCCAGCGCATCTGGGCATCGGGGAGGTGGGAAGCGATGCGGACGTTGGGCGGCATCGTGCGCCGAAGCGAGTCGGCGAGCGGTCCGGCGCCGATGATGAGCAGTCGCTCGTCGAGGTCGCGGAAGGCCTCGATGGCCTGATCGACGTTCTTGTAGGGAAGGAGCCGGGAGACCGTGAGGTAGTGGCCACCCTCCCCGACGAACTCCTCGAGGCCAGGGATCGGCTGGCGGACACCGTTGGTGTCAACGCTGTGCGGGGGGAAGAAGACGTCCGCATCCCGGCCGTACACATCGCGGATTCGCTCCTGGACCACCGTCGAGTTCGCCACGTAGACATGGGGCCGCGCGGCCGCCCGCTGGTCCCAGAAGCGCAGGAAGGGCCGGAGCGCGGCCAGCGCGAGGCCCTGTGGAGAACGCAGGGACGAGCCGCCGAGGTACTGCTCCGTGAGGTAGAGCCACCGGGCCGGGGAGTGGCAGTACGCGTAGACGAGCCCCTCGGTGGAGAATCCATGGGCCCAGCCGCTCGTGGAGGTGACGACGACGTCGGCGGGGATCTTCATCGCGCGGGCCGCTGGCGCGAGCACCGGCAGCGCGAGCCTGTGGTCACGTCGGAACGCACCGATCCGGTTGAGCGGTGAGGTGACGATGTCAGCGTCCCGGAACTCGGGGTAGGTGCCCTGCGGGTCGTACAGCGTCGTGTAGATCGTCGCCTCGGGGAAGGCCCGGTGCATCGCGAGGACCACCCGCTCGGCCCCGCCACGCTGCGTGAGGTAGTCGTGCGCGATGGCGACCACTGGTTCGTCAGTCACGCGTGGCCTCCTTGGCGCAAGTGGTTCGGGTGGGGCCCTGCTAGGTTACAGGAAGGTCACGAACGGTGGCGGAATGCGTCGTCAAAAACGCGAGCGAGCCCGGTCGGGATAGCGGACGCCCGCCAGACCCGCCGACTCGACTCCGAGGGCCACGAGTTTCTCTGCGATCCGAGGCGGTAGAACGCGGGCCGCGGCGTCGACCGCCGGACCGTAGGCACGCAAGGTGCGCTCGGTGGCGACAGCGGCCCCAGCTCCGACAAGCCGGTCCCACAGCCCCCTCCCCCCAGGAGCGTCCGGGAGCGCTAGGTCGCCGTGGATTTCGACGAACGTCTCCCTTGCGGCGCCGGAGTGCAGTGCGCGGAGGGCGCGCACTGCTGTGGTCGTCGACGCCCCGTGGTGTACCGCCATGACCTCGGGCGCCACGAGCACAGGGATCCCCGCCTGGCGCAGGCGGTAGCCGAAGTCGACGTCCTCCCAGCCGTAACGGCGATAACGCGCGTCGTAGCCTCCGAGCCTTGCATGCACCTGGGCTTGCACGGAGACATTGGCGGCCCAGAGCCGCCACGTCCGGTCTGCGGGGAGGCCTAGGGCATCGTCGAGGAATCTCCGGTCGGCGGCACGTCCATAGGCCCGCGCGAACGGTGAATCCGGGTACTGATTGGTAGTCAGGCCGACGACGCCGATCGGCTCGGTTGCGTTGCGGTGCCTCGCCAAGTGCCCGCTCACCAAGCCGGGGCCGGGTTCGAGGTCGTCGTCCGAGCGGATGAGAAGGTCACCGCGGGCAGACTCTGCGCCAGCGTTGAGCGCGACGGCCCGACCTCGGTTCTCGGGGAACACGAGCGACCTGACCGGGAGACGCTGAGCCCATTCCGCCACGAGGTCGGCGGTGCCGTCGATGTCGCCGTCGACCACGACAATCACCTCGAAGTCGTCGGTGTCCTGGGCTTCCAGCGAACGCAGGAGAACCGGCAGGCGCCGAGAGCCGCCGCGCGTGGGAACAACGATGGTCGCGGCCGGCGTCGTCACTGGGGTCCCTCGGGACTGAGGCCGAGTTGGTCAAGGAGGTCCCGAAGCCGCTCCCTGCCGGCCTCTGGCGAGAACTGCCGCTTCCAGCGCTCGTGGGCCTTCTCCACAACATCGTCAGCTGGCAGCGCCGCGACGGCCTCCTTCACAGCGCGGACAAGATCCTCGCCGTCACCTGCTCGGGCGATCCACGGATGGTCAGGACCCACCACCTCGGGGAGCGCACCGGCGTCGCTGACGATCACGGGCACGCGGGCAGACATGGCCTCAGTGGCAACGAGTCCGAACGACTCTTCGACAACGGACGGGACGATCAAGATATCGATCGTGCCGAAGAATTCATCGGCAGGCATCCAACCGAGACGGTCGGCGGAGGAGCCGAGCGAGCGCATCCGGGATTCGACGAATGCCCGTTCCCGGGCGTCCACGAATCGGGGTTCCCCGGCGACGCGCAGGCGATACTTGTCCGGCTCCTGCCGCCGCAGCGCATCGAACGCGTCTGCGAGGATATGGATCCCCTTCGCCTCCGACGGTCGTCCCAGGAATCCCAGGCGAACCGGACCGCTCCCGCGCGGAATCGCTACCCTTTCGAGCGCCGGAGACCAGTTGTGGAGAACCGTCGATCGTGCCACACCCCGTGCCATCGTCCGGGACGGCACCAGCGTTGCAAGAGCCCCGATGCGCGCGGCGAGAGCTATCGGCCTCTGGAGAAGCGAGGGCATCTGATGCAGGTGGACCACGCGGTTCCTCAGTCCAGCCGTGGCGGCGGCCGGAACGAGCCCGTTGCACCAGAGCACGCCATCGGGCTGATCCCTGCGCCACGCGCGTAGTGAGCGCATGTAGGCAATCCGCTCGCTGGCGTCGAGGGAGATCACCGCGAACCCACGCTCCTGGGCAGCCTCCAGGACACCGATCGGCGACCGCGGGCCGACCACGGTCACGGCGAAGCCCAGCGAGCCCAGCGTCGCGGCGAGCCCGAGCAGCATGACCTCGCCGCCGCCGATATCTCCGTTATTCGTGGCGATGTAGATCTTCTGGACGCTGGTCATGCCGACCTGAGCCTCCCTTGGCCCGCGCGACGTGTGGGGGCGGGACTCATCTCCAGCCGACGCATCCCGAGCTGAGTCGCGGCGAATCCCAGTGCGAGCGCCGCGGGGACCGTGAGGAAGACTTCTCCGAGGTTGACCGCACAGATGGCCACGCCGATCAGCGCGGCCTCAGCCCACCCACTCCGGCTTTGCTTGGGCAGCGAGGTTACCGCGAAGAACATGGCGATGAGGAGGATCAGGTAGATCACCAAGGCGATCCACCCGCCTTCCTGCCGCAGTGACATGTAGGAGCTATGGAAGAAGAAGGTCAACCCATCGACCTGGACATGGGCGGATCCGAGGCCGTGCCCGATCAGCGGGTTCGTGCCCACCAGAATCTGCTCGCTTGCCAGGATCCTTCCTCGGAGAGCGTCACTCCCCGAACGGTCGCTGAACTGGGAGGTAGCGAGCACAGCGTCGCCGATACTCGTCGACCACCAGACGAGCCCTCCCACGGCCGCGAAACCAACCCACCTGCTGATGTGCTTTCCCGCAAGGAGCCAGACAACCACGCATGCCGTGGCGAGCCACGTGGTGCGGGACAGAGTCGCCACGATACCGACCAGCGCCACGGCCGAGAGAACGACCTGGGTACGGCGGCTCTGGAGCTGGGGAATCGCCAGGCAGGTGAGGGTCAGGATGATGAGGCCAGCAGAGTTGGGATCGCCGAGCACGCCAGTCAAGCGGCCTACGTAACTGCTGGAACCGATCGTCGCGACACCCCACGCAACGGCGAAGGAGACCCCGAGCGCGAGCCCCACTCCGATCCGTCGCCAAGACAGCCTGCCGGAGGCAACGGTCACTGCAACCATGGCCCACAGGCTGATGTTGAGGAATCTCTTGACGTCCACCGCGGAAAGTCCCGAGTTCATCGCCGAGGCGAGTCCCAGCCACGCGACGAGGGCGATAAGCCAGACGACGAACCATCGGGGCCGCTTCACGCCTCTGGGAACCTTGAAGTAGGCGAGGAAGATGAGGAACGCTGCCGAGACCGTGCTGGCAGGGAACGGTGTGCCCGGGAAGTGGATCCCGTCCAGGACCAGACACGCCGACGCCAGAACCACCAAGAGGTCGTGGAGGTCAAAGCCGCTGCGCTGCCCCGAGGAGGCGATCACATCGCCTCCTCATAGACGCCGACTGTACGCCGGGCCATCTCGGCGCGGGTGACCCACACGGACTCAGGACGCTTGTCCGCGTCGGCCTGCAAGGCAATTGCCGCGGCAACCGCTGCGGAATGTTCGGCAGCGACGAGACACCTCTCGGGCAGGATTTCGGGATTGCCGCCCACGGGCGTCGCGACGACTCCCAGACCCGCCGCCACGGCGTCGAGCAGGGTGTACGAGCAGTTCTCCCACACCGAGAGCTGCACCACGACGTCGGCGGCGCCCATTGCCGCGCCGGCGTCCACGAATCCAGGGAAGGAGACCACGCTCTCAAGACCGAGCTCGCGTGCGCGGGCTTCGAGGTCCGCACGATCGGGCCCCTCCCCCGCGACCGTGAGCGTCGCATCCGGGTGCGTGCGGCGAAGCTCAGCGAACGCTGCTAGGAGGTCCGGGATCCGCTTCTCCGCCGAGAGTCGGGACAGCGAGAGGAGCCGCGGGCCGTCCCCAACCGACGCGGAGCCCGCAGCAGCCGCACCGGCCGGCGCGGTTACCAGCAGTCGAGCCCGCACCTCCTCGACGTCCACACCGTTGGGAATCACGACGACGGCCTGCCGCGGCCGCCACTTAGCGAGCATCGCGCGCTTGGTCGCCTCGGACACGGCGATGACGGCGGAGACCCGGCGGAGGCGCAGTGAGTGTACGGCGGCCATAAGCCGCGACTTCCAGGCGGAGCCGTGGTACACGGCATCGTCACCGGCGATGCCGTGCTCGGTGGTCACGTACTTCGCACCGGTGCCAATCGTCGCAACCGCACTGATGACATCCGCGTACGCGAGATGTGCGTGGACCACTGCGGGCCGTAGTGCACGGACGTTTCGGCGCAGAGTGCGCACCGACGCGGCGAACCCGGCGGCAGGCCCGAACGGGCCCGTGATGACGGCGGCGCCAGCCTCCCTCAATTTCTCCGCCAGAGCGCCCTCCGGGCAAAGGACCACAAGCCGCCAGCCAGGCAGCCCCACGGCCGCCGTGTCGAGCACATGCCGCGCCACACCCCCGAGCTCGGGAACGGGGACGGCCCAGAGGGCGATGGGAGGGGCGAGCGGGGCCGCGGAACGCGAGGCCGCGCCGTCGTGCACCGTCGAAGCGCCAGCCATCAGAACCACGCCTCGAGCCGGTCGAGCGCAGTCCAGAAGCCTTCGCCGGAGTTGACATGGCCCTGCCAGATCTCGGGGATGAAGCTCACGCCGGGCGCGAGCCGGTCGAGCTGATCGGAGAGCGCCGCCCAGTCGACCTCGCCCTCGGCAACCTGGACGCCCTCACCGTCAACTCCCGTGGCATCGACGAGGTGCAGGTGGATCGTATGCGGCGCCAGAAGCTCGACGGCCTCGGAGAACGGCATGCCGAGGTGGTTGGCCGCGAGCTTGCTGTGGGAGACGTCGAGGCACAGCTTGGTGCCGGTCGAGGCGGCGAACTCCGCCGTGTCGTGGGGATCGAGGAAGAGGTTGTGGAACTGCTGTCCGCCCATGAGCCAGGGGTACGGAGGCAGGGTCTGGGCCGCGATCCGCACGCCGGACGTGTCGAGGCGGCCAAGCGCCTTAGCGATCCGCTCGTACATGGCGGGCCGCTCTGTGGGTGCGACGTGGCGGTCCTTCGTGAAGCCGCCCATCGTCACCACCATGATCGGCTCGTCCTCGCGCTTGAACCATCGCGTGAGCGAGCGGGTGATGTCGATCGTGCGCTGGACCTCGGCGATCGACCGCTCCCACACCTGGTCGTCCGGCGAGGCGAGGTCTACGAGGAAGTCACCGGCGAACAGGTCCGGGAGGTGGGTCGTGAAGCCCATGTCGAGAGGCCCTGCCCCCCCTGAGAAAACGGAGTCCACCTCGATCTCGAGGTCCTTGTAGGAGAAGTGGAACTCGAGGAAGTCCGGCGTGCAGTCCGCGATGAGCGCAGCGTGGTCGTGGTAGCGCACGGGAAGGCCCCATGGGCGGCGGAACGAGAAGTCGCGCCCCGTAGGCACGACGTCGGCCAGGTCGCCTTCGAAGAAGAAGTCACCCTCCCCGAGGGCGCGACGCAGGGTACGCCCCAGTAGGCGCGGGAGCGCGTTGGGCTGGAGACCGCGGCCCGGGCTCTTCACATCCACGTCCGCCTCGGTGATGAGCGTTCCCGCGGGGATAGGTCGGGCCGCGACGAGCGACTTGGCGAGGTTGACGCGGTTCATCATCTCGCCGGTCGAGACTTGGCGCGGGGTGGCCTCGCCGATGGACTCCTCGACCTCCCGGATGCGGGCCACCATGGCCGCGAACTCCCCGGGGAGGAGCGAGACCTTGTGGTCGTTGCCCTCCATGGCCGTGTCCACGGTGAAGTGCTTCTCGATGATCTTCGCCCCGCGCGCCACCGCGGCGACGGGAACGTGGTACCCGCGCTCATGGCCCGAGTAGCCCACGATGCAGCCGCCGATCTCCGCGAGGCGGTCCATGTAGGCGAGGTTCACGTCCTTGAACGGCGCCGGGTACGTGGACTGGCAGTGCAGCATCGCGAAGCTTCCCCCGAGGGAGCGCATGAGCCCCGCGGTTTCGCGGATCTCATCCTCGCGTGACATGCCGGTGGAGAGGATGAGCGGGAGTCCGCGGGATCCGGCGTCGCGCAGGAGTCCGTGGTTGGTCAGGTCTGCAGAGGCGATCTTTAGTGCCGGAATGCCGTAGTCGGCGAGTGCCTGGACGCTTGGGGAGTCCCACGGGGTGCACATGACGTCGATGCCGCGGTCCTTGGCGTGGTCGAAGACGCCGAAGAGCTGATCGGCCGGGAGCGAGAAACGCGAGAGCAGGTCGAGGGTGTACTGGGCGCCGAGGTCCTCCCCCGCGCTCAGTCCGCCGGACTGGCGGTAGAGGGCGTCCATGTCGCGCAGCTGGAACTTGACTGCGTCCGCGCCGGCCTCTGCCGCGAGGTCAACGAGGCGCTTGGCGAGGTCTACGGAGCCGTTGTGGTTGTTGCCGATCTCTGCGATGACGAACGACGGGCTGCCAGGCCCGATCTCGTGCTGGCCGATGCGCAGCACGTCAGCGCGGTCCACCGCGATGGCCATGAGGTGGCCGCGCGGATCCACGAGCGGCAGGTGCGCGACGCCGCGGCCCATGTGCGCGCCGAGCTCGGCGGGAGGCATCGTGTACGGGGCGGTGCGGACAGATCGGTTCGCGACGGCGAGCGCGGAAGCGGTGAGGTCAGCGGTGGGATGCTCAACGATCCAGCGGCGGAAGTCGCCGTCGGAGAGGGATCCCTGGAGGATGCCGTGCTCATCGACGCAGAAGACGATCCGCTCCTGGTTTGCGGTGATCTTTTGAAGTGCGGTGAGGACCGGGTCCTCGGAGAAGACGACGTACGGCGTGATGTTCCGCTCGATGATCATATGGCGCGGTTCTCCCCCTCCAGCTCCGCACGGAACCGGCCTAGCTGCTGTTCGGCGATCGAGAGGTCCAGTTCGGTGTCGACGTCGACGCCTTCCCCCTCGTCCATCACGAACAGGCCGATCCGCCCGCCGAGGCGGTTGTCGAACTGTTCGTAGATGCGGGTCCGCGTCACATAGAGGGACCCGGTCTCGCGGTACCGGAAGTCCCGCTCGCCAAGCTCCTGACGGCGCGGCCTGCTCTCAACAGTGTACTGGGCGGCAGGCTGGCCCCCGGGCTCGGCCGGCAGGGTCCACAGGAACGGGGTCTGCGGGACCACGCCCACGAGGGAATCGACGCCGGTCGTCTCGAACTGCTCGACGGCGCGGTCCAGCGTGCCGTGGAAGCGCAGCGGCGAAGTGGCCTGAAGGAGGATGACCGCGTCTGGCGTACGGCCTTGGGCAGCACGGAAGTCGATCGCGTGGCGGACCACTGGCTCGGTCGCCGTCGTGTCCTGCGCGAGCTCGGCGGGGCGCAGGAACGGGACATCAGCGCCTGCCGCCCGGGCGACGTCGGCGATCTCGGGATCATCGGTCGAGACGAGCACGTCGAGACCGGCCTTCGCGGCCAGGGCCTGCTCAATCGTCCAGACGACGAGCGGTTTGCCTGCTACGTTCCGGATGTTCTTGCGGGGCACGCCCTTCGACCCTCCGCGGACGGGGATGACGCAGAGGATGGTCATGGGCGGGCCCCTAGGGTCTCGAGGAGATGGTTAGCGATCGCTTGGGCTGGTTCAGTTGCCGGTCTGATGGGCGACGGCGTGGGGTCGCCTCCCCAAGGCAGCATCCCGTACCGCTCCCAGAACTCGGACAGCCAGACTGGCGGCCTCGGGTAATGGACCCATGCGGGCACGCCCCGCGCGGCGGCCTCGAGGACGCCGGTCGAGAAGGCCGAGACGACGGGCCGGCCGAGCTCGGCCAGGGGGAGACCGGAGCGGTCGAACGCGATCCCCTGGCTGGCCCAGCGCCGATGCTGCAGTCGGGAGAGGAGGTCTGTCTCCGCCGGATGCGGACGATACTCGGCCCCGGTCTCGCGGCAGAATCCGCCGGCCGCCCGGGCCTTCCCGGCACGCGGCAACTCCGCGCCGTGGAGCTGCCCGAGGTAGACCGGCCGGTCCGAGACCACAGTGCCGGCCCCCGATGCTGCGGCCCAGAGCAGCTGCGAGCCGACCGTCGTGTGCGCCACATCGGTGCGGCCAGAGGCGGCGAACTCGGCGTCGGCGTCGGTGAACGAGAACAGGTGGGCGCCTCGCGGGAGCGGCGGAGCGTGGGGCGTCAGGAGGCCGTGCTGGACCACGAAGAGCTGGGCGGAGAGTTCGTGCGCCCACTGCTCGGCTTGGGCCCCGACGGGCAGGTAATGGCCCACGGCGAGCACCGACGCGACCTCGTCAAGCACCTCCGGGCGAGCCGCGCCGTAGTGCGCCGCTCCATCGACCTCCGTCCAGGTCCACTCGCCCGGCAGGACGCCGTTGAGCCGCGACGGGGCGAGTACCGCCGCGGCCACGTTCTCGCCAAGCAACTCGAGCGGCCGGACAAGCGAGGCGAGTTGAGTGGGCGTGGTCGCGTCGAGTGCAACCAGGAGGCGGGGCGACGTCCCCCGGACGGCGAGCCACGGGCGCGCTGGCGTGTCCGGCCGAAGGGCGCTGCGAAGGAGCCGGAGCGGGTTCTGCCGGCGCTGCCACCAGCGCCAGGCGATCAGGTCCTCGGGGAACATCAGACCGGTTCCCTTCGGGCTCTCGCTCAGTCCCACAGCGTGTCCAGCCGCTCGATCCGGTGGGCGAACGTGTGCTCGGCGAGAGTGCGGCGCCGTCCGGCCTCACGGATCCTCTCCGCCCAGACGTGGTCCCGGAGTGCGCGCCGGCCGAGCTCCACGAGCTCGTCGGGTGAGCCGAACACGAGGGTCTCGACACCGGGTTCGTAGAAGTCGGCCACGTCCGGCCGGTCGATAAGCTGGAGGCCACCCATCCCGGGGACCTCGAAGGTGCGCATCGCGAGGCCGGCCTGGAGGCCGTGCACGTTGATGGCGGCCGCTGCCTCTGCCTGCACGGTGTAGGCACGCTCGAGGGGGATGTCCCGTTCCGACCGCAGGCCGGGGCGGCCGATCTCCCAGGTGCGGAGTCTGTCGAGCGGATGGTGCGACCATTGCCGGCCGTAGGCACGAACTGGCAGGCCGGCGTCGTGCAGGCGTTCCAGGAGGCTGACCCGGTTGGGGTAGCGCGAGCCGACGAAGACGATCTCCTCAGTCCGCGTGCTCGGTGGAGACGCGAGGTCCGGGTCGAAGCCGTTGGGGACCCAGCACGCATTGACGCCATTCTCAACGAGACTGTCCGCCTCGCTGCGGGCGTAGGAAACCACAGGCCCGATCTCGCGCAGGAAGTCATGGGTATAGCGGTGCCGGTGGAGGTCGTCGTAGAGCCAGAGGATACGTGGCAGCTCACGGCGGTCCACCTCATCCCAGAAGTCGGGGCCCAGAGTGTCCCCCTTGATGACGACAATGCGGTCGGGGTTCACCTCCCTGAGGACCTCAAGGGTGCGCTTGGTAGCCCACGCTGCCGCAGCACGATGGCTGTCGATGCCGATCCGTGCTGGCAACTCGAATAGTGCCTTGTTGCGAACCTTGTCCCCCAGCGTGGCGAACGCGTCGTAGCAGTGGGTAACCACCTCGTATCCGCGTTCCTCGAGCGCGCGGGCGATGCCCCGATGGTAGCCGTGGAATGTGGGAGTCACCAGGAGGAGGCGCGTCACTGCCCGCGCTCCTGGCCTGGCTTGAGGTAGCCGAGCTCACGGCGCAGGGTGGCAACAGAGTCGACATCTCGTCCGGCCATCTGTCGGAGTGCGTTGACTCCGAAGTTGACCACCGACGCAGTCGCGAGGGAGGCCTTGAGGGCCGACTCGCCACCCCACTTTGCCGCGTACTTGAGTCTCGATTCCACGAGCCAGTGGCGCCTGCGCTCCGGGTCGGAGGAGCCGCCGCCCTCGTGGATGACGGTGACGGTTCCGGCGAAGATGCTCGGCACGCCGACCTCTCGGAGCCGGCGCTGGAGGTCCACCTCCTCGGCGAACATGAAGTACGCCTCGTCGAATCCGCCGACCGCGCGGAACGGCCCGACGGGGATAAGCATCGCTGCTCCCTTGACCCAATCCACCGGAACGACAACGCCTTCGGTGCACCGGGAGTCGATGCCCACACCCTCGCGCCAAGCGTCGGATTCGCGGAACCTTGCAAGGGGGGACAGCCATTCGGTGGCGTGGTGCGCAGGGCTCGGGAAGTGGGCGCCGATCCATTCCTGCACCCCATTTGGCCGCACCACATGAGGACTCACGACGGCGGGCTGCCACGGGTACGCGGCCCGGACCAGATCCTCGACGAACGTAGCACCGATCTCGAGGTCGCTGTTGAGCACAAGGGCCAGCTCAGTCTCGACCCGTTCCATGCCGGTGTTCACCGCAGATCCGAAGCCTCCGTTGCGCTCCCGGCGCACAACGTGGACCCCTTCCGTTTCCGGGAAAGGAACCGGAGAGGCGTCGTCCGACACCACGATCCCCGCGAGGAGGCCGCCCCCCTGAGTCTGGAGACTCCGAACGAGCGCAAGGGCCGTGGCCGGGTCGCCGTAGTGCGGAATGACCACAGTCACCGAGGTCACTGGGGAGACTCCATGAGTCGCGGTGCGGGCGAGGAGCCGAACTTCCGGTACCGCAAATGACCTGCCAGGACCCCGGCAGTCCAGCCCAGAGCCCGGGCCGTCCCGAGGCCGCTCCTCTGGCTGGCGAGCCGAGGGAGACCGAGGAGTTCTCGGCCGAGGTTCCGCACACTGATCCGCAGGGACACGGCCCCCAAAGGGAGGGACTGTGAGTGCCTCGTCCACAGCTGGATGGAGGACTCCCCATAGTTCCGGGCCTGCCGGAAGGCGCCCCGCCTCGTCGTCCGCTGGCGGTATAGGACGCGCGCATCAGGTGCCCAGCCGAGCGTGTATCCGGCATTCTGGAGCCGCCAGGCGAAGTCCACCTCTTCATGCCCGTGAGGGAATGACTCGTCCATACCACCTAGGGCAAGGTATACGTCTCGGCGGACGCCGAGGTTTGCCCCGACGGCGTAGGGTAGGTGCCCGAACACGGATCCGAGGCCTTCGGCGTTGGGGGCCATGTCGCCAAGCTCGGCCGACGCGTCAGCCACGTCCACCACAACCATTCCGCCGACGGCGTCGTACCTGCGCAGCGCATCTCCCAGGGACCGGAGCCACCCGGGGGTGACCCGGTCGTCGGCGTCACAGAACACGACGTACGGAGCGGCGGCGGCCCTCACCCCCTCGTTGCGCGCATGGGCCACCCCGGGCCGATCGCCTGAATCGACGACGCGCAGGCTCGGTATCTGATTCCCAAGCGATGTGCAGATCTCCGCCGTGCCGTCGGTCGAGCCGTTGTCCGAGACTACGATCTCGAAGGCTGGGGCGTCCGTCTGGCTCGCGAGAGCCAAGAGCTGCTCCCGGAGCGTGGCCTCTCCATTCCGCACGGGAATGACTACCGTGATCTCCGGCGTCGCTACTGTTCTCATGCCCTCTGCTCCCCCATGGCGTAGATTCGCTCCATTGACGCTAGGAACTGTTCCCGGCCGTAATGCGCCATGGCCCAATTCTGTGCCTCGCGCGCACGTTGCTCGAAATGCACGCTGTTCTCGAGGACATCAACCACGCGCTCAGCGAACTCGACGGCCTGATCCATGACGCCGGCATAGTGCAGTTCGGTGCCGATCCCCTCGGCACCGACGCTCGTTGTCACGACCGGCACGCCCGTAACAAGCGCATCGATGACCTTGAACTTTGTTCCGGCACCATGAAGCAGCGGGACGACGACGACCGCCGCCTGAGCGTAGAGAGGAGCCAGATCCTCGACGAAGTCGAGCAATTCGACTCCCTGTGCGGCGGCCAGCGACCGCAGCTCGAGGCCCGCGCCTGCGCCCGCGACCCGGAGTTTGGCCGAGGGGACACGGCGCTTGATCAGGGGCAGGCACTCCGTGATGAACCAAGTCAGGCCCTCGGCGTTGTCCCAACGGTAGAGGGCGGCAACGAAGAGCATTGCCCCAGGCTCGGGCGTGCGGCCCGACGGAGGCTCATCGGGTGCGAGTGGCGGATTGACCACATGCACCCGTGCCCGGCCGGGTGGCAAGAGGCCGCGGTCCTTCTCACTGAGCACCACGACCTCATCGGCCCGGCGCATCAGCGCTTGCTCAAGCCTGCGGGCAAGCATGGCCGCCCACGCCCACCTCAAGCGCCGCAGTGGCGTCGTAGCCCGGTCGCGCGAGCGCGAGAAACGCTGGGACAGCACGTCGTGCAGCGTGCACACGATGCGGGCCGAGGGGTTTATGCCGCGAACGAACGGAAGGATCGCCCCGACTTCTTCCCACTGGAGGTCGACAATCGCTGCTCCGCTGATCGCTCTGCGCACATCCCGCCTGAAGACGACGCCACCTAGGTAGTTGGGAGGACCAAGGATTGGCAGAATCACGTTGACCGTAAGGCGCGTGACATGCGCCCACCGCTCGCGTCGTGGCCTACCTCCCACGAAGTCGTGACGGGGAACTAGCTGGCCCCGAGCTGCTCTGCGGGAGGAGTCGCCGTCGGGAACGTAGAAGATGCAGTCCCGAGTGCCCCAGGCCTGCTCGACAAAGTGGACATACTTGGCCCCGGCGTTGTTGGGGTTGGCGCACGGAAGCTGGGGCGATATCGCGACAATGGTCAAACGAGTCTCCCAAGCGCCACCAACTGGCTGAATCCGGGACTTGCCTCCACCAATGCGTCGAACGTTCCCTCCGACTCGACCGACCCATTCGCCATGTAGACGATCTTGTCCGCATGCCGCACCGTCGAGAGCCGGTGGGCAACGATGATGATAGTCATCGACCCGCTCAGCGCATCGATCGTCTCCGTCAGCCGATGCTCAGTGACGTTATCGAGGGCCGAGGTGGCCTCATCGAGTACGAGTACGCCGGGTTCACGGTACAGCGCGCGGGCAATGCCGATCCGCTGCCTCTGTCCGCCCGACATCCGAACGCCTCGCTCACCCAGGCGCGTCGACAGGCCCTCCGGAAGCCCCGCGACCAGCTCGTCGAGCTGGGACATGGACAGAGCCCGGTTCAGCCGGGCGCGATCGATACTCCTCGGGTCCTCGGCGAAGGCGATATTGCTCTCGAGGGAGTCGTCAAGGAGGAACACGTCCTGCGGCACCACGCCAAGACCGGCGTACCAGCCGGCCAGATCGGCCCGAATCTCGCGTCCACCACACCGCACCGTACCCGCGGTCGGTTCGAGCAGGCCAAGGATGACATCCAGCAGGGTACTCTTCCCTGCTCCGCTGGAACCGACAAACGCCGTGGTCTGCCCCTCCTCGATGGTGACGTTCACCGAGCGGAGGACGGGCTCGGTCGAGTCCACGAAGCTGAATTCGACACCATCGAGCTCGATGTCTCCCCTGTAGGAGCGGACCGCGGAAGGGTACTCCTCGTAGTCACGGTGTTGGTCCAGAGACTGCACCTCATCGGACAGGATGCGAAGACCAACCTGTCCGGCGCGGATCACGCCGCTCGTTGCGACGAGCCGGTTGATGGTCGGGAGGATTCGCGTCGATCCCGCGGCAAACACGCCGATCACGGACAAGGCCTGGTCGGGGGTCCCTGTGGCGAACAGGAGCACTGCGACGGCGGCGATGGCGACGACGAGGCCGATCTCAAGCACGTATTTCGGAAGCTCAGAGACAAGGGACAATTCGCGCGAAGCCCTCGCCCTGTCCGCCTTGGCGCGAGCAAAGCGACTCACGAACACGCTTCCCGCTGCCGCGAGCCGCGACTCGCGGAACCCGTTGATACCCGGCATGAGAGCAGCCCAGGCATCGAGATCGGACTGCGCCATAGTCTCGCCGATGACGCCATACCGGTGTTTGAGGCCCGCTTGGGTTCCCCAGCCCATCGCAAGAAACAGGACGACGGCGAGGAGCGTGGCCCACGGGGATACGGCAAACAGCACGACGCCGATCGCGACGAGGGTAAGTGCGTCCGCCGCGAGGCTCAATATGCCGAGCACGACCTGCGAGAACGTCTGGGGTATGGCCCCCGAGATGTTGCGGTGAACCTCGGCGAGCTTGCGCTCGCGGTGGGTCGCATAGGGCGCCATGACGTAGCGCCGCATCAGCTCGGTGGCCGCCTCAGCCTCGAGCGCCGTAGCGTGCCCCAGCAGCCACCAGCGGAATACGATACTGAACGCACTCTTGACGATGAACGCCAGGGCCACAACGGAAGCCGTCGCGATGAGGAGCATCTGGGGCTCTGTGGACCCGATGGCGGAGGAGATGAAGCCGAGGGCCCCCGTCTTCCGGTCCGCACCTGTGACGACCTGCATCAGGGGGAGCATCGCCGCGACCCCCAGCATATCGAGCCCCGCGATAATCACCGACCCGACCACTGACGCGGCCATCCAGCCGCGCCACGGCCTGCGCACGAGGCTCATGACGGTCTTGAGCTTGTCAAGCATGCCTGTCCCCCGCGGCCGTGCGGCAGAGGTCAAGCACACCCTCGGCCCACACATCCCAATTCAGGACAGTCGCATGGCGACCTGCGGCCCTCGTCGAATGACCCGCACGGACCATGGGATCGGCGAAGGACGCCAAGGCGTCTGCAGCCCGGTCAACCATTGCGGTCCCCGGCTCAATGAGCAGGCCGGTCTCGCCGTGGGACACGATACTGGCGGTTCCGCCGCTATTCGTCGCGACAACCGGGAGCCCGAACGCGTGAGCATCGGTCATGGTGACGCCCCCTGCGTTGGCCGTGGCCAGCTCGAGCAGCACATCGTGCGAGTCATACACCGCCGGCATCTTATCCCGCTCGATCCGACCAAGCGCAGTGATCCAGGGTGGGAGCGGCGGGGCATTCCCGACGACAGTCAGTGATACGTCTACACCCTTAGCCCGAAGGCGCCCTACAGCCTCGACCGCATGCTCCCCGCCTTTGCGCTGCCAATCGCTCGAGACGACGAGGATCCGAAGGGTGCCATTTCCCGTGACTCGGGCAAGGGGTGACGGCCCATCCACAGCCGGCCCAAACGGGAGGACGCGGCAGGTATCAGGATGCACACCGTACTCATCGATGAGCGACTGCCGCGCCCAGTCACTGGCAACTCCAAAGGCTGCCGTACGGCGCTGCGCCTTCCCCGACATGATCCGCCCCTGCACGGCGGACAGGCGATGAAGATTGTCGAATTGGGGGTAGAACCCGCTCATCGCCGCGAAGGTGGCGTCGGTGATCTGCACAACGGGTACCGGGGCCTTCAGGAGCGCGATGTCCTGCGACGCCGCTACGGCCAGAACGACATCCGCTGGACGATTCCGCAGCTCACGCTCCACGTACCGGCCTCGGCGCCTGCTCGTTGCGAGAGCATGCCCAACCAAGTAGGCGCGAGAGCTGAACGAGCCGATGATACGGGCGGCGGCCCGATCAGCCCATGCGTCCCCCGCACGGCTCGTCTCCAGGGCGTCAACCGTCACCCGGGAGGCGAGGGCTGCATACATCTTCGGTATGACACCGGACCACGCCGCTGGATCGTGGACGCTCCACGGGGTCACAAAGAGTACACGCACGGATGCCCCCTCTCACCCCATCACTCGGCGTGTTCACAAAACATCCGCTAGTCTATCGCCTTGAAGGCCACGCTCTGACGTCGGCCCGTGGCATCCCCAGGCCTCGGCTCAAGGTGCCTTGAGACGACGCATGGGGGCACTATGGGGAACGGACGGACCGACGCCAGCCGCAGTGGCGTCGCAGCGACGCGTCGGAGGCTGAGGGAAGCGGCACCCATCTGGCCATGGTCGCAGCAGTCCCTGATCGCTTTCGTAGACCTGCTCTGCGTCATCTGGGCGGTCGTCGGCGCGCAGCTTCTGCGGTTCGGGATCAACGACCCGACGCTGGACGTCCTCATCAGGCAGACCCCGTACGCGCTCGTGGGCGGTGCCCTCGCCATCGCCTGGGTGCTGATGCTGGGCCTGTGGGGGACGCGCGACACGCGGATTCTTGGCTATGGTCCCACCGAGTACAAGCGTGTTGCGACGGCCTCGCTGTGGCTGTTCGGAGGGGTCGCCGTCGTCTCGTATGTGTTCCAGCTCGAGACGGCGCGCGGCTACGTCGCGATCGCGCTTCCACTTGGCATCGTTTCCCTCCTCTTCGGCCGTTGGGTCCTGCGTAATGTGCTTGTGCATGACCGCATGGCGGGACGGCGGCTGTCCCGAGTCCTTTTGGTCGGCTCGGCCGACTCGGTCGAGCACCTCAATCGCCAGCTGAGCCGTCACCCGGAGGCGGGCTACCGCCCAATCGGAGCGTTCGTCCCCGGATTCGGCGACCTCGAGGTAGGCGGCCCTGAGTTGCCCCTGCCTGTCGTCGGGTCGGGCCCCTCGCTCGATGAGATCCTGAGCGCGATCTCCGCGACCGAGGTCGACACGGTGGCGATCTCGGGCGGCGCTGCCATCCGCCCCGAGACGCTCCGTCAGCTCGGGTGGGCGCTCGCTGCCCAGGACATCTCTATGGTCATGGCGCCAGCCCTCACGGACATCGCTGGACCCCGCATCCACACGCAGCCCGTAGCCGGGCTGCCGCTGATCCATGTCACCACACCCAAGCTCGAAGGCGCTCAAGGAGTCGCGAAGCGGGGCTTCGATCTGGTCGTTGCGGGCCTCCTGACGGCTGTCCTCGCTGTGCCGATGCTCGTCGTCGCGGTACTTGTGCGGACAGACAGCCCGGGCTCCGCGTTGTTCCGCCAGATCAGGATCGGGCGTGCCGGCGACCCATTCCGCATGCTCAAGTTCCGTTCGATGGCGTCGGATGCCGAGTCCCGGCTCGATGAGTTGCATGCGGCCAGCAATGGCAATGGCGTCCTGTTCAAGATGAAGCGGGACCCGCGCGTCACCCGCTTCGGCCAGTTCATCCGCCGCTACTCGATCGATGAGCTTCCCCAGCTGTTCAACGTCCTCAAGGGCGACATGAGCCTCGTTGGCCCACGCCCGCCGCTGCCGGTCGAGGTTGCCGGCTACGACGACTTCGCCCATCGGCGACTCCTCGTCAAGCCGGGCATCACCGGCCTGTGGCAGGTGAGCGGGCGCTCCGATCTCTCGTGGGAAGACTCGATGCGGCTCGACCTGTACTACGTCGAGAACTGGTCAATGATCCAGGACCTCATGATCCTCATCAAGACCGTGCGGGCGGTCGCCACTTCGAACGGTGCCTACTGACGTGGTCTTCGACCCGTCGTCCCCGTCTCTCCAGGCGCGGTTGAGCGCCCGTACCAACAGCCTCAACGCGGTTCGCCTGTTCTTGGCCTTGCTCGTCGTCATCGGCCACGCGTGGCCTCTCACCGGCAGCCTGTCCGGGCCTCACCTCGAGTTCCTGAGCGACATCGCCGTCAACGGCTTCTTTGCAGTCTCCGGTTATCTCATCGCAGCGAGCAGGGTCAGCACATCGCTGCCCGTCTACTTGGTAAGGCGTATCCTCCGGATCTTTCCCGGCTTCCTCGTCTGCCTCCTCGCCATCGCGCTCGTGTTCTCGCCCCTGGCGGCGGCGCTCGAGCACAGGCCTATGGACTGGCTGTCCGCGGCTGGCTTCGTCATAGGCAACGCTCTCCTCGCGGTTCGACAATGGGGTATCGGTCAGACACTCGGAGACGTTCCGTATCCATCGGTGTGGGACGGATCCCTCTGGACCCTCGGCTACGAGTTCGTCGCGTACTTGGCATTGGGCGCGGTCCTCACCGTCCCGTGGATCCGATCCCGAATGGGCGTAGTCCTCACGGCGCTGGCCTTGATGTCCATTGCCGGGTGGATGCTCATCGAAGGGCCGGTCCACGTCTCGACAAGCTTCTATCACTACGCCGGCCGCCTCGGGAGCTACTTCCTCGTTGGCGCCGCGATGTACGCTGCGGCCCGCCGAATCCCGGTGCGGACGAGCCTCATCGCGGCGGCCGCCGCAAGCTATGTCGCGCTCTGGTACCTCGGCGCGGATGGAAGCCTTGGTCAGGTCCCGCTCGCGTACCTATTGCTGGCCGTCGGCTCTCGCGCGACGACTGGTGTCACAACGCGCAATGACCTCTCCTACGGGCTCTACATCTACGCGTTCCCTGTGCAGCAGTTGCTTGTCGACATGGGGACCGCGCCCTGGGGAGTCCTGCCAAACGCCGTGGCCACACTGGCCATCGCGCTCGGGCTCGCCTGGCTGTCCTGGCGGTTGATCGAGAAACCCGCCTTATCGCTCAAGAACCTCCGACCCGGCGCCGGGATAGGCCTGGCTTGGACGCGCTCGGCGAGGACGGACAGGGGGCGTCTTACATGAGGATCGTCGTCACCGGGGGCGCGGGCTACCTCGGCACCCATACGTCCCTCTCGCTCATCGCGGCGGGCCACGAGGTGACCGTGGTCGACAACTTCTCGAACGCCTCGCGTGATGCTGTACGCCGCACTTCAGATCTTGCGGGCTCCGACATCCCCGTCGTCGAAGGCGACCTGCTGGACCGCCACCTGCTCGAGGAGATTTTCGCCGAGACCCGGCCCGACGCCGTCGTCCATTTTGCCGGACTCAAGTCTGTGGGCGAGTCGAACGCCCAACCACTGCGGTACATGACCAACAACGTCAGCGGGACGCTCCAACTGCTTGATGCCATGGACGCGGCGAGCGTTCGCCGGATCATCTTCTCCTCGTCTGCCACCGTGTACGGGGTTACCGAGACGGTTCCCACACCGGAGGACCACCCCCTGTCCGTAACGAACCCCTATGGCCGCACCAAGCTCATGACCGAAGACATCCTTCGGGATCTCGCGGCGTCGGATCCGCGCTGGAGCATCGGGATCCTGCGCTACTTCAACCCGGTCGGCGCACATCCGTCGGCGCAGATCGGGGAGGACCCGCGCGGCGTGCCAAACAACCTTGTGCCGTTCGTCGGCCAGGTCGCCGTGGGACGGCACGAGGCCGTCAGCGTGTTCGGAGGCGATTACCCGACCCCTGACGGCACAGGCGTGCGCGACTACCTGCACGTCATGGACCTAGCTGAGGGCCACGTGGCCGCACTCGACCGGATCGCGTCACGGACCGGGGTAGACGTCTGGAACCTGGGCACGGGTCGCGGATACTCGGTGTTGGAGGTAATCCGAATGTATGCAGAAGTTTCCGGTCGCCCTATTCCGTACCGGATCGTGGAGCGACGGCCCGGCGACGTCGCCGTGAGCTATGCGGACGCGTCCAAGGCTGCGCGGGATCTGGGGTGGAGGGCCGTACGGAGCCTGCGCGAGATGATCGAGGACCACTGGCACTGGCAGGACGCCAATCCGAACGGCTACGACGCGTGACGCCCTTCCCGCCTGCCAAGGGCACTCCGATGCTGATCGTCTCTCCCCACCTCGACGACGCCGCACTCTCCTGCGGGTCCATCCTCGACCGACCCGGTGTGGAGGTTCTGACGGTCTTCGCCGGCAGACCCGCCCCGGCAGTCGCCGTGACGCACGATGTGCTCGCCGGCTTCCCCAATTCGGATGCCGCGATGGACGCCCGACTCGCCGAGGACCACGAGGCCCTCGATCGTTTTGGAGTCGAGACCCACCGCCTGGACCTCCTCGACCTCGCCTACGCGTCGCTCCCCCGCACTGCGGACGACGGCGATCGGCTGGCCGCCGCCGTGCGCGAGTGGATCGCCGGACACGGGGATCAGGAGCAGTTCGTCCTGATCCCTGCGGGGACGGGCCACATGGCCGGACTTCCGGTGGCAGGCGAAGGTGAACCCGGTGCGGCCTCCTCTGCCCAAAGGACCCGCTCATTCGCCAGCGCACTCAAGAGCGCGCTCGGAGCCCTCGGTGGCCGGTGGGTGGCGCATCAGGTCTTCTTATGGAAGAAGAGCCGTGGACTCGCCCACCGTTCCTTTGCTCACCCGGACCACCTCTTCGTCCGAGACGCCCTGCTCGCCCCCCTCCTCAGCGGCTCAGCGGCTCACGGCTCCGCCCGCGTGGTGCTGTACGAGGAACTCCCGTACCTGTGGTCGCGGGCCGGGGACCATGGGGTCGCCGAAGCGCAGGCACGCTTCGGATTCTCGGCGTCCGAAGTAGCGCTCGCCGTCGACCGCCCCGCCAAAGCACGCCGGATCGGCCTCTATGCGAGCCAGCTGCCACAGCTGGACCCGCGGAAGCGGCGTCTGGAGAAGGCCAGCACCCTGCCCAGCCACGAGCGATTCTGGTCCCTCACACCCCGAGCGGCGAAGCCATGACGACCACCACCGCCCGGTCCCTAAGAGAACCCCGCATTCTCGGCCTCTTCGATCACCACGGCATCCTTGACCGCGCGGCCCGGGAGGCGGGCCGTCCCCACGTTCCCGGCCCGTATCGGGTGGACCTCCTCGACGAGCTCGGCTTCGAACTGAAGACCATCATCCCGGCGAGAGATCGTCTGCACCGGAAGGTGCGTGACGTCGTCGAGCACCGTTCGGGCGTCGACGTAGACATGCCGCTGCGTGCCGTGACCGAGGCGTGGCGCGCCGACGTGGTCTTCGCGATGTTCGAGCGGCGAGCCCAGTTCGTCTCGCGCCTTCGCCGGCGGGGTCTCCGGCCTTATGCCGACCGCCCCTTCTGGGCAGTCACGTGCTGGTGGGCCGAGGAGCTGCTCCATGCAAGCGAGCGCACGCGCGAGAGCATCCGGAGGGACATCGAGGGTATCGACGGCTTGATCGTTTTCAGCGAGAACCAGCGTTCGGTCTTCGCGTCGATCGGCGTGCCCGAGTCCAAGGTATTCCCCGTCGCCTTCGGGGTCGATCCCGACTTCTACTACCCCGTTCCGGAGACGAAGCGCCGCTTCCAGGTCTTCTCCGCCGGGGTGGACAGGGGGAGGGACTTCGAGTCGCTCGTTGCGGCAGCCAGGCTGGTCCCCGAAGCGCGTTTCGATATCTTCACTCAGCCAGGGCGCATCACCGAACCGCTTCCCGGCAACGTCACCCTCCACGCGCCCGTGGACATCATGGCCCACCGCGAGAATCTGCGTTCCGCGGACCTCGTGGTCGTTCCGACACATGATCTGGCATACCCGACCGGCCAATCGGTGCTCCTCGAAGCTTCGGCCTGTGGCGCCTGCGTAGCCGTCACCTCAACCGAGGCGATGGACCAATACATTGACGACGGCGTGACTGCCCTGGCAATGCCATTGCACGACCCATCGGGCATGGCCGAGGTCATCCGTCAGGCTCACCACGATCCGGGACTCCGGGCGCGCATCGGTGCGGCCGCCCGTCAGACGGTGGTCGATAGGTACTCGTTCCGGCGCATGTGGGCCGAGATCGGGGCGCTGATCACCGGCTCAGGGGCCTCGCGGGACTCGTAGCCGTCAGCGCCCGGTGCGGCAGTCGAAGAGCACGATCCTGCCATACCCTCGCGGATACTCCTGGGCCACACACGACTTCACCAATTCGCGATAGGCAACGCCGTCCAGTCCCTGGTGGTCCCCCACGAAGATGACGCGCTCCCTGCCCACCCTGCCGAGGATGGCGACCTCGGCCGAACGGCCGAAGAGGGTGTTCGAATCCGCCGGGCCCTCGACGAGCAGTACGTCGCTGCTCCCGACGAATGGCTCAGGATATGCGGCACCGATAGCGCGTGCCTGATCGTTCTTGAAGACAATCCGGTCTGACCAGAACGCCCGGGCCTCACCGACGGCGGCCGCGACCTTCTTGAAGTCAGCCCCGCGAGGTGTGAAGTCCTTCATGTAGAGCTGCGGCACGAGGAGTGTCGCACCGACGAGCACCAGGGCTGAGGCGTGGACCACGGCTCTCGAGTACAGCTGCCGCGCGCCCAAAGCCGCCAAGAGTCCAATCGAAGGCGCTGTGAAGGTGAGGTACCGAGGGACGTAGAGCGGAGTCGCGACGATCGAGATGCCAACGAGCAAGACGGTGGGAACGCAGGCCCACAGAACGGCGACGACCACGAGCCGCATCTCGTTGACGTACCGCCGGGCGCCGAAGAAGGCCACCGCGCCGAGCGCGGCGACGAAGGCGAGCAGCACGATTGCAGCAGGCTCGGCCCAGGGGGGCGGATACCATCCCAAGGGTTTGTCCTGGCCCTCGAACCATTGGGTGACCAACACGTCCTTGAGCAGTTGTGCCTTGGATGGCTCGCGGATCCACGAGACCTGGCCGGTCTGCGGCGCGGCAACGAGGACGAGAGCGATGACCGGTGCGGCTCCGAGTCCCAACGACAGGGTGGTGGTCCAAGGGGAGCGGCGGAGCACGAACGACGCGATGATGAGCGCGGGCAGGAGGAGCACCGAGAAGAGAAAGACGTAGCCGGAGACGGCGACCACAATGCCGACCGCTGCCCACGAACGCCAGTCCCGGCGATCCCACGCGCTCCATACCGCCCACACGAGAAGCACGGCGAGCAGGGCGCTCAAGCCGAACTGCCGGGCCTCGCTTCCGGCCCAAACAACCCGTGGGAGCAGAACGGTCATAAGGCCAGCGGTGGCCCCGAACCGCTGATCGACAACGGTGGTCCCGAAGCGAACGACGGCAAAGCCGACCAGGCCCACTGCAAGCGCCGACGGCATCCGAACGCTCAGGGGTCCCGCCCCGAACACGTCGATCCAGAAGTGCATGAAGATGTAATAGGCCGCGTGTACGGCATCCACCGAGCGGGTGAGCTCGAAGATCTTGCCCAGGGGCCGTGCCGATGCGGCGATCGTGGCGGATTCGTCGAACCACAGCGCGACGCCTGCGGTTCCCACGATGGAGGCGACGACGCCGACGACGAAGACACCCACCCCGGTCGCGAGCCCTTGGATGCCACGAATATTGTGGACCTTCGAGCGGGTCGTGCCGCCCTCACCCGCGGGGCTGTTACCGCCCCGATCTGTCACTGTCACCATGAGCTCCCCCTTTAGCAAATGCTATTACCACGGCGCGGATGGCACCCCGGACATCAGCCTCGCGGTCCACGGCGATCCGGTGCATGATCAGCCCCTCGCACACGGCCACGAGTGCGGTCGCGGCCAGCAGCCCGAGGAACCCCTCCACAGTCGTGGGCAGCGCATCCGGCGCGTCTGCACCGCCCCTCTCCTGCTCCACGATGTGCTCGACAACGCCCCCAAGCAGTGCAGCGCGCGTGCGGAAGTAGTTCGACGCCGACCCCCGCGGCACCCCGCCGCCGCATCCACCCGTCCATGTGTGAGTGTCCGCTACGGGGCAAGCAGGGAAACCCTTCGGTTCTTCGCGGAGTACACCTGACGGGGCGATGATGGGCTCATGACCGAGCCCGACCTGCCCAAGGTCTTCCAGATCGACCTGCCCGAGGAGAACGTCGAGGGGCGCTTCGCCGACTTCGCAAACCTGTGGCACACGCCGAATGTGTTCGTCCTCGACTTCGTCGCGCTCACGCAGCCGGCCCAGCCCGGCGAGGGCCCCGACGGCGAGGCTGCGGAGCTCATCCCCGGGCGGGTCGTGAGCCGCATCCGCATTCCCCCGGAGCAGGTATTCGAGCTCGCCGCCGCCCTCACCCGCCAGCTCGGCATCTGGGAGCAGGAGACGGGGCGGAAGCCGCCGGCCAGGCCGCTCTTCGACTCCGAGGGCCGGCAGGTCCGGATCGACGACGAGGGCGTCGACGGGCCCGAATGAAGCCCCTCCTCGCCCTCGCGGTGCTCGCGGTCCTCGCCTCGTGCTCGGCGTCAGGGACGCACGACGCCGCGCCGTCGCCTTCCGCGACCGCCTCTCCGTCGCAATCGGCCTCACTGCACTCCTCGGGCCACCCATCGGGGCTGACTCGGGTGAGCGTTCTGGGAGACTCGCATTCGAGCTGGCCGGGTTCCTGGTTCGAGCGGTCGGTCGCGGATGGATCTGTGCCGGGAGCGGCCCTCGGGGTGTTCTCCTCCCACCCGGGCCGGACGTCGATCGCCCTGCAGGCGTGGGTCGCGGAGGCCACCGCACAGGGCGGGGTGGTGCTCGTACAGGCCGGGACCAACGACCTCCTGCTCGACGGTGCGCCGCCCGCCAGAGCCGCACAGGGGGTCGAGCAACTCGTAGGGGCCGTCTCCGCACATGGGGCAGAGTCGGTGCTCGTCTCGGTGCCTCCATCCGCGACGCTGGGCACTGCCACCAACCAGCTGAATGCGCTCCTCAAGGCCTGGGCCGCTGCTCACGGGGTCCCGTGGCTCGATGTGACGAGCGCCGTCACCGCGGCGGACGGAACCTGGCGTCCCGGGCTCAGCGACGACGGGATCCACGCCAATGCTTCCGGGGGTGCACTCATGGCCGAGGCCGCGCGAGGACAGCTGCCCCGACTGCTAGCCGCAATGTGACGCACGACACGCGCGCTACATGACGTAGAACATTTGCCCCCTTTCAGAACAGCCGATAGGTTAACCTCAGCGCTTGACTTCAACGTCGACTGCGTGCGGGCACCCTGCCCGCGACAGCCGCCGCTAGGGGCGAGGTGTGGGGGATTATCTCGTTTTGTCCTTTCCAGACCCCGGAGCGGTTCCTTCTGGAGAGGACAGACTCGTGACCGAGACTCGCACCAACAATATGCCGTCACGCCGCGCGGTTACTAAGGCCGCCGCGTGGTCCGCCCCCGTTATCGCCGCCGCTGTTGCCGCGCCGATGGCCGCCGCTTCGGGCGGAAACGCCAAGAATGGCCACATTTCGTGGAACCCGGACACCAGCAACAACAACCAGTACAGTGCGACCGGAAGCAACACGTTGCGTATTGCTGCCGACACCCCCGGTGGCAAGGCATACACGAACCCTGACCAGTGGACGATCGATCTCACGGGCACCTCGATCAAGGTTGCCACGGCTTTGATCGGCACGACGGTCGTCCTCGGCGTACCGTTCACGGTGTCGGTCAACTACGTTTCCGCCAAGATCGTGACCGTCACAATCCTTCAGAGCTTCCAATTTCCGCAGCAGACGGATGTCATCTTCCCTGCCGGGACGTTTGTGCCGGATTCCTCGGCTACTGGCACCAACTTCGTGGTTGCCCCAACTACCGATCCGAGCCTCAGCAACAACATCAACCCCAAGATCTGATCAGGGGAGCAACAGGATCCAGACGTCTGCGGCCGGTCACCCTCTGGGTGGCCGGCCGCAGGTTTTCTTCCGGGGTACAGGCTGGGGCACCTACCCGAGCCGCCCCACCGCCCGTCGCACCGCACCGGCCAGACCCTCCGCACCGTAGGGCCCTCCACCGGCGGCGATTCGCCCGGCCCACCCGTGGATGCACGCAGCAAGGGCCGCGAGCTCCACGGGCCTCGTGCCGCCCGCTGACGCGGTTGCAAGAAGTGCCCCCAAAATCCCAGTGAGCGTGTCCCCACTGCCCGCCGTCGCGAGATACGGGTGCCCTTCGGCCTGGATGAACGCGGTCCCGTCCGGCGCCGCGCACACCGTCGCCGATCCCTTGAGCAGCACGGTGACGCCGAGTCGCTCAGCCGCCTCGCGGGCCCAGCGCAGCGGCTCCGACTCGATCGCCGCCCGGTCCGGTGAATTTGACCGGTAGTTGGCCAGTATCCTCGAGAGCTCCCCTGCATGAGGCGTGAGGACAAGACGCTCCCCCGCAACTCCCCGCTCCTCAGCGAGCCTGTCGAGGACCTCCGCTAAGCGCGGTTCGGTGGTCTCACGGCTCGAGCCATTCTCCGCAACAAGGAAGTCCCCCAGCGCCTCGAGGCCGGAGGCATCCACCACGGTGGGGAGCCCCGACCCGAGTGCGGTCGCGAGCGCGCGACGCTGCGCGTCGTCGTCCCCGATCCCGGGGCCAACGGCCCACGCCTGAACCCGCCCGCGCGGCTCCGCCGACCCAACGATCTCCGGGTGCGCCGCCAGGACGAGGGCCCGCACCGCATCAGGGGCTACGAGTCGCACCATCCCCACGCCGGTCGCGAGCGCGCCGGCGGTGGCGAGCACGGCTGCACCGGGGTAGTCCTCGGAGCCGGCCACAAGCCCGAGCACCCCGCGTGAGTACTTGTGCCAGTCGTCGCGGGGCACGGGCAGAAGCGCTGCGGCGTCGGCGGCGTCGAGGCTCCGCACGTCCGGCTCCGGTAGGTATGGTCCCAGGCCGATGTCCACGATCTCCACGCGCCCGGCAAGCGCACGGCCGCGACCCACGAGCAGCCCTGTCTTGAGGGCGCCGAACGTCACCGTGACGTCCGCCCGCCACACACCGGGGCTGGCCAGACCCGTATCGCCGTCCACGCCAGACGGCAGGTCACAGGCGATCACCGTGGCATGGGGACTCGGGAGAGGCGACACGAATTCGCCAGTGAAGCCGGTGCCAAGCACCGCGTCGATCACCACATCAGCGGGCTCGAGCCCGTCGGTGATCCGGCCACCTGCCGCCGTGAAGGCCGCGAGCCCCTCGGCGTGGGCCGTGGTTCCGGTGAGCACCGCCGTCGCACGCACCCCGCGGCGGGCAAGCTCTGCGAGCGCGAAGAGAGCATCGCCCCCGTTGTTGCCCTTGCCTACGATGGCGGCGACGCGCCCGCCGTAGACGCCTCCCCTGCGCTTGAGCTCGTCAACAACCGCGAGTGCGAGCCCGTGGGCTGCCCTCGCCATGAGTGCGGGGCCGCCGCCACCCTGGAGCAGTGGCGTCTCGGCGGCGCGGATCTGGGTGCCGGTGTACGCGGAAACCATGCTGCGAGTCTACTGAGGAGTCATTGCCCGTACAGAAGTTGTGAATTGCGTTGATGGCCTTCCGCGCCGGAGTGGGGCCGATAAACTGACGGGGCTGCTCCCGGCTGTTTCTGATGACACACCGCGGCGGTACTGGGGACCTGGCCATTTCGGGCAGGACATGAGCGCTTTGGGGGCGTAGTGAAGTCTCGTTGGATGCCGGCCGCTTTGGCCACAGCAGCATTCGTGGTCGTGGCGCTGATCGCGTCCGAGGCCCGGATTGACATCTCGGTGCTGATTTGGTGCGCGCTGGGAATCTTCGGGTTGGTGTTCGGGCTCACGACTGTTGGGGGCGCCCGGCACAACGACGCCCATGCGCAGGTGCCTGCCGTCACTGAGCCAGTCTCACGAGTCGAGCGGGAGCCAGAGCCCTCGTCTGAGTCCTTGTCAGTGAGTGCGGACGAGTTCGTCGACGAGCCCGTCCGGACACGTGCCCCTAAGCATGCCGCGGAGCTCGCTCTCTAGCTCAGCCTCCCGCCGGATCGGCCCTCCGCAGGGTCAGCCTCCACGGAGCCAGCTTCCTCCGGGTCAGCCCTCCGCGACGACCATCGCGGTGGCGATGCCGCCATCGTGGCTCATGCTCAGATGCCACCGCTTGACGCCGCACTCCTGAGCGACAGCCAGCACGGTTCCCGTGACCTGGACCTCGGGGCCCTTAGGGCCAAGGCCGATCCAGCAGTCCTGCCAGTTCATCCCGGCCGGCGCGCCGAGAACCTTGGCGACGGCCTCTTTGGCGGCGAAGCGTGCGGCGAGCGAGCGCGGATGCAGGTCACGTTCGGCAGGGACGAACAGGCGATCCCTGAGCCCGGGGGTCCGCTCGAGCTGACGCTCGAAACGGGCAATGTCCACAACGTCCACGCCGATGCCGATGATAGCCATGCCGATACTCTATCGGGGCGCGTGAGGCACGTCCGCTCATGCTCGGGGTAGAGCAGCGTCCGCACTGCGGGTCGGCGAGTCGCATCCGACACGCGATATCGCGAGGCCCTTTTGCGAGCAGTGCGGGTTCCATTGGCGCGTCTCTAGGGAAACCCCGTGTTCCACAGTGATTTCTGGCCCACAATGAGCATGAGCCGCCCCAGCCGAAGGCACCCCTCCCCCTTCGCCGGCGCCCCGGAATAGGGTGGGGCCATGGGTACAGACCGGAAATGGGCCACGGAGATCCTGGCAGACGGCTTCGAGCGCGTCTGGGAGGGCGTCGAGCACGTCCTCCTGGGACTCTCCCCAGAACACCTCCTGCAGCGGCCAGGCCCGCACGCGAACCACATCGCGTGGCTGGTGTGGCACCTCACCCGAGTCGAGGACGACCACATCGCTGCGCTGGCCCACGTCCTTGAGGGCAACGACCCGCCAGCCTCCCGCACCCGCGAGGTCCCGCCCGGGCAGGTGTGGGCCGAGTGGCGGGAGCAGTTCGCGCTGCCCTTCGGCGAATGGGCCACGGGCTACGGGCAGTCGGACGCCGAGCTGGACGCCTTCCCTGCCACCGCGGCCGAGACCCTACGGGGCTACCACGAGGCCGTGCACGCCCGCACGCTGGCGGTGCTTGACGGCCTGGGAGACGACGATCTGGGACGCGTCGTTGACCTCCGGTGGAACCCGCCGGTCACCGCAGCGGTCCGCCTCATGAGCATCCTCAATGACACGACCCAGCATCTCGGGCAGGCGGCCTACGTGCGGGGCCTCATCCTCGGCTGAGCGGACCAAAGGCCCTCGCGCGCCCCAGCCTCCCGCGCCTACGCTCGTGAGCAGGAGGGCTCATCGTGGCGGCATTGGCGCGGCGGCAGATCGCAATTATCGTCGGGGCAGTGCTCGCTCTCGCCCTCGTGGCCGGCGCGATCGCGCTCGCCGTGATGCGTTTCGCTCCGAGCCCGACGGCGGGTCCCTCAGCAAGCGCCTCTGTGTCACCGTCGGTGTCACAATCCGCAACGCCCACCCCAACCTCAACGGCAACACCCTCAGCGCCCGGTAGCCCACCCACCGGAACCGTGCCGGGTCCCCAGCCCAGCGAACCCGCTGCTCCCGCCCCGCCGCAGCCCGAGCCGGCGCAGCCGGCCCCACCCGCCCCCGAACCCCAGCCCCAGCCCGAGCCCCAGGCACCCGTGCTGCCAGAGGCGCTGCGCGGCCTCGACGTGGAGCGGATCGCCACTTCACAGAAGCTCGTGGCCCTCACCTTCGACGCAGGCGCCAACGACGCCGGCCTCGCCTCAATCCTCTCCACGCTCGCCGCCAACCACGTCCCCGCGACCTTCTTCCTGACCGGCAGGTGGGCGCAGGCCAACCCGGCCAAGGTCGCGCAGATCGCCGCAGCGGGGCATCGGATCGGCAACCACTCGATGACGCACACCGACATGACCACCCAGACCGATGCGCAGATTGCCGCCGAACTCGCCAACGCCCAGGCCGCGATCCAGGCCGGAGGCTCGGACCCGAGACCGCTCTTCAGGTTCCCCTCCGGCGCCCGCAACGCACGCACCATCGCGGCCGTCAACGCCACCGGCTACGCGGCGATCCGCTGGACCGTCGACTCACTCGGATGGCAGGGAACCATGGGCGGGGCCCGCGGACCGGGGTTCGTCACGCAGCGGGTCCTCGCCGCCCTCCAGCCCGGCGAGATCGTGCTCATGCACGTCGGCTCCAACCCCGACGACGGGTCGACTCTGGATGCAGCGGCCCTGCCCGACATCATCGCGCAGATGCGCGCGGCGGGCTACGGCTTCACCACCTTGGACATCCTCCTCTGACCCACCGCCCGCCCCACGGTCTCCGGTACGGATCTCGCGCCCCTCTTCGGGCGTCGGGAACGACGACGGTCGGCGAGATCTGGCGCATTCCGGCCATTCCGCGGGACAATGGACAGTACAGAACCTCAGAGGTGATCGCGATGCGATGGCTCAAAGTCTTCACGTCCTCCCGAACAACACACCTGCGCCAACCAGGCGGCCCTGCATCCCACGGCGTGGGCCGGAACCCGGGAATGCCGCATCTCGCCGCGGCCCAGATCCCCGGGCCCGACGCGGGCCGGCTGCTCGCAGGTGAGAACGGCACGATCCCAGACGACGCCGCGGATCCAGTCGAGAAGCAGGGCCACCTCGAGAAGCAGGGCTGGCCGCGCCGGCGCAGCGCGAGCCAGCGCAAGTCCTGATTGCAGGGGATCCTGAGAACCGGTCGGAATCAGCGGCCGCAGCAAGCAGGCACGGACGACGGCGGCCGGCCACCTTCCGTACGGAAGGCGACCGGCCGTCGTCGTGCGCCGCATCGAAGAGGGAAGGCGGGGCCTACTCGACCGTGACCGACTTGGCGAGGTTCCGCGGCTGGTCGACGTCGTAGCCCTTCGCGGAGGCGAGCTCGGCGGCGAAGATCTGCAGCGGCACGGTGGTGAGCAGCGGCATGAGCAGCGTGGGCGTCTCCGGCACGTAGAAGACGTGCTCGGCGTACGCGCGCACGGCCTCGTCGCCCTCCTCCGCGATCACGAGCGTGCGGGCGCCGCGGGCGCGGACCTCCTGGATGTTGGAGACCACCTTGGCGTGCAGCGAGTCGCGCCCGCGCGGGGACGGGACTACCACGAAGACGGGCTGGCCCTCGTCGATCAGCGCGATCGGGCCGTGCTTGAGCTCGCCGGCGGCGAAGCCCTCGGCGTGGATGTACGCAATCTCCTTGAGCTTGAGTGCCCCCTCGAGCGCCACCGGGTAGCCCACGTGGCGGCCCAGGAACAGCACGGACCGCTCGTCCTTCATGCTTCGCGCAAGCTCGCGCAGCGACCCGGCATTGTCGAGGACCGTCTGGATCTTCTCGGGGATCTTGTTCAGGTCGGCGAGGACGTCCTTGATCTGGCCCGAGAAGATGTTCCCGCGCAGCTGCGCGAGGTACAGGCCCAGGAGGTACGCGGCGGTGATCTGCGCCAGGAACGCCTTCGTGGACGCAACGGCGATCTCGGGGCCAGCGTGGGTGTAGAGCACGGCGTCGGACTCGCGCGGGATCGTGGAGCCGTTCGTGTTGCAGATCGAGACGGTCTTGGCGCCCTGCTCGCGGGCGTAGCGGACGGCCATGAGCGTGTCCATGGTCTCGCCGGACTGGCTGATCGACACCACGAGCGTGTTGGAGTCCACGATCGGGTCGCGGTACCGGAACTCGTGCGCGAGCTCGACCTCGGTCGGGATGCGGCACCAGTTCTCGATGGCGTACTTCGCGACCATGCCCGCGTACGCCGCGGTCCCGCACGCGAGCACGATGATCTTGTTGACCTTCTTCAGCTCGGCCGCGTCGATGCGCAGCTCGTCGAGGATGAGGCGGCCGGACGGGTCGGAGCGGCCCAGCAGCGTATCCGCCACGGCGGCGGGCTGATCGTGGATCTCCTTCTCCATGAAGGAGTTGAACCCGTCCTTCTCGGCGGACGCGGCGTCCCACGAGACCTCGAACTCCTTGCCCTGGGCGGGCGCACCGAAGAAGTCGGTCACCTCGAATGTGTCCGGCGTGATCGTCACGATCTGGTCCTGGCCAAGCTCCACGGCACGGCGCGTGTAGTCGATGAAGCCGGAAACGTCGGAGCCGAGGAAGTTCTCCCCCTCGCCGAGTCCGACGACGAGCGGCGAGTTCCGCCGCGCCGCCACCACGACGCCCGGCTGCTCCGCGTGCACGGCGAGCAGCGTGAACGCTCCCTCGAGCCGCTGGGCGGCGAGCTGCATCGCGCGGGTGATGTCGCCGTCGGCCGCGCCGCGGTACAGGTCGCCGATGAGCGCGGCCGCGACCTCGGTGTCCGTCTCCGAGAGGAACGTCACGCCCTTGGCCACGAGCTCCGCCTTGAGCGTCGCGTAATTCTCGATGATGCCGTTGTGGATGACGGCGAGCTTGCCGCCGTCGGCCAGGTGCGGGTGCGCGTTGGCGTCCGTCGGGCCGCCGTGAGTGGCCCAGCGCGTGTGGCCGATACCGGTGAAGCTCTCAGGCAGCGGGCGCTCGGCGAGCTCGCTCTCGAGGTTCTTGAGCTTGCCAGCCTTCTTGCGGGACTCGATGGCCCCGTCCGCCACGACGGCGACGCCTGCCGAGTCGTAGCCACGGTACTCGAGCCGGCGAAGGCCCTCAATCACCACATCAAGCGCACTGTAGTTGTTGCTGCCGTCCGCGGCTAGGGCACCGAGCCCTTCGCTGCGCTTGCTGCTGCCGACATAGCCCACGATTCCACACATGGCCTCCATCCTACCGGCGTGGCGATGTCGTCCACATTTCGTGATGCCCGCCTCACTTGACAGAATGCACGGGTGAGTCTGGGAAGAACCGAGTTCAGCGGCGACGGCGCCACGCCCTTCGTGGAACTCGACCGTGCCACGTGGGCGCGCCTCGCGGACCGCATGGAGCAGCCCCTCAACCAGAGCGATATCGACCGCGTACGAGGCCTCGGGGACCCGCTCGACCTCCTCGAGATCCGCGACGTCTACCTCCCGCTCTCCCGGCTTCTCTCCCTCTATGTGGAGGCCTCGGGCGAGCTGCACAACGCGACCCAGACGTTCCTCGGCGAAAAGACCCAGCGCACGCCGTTCGTCGTCGGCGTGGCCGGCTCGGTGGCGGTGGGCAAGTCCACGATCGCCCGCGTGCTGCGCGAGATGCTCCAGCGCTGGCCGTCCACTCCGAACGTCCAGCTCATCACCACGGACGGCTTCCTCTACCCGCTCACGGAACTGACCCGCCGGGGCATCCTGGACCGCAAGGGCTTCCCCGAGTCCTACGACCGGCGCGCGCTCCTGCGCTTCGTCGCCGAGATCAAGTCGGGGGCCGAGGAGGTCCGGGCGCCCTGGTATTCGCACCTCACGTACGACATCGTGCCCGGACGCGAGGTGGTGGTCCGCAGGCCGGATGTGCTCATCGTCGAGGGCCTCAACGTCCTCCAGCCCGCCCGCGCCCGTGCCGACGGTACCGCCGGTCTGGCCCTAAGCGACTTCTTCGACTTCTCCGTCTATGTGGACGCGAAGACGAGCTACATCGAGCATTGGTACGTGGAGCGGTTCCTCAAGCTCCGCTCGGGGGCGTTCGCCCAGCCGGAGAGCTACTTCCACCGGTACGCGTCCCTCTCCGACGAGGAGGCGGCGACGACGGCGCGCAGCATCTGGAAGCGGATCAACGAGCCCAACCTGGTCCAGAACGTGCTGCCGACGCGCGGCCGGGCCCAGCTCGTGCTCACGAAGGACAAGGACCACTCGATCCGCCGCATGCTCCTGCGGAAGGTGTAGCCCAATGGCCGAGCGAAGCGAAGCGGAGTCGAAACCCCACACCATCACGCGCCGCAGCCTCACCCTCGCCGCCCTGGCCGCCGGCCTCACCGCCTGCGCCCCGGAGTCCCGCGCGGTTCCGCCCGTGATCGACTCCTTCACGAGCCCGCCGCCGATCGTCTCGGTGGGGCCGTCTGCGTCACCTTCGGCGACCCCCACCGAGGCGAGCACGACGGCGGCACCCGCCCCCGCGCCGTCGTCCGCTTCTCCCGCCTCGTCCACCAGCGAACGGTTCAGCGCGTCCACGGATCCGGGCAACCCGCTCGTCGTCGTGAACAAGAGGCTGCCGCTCAACCCGATCGACTTCGTGCCGCAGCTGACCACGCCGCGGGTGCAGCTCGCGACCAGCGGCGAGAGCACACAGGTGAATCCGACGACGGCGCGGGCGGCCGAGGCGATGTTCGCCGCCGCCGCGGCGGCCGGGTCGCCGATGACGCTGCTGAGCGGGTACCGGTCGTACGCGACGCAGGCGTCCACCTACAACGGCTGGGTGGCGAGGGAGGGGAAGGCGATAGCCGACGTCGCGTCGGCGCGCCCCGGATTCTCGGAGCACCAGACCGGCTGGGCGTTCGACATCGGCGCACCGGGCGGGACATGCTCCGTGCAGCCGTGCTTCAAGGACACGCCCGCGGCGCAATGGGCGGCGGCGCACGGCCACGAGTTCGGGTTCATCGTGCGCTACCCGTGGTGGTTCCATGAGACCACCGGCTACTACTACGAGCCCTGGCACCTACGCTACATCGGCGTTGAGGCGGCCACGGCCATGCACGTCCGCGGAGTCAACACGCTCGAGGAGTTCCTGGGCCTCCCGGCCGCGCCCGCCTACTGACCCGCTGGTTGAGCGAAGCGACTCCACCGCCCCGCCACGCGGGGGGAAGATATAACCTCGCGTTCACGTAGACGCCGGTTTCCTGGCAGTAGCATCAGCCCCATGCTGAGTGGATTCAGAGATTTCATCATGAAGGGCAACGTCGTTGACCTTGCCGTGGCCGTCGTCATGGGTGCCGCCTTCGGCGCCGTCGTTACCTCGTTCGTCGGTAACATCCTCATGCCTATCGTTTCCCTGCTGGTGGGCCAGCCGAACTTCGACGAGTTCCTAGTCTTCGGGCCGGTGAAGATCGGGTTCTTCCTCACCGCCCTCATCAACTTCCTCCTCATTGCGGCTGCGATCTACTTCGCTGTCGTCATGCCGATGAACCACATGATCGAGCGCCGCAACCGCAAGCTCGCCATCAAGGACGAGGAGCAGGGCGAGGCCATCGACCCGCAGATCGCGCTCCTCACCGAGATCCGCGACTCGCTCCAGGCCCCGCGCCCGTAACTCCAGCCCCCGATTTCCCCAGCGACAACGAAGCGCGACGCCGGCCCTTCACCTCGCGAAGGTGGGGGCCGGCGTCGTGCTCGGCACGGTCAGCGTTGGGCGACGGCCGCGTCGGCGAGCTTCTCGGCGCCGTCCCGCAGTGCCGCCTGCAGGCGGCCTTCGCCGAGCCGCGACGCGGTGGAGGCGAGGATGATGGCGCTCGCGGCGCGGGCCTCCTGGAGGCGCCACGGGTCGGGCTGGGGACTGTGTTCCGGGCCTGAGCCGGGCCACGGGACCGGCCACTTGTGGGGCCAGCTGCCGCAGTAGTCGTCGACGAACTCCGTAAGCCAGCCAGCGGAATCCTCACCCCGGATGTCCGCCTCGATGGCGAGGTGGATGAGGCGCTGGGTCATACGGGCGGCGGCGGTGGCGAGGTCGTCCGGAGGCCCCGGAGGGAGCGGCTGCGGATTGAGCGCCACAGCGGCGAGCCGGTTCGACCGGAAGGCCGAGCGGGGGATGATCGCGTCCCATGCCTCGGGACGCAGCCGGGCGATCACGGACAGGAGCTCGTAGTTGGCCATTCGGTCCTCCATGGTGGAACAGGCAGGTTGACCCCAGCTCGGGCGTGGCCCGTGCAGCCAGTATCGGGGGTCGCGGGCGCGGTAGGAAGAGTCGGTGCAACGCGCTGATGCCCCTACTGGGCGATCAGCTCCACGATTCCGTAGACGCCCGAATCGATGACCCTGCCGGCCCGGAAGCCGGCCGCCGCGCCGAGGGCCTGGAGCTCGGCGGCCGAGCGCTGCCGCCCCTCGGTCTGGGCCAGCATCATGACGTCCGAGATCGAGACCGGGAACGAGGCAACGTTGGGCTCCTGCAGCCACTCGAGGACCAGCACCCGGGCGCCAGTTGCGGCCGCAGCCCGGACCGTGCGGAGCACCTGACTGCATTGCTCGTCATCCCAGTCGTGCAGAACGTCCTTGAGCAGGTACACGTCGGCGCGGGCCTCGAAGCCGGTGAAGATGTCGCCCTCGACCGCGCGAACGCGCTCTGCAACTCCCCGACCTGCCAGGTACTCACCCGAGGCGGCGAGCGGACCGGCCTGGTCAACCAGCACGCCGTCGAGGGCGGGGCACGCCTGGAGCACCGCGGCGAGCATCGCGCCGACTCCCCCGCCCACATCGCACACGGTTCCGTGCTCGGGCCACGGGTAGGCGGCGACGATGAGAGGCGCCGCGAGGAGGGTGAGCTCGTGCATGGTGCGGGCGAAGCTGGCCTCTTCGTCCGGGTGTGCCGCGAGGTGTGCCCACAGCGTGGTTCCCGTGGCCGCGTTGAAGGCAGGCTCGCCGTCCGCGAGGGACTCAGGAAGGCGCAGCCAGCCTGCGAGCACCGCGTCCGACGTCGCGTACCGCACCCACCCTGCCATCGAATGCGGTGAGTCCTCGAGCAGCAGCCGGCCCGTGCGGGTGAGGGTGAAGCCACCGCGGCGGTCGAGCCTGACGAGGCCGAACACTGCGAGGCCGCGCAGCACGCGGTGCACGGTGTCGGCGTGCAGGCCCAGCTCCGCGGCAACCTCCGGCGCCGTCCGCCGGCCGCCTGCGAGCGGCTCGGCGAGGCGAGTGTTCACGGCCGCGCGCATGAGCGCGATGGCCGCGACTCCCCCGCTGACCTCGAGGAAGCGCGCCTGCGGCGGCTTGAGCGCCGCGGCAGTCCGTTCAAGGGCCCCGCTGAGGCTTTGGACGGCTCGGACGACGGCGGGCGGCGGCGTGCGCATGAGCCGAGCGTACCGTCCCGCCCAAGGTGCTTGGGCTCAGGCCGTCTCGAGCGCGAGTTGGCTTTGCACCACGCGCGCGAGTCGCTCGGCGATGGCCTGGGCGGTGCCCTCGTCGGCAGCCTCCACCATCACGCGGACCACGGGTTCGGTGCCGGAGGGGCGCAGGAGCACCCGCCCCGTCTCCCCCAGCTCTGCCTCGGCGGAAGCGACAGCCGCGGCCACGCCGTCGTCCGCGGAGACGCGCGCCTTATCCACGCCCTTGACGTTGATGAGCACCTGCGGGAGGCGGGTCATGACGGAGGCGAGGTCCCTGAGGGGCTTGCCGGTGCGGGCCACCTGGGCGGCGAGCTGGAGGCCGGTGAGGACTCCGTCGCCGGTGGTGGCGTAGTCGGAGAAGATGACGTGGCCGGACTGCTCGCCGCCAAGGGAGTAGTCCCCGGCGCGCATCTCCTCGAGCACGTAGCGGTCGCCCACGGCGGTCTCGCGGACGGCGATGCCAGCGTCGCGGAGCATGAGCTTGAGGCCCAGGTTGCTCATCACGGTGGCCACGAGCACGTTGTCGCGCAGCTTCCCGGCCTCCTTGAGGGCCAGGCCCAGGACGGCCATGATCTGGTCGCCGTCCACGATGGTGCCCTCATGGTCCACGGCGAGGCAGCGGTCGGCGTCGCCGTCGTGCGCGATGCCCAGGTCCGCGCCGTGCTCCAGCACTGCCGCCTGCAGCGGGCCGAGGTGGGTGGAGCCCACGCCGTCGTTGATGTTGAGCCCGTCTGGCTCGGCCCCGATCACGATCACGTTGGCGCCAGCGTCCTTGAACACCTGCGGCGAGCAGCCCGAGGCGGCTCCGTTGGCGCAGTCGAGGACCACGGTGAGCCCGTCGAGGCGGTGCGGAAGGGTGGTGAGGAGGTGGACGATGTAGCGGTCCTCGGCATCGGCGAACCGCTGGATGCGGCCCACGCCGGCGCCCGTGGGGCGGTGCGGCTCCTCGATCAGGAGCGCCTCGATCTGGTCCTCGACCTCGTCGGGGAGCTTGTGGCCCCCGCGGGCGAAGAACTTGATCCCGTTGTCCGGCGCCGGGTTGTGCGAGGCAGAGATCATGACGCCGAAGTCCGCGCCCAGGTCCGCCACGAGGTAGGCGGCGGCAGGAGTCGGGAGAACGCCGGCGTCGTACACGTCCACGCCCGCGCTCGCGAGGCCGGCCTCAACGGCGGCGCTGATGAACTCGCCCGAGGCCCGGGGGTCGCGGGCCACGACGGCGCGCGGCCGGGCGCCGTCCGCAACCTGCCGGTGGCCGAGGACGACAGCCGCCGCCTGGGAGATCTTGAGGGCGAGCTGGGCATCGAGGAGGCCATTGGCCAGCCCCCGCACGCCGTCGGTACCGAAGAGCCTAGTCACCGGGTCAGTCTACTGGCTGGCTGGAGGGCCTTCCTTGTCACAGCCGGGCTATGCCCCAGCCCGCAGCACGGGGAACTGTGCGGTGTAGGTCTCGCCTTCCTCGAGGACCTCGGCGGCGGTGCCGACGATCAGCGGATCCGGGGCGTGCGCCACCTTGGTGTCCTTGCGGTCATACGGGGTGACGTTGAGGATGTACCGCATGGCCTCGAGGCGGGCGCGCTTCTTGTCGTTGCTCTTGATGACGGTCCACGGGGAGTCCCCGGTGTCCGTGTAGAAGAACATGGCCTCTTTGGCGGCGGTGTAGGCGTCCCACTTGTCCAGGCTCGCCATGTCGGTGGGTGAGAGCTTCCACTGCTTCACAGGGTCCGTCTCGCGGGAGGCGAAGCGGTTGAGCTGCTCCTCGCGGCCCACCGAGAACCACAGCTTGTGCAGGTGGATTCCGGAGTTGACGAGCATGCGCTCGAACTCGGGCGCCTCGCGCATGAACTCGTGGTATTCGGCCGCGGTGCAGTAGCCCATGACCCGCTCGACGCCGGCCCGGTTGTACCAGGAGCGGTCCATCATCACGATCTCCCCGCCGCTGGGCAGATGGGACACGTAGCGCTGGAAGTACCACTGGGTGCGTTCGGCGTCGGTGGGCTTCTCGAGGGCCACAATCCGAGCGCCGCGGGGGTTCAGGTGCTCGTTGAACCGCTTGATGGCCCCGCCCTTTCCAGCAGCGTCGCGACCCTCGAAGAGGATGAGGACCTTCTGGCCGGTGTCCTTGACCCACAGCTGGAGCTTGAGGAGCTCGATCTGGAGGGCGCGCTTCTGGCGTTCGTAGGCGGGCCTGGTGAGCTTCTGCTCGTAGGGGTAGCTGTGCCGCCACGCGTCGGGGTCGGCGCTGGGCCTGACCCTGTGGTCGACCTTGCCGATCTCGCGCAGCTCGTCGAGCTCGGCCGCGTAGTCTTCGGTCACAGAAAGGCGTGGATCCTCGGGAACCATGGATTCAGGGTAACGCCGCGCCCCGGTGTTGAGCCGGGCGAAGTTGGGCACTACTTGGCCACCCTGTCGTGTACTCGATTCTCCGCATCAGCTAGTACGTACCCCCACGCGCACCGTAGCTTTGAACGCATGACTGAGGTCCATGGGGGGCCGGCCATCGACATTGTCGTGCCGGTGCACAACGAAGAGGATGCGCTGGCTGGCTCCGTCACGTCGCTCGTCGCCTACCTCGAAGAGGCGTTCCAGATTCCGTGGGTCGTCACCATCGCGGACAACGCGAGCACTGACGGCACCCGCGCCATCGGCGAATCGCTCGCCGCCCAGCTCGAAGGGGTCCGTTACCTGCGCCTCGAGACGAAGGGCCGTGGCTTCGCGCTCAGGCAGGCGTGGATGGAGTCCACGGCGAAGGTCGTCGCCTATCTGGACGTCGATCTCTCCACTGACCTCGCAGCGCTCCCGCCGCTCATCGCCCCACTGCTGTCCGGGCATTCGGATATGTCAATCGGCACCCGGCTGGGCCGCACCGCACGTGTGGTGCGCGGGCCCAAGCGGGAGATCATCTCGCGGACGTACAACGTCATGCTCAAGGGCACCCTCGGTGTGAGGTTCTCGGACGCCCAGTGCGGGTTCAAGGCACTTCGAGCGGACGTGGCGCGCACCCTGCTCCCGCACGTCGAGGACAACGCGTGGTTCTTCGACACCGAGCTACTGGTCCTGGCCGAGCGGGCAGGCCTTCGCATCCACGAGATCCCGGTCGACTGGACCGACGACCCCACGAGCACGGTGGACATTGCCCAGACAGCCATGGACGACATGCGCGGGATCGTCCGTGTTGCGAAATCCCTCGCCCTGGGCCGGATCCCCCTCGCCGCCATCTACGCCGAGCTGGGCCGTCGCCCCTTGCTCCCCGTACGGCCGCCGTCATTCTTCGGCCAAGTCCTGCGCTTCGGCGCGGTGGGGGTCGCCTCTACGATCGCCTACGCCGTCCTCTACCTCATGCTTCAGCCGCTCATGGGAGCCCAGCCGGCCAACTTCTCGGCGCTGCTTATTACCGCCGTGCTGAACACTGCCGCGAACCGGCGCTTTACCTTCGGCATCAGCGGCCCTGCGCACTATGGCGTCCAGCAGTTCCAGGGCCTCATCGTCTTCGGGCTCGCGTGGGGCCTTACGTCCTCGTCTCTCGTGGTGCTTCACGCCCTGAATACGGATCCCGGCGCGACTGCCGAACTGGTGACCCTCACGGCCGCCAACGTCGTGGCCACCGTCATGCGCTTCGCGCTGCTCAAGGCGTGGGTCTTCCGAAGGCGCACGACGGCGGGTGGCCGGGTCCGCGCCGACACCGCCTCCGCGCGGGCGATGGATGCAGCCTGAATGGCGGCTCTCGCTGAATCCGCGGTGCATTCGGACCGCCGGTTCGGATCGCTCGAGCGGGCCGGGCTCGCGATCATCCTGGCCGCAAGCGCGTTCCTGAACATCTGGAATCTCCCGGCGAATGGCTGGGCAAACGCCTACTACTCGGCCGCAGTGCAGGCCGGGCTGCATGACCCCGTTTCGTTCTTCTTCGGTTCCAGTGACTGGGGCAATGCCATCTCGGTCGACAAACCGCCGTTGAGCCTGTGGCTCATCGGGCTCTCGGTCCGCGTGTTCGGGCTGAACAGCTGGGGCCTCCTGCTCCCGCAGGCTCTCTTGGGAGTGGCCACGACGGCGCTCGTCTTCGTCATGGGTCGCCGATACCTCTCCCCCGTAGCCGGGCTGGTCGGGGCAGCAGTCTTCGCGACCACGCCGATCGTCGTCCTCATGTCCAGGTACAACAACCCTGACCCGCTCATGATGTTCCTGCTGCTTCTCGCGCTGGCTGGCGCCCTGAGGGCGGTCGATACGGGGCGGGCGAGGTGGGCGGTGGCCGTAGGCGTAGCCCTCGGCCTGGCCATCCTGACCAAGCAGCTCCAGGCCCTGCTGGTGGCTCCAGCTCTTGCAACCGTTCTGATTGCGGGCGCGTGGGGTCGGGCGCGCGAGATGCTGCGGCTGGCCACATCTGCCGCGCTGCCATTCGTGGTGACGGCGGCGAGCTGGTTCGCAATCGTTGAGCTGACTCCCAAAGATCAGCGCCCGTACATGGGCGGGTCGACGACGAACAGCGCCATTGAGCTCACCTTCGGTTACAACGGGATGCAGCGGATCGTGAGCCAAGACGACCCGGTGGCGATGCTAATACCCTCCCAGTACCGCGATGTGGCAAGTGACGCGGGATTCTTGCGCCTAATCAACGCCAACTACGCTCAGGAGGCGGCCTGGCTCCTCCCGGCGGCGTGTGCGGGCGTCATCTTGCTCGCGCTCGCCATCCGCCGAGTTCAAGGGCGGATCGCGCAGTTGTTCGCTGCGGCTGCAGGGGTCTGGCTCATCACCGCGTTCGCCACTCTGAGCTTCATGGGCGACCAGATCCATACGTACTACACGGCCAGTCTGGGCGTGCCGATCGCGCTGGTAGTGGGGGCGGCAGTACATATCCTCGTCGCACAAGACCACAAGCCCCTGATCCGAGTCATCGCGGGTTTGGGGGTGCTGGCAACGGCGCTCACGTCGGCAGGGATCCTGCTGTCAGTAGCCCTGTGGCCCCGGTGGCTGGCTTGGCTCGTTCTGGGATCAGGGTTGGCCGCTAGCATCGTCACGTTGGTGAAGCCCCCCTGGAAATCGGTCGATCGGTTGGCTGCCTGCCTTGCGGCGCTCTCCCTGTTAGCAGCGCCCCTGGCAACATCTTTCGTCAACGCGGTCACACCCCATCAGGGTTCCAATCCGCTCTCTGGCGGAGTGACTGCACGGGAGGGCAGTATTAGCCGATTCCTGGCAGATGTGGGCCGCGGCGACCCGCGCTGGGCGCGAGACATCGCGATGGGAGCCGACCCCAGTGAAAACCTGGTCCAGACGCTCAAGAACAGCTCTGAATCGTGCAGATGGGCGGCCGCTACCTTGCCGTCGCAGAGTGCCGCAAAGCTCCAGCTGGCGACGGGAAGGCCTGTCATGGCCGTCGGAGGCTTCTCGGCTGTTGATCCGTGGCCAACTCTGGACGTCTTCAAGGCATGGGTGGCAGACGGCAAGATCTGCTATTTCATAGATGATCCGTCTATGGACACAGCTTTGCTCCACGATTCCCCAGCCCGCCAGGTCACCGGCTGGGTTCGAAGTGTGTACTCAGGCACCGACGTTGGCGATATCCGTGTCTATCGGCTTTCGTGACGCGAATACCCGAACGCGCAACCGCGTGATGCGTGTCCTCGTCAGCCGCGACGCGCAGGTGGCCGCATTTGTTTTTGTAACTGGTATCGTATGGCTCGGCTGGAATGTCAGCATCAATGGCTTGGGGAATCCTTACTACGCCGCTGCTACACAATCAGCCTTGGCAAATCCCCACAATCTATTCTTCGGCGCCTCCGACCTCTCGGGCGGCGAGTCCATCGACAAACCCCCGTTTACGGTCTGGCTGACGGTGCCACTCGTCGCGGTCTTCGGCCTTGGATCCTTCCCCGTGTTGCTGCCCAGCATCATCATGGGTGCGGGCAGCGCGTCCTTGGCCTACTTCATCGCACGCACGTACACGAGCCACGTATGGGCACTACTCTCTGGGATTCTGGTGTTAGCGGTGCCTGTCCACGTGAGCATGTCGCGGATCAACAATCCTGACGCGCCTCTCGTTTTCTTCTGCACTGCGGCGGTCTTGGCGGTGCTGCGCCTCAAGAGGCTCTCCACGGCCAGCCTCGTGACGGGGTTCCTGCTAGGCCTCGGCATCCTCACCAAGCAGCTACAGGCCCTGCTGATCGTACCCTCCCTGATGGCAGTGATGGTTCTCCGCTTCCCCGAGTGGAAGCGACTCACACGTGCAGTCGTCGGGGCGGCGCTGGCCAGCGTCGGACCGTCACTCCTTTGGATGGTGCCTGTCATGGCGACGCCCGCACAGAACCGCCCATGGGTAGGGGGCACCAAAAACAATGACCTCATCGACCTCACAATCGGCTACAACGGTATCGGACGGCTGAGCGGTGCGATCGACCAAGGCGATATCCAAGTGGTTGGCGCAAGCGGACCGACCGAATCGTCAGGAAGCTTGACGCGACTATTGACACTCAACTACGCCCCTGAGCTGTTGGGGTTCCTCATCGTTGGAGTCCTCGGCGTCATTCTGCTCTCGTCCCACGCTGCCAGATCCCGCAAGACTCACGCCGCACTCGCTGCCCTATGCCTGTGGTTTGCAGTCGGGTTTATTGTATTCAGCTTCATGGAAGGCGGAATGCACCCGTATTACCTGTCATTCATCGCCATACCCGCCGCGCTCCTTGGCGGATGGGTCATTGAGTCCATAATCAAAGGAAGACATACCGCCACCGCTTGGCGCACCGCTCTCGCCTTGGGCATCGCCACAATATCGATACTTCTCGTGGTGTGGATGTCCTGGTTCCCACCGGGATGGGAATACCTCGCGAAGTTGTCCTTCATCACCGGCTCTGTCGCCGTGCTTGGGCTATTTCTACCCGGACGATTACGTCACAGTGGTCGGCGCATCACCACCATGGGGCTGGTTTTCTTGCTCGCTGTTCCGGCTGCAGGATTCGATGTGGCCACTATGACCAATCCGCAGGATGGAACTTTCTTTCTCTCGGGACCAGTCCCTGCCGTGGACAGCTTTCACCTCGACGACGCCCGCAAGAGGTCGGTGCAATCCGCAGCAGAACGTAATTCGGACGATCTGTTCACGCTCATTCAGCACGCAAAAGCGCGGAAATGGGCGGCCATAACCCTAGGCGGGGAGGCGGCCGCGCGGTACCAACTCGACACAGGGGTGCCGGTCATTGCGCTGGCTGGATTCAACGGAGCGGATGGCTTTCCGTCTCAAGGGCAGCTTGAGTCCTGGATCGCCGGTGGTGATGTCCAGTACTACATTCACAGGGCCGACGTCGCTGACTCATTGCCACTATCTCATCGCACGCTCCAGATGGTGGACTGGATCACGACCCACTTCAGCCGTACGGATGTCAGTGGGGTTGCCGTCTACGATCTGACAGAGCCATTGTCTTAAGTGACGAAAGGCCCGCCCCGCAGATGCGGAACGGGCCTTCGGCATGAATGGCTAGGAATCAGCGCTTCGAGTACTGCGGTGCGCGGCGGGCCTTCTTGAGACCAGCCTTCTTGCGCTCCACGACGCGGGCGTCGCGGGTGAGGAAGCCGGCCTTCTTGAGTGCCGGACGGTTGTTCTCGAGGTCGATCTCGTTGAGCGAGCGCGAGACGCCGAGGCGCACTGCACCGGCCTGGCCCGACGGGCCACCGCCGTGGATGCGGACGATCACGTCGTAGGCGCCCTCTAGGTCGAGGAGCTTGAACGGGTCGTTCACCTCCTGCTGGTGCAGCTTGTTCGGGAAGTAGTTCTCGAGCGTGCGGCCGTTGATGGTCCACTGGCCGGTGCCGGGGACAACGCGGACGCGGGCCACTGCCTCCTTGCGACGACCGACGGCGGCACCGGCAACCGTGAGGGCGGGGCGCTCACGCTTGGCTTCCTCGGCGGCCGCCGGGGCGCTCTCGGACGTGTAAGTGGTGGGGGTCTCCTCAGCCTCGGCGGCCGGGGCAAGCTCTTCGTTCTGAGCCACAGTGTTCTCCTTGATGAATTCTTTGGAAGTGGCCAGTACTACTGGGCGACCTGGGTGATCTCGAAGGTCTTGGGCTGCTGGGCAGCGTGCGGGTGGTTCGGGCCCGCGTAGACCTTGAGCTTGGAAATCTGCTGGTCAGCCAGCTTGTTGTGCGGGAGCATGCCCTTGATGGCCTTCTCCACGGCGCGGACCGGGTTCTTCTCGAGCAGCTCCGCGTAGGTGACGCTGGTCAGGCCGCCCGGGAAGCCCGAGTGGCGGTAGGCGCGCTTCTGCTGGAGCTTGGCGCCGGTGAGGGCCACCTTGTCCGCGTTGATGATGATGACGAAATCGCCCATGTCCATGTGGGACGCAAAGGTCGGCTTGTGCTTCCCGCGCAGCAGTGTTGCGGTCTGGCTGGCAAGGCGACCCAGAACGACGTCGGTGGCGTCAATGACGTGCCACTGACGGTCGGCGTCGCCGGGCTTCGGTGTGTACGTACGCACAGTTATTGCCTTCGTTTCTTGGTCTGGTAGGGGGTCGGTGAGATACACCCCTATGTCTTCGGTGCGCTACCGGACCAGAGGTGAGGGCTCCCAGACCAGTCATCCCGTGCTACTCGATAGCACCCCGGGAGCCTGCGTCCTGCAACTGGACACTCCCGCGGCGCGCATCATCGAGTCAGGACACGCACAACGACTACCTAGGATATCCCGCCACAGCACGGCGGGTCAAAGCGGCACCACCGACCGTTGCTGGCCCGCCTTCGAGGGGCACGCCTGCGCGACGCCCGACTACCCAAATCACAGCTTTCACGAACTGAGTACATGCGGGCCTAGCACTAGGTAGTTCTTAGGTTACTCGAAACGAAAAATTCGAGTACAGAGGAGTAGTGCGCCAGCGCGGATGGGGATGACAGTCTGACGGCTGTAGACCCGACGGCGCTCATAAGGGGGCAACGTTGCCATTGGTCTCACACGCTTGAAAAGGACCCCATCATGGACAAGCTCATGGTCTCCCTCATGACGTTCTGGAACGACCTCACCAGCACCGACAAGGAGAAGGGCGCCACGGCCACCGAGTACGCGCTCCTCGTCGGCCTCATCGCGCTCATCATCGCCGTCGGCGTCCTCGCCTTCGGCAACGCACTGAACACCTGGTTCAATGCGCTCGCCACCAAGGTCGCCACCTGGTAGTAGATGCACCGAAACAGATCCACAGCCAGGGGGGATAGATGGAAAAGGGACAGACAGTCCAAGTAGAGCCGATCACCGTTACAGGTGAAGAGGGTGCCACCGCCACTGAGTATGCGCTCCTCGTCGGGCTCATCGCGCTCATCATCGCCGTCGGCGTGTTGGCCTTCGGCGGCGCGCTGAACACGTGGTTCAACAGCCTCGCGACAACAGTCGCAACCTGGTGAACCGGCTGGCGGCTGGGCGGCAAGCCGCCCAGCCGCGCAGACATCCCATGGAGGGGGGATCATGAAGTCCAGACGTGCAGCGAAAGACCGTGGCGCGGTCGCGGTCGAATTCGTCCTCGTCGCCCCGCTCTTCTTCGCGGTGATGCTCGGCATCGTCGAGTTCGCCAACTTCTTCCGCGTGCAGATCAGCGTCACCCAAGCGGCCAGGGAAGCCGCCCGGTCCATGGCGATCAGCAACAGCCAATCCACGGCGGCAGCGGCCGCCACGGCGGCCGCACCGACGGTCGGACCGCTGAGCTATTCGTTCTCCCCTTCGTCCTGTGCACCAAACCAAACCGTGACCGTAAGCATCCAGTATTCGATGCCAAGTCTCACGGGCATTGCCGGGCCGTGGACCGTCTCGGGCGTCAGCGCTATGAGGTGTGGGGGATGATCCGGGGCACCCGCGCCGACGGGGAGCGCGGTGCAATCGCCATCCTGTCCGTCGTGCTCATGCTCGCCCTCATAGGGGTCGGCGCGGTGGCTGTCGATCTCGGTCAGGTGTATGCCGAGCGGGCTCAACTCCAGAATGGAGCCGACTCAGCCGCCATCGCCATCGGGCAGCAGTGCTATAAGAACCAGACCTGCTCTTCGTCTTACGCGGGCGCTTGGACTGCTGCTGCGCAGCCACTGGTCAACGGCAACGCGAATGACAACGCCTCGGCGATCCAATCGGTGACGTTCCCGGTAGTCAACGGCCTCCAGGAGGTTGTCGTCACAACCTCGACGAGGGATGGCGCGAGCGGGGCAGGATTCCTCACGCCCCTCTTCGCCAAGGCCCTCAACGTAGCCCCCGCAACCGTGGGGGCGCAGGCGACCGTCAGTTTGAAGCCACCCGGAAACGGAGGTGGCTTTCCCCTCGCCTTCGCCAACAGTTGCTTCGACCTCCAGAGCGGCCAGAAGGCCGGGAACATCATGCAATTGGAGTGGAAGCCCGGCATGACCTGTACGGGTCCGTCTGGTGCGGTGATTGCAGGGGGTTGGGGATGGCTTTCGCAGTCGGGGCCGTGCCAAGCAACTACGGCGAGTGGGACTGACTACATCCCATCCAATCCTGGGAACGGAGTGGCACAGCTTCAGGCGTGCCAGCCGATCCTGCAAGGATGGATCGACACCATCAACGCCGGCGGCCAGGTCAACGTGGTCTTTCCCGTCTTCGATCAGGCCATCGCTCAAGGGGCCGGGGGTCAATTCCACATCCTCGGTTACGCCACCTTGCGGATCTACGGTTGGCACTTCGCCAACGCAGGCTCGCCCTACGAGTTCCATGACAAGGCCTCGGACCTGACAGCCCTGGGAATCAATCCCCTGTACGCGTGCAGCGCCGGCGACGATCGCTGCGTCATCGCGCAGTTCGTCCGCTTCGACACCGTGGACCCCTCCACTGGGACCGGTTCAGGGCAGGACCTCGGCACCACCGTGGTCACCCTCATCAAGTAGCAATCATCTAAGGAGATACCCGTGAGGACCCGCCTACTGGGAGGCGTGGCCGCTCTGATTGTCGCAATCATTGGCGCCGCACTTCTCATCATTTATGTCAACGGAGCCGACGCCCGCGCGTTCGCCAACACGGAGACGCAGGACGTCTACGTCGTGCAGAAGCCAGTCATTGCCGGCACTGCGGTCGGAAGCCTCGGGGATTCCGTCGCCAAGAAGCCCGTTCCCAAGGGCGTCCTCGCAGCTGACGCAGTCGCGGACCTCGGGGCCATCCAGGGGAAGGTCGCGTCGGTGGCCCTCCAGCCGGGAGAACAACTCCTTGCGTCCCGATTCGTGGAAGCTGGCGCACTCAATGGTCCCGGCCGCGCGGCCGTCCCGGCCGGAATGCAGGAAGTCACGGTCCGGCTCCCCATCGAACGGGTCGTCGGAGGAGCCCTCTCCGCCGGCGACACGGTAGGCGTCTTCCTCTCGTTCTCCAAAGAGGAAAACGCGCCCTCGCAGACCCAACTCTCGTTCCACAAAGTGCTCGTGACCGGCATCCAAACCACATCGGGGGTTGCGGCGCAGAACAATGCGACAGCCTCCCCACAGCCGAGCAGTGGAGGCGGCATCAACAGCGGCGGTGGTGGTGGCACCTCCGAATACCTCGTGACCATAGCCCGTACAGCCGCTGACGCCGAGAAGATCGTGTTTGCTGCCGAGTTCGGCAAGCTGTACCTCTCGAAGGAGCCCTCGTCCGCGGTCGAGAACGGCGGCGGCATTGATCGGGCGAAGGTCTTGCGATGAGCCGCTTCGCTCTCATCACAGCAGACGCTGATTTCGAACACCGAATCCGGCTGGCTGCGGCGAGCCTTCCCGGTGCCCTCCAGACGTTCCAGGCGAACTTCCTGCCCGCCAGCATCGACGACGTGTTCAACCAACTCGTGGGTGAGCCTATCGAGGTGTTGATCCTCGGGCCGGACCTGCGCTCCGACGACGCTTTCAAATTCGCCACGGCGGTTGATGCGCGTCATCCGCATGTGAGCCTCATCTACGCGGCCCAGCCGACGCCTGATCTGGCTCTGTCGGCCATGCGATCGGGCGTCAGGGACCTCGTGATCCCAACGGCCGACTCAGAGTCCCTCCGCAGCCACCTTGAACAGGCTGCGGCCTCGGCTACCTCTCGGCTCGCAGCGGCACCGCCGATCGGCACCATCGGCGATGAGTCGGAGCACGCGCACGGGCGGATCATCGCGGTGATGTCGCCCAAGGGAGGTGTTGGCAAGACCACGATAGCCACTAACATCGCCGTCGGGCTTGGCAAGATTGCGCCGATGTCGGTGGTCATCGTGGATCTCGACCTGCAGTTCGGCGACGTCGCGAGCGCCCTCATGCTCAACCCCGAACGGACCATTCTCGATGCAGCGAGCGGGCCGATGGACTCCCTTTCGCTCAAGACCTATCTCGCCCCGCATCCAACGAACATCTATGCGCTGTGCGCCCCGAGGAATCCGGCCGACGCCGACAAGATCTCCCCGGACGGGATTGCGGAACTCATCAAGCACCTTGCGGCGGACTTCCAGTACATCATCATCGACACATCGCCCGGCTTGGGGGAGCATGTTCTGGCGACTCTGGACCAGGCGAGCGACGTGGTGTGGGTTTGCGGCATGGACATTCCGAGTGTGCGCGGCCTCAAGTCGGGCCTCGAGATCCTCAACGAGCTTCATATGCTCCCCGAACATCGGCATGTGGTGCTGAACATGGCGGACCGCAGGACTGGCATCACGCTCCAGGACGTTGAGGCCACCCTCGGGGTGCCAGTCGACGTCGTCCTCCCCCGCTCGCGCTCGCTCCCGCTTTCGACGAATCGCGGTGTCCCGGCGCTCCAGGACGGCCTGCGGGATCCCGTAGTCAAGGGTCTGCGCAAGCTCATCGATCGGTTCAGGCCCCAATGGGACAACCGTGACCACAAGCAATTGCACCGAAGGGCGGACTTCCAGTGAACCTATCAGACCGCCTTCTGGATGCCCGCGGTGAGCGACGCCCGCCCGCTGTGTTCGCGGCGCCGCCGGAAGAACACGGGAATCTTGAGACGACGGCGCTGCCCGTCACCGAGCTAGAACTTGCCGCGCCCGAACACACCGCGACGAACCTCAGCACCCGTGTTCAGGCCAAAGCCGCAGCCGACGCCGAAGCCCGCCTCGCCGTCCACGACGTCGCCACGCCCGGGAGCGTGCGGACGAGCCTCGCGCTGAGAGAGCTCAAGCAGAGGGTAAGCGTCGAGCTGTATGAGCGCGTCGGGAGTCGCATCACCGACTCGGCACTCAGCGAGGCCGACCTCCACGACTTTGTCCGCACCGAGCTTCGTTCCATCGTCTCGGACCAGTCGGTGCCACTGTCCGCAAGTGAGCGCGAGCGGCTCATCGACGAGACGATGGACGATGTCCTCGGACTCGGGCCGCTTCAACGATACATTGACGATCCGAGTGTCACTGAGGTGATGGTCAACCGCGCCGACCAGGTCTACATCGAGCGCCACGGCCAGCTCTTCGCTACTGAGACGACGTTCTCCTCCGAGGAGCAGCTGCGCCGCGTCATCGAGCGAATCGTCTCGCGCGTGGGCCGGCGCATCGACGAATCGTCGCCCCTTGTCGACGCGCGTCTCTCAGACGGTTCTCGTGTCAACGCAATCATTCCGCCGCTCGCCGTGAACGGAGCGGCACTCACGATCCGCAAATTCTCGCGCGAAGCCCTCAGTGTCAATAAGCTCATCGAACTGGGCACGCTGAACCCCGAGATGGCTGAATTGCTTGATGCTTGCGTGCGGGCACGCATGAACATCATCGTTTCGGGCGGTACGGGCACAGGCAAGACCACCCTCCTCAATGTGCTCTCCTCGTTCATCCCGCACGACGAGCGGATCGTGACGATCGAGGACGCCGTAGAACTCCAGCTCCAGCAGGAGCACGTGATTCGCCTCGAGAGCCGCCCGCCCAACATCGAGGGCCAGGGCGCTATTACGATCCGCGACCTTGTGCGTAACACGCTCCGCATGAGGCCGGACAGGATCATCGTCGGAGAGGTCCGTGGAGGCGAGACCCTCGACATGCTCCAAGCCATGAACACGGGGCACGACGGCTCGCTCTCGACAGTCCATGCCAACTCCCCTCGTGACTCGATCGCACGCCTCGAGACTCTCGTGCTCATGGCCGGAATGGACCTGCCCCTGCGGGCGATCCGCGAGCAGGTTGCATCGGCCGTCAACCTCATCGTGCACCTCACGCGCCTCCGCGACGGAACGCGGCGTGTCACCCACGTGACCGAAGTCCAGGGCATGGAAGGAGACGTAGTCACTCTGCAGGATGCATTCCTGTTCGACTACGCAGCCGGACTCGATGCCGACGGGCGATTCCTGGGCAAGCCGATCCCCACTGGAGTGCGCCCACGGTTTACGGAACGATTCCGCGATCTGGGAATCCAGATCAGCCCATCCATCTTCGGCCAACATTACGGGAAGATGTGACGCTGTGGATTCCCCCTTCATGCTCGTCGCCGGCATTCTGGCCATCTACGCGGGGCTCCTGCTCTTCGTGATCGTTGTTCTGCGTTCCCGGAAGACCGTCGCCATTGGGCGACGCCGGCCTCAACAGCAGGAAACCTCTTCGTCGGCCCTGACCAAACTGACCAACACCGCAGTCAGTGCCATCACCAGGTCGTTGCAGGGACGGCAGCTCCGATTCGCGAACGCAGACAAGTTCGAGCAGGCCGGCCTCAAGATCCGCGTTGGCGACTTCGTCCTCATGGCCGGGGCAGGCACCCTCGTGGGTGCCATTCTGGGCTTCGTTCTCGGTGGCTTGGCCCTCGGCCTCCTTTTCGCCGTGGTGGTTCCCATCCTCTTCGTTGTGGGCCTCAACACCCTCGCTTCACGTCGGCAAGCCAAGTTCGCGGAGCAGCTGCCGGACACGCTGCAGATGCTCTCCGGAAGCATGCGAGCTGGCCACAGCCTCCTGCGGGCCGTCGATGGAGCGGCGAGCGAGGCAGAATCTCCCATGGGTGAGGAGTTGCGGCGCGTGGTCAACGAATCGCGTATCGGCCGTGACCTCACGGAATCGCTGCTCGAGACTGCGTCGCGCATGAAGAGCGAGGATTTCCTCTGGGTGGCCCAAGCCATAGAGACCCATCGGGAAGTCGGCGGCAATCTCGCCGAACTCCTCGACAACGTGAACGAGACCATCCGCGAACGAGCTCAGATCGCCCGCCAGGTGCGGGCCCTGAGCGCTGAGGGCCGTACGTCTGGTGTAGTGCTCGTGTCGCTGCCGATCATCATGTTCTTCCTCATGATGCTGGTGAATCCGTACTACGCGACCACCTTCCTCACGACCGTGCCGGGTTGGATCATGCTCACCGTCGTCGTCATCATGCTGCTCGTGGGCACCTTCTGGCTCAGCCGACTCATCAAGCCGAAGTACTGAGGAGCTAGACATGAACGTCTTAGCAATTGGAGCAATCCTTGCGATCGTGCTTCCAGTCGCCTTCCTGACCTGGAGCATCGTCACACCAGACCGGAGCGCGCGAGCCGCGATCGAGAAGAACCTCGGACTCCTCAAAGCCGGGCCGAAGCATTCCACGACGTCGATCTCGGAGGCCCTCACGGCTCTGTCTCGCAGGATCACTCCCGTCGGCTACACCGCATGGCTCGACGGAAAGCTTGCAGGCGCCGGTCGGCCTCGGTCATGGCCCCTGGACCGCGTGCTCGTCGCCAAACCGCTTCTGGCCCTCCTCGGGCTCTTCCTCGGCATACTTGTTCTGCTCCCCCACCCGGACGGCCCTCGCTTCCTCCTGCTGATCGCCCTCGGAGCGCTGTTCTACTTCGTGCCCGACATCCTCCTGAACAACTCCGCCCAGAAGAGGCGGCACGCGATGCAACTGGCGCTGCCCAACATGCTCGACCAAATGCTCATCTCGGTCGAGGCAGGCATCGGATTCGAAGGCGCCATGGCTAGGGCTTCTGAAAGCACGACGGGTCCATTGTCCGATGAATTCGTCAGGACACTGCAGGATATCCAGGTGGGCCGCTCACGCCGCGAGGCCTATACGGATCTGGCCGCTCGGGCCAGCTTCCCGGACATCAGGGCGTTTGTTCGATCCATCGTCCAAGCCGACCAGTACGGCATCGCCATCGCCAAGGTCCTCAAGACGCAGGCCCAGGAGATGCGCCTCAAGCGACGGCAGCGGGCCGAGGAGCATGCCATGAAGATTCCCGTGAAGATCCTCTTCCCCCTGATTTTCGCGATCCTTCCGGCCATGTTCATCATCATCCTCGGCCCAGCAATTATGGGCATCATCAAGACCTTCTCGTAGAGATCCGCCGTGGAACTTCACAGATCTGAGCGCAGTTTTCGGCGAGGCGCAGAACACCCTGAACGAGGAGCGACTGCGACCGAGTATGCCGCACTGTTAGGCCTGATCGCCGTGGTCATTTCGGTGGGAATTGGTCTATTCGGCGCGGCCTTGGGAACGTACTTCACAACAGCGGCGACATCGATCAGGACCATTCTCGGTATCCCGTGACGCCCTCACACGCCCGTTCTGGGCCCTACAGACGGAGCCCCCTCACGGAACCCAGACCGGAGGGGGCTCCTCCATTGTGGCTTCAATGGCGTGCCTCGGGGTTTCGACTGCGCGCTCAACCACCGATAAGGTCGCGCCGCGCCCTTGTCTGCTCCGCTCGCTCGGCCATCTCCGCGGGGGATTCCGGGTACCCGACCTCCTCGAGCACGAGCGGGTGCGCCGGGGCGAGGCGCGTCTTCGCGTCCCGCACGCGCGCGAGCATCCGCTCGTGCAGCCACTCAACGCTCTCGAGCCCCTCCCCCACCCGCAGCGCCGAGCCGACGAGGGCGCGCACCATGTTGTGGCAGAAGGCGTCCGCGCGCACCCGGGCAACCACCACGCCGCCGTCCAGCCGCTCGAACGAGAGCTCCTCGAGCGTCCGGACCGTCGTGGACCCCTCCCGCGGCTTGCAGAACGCGAGGAAGTCCTGGAGCCCCAGAAGCTGCTCGGCGGCGGCGTTCATGCGCGCCACGTCCACCTCCGCGCGGTGCCACAGCGTCGTACCGCGCAGCACCGGGTCCCAGTCCTCGGGCCGGTCCGCGATCCGGTACGAATAGCGCCTCCACAGCGCCGAGAACCGCGCGTCGAACCCCGGCGGAGGAACGACCGCGCGATGCACCACGAGCGCGCCCGTCGCCTCCCCGAGCACTCGGCTCAGAGCGCCGCCCAGCCTCCGAACGAGGGCGTGCTCCGGCGACTCCGATGACCGACGCGAGAGACCGGCCCACTCGTCCCCCGTGAGATCCAGATGCACCACTTGCCCGCGCGCGTGCACCCCGGCATCTGTGCGCCCGGCCACCACCACACGGACCGGCCGACGCAACAGGAGCGCGAGCGCCTCCTCCAGTGTCCCCTGAGCCGTGCGAAGCCCTGGCTGCAGGGCCCACCCGCTGAACGGTGCGCCGTCGTACGCGAGATCGAGCCGGACGCGCACAGCGCCAGCCAGCCCCGCGCCGTCGTGCGCCCCGGAGACCACCAGGGGCGTCCCAGAACCCCCCGCAGACGCCGGAAGGCCCCCGTTCCCAGAATCGGGAACGGGGGCCTTCTCTGCACTCATGAGCCCCAGTCTATCGAGGCGTCACGGCGCGATTCAGCGGGAGCGCTTCTCGGCGTTCTCGTTGGCAGCAGCCTCGGCCTCGGCGGACTCGGCCTCGGCTGCGGTCTCGCGGGAAGCCTCAGCAGCGGACTCGGCCTCGGCGGCCTCCTCCTTGACAACCTCGGTCTCCGACTCGGCGACCTCAGCCTCGACAGCCTCGGTCTCCTCGACCTCAACGGCCGGAGCCTCGACGGTGGCCTCAGCCTTGGGGGCAGCCTTGGCGGTGGCCGAGGAAGCCTCCTTCACCACAGCCTGCTTGCCCGAGACCGGCTCGAGCACGAGCTCGATGACAGCCATGGGCGCGTTGTCGCCCTTGCGGTTGCCGATCTTGGTGATGCGGGTGTAGCCACCGTTGCGCTCCGCCATCTGCGGGGCGATCTCGGTGAAGAGCTCGTGGATGATGCCCTTGTTCGTGTTGGTGCGCGCCGAGATGGCGGCCTGGACACGGCGGCGCGAGGCGAGGTCGCCGCGCTTCGCGAACGTGATGAGGCGCTCGGCGACCGGGCGGAGGCGCTTGGCCTTCGTCACGGTGGTGGTGATCCGCTTGTGCTCGAAAAGAGCCGTAGCAAGGTTCGCGAGCATGAGGCGCTCGTGAGCAGCGCCACCGCCCAGACGCGGGCCCTTGGCGGGTGCTGGCATAGTAGTTTCTCCTCGTGTGGGACGCTGCCGGCACGGGACCGGCAGCGGGCAGAATTGTCTTAGAGCTCGTCGTCGCTGAAGGCAGCGTCGTCCTCGTCGCCCGCGGCAGCGCGCGCGGCGAGGGGGTCGAATCCGACGGGCGAATCCTTCAGCGAGAGGCCGAGCTCGAGGAGCTTGGCCTTGACCTCGTCGATCGACTTCGCGCCGAAGTTCCGGATGTCCATCAGGTCCGCCTCGGAACGGGCCACGAGCTCACCCACGGAGTGGATGCCCTCGCGCTTGAGGCAGTTGTACGAACGGACGGTGAGGTCCAGATCCTCGATCGGAAGCGCCATGTCCGCGGCGAGTGCGGCATCCGTCGGGGACGGGCCGATCTCGATGCCCTCGGCGGCGGTGTTCAGCTCGCGGGCGAGACCGAACAGCTCCACGAGGGTGGTGCCGGCGGAAGCAACGGCGTCGCGCGGCACGATGGCCGGCTTCGTCTCGACGTCGACAATGAGCTTGTCGAAGTCGGTGCGCTGCTCAACACGGGTCGCCTCCACGCGGAAGGTCACCTTCAGCACGGGCGAGTAGATCGAGTCCACCGGAATCCGGCCGATCTCCGCATCCCCGGACTTGTTCTGCGCCGCAGACACGTAGCCGCGGCCGCGCTCGATGGTCAGCTCGAGCTCGAACTTGCCCTTGGAGTTCAGGGTGGCGATGTGCAGATCCGGGTTGTGGATCTCCACGCCGGCCGGCGGCGCGATGTCCGCGGCGGTCACGACGCCGGGGCCCTGCTTGCGCAGGTACGCGACGACGGGCTCGTCCTGATCTGAGGAAATCGAGAGGCTCTTGAGGTTGAGGATGATCTCGGTGACATCCTCCTTGACCCCCTCGACCGTGGTGAATTCGTGCAGCACGCCGTCGATGCGGATGCTGGTCACTGCCGCCCCCGGGATCGAGGAGAGCAGCGTACGGCGCAGCGAGTTGCCCAGGGTGTACCCGAAGCCCGGCTCCAGCGGCTCGATGACGAAGCGGGAGCGGTTTTCGGATACTACTTCTTCAGACAGGGTGGGGCGCTGTGCAATGAGCACTTGGTTTTCCTTTCAGGAAGCATCCGCTATATGACGCAACACAGATGGATGGGGTCTGAACTAAGTAATGAAGCCAGGCGGGGCATCCGTTCGAGGCGGGCACTCGGCGTCGTGCGCCATTTCTGACGCACGACGCCGGGCGGTCACCTCTCGCGGACGGGTCCCACCGGCCCCGGCAACTTGTTAGACGCGGCGGCGCTTGGGCGGGCGGCAGCCGTTGTGCGCGCTCGGGGTCACGTCCGAGATGGAACCGACCTCGAGGCCAGCGGCCTGCAGCGCGCGGATCGCGGTCTCGCGGCCCGAGCCCGGACCCTTCACGAACACGTCGACCTTGCGGAGGCCATGCTCCTGGGCGCGCTTCGCAGCCGACTCCGCAGCCTGCTGGGCGGCGTACGGGGTGGACTTGCGGGAGCCCTTGAAGCCGACCTCGCCGGCCGAGGCCCACGAGATCACAGCACCGGACGGGTCCGTGATGGACACGATGGTGTTGTTGAAGGTGCTCTTGATGTGCGCCTGACCGAGCGCGATATTCTTCTTGTCCTTGCGGCGCGGCTTGCGGACCGCAGCACGAGTCTTCGGGGGCATTTAGCTCTCTCCTACCTGAGGTTTCTGGGTGACCGAAGCCGCTATCAGCGGCCGGCCTTCTTCTTGCCGGCGACGGTGCGCTTCGGACCCTTGCGGGTGCGAGCGTTGGTCTTGGTGCGCTGGCCGCGGACCGGGAGACCCCGGCGGTGGCGCAGACCCTCGTAGCTGCCGATCTCGACCTTGCGGCGGATGTCGGCGGCCACCTCGCGGCGGAGGTCACCCTCAACCTTGTAGTTGCCCTCGATGTAGTCACGCAGCTGGACCAGCTCGGCGTCCGTCAGGTCCTTGACCCGGACGTCCGCGCTGATGCCCGTGGCAGCGAGCGTTTCCTTTGCACGGGTGCGGCCCACGCCATAGATGTAAGTAAGCGCGATTTCCAGCCGCTTTTCGCGGGGAATGTCAACGCCAGCGAGACGAGCCATAGTGGCGGTTCTCCTTGTGTTCACCGGAGGTCGTAGGCAGTACACCCGCTCGTTCTCGAGCGGCCCCAGCCTCCGGACCGGGGGTCAGCTGTCCGGGCCCATTCGTCCCAGCGCAGCTTGTGCTGCCTTCTCTAGTTGTTGCGTGGGCGTTGCCCGGGTTGGTCCCTCTCCCTGACGGGGAAGGATCAGCCCTGGCGCTGCTTGTGGCGCGGGTTCTCGCAGATCACCATGACCCGCCCGTTACGGCGGATCACCTTGCACTTGTCGCAGATCTGCTTGACGCTCGGCTTGACCTTCATGGTGTTCCCTTTGCGTGTTCTGCAGGTGGTCAGCATGAACGCCCGGGTGCCCCCGGGCGTGCTGCTTACTTGTAGCGGTAGACGATCCGGCCGCGGGTCAGGTCGTACGGGCTGAGCTCCACCACTACGCGGTCCTCAGGGAGGATGCGGATGTAGTGCTGGCGCATCTTCCCCGAGATGTGAGCGAGTACGACGTGCTTGTTCGTCAGCTCAACGCGGAACATCGCGTTGGGCAGCGCTTCAGTCACGACGCCCTCGATCTCGATGACACCGTCCTTCTTGGCCATAGCCTCCGCTTACTGTCTGCCGCCGGGCGCACTGTGCCCCCGACGGACGTGTATGGTTTGACGACTGGCGTCCCCGCACCCCCAAAAGGGCATGGGAGGACCGACAGCCAACACACAACTGTACGCCTCATGGGACCGGAAGTTAAATCGGCCCATGGTACACGGGCCCCTGCCCGACCGGTCCGCCCGCGGCCGCCCGAGACCGAGTCCTGCACGCGGCATGGGAGAATTCCTCAATCTGAGGGACCGCTTGGGGGGACGAATGGCCGAGGCTGCTCAGCGTCAGGGAAACGCTGCCGTATTCATTGATCTGGAGAATCTGTTCGGAGGGTATTCCAAGGACGTGGGCTCGGTTCCACTGGCGCCGATTGCCACGCAGCTCCAGGGCCTCCTCCGCAACGGGAGCCGGGCCCGGGCCACGGCTATCCGGGCCTACGCGAACTGGGCCCAGCCGGCCATGCACTCGTACCAGGACGATCTCCTCGCCCACGGGATCGAGGCCGTCCAGGTCTTCTCGTTCACCCGGAACGTCAAGAACGCGGCGGACATCCAGATGTGCGTCGACGTCCTTGCTGAGGCTCAGGACCGGCCGTGGACGGATACCTTCGTCATCGTGAGCGGTGACGGCGGATTCGTCCCGCTCGTCCGCCGTCTCCGACAGCTCAACAAGCGCGTAATTGTGGCCTCGACGAACCACGCGGCCGCCGGCACCGTCAACCACCTCCTGGCATCGGCTGCCGACGAGTACCACGTGCTCGAGGTCGCCCCGCCTGACCCGGCACCAGCGAAGCCGGCCGCCGCGCCGGGCCGCACTACCGGTCCGACCCTCAAGGAATACCGCGCCGAGATCCTCGCGGCGATCGAACGCAATCCCGGGATGCGGGTCAAAGGCAGGGTCGACGGCTCTCCCCTCGGCCAGCATCTGCGGCGCAAGTGGCCTTCCGTGACGTTCAAGGACTTCGGCTCGCCCGCGCTCGGCGCCTTCGTCGAGAAGCACTGTGGGCTTGCTGTCCACCGGCCCGCTGCCCCCGAGGCACCTGCCGCCCCTCCGGAACCCCAGCGCCGGGTGAGGCCACCAGCGCAGGCCGGCACGCCGCCGTCGTCCGCGGAGCCCTTCGACAACGAGAACCGAACGGCCTACCTTCGTGCCGTTCGGGCCCTCTTCTTGAGCGGACCGCTTGGCGCGGTGGTGGACGCAAAGAAGCGGCTGCCCGCCGCCGAGGCCGGGTTGCTCGTGCGCCGGCATGTTGCCGGAACCGACTTCAGCGACGTCGGGTACAGCAAGTTCGCCGGAATGCTCCAGGATGCGCTCGTGGCAACGCCGTTTGCGCTCGACCGCGACGAGAGGCATGGCTACGTGGTGCACCGGCGTTCGGCGTCTGCCGCGGGCTAGGACTGGCTGGCCCCTGCCTCAGCAGTGGCCTTGATCTTGGCGAGCAACTCCTTCTGGCTGCGCTCCGACATCTTCATCACGAGGGAGTCCACGGCCGCATCAGCCCAGTTGGACGGGAGTACCTCGTATGCGTACGTGAGCTTGGTCCCGCTGCCCTCCGGAGCCACGGAGATTCTGAACTCGGGGCCAAAGGAGGACTTCGAGGTGAAGTGCTCGTCCGGGACGTACTCGGTGTACTCGTGGGTCGTCTTCAGCGGGATGCCCAAAACCTTCCAAGACGCCGTGAACGTTGTCCCAACACCCGCGGGTGTGACCGTGTGGTTTGAGATCTCGACGTCTTCCCCCAGCCACACCGAGGGGTCCTTGACGATCTCGAACACCCTCTCGACCGGCGCCGCGATGCTGATCTCGTCCGACGCGGCCAGGAGGTGAGTGCCCCGGGGCTTCTCGTCGGCAGCGGTGACCGCCTTCTGCCCGGTCTCGACGAGGCTCTTGACGTTCGCCACCATTGCCTCAATGTCGCCTTCGGTCCATTTGACCAGCAGCGCGTGGAGCGGGACGCGAACGAGCGGCGTCTGAACGTCGATGTCTTCGTCAACCGTGAGGGCGGTCCCGCCTTCGACCGGCTCGAGGGCAAACGTCACAACGGGTCCGGCCGAGGCCTTGGACACGATGCGCTGGTTGGGGATCACTTCCCGATACTCGTGAGTCACAGACATGTTGACGCCGAAGATCTTGGCGGTCCATTTGGCCGACGTACCCACTCCGCCGGGCTTGATGTCGAGGTCGGTGACCTCTGATTCACTGGGGAACGCGAGCATCCAATCGGTCGGATCGCTCAAGAAGGCGAACACCTTTTCCACGGGGGCATTGATCGTGACGCTCCGGACGAGGCTCTGTGCCATCGTTCTCATCTCCTCTGGGAGGGCGGCCAGGCCGCCTTCGGATCGGCTGCGCCTTCAGTCAAGCGAATCGCGGACGGCCGGCCCAGAGGAGAAGGTCCCCGGGGTCGCGATGCCGACGGCCGCAGAAGCCATCGGCCGGAGGCCGACAAGCCGGGGCCGGGGCGCCGAACCCGCAACCCGCAAGAGGGAGGCCCGTAGGCGCCGCTGCAAGCTGGGGCCCCGGAGCCGGCGGCCGCAGGATCCCGCGCGTCCCTCCCCACCTTTCGGTACCGAGCTCCCCAGCTTTAGCCTTCAACCCGCAGGATCCCGCGGAACCCGCGAGCGCCGAGCGCCGGCACGCGCCAAGAGCTGGGGAGCTCGGTACCGATCAGCCATACATGCAGCACCCAGAGAGAGCGGACCGGGTGCCGTCTCATCCGAGACCTGGGGAGCACGGTACCGATCAGCCATCCGTGCAGCACCCACCGGACTCGGGCCGCCCTAGAGGTCCTCTCGCGAAGAGTGCTTCCTGCGCGGAAGGCCCTCGAAGGCCTTCTCGGCTGCCAGCCGGCCGCAACGCGTCCCTTCGCGTCGATGCGGCACGTTGCCCACGCCGGACCACGCTGTCGCGCCTTGTCCACATATGAGTTGTTGTCCACATAGGAGTTGAAGCCGTCGCAGTACCGGATTGGAGCCAGCGACGATGAGGGCATGCCCGACGTCAAGGAGCTCGTCGCTCTGAGGAATGGTGCCGCCCGCACCGGGGAGCTCCTGTCCCTGGGCGTGAGCCGCCGTCAGCTGCAGGCAGCGCTGGCGAAGGGCTCGATCGATCGGCCGGCGCGGGGCGTCGTCGCACTTCCCGACGCCGACCCCCTGCTCGTGCGGTGCCTGACGACCAACTCCCTCCTGACCTGCGTGTCCGCAGCCGAGTGTCACGGACTCTGGGTGCTGCACGAGCCCGAGAAGGTGCATCTGCTGCGGTCCGACGGGCGCCTGGTGTCGGACCGAGCCGTAGTGCACCGGCAGTCGTGGGTCGCTGCCGATCTGGGGAGCCGGCTCGCGTCCCTCGCCGATGTGGTGCTGCATGCCCTCTCCTGCCTGCCGGAGCTCGAGGCCCTCGTGATTGCCGAGTCTGCTGTCCAGAAGGGATTGTCGAAGGACTACCTGCTCGCGCAGTTGCCAGGGCGCCGCAACGGCCGTGCACGCGCGGTGCTCGATCTGATCGAGCCGGGGGCCGACTCGCTCGTGGAGACTCTTGCCCGGACCCATCTGCGCCGGGCAGGCCTGCGCGTACGGTCGCAGGTAGAGATTGGAGGCGTCGGTTGGGTGGATCACCTCATAGAGGAATGCGTGATCCTCGAGACCGACGGCAAGGAGCACCAGAAGCCCGCGAGCCGGTACAAGGACTACGCGCGTGATGCCCACGCGCAGACGCTGCGTCTGGCGGTAGTTCGGGTCGGCTACGGCGATTTGGTGCATCATCCGGATCAGATGGTTGAGCGGGTCAAGGCCGTCGTGGCGGCTCGGCTTTCCATGGGCAGGCTGCCAGTCCTGTGAGGCGTGCGTTCCTCCCCACCTTTCGGTGCCTTCGTCCCCAGCTTCTGCCTTCAACCCGCATGATCAAGCGGCTCGCGGACGCCCTGCACCGCGGGTGGCCCCAAGAGCTGGGGACCTCGGTACACGCTCGCGGCGCCGCCTCCGGGCCAACCGCAGCACGCGCAAACCTCTATCCGCGCGTAAGCCTCGAGCCGACAGGCCCCCCGCCGCCAACCCACCAGTCAGCCCTCACGCCGCCGGGTACGGCTCCCAGGAACCTGCTGGCGTGGTGACAGCAGTAGCCGAACGGACTCCGTCGAGGATCGCCTCGCGCACAGCTTGTGCGGCGGCGATCTGGACCATCATGAGCCCCACGACGCGCCCCGCGTCCGTCGAGCGGTCGAACTCGATGGCCCTCGTCGAGACACCGAAGATCGTGTCGCCGTCGACCTGCGTATGGCTGGGGTCCAGGGCCCGGGCCAGGCCCGAGTGCGCGGCGGTCGCGAGCCGCCTGCTCTCCGCCGGTGTCAGTGCCGCGTTGGTGGCGACCACCGCGAGAGTCGTGTTCAGCGACTCGGGCGAGCGGGCGGCGTCGTGCACGGTGCCGCTGACCACGGGCGCGCCGGACCAGCCCTCCCGCGTATGCGCGCCGGCCTCGGCGAAGACCGGGAACCCCGCGGCGTTCACGACGGCGATCGCTCCCACGACGATCCCCTCAGGCAGCGAGACCTCGGGCGCCCCGGGCGGACCCGGCACGGCCCCGCCGGGAAGTCGCACGGAAGCCATCCCGACGCCGCCCTTGTACTGCCCCCTGCCGAGCACCGCACCGGTGCCGGCCCCGACGCAGCCACGGAGACCGCCGTCTGGCGCGTCCTCGAGGCCCACGGCAGCGGCAGCGGCCGAGTACCCCATCGCGGCATCGGGTCGCGCGCGGAAGTCGCCCCCGCGGCCGAGGTCGAAGATCACAGCCCCCGGCACGATCGGCACTACCCCGCCCATCACAGGATGCCCCTGACCCTGCTCCTCGAGCCACAGCTGGACACCGCTGGCGGACGCGAGCCCGTACGCGCTCCCGCCGGTCAACGCGATCCCGTCCACGGTCTGCACGAGGGTCGAGGGGTCGAGGGCGTCAGTCTCGATCGTTCCAGGCCCGCCGCCCCGGACGTCCACCCCTCCGGCGCTGCCGGGAGGAAGCACGACGGCGGTCACTCCCGTGAGCCACCCACCGTCCGTGCGCTGTGCGTGTCCAACCCGGAGCCCGGGCACATCGAGAAGGGATCCCATGGGCCCATTCAACGCGGGGGCCCGTGATGTTGGCCACTCCCGATACCAACACAGGGTTAACTCTCGGATACACGAGGGGAAATTCATCCCACGTTCACCAGATTTCGGTGACCCGTAACATCGCGCCATGATCCACTATCTCGGGGGGTTTTGGAGTATGCCCAAGACCGAAGGAAGGTCTTCTCAATGTCCTATGCCATCCGCCGGGTTCGTCCATGAGCGATCTAACACTGGAACGCAGTTCGCAGTCCCCATCAGCTCAGCCGAAGCCAGAGCACCGGCGCCCACGATTCGCAGGCCGCACGCGGCGCGATTTCTGGGTCTTCCTCGCGTTCGCCCTCCCGAACCTGGTGCTGATCGGGGTGTTCACGTACAGACCGCTCTTCACGAACCTCCAGTACTCGTTCCTCGACTGGACGCTCGGCTCGAAGACCGCCCGAAACATCGGGCTCGACAACTACGTCACGTTCTTCACGAGCGACGACGCCCCCCGAGTCCTCGGCACCACGGGCCTCTTCACGGTACTCACCGTGGGGCTCTCCATGGTCTTGGGGATCCTCGTGGCCCTCGCCCTGAACGCGAAGGTCCGCGGCACCACATTCGCGCGGTCAGCGGTGTTCGCCCCCTACGTCCTCTCGGGCGTTGGCGTGGGCCTCGTCTGGATGTTCATCTTCGACCCCGGCTACGGCGCCCTCTCGTGGGTCCTGCGGAGCTTCGGCGCGAAGAGCCCGGAGTGGTTCAACAACCCGCAGCTCGCGCTGACCATGGTCATCGTCGTGTATGTCTGGAAGAACCTGGGCTACTGCGCGGTGGTGTACCTCGCAGGGCTGCAGTCCCTCCCGAACGACGTCATGGAAGCCGCGTCGCTCGACGGCGCCGGGCCTGTGCGCCGCTTCCTGAGCATCAGCCTCCCGCTGCTCTCCCCCACCACGTTCTTCCTGCTCATCACCACGATCATCTCGAGCCTCCAGGCCTTCGACCTGATCAGGATCATGACCCCGCTCGGCAACGGGACGAGCACCCTGATCTACGAGGCCTACCTCCAGGCCTTCGGCGCGTACAACCGCGCCGGCTACTCGGCCTCGATCTCCGTGGTCCTCTTCGTGATCCTGCTCGTGATCACCGTGGTGCAGATCCGTTTCGTCGAGAAGAAGGTGCATTACGCATGAGCGCCCCCGCACCCGTCGAAGTCTCCGCCCACGCCGGTGAACCCGTTCGCCCGCGGCCGTTCTCGTCGCAGAACCTCGTCCGCACGATCGCGGGCGGCTACCTGCCGCTCATCATCGCGACGCTCATCATTGCCCTGCCCCTGCTGTGGATGGTGCTGAGCTCGTTCAAGACGCCGCACGAGATCCTCACGACGGACCTCAAGATCCTCCCCGACTCGGTCACCCTGGACAACTACGCCACGGCCATGACCACCGTGCCGTTCGGGCGGTTCTTCCTCAACTCGGCGATCGTCACCGCCGTCGGAGCCACCGTCAAGGTCACCCTTGCGATCATGACTGCGTACGCCCTCGTGTTTGTGCGCTTCCCGTTCAAGAACGTGATCTTCGTGCTCATCCTCGTGGCGCTCATGGTTCCCTCGCAGGTCTCGATCCTGCCGAACTACGTGCTCATCGCGGGCATCGGCGGGAAGAACACCCTCTGGGGCATCATCCTCCCGGGCCTCGGCACGGCGTTCGGTACGTTCCTCCTTCGACAGCACTTCATGACGCTGCCCGGCTCGATCCTCGAGGCGGCGGAGATCGACGGCGCCGGTCACTGGAAGCGCCTGTGGCAGGTCGTGGTGCCGATCTCGGTCCCCTCGATCGCCACCGTGGCGCTCGTGACGATCGTGTCCGAGTGGAACGACTACATCTGGCCCCTCATCATCACGGACAAGCCCGAGGTCATGACGCTGCCCGTAGGCCTGACCCTGCTGCAGAACTCCGAAGGCGGTGGCGGCACCTGGGGCATCCTCATGGCGGGCGCTGTCCTCGTGATCCTTCCGGTGCTCATCGTCTTCGCGATGCTCCAGCGCTACATCGTCGCCGGCCTCACCCAGGGCTCCGTCACCGGCTAGGCGCTGCGGGCGGAGTCGGCGCACGACGCCGCCCGCTCGCCTCGAGCGCGACGCTGGCCACCCGCCGTCGTGCGCCCCCAGACCCGTTCCCCAAAGCACCCATAACGAAAGGCACACCATGTCATTCCGACTCGACCGCCGCCATTTCCTGGGCCTGGCCGGAGCCGGCACAGCCGCTGCGGCCCTCGCCGCGTGCGGCGGCCCGGACACCTCGGGCACCGCGGCAACCACCGCCGCAGCGGACATCGACTTTTCGGGCGTAAAGCCCGCCGCGATGTTCGACTTCTGGTCGAGCCACCCGGGCAAGTCCGAGGACGTCGAGAAGCAGCTCATCTCCAAGTTCGAGGCAGCCAACCCGAACATCAAGGTCAACCTCGTCACGGCGGGCGCCAACTACGAGGAGACCGCTCAGAAGCTCCAGGCCGCCTTGGCCGCGAACACGGGCCTGCCGGCCGTCTCGGTGCTCTCGGACGTGTGGTGGTTCCGCTTCTTCATCAACGACAGCATCATCTCGCTGGACTCGCTCAACAAGCAGCTGGGCGTCAACGTGGGCGACTACCGCGACTCGCTCGTGCAGGACTACCAGTACAACAGCAAGCAGTGGGCCATGCCGTATGCCCGGTCCACGCCGCTGTTCTACTACAACAAGGACCACTTCAAGGCCGCTGGTCTGCCTGACCGTGCGCCGACCACATGGACCGAGTTCGCTGAGTGGGCCCCCAAGCTCAAGGCATTGGGCGCTGCGCAGAACGCATTCCAGTACGGCCCGCTGGCGGGCTACGCGGGCTGGACCATGCAGAACAACCTGTGGGGCTGGGGCTCGGGCTGGTCCAAGGGCTGGGACATCACGTGTGACTCGGACGACGCCGTCGCCGCGATGCAGTGGATCCAGGACTCGGTCTACAAGGACAAGTGGGCCGGCGTGTCCTCGAAGGATCAGGGCGCCGACTTCGCGGCAGGCATCGCCTCTACCACGATCAACTCGACCGGCGGACTCGTGGGCATCCTCAAGGATTCGAAGTTCAACGTGGGCGTCGGCTTCCTCCCGGGCGGCCCCAAGGCCTCCAAGCCCGTGGTCCCGACCGGCGGCGCCGGGCTCGCGATCTCCGCGGGCGTGACCAAGGAGCAGCAGCTCGCCGCGGCCATGTTCATCAAGTTCGTGGGCGAGCCCGAGAACGCCGCGCTCTTCTCCTCGGCAACCGGCTACATGCCGGTGCGCAAGTCCGCGGACATGACCGCAGTGCTGGCCAAGACACCGCAGATCCAGACCGCGATCGACCAGCTCGCCGTGACCAAGGTCCAGGACAACGCCCGCGTCTTCCTCCCGGGTGCGGACCAGGAGATGGGCAAGGCCGTCGCCAAGATCGTCACTCAGCAGGGCGACGTCAAGGCCACGCTCGCGGACCTCAAGAAGACGCTGACCGGCATCTACGAGAAGGACGTCAAGCCGAAGCTGAAGGCCTAGCCTCCGCCTGCGGCAACCGCACACAACGGCGCCGCTCACCTCCCGGGGTGAGCGGCGTCGTCGCGCTTCACGGGCGTCGGAGGACGGATCAGACCCGGACGACGAGCTTGCCGCGCACGTGGCCGGTCTCGAGCCTGCGGTAGGCCTCGGCGGCATGGTCGAGCTCGAAGACATCGGCAATCTCGACCTTGAGCGTTCCCTCGGCCGCGAGCTGTGCCAGCTCGGCGAGCTGCTCCGAGTGGGGGCGGACCCACACGTACTGGCCGCCGTAGGTGTCGCGGGCGCGAGGGTCGGTGATCGAGGCAACCATGCCGCCCTCGCGGAGCAATTGCGGGACCATGTCCATCGCGTCGCCGCCCACGAAGTCGAGGATCACGTCGAAGCCCTCGGGGGCCAGGGCCCTCGCGGCGTCCACGAGGCCGTCTCCATAGGCGACAGGCTCCGCCCCGAGCGAGCGGAGGTAGCCGTGGTTGGGCTCCGACGCCGTGCCGATCACACGCGCGCCCGCGAGGACCGCGAGCTGGACTGCGAAGGAGCCCACGCCGCCCGCGGCGGCATGAATGAGCACGGTCTGCCCGGCCGAGACGCCCGCCCGCCGCACGGTCTGGAGCGCCGTGAGGCCAGTGAGCGGCAGCGCGGCGGCGGCCTCGAAGCTCAGGCCCTCAGGCTTCCGGGCCGCCGTCCGCACGGGAACCTCCACGTACTCGGCAAGCGTCCCGCCGGAGATCACGTCCTTGCGGGCATAGGCGAGGACCTCGTCGCCCGCGGCGAACTCTGGAGTGTCCAGGCCCGGCCTGACCACGACGCCAGCGACGTCCCAGCCCGGCACCGCGGGGAACACGGTATCGAGCACGCGGCGGAGGTAGCCTTCGCGGGCCTTGTAGTCCACAGGGTTGATGCTCGCGGCCTTCACCTTCACGAGCACGGAATCGGAGCCCGGATGAGGCGTGGGGAGGTCAGTGAGCTCGAGGACGTCCGCGGAGCCGTAGGTGCTGTAAGTCAATGCCTTCATGACTGTGGCCAACCCGGTGCTGCCGAGAGGTATTCCGTCAGGAGGGGATCGGGACCGGGGTGACCCCGAGGGGCTCCAGTTCGGAGGCGCCACCGTCCTCCGCCGTGAGCACCCAGATGCCGCCCGTGTGCCGGGCCACGGAGTGCTCCCACTGGGAGGCGCGCGCGCCGTCCGTCGTCACGACGGTCCACTCGTCGTCGAGGGTCTTGGTCTCGATGGATCCACGCACAAGCATCGGTTCGATCGCGAGGGCCATGCCCGGCTTGATCTTGGCGCCGCGGTGGCCGGTGCGGTAGTTCAGCACGTCGGGCGCCATATGCATCTCGGAGCCGATGCCGTGCCCCACATAGTCCTCGAGGATGCCGAGCGGAGCGCCGTCCTGGGCAGACACGAAGTCGTCGATCGCGTCACCGACGTCGCCCACGTGGGACCCGGTGGCAAACGCCGCGATGCCCCGCCACATGGCCTGGCGCGTCATCTCGGACAGGCGCACGTCCTCCGGATCGCCCTCCCCCACGATCACTGTCCGGGCCGAGTCGGCATTCCAGCCGCGCACGATGCACCCGCCGTCAATCGAGAGGATGTCGCCGTCGACGAGCTTCCGCGGGCCGGGGATGCCGTGGACCACCTCGTCGTTGACGGACACGCAGATGTGCTTCGGGTAGCCGTAGTAACCGAGGAAGTTGTACTGGGCGCCGGCGGCGTCGACCACTTCGGCGAACGCCGCGTCGATCTCGTCGGTCGTGGCTCCCGGCTTCACGGCGGCCACGGCCGCGTCCAGCGCCCGGCTCAGCAGGACGCCGGCCTCCGCCATGATCCGCAGCTGCCCGTTGTTCTTGTACTCGATCTTCCGCTGGCTGCCCACAGCCATCCTCTCCTCGTCACTCACCCTCAGGACTGACGAAGCGCCGCCCGGAGGTTGCCCGCCGGACGGCGCCACGCGTCGTCGTGCTCAAAAAGCCTTTACGAGGCCGACTTGACGGACTCGATGGCCGCCAGCACGCGCTCGGTGACCTCGTCGACGGCGCCGATGCCGTCCACGCGGGTCAGCGTGCCGCGGTCCGCGTACTGCGACACCACGGCCTCAGTCTGCGTGTGGTACAGGTGGAGGCGGTGACGGATCACGGCCTCGGTATCGTCGCTGCGGCCAGTCTCCTTGGCGCGGTTCAGGAGGCGGGCAACCAGCTCGTCGTCGTCCGCGGTGAGCTGGAGCACGACGTCGAGCTGCTGGCCCTTCTCCGCGAGGATCCCGTCGAGGTACTCGACCTGGGCCACCGTGCGGGGGTAGCCGTCGAGGAGGAAGCCGTTGGCGGCGTCGTCCTCGAGGAGGCGGTCACGCACCATGTTGTTCGTCACGGAGTCCGGGACGAAGTCGCCTGCGTCCATGAACTTCTTGGCCTCGATGCCAAGCGGAGTCTGCTCCTTGACGTTGTAGCGGAAGATGTCTCCCGTGGAGATCGCTACGATCTCGAGGCGCTCGGACACACGTTCTGCCTGGGTGCCCTTGCCGGAGCCGGGAGGGCCAATAAGGAGCATTCTCGTCATCGCAATAGTCCTTCGTAGTGCCGCTGTTGGAGCTGCGCATCGATCTGCTTGACCGTCTCCAGGCCAACGCCCACCACAATCAGGATCGACGTGCCACCGAACGGGAAGTTCTGGTTCGCGTTGACGAGCACGAGCGCGATGAGCGGGATGAGAGCCACGATTCCCAGGTACAGGGCACCCGGCATCGTGATGCGCGAAAGTACGTACTGCAAGTAGTCCGCAGTGGGCTTCCCGGCACGGATGCCGGGGATGAAGCCCCCGTACTTCTTCATGTTGTCGGAGACCTCTTCAGGGTTGAAGGTGATCGCGACGTAGAAGTATGTGAAGAAGATGATCAGCAGGAAGTAGATGACCATGTACATCGGGTGATCGCCGCGGGTCAGGTTGTTGTTGATCCACTCGACCCAGCCCGCGGGCGCGGAGCCGTCATGCGGGGTGTTGAACTGCGCGAGGAGCGCGGGCAGGTAGAGCATGGACGAAGCGAAGATCACGGGGATCACGCCGGCCATGTTGACCTTGATCGGGATGTACGTGCTCGTCCCGCCCACGGTGCGGCGGCCGATCATGCGCTTCGCGTACTGAACAGGCACGCGGCGCTGGGACTGCTCGACGAAGATGACGAGCGTCATGGTGACGAGGCCGATCACGAGCACAATGAAGAACGTGCCCGGGCCCTTCGAGGTCCAGATCGCGCCCAGCGAGGACGGGAACTGCGCGGCGATGGACGTGAAGATCAGCAGGGACATGCCGTTGCCGATGCCCTTCTCCGTCACGAGCTCGCCCATCCACATGATGAGGCCGGTTCCGGCCGTGAGCGTGATGACCACGAGGATCGTGGCGACGATGCTCGTGTCCGGGATGATCGGCAGCTGGCAGTTCGGGAACAGCTGGCCCGAACGGACGAGCGAGACCAGCGTCGTCGCGTTCAGCAGGCCCAGCGCGATCGTGAGGTAGCGCGTGTACTGGGTCAGCTTCGTCTGGCCGGACTGGCCCTCGTCGTACAGCTCCTGGAACCGCGGAATGACCACGCGGAGCAGCTGCACGATGATCGACGCCGTGATGTACGGCATGATGCCGAGCGCGAAGATCGACACCTGGAGGAGCGCGCCGCCGCTGAACAGGTTCAGCATCTGGTAGATACCGGTCTGCTCGCCCTGGACGCCCGGGGAGATGCACACCTGGACGTTGTGGTAGTTCACTCCCGGCGAGGGGATGAAGGCCCCGAGGCGGAAAATGGAAATGATCGCGAGCGTGAACAGCAGCTTGCGCCGCAGGTCGGGCGTCCGGAATGCCCGGCCAATCGCAGAAAGCACGCTTCTCCTCCCCCGAGTCGAGGAATGTAGAGTCGTCACTCCGAGACGCGGGTGAGCGCGTCGGAGCATGGGTCCAGCTCACGAGTCTAGCGGCACGGGCCCCTGAGCGGATAATTGGGCGCCCCGTCCCGGGCCGAGCGGCGCCTACGGTGCGGCGAACGGAGAAGGGCCCGGTCGCCGTCGTGCGCCCCGCGCCGCCGCACGCTGGGGCCGCCTTAAAGCGCGGGGCCCCGGTCGGCGTCGTGATTAATCACGACCCCGACCGGGGCCTTTGTGCTCACGGCGTCAGCCGGGTGCCACTAGCGTCTCAGAGGACGTTCGCGGAACCGCCGGCAGCGACGATCTTCTCCGAGGCGGACGCCGAGAAGGCGTGCGCCGTGACGTCGACCTTGACGGTGATGTCGCCGGAGCCGAGAACCTTGACCGGCTCGTTCTTGCGAACGGCGCCCTTGGCCACGAGATCCTCGACCGAAACAGCGCCACCCTCCGGGAAGAGCTCGGAGAGACGGTCCAGGTTCACCACCTGGAACTCGACGCGGAACGGGTTCTTGAAGCCACGGAGCTTCGGCAGGCGCATGTGCAGCGGAAGCTGCCCGCCAGCGAAGCCAGCCTTGACCTGGTAGCGGGCCTTCGTGCCCTTGGTGCCACGACCGGCGGTCTTGCCCTTGGAGCCCTCACCGCGACCCACACGGGTCTTCGCGGTCTTGGCGCCAACGGCGGGACGCAGGTGGTGGACCTTGAGCGCGGAAGACTTCTCAGCCTTCTCAGTCTCTGCCTTGGCAGCGTTTTCGTTCTCAGCCATTTACTTCGCCTCCTCAACCTTCACGAGGTGCGGAACCGTGTTGACCATGCCAACGGTGACCGCGTCTGCCTTACGGGTGACCGTGTGGCCGATCCGCTTGAGGCCGAGCGACCGCAGGGTATCGCGCTGGTTCTGCTTGGCGCCGACGACGCCCTTGATCTGCGTGATCTCCAACGTGGCGTCGGAGGGAGCCAGGTTCTTCGCCATGACTCATGCACCTGCCTTCGTGTTCTGGAGGTTCCGCACGAGTGCAGCCGGAGCGACATCTTCCAGCGGAAGGCCACGGCGCGCAGCCACGGCCTGCGGCTCCTCGAGGTTCTTGAGCGCCTTGACCGTCGCGTGGACGATGTTGATGGCGTTCGAGGACCCGAGGGACTTGGACAGGACGTCGTGGATGCCGACGCACTCGAGCACGGCGCGCACCGGACCGCCGGCGATAACGCCGGTACCCGGGGCAGCCGGACGGAGCAGGACGACGCCTGCAGCGGCCTCACCCTGCACGAGGTGCGGGACGGTCGTGCCGACGCGCGGCACGCGGAAGAAGGACTTCTTGGCCTCCTCCACGCCCTTGGCGATGGCCGCGGGGACCTCCTTGGCCTTGCCGTAGCCGACGCCGACCATGCCGTTGCCGTCGCCAACCACCACGAGGGCGGTGAAGCTGAAGCGACGGCCGCCCTTGACGACCTTGGCGACGCGGTTGATGGTCACCACGCGCTCGATGAACTGGCTCTTCTCGGCATCGCGACCACCGTCGCGGCCACCACGGCCACCACGGTCGCCGCGGCCCTGGCCACGACCCTCGCCACGACGTCCGCCGCGGCGGTCGTCGGTGGCGGGAGCGGACTCAGCAGCCTCGGGTGCATTCTGCTCAGACACGTTGTCCTTCTCTGCGTTCACTGCGTTCTCTGCGCTCACAGGGCCAGCCCACCTTCACGTGCGCCGTCCGCGATCGCAGCAACGCGGCCGTGGTACTTGTTGCCACCGCGGTCGAACACGACGGCCTCGATGCCAGCAGCCTTCGCACGCTCGGCGATGAGCTCGCCCACGCGCTTGGCCTTGGCGGTCTTGTCGCCGTCGAACGCGCGGAGGTCGGCCTCGAGGGTCGAGGCGGAGACCAGCGTGATGCCCTTGCTGTCGTCGACAACCTGGACGAACACGTGACGCGAGGAACGGTTCACCACGAGACGGGGACGCTCGGCAGAGCCGATGACCTTCTTGCGGAGACGGAAGTGGCGACGGGTCCGAGCCTGCTGCTTGGACTTGGCGGCGCGCTTCTTGTTGATACCCAGAGCCATGGTTACTTACCAGCCTTTCCGACCTTGCGGCGGACAATTTCGCCGGCGTAGCGGATGCCCTTGCCCTTGTACGGGTCGGGCTTGCGCAGCTTGCGGATGTTGGCCGCAACCTCACCGACCTGCTGCTTGTTGATGCCGGAGACCGAGAACTTCGTCGGGTTCTCGACCGCGAAGGTGATGCCCTCGGGGGCATCGACGTTCACGGGGTGCGAGAAGCCGAGCGCGAACTCGAGGTTCGAGCCCTTGGCCTGCACACGGTAACCGGTGCCGACGATCTCGAGCTTCTTCTCGTAGCCCTTGGTCACGCCCTCGATCATGTTCGAGATCAGGGTGCGGGTCAGGCCGTGCAGCGAACGCGAGGCGCGCTCGTCGTTCGGGCGGGTCACCGAGAGGGTCGTGTCGTCGAGGGAGACCTCGATCGGGCTGGCCACAGTGTGGGTCAGCTCGCCCTTGGTGCCCTTGACGGTCACCACGGAGCCGTCGATCTTGACCTCGACGCCGGCGGGGACGGTGATGGGGAGACGTCCAATGCGGGACATATCTTCTTCTTCCTTCCCTTACCAGACGTACGCGAGGACTTCGCCGCCGACGCCCTTCTTGGCGGCCTGACGGTCAGTCAGGAGCCCAGAAGAAGTCGACAGGATGGCGATGCCGAGGCCGCCCAGCACGTGCGGGAGGTTCGTGGACTTCGCGTACACGCGGAGGCCCGGCTTGGAGATGCGGCGAACACCGGCGATCGAACGCTCACGGTTCGGGCCGAACTTGAGGTCCAGGGTCAGCTTCTTGCCGACCTCGGCGTCCTCTTCCTTCCAGCTGGCGATGTAGCCCTCTGCCTTCAGGATGTCTGCAACACGGACCTTGAGCTTCGACGACGGCATGGAGACCGTGTCGTGGTAGGCCGAGTTGGCGTTGCGCAGACGGGTAAGCATGTCTGCGACGGGATCAGTCATAGTCATTGTGGGCTCATGCCCTTCCTCGTAACGGTTTCCGGCTGTGCCCTCTTGGGCGCGCCGGACCTTTCACGCAGTGATTCAGTCTTCGGTCTTGAACGGGAAGCCGAGGTGCTTCAGAAGCGCACGGCCCTCGTCGTCGGTCTTCGCGGTCGTGACAACCGTGATGTCCATGCCACGGAGGCGATCGATCTTGTCCTGGTCGATCTCGTGGAACATCACCTGCTCGGTGAGGCCGAACGTGTAGTTGCCGTTGCCGTCGAACTGCTTGCCCGAGAGGCCGCGGAAGTCGCGGATACGGGGCAGCGCGAGGGTGACGAGGCGGTCCACGAACTCCCACATGCGGTCGCCGCGAAGCGTCGTGAAGGCGCCGATCGGCATACCCTCACGGAGCTTGAACTGGGCGATCGACTTGCGGGCCTTCGTGACCTGCGGCTTCTGGCCAGTGATCAGGGTGAGGTCGCGGACGGCGCCCTCGATGATCTTCGAGTCCTTGGCGGCGTCACCGACGCCCATGTTGACGACAACCTTGACCAGGCGGGGAACCTGGTTGACGTTCTCGTACTTGAACTCTTCCTGGAGCGCCTGCTTGATGTTCTCCGCGTACTTCGTCTTCAGACGAGGAACGACCTTCACCGGAGTCTCGACAGTCTCAGTCATCAGATGTCCTTCCCGGTGGCCTTGGAGTAGCGGACGCGGACGGTCTTCGCGACGCCGTCCTTCTCCACCGTCTCGACGCGGAAGCCAACCCGGGTGGGCTTCTTCGTCTCGGGGTCCACGAGGGCCACGTTGGAGACGTGGATCGGGGCTTCGACCTGCTCGATGCCGCCGGTCTTGGTGCCGCGCTGCGACTGGCCGACCTTGGTGTGCTTCGTGACGCGGTTGATGCCCTCGACGAGCACGCGGTTCGTCTCGGTGAACACCTTCAGGACCTTGCCCTGCTTGCCCTTGTCACCGCCCTTGTCCTGCTTGGTACCGGTGATGACCTGGACCAGGTCGCCCTTCTTGATCTTTGCGCCCATAAGTCAGAGCACCTCCGGAGCCAGCGAGACGATCTTCATGAACTTCTTGTCACGCAGCTCGCGGCCGACCGGGCCGAAGATGCGTGTGCCACGGGGGTCGCCGTCGTTCTTGAGGATGACTGCAGCGTTCTCGTCGAACTTGATGTAGGAGCCGTCCGCGCGGCGGCGCTCCTTCTTGGTACGGACGACGACGGCCTTGACCACGTCGCCCTTCTTCACGTTGCCGCCAGGGATCGCGTCCTTGACGGTGGCGACGATCACGTCGCCGATGCCTGCGTAGCGGCGGCCAGATCCACCGAGAACACGGATGGTGAGGATTTCCTTCGCACCCGTGTTGTCGGCGACCTTGAGCCGCGACTCCTGCTGAATCACTTCTACTCCTTACGTCACGCCGGTTCTCGTACCGCGTTGCAGCATGCGGCCGAGCCTTGCGGAACGGTTGTTGGGGCGTCTCTCGACCCGTCTGGATGTGGCCAGAACGGGCCTGAATCACCGTGCCGAGCGCATTTGTCCCCTTCCTGCCCGAGAGCAGCGCCGGGGCGCTCCCCTTCGGCAGAAGGGCATTATGCGGTGGCACGATGGTTCACGAGGTACTGACGGCATGGCGAAGCCAACCGTACAAGCTCAATATCGTACCACGGCGCTCCTGTCCACCCCGAACGCTCACGGAGCAGCCGGCGCAGGCGGGAACGGCCGACGCCGCTCATCTCCACCCCGAACGCTCACGGAGCGCCGGCGCAGGCAGGAAACGCCCGGCGCCGCTCATGTCCACCCCGAACGCTCACATCCACCCCCAACCCTCGCCTCCACCCCGAACGCTCACGGAGCAGCCCGCCCAAGCGGGAACGCCCGACGACGCCGCTGGGGTCCCGACGTCGTGCTCCCACTGGCAGTGCTGCGATAGCGGACAAGCGCCCTTCAAGCGCGCTTGTCCGCTACGGCAGCACTGCTGGCTGGTCGCAGGCCCATCTGGATGAGCTTCGCGCGAAACTGGGCAGGCCTTTCAAGATCGGACCAATCGAGCCGCAGCACGGGATGGTTGAGACCGAGGAGCCGATTCTCCCGCTTCTTCTCGCGGCGGATGATCTCGCGGGGGTCCTCGCCGTGCGTGAGCTCGGTGCGGAAGTACTTGCCCCAGCCATCGAACTCGCCCACCGGCTCGAGCTTCCCCGGAGCCGTCACTGCACGGTTCCCCTCAACGTCGCCCCAGTAATAGTCAGTGCGTCCCACGAATCCGAGCTGGTCGAAGTGTTCCGCCTGGAGCATCGGTTCCGGGAAGCCGAAGAGCAGCATCAGCGCCCGCCCCACGGACTCACCCGGCGACTCGGCACCCGAACGTGCCAAGAGCGCGATCCGCTCCGCCCGAGCTCGGTGGGAGCGGTGCGGAAGCGCTGCGATCGCATCGGCCACGGCAGCGCGGTCAAGCAGCGGGACATCGGGCTGACGGCGAAGAACCCCATCTGCGACGGTCAGCGCCCGTGCGAACTTCGCCGTAGCAAGAACCTCCGCAAGGGCATCGGCGAGCGGGACGGCTTCGAACTCGCCGACCGCGATTGACTTGATGGTGTCGTGGTGGTGCCGTCGGATCTGGTGCGAACCACGTTCTCTGGCCTGCCTTGCGGACGCCGATTCCCCCCGGACGTCAAAGGTGCTCGGCCGCACGCCAAGCCTGCTGGTCGTCGATGTCGCAACGTCTACCGTCAACGGCGCCTTCACCGTGGGAACCCCATGAAGGAACAAGGCGGTCTCGCCGCAGAAGACCACGCCTGGATTGGCCAGCGCATGCGCCGCCAACGTCAGTCGGAAACGGTCATCGGTCTCGAGGCCGCTCCACACGCCGGTCGGGACGCAGAAACCACGGCGCAACCTCGCGATCGACCCGGCCGCGAACTGGCTCCGCGGATCGGCCGAAGGCCCGTGGAGGTCGCGGCGCGACGTGTCAATGAGATGTCCGAGTGGCTCCATGACCACGAGTTTCACGGTCCAGAACGCGGCGCGCATGTCCGAGTCCGCGCTATGTGGACAACACGCGCTACGGTCAGTCTGTGGAGGACGAGGGACCGAGTCCAGTCCATGGGCCCGCGCTGCGCAGTCGTGCCGACGGACCCGAGCGGACTGACCGACAGGCCCGGCGCCCACGCCCGGCTTAGGCCCAGCGCCCACGCCCGGCTTAGGCCCAGCGCCCACGCCCGGCTTAGGCCCAGCGCCCACGCCCAGCACCTAGCCCGGCGCCCACGCCCGGCTTAGGCCCAGCGCCCACGCCCAGCACCTAGCCCGGCGCCCACGCCCAGCACCTAGCCCGGCGCCCACGCCCAGCACCTAGCCCGGCGCCCACGCCCAGCACCTAGCCCGGCGCCCACGCCCAGCACCTAGCCCGGCGCCCAGCACCTAGCCCGGCGCCCACGCCCAGCACCTAGCCCGGCGCCCAAGTCCAGCACTCGGGCCCGGCACCCCCGGCACCCCGGGCCCGGCACCCACCAGCCCGGCACCCCCGGCACCCCGGGCCCAGCACCCACCAGCCCGGCACCCCCGGCACCCCGGGCCCAGCACCCACCAGCCCGGCACCCCCGGCACCCCGGGCCCAGCACCCACCAGCCCGGCACCCCCGGCACCCCGGCACCCCGGGCCCGGCACCCACCAGCCCGGCACCCCCGGCACCCCGGGCCCGGCACCCACCAGCTCAGCGCCCCGGGCCCGGCACCCCGGCGAAGCGCTGACGTAGCCGACGAGCGCGCTTGAGAGGGCCTTGTCCGCTACGTCAGCGCCGCCCGAGTAGTGATTGTGCGGAGCAGGGATTGCGGCGCAAAGGCGGAAGGCCCGCCCCCTCCGAAGAGGGAACGGGCCTTCGCAGCACTGCAGGGATCCGCGGGAGCCGCGAGTCCTTACTTGGCCTTCTCGAGGATCTCGACAAGGCGCCACCGCTTGGTGGCGGACAGCGGCCGGGTCTCCGCGATGAGAACAAGGTCGCCGATACCGGCGGAGTTGTTCTCATCGTGGGCCTTGCGCTTCTCGGTACGGCGGATGACCTTGCCGTAAAGCGAGTGCTTCACGCGGTCCTCAACCTCGACGACGATCGTCTTGTCCATCTTGTCGGACACGACGTAGCCGCGGGCGGTCTTGCGCTGACCGCGCTCCTGGGCAGAAGCGTTCTCCGTCACGTTGTTCTCTTCGCTCACTTGGCGTCCTCCTCGGCAGCCTCGGCCTGCTCGGCCTTGGCAGCCTTCTTAGCCGCCTTCTTGTCGTCCTTCGCCTCGACGACCGCCGGAGCGGCCTCGGCACGAATGCCGAGCTCGCGCTCGCGCAGGATCGTGTAGATGCGGGCGATGTCCTTCTTGACCGCACGGAAGCGGCCATGGTTCTCGAGCTGGCCGGTGGCCGACTGGAAGCGCAGGTTGAACAGCTCTTCCTTGGCCTTCTTGAGCTCCTCGAAGAGGCGCTCGTTGTCCAGCTGGTCGAGCTTCTCAGCCGTCAGGTCCTTCGAACCGACTGCCATTCTCATTCACCACCTTCGCGGCGCACGATGCGCGCCTTCAACGGGAGCTTGTGGATGGCGAGGCGCAGGGCCTCGCGCGCCACCTCGTCAGAGACACCGGAGAGCTCGAAGAGCACACGGCCGGGCTTGACGTTGGCGATCCACCACTCCGGAGAACCCTTACCGGAACCCATGCGGGTTTCGGCAGGCTTCTTGGTCAGCGGACGGTCCGGGTAGATGTTGATCCAGACCTTGCCGCCACGCTTGATGTGACGGGTCATGGCGATACGAGCGGACTCGATCTGACGGTTGGTCACGTAGGCAGGCGTGAGGGCCTGGATGCCGTACTCGCCGAACGAGACCTTGGTGCCGCCGGTAGCAGCGCCGGAACGACCCGGGTGGTGCTGCTTGCGGTGCTTCACACGACGCGGGATAAGCATTTAAGCCTCTCCTCCTTCTGCCGCCGGAGCAGCGGCTCCTTCTGCTGCCGAGGCTGCAGGGGCCTCGGCTGCCGCGGGGGCAGCCTGAGCCGGACGGTCGCCGGCCGGACGACGGCGGCGCTCGCCACCGGGACGACCCGGACGGTCGCCGCGGTCGCCACGATCGCCGCGGGGGCCGCGGGACGGAGCGGCGGCTGCCTGGGCAGCCAGCTCCTTCGACGTCACGTCGCCCTTGTAGATCCAGACCTTCACACCGATGCGGCCGAAGGTGGTCTTGGCCTCGTAGAAGCCGTAGTCGATGTTCGCGCGGAGGGTGTGCAGGGGCACACGGCCCTCGCGGTAGAACTCCGAGCGAGACATCTCGGCGCCGCCGAGGCGGCCCGAGCACGCGATACGGATGCCCTTGGCACCGGCGCGCTGCGCCGACTGCATGGCCTTCTTCATCGCGCGGCGGAACGCGACGCGGCTCGAGAGCTGCTCCGCAACGCCCTGGGCGACGAGCTGTGCCTCGATCTCGGGGTTCTTGACCTCGAGAATGTTCAGCTGGACCTGCTTGCCGGTGAGCTTCTCGAGCTCGCCGCGGATGCGGTCCGCCTCGGCGCCGCGGCGGCCGATCACGATACCCGGACGGGCCGTGTGGATATCCACGCGGACACGGTCGCGGGTGCGCTCGATCTCGACCTTGGCGATGCCGGCGCGCTCCATGCCGTTGGTCATGAGCTGGCGGATCTTGACGTCCTCACGGACGAAGTCCTTGTAGCGCTGACCGGGCTTGCTGCTATCGGCAAACCAGTGCGAGACGTGGTCGGTGGTGATGCCGAGTCGGAACCCGTGCGGGTTGACCTTCTGTCCCATTTAGCGGGCCTCCTCGTTCTCCGGGGTCGCCACGACCACAGTGATGTGGCTGGTGCGCTTCTTGATGCGGTATGCGCGACCCTGGGCACGCGGCTGGAACCGCTTCATGGTCGGGCCCTCGTCGACGAACGCCTCAGAGATGTAGAGGTCGCTCTCGTCGAACGCGACGCCGTCGCGGTCGGCGAGGACACGGGCGTTGGCCATCGCCGAGGCGAGGACCTTGTAGACCGGCTCCGAAGCTGCCTGCTGGGCGAACTTCAGGATTGCCAGAGCCTCATTCGCCTGCTTGCCACGAACAAGGTTGACGACGCGCCGGGCCTTCATCGGCGTTACGCGGATGTGACGCGCAATTGCCTTGGCTTCCATTGCTTTCCTTCTCTTTCTCAGAGCTAAGCGCTGCTGCTGCCTCACGGCAGGGATCAGCGGCGCTTGCCCTTCTTGTCGTCCTTCACGTGGCCGCGGAATGTCCGCGTCGGGGCGAATTCGCCGAGCTTGTGCCCGACCATCGACTCGGTGACGAAGACCGGGATGTGCTTGCGCCCATCGTGCACGGCGATCGTGTGCCCGAGCATGTCGGGGATGATCATCGAGCGGCGGGACCAGGTCTTGATGACGTTCTTGGTGCCCTTATCGTTTTCCCTGGCGACCTTCACAAAGAGGTGCTGGTCAACGAAAGGACCCTTCTTCAGGCTGCGTGGCATGTGTCCAGGCTCCTATCGCTTGTTCTTGCCAGTACGACGACGACGGACGATGAGCTTGTCGCTCGCCTTGTTGGGGCGACGCGTGCGGCCCTCGGGCTTGCCGTTCGGGTTGACGGGGTGACGTCCACCGGACGTCTTGCCCTCGCCACCACCGTGCGGGTGGTCAACCGGGTTCATGGCGACGCCGCGGACGGTCGGGCGGACGCCCTTCCAGCGCATGCGGCCGGCCTTGCCCCAGTTGATGTTCGACTGCTCGGCGTTGCCGACCTCGCCGACGGTCGCGCGGCAGCGGACGTCGACGTTGCGGACCTCGCCCGACGGCAGGCGGAGCTGGGCGAACTTGCCCTCCTTCGCCACGAGCTGGATCGAGGCACCGGCGGAGCGGGCCATCTTGGCACCGCCGCCCGGACGGAGCTCAACAGCGTGGATCACGGTACCGACCGGGATGTTGCGCAGCGGCAGGTTGTTGCCGGGCTTGATGTCGGCGTCCGGACCGGACTCGACGATGTCGCCCTGAGCGAGCTTGTTCGGCGCGATGATGTAGCGCTTGGTGCCGTCCACGAAGTGGAGCAGCGCGATGCGCGCGGTGCGGTTCGGGTCGTACTCGATGTGAGCGACCTTGGCGTCGACACCGTCCTTGTCGTGACGACGGAAGTCGATCAGACGGTACTGGCGCTTGTGCCCGCCGCCCTTGTGACGCGTCGTGATCTTGCCCGTGTTGTTGCGGCCGCCCTTCTTGGGGAGCGGACGCACCAAGGACTTCTCCGGCGTCGAGCGCGTGATCTCTGCGAAGTCGGCCACGCTCGAGCCGCGACGGCCCGGGGTAGTCGGCTTGTAGTTACGGATTCCCATTTACCTGTTCCTCGTTAAAGTGGTCTCCGCTCAGGCGAGCGGACCGCCGAAGATGTCGATCGTGCTGCCGTCCTTGAGGGTGACGATGGCACGCTTGGTGGACTTGCGCTGGCCCCAGCCGAACTTGGTCCGCTTGCGCTTACCCGGACGGTTGAGGGTGTTGATCGAGTCGACCTTGACCGAGAAGATGCGCTCGATGGCGATCTTGATCTCGGTCTTGTTGGAGCGCGGGTCCACCAGGAAGGTGTACTTGCCCTCGTCGATCAGGCCGTAGCTCTTCTCCGAGACAACCGGCGCGATGACGACGTCGCGCGGGTCCTTGTAGCTGGATGCGTTCACTTGGAAGCCTCCTCATTCGCAGTGCTGTGTCCCTGGGACTTTGACGCCACGAACGCATCGAATGCAGCCTTCGTGAAGACCACGTCGTCGGAGACGAGAACGTCGTACGTGTTCAGCTGGTCGGCGTAGATCGCGTGGACCTCGGCGAGGTTGCGCACCGAAAGGGCAGCGGCCTCGTCGGCACGGTCGATCACGACGAGCAGGTTCTTGCGGTCCGAGAGGGAGCGCAGGGTGCTGAGTGCGTCCTTCGTGCTCGGCTTCTCACCGGAGACGAGGGACTCGACGACGTGGATGCGGCCGTTGCGGGCGCGGTCAGAGAGGGCGCCGCGGAGGGCAGCAGCCTTCATCTTCTTGGGGGTGCGCTGGCTGTAGTCACGCGGCACGGGACCGTGGACAACGCCGCCGCCGGTCATGTGCGGGGCGCGGATCGAACCCTGACGGGCGCGGCCGGTGCCCTTCTGCTTGAACGGCTTGCGGCCGGCGCCGGACACTTCGCCGCGGCCCTTCACCTTGTGCGTGCCCTGGCGTGCAGCGGCCAGCTGGGCAACGACGACCTGGTGCAGCAGCGGGACGTTCGTCTGGACGTCGAAGATCTCTGCGGGGAGATCAACGTTGACAGTTGCGTTAGCCATGAGTTCAGGCTCCCTTCACGGCGGTGCGGACGAGGACGACCGAGCCGCGGGCACCCGGGAGGGCGCCCTTGATGAGGAGCAGCGAGTTCTCGGCATCCACGGCGTGCACGGTGAGGTTCATGGTCGTCTGGCGCTCATTGCCCATGCGACCGGCCATGCGGAGGCCCTTGAAGACGCGGCCCGGGGTGGCGCAGGCACCGATGGAACCGGGCTTGCGGTGGTTCTTGTGGGCACCGTGGGAGGCACCGACGCCGTGGAAGCCGTGACGCTTCATGACACCGGCGAAGCCCTTGCCCTTTGTGGTGCCGACGACGTCGATCTTCTGGCCGGCCTCGAAGGTCTCCACGGAGATCTCCTGGCCCAGCTCGTACGAGTCGGCGTCGGCGGTGCGGACCTCGACGAGGTGACGGCGCGGGGTCACGCCAGCCTTCTCGAAGTGTCCGGTCAGCGGCTTGTTGACCTTGCGCGGATCGATCTGGCCGTAGCCGATCTGGACCGCGGTGTAGCCGTCGGTCTCGGGGTTGCGCAGCTGGGTGACGACGTTGGAGTCGGCCTTAACAACAGTGACGGGGATGAGCTTGTTGGTCTCGTCCCAGACCTGGGTCATGCCGAGCTTCGTGCCCAGCAGGCCCTTCACATTACGGGTAGCGGTCATAGTTTTCTCAGCACCTCCCTCTAGAGCTTGATTTCGATGTTGACGTCAGCCGGCAGGTCGAGGCGCATGAGCGAGTCGACCGCCTTCGGCGTCGGGTCGATGATGTCGATCAGCCGCTTGTGCGTGCGCATCTCAAAGTGCTCGCGGCTGTCCTTGTACTTGTGCGGAGAGCGGATGACGCAGTACACGTTCTTCTCCGTCGGCAGCGGAACGGGGCCCACTACCGTTGCGCCTGCGCGCGTGACCGTCTCAACGATCTTCCGAGCTGAAGTATCGATGACCTCGTGGTCATACGACTTCAGCCGGATGCGGATCTTCTGTCCCGCCATATCGCCTGACTCGCTTTCGTCTGTCTAGCCCTGCTGGTGTCAGTTCACTGTTCTGTTGGCTGTGGCTGCCGAAGCATTCAAGGTTGTAACCACCACCGGCCGCACTGCCTGAATCCGGATTCCCGGGTTCCTCAGACAACCGGCCACTCCGACCCCCGCGGTCGGGCGTGTCGCGCCGATTGGCACGCACGTACCCTTAGCCTTTTGCGAAGGTGGGTCATATTTGGTCTCCAGCCTGGACCCTGCACCCGGCATTATCCGGATCGGGACGCGAAGGAGCGCTTGAACAACTCATCTAGTCTGCCAGACAACTGCCCGTAGCGCCAATCGGCGCACGCGCACGCGCATCACCGCGCCTCTTGGCGGACCCGCGCGGTCGGCGCGAAGATAGGCGCATGCCGCGTGCCGCCGTCGAACGCCTCGCCAGCCTGATTCCACACGACTTTACTCTCGGTGTCGCGACTTCCGCGTTCCAGATCGAGGGCGCCCTCGACGAGGATGGCAGAGGATCCTCGAGCTGGGATGAATTCGCGGCGCGCCCGGGCGTGATCGACTCCGACGGCTCCCCCGCCCTCGCGTGCGACCACTACCACCGAAGCGGCGAGGACTTGGACCTCGTGGCGGGCCTCGGAGTGGACGCCTACCGTTTCTCCATCGCATGGTCCCGTGTGCAGCCCGAGGGCCGCGGCGCGTGGAACGAGAAGGGGTGGGACTTCTACGACCGGCTCATCGACGGCATGCTCGCGCGCGGCCTCTCACCCATGGCCACGCTCTTCCATTGGGACACACCGCTCGCCCTCGAGCACGACGGCGGGTGGCTGGCCCGGGCGACCGCCCTGCGGTTCGCCGAGTATGCCGCCGAGGCCGGCAGGCGGTTCGGCGACCGGGTGGACCGCTGGGTCACGCTCAACGAGCCGGTCTCACTGACCCTCAACGGCTATGCACTCGGCATCCACGCGCCGGGGAGGCAGCTGCTCTTCGACGCCCTGCCTGCCGCTCACCACCAGCTCCTGGGCCACGGACTAGCGGTCCAGGCGCTGCGCGCAGCACGTGTGCGCGGGCAGATCGGCATCACGAACATGCACGCGCCGGTCCACCCGGCGAGCCGCGGCCCGCTCGACTGGATCCATGCCAAGAGTGCCGACGTCCTGCTGAACAGGCTCTACGCAGACCCCGTGCTGCTGGGCCGCTACCCGAGGATTCCGTCCCTGGGCCGGCGACTCAACCCCACCGACCGCCGCACGCGCGCGGACGATCTCGCGACCATCCACGCGCCGCTCGACTTCTACGGCCTCAATTACTACTACCCCGCACGGATCCGTACGGGCCCAGGTCCGACCCCCAACGGGGTCCAGCACACGGCCGCCATCGGCAAGACGCCATTCCACCTCGCCGAGCTCCCCGAATACGCGGTGACCGGCTTCGGGTGGCCCATCTCGCCTGAGTACTGCGGGGTGGTGCTCGGCGAGCTCAAGCAGCGCTACGGTGCTTCCCTGCCGCCGGTCTACATCACCGAGAGCGGGGCGAGCTTCCCGGAGCCGTCCCAATCGGACGGCATGATGCACGACGACGCGCGCGTCGCCTACCTCGCGTCGCATCTTGAGGCTGCGCTCGCAGCCGTCGGACCGGGCGGCCCTGCCGAAGGGGTCGACCTGCGCGGCTGGTACGTGTGGACCCTCACCGACAACTTCGAGTGGGCCGCGGGCTACACCCAGCGGTTCGGGCTTGTGCACACCGACTTCGCGACGCTCGAGCGCACGCCGAAGGCCTCGTACTACTGGCTTCAGCAGCTGGCCCGGGCTCGGCACCGGCCAGCCGTGAGCGCGTGAGGCCCGCGCCGGCGTCGCGCCAGCCCGACTGGCGCCGGACCCACCCGTGCCCGCGCTGCCCCCACCCGCGCTACCCCAAGCCGGGGCCCGCACTCAAGCGGACCGGCCCTACTCCCCGCGGTCCGATCTGCGGATCTGCCGGAAGCGCTCGATTTCGCGCTTGAAGTTCTTGCGCACCCAGAAGTAGCCAGCCACCAGGACGATGGCGAAGGCGATGACGACGATCCAGCTCACGGCGAAGGCCTTCCCTCGGTTGGCTCACGGGACTCCGGGCCTGCGCCTACCGTAGCAGGGTGCCACGCGGGCGGCGCGCCAGCCACCAGACGGCCGCCGCGATGATCGCGAGGCCGAGGATGCCCAGCAGCGCGTACACGTAGGCGCGTACGGACCAGAGCACACACGCCACCACGCCGGCCACGCCCCAGATCGTGAAGCGCCTCTCGCTCAGGAGGAGCCCTGCCAGCGTGAGCACCGCGAAGGCCACGAGGAGCCAGACCTGCTGGGCGTTGTCCCCCTCGAAGAGCGTCCACAGGCCCGTGAGCGTCAGGGCGCCGGAGGATCCCTCGAACCAAGCCCTGCCGACGGCCACGGAGCGTCGGACGTAGTAGCGCAGCAGGGCTATGACGGCGGCGACCACCACGTACCACTGCACGAGCCAGAAGGTGCTCGGGTCAGGGCCACCGGCAAAGACCGCGCGCTGCACAGCGGCGGTCAGGACGACCGCGCCCACCTCGACGCCGAGCCGGCGGAACCTGGGCCACAGCTCGGGTACGACGACGGCGACGAGCGCTGCGACGAGGAACGGGAGGACTACGGCGGCGGGCGCATCCCATGCCGTCGTGCCCGAGGCCGCGAGGGCCACGACTGCGGCGCCCGAGAGCGACCAACGGCGGACCGGATCGGCGGCAAACCGACCCGCCGCCCCGACGCGCTGCCCCCGGCGCCCGGGCCACCTGCCCGACCAGCGCAGCGCAACAGCTGCGGCCGCGGGGACGAGAGTTCCGGCCATGACCCGCACCGGCTCGCGCCAGACCACCGGAAGCCCATCGACGAGATCGAGCGCAATGGACGACCCGGCGGACAGGGTGAGGAGGACGCCGAGCGGGAAGGTGATCACGCTGATCCACTCAGTCGCCGTCCACACGTAGCTCGCGGCGAGAAGCACCGCCGCGGCCGCCCCGACCGCCACGCCGAGAACCCACGAGCGCTCGGGCATGGCAAGGACGACTGCGTACACCGCAAAGGCTCCAGCACCGGCCGTCCACGCCCAGGGAAGAACCTGCCCACCCCGCCGCGCGCGCGGCTCCCACCGGGCCATGCCCGCGATGTGGGCGAGCGCGACCGCGGCGAGGAGGAGCGCGGTCGACTGGCCGCTGAGCAGAGGATGGACAAGGATCTGCCCGGCCTGGAAGTGCATGCTGGGCCCGAGTGCCACGGCACCGAGAAGGAGCCCCGCGACACCCACGTACCCTGCCCTAGGGTGGCTCCGGAGCGTCGCGAGGACACTCACCACCACGAACAGCGCCTCGAGCAGGATGACCCAACGGCCGCCCTCTGGCCCCTGCCGGGCCAACAGGAGATAGCCGAGCGGCACCGCGAGCTGGCCCGCGAGGCCGCTCCAGTAGGTCGCCTCTTGGAACGGCAGCGCCGCCGTCGCGCGGGCCAGGACGCGGCGGACGACGTGCTGGAGCGCCAGCCCCACGGCGAGGACGATGCTGATCCATGTGGGCGACGCCGTGGCGTCCTGGGCCACCAGCATGGCCAGCGCCACGGGGAGGGCGCGGGCAGCCACGAGGTGCGCTCCCTTGGATGCGGCCTGGGGAGCGAGATACACCATGGCGGCCGAGAACACCGTGAACAGCGCGGTGAGGATCTCGAGGACCCGGAGGTCTCGAGCCGCGACGACGGCCATGACCGCCAGCGCCACCGGCGCGACGGCGGCCGAGGCACGCCGTAGACGGAGCGCCATCCCTGCGAGCGCCGAGGCTACGGCGAAGGCGACCACGATGATCGCGGCGAGGTGGCTGAGCGAGTCGGTCATGCCGACACCGCGGAGGCGCTCCATCGCCACCGCGGCGGTCGCAGGAAGGGCGACGCCGAGGACGACTGCCGCGTCCTCGAGCGTCCACCGGAAGCGGCGTCCCGTGCGGTGGCCCCACAGCTCGACCGCGATGGGGACGGCAACCTGTACGAGGACCACCGCGGCGAAGACGTGCACGCCCGTGATGCGCTCGCCGAAGGCCACCGGCCGCCACCCGTCGAGCTCGAGCTCTCGGAACGCACCGAGGGCCAGGAGTGTCGCGGCACCCCGGGCCAGCCAGATGTATGCCCAGCGCCGGATGGTGGACGACGCACGCCACGCGGAGATTCCGAGCACCGAGACGGAAAGGGCCAGCACCGCGTTGGAGAGCCCGCCTTCGCCGACGAGGAAGGCCTCGAGGGCAAGCACACCGAGCAGGAGGTTCGGCACGGACTCCCCCACCGCTGCCTGCGCCGGACCGCCGGTGGTGGAGCCGTCGCGATCCAGGCCGACCGGCGCCGACGGCACGAGGAAGAGCCCAGCCCAGAGGGCCACGGCACCCGCGCAGGCGACAGACACGGCAGGACCGTAGAGTGGCGACAGATGGCTCGCCGGGGCGAACAAGGTCCCACCCGCGACGCCGACTGTCGTCACGGACACGAAGGCGGTCGAGGCCAGCACCCACGTCATCGCACCCCGACGGTACTCCGGAAGCCGCGCTGCCCCCAGCACGCCTGTCCCGGCCAGTTGGGCGGCGGCTGTGGCCAGGACCGCAAACGCGACGGCCGCGACCCTGGATGAGGGGCGCGTCGAGTCGGGCAGGAGCGCCGCCACGATCGAGGGCACGGCAAGCAGGGATGCGAGCCGCGCGGCCGCAACGAAATGGATCCGTCCCCAGACGGGCAGGGAATCTTCGACCGCAGGAGCTGGCGGCCACACCGCCCTCGAGGCGAAGTAGAGGCACCCCTCCACGGCGAGGACAGCGAGGGGCCAACGGGCCAGATCGAGGAACGGCAGCACCGCGAACGCGAGGACCGGCAGCCAATCGGCCGGCGCACCCCACCGCCAGGCCACGAACTGCGCCGTGACCCCGAACACGGCCGCGGCAATGAAGAGGTAGCCGTCCGCCCCCGGAGTCGACACGGCCGAGGCAACGGCGACCAGCGCGGCCTGCACGAAGACCCCGGTCGCCTGTTCCACCCGTGCCACGCGCGGCGACAGGCCAAGCCCGGGCGCCGCCCGCCACTCGAGCGCGGCGGAGGCGAGAGTCCCCAGCGCGATCATGACGACGGCGGCCACCGCCCCGGCCGCCAGGGCGGAGTGTCCGAACCAGGTCAGCCCGGCGTCCACCGCCTGCGCCGCGCCGACCCCGGCGGCGATCGCCGACGTCGTGCGTGCGCCCCACCACGAGAGGCGTCGCATGAGCGCACGCCCGGTGAGGAACGAGGTGGCGGCAAGGTAGACGCTCATCGCCGCAACAAGGCCCGGATACTGCCAGCGGTCCAAGATTTGGACCGTGACGGTGGCGGCAACGAACGTCGATGGCACCACGTACGGGTGCAGCTGTGCGATGGGCCGGAGATACAGGGGCGGCACCCATCTGGGCTCAACGGCGGAGACCACCGCGAGGACTGCCGCGGCCCCGATGAGGGCGGCATAGTCCGCCGCGAGGGCCCCGCCGAGCACTTCCGTGCCAGACCAGGCTGTGGTGAACACGAACGTCAGGCTCAGGTAGACGAGGACCCGGCTTTCGATGCGGACGGCGGCAAAGCCGAAGGCGACGAGCCCCACCAGGCTCGTGATGAGCCACGAGAGGCTGGGCCTGTGCAGCACGACGATATCGAGGCCGAGGCCCGTGACCGGTAGGAGCGCGAGGCCCGTCCCGGCGAAGGCAACGGCCGCAGGGCGGAGCCTGGGGAACCGCGCATGGACCACCAGGCCGGCGACGTAGAACAGTGCGGTGACCCCCGCCAGCCCGGCGAGACGCAGGCCCTTGTCGACGCTGCTCGTGAGGAAGAGCGCGGCTGCCGCCACCATCAGGAGCGCAGCAGCGTACAGGGCGATGTTCGCACTCTGGATCCCGCGCCGTTCCCTGCGGCGTGCGGCCTCCTCGGCCATTTCCTCAGGAGACCGGCTGGGCATGGGCGAGGGCGCCTGGAGGCGGGGAGCCGTCGGAATGGACATCACCCGGCGGCCCGCGCGCGGCATTGCTGCCGCTCCGGGCTGGGCTGGGCCCCAGACGGTGGGCGCACCGGGCGACGCCATGGGCGGCGCTCCCGATCCGACAGCCGGCCAACTGCCTGGCACCGCGACGGCCGACGGCGCCGCCGGCGTGGGCACGGCGGCAGGGGCCTTGGGCACCACGGGCGCCGGGGCGGACGTCCGCAGGGCCTGGGCCCAACCGGCACGGTGGCCCTCGTAGTACCCAGCGCGGTGCCCTTCGAGGTATCCCGCCCGATGACCGTCCGTGTAGCCGGCCTCGTAGGGACCCTGCCCTCCTGGTGCCCTAGCGTCCACGACTGCCTCCGTCGCCTGCGGTCTGCCCGATCGGGCAACGTCTATCCGATCGGGCATCATTTATCCATTTGTCAGACGAAGAATATCGCTCCGCGCAGGCACCCCATAGAGCCGAAAGGACCCCGTCGCGGTGAAGCGACGGGGTCCTCTGGGACCAGCCCTGAAGGGCGGCAGTTCCTCGAAAGTGAGGAGACTACTTGATGATCTTGGTCACGCGGCCCGAGCCAACGGTGCGGCCACCCTCACGGATAGCGAAGCCGAGGCCCTCTTCCATGGCGATCGGCTGGATGAGCGCAACGGTCATCTCAGTGTTGTCGCCGGGCATGACCATCTCGGTGCCCTCGGGGAGGGTGATGACGCCGGTCACGTCCGTGGTACGGAAGTAGAACTGCGGGCGGTAGTTCGAGTAGAACGGGTTGTGACGGCCGCCCTCATCCTTGGAGAGGATGTAGACGTTCGCCTCGAAGTCGGTGTGCGGGGTGATGGAACCCGGCTTCACGACGACCTGGCCGCGCTCGACGTCCTCGCGCTTGATGCCGCGGAGCAGAAGGCCACAGTTCTCGCCGGCCCATGCCTCGTCGAGCTGCTTGTGGAACATCTCGATACCCGTGACCGTGGTCTTCTGGACCGGGCGGATGCCGACGATCTCGACCTCGGAGTTCAGGGCGAGGGTACCGCGCTCGGCGCGGCCCGTCACGACGGTGCCACGACCGGTGATCGTGAAGACGTCCTCGATAGGCATGAGGAACGGCTTGTCGCGGTCACGGATCGGGTCCGGAACGTTCTCGTCCACAGCCTCCATGAGCTCCTCGACCGACTTGACCCACTTGGGATCGCCCTCGAGAGCCTTGAGGCCCGAGACGCGGATCACCGGGGCGTTGTCGCCATCGAAGCCCTGCGAGGAGAGGAGCTCGCGCACCTCCATCTCGACGAGGTCAAGGAGCTCCTCATCGTCGACCATGTCGGCCTTGTTGAGGGCGACGAGCAGGTACGGAACACCAACCTGGCGGGCAAGCAGAACGTGCTCACGCGTCTGGGCCATCGGGCCGTCCGTCGCAGCAACCACGAGGATGGCGCCGTCCATCTGCGCCGCACCCGTGATCATGTTCTTGATGTAGTCAGCGTGACCCGGAGCATCGACGTGAGCGTAGTGGCGCTTCTCCGTCTGGTACTCGATGTGGGAGATGTTGATGGTGATGCCGCGCTGGCGCTCCTCAGGAGCGGAGTCGATCTGCGCGAAGTCGCGCTTCTCGTTGAGATCGGGGTACTTGTCGGCAAGCACCTTCGAAATGGCAGCGGTCAGCGTCGTCTTGCCGTGGTCAACGTGGCCGATAGTGCCGATGTTGACGTGCGGCTTAGTCCGCTCGAACTTTGCCTTCGCCACTGGTTCCTCCTAGAACTGATACAGAAGACTTGCTTCCAGCCGCGACTGTCGCAGCTGAAACTTTTGCAAGTCTACTGTGGGCTGTGTTTTTTCGTGAAATCACGCGGAAGTATACCCCCGCGCGGAGGGTGACCCACCGCCGTCGTCCGCGTTCTCCCGTGCGGGAGAGCACCCACGACGGCGGCGAGCCGCGGTCCAGAACTACTCGCCGCGCGACTTCTGGATGATCTCGTCGGCAACAGCCTTCGGGACCTCAGAGTAGCTGTCGAACTGCATCGAGTAGACAGCACGGCCCTGGGTCTTCGACCGAAGGTCGCCAATGTAGCCGAACATCTCGGACAGCGGCACGAGGGCGCGGATGACCTTGACTCCGACAGCGTCCTCCATGGCCTGGATCTGGCCACGGCGGGCGTTGAGGTCGCCGATGACGTCGCCCATGTATTCCTCAGGCGTACGGACCTCGACGGCCATCAGCGGCTCGAGGAGCACAGGGTTGGCGCGGCGTGCGCCCTCCTTGAACACCTGCGAACCGGCGATCTTGAACGCCATCTCCGAGGAGTCGACGTCGTGGTAGGCGCCATCGGTGATCGACGCCTTGACGCCGACCATCGGGTAGCCGGCAAGGATGCCGAACTGCATGGCGTCCTGGATGCCCGCGTCGACGCTCGGGATGTACTCGCGCGGCACGCGGCCACCCGTGACGGCGTTCACGAACTCGTACATCGTGCCCTCGGCGGTGTCGAGCGGCTCGAACGTGACCTGCACCTTGGCGAACTGGCCGGAACCGCCAGTCTGCTTCTTGTGCGTGTAGTCGACCTTCTCGACCTTCTTCTTGATGGTCTCACGGTACGCGACCTGGGGCTTGCCCACGTTCGCCTCGACCTTGTACTCGCGGCGCATGCGGTCCACCAGGATGTCCAGGTGGAGCTCGCCCATGCCGCCGATCTCGGTCTGGCCCGTCTCCTCGTTGTGGGAGACGGTGAACGTCGGGTCCTCGGCGGAGAGCTTCTGGATGGCCGTGGACAGCTTCTCCTGGTCACCCTTGGTCTTCGGCTCGATGGCCACGAAGATCACCGGCTCCGGGAAGGACATCGACTCGAGGACGATCGGCGCGTTGACGTCGCAGAGCGTGTCACCGGTCGTGGTGTCCTTGAGGCCGATCACCGCGTAGATGTGGCCGGCGTGGACCTCATCGACGGGGTTCTCCTTGTTGGCGTGCATCTGGAAGAGCTTCCCGATGCGCTCCTTCTTGCCCTTCGTCGAGTTCAGCACCTGGATGCCCGAGGTGGCCTTGCCCGAGTAGACGCGGATGAAGTTGAGCTGCCCGAAGAACGGGTGCGCCGCAATCTTGAACGCGAGAGCCGAGAACGGCTCGTCCTCGCTCGGCTTGCGGGTGAGTTCGATCGACTCGTCCTTGGGGTCGTGGCCGACCATGGCCGGGACGTCCAGCGGGGACGGGAGGTAGTCGATGACGGCGTCGAGCATCGGCTGGACACCGCGGTTCTTGAACGCAGAGCCACAGAAGACCGGGTAGATCTCGGAGTTGACCGTGAGCTTGCGGATGCCCGCCTTGAGCTCGTCGACCGAGACCTCTTCGCCCTCGAGGTACTTCTCCATGAGCTCTTCGGAGGCCTCGGCAACGGCCTCGACGAGGTCGGCGCGGTACTGCTCGGCCTTCTCCTGGAGGTCGGCAGGGATCTCCTGCGTCTCGTAGGAGGCACCCATGGTCACGTCGCCCTTGGCGTCGCCGGGCCATACGAGGGCCTTCATGGTCAGCAGGTCCACAACACCGATGAAGTCGCTCTCGGAGCCGATGGGCAGCTGCATGACGAGCGGCTTGGCACCGAGGCGCTTGATGATGGTGTCTACGGTGAAGTAGAAGTCGGCACCGAGCTTGTCCATCTTGTTGACGAAGCAGATGCGCGGGACGTCGTACTTGTCAGCCTGACGCCACACCGTCTCCGACTGGGGCTCGACGCCCTCCTTGCCGTCGAAGACGGCAACGGCGCCATCGAGGACACGCAGGGAGCGCTCAACCTCAACCGTGAAGTCCACGTGGCCCGGCGTGTCGATGATGTTGATCTGGTTGTTGTTCCAGAAGCAGCTCACGGCGGCAGACGTGATCGTGATGCCGCGCTCCTTCTCCTGCTCCATCCAGTCGGTCGTCGACGCGCCGTCGTGCGTCTCGCCGATCTTGTGCGTCATGCCCGTGTAGAAGAGGATGCGCTCGGTCGTGGTGGTCTTGCCGGCATCGATGTGCGCCATGATGCCGATATTGCGGACCCTGCTGAGGTCGGTAAGCACGTCGAGTGCCACGGTGTCTCCCTGTTTGTCCCTAATTGGCTGCGCGCCCGCCGCCGGCCCTCGTGGGGCCGGCGGCGAACCCTGGTCTTACCAGCGGTAGTGGGCGAAGGCCTTGTTCGACTCGGCCATCTTGTGAGTGTCCTCGCGTCGCTTCACCGCGGCGCCGAGGCCGTTGGAAGCGTCGAGGATCTCGTTCTGGAGACGCTCGGTCATCGTCTTCTCGCGGCGGGCCTTGGAGTAGCCAACGAGCCAGCGGAGGGCCAGCGCGGTCGCGCGGCCCGGCTTGACCTCGACCGGAACCTGGTAGGTCGCGCCGCCGACGCGGCGGGACTTGACCTCAAGGGTCGGGCGGACGTTGTCCATGGCCTTCTTCAGCGCGGCGACGGGATCGCCGCCCGTCTTCTGGCGCGCGCCCTCGAGGGCACCGTAGACGATGCGCTCGGCGGTGGACTTCTTGCCGTCGACGAGGACCTTGTTGATGAGCTGCGTCACGAGCGGCGAACCGTAGACCGGATCGACGACGAGAGGACGCTTCGGGGCCGGGCCCTTACGAGGCATTACTTCTTCTCCTTCTTGGCGCCGTAGCGGCTGCGTGCCTGCTGGCGGTTCTTGACACCCTGGGTGTCAAGCGCGCCGCGGACGATCTTGTAGCGGACACCCGGGAGGTCCTTGACGCGGCCACCGCGGACGAGCACGATCGAGTGCTCCTGGAGGTTGTGGCCGACGCCGGGGATGTACGCCGTGACCTCGACGCCGCCGTTGAGGCGGACACGCGCAACCTTGCGGAGGGCAGAGTTCGGCTTCTTCGGGGTCGTGGTGTACACACGGGTGCACACGCCACGACGCATGGGGCTGCCCTTGAGGGCAGGAGCCTTGGTCTTGGAGACCTTCGGCGTGCGGCCCTTACGGACCAACTGCTGAATAGTAGGCACTTTCGCTCCGTACTTTGTACTTGCGTACTTCGTTGAACTTTCGCCGACGCGGGCCCCTGTCGGGGATTCGGTAGACGCTGTCGGTTGCTTCGCACTTCCGCGGGCAACCAACCGTAGGCGTGCAAAAGTGTGGCATCCGTTGCGCACCAACCCCGCAACCCGGAAACAGGCCCCGTCATCGCCGCGCGGACGCGTCCAATCTGACGGCCTTCATCCATTGCCACACAGAAACAATCGAAGAAAGCCTATCACGGCCGTGGTCTCCGACTGAAAACGGCGCACGACGGCGGCCCTCGCCGAACGCCGTGCACTCCCTTGCCGCGGGAGCCAGCCGAGGCGAGGCGAGGCGGGCAGACGCCGGCGGCCGGCACCCCGCGAAGGGTACCGGCCGCCGTCGTGCGCACGAGGCGCGTGCGCCGTTAACGCTATGAACGCTACGAACTCAGCGGTAGTCGCCGCCGAGGTCGTAGTCGTCCAGGGGGATCGCGTGGAACTCCTGGACGCCGTCGCCGTTCAGCGGATCGTAGGCGAAGTCGCTGAACGCGCTCGGACCGGTGAAGAGCGTCGCCTTGGCCTCCTCGGTGGGCTCGACCGTGATGTCCGTGTACCGGGGAAGACCGGTACCGGCCGGGATGAGCTTGCCGATGATGACGTTCTCCTTGAGGCCCAGCAGCGGATCGCTCCTGCCCTCCATAGCCGCCTGCGTGAGGACGCGGGTGGTCTCCTGGAAGGACGCGGCCGAGAGCCAGGACTCCGTGGCGAGCGACGCCTTGGTGATGCCCATGAGCTCGGGACGGCCGGAGGCCGGCTTCTTGCCCTCGGACACCACGCGGCGGTTCTCGTCGCGGTAGCGGCGGCCCTCGGCGAGCTCGCCCGGCAGCAGGTCCGTGTCGCCGGACTCGATGACCGTGACGCGGCGCAGCATCTGGCGGACGATGACCTCCACGTGCTTGTCGTGGATGCCGATGCCCTGGCTGCGGTACACACCCTGGACCTCGTCGACGAGGAACTTCTGCGCCTCGCGCGGGCCCTGGATGCGCAGGACCTGCTTCGGATCGACCGGGCCGTTGACGAGCTTCTGCCCGACCTCGACGCGCTCGCCGTCCTCGACGAGGAGACGGGACCGGCGGGAGACCGGGTAGGCGATCTCCTCGGTGCCGTCGTCCGGCGTCAGCACGAGCCGAAGCTGCTTCTCGGTGTCCTCGACCGTGATGCGGCCAGCCGCCTCGGAGATCGGGGCCACACCCTTCGGGGTACGGGCCTCGAAGAGCTCCTGGATACGGGGCAGACCCTGGGTGATGTCCTCGCCGCCGGACGCCGAGACGGCGCCACCGGTGTGGAAGGTACGCATGGTCAGCTGCGTGCCGGGCTCGCCGATGGACTGCGCGGCGATGATGCCCACGGCCTCGCCGATGTCCACGAGCTTGCCCGAGGCCAGCGAACGGCCGTAGCACTTCGCGCACGTACCGACCGCCGACTCGCACGTGAGCACCGAGCGGACTCGGATCTCCGTGATGCCGGAGTCGATGAGCTCGTTGATGAGCACATCGCCGAGGTCGGCGCCGGCCTCCGCGAGGACGTTGCCCTCGGAGTCGGTGACGTCGACCGCAAGGGTCCGCGTGTAGGCCGTGTTCTCGACGTTCTCGTCATGGACGAGCTCGCCGTTGTGGTCCGCCGTCGCGATCGTGACCATGAGGCCGCGCTCGGTGCCGCAGTCGTCCTCACGCACGATCACGTCCTGGGACACGTCCACCAGACGACGCGTCAGGTAGCCCGAGTTGGCCGTACGGAGAGCCGTATCGGCCAGACCCTTGCGGGCACCGTGCGTCGCGATGAAGTACTCGAGGACCGAGAGGCCCTCGCGGTACGAGGACTTGATCGGGCGCGGGATGATCTCGCCCTTCGGGTTGGCCACGAGGCCACGGATGCCGGCGATCTGACGGACCTGCATCCAGTTACCACGGGCGCCAGAGGAGACCATGCGGTTGATGGTGTTCATCTTCGGGATGGACTCCCGCATGACCGCAGCGATCTCGTTGGTCGCCTTGTCCCAGATCTCGATGAGCTCGGAGCGGCGCTCCTCGTCATCGATCAGGCCCTTGTCGTACTGGCTCTGGATCTTCGCGGCACGATCCTCGTAGCCGGCCAGGATGGCCGGCTTGGCCTCGGGGACGGCGATGTCGGAGATCGCCACCGTGACGCCCGAACGCGTGGCCCAGTGGAAGCCCGCGTCCTTGAGGTTGTCGAGCGTCGCCGCGACGACGACCTTCGGGTAGCGCTCCGCGAGGTCGTTGACGATCTTGGAGAGCTGGCCCTTGTCCGCAACGGCCTCGACCCACGGGTAGTCCTCGGGCAGCGTCTGGTTGAAGACAACCTGACCGAGCGAGGTCTCCACGAGCGCCGGCGTGCCGGGCTCCCAGCCCTCGGGGGCCGGACGCTCGGCCGAGGGCACGAAGCCCTCGAGGCGGATCCGGACCTTCGAGTTGAGGTGCAGCTCGCGGGCATCGTGCGCCATGATCGCCTCGGCCACCGAGGAGAACACACGGCCCTCGCCGACGGCGCCCTCACGCTTGGTGGTGAGGTGGTACAGGCCGATGATCATGTCCTGCGAGGGCAGGGTGACCGGGCGGCCGTCCGACGGCTTGAGGATGTTGTTCGAGGAGAGCATGAGGATGCGCGCCTCGGCCTGGGCCTCGGGGCTCAGCGGCAGGTGCACAGCCATCTGGTCGCCGTCGAAGTCGGCGTTGAACGCCGCGCACACGAGCGGGTGCAGCTGGATGGCCTTGCCCTCGACGAGCTGCGGCTCGAACGCCTGGATGCCGAGACGGTGCAGGGTAGGTGCACGGTTGAGCAGCACCGGGTGCTCGGTGATGATCTCCTCGAGTACGTCCCACACCTGCGGGCGGTAGCGCTCCACCATCCGCTTGGCGCTCTTGATGTTCTGGGCGTGGTTGAGGTCCACGAGCCGCTTCATGACGAACGGCTTGAACAGCTCGAGCGCCATCTGCTTCGGCAGACCGCACTGGTGCAGCTTGAGCTGCGGGCCGACGACGATGACCGAACGGCCCGAGTAGTCCACGCGCTTGCCGAGCAGGTTCTGGCGGAACCGGCCCTGCTTGCCCTTGAGCATGTCCGAGAGCGACTTGAGCGGGCGGTTGCCCGGACCCGTCACCGGACGGCCACGGCGGCCGTTGTCGAACAGCGAGTCCACAGCCTCCTGGAGCATGCGCTTCTCGTTGTTGACAATGATCTCCGGCGCACCGAGGTCAAGCAGGCGCTTGAGGCGGTTGTTGCGGTTGATCACGCGGCGGTACAGGTCGTTCAGGTCGGACGTCGCGAAGCGGCCGCCGTCGAGCTGGACCATCGGGCGCAGCTCCGGCGGGATCACCGGAACGGCGTCGAGGACCATGCCCGTGGGCTTGTTGTCCGTGGTCAGGAACGCGTTGACGACCTTGAGGCGCTTGAGCGCACGGGTCTTGCGCTGGCCCTTGCCGTTCTGGATGATGTCGCGGAGCAGCTCCGCCTCGGCATCCAGATCGAACGACTGCAGGCGCTTCTGGATCGCCTCGGCGCCCATCGAGCCCTCGAAGTACATGCCGTAGCGGTCACGGAGCTCGCGGTAGAGCGCCTCGTCGCCCTCGAGGTCGGCGACCTTGAGGTTCTTGAAGCGATCCCAGACGGCCTCGAGGCGCTCGATGTCGGCATCCGCGCGCTTGCGGATGGTCGCCATCGTCTTGTCGGCGACGTCGCGGGCCTTCTTCTTGTCGGCTGCCTTGGCACCCTCGCCCTCGAGCTTGGCGAGGTCGCCTTCGAGGTCGCGGGCCACCGCCGCGATGTCGGAGTCGCGGGTGTCCACGAGGCGCTTGCGCTCGAGGTCGTGCTCGGCCTGGAGGTTGGGCAGCTGCTCGTGGCGGCGCTCGTCGTCGACCTTGGTGATCATGTAGGCCGCGAAGTAGATGACCTTTTCAAGGTCCTTCGGGGCCAGGTCAAGGAGGTACCCGAGGCGCGACGGAACACCCTTGAAGTACCAGATGTGCGTCACGGGCGCGGCGAGCTCGATGTGTCCCATCCGCTCGCGACGGACCTTGGCGCGGGTCACCTCAACGCCACAGCGCTCGCAGATGATGCCCTTGAAGCGCACGCGCTTGTACTTGCCGCAGTAGCACTCCCAGTCACGGGACGGGCCGAAGATCTTCTCGCAGAAGAGTCCGTCCTTCTCGGGCTTGAGCGTGCGGTAGTTGATGGTTTCCGGCTTCTTGACCTCACCGTGCGACCAGGTACGGATGTCGTCCGCAGTCGCGAGGCCGATCTGCATGAAGCCGAAGGAGGATTCGTTGGACAATGTGGTCCCTTATCTCTCGTGTCTCTAAAGTCTTTGCTGCTGCCGGTGGTGGCGGAGGGATCAGACCTCTTCGACGGAGCTGGGCTCGTCGCGGGAGAGGTCGATGCCCAGTTCCTCCGCAGCAGTGAAGACTGCATCGTCGGCGTCACGCATCTCGATCGTCGCGCCGTCGGTGGAGAGGACCTCCACGTTCAGGCACAGCGACTGCATTTCCTTGATGAGGACCTTGAAGGACTCCGGAACGCCCGGCTCGGGGATGTTCTCGCCCTTGACGATCGCCTCGTAGACCTTGACACGGCCGTGGATGTCATCCGACTTGATCGTCAGGAGCTCCTGGAGCGTGTACGCCGCGCCATAGGCCTCGAGCGCCCACACCTCCATCTCGCCGAAGCGCTGGCCGCCGAACTGCGCCTTACCACCGAGCGGCTGCTGGGTGATCATCGAGTACGGGCCGGTGGAGCGGGCGTGGATCTTGTCGTCGACAAGGTGGTGGAGCTTCAGGATGTACATGTAGCCCACCGAGACCGGGTCCGGGAACGGCTCGCCGGAGCGGCCGTCGAAGAGCTGGGCCTTGCCGGACGAGCCAATGAGCCGCTGGCCGTCACGCGTGACGTTCGTCGAGTCGAGGAGACCGGTGATCTCCTCCTCGCGGGCGCCGTCGAACACCGGCGTCGCCAGGTTCTGGTTCGGGCCCACCTCGCGCGGCATCTTCGGCAGGTTCTGGATCCACTCGGGCTCGCCCTCGATCTTCCAGCCCGTCTTGGCAATCCAGCCCAAGTGCAGCTCGAGGACCTGGCCCACGTTCATGCGGCCGGGGACGCCGAGCGGGTTGAGGACGACGTCAACAGGGGTCCCGTCCGGGAGGAACGGCATGTCCTCGATCGGCAGGATCTTCGAGATGACGCCCTTGTTGCCGTGGCGGCCGGCGAGCTTGTCGCCGTCCGTGATCTTGCGCTTGGCAGCCACGTAGACGCGGACGAGCTGGTTGACACCCGGGGGGAGGTCGTCGTCATTGTCACGGTCGAACACGCGGACGCCGATCACGGTGCCGGACTCGCCGTGCGGAACCTTGAGGGACGTGTCGCGGACCTCGCGGGACTTCTCGCCGAAGATTGCGCGCAGGAGGCGCTCCTCGGGAGTCAGCTCGGTCTCGCCCTTCGGGGTGACCTTGCCGACCAGGATGTCGCCGGCCTCGACCTCGGCGCCGATGTGGATGATGCCGCGCTCATCGAGCTGCGCGAGCACCTCCTCGGACACGTTGGGGATGTCGCGGGTGATCTCCTCGGCGCCCAGCTTCGTGTCGCGGGCGTCGATCTCGTGCTCCTCGATGTGGATCGAGGACAGCACGTCCTCGGCCACGAGGCGCTGGGAGAGGATGATCGCGTCCTCGAAGTTGTGGCCCTCCCACGACATGAACGCGACGAGGAGGTTCCGGCCGAGCGCGAGCTCGCCCTGATCCGTCGCGGGCCCGTCGGCGATGATGCCGCCGAGTTCGAGACGGTCGCCCTCGTTCACGAGCACACGGTGGTTGTAGCAGTTGCCCTGGTTCGACCGGGAGAACTTGCTGATGCGGTAGTTCGTCTCGGTGCCGTCATCGTTGAGCATGACGACGAGGTCCGCGGAGACCTCGGTGACGACGCCGGCCTTCTTGGCCACGACGACGTCGCCCGCATCCACTGCGGCGGCGCGCTCCATGCCGGTGCCAACGAACGGCGCCTCGGAACGTACGAGCGGCACGGCCTGGCGCTGCATGTTCGCACCCATGAGGGCGCGGTTGGCGTCGTCGTGCTCGAGGAACGGGATGAGGGCCGTGGCCACGGACACCATCTGGCGCGGGGAGACGTCCATGTACTCGACCTCGTCGGCCGGGACAAGCACGGGCTCGCCGCCGCCGCCGCGCTGGCGGACGAGGACCGTCTCCTCGGCAAAGGAGCCATCCTCGTTCAGGGGCGAGTTCGCCTGGGCGATCTGGACCTCGGCCTCGTCGTCGGCCGTGAGGTAGTCGACCTCGTCGCTGACGACGCCGTCGGTCACCTTGCGGTACGGCGTCTCGATGAAGCCGAACGGGTTGATGCGGCCGTACGAAGCGAGCGAGCCAATCAACCCGATGTTCGGGCCTTCAGGGGTCTCGATGGGGCACATGCGGCCGTAGTGCGACGGGTGGACGTCACGGACCTCCATGCCGGCGCGGTCGCGGGAGAGTCCGCCGGGGCCGAGCGCCGAGAGGCGGCGCTTGTGGGTCAGGCCCGAGAGCGGGTTGTTCTGGTCCATGAACTGCGAGAGCTGGGAGGTTCCGAAGAACTCCTTGATCGCAGCGACCACCGGGCGGATGTTGATGAGGGTCTGGGGCGTGATGGCCTCGACGTCCTGCGTGGTCATGCGCTCGCGGACAACGCGCTCCATACGGGACAGGCCCGTGCGGACCTGGTTCTCGATGAGCTCGCCTACGGCACGGATGCGGCGGTTGCCGAAGTGGTCGATGTCGTCGACCTCGACGCGGACGTCGACCTCCTCGCCGTCGCGGGTGCCCTTGATCGTCTTCTCGCCGGCGTGGAGCGCGACGAGGAACTTGATCATGGCGACGACGTCCTCGATATGGAGGATCGACGCCTCGGGGTCCGAGAGCGGGCGGTCGATGCCGAGCTTGCGGTTGACCTTGTAGCGGCCGACCTTGGCCAGGTCGTAGCGCTTGACGTTGAAGTACAGGTTGTCCAGAAGGGCCTGCGCGGCGTCGACCGTCGGCGGCTCGCCCGGGCGGAGCTTGCGGTAGATGTCGAGGAGTGCGTCCTCGCGCGTCTCGGTCGTGTCCTTCTCGAGCGTCGCGCGCATCGAGTCGTACTCGCCGAACTCCTCGAGGATCTGGCCCTCGGTCCAGCCGAGCGCCTTGAGCAGCACCGTGACCGACTGCTTGCGCTTGCGGTCGAGGCGGACGCCGACCTGGTCACGCTTGTCGATCTCGAGCTCGAACCACGCACCGCGCGACGGGATGATCTTCGCGGTGTAGATGTCCTTGTCGCTCGTCTTGTCCGCGGTGCGCTCGAAGTAGGCACCCGGGGAACGCACGAGCTGCGAGACCACGACACGCTCGGTGCCGTTGACAACGAACGTGCCCTTGTCGGTCATGAGCGGGAAATCACCCATGAAGACGGTCTGCTGCTTGATCTCGCCCGTGTTGTTGTTCATGAACTCGGCCTTGACGTACAGCGGGGCCGAGTACGTAGCGTCCCGGTCCTTGCACTCCGCCATCGTGAACTTCGGGTCGGCGAACTCGGGATCGGAGAAGCTCAGGGACATCGTGCCCTGGAAGTCCTCGATCGGGGAGATCTCCTCGAAGATGTCGGCAAGGCCGGACGTCGTCGCCACACTGTCATCGTTCTTCGCCTGGGCCTCGACAACGCGGGCCTGCCAGCGCTCGTTCCCTACGAGCCAGTCGAAGCTCTCGGTCTGGAGGGCCAGAAGATTCGGAACGTCCAGCGGTTCGTGAATCTTTGCGAATGAGAGCCGACGGTTTGCACCGTCGGTGGTAGCGGTTTGGGTTTCAGAGGTGCTCGAGGCGACCAAGAGGGATCCTTCCACAGACCTTCAGGATTGTCCGCACCCTCCCCAGACAAGGCAAGACCCACCCAACTTGTTCAGTTGACCGTGATTGCCGTCCCGAGAGCCCACCGCTATATGAAGGCAACGGTTAAAGGGAGAACGCAAAGAATCACCATACCGCAGATGGGCGCACGTGTCTACCGCAGACTCCGTCCCCGGTCAAGTGTCTCCTCGGAGACGACCCCGGAGGGGCAATCTCAACGAGTCGCCGGAGGCAAACCGCGAGCAACACTGTACACCCGGGGGACAGGCCGCGAGCGGGTGCGCCGATAGCGCGGGTGCGCCGATAGCACAGAGGTATCACAGAGGGATGCGCCGGTCGCAGAGAGGTGGTTGGGCTGTAGCCTGATGCACAGGAGATCAAAGGAGAGATCCATGAGCAACGGTGCTTCCGGCAACAATGATGTTGTCATCCTGTCCGCCGCGCGGACCCCGCTGGGTCGGCTCAACGGGCAGCTCGTCTCGTTCAGCGCGGTGGACCTCGGGGCTCACGCCATCACCGCGGCGATCGCCCAGGCGGGCATCGGAGCCGACGCGGTCGACGCCGTCATCATGGGCCAGGTCCTGCAGGCCGGTGCAGGCCAGAACCCCGCCAGGCAGAGCGCCGTCGCCGCGGGAGTGGGCTGGAACGTCCCGTGCGTGACCATCAACAAGGTGTGCCTCTCGGGGCTCACCGCAGTGATCGACGCCGCGCGGCTCATCCGCTCGGGCGAGGCGACGGTCGTCGTGGCGGGCGGTCAGGAGTCCATGTCCCGCGCGCCGCACGTCCTTCCCGGCTCCCGCCAGGGCTGGACCTACGGAACTGTCGGCGCGCTCGACGTCGCGGCGCATGACGGCCTCACGGACGCCTTCGACGGACAGTCCATGGGCCTGTCCACCGAGGCGAAGAACCTGACCCTCGGGATCGACCGCAAGTCCCAGGACGAGGTCGCGGTGGCCTCGCACGTGCGCGCCGCGATCGCGCAGAAGGAGGGCGTGTTCGAGGGCGAGATCGCGCCCATCGTTGTGAAGCAGCGCAAGGGCGATCCGATCACGCTGACCGAGGACGAGGGCGTCCGCCCCGGCACCTCGCTCGAGACCCTCGCACCGCTGAGGGCGGCCTTCGCCTCCGACGGCACGATCACCGCAGGCAACTCCTCTCCCCTCTCCGACGGCGCCGCGGCCCTCGTGGTGACGACCCGCGCCTACGCCGAGGAGCACGGGCTGCCCTGGCTCGCCGTGGTGGGGAAGCCGGGCCAGGTTGCCGGCCCCGACAACTCGCTGCACTCGCAGCCTTCCCACGCCATCCAGCAGGCGCTCTCGCGTGCCGGGTGGACCACTGAGGACCTCGACTTCATCGAGATCAACGAGGCCTTCGGCTCCGTGGCCGTGCAGTCCCTCAAGGACCTGCACTACTCGCTCGAGAAGTGCAACATCCACGGCGGCGCGATCGCACTCGGCCACCCGATCGGCGCCTCTGGGGCCCGGCTCGCTGGCCACGCGGCCCACGAGCTCGCCCGCCGCGGTTCGGGCAAGGCCGCCGTGTCGCTGTGCGGCGGCGGCGGTCAGGGCGAGGCGCTCCTCCTCTACAGGGACTGACCCGTGAACGACGACGACGTGGCGCACGACGGCGCCGGGCCGGGTGCGGCTCGAGGCGCGGCTCCCGCGCGGGGTGCGGGACCGGCGTCGGGCGCCCCCGGCGATGGCGAGCCCACCGATGGCCATGCGCGATTCCTCGCCGACGCCAAGGCGCGCGGCGTCGAGGTCGAGGTGGCCGAGAGGGGCCGGGCGCACAGCCTCGAAGAGGCGGCCGCCAATCTGGGGATCGAGCCACGGGACATCGTGAAGTCGCTCGTGGTGAAGCGCTCGGACGGCTCGTTCCTGTTCGCGCTGATTCCCGGCGACCGGCAGATCTCCTGGCCCAAGCTCCGAAAGCTCGTCGGCGTCAACAAGCTGTCCATGCCTCCGGCCGGGGTGGCTCTCGAGGCGACGGGCTACGAGCGCGGCACCATTACCCCGCTCGGGTCTACGACCGCGTGGCCGGTGTGGGCGGACTCGTCGATCTCGGGGCGCATCTCGCTCGGCGCAGGTGTCCACGGGCGCAGTGCGTTCGTCGATTCGGGGCAGCTGTTCGCAGCCCTCGGGGCGTCCGTCGCGGACATCAGCGACCCCGCCTGACGCCCGCTCCGACAGCTGGCGCCGCAGCGCACCGTTCGTGAACGATCCCTTCCACACGGAAGAGGCCCCGCATCCGTCGTAGACGGTTGCGGGGCCCTTCGCAGGAGCCGGGGCTCCGGGTGAAGCGGGGAACCTACTTGAGGGTGACCCTGGCACCGGCGGCCTCGAGGACCTCCTTGGCCTTCTCGGCAGCTTCCTTGGTCGCGCCCTCGAGGACGGCCTTGGGGGCGGCGTCGACGAGGTCCTTGGCCTCCTTGAGACCGAGGGACGTGAGGGAGCGCACCTCCTTGATGACCGCGATCTTCTTGTCGCCAGCAGCCTCGAGGATGACGTCGAAGGCAGTCTGCTCTTCCTCGGCAGCAGCCTCGGCGCCGCCGGCGGGGCCCGCGACGGCAACCGCAGCAGCGGTGACCTCGAAGACCTCCTCGAACTTCTTCACGAACTCGGAGAGCTCGATGATCGTGAGCTCCTTGAAGGCCTCGATCAGCTCGTCCTGGGTGAGCTTCGCCATGATTGGCGTCCTTTCGCTAGGTGGTGCTCCGCCGTCGTGCAGCGGCGCACCGAGAGTGGGGGTGGGTGGAAGAGAATCAGTTCTCTTCGGCGGGGGCCTCGGCGGCGGCCGGAGCCTCAGGTGCTTCGGCCGGAGCCACAGCCTCCTGCGCGGTGGCCTCCTCAGCAGCGGGAGCGTCGGCGGCAGCCGGAGCGCCACCCTCCTCCTCGAGCTTGAGACGCAGTGCGTCGATGGTGCGCGCAGCCGCGGCCATGGGGGCCTTGAGGATGCCGGCAACCTTGGCGAGCTGCAGCTCGCGGGACTCCAGTGCCGCAAGGGCAGCAACGGCGCTCGCGTCGAGCGCCTTGCCCTCGAAGAAGCCGGTCTTGATGACCAGCTGCTTGTTGTCCTTGGCAAAGTCGGTCAGGCTCTTGGCAGCCGCAACGGCGTCACCCTTGATGAACGCAATCGCGGTCGGTCCGGCAAGCTGGCCGTCGAACGCATCGACGCCGGCCTCCTTCGCGGCGATGGCGGTCAAGGAGTTCTTGACGACCGAGAACTTGTTCTCGGTGCCGAGCGAACGACGCAGCTTCTTGAGCTGGGCGACGGTGAGCCCGCGGTATTCGGTCAGGACTGCAGCGTTCGACTCCTGGAAATCCTTGGTGATCTCCTCGACAGCTGCCACCTTGTTAGGCGTTGCCATAACCCTCCTTCCGGGGAACAGTGCCGGTGGGGGCGGTCCCGGGAACGTGAAACGCCCCGCGCAGATGCACGGGGCGTGGCATTCGGGCTTGTAGGCCGCGAGCGTTCGCTCAGTTCACCTGCGCAGGCCGCCCCATGCTCGGGGACCTTCGGTGGAGACGCGTACCGCTTATCGGCACGCACCATCCATCGACCGGCGGTCTTTGGTCCTTCAACAGTACGCGACGATGCCCAGCACGCCAAATCGAAGCGCGTCCGATCAGGCGGGCTGGACCGGGGCCGGGCGGAGGGGGCCCGAGAGGCGGACCGGGCTACGTTCCGCCGCCCGGGACGCGCACGACGTCGGTGACTCACCGGCGGCGACCAGCCCGCCGACGTCGTGCGTCGCGTGAGGTGTCAGGCCGGCGCGCGTCCTGCCGCAGCCTGCGCGCGCCTGCGGCCCATCAAGAGGGCCAGGACAAGTGCCACCAGGGCAGTCGCGGCCAGAAGCAGCAGCCCGATCGCGTAGGAGTGCTCCTGGGCATTGTACGTGGCACCCATGACGAGCGGCGGGAAGTAGCCGCCCAGTCCGCCCGCAGCGCTCACCACGCCCGTCACGGCGCCGACAGTTCCGGGAGGGGCCTGCTTGCCGACCCATGCGAACACGCCGCCCGTGCCGAGCCCGAGGGATGCGGCCATCGCAAGGAACGTGAGTCCGGTGGCGACCTCTCCGGAGGGCTGGGAATTCACGACGAACGCGAGGCCAGAGACGCCGATGAGCGCAACGACCACGACCAGCTTCGACCCGATCCGGTCGGCGATGATCCCGCCGATCGGGCGGGCGATGACCGCCGCGAGCGCGAAGCCTGCCGTGCGCGTGCCGGCCGAGGTGAGGTCGAAGCTGTAGATGTCCCGCAGGTAGGTGGGAAGGTACGTGCTGAAGGAGACGAACCCGCCGAACACCACGGCGTAGAGGAAACAGAGCTGCCACGTGACCGCCATCTTCGCGGCGTTCACGAGCTTGCCGAAGCTCCCGGAGGTGACCGGTGTCCAGGTCGGCGATTCGCGCATGAAGAAGAACACGACCGCCGCCATGATCAGGAGGAGGGCAGCAACGATGATGTGGGTCTGCCAGTACCCGATCGAGGTGACCAACCGCGGCGTCAGGAACGCCGAGAGCGCCGTGCCTCCCATGCCCATCCCGAAGATCCCTGTTGCGAAGCCCTGTCTGCTCTTCGGGTACCACGCCGCAGAGAAGGGGATGCCGGCCGTGAACACTGTGCCCGCCACTCCGAGGAAGAAGCCGACGACGAGCAGGAGCGCATACGACTTCAGGCTGCCCGCGAGCGCGATGAGCAAGACGAGGGGTGCAGTCAGCAGAAGGATGACGGTCAGGAGCCGCCTTCCACCGAACTTGTCGGTCAGAACACCCACGGGCACGCGGCCTACCGCGCCGACGAGGACGGGCATGGCAACGAGTGCACCCGTCTGCGCCGCGTTGAGTCCCAGATCATGCGCATAGCGCGTGCCGAGGGGCGCAATCACGGTCCAGCCCCAGAAGCCCACCACGGAGGCCAGGGTCGCGAGAGTGAGGTTGCGGGCGGCCCCCGGGTGGGATGCCGCGGGATCACCCGTGGCGGCTGCCGCAGGGCCGGCAGCTCGGCGGGATCTAGGGTCGGGTGCGGTGCTCACGGGTCCTCCTGGCCTGGGGATGGGTGCTCAGGTGCTCAGTGCTGCTTGGCTCAATGGTCGCGGTCACGCGTGCCGGTGGTCTCCCAGCCTCGGCGAACCTCGCGGGCGCCCGGCGCCGCGCCCTCGTCGCGCGTGCGGTAGACGATGTAGGGACGGAACAGGTAGTGGAACGGTGCCGTCAGGGCGTGCACGAGCCGCGTGAACGGCCACATCGCGAACAGGATCATTCCCACGACCGTGTGCCACTTGAACTCCATCGGCGCGGCAGCCATCGAGGCGACGTCCGGCTGCAGCACGAAGAGCGATCGGAACCAGGGGCTCACGGTCTCGCGGTAGTCGAAGGCCGTGTTGGAGGGCTGCGCGGCGCTCACGAGGGTGGTCCACACACCGAGCGCGATGGCCCCGACGAGGAAGACGTACATCGCCTTGTCGTTCCGGGTCGTGGCCATGAACACCGGGCCGGTCCGCCGTCGGCGGATGACGAGCAGGACAATGCCCAGCAGCGTCGAGACGCCCGCGATGAGGCCGACGGAGAGCGCGAGGGCGTGGTACAGCGCCTCCGACATGCCCACGGCATCGGTCAAGGACTTCGGGATCACGAGTCCCACGAAGTGCCCAGCGACGACGAACACGAGGCCGTAGTGGAACATCGGCGAGGCGATCCGGAGGAGTCTGGACTCGTACAGCTGGGACGAGCGCGTGGTCCAGCCGAACTGGTCGAACCGGTAGCGCCAGATACTGCCGCCGATGAGGATCAGCACCATGAGGTACGGGGCAACGCCCCACAGCAGGACGTCCATCAGTGCGCTCCTTGAGTCACAGTGCGGCCGCTCCGGTTCTGCGGCGGCGTGGCCTCCGCAAGCGGCAGGAGCCGGGGGTCGAAGGGCTCGAGGCCCACCTGCTCGACGGGCGGGCCCGCGAGCGCCATGGCCTCTGCACGGCTCGTGGGCGAGGGGCCCGGCAGCGTGCCGCAGACCGCCTCGAGGACGGGCGCATAGACGGGCGCATCAGCGGCCAGCTCGATCCGCAGCAGCTCGAGGCTCGCGCGGTACTCCGCAAGGAGCGAGCGGCCGACTGCATAGTCCACCCGCGCGGTGAACTCGAGGACGAGCGGAAGGAAGTCGGGGAGTTCACCGCCGAGGTCCACGAGCCAGCCGCTGTCGCGGTACCGCTGCTTGAACCGCCCGAGGGTCTCTCCGCGGCGGCGCGTGTCCCCGTCTGTCCAGTAGGAAAGGTGCAGGGCGTGCCGTCGCGAGAGGTCGAACGTGTCCACGTAGCGGCGGCAGGCGACCGGCTCGTCGTCGTCCGCTATCTGAGCCGCGGTCGCCTCAAGGAGCCGCGGCAGCGGACCAGCCTGCTCTGCGAGCGCGGCCCGCAGCGTGGGGAGCAGTCCGCGGACCCGCACGTCCGGATAGTCGAGGAGTACGGCGGCCGCTGCGTACAGGACACGGTTGCGCGGTTCAGTCCCCCGCATCGCCGCCCCCGTTCGTCGGGAACAGGCCGTCCGGCACACCGCGACCGTCCCAGTTCAGCAGGTTGACGCGCCCGCGCAGGGAGCCCGGCTGCGCCTCGCCTCCCGACGTCTGACGCTGCTTGAGCGCGTGGAAGGTCTCGACCGCCACCGGTACGGGCTTGCCGCTGCCCTCGCCGAACACGTCCGACGGGTACATTCCGGGGCCGTCCTCGAAGTCGAGGGAGCAGCCCATCTCCTCGAGGTTGTGAGCCTGCTCGACGTGGGCCTTCGGGATCACGTAGCGATCGCTGTACTTCGCGATCGCCATGAGCCGGTACATCTCCTGGATCGTCTGTCCATCCAGCCCGACGCCCTCGGCGATCGACTCGTCGGTGCCTGTCCCGAGCGATATTCCGCGCATGTAGGCGCGCATCGCGGCGAGGCGCCGCAGCACGCCGTCGATGATGCCGGTGTCTCCCGCGGTGAACAGCTCGGCGAGGTACTCGGAGGGAATCCGGAGGGCGTCGATGGCTCCGAAGAGGGTACCGGCGTCTTCCGCATCGTGGCCCTGGCTGCTGAGGAGGTCCACGATCGGGGACAGCGGCGGGATGTACCAGACCATCGGCATGGTCCGGTACTCGGGATGCAGCGGCAGGGCCACTTGGTAGACCTTGGCCAGCTTGTAGATCGGCGAGCGCCGAGCGGCGTCGAGCCAGTCCTCGGGGATCCCGTCGCGGCGGGCCGCTGCAATCACGTCGGGGTCGTTCGGATCGAGCAGGAGGTCGAGCTGGGCGCGGTAGAGGTCCTTCGGATCGGGGGTCGACGCCGCCGCGGTCACCGCGTCGACGTCGTAGAGGAAGATGCCGAGGTACCTCAGGCGGCCCACGCAGGTCTCGGAGCAGACGGTCGGCAGGCCGATTTCAATGCGCGGGTAGCAGAACGTGCATTTCTCGGCCTTGCCGCTCTTGTGGTTGAAGTACATCTTCTTGTACGGGCAGCCCGTGATGCATTGGCGCCAGCCACGGCAGCGGTCCTGGTCCACCAGCACGATCCCGTCCTCGGCCCGCTTGTAGATAGCCCCTGAGGGGCACGAGGCCATGCAGGAGGGGTTGAGGCAGTGCTCGCAGATGCGCGGGAGGTAGAACATGAACGTCTGCTCGAACTCGAACTTGATCTTCTCGTTCGACTCCCGGCGGAGCTTCTCAACGATCGGATCGAGTTCGCCGTTCTGCATGGAGCCGCCGAGATCGTCGTCCCAGTTCGCACTCCACGTGATCTTCGTGTCCTCGCCCGTGATGAGGGACTTGGGCCGGGCCACCGGGAAGTCATCGCCGAGCGGGGCCTCGATGAGCGTCTTGTAGTCGTAGGTCCAGGGCTCGTAGTAGTCCTTGAGCTCGGGTTGGACCGGGCTCGCGAAGATCCCGAGGAGCTTCTTGACCCGGCCCCCGCCCTTGAGCCGGAGGCGTCCGCGCCGGTTCAGTTCCCACCCGCCGCGCCAGCGCTCCTGGTCCTCGTACCTGCGGGGGTAGCCCTGACCAGGGCGGGTCTCGACGTTGTTGAACCACACGTACTCGGTGCCCGCGCGGTTGGTCCAGGCCTGCTTGCAGGTCACCGAGCACGTGTGGCACCCGATGCACTTGTCGAGGTTCATCACCATACCCACTTGGGCCATGACCCTCATGAGACTGCCTTCCGGTGGAGAGTTCCCATCAGTACGTGACCTCCTGCGAACGCTTGCGGATGGTGCTGACCATGTCTCGCTGGTTGCCCGTCGGGCCGAGATAGTTGAACGCGTACGAGAGCTGCGCGTAACCGCCGATGAGGTGCGTCGGCTTCACCAGGAGCCGGGTGGCCGAGTTGTGGATGCCGCCGCGCCGTCCCGTGGCCTCCGACTTCGGGACGTCGATCGTGCGCTCCTGGGCGTGGTACACATACACGACGCCGGCCGGCATGCGGTGGCTCACGATCGCGCGCCCCACGAACACGCCGTTGGCGTTGACGCATTCGATCCAGTCGTTGTCCTCGACGCCGATTGCGGCAGCGTCCTCGGAACTCATCCAGCACGTCGGGCCGCCCCGCGAGAGCGAGAGCATGAACAGGTTGTCCTGGTACTCGGAGTGGATGGACCACTTGCTGTGCGGGGTGAGGAACCGCACCGTGACCTCCATGCCGTTCTGCCCGAGCCGGGGTTCGCCGAAGAGCCGGTGCATGTCCAGCGGCGGCCGGTAGATCGGCAGCGCCTCGCCCAGATCCCGCATCCAGTCGTGGTCGAGGAAGAAGTGCATCCGCCCGGTGAGCGTGTGCCAGGGCTTGAGGCGTTCGACGTTGATGGTGAACGGCGCGTACCGCCGACCACCGGTCTCGGACCCCGACCATTCGGGGCTCGTGATGACGGGGACCGGGGCGGCCTGGGTGTCCGCGAACCGGATCAGCTTCTCCTCCGAGCCCTCGGCGAGGTCTGCGAGGCGGCGGCCCGTGCGGCGTTCGAGCTGGCGGAAGCCCTGCACGGCGAGTTCGCCGTTGGTCGTTCCCGAGAAGGCGAGGACCGCCTCGGCGAGCTTCGCGTCCGTGTCGATCGCCGGCAGGCCCGCTGCGACGCCGTGGGACATGACGCCGTTCGCGCCCGCGAGCCGGTCGAGTGTGTGCCCGAGCTCGAACGTCACGTTCTTGACCGTGAACCCCTTCTCACGGGCGAGGGGACCGATGGCCGCAAGCTTCTCGGCGATGGCTGTGTAGTCGCGTTCCACGACGGTCACCTGCGGCATGGTCACGCCCGGGATGGCCGGGACGTCCGCGTCCCGCCAGTCACGCACGACGCCGCCGGGCTGGGCGATCTGTCCCGGCGTGTCGTGCTGGAGCGGCACCGTGACGAGGTCTCGCCGGACCCCGAGGTGGTTGCGGGCCTGCTTGGACAGCTCCTGCGCGAGCAGGTGGAACATCTCGAAGTCCGTCTTCGTCTCCCACGGCGGATCGATCGCGGGGCTGAAAGCATGCACGTAGGGGTGCATGTCGGTGGATGAGAGATCGTGCTTCTCGTACCAGGTCGCGGCGGGGAACACGATGTCGGAGAGGAGCGTCGTGGACGTCATGCGGAAGTCCGCAGACATCAGCAGGTCGAGTTTGCCCTCCGGCGTCTCCTCGCGCCACGCCACGTCCCGCGGGTGCGGCATGCCCGGCTCGGCCTCGTTCCCCATGACGTTGTGGTGCGTCCCGAGGAGGTTCTTGAGGAAGTACTCATTGCCCTTCGCGGACGATCCGAGAAGGTTCGAGCGCCACAGCACGAGCGTCCGGGGCCAGTTCTCGGGGGCGTCGACGTCGTCGACCGCGGCGGTAAGGGCGCCGGCCTTGAGCTGTGCAGCGACGTAGGCGGCCTCAGTCTCCGCGGCCCCGGCCGCGACGGCCTCGTGGGCCTCGTCGGCGACCTCGAGCGGGCTGCGGTTGAACTGGGGGTAGAAAGGCATCCAGCCGAGCCGGGCCGACTGCGCGATGGCGTCCGCCGTATGCATGCCGTCGAGGTTGCCCTCGGCCAGCGGCGAAGCGAGGGACGAGGCGGAGTAGCCGTCGTTGCGCCACTGGCCGGTGTGCATGTACCAGTACGAGGTACCCGTCATCGTGCGCGGCGGCCGCGACCAGTCGAGTCCGTTCGCCAGCGAGACCCAGCCCGTGAGCGGGCGGGTCTTCTCCTGGCCTACGTAGTGGGCCCATCCCCCGCCGTTGCGTCCCATCGAGCCCGTCAGAAGCAGCAGGGAGAGGACCGAGCGATACGTAACGTCGCCGTGGAACCACTGGCAGATGCCGGCGCCCATGATCACCATGGACCGGCCGTTGGACTCCTCGGCGTTGCGGGCGAACTCGCGGGCGACCCGGAGGCACTGGGCGACGGGAACGTTGGTGATGCCTTCCTGCCAGGCCGGGGTGTAAGGGGTGCTTGCATCCTCATAGCCAGTGGGCCACTCCCCCGGCAGGCCGGGACGGGCCACGCCATACTGGGCCAGCATGAGGTCGAACACCGTCGTGACGGTCCTGCCGCCCACCTCGCGCACGGGGACACCGCGGCGCAGCACCGATCCGGAGCCGTCCGCGGCTTCGAAGCACGGGAGCATCACTTCGGCGACGCGCGACGGCGGGGCGACCCCGCCGCCGTCGGCCGCGGAGAGCAGCGGGTCGACACTGCCCAGATCGAGGTTCCAGCGGCCCTCGTCGGAGGAGTTGTACCGGAAGCCGATCGATCCGTTCGGGACCACGGGCTCCCCCGTGGCCGAGTCGAGCAGGACCGTCTTCCACGCGGCGTCGGCCTGGCCCTCCTGCCCCGGAAGGTCTGCGGCGGTGAGGAACTTGCCCGGCACGAGCCCCGCGCCGTCCTGCGAGGGGACCAGCGTGATGAGAAACGGCAGGTCCGTGTAGCGCTTCGCGAAGTCGGTGAAGAACGGCACTTCGCGGTCGAGGTAGAACTCCTTGAGGATCACGTGGCCCATGGCCATCGCGAGCGCCGCATCGGTACCGGCCTGCGGCGCCATCCACTCGTCGGCGAACTTGGTGCTGTCCGCGTAGTCCGGGCTCACGACGACGACCTTCGTGCCCCGGTAGCGCACCTCGGTCATCCAGTGGGCATCCGGCGTACGGGTCACCGGGACATTCGATCCCCACATCATGAGGTAGGTCGAGTCCCACCAGTCCCCCGACTCCGGGACGTCGGTCTGGTCGCCGAACACCTGGGGGCTTGCCACGGGCAGGTCGGCGTACCAGTCGTAGAAGCTCGTCATGACGCCGCCGATGAGCTGGATGAACCGCGTACCCACGCAGTGGCTCACGATCGACATGGCCGGGATGGGAGAGAAGCCAGAGCAGCGGTCCGGCCCGTAGGTCTTGATCGTGTGGACATGGGCGGCCGCGGCCATCTCGACGGCCTCGTTCCAGCTCGCGCGGACGAGCCCGCCCTTGCCGCGCGCCTGCTGGTAGCGTCGCCGACGCTCCGGGTCCGAGACGACGTCGGCCCAGGCCTGCACCGGGTCCCCGAGGCGGTGCTTCGCCTCGCGGTACATCTCGAGCAGCACGCCTCGCACGTAGGGGTAGCGCACGCGCGTCGGCGAGTACGTGTACCACGAGAAGGCGGCACCCCGCGGGCAGCCCCTCGGCTCGTATTCCGGACGGTCCGGTCCGACGGACGGATAGTCGGTCTGCTGCGACTCCCACGTGATGATGCCGTCCTTGACGTACACCTTCCACGAACAGGACCCCGTGCAGTTCACGCCATGGGTCGAGCGGACCACCTTGTCATGGCTCCACCGGTCCCGGTAGAACACGTCACCGGCCCGTCCGCCCTCGCGGAAGACGGCACGCCCATCGTCCGTCTCCTCCCATCGTGTGAAGAAGCGCCCCATCGCGAGCATCGCGTCTGAAGCGCTTCCATCGAGTCCTGAGCGGATCGGTCCGGCTGCCATGGGCACACTCTAAGAATCGGAGGATCGCCGAGGGAAGGCCATAAGTCCCTAGGGCACACAAATTTGCTCTAATTCGATACCAGTTTTAGGAAAGCGGGTCCTCAAGCCGACGCGCATCCTCGACGGCGGCCGCGACATTCCTCGTCAACAGCACGAGCCACGCTAGGATGTCCCCCGCGACGACGAGCTCCATCGCGGTCATGTTGTAGTACCCGAGCGGCCACCACATCATGACCGAGAGGACCGCCCCCGCCAGCATGAAGTAGCCGGCGAGGTAGAACGTCCGGCTGAGCCCGGGAAGCCATGCGTGCGCGCGGAGCACGAGCAGGGTGTAGACGGCGGTCATGGCCGTGGCCATCGAGTTGTGCACCGGAATGGAGAGGTCCACCGCCACGAGCCCGGTAGCCGCAAGGAACGCGCCGATGGCGGCGATGCACGCCACCAGAACGGCCTCACGGTTCCGGGCCAGCACGACGCCCGCATGCTCGCGGTAGAGGTCGAGCGCCCGCACGTCGCGGGTCATGTACTCGGCGAGCAGCGCAATCACGGCGCCAGCCGTCACGAGCGTTCCGTTGAACGCGAGGGAGACCCCATAGTCGGCCGCTCCGAGCACGCTCATGTTGACCTGCCACCAGTCGGAGCGGTTGGTCGTGACCATCGAGGTCAGGACCCCGGCAGCCAGGAATGTGGCAATGAGGTTCGAGAGCGCATAGCTGTCCATGCGCGAGCCGGACTGATAGGCAGCGTAGGAGGCGAGCGCGCCCGCGAGCGAGGTCAGGAGTGCCGCCGCGAACGCGTCGAGCGTGACGCCGCTGAAAGCCCGCTGGAAGATCTGGAAGCTCGCCCACGTCACCATGAACGCGATGGCTGCGTGCGCGAACGCGAGTGCGACCAGGCCGAGCAGCCGCCTCCATAGGGCCCGCTCGGCGAGCCATCTCCGGTCGGGCTCCGCATAGGAGCGGCGGTAGGCGACAGCGCAGGCCAGGAGAGCGGCGAATCCGGCCACGAGCGCCGCGACGTCCCCCACGCCGTGGTCGCCGGAAAGTGCCGGACGGCGGCCGGCGAAGGCCGCAAGTGCCACCGCAAGGCCCAGGAGGACGGCCGCAAATGCCGCGAGGAGGGCGTGCGCCTCGACGGCGGTCGCCGTCATCGGCTCCCCCAGCCGGTCGCCGGGCGTGCGGCGCCTGTGGTCGGGCCCGGCGTCCCGGCTCACGCAAGCCTCCGGTACCACTCGCCGTCGTACCCCGCCGGCCTGAAGCCGAGGGCCTCGTTGATTGCGAGCATGTGCACGTTCTCCTCGGCGTTGGACGTCACGACCTTGCGCGCACTGGGGAACCGCGCGCGGTACTGGGCGAGGTTGGCGAGCTTGATCCACATCCCGAGGGAGTGGCCGCGGTGCCCGATCCGCACGAGCGTGTCGTCCTGATCCCCGACCTCCTCCTTGCCGCGCCTGATCCACAGGACCGTGTAGGCCGCAAGCTGACCGCTCGCCCGGTGCCGCGCCACCGCGTACAGAGGCGTGGTCCCTCCCTCAGCGAGCAGGCCGTCCAGGGCCGCGACACGCGCTGCGTCCCAGACGGCGGGCTCGTAGACATCCTCGCCCTGGGGCGCATCGACGGACATGCGCGCGAACAGCTCCGCCATGCCTCCCCGGTGCTCTGGCGGGACCCCCTGCCAGAGCAGGAGGTCGTAGTCGGCCGCCGCCCTGGCGGTCGCGGCCGCCTCGAGTGCCGCCCACACGGCGTCGTGCTCCGAGCCCTCCTCGGGCAGCACCACCTCGCTGAAACGGGTCACCTGGCTCAGCGAGAAGCCGGCCGCCCGCGCGAAGCGGACGGATCGGTCGCGGGCGGGGAGCGTGCCGGTGCCCGTCGAGGGCACGACGGCGTCGGACGGCCCCTCCGCGTGCACCGAGCCCACAGGATGCTCGGTGAAGGTGTCCAGAAGGGTACGGCCGCGGCGCGCGGCCTCCTCGGCCACCGTGGCGGCAAGGAGGCGGCCGATGCCCCGTCCCGAGGCCATGTCGAGCACCTCGACGTGCACTGTGGCCCGGTTGAGGTCCTCCTTGAGCGGGGTCCGGCAGATCGCCCGGCCCACCATGCGGCCGCCCTCGCAGACGAAGAACAGCGCAGACGAGTCGTAGGCGGAATCCCGCCATACCCGCAGGCGGTACTCAGGCGGGGAGCAGCGGTCCTCGTGCCCCCAGATCTGCCGCTGAACGGCATCCGCGAGCTGCGAGAACTCCATGAACTCAGCGGCCTCCGGCCCCTCAAGGCTCGCGGGCAGGCGCAACCGCTGAACGCGGTGCTCAGCGCTCATGGGCGCAAGTCTAGTGCGACACCCGCGGGCGCCCGTGGAACGCGGGCCCGGACGGCAGAAGAGCCCCCTCCCGCAGCGGGAGGAGGCTCTTCAGCGGTACTGCCGTCGGGGCTGGATCAGCCCTCGAGGATGACCTTGGTAGCGTTCGGGTCAACCGGGATGCCCGGGCCGAACGTCGTGGCGACGGTCGCCTTCGTGATGTAGCGGCCCTTCGAAGCGGAGGGCTTGAGGCGGAGCACCTCTTCGAGAGCAGCCGCGTAGTTCTCGGCCAGCTGGCGGGCGTCGAAGGAGGTCCGGCCGATGATGAAGTGCAGGTTCGAGTGCTTGTCGACGCGGAAGTCGATCTTGCCACCCTTGATGTCCGTGACGGCCTTCGCGACGTCCGGGGTCACCGTGCCGGTCTTGGGGTTCGGCATGAGGTTGCGGGGGCCGAGGATTTTGCCGAGGCGGCCGACCTTGCCCATGAGCTCCGGGGTGGCGACGGCGGCGTCGAAGTCCGTCCACCCGCCCTGGATGCGCTCGATGAGGTCATCGGAGCCGACGACGTCTGCACCGGCGGCCTCAGCGGCCGCGGCCTTGTCGCCGGTCGCGAACACGACGACGCGGGCGGTCTTGCCCGTGCCGTGCGGGAGGTTGACCGTACCACGGACCATCTGGTCCGCCTTGCGGGGGTCGACGCCGAGGCGGAACGCGACCTCGACGGTGGCCTCCGACTTCGACGGGTTGATCTCCTTGGCGAGGGCCACGCCCTCGGCGGGAGCGTAGAACTTCCCGGCCTCGATCTTCGCGGCCGCTGCCTCGTATGCCTTGCTGCGCTTTGCCATGCTGCTCTTGATCTCCTTGTGCAGGTGTGGTCATTGTGGGCCGCGCTCGGCCCTGCCACGTACTTCTTCAAGTGGCGGTCCCGTGTGGTGACCGCCCGATAGTGGGGTCGGAACCCCGCTTCGAGGGACTCAGCCCTCGACGGTAGGCTCAGCCCTCGACGGTGATGCCCATACTGCGGGCGGTGCCCGCGATGATCTTCTTCGCGGCCTCGACGTCGTTGGCGTTGAGGTCCTCGAGCTTGGTCTTGGCGATCTCCTCGACCTGCGAGTCGGTGAGCTTGGCGACCTTGACGGTGTGCGGCGTGGCCGAGCCCTTCTGGACGCCCGCAGCCTTCTTGATCAGCTCAGCGGCCGGCGGGGTCTTCGTGATGAAGGTGAAGGAGCGATCCTCGTAGACCGTGATCTCGACGGGGATGACGTTGCCACGCTGGGATTCCGTCGCGGCGTTGTACGCCTTGCAGAACTCCATGATGTTGACACCGTGCTGACCGAGCGCAGGACCGATCGGCGGGGCCGGGTTGGCGGCGCCTGCCTGGATCTGCAGCTTGATGAGGCCGGTGACCTTCTTCTTGGGAGCCAATGTAGGGTCCTTTTCTTCCTTACGTGTCCTGAAGCAGCAGGAGCGCCGCCCAGGTGGTGACTGCCATGGCCCGGCAGTCGGCCGCCCCGGGACCGGAAGGCATCCGGTTCCGGGGCGAAGTCTTCAATTGTACTGTGTCGCGCGTTCCCCGGCCGAGCTCAGATCTTCGAGACCTGATTGAAGGCGAGGGTCACAGGGGTCTCGCGCTCGAAGATCGAGACGAGCACCACGAGAGTCTGCGACTCAGGCTTGATCTCCGAGATCGTAGCCGGGAGGGTCTCGAACGGGCCCTCCTTGACGATGACGGACTCGCCGACCTCGAAGTCGACGGCGACCGGTGCGGCCTGGGCCTTCAGGCCGGCCTTGCCGGCGGCCTTGGCCTCGGCGGCCTGCTCGGCCTCGAACACGGGGGCGAGCATCGAGACGACCTCGTCGAGCGTCAACGGGACCGGGTTGTGGGCGTTGCCCACAAAGCCCGTGACACCCGGGGTGTGGCGGACAGCGCCCCACGAGGCGTCCGTCAGATCCATGCGCACGAGCACGTAGCCGGGGATGCGGACCCGGTTGACGATCTTGCGCTGGGCGTTCTTGATCTCGACGACTTCCTCCATCGGGACCTGGATCTCGAAGATGTAGTCTTCCATGTCCAGCGTCTGGATGCGGGTCTCGAGGTTGGCCTTCACACGGTTCTCGTAGCCCGCGTAGGAGTGGATCACGAACCAGTCGCCCGGCTGGCGGCGGAGCTTGGCGCGGAACTCCTCGGCAGCCTTCGCGGCGGCCTCGGCCGGGTCCTCATCCTCGGCAGCCTCGTGCTCGCCGGAAGCGTCGTCGGCCTCGACAGCGGCAGGCTCGCCCGCGGCGTCGTCCGCCTCGTCAGCGTCGTCAGCCTCGAAATCAGCGGTTTCCGAGCCGGCTTCTTCGGAATCGATCAGCTCGACAGTCTCATCCGCTGCGGACGAGTCCTCGTCTGCGTCCGCTTCCGTGTTCTCGGCGTCAGCGTCGTCGGCTGGGGCACCGGCGTCATGGGAAACGGCAGGCGCGGCGGGGGCAGCGGCGGCGTCGGAGAAGGCAGGCTCGAAGGCCGCCTCCTCGTGCTCGGTCCCGCGATCCTCGAGCTCGTGCTCAGACACTTAGTCTCCTGCTTTCCTCGTAACGACTGACTCGTTGTACCCGTTGCGGCTTAAATGGCTCATCCGCACACCGTCCCTGATTCCGGTCTCCCGGTCTCAGGTCCTGGTCTGCGGATCCAAGCCTATTTGGTGGTGGTCGACCCGCCGAAGACCCAGCCGACGCCAATCCCGAAGAGGAAGTCGAGGATGAACACGACCACCATCATCACGACGACGAATGCCAGCACCACCAGCGTGTAGTTCACGAGCTCTTGACGCGTCGGCGTGACGACCTTCCGAAGCTCGCCAATCACCTGCCGGACGAAGAGCGCGATCCGGCCGAAGAAGCCAAGCTTCCTGGCCTGCTTGGGGCGGCCCGAGCTGCTCGAAGCTGTTTCGGTCAACCGATTCCTCGCTCACTCGCTGTGCCCGCAGGACTTCCCCGCCGGATCCGTTCTGTGGGTGCGGGAAGAACCCGGAACGATCCGGGCTGATTCCTGCGCAGGGCAGACAGGACTCGAACCTGCAACCTGCGGTTTTGGAGACCGCTGCGCTACCAATTGCGCCACTGCCCTTCGGCGGCAAACCGCCTGAGACGCGGAATAGCCGTGGACTACCTTACCAAGGATCCGAGGACATCATGCCATCGCGGATCCGGCAGGCACAGCCACTCACTGCTTCCGGCGCCGAGGAACTAGTTTACGCACATTCTCCACCGACGTCGAACCGCGTTGCGGCCGGGACTCCGTGCGGCGTGGATGGACCGCCTAGAGTGGGTACCACCAGCCCCACGACCCTAAGGATCGCCCCATGACCTCCGCACGCGTCTCCCAGCGCATCGGATCCATCGCAGAATCCGCCACCCTGGCCGTCGACGCGAAGGCGAAGGCCCTCAAGGCCGCTGGCCGGCCGGTGATCGGCTTCGGCGCCGGCGAGCCGGACTTCCCGACGCCCGGGTACATCGTCGAGGCGGCGATCGAGGCAGCACGCCAGCCGCGCTTCCACCGCTACTCGCCCGCGGGCGGCCTGCCCGAGCTCAAGCAGGCCATCGCCGCGAAGACGAAGCGGGATTCCGGCTACGAGGCCGATGCCTCCCGGGTGCTCGTGACCAACGGTGGCAAGCAGGCCGTCTACAACACGTTCGCGACGCTCCTCGACCCGGGCGACGAGGTCCTCCTCCCGACCCCGTACTGGACCACGTACCCGGAGGCGATCCGCCTCGCGGGCGGCGTCCCCGTCGACGTGTTCGCCGGGCCCGAGCAGGGCTACCTCGTGACCGTCGACCAGCTTGAGGCTGCCCTCACCGAACGCACGAAGATCCTCCTCTTCGTCTCGCCCTCGAACCCGACGGGCGCGGTGTACTCCCCCGAGCAGACCAAGGAGATCGGCCAGTGGGCCGCCTCGAAGGGCCTGTGGGTGGTCACCGACGAGATCTACGAGCACCTCACGTACGACGGCGTGCCGTTCACCTCGATCGCGACGGCCGCCCCCGAGCTCGGCGACAAGGTGGTGATCCTCAACGGTGTCGCCAAGACGTACGCGATGACGGGCTGGCGCGTGGGTTGGATGATCGGCCCGGCCGACGTCATCAAGGCCGCCACGAACCTCCAGTCCCACGCGACGAGCAACGTGGCCAACGTCTCCCAGATGGCGGCCCTCGCGGCGGTGTCCGGGCCGCTCGACGCCGTCGAGGAGATGAAGGTCGCCTTCGACCGGCGCCGCAAGACGATGGTGAGCATGCTCTCCGCGATCGACGGCATCAACTGCCCGACCCCGAAGGGCGCCTTCTACGTCTACCCCGACGTGCGGGGGATCCTCGACAAGGAGATCGCCGGCATCCGCCCGGCCACATCCGCCGAGCTCGCCGCACTCATCCTCGACAAGGTCGAGGTGGCGATCGTGCCCGGCGAGGCGTTCGGTCCGAGCGGGTACGTGCGTCTCTCGTATGCGCTCGGCGACGCTGATCTCGCCGAGGGCGTGGGCCGCATCCAGGAGCTGCTGGGCGCCGCGAAGTAGTCACGTCCTGGGACTCACCTTCCGGGAGTCAACTCCTGGGGGTCACCAGATGCGCCGGTCGGCGGCCCAGCGCGAGAGCTCGTGCCGATTGGTGAGCTGGAGCTTGCGCAGCACAGCCGAGACGTGGGTCTCGACCGTCTTGACGGAGATGAAGAGCTCCTTCGCGGTCTCCTTGTACGAGTACCCTCGGGCGATCAGGCGCATGACCTCGAGCTCGCGCGCGGAGAGCTTGTCGAGCTCGTCGTCGGCCACGGACTGGGTGCCGAAAGCGTCCAGGACGAAACCCGCGAGCCGGGGCGAGAACACGGCGTCGCCCCCCGCCACGCGCAGCACGGCGTCGGTGATCTCGGGGCCGGAGGCCGTCTTCGTCACGTAGCCCCGGGCGCCTGCGCGGATCACGGAGACGACGTCCTCGGCGGCATCGGAGACGCTGAGCGCGAGGAACCGGACCTCGGAGAGCAGGGCGGCGCAGCGGGTCAAGACCTCCCGACCGCCGCCGCCCAGGCCTCCTGGCAGGTGTACGTCCAGCAGGACCACCTGCGGGCGGAGCTCCTCGATGGCCTCGAGGGCGCCCTCGACCGTCCCCGCCTCGCCGACCACCCGGACGCGCTCGTCGAGGTCGGCCTTGAGGCCCGAGCGGAAGATCGTGTGGTCGTCCACAATCACCACGCTCACGGGCGCGACGCCGGATGGCTGGCTCATGACTCCTCCGTTCTGGGCAGCCGCAGCCGCACCTCTGTGCCATCGGGCCCGCTCACGATCGTCGCCTCGCCCCCGTGGCGCCGCATGCGCCCCACGATCGACTCGCGGACCCCGAGCCTGTCCGCGGGGACGGCGTCAGGGTCGAAACCGGTTCCGCGGTCCTTGATGAAGACCTCCGTCGCGTCCTTGCCGGACTCTGCATAGACGGACACCGGGCCTGCCCCATGGCGGACGGCGTTGAGCATCGCCTCGCGGGATGCCTGCAGCAGCGCGTCCTGGGCCTCCGCGGCGCGGGCACCCTCGGACCCGTTGCCCGGCTCCGGGCCGCCAGCCCGCGAGCCGTCGCCGGGCTCGGTCCCGCCCACCGTGACGACGTCGATCGGCACCCCGTGGAGGTCCTCGACCTGGCCGGCAAGCTCGGCGATCCGGTCCGCGAAGGTCCCGTGACCGCTGCGGGAATCCCGGTACAGCCACTCACGGAGCTCGCGTTCCTGCGCGCGGGCCAGACGGGTGACGTCTGCCTCGCTGCCCGCACGGCGCTGGATGAGCGCAAGGGTCTGCAGGACTGAATCGTGAAGGTGTGCGGCGATCTCGGCCCGCTCCTCCTCGCGCACGCGGGCCGCGCGCTCGGCGCCGAGCTCGCGCCAGAATTTGAGTCCCCACGGGAGCAGCACCAGCGCGACGCCGGCCAGGACGGCGAAGGAGGCGAGCAGTGCGAGGCCCAGCACATTCCACTGGCTCCCCGACACGGCGAGCGTCACTCCGGCCACCACAAGAACGATGCCGGCGCCGAGCCGCAGCCACCCGGTCCAGCGCTCGCCACCGGCCCCGCGGACGAGCTTCTCGCGCCGCTCCTCGTCGAGCTGCATCCACGCGAGCGCCACACCGCCGAGGATCGCCGCAACGGGAACCACCGTGTCGAGGGGCACATCGATCCCGATGAGCGGACCGCCCAGAGCCACGGCACCGAGGAGGAGCACGACGCCGAGCAGCACCTCCCGCGCGTAGCGCGGCATGTGCGCCCGCGGCCGCGGGCCCCCCTGCAGATGGACGGGGACGCTCACCGCAGGGGCGATCGGGGACGCCGGACGACGGGTCTGGCGCCTCTGCGCCTCGGCCGCCGTCGGCACCATGATCCACAGCCACCCGTACAGGACGATCCCCGCCCCGCCGAGGAGGGCCGCGGCCGCCATGATCCATCGGACGACGTCGGTGCGGAGCCCCAGATGCCGGGCGAGGCCGGAGCACACGCCCGCGATCACGCGGTCCTCCCCCCGCACGAGCGGCGGCCGGACGATGGCGGTGTTCATGCTTCCATCCAAGCACCAATGCCCCGCCTCAGGGTCGCTCCGAGGCCGAACCCGGGGGTCTTTCAGGGTTTGTTCAGGGTGTCCCCCGATGGGTGCGCACGAGACCGGGCGGAAGGATGGATGCATGAGCAGCGAACAGACCCCTGGCGGTCAGCCAGCACCCCAGCCTCAGGACGACGAGCCCCACCCGACCAGCGAGCCGACCCGGGACGAGAGCCCCCACGTGGGCTCGGCCCGCACCGACTCGCCAGATTCCGGCTCGCCGCGCCCCGGTAGGGCCCAACCCGCGCCCCGGGGCAACGACTTCTTCAGCTGGATCCGCGGCCTCGGCGTCACGCGTGGCGGCGACCGATGGATGGGCGGCGTCGCGAGCGGCCTGGCCCACCGCTGGGGCGTGGATCCTGTCCTCGTCCGCGGCCTCTTCATCGTCGCGGCGATCTTCCTCGGCATCGGGGTGCTCGCCTACGGCCTCCTGTGGCTCCTGCTCCCCGAGCCGGACGGCCGCATCCATGTCCAAGAGGCCGCACATGGGCGCTGGACGGCCGGCATGACCGGCGGCCTCATCGTCACGATCCTCGGCTTCGGCGGTGCGCGTGCCGGATTCTGGTTCGGAGAACGCGGAATCGGCGGCGCCTTCTGGGGCCTCTTCTGGGTGGCCGTCGTGGCCTGCTGCATCTTCTCCATTGTGCGGGGCGGGCGTCGGCGGTCGATGCGCGTGGGCGCGGGACGCGCGGGATACGGTGGCGGGTACCGGGGGTCGGGATACGGCCCGTATCGGTACTCCGCCCCCCACGCTGCGGGCACGCCGCCTTACGCGACTCCGACGGCGGGTTCTGAGTCCGCGGGCGGCGTCCCCACCGCCGGTGACCCCTACTACGCGAAGCCAACCACCCCGCCGTCGTACTCGACGGACTACAGCGGCTACGCGGGCTATGCCGGCAATACGGGCTACGCCGGCATTACCGGCTATGCCGGCGATACCGGCTATACGGGCGACGCGGGCTACGCCGGCGCACCGGCGACACCCCCGTACTACGACGGATCCGTTCCGCCCGTTCCCCCCGCAGCCAACCAGCGGCCCCCGCGAGCGCCCCGCCCGCCACGGCGGCCCCGGGCCTCGGCCCCCTACGTGCTCGTGGTGCTGGGTATTTCGGCCCTCGTGGCCGGCGCCCTCGGCGCTCTCGTCGCCACGGGAGCCATCACCCTCGCGGCGAGCGCGGTCTGGACGGTTGTCGCCATCGTGATCGGCCTCGGCATCCTCGTGGCAGGCCTCCGCGGTCGCCGGGCTGGCATCCTCACTCTGTTCGCCATCGTGGCCCTCGTGGCCAGCGCCGCGACCCAGAGCGTCGACCGGTTCTCCAACCTCCAGTCCCGGCAGTCCAGCTACGCCCCGACAAGCCTCCAGCAGGCCGCCGGCGGCTACGACCTCGCAGCGGAGAAGGGGACGCTCGACCTGAGCGCCCTGGACGCTTCGGGCCCGCTCGCGAGTGAGACCGTCATTCCGGTCAAGACCACCATGAGCGACGTCGTCATCACGGTCCCGAAGGACATCCCCGTGCAGGTCAGGACCTCCTCGACCATGGCCAAGGTCCAGACACAGGGCCAGAGCTCGGCGGGATTCTCCCGGCACGACACCATCACCTACAACTCCGGCCGGCCGGGGTCAGCCCTCGTCCTCCAACTGGACGCGACCCTGAGCAACGTCACGATCAACGAGGAGCGCTGAGATGAGCACACAGCAGGACTTCCGGCCCGAGACTTACGGGCCTTCCATCGGCACAATCGTGTGGGGAGCAGTGGTGATCGTGGTGGGAGCGTTCATGCTCGCCAACCGGCTGGGATGGTTCAGCATCGATCCCGGCTACGCGGCTGCCGGCATCCTGCTCGTCGCCGGGCTCGCGCTCGTGGTCGGCGGGATCGCGGCCTCGCGCCGCCGCCACGTTCTCACGCACGACGGCGCGGCGGCGACCTCAGGCGGCGACCTCACGGGCGCTCCGACCACCGCCGATGCCTATGCCGAAACCCGGCGGCCAAGCCCCTACGACAGTTCCGCGGGCCAGACGGGGACCCGCAACCCGCCCGCGACAGACTGACGGTAGACGCCCAGCCCACGCCGCTATCTGCCCCAATCAGCACGCCAACCAGCACCCCACCCAGCACCCCAACCCTAGGAGAGACCATGGAATCCTTCTTCAACGCCCTCCGCTCGGCAGGGCTCAAGCGCGGCCCCCGCCGCATCGTCGGAGGCGTGCTCGGCGGCATCGCCGACAGGCTCAATATCGACCCGGCGTTCGTCCGCATCGTGTTCCTCGTCCTGTGCCTGCTCCCCGGCCCGGCGATCCTCGCCTACATCGTGGCCTGGGTCCTCCTTCCGGACCAGGACAACCGGATCATCCTCGAGGGCTGGATTCGGCCCAAGGGCGTGGGCCCCACAGGCCCCGGCCCCGGGTCAGTGGGCCCCGGCCCGGGCGACCCGACCGCGTGAGCTGAACCCCTCGGGCCCCCGCCAAACGCGGGGGCCCAATGCCTCTAGAGCCGCCGTATCCGCCGCTCGACACTGGAGGCATTGGTTCACATGGGAAGGATGGAGCCATGAGCACCGAACACCCATACGGGGGCTCCGGAACCCCCTCCCCGGGCCAGCCCTCCGGCCCGGCCGGGGCCGACTTCTTCGCTTGGATCCGCGGTCTGGGCGTCCACCGTGGCCCAGACCGCTGGGTCGGAGGCGTCGCCAGCGGCCTCGCCCACCGGTGGGGCGTCGATCCGATCCTCGTCCGCGGCCTCTTCGTGGTCGCCTCGATCTTCCTCGGCGTCGGCCTCCTCGTCTATGGCCTCATGTGGCTGCTCCTACCAGAGCCGGATGGCCGCATCCACGTGCAGGAGGCCATGCAGGGCCACTGGACAGCGGGCATGACCGGAGGCCTGGTGTCCACGGTCCTCGGCCTCGGCGGGACGCGCACCGGGCTCGCCTTCGAGGCCACCGGCAACGGCCCGCTCTGGGGAGCCATCTGGGGTGTGTTCTGGGTGGCCGTGACCGTACTGATCGTGGTCACCATCGCCCGGTCACGCCGCTCACGCCGAGGTGGGCCCTCTGGCCCATCCGCTTCCTCCGGTCCACCCGCTGCCGGCATGCCGACGGGAGACGGCGTGTTCCCCGCGTCGGTCGCTCCGGCGGGCGCCCCCACGGATTCCCCGCCGCCCCTCTACCCGCCGGGGACCTTCTCGGGTCAGGCACCTCAGGGGCCCGCAGGGGCGCCGTGGCCGCCGGGAACCGAGGCCCCAGAGGCCCACTACCTCGCGGATCCTCGGTACGGCCAACAACCCTCCGGCGCAACGACCGCCGGCGCCACAGCGCCGGTGTGGGTGCGTCCGCATCGGCCCGGCCCGGGCGGCCCCTTCGCAACGGTCGTCGTGGGACTCGCGGTCCTCGTCGCCGGTACGCTTCTGGCCTTCCAGCTCGCGGGGAACGCGATCGTAGATCCTGCCTCGGGAGCTCTGTGGGCGATCGCCGGTGCGATCATCGGCCTGGGAATCGTTGTGGCAGGCATCCGCGGACGTACGGGCGGGATCCTGTCCTTCTTCGCCGTCGTCGCCCTCGCGAGCGCAGCCATCACGCAGCCTGCCTACCAACTGAGCCGGTCCCAAGGAGCGGTCAGCCTCTCCCCCACCACCGTCGCGCAGGCGACCTCGGGCTATTCCCTCACCGGCGCGTCGGGGCAGCTGGATCTTCGAGGACTCGATTCCGCAGGGCCGCTCGCCAGCGAGGCAGTGGTCCCGGTGCACATCACCCTCAGCGATATGAGGATCACGGTCCCCAAGGACGTCCCGGTCCGGGTGGAGGCTAGCGCCACCCTGAGCAACGTCCACTTCGGCTCGAAGTCAATCGCCGGGATCACCGCGAAGGACACTGAGACCTACAACGCGGACAAGCCGGGAGCGGTCCTCGTCGTTAAGGCCGACGTGACGCTGGCCAACCTCGACATCCGCCAGGAGCAATGAGATGAGCACGAACTTCAAGGCACAGCACGAGTACCCGCGGGGTCCAAGTGTGGGCACGATCGTCTGGGGTGCGGTCCTCGTGGTCACCGCCGCGCTCATCATCGCGGGCCGCGTCGGATGGCTCTCGGTGGACCCCGGCGTCGCCGCCGTGGTCCTCCTCCTCATCGCGGGTCTGGGTCTCGTCGTCGGCGGCGCCCTCGCAGGCGCGCGCCGCCGCCGTACTGTCGGCACAACGTCCGGCGCTGCGGTCGGCACCGCAGCAGGCGGCGCGGAGCGCACGATCCGCGAGGACGCGCCATCATCCGATGACGCCCGGTCGGGAGACGGGCAGCCGACGCGAAGCCCGTATGCCACTGACATCAGGCCGTCCGACCCGAAGACCCATCAGGACGGCCCCGCCGTCTGAACGCCTGTCCCGCGTCCAAGCCCGCGCCGTCGTGCGTCACGGCCCCCCGTCATGTGGTGTACGCCACGGTCGCCGTGGCTAGAATGGGCGCGGGCTCAACGCGGCGCCTCCTCCACACCACCGGCGGACCGCCTGCGCAGCGCATCGGCCGCACCTACGGGAAGGCCCCTGAATGAAGATCGGCATCCTCACCTCCGGCGGCGACTGCCCCGGGCTCAACGCCGTTATCCGCGGCGCGGTGCTCAAGGGCATCGCCGTGCACGGGCAGGAGTTCGTGGGGTACCTGGACGGCTGGCGCGGCGTCGTCGAGGGCGACGTGATCGATCTGCCCCGCACCAGGGTGCGGGGCATCGCCAAGCAGGGCGGCACGATCCTGGGCACATCCCGCACCAACCCGTTCGAGAATGGCGGCGGACCCGCGGTCATCAAGGGCCATATGGACCGTCTCGGGATCGACGCGATCATCGCCATCGGCGGCGAGGGGACCCTTGCCGCGGCCCGGCGACTCACGGACGCAGGCCTGAGGATCGTGGGCGTCCCCAAGACCGTCGACAACGACCTCGACGCGACGGACTACACGTTCGGCTTCGACACGGCCGTCGAGATCGCCACCGAGGCGATCGACCGGCTCCGCACCACCGGCGAATCGCACCACCGCTGCATGATCGCCGAGGTCATGGGGCGCCACGTCGGGTGGATCGCGCTGCACTCGGGGATGGCCTCGGGCGCCCACGCGATCCTCATCCCGGAGCACAAGGTCACGATGGACCAGGTCACCACGTGGGTCCAGCTCGCCCGGGACCGCGGCCGCGCACCCCTCGTGGTCGTCGCCGAGGGATTCGTCCTGGAGGGCATGGCCGCGCCCCACTCCGAGCGAGGCCTGGACACCTTCGGCCGCCCCCGCCTCGGTGGCATCGCCGAGCAGCTCGCCCCCGAGATCGAGGCCCGCACGGGCATCGAGACCCGTGCAACAACCCTCGGGCACATCCAGCGCGGCGGCGTTCCGACCGCCTTCGACCGGGTCCTCGCCACCCGGCTCGGCATGGCCGCGATCGACTCCGTCGTGGAGGGCCGCTGGGGCACGATGGTCTCGCTGCACGGCACCGAGATCGCCCACGTCGGCTTCGAGGAGGCCCTCGGCCGGCTCAAGACCGTGCCGAAGCACCGGTACGACGAGGCCGCGGTCCTCTTCGGGTGAGCGTGCCACACTCGTTCCACGAGGGAAACCGCGGGATCGTGCGGCTCGCGTGGGCGCGTCGCCTCGGCCTTCCCGACCTGTCCTTCTCGGACGACGGCGAGCGGCTGCTCGGGTGCCGCGACGCGGCGCGCGAGCTGGTCGCCGTCGTGCTCTTCGGGCAACTGGCCCTTTCGGGGCCGACAGAGCTCGTCGAGGCGGCGGCCGACCTCGACGTCGACGATCTCGTGGAAGGCGGCGCGCTCCTGCGCCTAGCCGGTCCCGGAGCACACGGGCTGCGGACTGCTGTGCTCGGGTTCGCTGACGAGCTTCCTCTCGACCAGCCGGACGCCGAGCCGCAGGTCTCCCGCGGTGCACCGGAGGCGATCGAGCTCGAAATGCGCTGCCCGCCCGACGATGTCTCCTCCGCCGGGCTGACCGAACGGGAGCATCGATTCACCGTCATGCTCCCCGACGGGCCGGCCGCGTGCGCCGCCTATTCGGAGCGGGATGGGCTCCTCGCCGACCTGAGCGTCCTGGTCGCCCCCAGCCTGCGGCGGCGCGGGCTCGGGCGGCTCGCCGCCTCCGTCGCGGCGCACGAGGCCCTGGCCGATGGGCTGATCGTCCAAGTGGCCGTGCCGTCCCACGCGATCGCGGGGCTCCGGCTCGCGGACTCGCTCGGAATCAAGCCTCAGGGGCATCTCACCTCAGTCACGCTCCCCCGGCGCTGACGCGCGCCGCGCAATATCACTCGCACACCGGGTGACTTCAGCGCCACACCCGGTGACCTCGGCACTACGCGGGGTGACCTCACCACCACACGCGGTGACCTCAGCGCCACACCCGGTGACCTCGGCACCACACCCGGTGACCTCAGCACCACACCCGGTGACCTCGGCGGAGGTGTCAGCGGCGGGAATCGGCCACTGTGTCACGCGCACCGGCGCCCGGCTCGGGTGCGGCGGCCGGCTTGACATAGAAGAACGCAACCACGAGGCCGATGACCAGCACGGCCGCGGGCAGCAGGACGGATTGGGCCATCGCGGTGGTGAACGGCGCCTGGATGAACGGCGGGAGCGGCCCGCTCGCGAGGGCTGCGGTGCTCTGGGACGCACCGCCCGGCCTGGCCGGGAGCTCTGCGGCGAGCCGCGCCTGCATGAGGGCGGCGATCGCCGCGCTGCCGAGCACCGCGCCGATCTGGCGGGTCGTGTTGTAGATGCCCGAGCCGGCACCCGCGAGGTGGGGCGGGAGGCTCCGGGTCGCGAGCGTGGCGAGCGGGCCCCAGAGGCCGGCGTTGGCGATGCCGAGGACGGCGCCGGGGATGAGGAGCACCCAGATGGGCTGGTCCGGTGTGAGCAGCACGTAGTAGAGGACGAGCGACACGACGAACAGGAGCATGCCGCCGATGTTCATGACCTTCGCGTGCCCACGGTCTACGAAGCGTCCGGCCACCGGCGCGAGTCCGCCGGAGAGCACGGCCATGGGGATCATCATGAGCGCCGACTGCGTCGGCGTCATCCCCCGGACCAGCTGGTAGTAGAAGATCGTCGGCAGGCCGAAGGATGTCACCGCGAAGCCCACGGTCGAAATGCCGAGGTTGGAGAGCGTGAAGTTCCGGTCACGGAAGAGGCCCAGTGGCACGAGCGGTTCGGCCTTGTTGCGCCACTGCCACAGCACGAACACCGCCATCACGACCACACCGGCAGCGATGAGCCCCCACACCGTGATGGGGCCCGAGATCTCGCCCCACGAGTAGGTCTGGCCTTCCTGGATGCCGAACACGATGAGGAACATGCCCAGACCGCTCAGGATGACGCCGAGCCAGTCGAAGCGGTGCGAATGGGTCGCGAGCCTGGGGACCCTGCGCCACGCGAGGACGAACCCGACAACGCCTACCGGAATGTTGATGAAGAACACCCACTCCCAGCCGAATCCGTCCACGAGCAGCCCGCCCAGAATCGGGCCGACAAGCATCGCGACGCCCGCCGTCGAGCCCCAGATGCTCATCGCGGTGCCCCGGCGCTCGGGTGGGAAGATCCGCGTGATGACGGCCATGGTCTGGGGCGTCATCAGGCCCGCCCCTAGGCCCTGCGCCACGCGCGCGGCGATGAGCGATGTGATGTTCCCCGACAGGCCGCACCACAGCGAAGCGAGGGTGAAGAGCACGAGCCCGATGAGGTAGATGTTCTTGGGCCCGAAACGGTCCCCGAGCCGCCCGGTGATCAGGAGCGGCACGACGTAGGCCAGCAGATAGGCGCTCGTGACCCAGATGACCTCGTTGATGTCCGCACCGATCCCCCGCATGATCGCGGGGTTGGCGACGGAAACGATCGTCGTGTCGATCAGGATCATGAAGAACCCGATCACCAGCGCCCACAGAGCGGCCCACGGCCGTTGAATATCTTCCATCCGACTAGGTTCTCACGTTACTGAGGACAGGGCCGGTCCGCAGGTCGCCGCCGAATGGGGCGGCCGCTAGCCGGCCGTCCCGAAGCGGTCCAGGATCTCGGTGCGGCCGAACAAGTGGGCGGCCTGACGGGCCGTAGGAGACCCCGCGTCGGGGTCTGCCCCCAGCGCAAGGAGCTCATCGACGACCTCCGAGTGGCCCTTGAAGACGGCACCGGCGAGCGGTGTCTGGCCGCGGTCGTTGGCCGTCTCGACATCCGCACCGTGCTTGCCGAGGAGCCGCACGAGCGCTGGATGTCCGTGGTACGCGGCGAGCATCATGAGGGTGTCGCCGGACTCATTGGTCAGAGTGGCAGGTGCGCCGGCCGAGAGGTAAGAGCTCAGCGCGGTCTCGTCGCCCGCGCGCGCGGCGTCGAAGAGCTTGCCGGCGAGCGCGATGACGTCGTCGGGAATCTGGCTGTGCGGGGTGTCGGTCATGCGTTCCTCCTGAGCAATCCGGTGGGACGACCGACGACCTGGCCGGCGTCGGGCGCGACAATGGGCTCTTGAGCGGCGGCGTACTCCTCGCCCTCGGCCTCGCCGTGGACCACAAGGGCGGCGTCCGGGTCGACCGAGCGCTTGAGCACGGCGAGGGCAATCGGACCCATCTCGTAGTGGAGGGCCGCAGACGTCACCCGGCCAAGGGGCCTGGTGGCGTCCCCGGCGCCCCCTGCGGCCACCACGGGGCTGCCCGCCGCGGGCAGGGTGTGGGTAGAACCGTCGAGCTGGAGGAGGGTGAGGCGCCGCGGCGGGTGCCCGAGGTTGTGCACGCGCGCGATCGTCTCCTGGCCCTTGTAGCAGCCCTTCGAGAGGTGAACGGCAGTCCTGAGCAGGTCGAGCTCGTGCGGGATGGTGCGCTCATCAGTCTCGAGCCCCCAGCGCGGGCGCCACGCGGCGATGCGCAAGGCCTCGGAGGCCATCGTGCCGGCAAGCCCCACCCCGTCGGCCTCAAGGGCCTCGATGGCGTCGGCGAGCCGCGAGCGCTCCACCACATGCTCGAACCACGGCCGGTCGAGGCCCGGGTGGTGGGCGTCATCGACGGCCGCATAGCTGTAGCCGCCCGGTGCAACGTGCGGCCAGGGGTCGGCCCAGACGAGCGCAGCAGCGTGCGGGCCGAACGCATCGAGGGACTCGAGCCGCCGGGTCGACGCGAGGACGCCCCACCGCTCGGACTCGTCGGTGACCTCGACGCGGAGCATGAACTTCATGGACGTCAGCCACGTGGCGAGGCCCTCCGCCTCGCCCGCCTCGACGAGGAGCCAGGCCCGCTCGCCGTCGTCCATGATCCGGGCGTCGAACTCGATCCGGCCCTGGATGCTCAGCAGGAGCAGCTCACTCGAGTCCCCCGGCCTGAGGCCGGTGACCTGCTGGGAGGAGAGGGTCGTGAGCCACGAGAGCCGGTCGGGGCCCGCGACGGTCACGACGCCGCGGTAGGAGAGGTCGACGGCGGCACTCCCGTGCGCGAGTGCCCGCTGCTCCCGCATAGGGTCGCCATAATGGGCGGCCACACCCTCGTCGGGGCCAAGGGCCGCGACAGCACCGTGCCGCGCAAGGAGTGGGGAAGCGTACGTCATGATCAGTCCAACGCGTGAAGGGGAGATTTCACTCCCGGCGGTCTACTCTGATGGCGCTTGTGCGCTCCGCGGCCCGGAGAGCCGGCGGAGGATCGCGGAGGCGTGGGGAGCGAGCGGCGCGCCGGCCGCTGCCACGTCCCAGCGCCAGAAGAGGTCCGAGTTCACGAGTCCGAAGATGCGCGTGGCCGCCTTGTAGTCGCGGGCATGCGCACCGCGCAGCACGGCGTCCGTGCTCAAGTGGATCTGCGGGCCCTTGATCTGCCCGTAGTACAGCTCGGCGATACTACCTGGATGGACGATCGTGGCCGTGATGTCGAACCCGTCCTGGCTGTTGCGCAGGGACTCGACCGCCTCGGCGGACGTGTAGGTCGGCACGATGTCCGGCGGAGCGAGGCCCGGCCCGCCGTCGGCGTCCTGAAGCGGACGGTCGATCTGCCAGTAGCCCATCTCAGTCGCAAGGGGCCGGATGCGGTTCCCGTCCTCGTCGGCCAGCCAGCTCTCGGCGGTGTACTGCAGGTAGGGGAAGCCGGCGTCCACGAAGACCATGCGCTGGATGAAATGGGGGTCCTCCCCCTCCCCGGCACCGAGTCGGCCCCGTCCCTCCCATTCCCCGATGAGCCACGACAGTGGGACAAGCTCGGGGGTCAGTCCGGATGGGATCTCGATGGGCACTCAGGACTCCTTGGCGGCAGGGACGTCGTCGCGCCCTAGCGCTGGCCCTTGAACAGCTTCCAGACCACGAGGCCAGCGAACCAGGCCATGGCGACCGAGGCGACAGCAAGAAGGACGATGAAGAAGATCTCGAAGGCAACAACGCTCATAGCGCCATCGTAACGCGTTCCCGGGCAGTGCTTGCCCGGCCTGCGTCACACCACGAGCATGCGGTCCATGAAGTAGGCGATGGCTCCCACCGCAAAGGCTGGCGCGAGCCCGAGCGCCACGAACCCCAGGGCCGCGACCCTGTCCGGGCGGGTGCTGTTGAGCGCGCGGAAGGCCGCGAGGACGGCGCCGATCACGACGCCGGCGATGGTCGCCGGCAGCACGGTGATGTCCGCGAAGACGAGACCGGCGAGGGGTGCCGCGAGGCCGGAGAACACGATGGCAAGCGGCCCGACGATCGTGTCCGGCCAGCGGATCATCCCGATCAGGAGCGCGACCACGGTGGTGATCGCCGCGACGAGGAGCATGGATCCCGCCCCGGTGAGGCGCGCCGTCGCGATCCACCCTGCACCGAGGCCGCACAGGAGAACCCCGGCGCTCGTACCGAAGGCCGACTCGAGGCGGTGGCTCTGCCCCGTGCCCCGGATGAGCTGGACCACGACGGCGGCCATGACGCCCGCGGCGATGGCGAGCGGCGTCCATGCGAGGTACTCGGGGCCGGGCACGAAGGCCGCGGCAGCCGCCGAGGCGACCCCCGCGAGCGCGACCACGGCGCCGTTGGTCTTCTTGGCGGGGATGCCCAGGAAATGCGGCCAGCCGAAGCCGACGACGACGGCGACCACGGCCACTGAGATGAACTGGGCCACGGTTCCGCCCATGCTCGACCCGACAGCCACCCCAATTCCCGCGATCGCCACGGCCCCGCTCGCCACGGAACGCGTCCAGGCCTTCACATTGCCCTCCCGTGCGCTGCCCTCAGGTCAGTGTTAGTCACCCTGCCATCCTCCCTCACTGCCTCCCACGCTGCCGCCCGCATTGCCGCCCCCAATGTGACGCATGCCCCGGAAATGCGGGCTGTCCGCCTATAATTGGGCGTCATAGGTACCCTGCCCGATGCCGTGCAGACATCTCTTCGGGAGGAACCATGTCGCACATCCTGCTCCTGACAAACGCCACGGGCTCGTCGGTCGACATCCTTCCGGCGCTTGAGCTGCTCAACCACCGCGTCCACATCCTGCCTGCCGAGCCCACGGCGCTGCTCGACGCAGACCCCTCGGACGTCATCTTCCTCGACGCGCGCAGGGACCTCGTGGGGTCGCGCTCGCTCACCCAGCTCTTGAGGGCCACCGGCCTCGCCGCCCCGCTCATCCTGATCCTCACCGAGGGCGGCATGGCCGCCGTGTCCTCTGCGTGGGCGGTCGACGACGTCGTGCTCGACTCCGCGGGTCCGGCCGAGGTCGAGGCGCGCATCCGGCTCGCCGTCTCCCGCGCGTCGACCGTCGAGGAGCCCGAGACTGAGATCCGCGCGGCCGGCGTCGTGATCGACGAGGCGAGCTATACCGCCAAGGTCAACGGTGCGGCGCTCAATCTGACGTTCAAGGAATTCGAGCTCCTCAAGTACCTCGCCCAGCACCCAGGGCGCGTGTTCACGCGCCAGCAGCTGCTCACCGAGGTGTGGGGCTACGACTACTACGGCGGCACCCGCACCGTTGACGTCCACGTGCGGCGGCTGCGCGCGAAGCTGGGCACCGACCACGAGGGGCTCATCGGAACCGTGCGCAACGTCGGCTACCGCCTCACCCTGACCCGGCTGCCCGAGGATGAGCTCAGCGAGGCCTGAGCCCCAGCCCGCCCAGTCCACGCCTCATCAGGCCCGCTGCCCCGTCAGTGGCACTGGTCCGCGCACGCGGTTCTCAATGCTGAAGTTCGTCAGAGTCGGAAGGTAGCGGTCATCGGAGTACTCGACCGGCCGCCCTCCGGAATCGTAGGTGGTCCGGCGCTCGCGCAGCAGCGGCGCCCCGATGTCGACGCCGAGGAGCTGGGCGTCCGCGGTCGACGCGGCGATGGCATCGACCGTATGGTGCGCGCTCTCTAGCCAGATCCCGCGCTCGCCCAGGAACTCGACGATCGACTCGGTTCCGGCATGCGAGTCGGCGAGGTACCGGCCCACATCCAGCACGAACGAGCTGCGTTCGAGCATCGCGGCCTCGCCGTCGAGGAGACGCAGGCGGAGGATATTGACAACGAAGGCTCCGTCCGGCAGCTCGAGGGCACAGCAGGCCTCGGCGCTCGCCTCCCGCCGGGCGGCCTCGAGCGTGCGCTGGCCGGGGTTCAGGTTCTCCTGGCGTGCCCACTCGGCGAACGGCAGGAACGTCGAGAGGGGCTGGGACTTGGCCCCCGACCGCACGGTGGGCCGCCGTCCGCGGCCCCCGAAGAGCAGTCCCTCGTCGCGCAGCGATGTGAGCGCCTGCCGCACGGTACCCCGGGAGACGCCGAATTCGCTGCTCAGGGCAGCTTCGCTCGGCAGGCTCGTGCCGGCGCGCCACCGACCGGTCGAGATCCGGCTGCGCAGTTCGGCCTCGAGCTTCCGGTGCAGCGGCGGCGGACCGGGCTGTGAGGACATGGTTCGAGCGTACAAGCGGAGATCCTGTCCGCCGCCTGAAATCAAGCGGCCCCGAGGTGAACACTCGCCGAATACTGCAGGCCTGGGCTGGCATCACCGGGGCTGGAGACGGACACAGGGCCCCGCACGGTGGCGGGGCCCTGTGTCCCTCTGAGATTCGCTTGCAACTCGTCTGGGAATCGTGGAGGACATACGGGTCGAACGTATCGAGGCCACCCCACTGGTGGATCCCCCCTGCCCGTCGACTGGCCAGTCGGCTGGTCGGCGGCAGATGTCGACTGTACCTGAGACCCGGCGCGCGGGCAAACTCCTGCCGATTCGCGCGCCGTTCGCTAGCCTTTCCCCATGACCAGCGCATACCCGCAGGATTGGCCAGTCACCGTCGTCGAGGGACGCGTGCCCAAAGCCCTGTGGGCCGAGATCCGGGACCTGCTGGAGGCCGCCGAGGACGCGGACGGCAATCCGTCCCTCTCCGAGCAGACCACGGTGCTCCTGAAGTCCCCGGACACCCGTGCGGAGGAGATCCTGACGGTTGCGGTGCATGCCCTCGACGACACCTCGGGATCCTCTGCCCCCGAGGACCTCGCGGGTCTCGCCGCGATAGCGTTCGGGCCCGACGGCGCAGGGGTCGTTGAGCTGGCCGTCCATCCCACCTACCGCAATCAGGGTGTGGGAACCAGGCTCGTCGAGGCGATCCGTGACGTGCGGGCGGAAGCCGGGCTCGCGGGCCTCAAGGCCTGGTCGCACGGCAACCACGAGGCCGCGGCCGAGCTCGCGGCCATGTATGGGTTCACGCCGGAGCGCGAGCTGTGGAAGATGGTGCTGGTCCGCCGGCCCCACGAGGACACGCCGGCACTGTCGCCAGGGGTCAGGATCCGGGCCTTCGAGCCGGGGCGCGATGAGGAGGCCTGGCTCGACGCCAACCGCTCGGCCTTCGCCCACCACCCGGAACAGGGGCAGCTTCGGCGCAGCGACCTCGAGGCGCGCATGGCCGAGGACTGGTTCGATCCCGAGGGCTTCTTCCTCGCCGTCGACGAGTCGGACCATCTCCTCGGCTTCCACTGGACCAAGGTCCACCCCGCCCATGGCGAGCACCGTGCCCTCGGCGAGGTCTACGCCGTCGGCGTCGTGCCCGAAGCGCAGGGACGGGGCCTCGGTCGGGCCCTCACGCTCCACGGCATCGACTACCTCCACTCGCTCGGGCTGGGCACCATCATGCTGTACACCGACGCGGACAACCGCCCCGCCGTCGCGATGTACCGCAGGCTCGGCTTCACGGTGTGGGACAAGGACGTCCTGTACAGCACCGCCGACCCCGGGGGCAGGCCAACCGTACAGGTCCGCTAGGTAGGGTTGGCCATTAGGGTTGGCCCCAGACAGGCCACGCACCGGCTCTGGAGAGGAACCATGACTGAAGCCGCACGGGACCAGAGCACCACGACCTCTGAGCCCCACTCGCCCACGGCTGTCGCCGAAGGTTCGACGCACGACGGCGCCGCCTCGCCAGCCGCCGGAGCAGCGGAACCTGCCGCCGCGCCGTCGTCCGGGACGACCAGCCCCAGGGCCGCCCGCACCGCGCCGGTGTTCGGATCCTCCGAGGTGCCCGCAGCGCGCGCCACCGAGGACCGCTTCTACATCCCCGAGTCCGCCCCGAGCCCCACTCCCGACGGCGAGCACGGCACGGACCGCTTCCTCGACCGAGAACTGAGCTGGCTCGCCTTCAACGCGCGCGTCCTCGAGCTCGCCGAGGACCCCGACCTGTTCCTCCTCGAGCGGGTCAACTTCCTCTCGATCTTCGCCTCGAACCTCGATGAGTTCTTCATGGTCCGGGTCGCGGGGCTCAAGCGCCGCATCGCGACCGGGCTCGCTGTCCCCTCCCCCGCCGGTCTGAGCCCGCACGAGGTCCTCGAGCAGATCTCCGAGGCCGCCCACGTGCTCCAGGAGCGCCACTGCAAGGCGTTCGCCGAGCAGATCCGCCCGGCCCTCGAGGAGTCGGGGATCCGGCTCGTCACGTGGGACGATCTGGGCGAGGCAGAGCACGAGCAGCTGAGCACGATGTTCTCCGAGCAGGTGTTCCCGATCCTCACGCCCCTCGCCGTGGACCCCGCGCATCCGTTCCCCTACATCTCAGGCCTCTCGCTCAACCTTGCGGTGATCGTCCGCAACCCTGTGAGCGACAAAGAGCTGTTCGCTCGGCTCAAGGTGCCGGACCAGCTGCCCCGGCTCATCTCAGTGGACGGCCCCCGCGCCGGGAACCTCCCCCGCCGCGCCGCGCGGTTCATCCCGCTCGAGGACCTCATCGCGGTGCACCTCGACCAGCTGTTCCCGGGCATGGAGGTGCTTGAGCACCACACGTTCCGCGTGACCCGCAACGAGGACCTCGAGGTCGAGGAGGACGACGCCGAGAACCTCCTCCAGGCGCTCGAGAAGGAGCTCCTGCGCCGGCGCTTCGGCCCGCCGGTCCGCCTCGAGGTGACCACGGACATCAGCCCCAACGTGCGGGCGCTGCTCGTGCGCGAGCTCGGGGTCGAGGAGCCAGAGGTGTACTCCCTCCCCGCGCCGCTGGACCTGCGCGGCCTTTCCGTGATCGGCGGGATTGACAGGCCCGAACTGCACTACCCGAAGCAGCTCGCGCACACGTCCCGCTACCTCAACGAATCCGAGACGTCCAAGGCCGCGAACGTATTCGCGGCCATGCGCCGCCGTGACATCCTCCTCCACCACCCCTACGACTCGTTCTCGACCTCGGTCCAGGCCTTCCTCGAGCAGGCGGCCTCGGACCCGAAGGTCCAGGCCATCAAGCAGACCCTCTACCGCACGTCCGGCGACTCCCCCATCGTCGACGCCCTGATCGATGCGGCCGAGGCGGGCAAGCAGGTCCTTGCGCTCGTGGAGATCAAGGCCCGCTTCGATGAGCAAGCCAACATCTCGTGGGCGCGCAAGCTCGAGCAGGCCGGCGTCCACGTGGTCTACGGGATCGTGGGCCTCAAGACGCACTGCAAGCTCTCGCTCGTGGTGCGCCAGGAGAACGACGGGCTCCGCCGCTACTGCCACATCGGCACCGGCAACTACCACCCGCGCACGGCGCGCTACTACGAGGACCTGGGCCTCCTCACGTGCGACGAGCAGGTGGGCGACGACCTGTCCAGGCTCTTCAACCAGCTCTCCGGCTACGCCCCCAAGTCCACGTTCAAGCGGCTCCTCGTAGCGCCCCGCTCGGTCCGCTCGGGGCTCATCGACCGCATCGAGACGGAGATCCGCAACGCTGGGGCCGGCCTGCGGGCGCGCGTGGTCATCAAGGTCAACTCGATGGTCGATGAGGCCATCATCGACTCGCTCTACCGGGCCTCACAGGCCGGGGTGACGGTGGACATCATCGTCCGCGGCATCTGCGCACTCCGCCCCGGCGTGCCGGGACTGAGCGAGAACATCACGGTCCGCTCGATCCTGGGGCGGTTCCTCGAGCACTCCCGCGTGTTCGCCTTCGCCAACGGCGGCAACCCTGTCGTGTACATCGGCTCCGCCGACATGATGCACCGCAATCTGGACCGCCGAGTCGAGGCCCTCGTGCAGTTGCGGAACCGCGACGACATCTCGGACCTGACCGCGCTGCTCGACCGGTACGTTGCGTCAACCACAGCCTCGTGGCATCTCGACACCGATGGCGGCTGGACCCGCCACCACCTCGACGAGGACGGCAAGCCGCTCGAGGACATCCAGTCCTGGCTCCTCGCCTCGCGCGCACGGCAGCGGCCCGTGAGCCTGCGCTGATGGCAGACACCCCGGTCGAGGACCAGACCGAACATCCCGGCGAGCCGATCGCCGTCCATGCCGCCGGGGCCATTCCCTGGCGTGCGAGCGGCGATCGGCTCGAGGTCCTGATGATCCACCGGCCGCGCTACGACGACTGGTCATGGCCCAAGGGCAAGCTGGACTCCGGAGAGACGCTCCCCGAGTGCGCGGCCCGCGAGGTCCGGGAGGAGATAGGGGCCGACGCGCGGCTCGGCATTCCCCTGCCGCCCACCCACTACCGCGTTCCCGTGGGGCTCAAGTCGGTCCGCTACTGGGCCATCCAGATCGAGAAGTCGACGACCATCCGGCCCGACCGCGCAGAGGTTGACCAGACCTACTGGTGCAGCCCCGACGAGGCCGAGCGCCTCCTGACCAACCGCACGGACGTTGCGCCCCTCAAGGCCCTCGTCGATGCGCACCGCAGAGGGCATCTCGCGACGCGTCCGCTCATCCTCCTGCGGCATGCGAAGGCCAAGCCCCGAAGCTCCTGGACCAAGGCCGAGGGGGACCGAACCCTCGCCGCGAGCGGCGTCCGGCAGGCCCAGGCGGTGGGGCGCCTCCTGACCGTTTGGAAGCCGGTCCGCGTCGTGACCAGCCCCTGGCGGCGCTGTCTCGACACCGTGCTCCCGTATGTGCGGGCATCCCGCTCGAAGGTCAAGATTCGGCTGGTCGAGGACCTGACCGAGCATGGCGCCGCGAGAAAGCCGCGGAAGGCCGCGGCCGCCGTCGTGAGTCTCTTCGACAAGGGCAAGCCCGCGGTGCTGTGCAGCCACCGGCCGGTCCTCCCGACCCTCCTGCACGAATTCCGGACCTTCCTCGCCCCGGGGCTGGCCTCGGAGCTGCCCACCTCCGATCCGTATCTCACGCCCGGGGAACTCATCGTTTTCCACGTGCCCGTCGAGGGGCGGCAGCGCGTCGTGGCCCTCGAACAGGTGAAGCCCTTCGATGACTGAGTAGGCTGGATGCCATGATCCCGACTCCCTACGAGGACCTCCTGCGCGACGTGCTCGAGAACGGCACCCACAAGGGCGACCGGACCGGCACGGGGACCCGGAGCGTGTTCGGCCGCCAGATCCGCTTCGACCTCGCCGAAGGCTTCCCCCTCATCACCACCAAGCGCGTGCACTTCAAGTCGGTGGCACTTGAGCTCCTGTGGTTCCTGCGCGGCGACTCGAACGTGCGCTGGCTCCAGGAGCAGGGCGTCACCATCTGGGACGAGTGGGCGGACGACGCCGGCGAGCTGGGTCCCGTCTACGGCGTCCAGTGGCGCTCGTGGCCCACGCCGGACGGCGGGCACATCGACCAGATCGCGGCCGTCATGGACTCGCTGCGCACCACCCCGGACTCCCGGCGGCACATCGTCTCGGCGTGGAACGTCGCCGAGATCCCGAGCATGTCCCTGCCGCCGTGCCACGCGCTGTTCCAGTTCTACGTGTCTCCGGGCGCCGAGGGGTCCCCTGCCAAGCTGAGCTGCCAGCTCTACCAGCGCAGCGCCGACATGTTCCTGGGCGTCCCCTTCAACATCGCCTCGTACGCGCTCCTGACCCATATGGTCGCCGAGCAGCTCGGACTCGGCGTCGGCGACTTCGTCTGGACGGGCGGGGACTGCCACATCTACGACAACCACCTCGAGCAGGTCCACGAACAGCTCTCCCGCGACGCCTACCCGGCCCCGCAGCTGAGGTTCGCCCGGACGCCTGAGAGCATCTTCGACTACAGGTACGAGGACTTCGAGGTACTCGGGTACCAGCACCATCCGACGATCAAGGCTCGCGTAGCGGTGTGAACAGCCGTATGAACAGCCGTAACAACACCCGTATGAACAGAGAGACCACGCGCCGCGAGATCGGGCTGATCTGGGCACAGACCCAGGCGGGCGGCGTGATCGGCAAGGACGGGGCCATGCCGTGGCATGTTCCCGAGGACCTGAAGCACTTCGCGGCCACCACCACCGGACATCCCGTGGTCATGGGCCGGCGCACGTGGGACTCGATCCCTGACCGGTTCCGGCCCTTCTCGGGCCGAACGAACATCGTGGTCACGCGCCAGCCCGGGTGGGAGGCCGACGGCGCCGTCGTCGTGCATTCCGTCGAGGCCGCGCTCGCGACGGCCGCCGACTCGCCCGGCGCCGAGCTCGTGTGGGTGATCGGCGGAGGGGAGCTGTTCGCCGAGGCGCTGCCGCTCGCGGAGGTGGCGGTCGTGACGATCCTCGATCTCGACGTGGACGGTGACACGTTTGCGCCGGCGCTCGGCAGCGAGTGGCGACTCGGGGCGGTCCAGCCGGACGACGGCGGGTGGCTCACCTCCCGCACGGGCGTCCCCTACCGGATCGTGGAGTTCCGCAGAGGCTCAACGTGACCGAAGACGCCCCCGCGCCCGAGCAGATCGGCCTTGGATTCGCGGAGGTCCTGGCCCTGCTCGCCTTCCACGGCGGCGAGTCGACGCCCGCGACGGCGGCGCTGCTCGGCGTGGACCACTACGCGAACGTCCCCGATCTGGTCTCCGCCGGGGTATCCTCCCTCGTCGCGCGGAGCTACGCGCACGTGGATGCCCAGGGGGAGCTGAGCGTCGAAGGAGCGGTGGCAGGAATCGCCGTTGCCCTCGGGGCCGCCGAGCGGCGGATGCTCCTGACCCTCGAGTCTCCCGAGTGGTCCGACCGCATTGTGCTGCTCGAGGCACCCGAGGTCGCGGTCCTCGCCCGGCCGCGCGCCTACGGGACCTGGTGGGTGCTTCCCCAGCCCGCGGAACTCCCGGGCGCCGAGGCCACCTTCGCCCTCGTCCGCGGCCACCTCACCGAGCACCCCGAGGGCCGAGTGCTGGTTGAGCGGCACATCGAGGGGCACGGGGTCGCTCTCAGCATCCGTCGCGCGGGCGACGGCGGGTGGATGCTCGGGCAGGCAGTCCCGGGCACCGAGGACATCGCCGAGTTCCCGGCCGACGACGACGCTCTCGTCGTCACGCTCCGCGCCGTCCGCGGGGATCAGGTGGCGTGACCTGACGCGGTGAGGCCGACACACGGGGCGGCCCCGCGCCGTCGAACGTCCGCCTTCCGCGCGCGACGGTGAGATGCGGGCCACAGGCGGGCGGGCGGCATCGCCATTAGAATAGTCCCTATGACTTCTTCGGTAGGCTTCGTCGGCTGGCGCGGCATGGTCGGCTCTGTCCTCATGGAGCGCATGCAGGACGAGGGCGATTTCGCCTCGATTGACCCGGTGTTCTTCTCGACGTCCAATGCGGGCGGCGCGGCGCCGTCCTTCACGGGTTCTGCCGCCGGCGACGCCGGTGCCCTCCAGGACGCGTACGATATCGAGGCGCTGAAGAAGCTTCCGATCATTGTGACCGCTCAGGGCGGGGACTACACCAAGCAGGTCCACCCGACGCTGCGCGCCGCGGGGTGGGACGGCCTGTGGATCGACGCGGCGTCGACGCTGCGCATGAACGAGGATTCGATCATCGTCCTCGACCCGGTGAACCGGACGGTCATCGACGAGGGCCTCGCGTCCGGCGTGAAGGACTTCATCGGCGGCAACTGCACCGTCTCGTGCATGCTCATGGGCCTCGGCGGGCTGTTCCGCAACAACCTCGTCGAGTGGGGCACATCGATGACGTACCAGGCCGCCTCCGGCGGCGGCGCGCGCCACATGCGCGAGCTCCTCACGCAGTTCGGCACGCTCAACGGCGCCGTGGCCGCGGAACTGTCCGACCCGGCGTCGGCCATCCTCGAGATCGACCGCAAGGTCCTCGCTGCCCAGCGCGGCGGCGTCGATGCGACGCAGTTCGGCGTGCCGCTCGCGGGTTCGCTCATTCCGTGGATCGATGCGGACCTCGGCAACGGCAAGTCCAAGGAGGAGTGGAAGGCCGGGGTCGAGACCAACAAGATCCTCGGCACCGCGGCCGGAGCCACGATTGAGCCCGTGATCATGGACGGGCTCTGCGTGCGCATCGGCGCCATGCGATCCCACTCCCAGGCGCTCACGCTCAAGCTACGCGAGGACCTGTCCGTCGCCGAGATCGAGAGGCTCATCGATGCCGACAACGAGTGGGCGCACGTAGTCCCCAACGAGAAGCAGGCCTCGATGGACCAGCTGACCCCCGTCGCGGCATCGGGCACGCTCGACATCCCCGTTGGCCGGGTCCGCAAGCTCGAGATGGGGCCGGAATACATCTCCGCCTTCACGGTGGGCGACCAGCTCCTCTGGGGCGCGGCCGAGCCGCTGCGCCGCATGCTCAAGATCGCCACCGGGACGCTCTGACGCCGGTTCTCCGATCGAACGGCCGAGGCCGGGTCCGCTGGGGGCCCGGCCTCTCTCGTGTCCGGCGCGGTTCCGGACGGGCGGATGGGGCGGCCCCGGCCGTAGGGACCGCGGCACCGTTGCCCCGTCGCTTCCGGGCGTTGAAGCCGCTTCTCCGTCGGTGAGCCGCTTCTCCCTGTGGGAGTCGCTTCTCCTTGTCGGAGCCGCTTGTCCTTGTCTGGTTGCACAAGGAGAAGCGGCTCACGCAAGGCCACCCAGGGCAGGCAAGCTGACAGTTCTAAGAGCTCGATCTCCTGAGACCTTACTGTCCTGTCTAGGCCGACCGACGTACCGCCCGGGCCAGAGCCGACTCGATACGGCGGCGGACTTCCTCGGGCTTCTCAAGGTCCGACCACCGGAGCCGGACAAACGTCCACCCCTGCTCCATGAGCAGCGTCTCCCGGCGTCGTTCGGCAAGCAGAACCGAAGCCGTGGGCTCGTAGTCCATGTACTTGCCCTCGCCGTCGAACTCGATGATGATTTTCAGTTCGACCCAGGCGAAGTCGGCACGATACACACCCTCTGCGGTGATGAGCTCCAGTTGGATCACCGGATCGGCGAACCCGAGCCTCCGCAGGAGCGCGCGCGTCCTCGACTCGCCCGGCGATTCCGTTCGGCCCTCGAGGGCATGGAGGACGGCCAGAGCACGCCGACGTCCACGATCCGGCGCCTCCATCATGGCGTCTCGAATGACCTTTGCCGATGCCAACCCATGGTGGAGGGCGCTGTCTCCGATCACGAGTGCTTGTTCGTGAGGCAGGAATCGGAAGCAGTCAACAAGGGTGCGGACAACCGTAGTGACCGTAATCAGGCGTCCATTCCGCTCGACTTTCGCGACGTCGGTGTCCGAAAGTCCGAGTTCGTGACTCAGGGTGTCAGTACCGCGACTGGAGCGTGCGCCCGAGTAGCCAGTCGCCACGTGGACGGCGGATCCGGCGTTCCAGACCGAGCATCCATGAAGGATCGCGGCACTGGCTAGGCAATATACGCTCGATCCGCCGGTCCCGGCGATATGTCCATCGATCCGGGCAGCGTCCTGCTCCCACGGCTTGAGCGCGCTCCATCGGTGGGCAGGGATGTAGGCGCCCCGACGCAGCCGGATGATCGCGCCGGACTTCACTCCCTCGGTAAGGAGGCGATCGGAGATCCCCGCCTCCCGCAGCGATGTCGTCGACGCTACGTCCATGCGCGGCCATCGGGGTCCTAGGAGGCCCTCGGCGGTATGTCTGTCCATTCCGTCATCGTTTCGAGGATGCCGCGGCAGTGCTACGGGGAGTCGACGTATGTGGACAACTCAGCGTCAGTCGCCGATCCGAGTCTGCGTCACCTTGCGTCAGGCGCTCGACCTTGCGTCCGCCGCTTCTGCTTGCGTGCCCAAGCAAGGAGAAGCGCTTAAGGCAAGGAGACGAGAGGCAAGCACTACCGCGTCGACGCAGGGCTGCTCCTGCGTGCTGTCCCGAGCGCCCCGCGCCTATCCCGCCCAGTAGGCCTCGATCCGCCTGACTGCCTTGGCCACGCCGGCCGAGGCGGCGGGCCCCAGTTCCTCGAACAGGTCGAGGTCCACTCGGGGTGCTGCGGGCGTACCGCCCTTCGTCCACGTGCCGACAGCCCGGCCGCCCACGGTCACCATCGACTTGAAGATGCCGTTGAGCCCCGGGACGATGCGCTCGAGATAGGGGTCGGGGATCGCCACGGAGCGGTCCGGGTACCCGATCGCCAGCTCATCGAAGCCCGGCAGCACCGCCGCAGCCCGTGCGCCAGCGCGCGAGTCAGCGAGCGCCGCCACGCCGGGGGCACAGAACAGGGTGCGTTCCCCGAACATGACCTCGGCGGACCCCGCTGCGGCCGCCGCGAACGGGCCCCGTACCCGCCCGACAGGCTGGCCGAGCCACCACGCGAAGTCCCGTTCGTCCACCGGCCCGTGGGAGGCGATGTACCGGCCGGCGAGGTGCTCGAGCGCGTCGTCGCCCGCGAGGCCCTCCGCCGCCGGGAGCCACTCGTCCGCGAGACGGAACTCCTGCTGCCTCCCGCGCAGCGGACCCTGCACGAGGACGAGTCGGTGGCTCAGGATCGAGATGAGGTGGATCCCGCGCTGGGCCGACGCAGGCTGCCCGGCCGCCTCGAACGCCTCGAACAGCTCGGCGCGTGTCAGGCCGCCCCCACCGGCGAGCCGATCCTCGGCGACCTTCCGAACCACCGCGACGTCCTCCTCGGTGATGCCCAGGTCCCGGTGGCGCGACGACGCCGAGCGCATGACGCGTTCCGATGCGAGCCCCACCAGCGTTCGGACGTCCGAAGCGGCGACTGTGAACAGGGTGCCCCGCATGGTCCAGGTCCGCACGATCCCCCCACCGGCGAGGGCCTCCACCACCGCGGCCTCCGAGCACCCCCGCGTCCGCACCGCGACCTGGAGCAGCCCGGCCGGAAGGTTCTGGCTCTGGAGCGCCGTCATGCGGCGCACCGCAGCGACGGGGTCGGCCGCGAGCCCAAGCGCCTCACCCACCGAGGCGACCGGAAGCAGACCCTGCGCGACGAGCCTGAGGCGGGCCAGCGCCGTCGTGCGCAGCTGGCGCCCGGCCGGGTCGGAAAGTCCCATGGCCCCATCATGGCCCGATATGAGGACAGTGGACGTCCGCAGCCGTCCGGAACTTCTGCGAGTCACCTTCCGGGAGTCACCTTCTGTGGGTCACCTCAGGTGACTTGCAGAAGGTGACCCCCAGACGGCGGGATGCGGGTCAGCGCTCGAGGAGGAGGGCGTCGCCCTGTCCCCCGCCGCCGCAGAGCGCCACAGCGGCGCGGCCGGAACCGCGGCGGACGAGCTCGTGCACCGCGCTCACCACGACCCGCGCCCCCGAGGACCCGATCGGGTGCCCGATCGCGATCGCGCCGCCATTAACGTTCACGCGGTCCATCGGCACGCCGAGCAGCGCCGCGGAGTGGGCGGCAACGGTCGCAAACGCCTCGTTGATCTCCACGATGTCGAGATCCCCCGTCGTCCAGCCCTCGCGGGCCAGCGCCGCGGAGATGGCCTTGGCCGGCTTGTCCGGCAGGGTCGTGTCCGGTCCGGCGATCTGACCGTGCGAGCGCACGACGGCGAGCACCTCCAGCGCGCGCCGCTCGGCTTCCGCGCGGGTCGTCAGCACGAGGGCTGAGGCGCCGTCGGAGATGGGCGAGGCGTTGCCTGCCGTGACGGTCCCGTCCGCGGAGAAGGCCGGTCGGAGCCGGGCGAGGGTCTCCGGGGTTGAGTCCGGGCGGATGCCCTCGTCCTCGGTGACCTCGAGCACCGCGCCCTTGCGCTGAGGGACCTTGACGGGCACGATCTCCTGGGCCCAAATCCCCGAGGCAAGCGCTGCCCCGGCGCGGACGTGCGAGGCAGCAGCCACCGCGTCGGCCTCCTCGCGGGTCAGCCCGAGGGCCGCGTTGGCCTTGTCGGTCGCGAGGCCCATGGCCTCGTGGTCGAAGGCGTCGGTGAGTCCGTCATGGGCGGCGGAGTCGACGAGTTCGAGGGACCCGTACGCGGACCCCGAGCGCGTCCCGGAGAGCAGACGCGGCGCCTGGCTCATGGACTCCTGCCCGCCCGCCACGACCACGGCCGCCTCGCCCAGCCGCAGCATGCGCGCGGCCTCGATGACCGCGGACAGCCCCGAGAGGCACACCTTGTTCAGCGTGATCGCGGGCGCCGTGAGCGGGATACCGGCGGCGACAGCGGTCTGCCGCGCCGGGTTCTGTCCGGCGCCGCCCTGGAGCACGTGGCCCATCACCACGGCGTCGACGTCCTCGGGAGCAAGCCCCGCGCGGCCGAGCGCGCCGGCGATCGCGGTGCCGCCGAGCTCGACGGCCGAGACTGCCGCGAGCTGCCCGAGCAGCTTGCCCTGCGGGGTGCGGGCCGCTCCGACAATGACAACGTCATCGGGACGCCCTCCGGAACGGGCTTCAGGGGAGGGGTTGTGGTTCTCGCTCATCGTGCTCCTTCCGCCGCGAGCGCCGCGAGGGCGCGCAGCTCATGCTTGAGGGTTTTGCCCGTGGAAGTCTTGGGCAGCTCGTCGGTGAAGTGGATCTCGCGCGGGACCTTGAACCCCGCGATCAGCCCACGCACGTGCGCGGCGAGCTCTTCGGCCGCCAGGTCCGAGGCTCGGGCCCGCACCACGAACGCGACCGGCCGCTCGCCCCAGCGCTCGTCCGGCACACCGATCACGGCGACGTCGAGCACGTCGGGGTGCGAGACGATGGCCTGCTCGACCTCGATCGTCGAGATGTTCTCGCCGCCCGAGATGACGATGTCCTTGGCCCGATCCTTGAGCTGGATGTATCCGTCCGGGTGCATGACGCCGAGGTCACCCGTATGGAACCAGCCGCCGGCAAACGCGCGCTCGGTGGCTTCGGGGTCCCGGTAGTAGCCGAGCATGACGTTGTTGCCGCGCAGGACGATCTCGCCGATAGCCTCGCCGTCGGCAGGGACGTCGACCAGGTCGCCGACCGTGCCGATTTCCACGATGCGCGCCGTCTCGGCCTGCACCATGCCCACCCCCTGGCGGGACAGTTTGGCGGCCCGCTCGTCCGCGGACAGGGAATCCCACGCGGGCTGGTATTCGCAGATCGTATACGGCCCGTAGACCTCGGTGAGGCCGTAGACGTGCACCACCGTCACGCCGAGGTCGCTGAGTCTGCGGATGATCGTGGGCGACGGGGGCGCGCCCGCCGTCGTGATCTTGAGCGGGGCGGCGGCGCCCTGTGCCGTCAGCGTGTGGGCCTGCTCCGCGTCCGCGATGATCGAGCACACGGTGGGCGCCCCGCACAGGTGGGTCACGCCGTCGTCGAGCGCGGCCCACACCGCGTCCGCGCGGACGGCCCGCAGGCACACGTGCGTGCCGGCAGCCGCGGTGACAGCCCAGGGCGTGCACCAGCCGTTGCAGTGGAACATCGGCAGGGTCCACAGGTAGCGCGTGTCGCCGTCGAAGCCCTGGTGGTGAGACTCGCCGAGCGCGTTGAGGTACGCGCCGCGGTGCGAGTAGAGCACGCCCTTGGGCTTGCCGGTGGTCCCTGACGTGTAGTTGAGCGTGATGGGCGTCTGCTCGTCGTCGACGCCCCAGACCAGGTCCGGCCCATCGGGCGCGCCCGTGAGCAGGTCGGCGTACAGCTCGCGCTGTCCGTGCTCCGCCCCGCGCACGACGGCGCCCGAGGCCTCGCGCGCACCCGTCGGCGCGGCATCGCGCGCCTCGGAATCGGGCACCACGATGACCGGCACCTCGGCGGCGGCCCCGCCCAGGTCCGCGACGCCGTCGACCGTTGCCAGCAGCTCGGCGTCGGCGAACAGCAGCGCGGCCTCGGAGTGCTCGAGGATGTACTTCACCTCGTGGGCCGCGAGGCGCGTGTTGAGGGCAACCAGGACCCCGCCCGCGAGCGGGACCGCGAAGTGGGCGATGAGCAGCTCGGGGACGTTGGGCGCGAGGAAGGCCACCCGGTCCCCGGGCTTGATCCTGGCGGCGAGGGCCTTCGCGAGCCGCTGCGCCTCGGCGCCGAATTCGGCGTAGGTGTAGCGGCGGGCGCCGTGCTCGATCGCGGTCTTGTCCGGAAGGACGGCCGCCGAGCGCTCGAGGAAGCGCAGGGGGCTCAGCGGAGTGTGGTTCGCAGCGTGCATCGGTTCCCCCTAGGCGAAGGCGCCGACGCCGGTCACGTCGCGGCCGATCAGCAGGGCCTGGACGCTCTCGGTGCCCTCGTAGGTGTGGATGGACTCGATGTCCATCATGTGCCGGATGACGTGGTTCTCGAGCAGGATGCCGTTGCCGCCGAGCAGGTCCCGGGCCGTGGTGGCGATGAAGCGGGCCTTGCGCGTGTTGTGGTACTTGGCCATGGACGCCTGTGTGGGCCGCATGGTCCCGGCCGCATCGAGCCCCGCGAGGTGGATGCAGTGCAGCTGCATGCTCGTGAGCTCGGCCAGCATCTGGGAGAGGCGGTCCTGCACGAGCTGGAACTTGGCCAGCGGCTTGCCGAACTGGGTCCGCTGGTTCGCGTAGTTCACGGCGGCCTCGTAGCACGCGGTGGCGTGTCCGAGCGCGCTCCACGCGACGCCGAGGCGGGTCGCGACGAGGACCGCCGACGTGTCCTTGAACGTCTTCGAGCCCGGGAGCACGTTCTCGGCGGGAATCCGCGCGTCGGTGAGGCGTATGCGGGCCTGGTGGATCGCACGCAGCGAGCCCTTGCCCTCGATGACCTCGGCGTCGTAGCCCTCGGTGTCCTGCTCGATCAGGAAGCCGCGGACGTTGCCTTCCTCATCGCGGGCCCACACGACGGTCACGCCGCCCGAGGCGCCGTTGCCGATCCACTTCTTCTCGCCGTTGAGGACCCAGTGGTCGCCGTCGCGGCGGGCCGTGGTCTCAAGGCTGACCGAGTCGGAACCGTGGTCCGGCTCGGTCAGTGCGAACGAGCCGAGTTCCTCGCCGCGGGCGAGCGGGCCGAGCCATCGCTCCTTCTGCTCGTCGGAGCCGTGGAACGCGATCGAGCGAAGCGCGAGGCCGCCCTGGACCGCCACGACGGTGCCCAGCGAGCCGTCGCCGCGGGAGATCTCCATGTTGACCAGGCCCGCGGCGAGGGGGCTCATCGGCTCCAGGCCGGGTACCTCGATGCCGTCCGCGAGGAGGTTGAGTTCCCCCATGCGCTTGGCCAGGTGCAGCGGGTACTCGGCCCGGTCCCAATACTCGTTCATCTGCGGCAGTGCCTCGTCGATGAACGCGCGGGCGCGGTCCCAGTGGGCGCGGTCCTCGGCCGGGATGCCGGCGAAGACGGCATAGTAGTCGGTGTCGAGGGCCTCGGAGACGTCGTAGTCAGGCATGCGGTTTCCTTACGGGCTGGGCGGGTTAGCGGGCCAGGAGCGGGGTGATCCCGCCGGCAGGGTAGTTGGCGCCGAGGACCATGCAGCGGTCGATATCCTCGGCGGAGGCGACGACTCCCTCAGCGAGCATGATCTCGACCTCCTCGGCGAGAGCAGCGCGGACGCGCTCGAGGACCTGTGCCGGATCGGCGGGGGTGGCGTCCGCCGTCCCGGCCAGCTGCGGAAGGAGGGAGGCCGCGTCGGGTGACAGGCCGTCGTCGTCCGCAAGCAGGCGCCGAACGCCGGACTCCGCCGCGGCGGCGAGCCACGGGGAGAGCGGGAAGCGCTCGGGGTAGGCCCGGTGCATCGTGGCACAGATGTGCTGCTGAACCGCGGTGCCGATGTAGTCGATGAGCGTCAGCGGGGTCATGGGGAGGTTCCACGGGGCGAGGGCGCGGTCGACGGCGAGTGGGTCCCCTCCCGCGGCGGCCGTCGCCTCGATCTCACCCAGGATCTCGGCGAAGAGGCGCGTGAGGATCCGGTTCACCACGAACCCGGGGGCATCCGCGACCGGAACGGCCGTCTTGCCGAGCGCCGCGGCGAGGTCCGCGGCGGCGGCCATGGCCGCATCCGACGCGACGGGGGTCCGGACCAGCTCGAGGAGCGGCAGGACCGCGACGGGGTTGAAGAAGTGGAAGCCGACAACTCGCTCGGGATGCGCGAGGCCCTCGGCCATGGCCTCGACCGAGAGCGAAGACGTGTTGGTCAGCAGGAGCGCGTCGGGTGCGATGGCGGCCTCGGCCGCAGCGAAGACCTGTCGCTTGACGCCCAGTTCCTCGAACACGGCCTCGATGACGGCGCCGCAGCCCGCGAAGTCGGCGGGATCGGTCGTGCCGGTGATGAGGCCCGCGATCTCCTCGGCCTCGCCGCGCGCGAGGCGGCCCTTGGCCTCGGCGCGCTCGAGCTTCGCACGGATGCCGGTGAGGGCAGCGTCGACGCGCTCGGGAGAGAGGTCGCTCATCGTGACGGGGAGTCGGAGCTGCTGGGCGAAGAGGGTCGCGAGCTGGCTGGCCATGAGGCCTGCACCGATCACGCCGATCGCCGAGACCCGGCGGGCGCCGAGCTCGGCGGACGACGGCGCGGGGCTGGCTTGGGTAGGGGCGTCGGTCTCGACGGGGGCGAGGCCAGCAGTGGACACAGCGTCGGTGATGTGGGGCACACACCAGATGTATCGTGAAACTGAGTCTCAGGTCAAGTGATACGGAGTGTCAGACCTCGATGGACCCGCCAACCGCCGTCCGGTCAGTCAGCCGCGCCGCTCGAGGGTCTCCCCGATCCTCCGTGCGATGTCTTCCGGCATGGCCGAGCGTGGGAAGACCGCGACCACGATGTCATCGGGGCTGGAACCCGGACGGCCGCTGCCCGCGCCCGAGGCGACGGGGCCGGCGTCGTGCGCGACGCCGTAGAGCCGGCGGACGGCGTCGAGCTCGTCCCGCAGCCTGGCGGCGTCGAACCCGGCCTCGCCGCGCATTAGCCCACGGAGGCAGTAGTTGTGGGTCGCGATGACGGTCGACGCGAAACGGACGGCATCGAGGGCGGCAATGCCCGGCACGGTGTCGCGGAGGTAGCGCTGGAACAGCCGCTCGTAGCGGAAGGTCGTGACGAGCTCCTTGTCCCGCAGACCGGGCTCGCGGTTGACCACTTGGTAGCGCAGTTGTGCCAGATCGCCAAGGCCCTCGAAGTGCGCGAACACGAGCTCGGCGGCGCGGCACACCGCCTTCCACGGGTCCTCGTGCGGTTCGGCGAGGAACGCCTGCGCCTGCTCGAGGAGGGTGTCGTGATCGGCGAAGACCACATCCTCCTTGGAGCGGAACTGGCGGAAGAAGGTGCTGCGGGAGAGACCTGCTGCGGCGGCGATCTGGTCCGCGCTCGTTCCCTCGTAGCCATGTTCGGCGTAAAGGCGCACCGCGGCCGCGGCGACCTCCTGGCGGAAGCGGGCCTGCTCGATCACAGCTCGAGCCCGATGAGCAGCGGCTCATTGTGCAGTTCGATTCCGAACCGGGCCTTGACCCCGTCCCGCACCTCGCGCGCTAGGGCGAGGAGGTCCTTCGCGGTGGCGTCACCGCGGTTCGTCAGGGCGAGGGTGTGCTTCGTGGACAGGGAGGCGCGTCCGCCCGCGACGCTGCCCGGCTCGAGGCCGTAGCCCTTCGGGAACCCCGCACGGTCGATGAGCCACGCGGCGGAGGTCTTCACGAGCCCGTCCCCCGCCGGGTACCGGGGGGCGTCCTCGGGGAGGGATGCGGCGACGGTGTCCGTCAGCACGGGGTTCGTGAAGAAGGAGCCCGTTGAGTACGTGTCCCGGTCTCCGCGGTCCAGGACCATGCCCTTTGACGCACGCAGCCGCAGGACCTCGCGGCGCACGTCCGTCGCATAGGCACGCTGGCCCTGCTCGACGCCGAGGGCCCGTGCAAGCTCGGCGTACCGCACCGGGGCGCTCATGCGGCCCAGCGCGAGCTGGAACTCGACTGTGAGCACCACATAGCGAGGCGATCCGTTGACCGTGGTCTGCTTGAGCAGCGAGTCGCGGTAGGCGAACTTCAGCTCTGAGGGGACGAAGGTCCTCACGGCGCCTGCCTCGCGGTCCCACGCGCGGACCTGCCAGATGGTCTGCGAGACATCCTGGCCGTAGGCACCGACATTCTGCACGGGCGTGGCGCCCGTCGAGCCGGGGATGCCGGAGAGGGCCTCGACCCCGCTGAACGCGTGGTGCACGGCGTGGTCCACGAACGCATCCCACGGATGCCCGGCCTGGACCTGGACTGAGACCCCGCCGCACGAGTCGGCCGAGTTCACGGCGAGTCCCTCAGAGGCGATCTTCAGGACGGTGCCGTGGTAGCCGTCGTCGGACACGACGAGGTTCGAGCCGCCGGCAATGATCAGCAGCGGTTCGCCCGCCGTGTCCGCGGTGCGGACGGCATCGATGATCTCGGCCTCGGTGCGGGCCACCTCGAAGCGGGCCGCGGGGCCGCCCACGGCGGAGGTGGTCAGGGAGGACAGGAGGGTCGGGCTCACCCGACAAGCTTAGCCGCGCCCCGTTGTGGGGTCTCTGGCGGCGCCTTGTGGGGTCTCTGGCGGCGCCTTGTGGGGTCCCAAGGGGCGCCAGAGACCCCACAACGGGTCGCCAGAGACCCCACAACTCACGGCCAGAGACCCCTCAACGGGCGGTGGCGGCGGGGTCAGGCCGATACGGCGCTGACGGTGATACCGGGCCGGCGGGCAGCCTGGCCCGCGAGGACCAGGCTCACGAGCACGAATACCAGCACCGTCAGGAGCGAGTAGCGCACCCCCGTGAATTCGGCAACGAACCCCAGCAGCGGGGGCCCGCAGAGGAACGCGCCATAGCCGATGGTCGAGACGACCGAGACACGCGCCGCGGCGTGCATGGGATCGTCGGCCGCGGCGGACATGCCCACCGGGAAGCCGAGAGAAGCGCCGAGGCCCCACACGACGAGGCCCACGAACGCGAGCCAGAGCGTCGGCGCGAGCACGAACAGTGCGAGGCCCACGAGCGCGAGGATCCCACAGGCCCGCAGCGCGGGCACCCGGCCGTGCCGGTTCAGGACGGGTGTGCCGAGGAACCGGCCCACGGCCATGGCCACCACGAACACGCTGTAGCCGGTTGCGCCGAGTGCCTGGGTGACGCCGTAGCCGTCCGCGAGCGCGAGCGCGACCCAGTCCCCCGCCGCGCCCTCCGCCAACGCGAGTCCCAGCACCATGACACCGAGCAGCACGGTGCGCCGGTCCCTCCACGCGGCCGCAACCTGGGCACGGCCGCCCGCGGCGTGCACGCCTTCCGCGGCCTGCACGCCTTCGTCTGGCGCGGCGAGCACGGACGACGGCGCGGCGTCCCCGGCGGCGGCCAGCCCGCCGTCGTGCGCCGCGCGGGACGTGGGCGCGGCGTCCGCGCGCAGGAATGTCCCTGCCGTGACGACAGCGACGGCAACGATCAGGCCCGCGACCCCCAGATGCCATGCGAGCGGCACGGCCGCAGCGGCGGCCCATGCCCCCACGACGGCGCCCAGCACCGTGCCGATGCTGAACGCGCCATGCAGCCTGGGCATGATGAACCTCCGCAGAGCCCGCTCGACGGCCGCACCCTCGACGTTCGAGGCCGTGTTCCAGCTCGCCGTCCCGAGTCCGATGACCGCGAAGCCGACGGCAGCCGCGATGGGCGAGCGGGCCACGCTCGCGCCGAGCCCCAGCAGGACGAGGCCCGCACCCACGAGGAGGGAGCCGGCCTGGATGGTTCGCGCGGAGCCGAGGCGGATCACGATGAGCCCCGAGGCCGAGACCGACGCGAACGAGGCGAGCGTCATGCACAGCAGGAGAAGGCCGACGCCGCCGGGCGTGAGGCCCAGATCCTCCTTCAGGGCAGGGACGCGCGATACCCAGCTCGAGAAGGCGATGCCGCTCGCGCCGTACGCTGCAACGACGGCGAGGCGCCAGCGCCGCACCTCCGGGGACGGGGCAAGAGCGGGGGTCCGGGACACGCCGCGCTCAGGCGAGCCGGACGAGCGCCTGCGCCTTGGTCAGCACGCGCTGGCCGGCCGCGGTCACCATGAGGTCGATGCGGGCGGTGCGGGCCTCGGGATCGAGCGCCCCGACAGTGCCGACTACCTCGAGGACGGCGCCGGGATCATCCGTGCCCGTTGTGTCGGCCACGGGAACGGGCTTCGTGAAGCGCGTCTGGTAGTCGAGGACGGCGCCGGGATCGCCGGCCCAGTCAGTGACGAGCTGGACGGCCGCGCCCATCGTGAACATGCCGTGCGCGATCACGCCGGGCAGCTCGACGGAGACGGCGAAGTCGTTGTTCCAGTGGATCGGATTGAAATCGCCCGAGGCACCGGCGTATTTCACGAGGTCGGCGCGCGTCACCGCGATCTCGCGGCGGCCGATCTCGAGGCCCGTCTCAAGCTGGTCGAAGACAGGCATGACGGCGGTGCTGTTCTCTGCGCTCACTGGCCTTCTCCCCGCACGAGAATGGACGACGTCGTAGTGGCAACCGGGGAGCCGTCCTCCGCCGAGATCTCCGCGCGCGTCGTGACCATCGCCCCGCCGCCCATCGCCCGGACCTTATCCACATGGAGCTCAGCCGTCAGCCGGTCCCCCGCGACAATCGGCCGGTGGTGCGTGAAGCGCTGCTCGGCGTGGACCACGCGCGAGAAGTCGATGCCCGACTCGGGGTCCGCGATGAGCTGCGCGTCGGCCCGCTGGGCGACGATGATCGCGAAGGTCGGCGGCGCCACAAGGTCGGCGTGCCCGAGGGCATGGGCGGCGTCGACGTCGTAGTGCGCGGGGTGACCGGCCTTGACGGCACGGGCGAACTCGCGGATCTTCTCGCGGGCAACGGCATACACCTCGGCGGACGGATACACGCGGCCGGCGAGATCGGGGTTGATGGCCATGGGGAAAGCCTAGCGGGCCGGGCCGACAATCTGCGGCGGGTCTGGTCGCGACATCGGTCCCCGCGTAGCGTGCTGAGCAGGATCGACCAGGTGGAGGTTCGACGTGCCGGATGCGGGACTGCTGCTCCAACTCGCGGAGATCGCTGGCATCTTCGTCGGCTTCGGTGCGCTTATCAGCGTGCGGAGCGCTGATTCGAGTGACCCGTTCGTGGTCTCGACGATACGGTACGTCACGTGGGTGGGAGTCTGGGTCCTGATCTCCTCCCTCGCCCCGGTGGCTCTCAGCCGATTCGGTCTAGCCGGACGCACTCTCTGGCTCCCGTGCGCTCTGCTCGCACTCGTCGTCTTCATCGTCTTGTGGCTGACGGATACCTTGTCTCCCGAATCGAAGTCGTTCGGGAAGATGACCGCCAGGCCGCTGCTAGGGCTCAGGACACTCTACCTAGGCGTCGGAGGGCCCCTCGTGCTGGGGCTCGTCGGCTCGCTCGTCGTCGTGGCCCTGGATATCTGGCCCGAGGCAGCGCAGGGCCTCTACTTCGCGGCTGTCTCCTCGGGAATGGCGCTGGCCGGGTTGACCCTTCTCACCGTGGTCTTCATCGCACCGCACAGGTGAGAGCATCTCCTGCGATATGATGAATTCATCAAATCATCATATGGCCACGGGAGGACCCGCCCATGTTCAGCGACCGCGAGGCCCCGCTCTACGAGATCAAGGCGAACCTGTTCAAGGGCCTCGCCCACCCGGCGCGGATCCGCATCCTCGAGATCCTCGCCGACTCCCCCACCCAGTCGGCGCCCGTGAGCGAGCTCCTCGAGGGAACCGGGCTCGAGGCCTCGCACCTCTCCCAGCACCTCGCGACGCTGCGCCGGCACCGCGTCGTCAGGAGCGTGCGCACGGCCAGCACTGTGACCTATTCGCTCGCCCACCCGAAGATCGCCGAGCTTCTCGCGATCGCCCGTACCTTCCTCCTCGACAGCCTCGCGGACACCCGCGAGCAACTCGAGGCCGCGTCCGCGCTGCCCGCTGTCGGCATCGTGGGCGCCGCAGCGACGCACGACGGCGCCGCCCGGTGACCGCCGTCGGCTCGCCGCGCGCTGGGCGCAGCCCGGTGTCCCATGCAGTGGTCCACGCCCTGACCGCGGCCCGCTCACTCCTGCCCCACCGCTCGGACTACGCCTCGCTGCGCAGGACGTGGCGGGGCGACCTGCTTGCCGGCCTGACGGTCGGCATCGTTGCCCTGCCCCTCGCCCTCGCGTTCGGCGTGAGCTCCGGAGTCGGCGCCGAGGCAGGACTCGTCACGGCGATCGTGGCCGGGCTCGTCGCCGCCGTCTTCGGCGGATCGCACGTGCAGGTGTCCGGACCCACGGGCGCGATGGTCGTGGTGCTCGCACCGATTGTGGCGACCCACGGCGTCGGGGCCGTCGCCCTCCTGTCCGTCCTGGCCGGCGTCATCGTCGTGCTCCTCGGCGCGACACGACTGGGGCGAGCCGTCGCGTACATCCCGTGGCCCGTCGTCGAGGGCTTCACGCTCGGCATCGGCGTCATCATCTTCCTCCAGCAGGTGCCGTCCGCGGTGTCCGCGCACGTCATGCCGGGGCAGAACACCGCCGTTGCCGCATTCGAGGCGCTGGGAGCCGCTCCATGGCCGCGCGCGGTGGCGAGCGTCGGCGTCGTCGTGTTCGTAGCGGCGGTGACGCTCCTCGTGCCTCGCCTCCACCGGGCATTCCCCGCGAGCCTTATTGCGATCGTGGCCGCCTCGTTCGGGGCGGCGCTGCTCGGGCTCGACGTCGAGCGGATCGGTTCGCTCCCCCCGTCGCTCCCCGCGCCTTCACTGCCCGGCCTCGCCGACCTGCCTGAGCTCACTGGGCCCGCGGTGGCCATCGCTGCGCTCGCGGCCATAGAGTCGCTCCTCTCGGCGCGGGTCGCCTCGGGGCTTGCCGGCCCGGACGGACGGACCACTGGACCCTACAACCCGGACCGCGAGCTCGTGGGCCAGGGGCTCGCATCGCTTGCGGCGGGATTCTTCGGCGGCATGCCCGCGACGGGCGCGATCGCCCGCACCGCGGTCAACGTCCGTTCGGGTGGGCGGTCGCGGCTCGCGGCGATCGTGCACGCGCTCGTGCTGCTCGGCGTCGTCTACCTCGCGGCACCTCTCGTCGCCCAGATTCCCCTCGCGGCCCTTGCGGGCGTGCTCATGGTGACGGCGGGCCGCATGGTGTCGGTCCGGACAGCGCGCCGCGTCCTCGGGTCCACACGGCATGATGCGGTGGCGTTCGTCCTGACGGCGGTGATCACGGTCTCGTTCGACCTCATCGTCGCCATCCAGATCGGCCTTGTGGCGGCGGCCCTGCTCACGCTGCGGCAGTTCGCCAAGCTCGGCGGTGTGCGGCGGGAACCGATCGTCGGCCCGGCCCACGACGACGACGAGCGCATCGCCGTCTTCCGGCTGGATGGCCTCATGTTCTTCGGCGCCGCGGAGCGGATCCTCTCCGAGATCTCGGGGCTGTCGTCGGCCCCTGGCATCGAGGTGGTGGTGCTGCGGCTCTCACAGCTGCGATACCTCGACGCAACGGGCGCTCAGGCGCTCGTCGAGGTGATCAGGCTCCTCGAGGCGCGCGGCATCACCGTACTGCTCAAGGGCGTGCAGGAGCAGCATCTCCAGCTCGTGCAGCGTGTGGGCGTCATTGCCGAACTGCGGCACCACAGGCACCTCTTCGACTCGCTCGACGACGCCGTGGAACACGCCCGCAGCCACGTGCACCGCGCCCGGAGCGTCTGAGCTCACCTCGTGGGAGCCACCTCACGTGACGCCCAGGCGATGACCCTCAGACGCAGGGGAGGCTACTGCTTGAGGCGGCGCTTCGCGTCGCGGACCCGGATGCCAAGCCCCGCAAGGTGAGTGACGAGGCCGACGCCGATGATCGCCATGGACGCGTAGACGAGCCACGTGATGTGGCTCAGGTTGGCAATGACGGTCAGCACGATCCCGACCCCCAGGAAAGCCATGCCCGAGAACACAACCTTCTTGTACAGCGGCGACGCCGTCTCCCAGAAGTCGTTCGTCACGGGGTCCCTGTCCGCGCTCAGACGGCCGGCTGGACGCCGAAGGCGTTCGCGAGCTTCATGATCTTCTCGGCGCGGCCGAGACGCGGCAAGTCGGAGCCGTCGCGGATCACGCGGCCGCTGGCCTCGAAGTCGTGCATGAAGTCGGAGGCCCACGCGACGTCGGACGGCGTCGGGGAGATGACCTCGTTGATCACCGTGGTCTGGTCGATCGCGAGGCACAGCTTGCCGGTCATGCCCATCATGACCGTGATGGCGCTCTGCTCGCGCAGGATCGGGTGGTTGGTGCCCACCGTCGGGCCGTCGATGGGCCCCGGCAGGTTGCCCACCCGGGAGGCGACGACAAGCTTGGCACGGGGGTAGGCCATGGCCTCGGGGGTTGCAGCCATGCCGGTGTCCCTGCGGAAGTCACCCGAGCCGAAGGCCAGGCGGAAGGCGCCCTGGGCCTTGGCGATGTGGTTGGCCTCCTCGATGCCCACGGCGGACTCGACGAGCGGGATGACCGGAGTCTTGCCGTCCATACGGTGGAAGCTCTCGGTCACCTGATCAGCGGACTCCGTCTTGGCAAGCACGACGCCGAGCAGGCCCGGATTGCCGCGCAGGCCGGCGAGGTCATCGGCCCAGAACGGGCTCGTGGCATCGTTCACCCGCACCCATGCGCGGCCGCCGTCGGCGAGCCACCGGGACACGTTCTCGCGGGCGTCGCCCTTGTGCGACGGATCGACGGCGTCCTCGATGTCAAGGATCACGGCATCCGCGCGCGAGGCGGCGGATTCTCCGAAGAGCTCCGTCTTCATCGCGTTGACCAGGAGCCACGACCGGGCAATCTCGGGGCTGACCGAGCGCACAGGGCGGCCGAATCGCTCTTCGCTGGCCGGACGGGTCGAATCGGCGGAGGCAGTTGACGTCATAGGCCAACCGTATCGCCGAGGGCACCCCCGCCGCACATCCGGCCCCCGCCGCGGCCTGGGTGCCGCGGACCGCGGGTCAGATCACCGCGCGCCGAGCGCGTAGCGGGCGGTCCAGCCCCCGCAGGCTTCCCACCATCGGATGCCTGCGGGCAGGCCCACCGAGACCGGTTTGACGATGGGGTTCCGCGAGTCGGGCTGGGACTGTCCCTCGGGCGCAGCTGGGGACAGGGATGCGTCATACTCGGCCATCAGATTCTCCTGACTAGTGTCCTGTCGAAGAATCGGGCTCCCCAGCCGGCTCGATGACTCCAGATTGACGGCGCAACCGTTTTTATGTCAAGCGATTTTATGAACTGGCGCTCCTACCGCGCAAGATAGACGCGTCTGCCGGTGAGGCGGTCCGCGTCGATCCGTACGAAGTGGTCGCGCACTCCCCCGGCCCACGGCTCCTCCACCATCTCGCCGAAGAGCGCAGTCAGCTCGTCCGAGTCATGCACGGCCTCGGCGCGGCCGCTGACCAGCACCGACCATCCGGACTGCGTGGCCGGATCGGCAGCGTCGAGCTGGAGCGCCACGCCGCCCTGTGGCAGGCCGCGCGCCACGGTGCCATCCGGGGTAGTGCGGAAGTACAGCGCGCCAGAGTGCACGAGGTACCGGACGGGATACACGGCCACCCGGCCGTCGTCGACGAAGGCGAAGCGCCCGATGCCGGTGGAGCCGAGCAGTGACCAGCACTGCTCGACGTCCAGCTCATGGTCCTCGTGGCGAGCCTCGTGCCCATACCGGAAGCTTGAGCCGACCTCAGACATTGTGCCCTCCTAGAGTGATCCCACCCTAGGTTGGCATGCCGCCGCCGGAGACGGAAGTGCCGTTCGGCCTATGGCACGCGCACCCACGCCGTCGCGTCGGACGGGAGCTTGCCGCCCTCGACTTCGGCCGTTGCGAGGAGCACCTCGCCCTCGGGAAGCGCCGCGGCGGCCGGCCCGAAGTTGGTCACGACGTGCCAGGCGCCCTGACCGGACCCCGGGCGCACGAAGTGGAGCACGTCGTCGTCCGACGACTCGGCCCATTCGAGGTGTTCCGCCCCCTCGAGCTCGTGCCGGAGCGCAAGCGCGCGGCGGTAGAACGCGAGGGTCGAGCCCGAGTCTGCCTCTTCCGCACTCACCGCGTAGTCCTTGAACCACGCTGGCTGCGGAAGGTGTGCCTTGTCGGTGCCGAACCCGAACGACGCGCCCTCTGCCGGCGCGGCCTCCCAGGGGATCGGCACCCGGCAGCCGTCACGGCCCACGTCGACGCCCCGGTTGCGGAAGAACGTCGGATCCTGACGGTCCTTCTCAGGAATGCGGCCGACCTCCTGGAGCCCGAGCTCCTCGCCCTGGTACAGGTATGCAGAGCCCGGCAGCGCCAGCATGAGCGCCGTCGCGGCCTCGGCCCGACGCAGGCCCAGCGCGGCGTCGACCTCGGCGGGATCCCCGCCGTCGAGGAGCCATTCCTTGCCGTCTGCGCCGGCGCCGCCCCGGCCCGAGCCCTTGGGGAGGCCGTACCGGGTCGCGTGCCGGACCACATCGTGGTTCGAGAATACCCACGTCGAGGAGGCACCGGTCGCCGCGGCCTCCGCAAGGTTCTTCGTGATGATCTCCCGGAACTGGCCAGCGTCGAAGTCCGCCTGGAGCAGGTCGAAGTTGAACGCCTGCCCGAGGCCCTCGGGCGAGGCGTACTTGGCGCGGCGGTCCGCGTGCACCCACGCCTCGGCGACCGCCGTGCGCGGCGGGTTGTACTCGTTGAAGACCTTGCGCCATTCGGCGTAGATCGAGTGGACCTCGTCGCGGTCCCACAGCGGGTGCTCGCCCGAGGCGAAGAGGTCGGCCCGGTGGATCGTCTCGAGGTCGTCGTGGGCCGCGTCCATGTCCTTCTTGAGGCTGTGGGCCACGTCAACGCGGAAGCCGTCCACACCCCGGTCGGACCAGAAGCGCAGCGTGGTCAGGAAGTCCTCATGGACCTCGGGGTTGTCCCAGTTGAGGTCCGGCTGCTCCTTGGCGAAGAGGTGGAAGTACCACTGGCCGGGAGTGCCGTCGGCCTCGGTGACGCGCTCCCAGGCCCCGCCGCCGAAGATCGAGGTCCACTCGTTGGGCGGAAGCTCACCGTTCTGGCCGCGGCCCTCGCGGAAGATGTAGCGCTCACGCGCGGCCGAACCGGGCGCCGAGGCCAGCGCCTCCTGGAACCACACGTGGCGGTCCGAGGTGTGGTTCGGGACGATGTCGACGATGACCTTGATGCCCGCCCCGTGCAGGGCAGCGACCATCGCGTCGAAGTCGTCGAGGGTGCCGAGGCGGGGGTCGACGTCGCGGTAGTCGTCGACGTCGTAGCCGCCGTCGGCGAGAGCGGACGGGTAGAACGGGCTGAGCCAGACGGCGTCGACCCCGAGCCTGTCCAGATACGGCACGCGCGAGGTGATGCCGGGGATGTCACCGATGCCGTCCCCGTTAGAGTCAGCGAAGCTGCGGGGGTAGATCTGGTAGACGGCCGCCTGGCGCCACCAGTCGGCAGAGGGGTTCGTGAGGTCCTGCTGAACGGTGGCGGGCACCGGTCCTCCTGTTCGGGGGTTCATCTTCGGGGGTTTTATATTTAGACTCTAAATCAAAGCCGCAGACCATTATTCTGCGGAACCGAGGGGGAGGTCAAGGGGATGCGGACAGGACCGGCGGCCGGGCCTCACGTCGTCCGGCTCGCCAACGCCGACACCGTGCTCCGCCGCCTGCGCGATGCCGCCGGCGGCGGCCTCACGGCGAGTGAACTCGTCGGGGCCACCGGTCTGACACGCGCCACGGTCATCGCGGTATGCGACGATCTCGTGGGCCGTGGCTGGGCTCTCGAACTCTCCACCGAGCGCGCCGACGGGACGGCTCCCGGCCGTGGCCGGCCTCCCCGCACGTTCGCGTTCCGCGCAGACGCGGGCGTCGTCATCGGCCTCGACATGGGGGCGGGAAAGACGACGGCGCTCGTCGCGGACCTCCTCGGCACCCCCGTGGCCACCGCAAGCGGCACCTTCCCCGCGGGAGCACCCGGCGAGGAGCGGATCCGGATCGTGGGCACGACGGCGCTCACGGCCCTCGCTTCGGCCGGAATCCCACCTGGCCGGGTCCTCGCCGTCGGCGCAGGCATCGCAGCACCCGTGGACCGCGACGGCCGGATCGCGGCCGGTCAGGGCTTCTGGCGGCAGTTCGATGTGGGCCTCGCGGACGGCCTTGCCGAACGCCACGGCTGGCGGGTGATCCTCGAGAACGACGCCAACCTGGCGGCCCTGGCCGAGCAGTGGCGCGGCGCGGCGCGCGGTGTGGACGACGTTGCGGTGGTCCTCGCCGGCGAACGCCTCGGCGCTGGTCTCCTCGAATCGGGACGGCTCCTGCGGGGCCGGCATGGTGGGGCCGGGGAGCTCTCCTTCCTGAGCCTCGTCTCGGGCGCGGAGGGCCCTCACGGCATCGGGCAGCTGGCCCGCGCCTGGGGCGCCGAGGAGGCTCTCGCACCTGCAGGCCTCGCGGGCCTCGCGCCCCGCGAGGTGACGGCCGAGGTGGTCTTCGCCGCCGCACGCGACGGGGACCCAGGCGCCCTCCGGGTCCTCGGCCGGCTCTCCGAGCGGATGGCCCGCGTCGTGGCGGTCCTCGGCACGCTCCTCAACCCGGAGCTCGTGGTACTCGGCGGGGCCGTCGCGGACGCATCGTCGGCGCTCCTCCCCGGGATCCGCGGCGCGCTTCCGTCGCTCACGGACACCCCGCCGCGCGTCGAGGTCTCCCCGCTCGGCGGCGGTGCCGTGGCGCTCGGTGCCGTGCGCCGGGCCCTCGACGACGTGGCCGAGCGGGCGCTCGACATCAGCCTGCCCACACCGGCCTGACACCTGGCGCGTCAGGGGATGGGACGGCCTCGCGCGGCTGTGAAGAGGGCGAACCACTCAGGTCCGGTCATGGCCTCCGCGACCTCCTGGGCGCCCGCGCACGCCCGGATCCGCTCAGGTGTCGAGGACCCGATCACGGGCGAGATCCCCGCTGGGTGCCGCATGAGCCATCCGAGCACGATGGCCTCGCCCGTGGTGCCGCGCTCCTGGGCCATCCGCGCCACGAGGTCGGATGTGGCGAGGTCCGCCTCGGCGCGTTCGCCGACGGAGTCCCCGGGCGGCGTCGTGCGTCCCGTGAACCTGCCGCCAGCTAGCGGCGACCACGCCTGGACCTCTGCGCCGACGCTCGCACAGTGCTCGAGCGTCCCGTGCGGGAAGCTGACCGCGGCGCCCTCGGGGTGGTTGACGAGGATGCCGCTTTCGACGAAATCGTGCCGCCCGAGGCTCAGCTCGAGCTGGTTGGCCGCGAGCTGAACGGGAAGATGCTCCTGGAGCGCGGCCATCTGCGCCCCAGAGAAGTTCGAAACGCCGATCCCCTTGATGAGGCCCTCGTCGAGCAGGCGCACGACGGCGCGCCCCACCTCGGCGGGGTCGGCGAGGGGATCGGGCCGGTGCAGGAGGAGCTGGTCCAGGCAATCAGTGCGCAGTCGGGTCAGGATGCCCTCGACGCCCGAGCGGATCGCGTCCGCGCTCAGGTCATAGCGTGCACCGAGTCCGCGCTCGGCAAGGCGGATCCCGACCTTGCTCTGGATCCAGATCCGGTCCCTGAGGCCGGGCCGGGCAGCCAGGACCTCGCCGAAGACGGCCTCGGACGTTCCACCACGGTAGATGTCCGCGTGGTCGAACCGCGTGATGCCGATCGCCAGGGCGGCATAGACCGCCTCGGCCGCGCGTGCGGCGTCGTCCTCGGTGTAGTGCGAGGAGCCCCACGCGCCGCCGAGGCCCATGCAGCCATAGATCAGTCGAGAAGTCACACCGGAAGCTTAGCCCGGAGGCCCTTCACGAGCGGCTTGGTCACGGCGAACGCGATTGCGGCGAGGAGGAGCGAGGCGGCCGCCGAGATCCCTCCGACGCCGAGGAACTGGGTGCCTGCGAGGACGCCGAACAAGCAGAGGACGGGGTAGTGCCAGAGGTAGATCTCGTAGCTGATCCGGCCCACGTACGTCAGCGGCGGAAGCGAGAGCACGCGGCGGATCACGCCGTTCGCGCCGCCTTCCCCGCCACGGGTCATGGCGACAATCAGCAGGAGGGCGCCGGCGGCCGCGGCGAGCGTGTCCACCGTGGTGAGCGGAACCAAGGAGGAGTGCACCACGGAGAAGGCGATGAGGCCCAGGCCGGCCACGCCGTGCCAGGCCTGCGCACGGGCGTCCGAACGGCGCAGGACGAGGGCCGGCGCGCAGCCCGCGAGCAGGGCGCAGGCCCGCAGGATGACGGACATGTGTCCGGTGACGGCCTCGATCGTCAAGGCCGTGGCTGCCAGGGCAAAGGTCGCGATCAGCGCGGCAGCGAGGGCGCGGCGCATACGGCGTCCGTGGACGGTGCGGGCGCCCTTCACGAGCAGGATCAGGGCCACGGGCCAGACGAAGTAGAACCATTCCTCGAGCCCGAGCGTCCAGGTGTGGGCATAGGCCGAGATGCTGTCTGCACCCGTCTCAGCTCCCACCGGCATGAGGTAGAACAGGGCCATCACAGTGCCCCAGAGCGCATTGCCGAGCCCCATGAGCACCGAGATCGGCACGAACACGACCACGAGCATGATCAGCAGCGGCGGGTACAGCCGGACCGCGCGGCGGACGTAGAACCGCCGCAGCGAGATACGGCCGTTCGAATCGTGCTCCTCGAGGAGGAGCGTGGTGATGAGGAAACCCGAGAGGACGAAGAAGATGTCGACGCCGCCCGCGCCACCGAAATGCAGCGGCATGACCGCGTGGTAGACCACGACGAGGGTGATGGCAAGAGCGCGGATGCCGTCGAGCGCTGGTACGTGGCCCAATCTCCCCGCGCGGGGTCGGGCCGGCGCTGCTGTGGTTAGGGTCGTTGCTGCCGTCATATTTTCCTCTCGTCGGGTCCGACAGAGTGTAGCGGACCCGTCTTGAGGGGCCTTTGAGGAAGGCATTACCCGATCTCGGGCAAACGAAAAAGGACCCCCGGTTTCCCGAGGGCCGCCGATCGGGACGAAGTGGACCGTGAACCATGCCACGGCGCGCGGGACGACGTGCAGGTAGCCGGAGTACGGGGCGAACAGCTCGAGGACGCTCCGGTCCCTCAGCGCATCATGCAGGAAGACCCGCCCGTCCTCGGCCCAACGCACAGGGGGAAACGGAGCGCGCGACGATGCTCGGTCAGGAGGGCCACGGACTGAACGCGCGCAGCTTGGCCTCCTCGAGCTCGGCTGCACGTACGCGCCGGCTCGCCGCACCGTATGTACTGCGGATACGACAATGGCCCCGGAAATCCGGGGCCATTCGCCGTAGCGGTGCCGGGACTCGATCCCGGGACCTCACGATTATGAGTCGTGCGCTCTAACCAGCTGAGCTACACCGCCAGAGAGCCCCCCACGGGAATCGATCCCGTGACCTCCATCTTACCAAGATGGCGCTCTACCACTGAGCTAGGGGGGCAACAGACAGATACTTTACCGGACGGGCCGCAGCCTCACCAAATCGGGCGACGCTGTCCTCTCCGTCCGGATCGAGGAGTGCAGGCGCTCCGCACGCAGCCGATGAAGCTTCGGGTACGGGGCTGACTTTGGGACAGCCCGAGAGCCGTAGCGCGACCGTTTCAACCTGCGCTTGGGCGGGCTGGATCCTGCGCGGCCCGCAGAATGCAGCGAGCCCGTTCCCGGAAGGCTCCCGGGAACGGGCTCGAAGGGGGTGGATCACCTCGTCAGAGGCAGGCGCCCAGTGGCGCCGGAGCGCTGATTCACACGGTCACCACTGATTCACACGATCACCACTGGCGGCCGCGGCTGCCGTCCTTGCTCTGGCGCGGCTTGCGGGGAGCAAAGTTGCCGCGGTCGTCGCGGTCGCGGCCGCCGAAGCCACCGCGGTCGTCGCGATCACGGCCGCCGAAGCCACCGCGCGCGCCGAGGCCACCGCGGTCTCCACCGCGGTCGTCGCGATCACGACCGCCGAAGCCACCGCGGTCTCCGCCGCGGTTCCCGCGGAACCCGCCGCGCGAGCCGCGATCGCCGTCGTCCGCGCGGGCGGGGCGGCGGCCGTTGTCGAGCTCGAGCCTGATGAGCTCGCCGCCGATGCGAGTCTTCGACAGGGCCTTCCACTGATCAGAGCTGAGGTCGGCGGGAAGCTCGACGAGCGAGTGGTCGGCGCGGATGTCGATCCCGCCGATCTGGCTCGAGCTGAAGCCGCCCTCGTTGGCGAGCGCGCCGACGATCGAGCCGGGCATCACGCGGTGGCGGCGCCCGACGGCGATCCGATACGTCGCATTGCCTTCGGTGAGCGAACGGGACGGGCCGCGGGTGCCGAAGCCGTCCTTGTTGCGCTCGCGCTTCTGGAACTCGGGGGCGGAGGGGAGCTCCTTGACGAAGAACGGGGTGTCGCCCTGGACCATGACAGCCAGCGCGGCGGCGATCTCGGCCGCCGGCACCTCGTGCTCCTCCTCGTAGGAGGCGATGAGGTCGCGGAACATCGCGACGTCCTGGGACTCGAGGGTCTCCGTGATGCGGTCCGCGAACTTGCTCATGCGCAGCGAGTTGACCGTCTCGGCGGTCGGCAGGTGCATGGGCTCGACAGCCTGACGGGTGGCCTTCTCGATCGCGCGCAGGAGGTACTTCTCGCGCGGGGTCATGAAGAGGATCGCGTCGCCCTTGCGGCCCGCGCGGCCGGTGCGGCCGATGCGGTGCACGTAGCCCTCGGTGTCGTGCGGGATGTCGTAGTTGATGACGTGGCTGATGCGCTCGACGTCCAGGCCGCGGGCGGCGACGTCGGTCGCGACGAGGATGTCGATCTTGCCGTCGCGCAGCGCCTCGACGGTGCGCTCACGCTGCGCCTGGGCGATGTCACCGTTGATCGCGGCGGCCTGGAAGCCACGCGCCTTGAGCTTGTCGGCGAGGTCCTCGGTGGCCATCTTCGTGCGGACGAACGCAATGACGCCGTCGAACTCCTCGACCTCCAGGATGCGGGTCATGGCATCGAGCTTGTGGGAGCCCATGACCTGGACGTAGCGCTGGCGGATGTTCGTGCCGGTCGTGGTCTGGGACTTGACCGAGACCTCTTCCGGCATGTTGAGGTACTGCTTCGACAGACGGCGGATCTGCGAGGGCATGGTTGCGGAGAACAGGGCGACCTGGCGGCCGTCCGGGGTCTGCTGGAAGATGCGCTCGACATCCTCGGCGAAGCCCATGCGGAGCATCTCGTCCGCCTCGTCGAGCACGAGGTACTGAAGCCCGGAGAGGTCGAGGGAGCCCTTCTCGATATGGTCGATCACGCGACCGGGGGTGCCGACAACGACCTGGGCACCGCGACGCAGGCCAGCGAGCTGGGGGCCGTATGCCGAGCCGCCGTAGACGGGCAGGACGGTGAAGTCCTCGAGGTGCTTGGCGTAGGAGGTGAACGCCTCCGCGACCTGGAGCGCGAGCTCACGGGTCGGAGCCAGGACAAGGGCCTGCGTGGAACGGGACGGGCCGTTGAGGTCGTGCAGCTCCGCGAGGCGGGACAGCGCGGGAACGGCGAACGCGGCCGTCTTGCCGGTGCCGGTCTGGGCGAGGCCGATGACGTCGCGGCCCTCGAGCAGGAGGGGGATGGTCGCGGCCTGGATGGGCGAGGGCTTCTCGTAGCCGACGTCGGTCAGGGCCGCGAGAATGCGGGCGTCGATCCCGAGGTCGGTGAAGCGGACACCTTCATCGTCGTCATCCTCGGACTTCGCGTCGGCCTTCGAGGCCTCGGCGACGGTGGGGGTGACCTCGGCGTCAGGGGCGGTGACCTCGGCGGTGGCGGGGGTGACCTCGGCGTCAGAGGCGGTGACCTCGGCGGCGGGAGAGTCGGTGTGCTCGGGAATGTGGGGGGTCTCGGAGGGGGCTTCGAACAGCATTTCGGACAAGGGGTATCCTCGCTCTGGGGAGCCTGGGGGCTCGTCGGTCAGTTAACGAGCCCAGCGCTCTCTCAATCCCAGGCAGGGCTCTACGCTGCGTCCGGCACCACAATGCACCCGTACAGCGTTCCTTCAGCCGGACTCCCCTATGCAATTGCCCGCTCTGCGGCGGGCCCCAACACGCTACCGTCCTGCCTCAAGAATTGGGCAGAAAAGGGAATTCCGGAAAGTGGGGGATGTAAAGATCATACAGGACGCACGACGCCGCCCGCTCGCCGCCCGCCGTCGGGCGAGGGTGAACTTCAGCACACCCTTCGCCGCGACCGCTAGTCGGCGACGCGCTCGGCCACGGTGAGGACGTACTTCCGCAGCGCCGGGGCGAGCCGGACGTCCCCCTCGGCCTCGGCATCGAGGAGGGCTTGTGCCATCTCGCGCGTGGGTTCGGCGAGCCACTCGCCCACACGGACCCCGTGGCCGGGGATGTTCTCGACGCTGAAGGTCGTGCCAGCACCGATGTCCCCTGGGGTGACGACCCTCAGGTACGCCCCGGAGAGGCCGGCCCGGGTGAACCATGAGACCCAGCCGTCCTCCCCCATGTGCCGGGCGAACGTGGCGCACGGAATGCGGGGCATCGTGACCTCCAGCACCGCGCCTGACGAGAAGCGCCAGCGCTCGCCGATCACGGCATTGCTCGCGGTGATGCCCTCGACCCTCAGGTTCTCGCCGAAGAGGCCCGCGGGAATCTCGCGGCCGAGCTCACGGGCCCACAGGGCGGCGTCGTCCTCCGAATACGCGTAGACGGCCTTGTCCTCGCCGCCGTGATTGGCCCGGTCGGCCTGCACATCGCCGTAGAAACCGAGCCGCCGGACGCGGACCGGGCCCTCGACGGGGCGCTTGTCGATTCCCGTCACGCCGACCGACCCGGCGTCGGGCAGGAGCTGATGGACTCGACAGACAGCGGCGACGCGGGCGGTCTTCATGTCCACAGGGTACCCTCGCTGGTCCTTCGTAGCCCCTGTCACGGGTCGAAGCGGTAGCCCATGCCTGCCTCGGTGTGCAGGTGGCGCGGGTGAGCCGGATCGTCCTCGAGCTTGCGGCGCAGCTGGGCCAGATACACGCGCAGGTACTGGGTCTCCTTCTCGTACGCGGGTCCCCACACCTGGGTGAGGATCTCCCGCTGGGTCACGAGCTGGCCCGCGCGGCGCACGAGGAGCGCGAGGATGTTCCACTCGGTGGGGGTCAGGCGCACGTCGGCCCCCTTGAACAGCACGCGGCGCGCCGCGAGGTCCACGCTCAGGTCTCCTGTCTGCACGCGGGGCACCTCGCCCACGCGCGGCCCGCGCCGTGCGGCCGCCCTGAGCCGTGCGAGGAGTTCCTCGAGGCCGAACGGCTTGGTCACGTAGTCGTCGGCACCGGCGTCGAGCGCCTCGACCTTGTCCTCCGAGCCGTGGCGCGCGGACAGCACAATGATGGGCAGGTCCGTCCATTCGCGCAGGCGGCGGATCACCTCGATCCCATCGATGCCCGGAAGGCCGAGATCCAGGACGAGGACGTCGATCGGGCGCTCCGCCGCGATCTCGAGGGCCGCCTCCCCCGTCGCCGCAGTCAGCGCCTCGTAGCCGTGGACGCGCAGGTTGATCTGGAGTGCGCGGGCGAACTGCGCCTCGTCCTCCACCACGAGGACGGTGGTCGGTGCGGCCCTGCCCGACGGGCTCATGCGCTAGTCCCCCTGGTCTCCGGGCCCGAGGACACCGCTCGGCCGGGCGGTACGCCCTGAGCGAGGGGAAGGGCGACCGACATCGTGAGCCCGCCCCCCGGCGTCTCCTCGGCCTCGATGCGCCCACCCATGGCCTCGACGAAACCCTTGGCCACCGCGAGCCCCAGACCCACGCCGCCTTTCGCGGTGTCGTCGCCCAGCCGCTGGAAGGGTCGGAACACGAGCAGCAGGTCCTCGGGCGGGATGCCCTCGCCGTGGTCCACAACCCTCAGCACCCCGCAGGGACGGCCGTCTGCATCCTCGACGCCGCTACGGGACGTGATCTCGACGGGTGCTTCTGGGGCGTAGCGCAGCGCGTTCTCGACAAGGTTTGCGACCACACGCTCGAGGAGCACCGGGTCCGCCTCGACGGCAGGGGCATTGGCGGGGATGAGGTCCACGACCCGTTCCTGGCCCGCGACCCCGCGCGACACGACCTCACGCCACGCGACGGGCCTCAGGAGCGGGCGCACGTTGTCCGCCGAGATGCGGGACATGTCCAGGAGGTTGTCCACCACGTGGGAAAGGCGGTCCGTGTAATCCTCGATGGTGCCCAGGAGCTCCGCTTCCTCCTCGGGCGTGAAGTCGACCGAGGACTGACGCAGGCTGCTCACGCTGAGCTTGATGCCCGCCAGGGGGGTGCGCAGGTCATGCGAGACGGCCTGGAGGATCGCCGTCCTGATCGAATTGCCTTCCTCGAGCCGCCGGTTGGCCTCGCGGCTGCGCGCAAGCTGGGCCCGCTCGCGCATGGCCACGAGGTACACCCCGAAGGCCTTGAGCGTCCGCCGCTCGCCGTCGTCGAGCGAATGGCCGCCCACGAGGAGGGTGTAGTAGCCGTCAGGCGCCACGGCATCATCCGCCGCCGCATGCGAGATGGGCGGCGCCTCCCCCGCCGTCGCCACGACGTCCCAGCCGGACACCGTCCGTGCCGCATCGGCGAGGGCCCTGCCGTGTCCCGCGCGGCCGGGAGAGCCGCTCCGGCCGGCTCCTCCCACGCCGTCATCGCGTTCGCCGCCGTCAGCCCCGCGTGTGCCTCCGGCGACGCCCCGGGAGATAAGGGCCACCGCACGCAGTCCGAGGGCAGAGCGCACCCGTTCGAGGAACTCGTCCATTCCTCCCGTGGATCCGAGGATGCCGAGCGCGAGGTCGCTCATCGCGCCGGCCTCGGCGGCGGCCCGCGTTGCCTGTTCGAAGCGACGCGCCGCGGCACCGACAGCCAGCGCGATCGTGCACGCGACGACGAGGAAAACGACGAGCCCCAGTGCCGCCTCCGGCCGAGCGACGCTCAGGCTCCCGACAGGCTCGGTGGCGAACCAGTTCAGTGCGAGGTTGGCCACCACCGCGGCCAGGACAGCTGGCCAGAGTCCGCCGACGAGCGCCACCACGACGGTGGCCAGCATCTGGAAGAGGACAACGGTCACGAGCCCGCGGCCGCTGCGGTCCTCGCCCACGAGCCAGAGGGCCGCAGGCTGGACTGCGAGGGGCAGTACGACGGCGATCACCAACCCCACCAGCGTGCGCCGCCGGTCGAGGACGCCCAACTCGGCAAGACGAAGGCGGTGCCCTGGCGCCGGGAGGAACGGAGTCCGATGGCTCATCCTGCCATTCTGGCAAACGGACCCCGGCGGCGTGAGGTGTGGCGCGCACGGCCCGAATCCGCGTCATGCGGCTGGCTGCGCGTGCTCTCCTCCTTTCGGGGATCGAGAGGCGGCCCCATCGGGAGGAACAGAAGACATGATCGGCGAGACGACCGCGCGCGGAGAACCTGCGGAACGCGGACCACGGGGCGCGGGGGCAGGGACCCTCAAGGAGCTGTGCGCCTCCTTCGTCGACGGCTACCGCCGCCGGGACCCGGCGCTCCTCCTTGGCCTGTACCTCGACTCGGCACGGATCGTACCAGCCTGGAACGAGACGCACCCGGTCTCCCCCGCCGAGGACATCGAGGACCGCATGAGGCTAGGGTTGCCGATGCAGTTCCGGGTCCAGGACATCTTCGAGGATGGCGCGCGCGCTCATGTGCGCCTGGCCTGGTCCGTCGAGGGCACGACGACGGACGGCACCGACCTCGAGATCTCCGGCACAGCGTCCCTCGAGTGCGAGAAGCGGGACCGCCGCTGGTACATCGCGTCGGAGTGGCTCAGGCACGAGGCACCCGGGCTCGAGGGCTAGTTCCGCGTCACCGTGCCCATGAGCGAGGCCACCGGCCGAAGGAACAGAGGCCGCGCAAGGAACCACAGGCCCACAACGACGAGCACTCCCACGGCGAACAGGATGAACCCGAGCCAATCGTCGCCGTCGTGCGAGGCGAACATGTGGTTCAGGTTCCGCAGGGCCCCCGTGGTGAGCACGAGGAAGACGTGCACGATGACGAAGAGCACAAAGAACGCCATGACCGGGAAGTGCACCGCGCGCGCCCACTCGAGGGGGTAGGCCTTGTTGAGCCGCGGCGCCTTCTGGTTGGTGGGCCACGCGCCGGACATGCGCAGGCCCGTGACGATCGCCAGCGGGGCGGCAATGAACACGACCAGGAAGTACGTCAGCTGCTGGAGGGCGTTGTAGTTCAGCCAGCCGTCCTCGAGCGGCCAGTCGAGCGAGGCGTACTGGATCACCGCTGAGAGCGCGTGCGGGAAGATGCTCCACGTAGTCGGGACGAGGCGGACCCAGTGCCCCGTGGCGAACATGAGCACGAAGAACACGATCCCGCTGAGGACCCACAGGGCATCGAGGCACAGGTGGAACCACAGGTCGAGGCTGATCTTCTTGGGCTGGCCCTTCGTCTTGACCAGACCCTTGTTGTTGCGCTTCCAGTAGCCCTGCGGGCGTGTGGTGAAGCGCACCTGTAGGCCCGAGCGCACGATCAGGACCAGGAACATCAGATTGAGGAAGTGCAGCACGTTCAGCCAGGCAGGCAGGCCCTCAGGGGCCCAGTCCGGCAGGGGGGCGTGCCCGGGGTAGGTCGCGATGAAGTCCGAGACGGCCTGGGTGCCGCGCAGCAGCTTCGCGGCGAGCACCACGAGGGCGAGCACGACGACGGCGCCCACGCCGAACGCGGCCGGGCGGAACCACGGCGCCTGGGTGAGCGACGGCTTCGCGGGTGAGGTCTGCGGCATGGAAGGAGTCCTCTAGGGTGGGCGGGTTCGATAGAACGGGCTAGAGCCGTGCGATGGCCGCGTCGAGGTCTGCGATGAGGTCATCGGCGTCCTCGATGCCCACGGACAGGCGCAGCAGGTTCACCGGAACGGCCAGTTCGGTGCCCTTGACCGAGGCGTGCGTCATCTCCGAGGGGTAGTTCATGAGCGACTCGATCCCGCCGAGGCTCTCCGCGAGCGTGAACAGACGCGTGGACTCGGCGACCTTGCGGGCCGCCTCCTCGCCGCCGGAGAACTGGACGGAGATCATGCCACCGAAGCGGCGCATCTGCTTCGCCGCGAGCCCGTGGCCGGGATGGTCCGGGAGCCCCGGGTACAGGACCTTCTCGATGCCGGGGCGGCCCACGAGCCACTCGGCGATCTTCTGGGCGTTCTCCGAGTGGCGCTCCATGCGCACACCGAGGGTCTTGAGCCCGCGCGTGGTCAGGAACGCGTCCATCGGGCCGGACACCGCGCCCACCGCGAACTGCACGAACCCGACCTTCTCAGCAAGCTCGTCGTCGTTGACCACGACGGCGCCGCCCACCACGTCGGAGTGCCCGCCGATGTACTTGGTCGTCGAGTGGACCACGATGTCCGCGCCGAGGGCGAGCGGGTTCTGCAGGTAGGGAGACGCGAAGGTGTTGTCGACCACGAGGAGGGCCCCGGCGTCGTGCGCGATGTCTGCGATCGCCGTGATGTCAGAGATCTTCATCATCGGGTTGGACGGCGTCTCGACCCACACGAGGCGCGTCTCGTCCGTGCCTCCGGCGGACACCGCCGCACGCACGCGGTCGAGGTCGGACATGTCCACGGGCCGGTTCGCAATGCCCCACGGGCCGAGGACCCTGGAGATGAGGCGGTACGTGCCGCCGTAGGCATCGTTGCCGAGGACGATCCGGTCACCGGGCGAGCACAGGGCGCGGATGAGGGCGTCCTCGGCGGCGAGGCCGGAGCCGAATGAGTAGGCGTGGTTGCCACCCTCGAGCGCGGCGAGCTGCTCCTGGAGCGCATCGCGGGTCGGGTTGCCGCCGCGGCCGTACTCGTAGCCGGACCGGAGGCCTCCGATCCCGTCCTGGGCGTACGTCGAGGAGAAGTGCAGCGGGGGCACGACGGCGCCCGTGCGCGGCTCGAACTCCTGGCCGGCATGGACGGCACGCGTGTTGAAGCCGGCCCGCTGAATCTGTCCGCTCTGCTGGTTGTGTTCGCTGCGCTCACCCATACTGCGTCACCTTACTTGTTGAGGTTGGCCAGGAGGTCATGGCGGGTCAGGATGCCGACGGGCGCACCGACGAAGGTGACCATGACGGCGTCCTGCTCGCTCAGCATCGCCTGCAGGGCGGCCTGCCCCTCGAGCGAGCCGATGACGGGCAGCCGCTCGCCCATGTGCTCGGAGATCTTGTCGGTCAGCTTGGCCTCGCCGCGGAACAGCCTGGCGGAGAGGGCGCGCTCGTCGACGGCGCCGAGGACTTCGCCCATGACCACGGGCGGCTCGGCCGAGAGCACGGGGAGGTGGCTCACGCCGTACTCGGTCATGATGTCGATGACGTCGCGGACCGTCTCGTTGGGGTGGGTGTGGATGAGGTCGGGCATCTGACCGGTCTTGCCCTTGAGCAGTTCGCCGACGGTCCGCTCCCCCTCGCCGGGGAGGAAGCCGTAGGAGCGCATCCAGTCGTCGTTGAAGATCTTGGCAAGGTAGCCGCGGCCCGAATCGGGCAGGATCACGACGACGACCGCTTCCTCGGGCAGGTCCCTCGCCGCACGCAGGGCTGCCACGACGGCCATGCCGGAGGAACCGCCCACGAGGAGGCCCTCTTCGCGGGCGAGCCGGCGGGTCATGGCGAACGACTCGGCGTCGTTCACCGCGAGGACCTCATCGGGGACCGACTTGTCGTAGTTCTCGGGCCACATGTCCTCGCCGACGCCCTCGACGAAATACGGCCGGCCCGTGCCGCCGGAGTAGATCGACCCCTCCGGGTCGGCGCCGATGACCTTGACCTGGCCGCCCTCCGACTCGGGGCGGTCCTTGCTGACGTCCTTGAGGTAGCGGCCCGTCCCGGTGATGGTCCCGCCGGTTCCCGCGCCGATGACCACGTGGGTGATCGTGCCGTCCGTGTCCGCCCAGATCTCGGGGCCAGTGGTCTCGTAGTGGCTTCCCGGGGCGCCCGGGTTGGAGAACTGGTCCGGCTTGAACGCGCCGGGGATCTCCTTCACGAGGCGGTCCGAGACGCCGTAGTAGGACTGGGGCGAATCAGGGGCCACGGCGGTGGGGGTCACGACGACCTCTGCACCGTATGCCGCAAGGACCGCCCGCTTCTCCTCGCCGACCTTGTCCGGGACCACGAAGATGCACTTGTAGCCCTTCTGCTGCCCCACGAGGGCCAGGCCCACACCGGTGTTGCCGCTCGTGGGCTCCACGATGGTGCCGCCGGGGAGGAGCTTGCCGTCTGCCTCGGCCTGCTCGATCATCTTCAGTGCGATCCGGTCCTTGATGGAGCCACCGGGGTTGAGGTATTCGAGTTTGACCAGGACCGTCGCCTTGATGCCTTCGGTGACCTTGTTCAGCTTGACGAGGGGCGTGCGGCCGATGAGCTCGACGACGGACTTGGCGTACTTCACGCCCCCAACTCTAACGGCTGGGCGGGTCCATGAGCCGACTCCGCCCGATTGACTGTTTCGAACATATTTTCGATAATTGAAGCATGTCACTCGCATTCAGCTCCGATGCGGTTTCCGTGGGCGCCCCCGCGGCCGGGACGCTGCGCGAGCTCCAGGAACGCATCCATTCGCTCCAGGGCAGAAGGAACCGTGAAGGGTCCTACCCCGTCCTTCCCTGCTTCTCCCCGTTCTTCCCCGACGGCCTCCGCGGCGGTGCGGCGTACTCCCTCGAGACGCCGTTGTCCGTGGCGATGGCACTCCTGGCAGGGGCGTCTGCCGAAGGGCAGTGGTGCGGGGCCGCCGGGGTGCAGGATTTCGGCGCGGAGGCCGCCGCCGGGTTCGGCGTGGACCTCGACCGGTTCGTCCTCGTACCGGACCCCGGGGACGACTGGACCGCGGCCGTCGGCGCCCTCGTCGAGGTGCTTCCCCTCGTCCTCGTGCGCCCTCCGGGAACCGTGCGGCCGGGCGACGCGTCGCGGCTCGGGTCCCGGCTGCGCGAGAGGGGCGGGGTCCTGCTCGTCCTGGGCACGTGGCCCCAGAGCGAGGGGCGCCTGACGGCCAGCAGCTCGAGCTGGGAGGGCCTGGGCCATGGGCACGGGCATCTGGCGCGGCACCGGGTCCGCCTCGAGCTGAACCAGCGTGGCCGGACACGGACCGGGACCGTGGAGTTTGGACCGACGAGTGGTGCTGGACTTCCAGGCGCAGCGACGCGGCCGGATGCGGGATGGCCGAGCACGGGGCTGCGAGATGCCGTCCGCAAGGAGCGGGATCTGGCCGGAAGGATCGGGGCGGCGGGATGAGTGCCGCAACGCCGAGGGCGCTTGTGGTGTGGTTCCCGGACTGGCCGCTGGTGGCGGCCCAGCTGGCCGGGGAGGTGCCTGAGGGTGCAGCGGCGGCCGTCATCGACAAGGGTCTGGTCGCTGTCTGCTCCGCCGAGGCCCGGACTGCCGGAGTGGTCCGCGGGCTGCGGGTCCGGGAAGCGCAGGTCCGGTGCCCCGAGCTCGTCACCGTCCCGGCCGATCCCGCGCGCGCGGAACGGGAATTCGACCCTGTGGTCAGAGCCCTCGAGACCGCCGTACCGGGCGTCCAGATCCTCCGTCCAGGCCTGTGCGCCGTACGGGCCCGGGGCGCGGCCAGGTACTACGGGAGCGAGGAGGCCGCGGGCGGCGCCGCTCTCGAGGGCGCATCCGGGCTCGGGCTCGAGGCCCGCGCCGGAATTGCCGATTCGGTCTTCGCGGCCGAGCAGGCGGCGCGGAGCACCCATGAGCTCTCCGGCCTTCGGGTCATCGGGGCCGGGGCGTCTGCCGCATTCCTCTCCCCTCTGCCGGTCGCAGCCCTCGGCGACCCGAGGCTGGCCTCCCTTCTCACACGCCTGGGCCTGCGCACGCTCGGGGACTTCGCCGGCCTTCCCGCCGCCGAGGTCCGATCCCGGTTCGGGGCCGAGGGGCTCGCGGCCCACGCCCGGGCCAGCGGACGGGACTCGCGCGCCGTCGTGCCCCGCGTCCCCCCAGCACCGCTCGACAGGACCGCGGAGTTCGAGCCCGGGCTGACACGGGTCGACCAGATAGCGTTCGCCCTCAGACCGGTCGCCGAGGACTTCGTCGCCGGGCTCATGCACGCGGGCCTTGCCTGCACCCTGCTGCGCGTGCAGATCACCGACGATTCCGGTGCCCGCTCCGAGCGATCCTGGGGCCATCCCCACCAGTTCTCTCCCGGCGACGCTGTAGAGCGCGTCCGGTGGCAGCTGCAGTCCGGGCAGGACCCCTCGCCCCGCCCGCGGGAGCGGACGGCCTGGCGCACCACCGGAGACGCCCTCGGGGCACCCGTGGTCCAGGTCCGTCTGCTCCCCGAACGGGTCGATCTGCTCGGCCGCCGAGCCCAGGCCCTGTTCGGTGGTGTCGACGAACGGCTGGACCATGGCCTCCACCGGCTCCAGACCATGCTGGGCCACGGCTCGGTGCTCCATGCCGCCGCTGCCGGCGGGAGGCTTCTGGCAGAGCGATGCCTCCTCGTGCCGTGGGGCGAGGAGCCGCCGCTGGGCACCTCAGACCGTGCGTCGCGTCCGTGGCCAGGGTCGGTGCCCCCACCCCTTCCGGCCACGGTGTTCTCCGAGCCGCCGCCGGTGACCCTGCTCGGGGACGATGGACTCCCCCTCGGGGTCGGCGCCCGCGGGGGCCTCTCGACGGCGCCAGCGTGGTTCGTGCCCGCTGCGGGGGCGAGGAGGCGCGCCGTCCGGAGCTGGGCCGGACCATGGCCTCTGCGCGAGCGGTGGTGGGACGCGGCCGAGGGACGCCGGGCCGAGCGGTTCCAGATCCTCGACGGCGACGGCGAGGCCTGGCTCCTGCTCGGGGAGGACGGTAGCTGGTGGGCCGAGGCCCGCTACGACTGACGGCCACGTAAGGCCCCTCATCCAGATGAGGGACTGAAGGGACGCTGAAGGAAGGAGGCCACATGGGCTGGAGCAACCCGCCGATCCCCTGGCAGCAGCTGCACGACATCCTCGAGGGCAAGGAGGTGAGTGCCGACGAGCTGCGCGGCAGTTCGGGGAGCACCGGCCCGGGCCGCAGCGGTTCGGGGCGGACTGAAGCAGGGCGGAAGCCCATCGAGCACGACGGCGGTGACAGCCCCGCGTGGTCCCGCAAGCGCGGGCCCTACATCCCGCTGCCGGTCCCCAGCAGCACGGCGGCCGTCCCCTACGCGGAGCTTCACGTCCATTCGCACTACAGCTTCCTCGACGGAGCGTCGTCGCCCGAGGAACTCGTCGAGGAGGCGATGCGCCTCGGCCTGCATGCTCTCGCCATCACGGACCATGACGGCTTCTATGGGGTGGTGCGGCTCGCCGAGGCGGCGGAGGCCTACGGCCTCGCCACGGTCTTCGGCGCCGAGCTGTCGATGGGCCTCTCGGGTCCCCAGAACGGGGTGCCTGATCCGGAGGGCGAGCACCTCCTCGTGCTCGCCCGCGGGGAGGACGGCTACCACCGGCTCGCTGGGGCCATCACGGGGGCCCAGCTCGCGGGCGGCGCGGAGAAGGGGCGCCCCGTGTACGTCCTCGAGGAGGTTGCGGAACGCCTGCGCGGGCACTGCGTCGTGCTCACGGGATGTCGCAAGTCAGCGGTGCGGCGGGCGCTCCGCGAGCACGGCGAGGAGGCGGCGGAGCTCGCGGTCCAGGGGCTCGTCGAGCTGTTCGGCACCGACGGGGTGGCCGTCGAACTCTTCGACCACGGGAATCCGCTCGACAGCGCCCACAACGATGCCCTCGCGGATATCGCCCGGCGTCTGGGCCTTCCCTGCGTCGCCACGAACGCGGTCCACTTCGCTGAGCCCTCGCGGCACCCGCTCGCGACGGCGCTCGCCGCCGTGCGCGCACGGCGCAGCCTCGACGAGCTCGACGGCTGGCTGCCGGCGAGCGACGGCGCACATCTGCGCAGCGGCGCGGAGATGGCCGAGCGTTTTGCCCGCTACCCCGGCGCGGTCGAGAACACGGTGCGCCTGGCAGACGAGCTCGCCTTCCCGCTCCGCTCCGCCCGCCCCAAGCTGCCCAAGCAGGACGTCCCCGACGGGCACACGCCCATGTCCCACCTCCGTGAGCTCGTGGAGCGCGGGCTCGAGGACCGCTATGGGGTGCCCGGCGCGGCGTGGCGCGGCCCAGTCCCCCCGGAGGAAGTCCGCGAGCGCATCGAGAAGGAGCTCGCCGTGATCGAGAAGAAGGACTTCCCGGGCTACTTCCTCATCGTGCACGAGATCGTGCAGTTCGCCCGGAGCCGAGGCATCCTCTGCCAGGGGCGCGGCTCGGCGGCCAACTCCGCCGTCTGCTATCTCCTGAGCATCACGGCCGTGGACAGCATCGCCTACCAGCTGCCGTTCGAGCGGTTCCTCTCGAGCCTGCGCGAGGAGGAACCGGACATCGACGTCGACTTCGATTCGGACCGACGCGAGGAGGTCATCCAGCACGTCTACGCCAAGTACGGCCGCACCAACGCCGCCCAGGTGGCCAACGTGGTCAGCTACCGCCCCAAGAACGCGGTCCGGGACGCCGCGAAGGCCCTCGGCTACGGGCAGGGGCAACAGGACGCATGGTCCAAGCGGCTCGAGCGGTGGGACGCGCTCTCCGAGGGGAGATCCGACGACGCCGACGGCATCCCTGCGCGCGTCGTGGCCCTGGCGGAGCAGTTCCTCGGCTACCCCCGCCACCTCGGCATCCACTCGGGCGGGATGGTCCTGACCGAGCGGCCTGTGGGCGAGGTCGTGCCCATCGAGCACGCCCGCATGGAGAACCGCACGGTCCTGCAGTGGGACAAGGACGACTGCGAGTGGATGGGCCTGGTCAAGTTCGACCTGCTCGGCCTCGGCATGCTCGCCGCGCTCCAGTACTGCTTCGACCTCATTGACGAGCACTTCGGCGAGCGCTGGCGGATCGAGGACATCCCGAAGGAAGAGCCAGCGGTCTACGACATGCTGTGCAGGGCGGACTCGGTCGGCGTGTTCCAGGTCGAGTCGAGGGCGCAGATGAGCACGCTTCCGCGGCTGCGCCCCAGGGAGTTCTACGACCTCGTGGTCGAGATCGCGCTCATCCGCCCGGGCCCGATCCAGGGCGGGGCCGTCCATCCCTACATCCGGCGGCGCGCCGGCGAGGAAACCATCGCCTACCCGCATCCCCTCCTCGAGCCGGTGCTCGCGCGAACGCTCGGCGTCCCGCTCTTCCAGGAGCAGCTCATGCAGATGGCGATGGCGATCGGCGGCTGCACGGCCGAGGACGCCGACCTGCTCCGCCGGGCCATGGGCTCGAAGCGCGGGGTCGAGAAGATCGGGAGCCTCAAGGAGAAGCTGTTCGCGGGCATGGCCGCCAACGGGCTGAGCCCCGAGGAGGCGAAGGGGATCTACACCCAGATCGCGGCGTTCGCCGACTTCGGCTTCGCCGAGTCCCACTCGATCAGCTTCGCCGTGCTCGTGTATGCGAGCTCGTGGCTCAAGCTGCACTATCCGGGGGCCTTCCTCGCAGCGCTCCTGCGGGCCCAGCCGATGGGGTTCTACTCCCCACAGACGCTGGTCGCGGACGCGAGGCGCCACGGCGTCGTCGTGCTCCGCCCGGACATCCTCCGCTCGCAGGCGGACGCCTCGCTCGAAGAGCTCGACGGAGCGCACGACGGCGACGGCCCGCCCGAGCCTGTCGACTCACCCGGGAGCGGCTCGTCAGCAGGCTCACCGCAGGACTATGCCCTCCAGCACAATGTCTCCGGGCCGGCTGCCGGTCTCGATGCGTGCCTCGAGCGCGTGCAGCCGCCCGTCGGGCCCTTCGATCCGCAGGCGCCGGACGAGACCCTCGCGCACCGCCGAGACACCGCCCGTGCGGTGCGGCTCGGGCTCGGGAGCGTGCGGGGCATCGGGCAGGACCTCGCCGAGAGGATCGTGGCCGAGCGAGAGGCTGGGGGCCCCTTCCAGGAGCTGGCCGAGCTGTCCCGGCGGACGGGACTCTCAGCCGAGCAGCTCGAATCGCTCGCGTCCGCGGGTGCCCTCAACTCGCTCGGCCTCACGAGGCGCGAGGCCCTGTGGCAGTCGGGCGCGGCGGCCCTCGAGCGTCCGGGCCAGCTTCCCGGGTCCCAGCCGTATGTCCAGCCTCCGCTGCTGCCTGAACTCGGCGCCGAAGATGCCGTGGCGTACGACCTGTGGGCCACGGGGGTCGCCACCGATGACCATCCACTCCGCCACGCCCGCCCGCGGCTCGACGCGCGCGGCGTCCTGCGCATCGACCAGCTGCGCACGGCGAATCCGGGGAGCAGAGTCGAGGCGGCCGGCGTCGTGACCCACCGGCAGCGGCCTCAGACAGCGCAGGGCATCACGTTCATGAACCTCGAGGACGAGACAGGAATCCTCAACATCGTCTGCAGCACGGGGGTCTGGACGCGGTACCGGCGCATCGCGCAGGCGGCACCGGCCATGGTGATCCGCGGCATGCTCGAACGTTCCAAGGAGGGCGTCACCAACCTGGTCGCGGACCGGCTCGAGGCCCTGCCCCTGCGGGCGAAGACCTCAAGCCGGGACTTCCGTTGAACCAGGGCTGGCTGCGCGCCCCTTCTATCCCTGCTGCGGCCTATCCCTGCTGCGGCGCGTTCTCCCACAGCCCGAGAACGTTGCCCTCGGTGTCCTTGAAGTACGCGGCGAAGCCCATCTCCCCAACAGGCAGCTTCGGGGAAATGGTGCTCCCGCCGAGTTCGGCGATCTTGGCCAGGGAAGCGTCGATATCCTCGACGTCGATCGTGATCACCGGCTCCTTGGGCGGGAACTCCTCGCTCCGGACGAACATGCCTCCGTTGATGCCGCCGGCCTCGGTGGGCTGGCCGTTCTCATCGCTGGGCGTGGTTCCGACCATCGTGTAGTCCATCCCGGGGACCGCCATCATGTTCCAGCCGAAGGCCTCGGTGTAGAAGCGGTTGGCGCGGTCGCCGTCGTCCGCGGGGATCTCGAAGTGCACGACTTTTCCAGACATGGTGCTGCCTTCCTTCGAAAGAGTGGGACGCGGGGTCAACGCCCTATCCACGATCCTTGAGCGGTCTCCGGCGTGAGTCAAGACCCGCTCCGATCGCCCACCGATAACGCGCGAATAATGCCGCGTGTGATCCATTTCATGCACTTGCAGATGCACCAACTTTTCGAGCAAAGAAGCGGAAGTGATGACGGAGCAAGAGAGCGGCCTGCGGATCACCGTGGAGCCCTACGATCCGGAGCCAGCTATCTCGGCGACCCGCATGGCACTGCTTGAGCACCCGGCGGTTCGAGCCGTCCTCGGCGATGCCGAGTTGTCCGTCCACAACCTCGAGCTCTCGGACAAGGACTCCGACCGCGCCGGATTCGAAGCGGTCGTCCACAATGCCCGCACCTGCCGCTCAGCCCACGTTTCCGGCCGAGTGGATGAGCTGGAATCGGTCTCGGTGCGCCCCTCGGACTTCCTGCCGCTCGCGAGCGAGGACGAGTACGGTCAGGCCGTCGAATTGGCGTTGCGAGACCCCCGAATTGCCGAACTCGTCGACGCGCACGGCCTCACCCCCTACCGGCCCATGCCGCCAGTTCTAGACAGCCCTGAGCCCGACGGGACTAGACAGCGGGTCATCGCCGTCGGGCTTCGAGGAGAAAGCGGCGACCTGGCACACAGGATCATCGGGGTGCGTCTCGCTGACGGTTCCGTCATCCACGAGCCAGCGGGCGTGGCCCATCCGACGTCGGACAATTGCGAGGCGACGCCGGCGGAAGGAGGATGCGAGCCGTCGGCGGGGCGCGACCAGGTGAGGGTACGCGTCCTGAGGGGCTCGGCCGTGTTGTGGGATCTTGTCGTGGTCCGACCCGAAGCATCGTCGGGGACCAACGGATCCGGAATCGAGCTCCGATACGTCGACTACAAGGGACGGCGCGTCCTCCACCGGGCTCACGTGCCCATCCTGAACGTCGAGTACGGGGGTGCGGGCGTGCGCGCAGGCTGTGGTCCCACCTATCGAGACTGGCAGAACAGCGAGACCTGCTTCGAGGCAGTCGGAAGCGAGCCGGTCGGTCCTGGATGGCGGCTCTGCACGATCCCGCCGCAGACGATCTTGGACAGCGGTCACGACGGAGGAGGCTTCCGCGGCGTAGCCCTGTGGTACCACAACGGGGGATTGAGGCTGGTCAGCCAGCTTCAAGCTGGCTGGTACCGGTACATCTCCGAATGGCATCTCCTTGACAACGGCACCATCCAACCCCGCTTCGGATTCGCGGCAGTCGCCAATCCATGCACCTGCAAGGTCCACACCCACCACGCCTACTGGAGACTCGACTTCGACATCATCACACCAGGCAACAACGTCGTCGAGGAATACAACAACCCGCCAATCATCCCTGGCACCCATTGGCACACGAAGAAATACGAGATCCGCCGGACGAGGGACGCAGCCCACAACAGACACTGGCGTGTGCGCAACAAGGGAACATTCATGGGCTACACCATTCAACCCGGGCCCCACGACGGCACCGCGGATGCCTTCGGCGCGGGCGATCTGTGGGTACTGCGATACCACGCCGGCGAAATCGACGATGGACACGGCTTCTCGACGAATCCCTATGTGTCACGCGCTGACATCGACAAGTTCCTGAACAGCGAATCTGTGGATGGGCAGGACGTTGTCCTGTGGTACGGCGGCCACTTCGTGCACGATCAGGCCCATCCGGGCACAGGCGGCCACATTGTCGGCCCCGACCTCGTGCCCTTCAACTGGTAGACAACTGCCAGCCAGAAGACACCAGACAAGGGGCTCGCGCCCTTGGACTGTCAGTCGCCCGTGACACCATGAGCGGGTGACCCTCGCAGCCCCGCTCCCCCTAACACGACCCGGCACGTCTGCTGGCACAGCGGACGCTTCAGGCTGCTGGGAGGCCCCAGCGCACTATTCGCTCGCCGTGACGTGCTTCCCGCTCCAGCGGGGGGACGGCGACCCCACCTTCGCCGCAGACCCCGGTGGACTCTGGAGCGCGTTTGGGACGCCGGAGGGGCATGCCTCCGTCCTCGTCACCCACGCCGCCAGCAAGGTGACGGTCCGTGCCTGGGGCGACGGCGCGGCGTCGGCCGTCGAGTCCGCACCCGGGATGCTCGGCCTCACCGACGACTGGTCCGCGTTCGACGACGCCGGTTTCCTGGCGACCCTCCCGCCGGTGGTCCGCGAGGCACGACGCCGCCATCCGGCCCTGCGCCTGCCCGCCACCGGCCGCGTCGTGGATGCACTGGTGCCGACCATCCTCGAGCAGAAGGTCACGACGGTCGAGGCCCGGCGCGCCTACCGGTACCTCGTGCGCCGCTACGGCACGCCCGCGCCCGGCGCCGGCACCGTCGCACCGGCAGGGCTCATGGTCGCGCCGAGTGCCGAGGCATGGCTGCGGATCCCGTCGTGGGAGTGGCACCGGGCCGGCGTCGGGCCCCAGCGTTCGGACACCGTCATGCGTGCCCTGCGCGCGGCGTCGGGCCTCGAACGGCTCGCGTCCAAGACGGCGGAAGAGGCGGCAGCCGCCCTGAAGTCCATCCCGGGCGTCGGCGTGTGGACAGCGGCCGAGATCACGCAGCGCACCCATGCGGACCCCGACTCGGTCTCGGTGGGCGATTTCCACCTCGCGAAGTTCGTGGGGGTCGCGCTCACCGGCGAGCGCACCGACGACGCCGGCATGCTCCGCCTCCTCGAGCCATGGCGGGGCCACCGGCAGCGCCTCGTTCGGCTGCTCGGGCTCTCAGGGATCCGCGCACCGCGCTACGGGGCCCGCATGACCATCCAGGACCACCGCTTCCACTGATCGGCCCTCGCCGCCACGGTTCATGAGCGGCGGCAGCGATCCGCGCGACGCCCGCGTCCGAGCCGCTTTGGTCGTCCCTAGACTGTTCCCATGCCCTTGGCCGCAGTGGGAGCCGTGCTCCTCGTCCTGGGGGGCGCTGCGGCGGCCGCAGGCATCCTGCCTTGGCCAGCGGTGGGTGCCCTCGCAGACCGGATCGTTCCCATCCTCGCGTTCGTCGCGGCGATCACGGTCGTGACGGAACTGCTCAATGCGGCGGGACTGTTCGAGTGGATGGCCTCCCATTTCCGCCGCTGGGGCCGCGGGCGCACCTTGGTGCTCTGGGCGCTCGTCGCCGTGCTGTCGCTGGCGGCGACGGTCTTCCTCTCGCTGGACACGACAGCGGTGCTCCTGACGCCGATCGTCGTGCTCCTCGCCAGGCGTTGCGGACTCCCCCCGCTGCCCTTCGCACTCACGGCCGTGTGGCTCGCCAACACCGGATCGCTGCTCCTGCCGGTCTCGAACCTCACGAACCTGCTCGCCCTGCACAGCCTCGGGAACGTGCCGCCCTCGGCGTTCGCGGCGCGGATGGCGCTGCCCGCGCTGTGGTGCGCGCTCGTGCCGGTGGCCGCCGTCGCGGTCCTCTTCCGCCGGGAGCTGCGCGGGAGGTACTCCACGGTCCGCACCTCCGGTGTGCACGGGCAGCCCGAGGCGGCAGCCCCGCCGGACCCGGTCCTCCTCGGCGTCGGGGCATCGGTCCTCGCGGGGCTGCTGCCCGCCCTCGTCTCAGGTCTTCCCGTCTGGATTCCCTCGACCGTGGCGGCCGCCGTCCTCGTGCTCGCCTTCGCCGCACGACGGCGCGCGGTGCTCAGGTGGGCGCTCGTGCCGTGGCAGCTCCTCCTCTTTGCGGCCGGCCTGTTCGCGGTCATGGAGGCACTCCAGCACCTGGGCGCCCGCGAGCTCGCCGCCGGACTGCTGGGGTCGGGGAGCGGGCCGATCGACCTCGTCCGCGTCTCGGCAGCCGGCGCCGCGGGTGCCAACGTGGTCAACAACCTTCCCGCCTATCTTGCCTTCGAGAACGCAGCTGGCAGTCCGGCCCGCCTCGCGGCGCTCCTCATCGGCGTCAACGCCGGTCCCCTCATCACGCCGTGGGCCTCGCTCGCGACCCTCATCTGGCACGAGCAGCTGCGGCGGCTCGGCGTCGCCATCTCGTGGTGGGGCTACGCGGCAGCGGGCCTGGTCCTCGTGCCAGTGATGGTCATCCCGGCGGCCCTGCTCGCGGCGATCCCGTGAGCCGTCTGGCGCCGCGTGGGAAGACGGGAAGTCGACTGGCCCGGACAGGCTCGAGGACCCTGCCGTGGAGCGGTAACCCCCGTGTCAGCCGAGCCCCAGGCGCTCCACGGCCTCCTCGCGCATCTGGACCTTGCGGATCTTCCCGGACACCGTCATCGGGAAGGACTCCCGGATGTCCACGTACCGCGGGACCTTGTAGTGCGCGAGCCGGCCGCGGCAGTATGCCCCGACATCCTCGGCGGACAGCTCCTCGGCGCCGGGCTTGAGGATGATGCACGCCATGAGCTCCTCGCCGTACTTCGGATCCGGCACACCGATGACCTGCACATCCTGGATGGACGGGTGCTGGTACAGGAACTCCTCGACCTCTCGCGGGTAGATGTTCTCGCCCCCGCGGATCACCATGTCCTTGATCCGGCCCTCGATCAGAAGGTACCCGTCGGCGTCCATGCGGGCGAGATCGCCGGTATGCATCCAGCCCTCGGCGTCGATGGCCTCGGCGGTCTTGTCCGGCTGGTCCCAGTAGCCGGCCATCACGGCGTAGCCGCGGGTGCACAGCTCGCCGATGACGCCCCGCTCCACAGTGGCCCCGGCGGCGTCCACGATCTTGCTTTCGAGGTTCGGCATGGTCCGCCCCACGGTCTCGGTCCGCTGGGCGAGGGTGTCGCCGTCACGGGTCATGGTCGAGACGGGCGAGGTCTCGGTCATCCCGTAGCAGATCGCCACGTCCTCCATGTGCATGTCGGAGATGACGCGCTTCATCACCTCGATCGGGCATAGCGATCCGGCCATGACGCCGGTCCGGAGGGTGCCGAGCCGGTAGGAGGAGAAGTCCGGCAGCGCGAGTTCGGCGATGAACATCGTGGGCACGCCGTAGAGCGATGTTCCTCCGAAGTCCTGGACCGCGCGCAGCGTCGCATCGGGCTTGAAGCCCCGTCCCGGCAGGATCGTGGCACAGCCGTGCGAGTACGCAGCAAGATTTCCGATGACCATTCCGAAGCAGTGGTAAAAGGGCACGGGGATCACCACGCGGTCCGCTTCGGTGTACTCCAGGAGCTCGCCGATCGAGTATCCGTTGTTGAGGATGTTCCGGTGCGTGAGCGTCGCGCCCTTGGGGAATCCCGTGGTCCCGGACGTGTACTGGATGTTGATCGGGTCCTCCGCCGTCAGCGTCGCGGCACGCTCGGCGACGGCCGACGCCGGCACCTCGCCCGCGCGGGCAACGAGGGCTTCCCACGTGGTCTCCCCGGGCGTCGACGGGATCCCGGCCTCGAATCCGGCGCTCCCCGTGTGGGGGACCGGCAGGAACACGAGCTCGCGCAGGTCGGGGCACACGGCGAGCGCCTCGCGCGCCATCCCCACGTACTCGCTCGTCCGGTCGCTTGGCGCAACGACGAGCATCCGCATGCCGTTCTGCTTCACGACGAACACGAGCTCGTGGCTCCGGTATGCGGGGTTGACGTTGACGAGGATGGCCCCGATCACTGCCGTGGCGTACTGGAGGATGGTCCACTCGGCGCAGTTCGGGCTCCAGATGCCCACCCGATCGCCTTGTCCGACGCCCGCGGCGAGGAGCCCGCGGGCTGCCGCGTCGACGTCATGCGCGAGTTCGGCGAACGTCCAGCGGCGGGCGGCGTCAGCACCGCCGTCGGCCGCCGCCTCGATCAGGGCCTCACGGTCGGGGAAGCGCGCAGCAATCCGGGCGAAGTTCGTTCCGATGGTCTCTTCGAGAAGCGCCGCTCCGTTGCGGCCGCCCTCCGTGTAGGACTCCATGGGGGAACGCTACCAAGTGGATAGGCTTGGTGCCCATGACAGATCCCGTTCGTCTCCAGGCCATTTTCATCCCCAACGAGGGCGAGTCCTTCCGTGTCAAGCTAGCCCTCGAGATCGCGATCGAGGAGGTCGTGCGCGAGCCCGGCTGCCTCCAGTATGAGATCACGGACGAGTCCGAGGAGCGGATCGTCCTGTCCGAACTGTGGGCTTCTGCGGAGGACCTCGAGAAGCACTCGAACGGCATCGCCGTGCAGGACCTCAACGAGTCGCTCAGCGCCCTGCTCGCCGAGCCGGTCAAGATCGAGCGCCTCTAACCTCCCCCGCCTGCCCACCCAGCCCTAGACGCGACGGCGCCGCTCCCCAGCTGCGGGAGCGGCGCCGTCGTGCGATGCGAGTGGACTCTCAGTGCGTCAGTTCTCGTTGCCCTTGGCCTGCGCCTCGGCGACCTTCTGGTGGACGTCCTCCATGTCCAGGCCCTTCACCGCGGTGATGACCTGCTCGAGCGCGGACGCCGGAAGGGCGCCGGGCTGCGAGAAGACGAGGACCTTCTCGCGGAAGGCCATAAGGGTCGGGATCGAGGTGATGTTCGCCTGGGCGGCGAGCATCTGCTCCGCCTCGGTGTCTACCTTGGCGAAGACGACGTCCGGGTGCTTCTCGGACGCGGCCTCGTAGGTCGGGGCGAACTGGCGGCAGGGGCCGCACCATGATGCCCAGAAGTCCACCAGGACGATGTCGTTGCTGTCGATGACCTCGGCGAACTGCTCGCCGGTGACGTTCTTCGTTGCCATGCCGCGCTCCTCACTGTTTGTGCGGGTTTCGGACATTTCAACGATACCCACCGGGGTTTCATTCCCACGAGGTCTGCGAGCTCAGATCGCCGCGGGCTCGTGCTCCTGGACGAACTTCTTCCCCGTGAGCGCGATCACTATGGCCACCACGAGGGCCGCGGCCGAGGCGTAGAAGGGCACCGGCGCGCCGAAGGTCTCACCGAGCCACGTGGCGATGAACGGCGCGAGCGCGCCGCCCATCCAGCGCACAAAGTTGTAACCGGCGCTCGCCACGGGACGGGGCGCGTCGGAGACGCCCATCGCGAGCTCGGTGTAGACCGTGTTGTTTACGCCCAGGAGCGCGCCGGCAACGATTGTGAGGACCACGACGGCGGGCACTGCGTGCAGCGTGGCGGCCACGGCCACGCCGACCAGGACGACCGCAAGTCCGGACAGGGTACCGGCGAGGACCTTGATGTCGCCGAACTTCGCCTGCAGCGGCGGCGCCACGAAGACGGAGAACACGGCTAGGGCCACGCCCCAGCCGAAGAACACGGCACCGATGCCGTAGGCACCCATCCCCAGGATGAACGGCACGAACGCGAGGATCGTGTAGAAGCCGAAGTTGTAGAAGAACGCGCTGCCGGCAACGGACCTCAGACCCGCGTGTCCGAGGGCGAGGAGCGGGTCCCGGAACCGCGTCTTCATGCCCGCGGGCGGCGTCTTGGGCAGGGTGGCCATGATCGCTATGAACGCGATCGCCATGAGCGTCGCGGTGCCGAAGAACGGCATACGCCACTGCCATCCGCCGAGGAGGGCGCCGGCGAGGGGGCCAAGCGAGAGCCCCAGGCCGAGCGCGGCCTCGTAAAGGATGATCGCGGTGGAGGTCCCACCCGAGGCGACGCCCACGATCACGGCGAGCGCCGTGGCGACGAACAGGGAGTTCCCGAGACCCCAGCCGGCGCGCCAGCCGATGAGCTCAGCCACGCTGCCGCTCGTGCCGGAGAGGCTCGCGAAGACCACGATGAGGGCCAGGCCGATGAGCAGGGTCTTCTTGCCGCCGATGCGGGAGGACACCCAGCCGGTGACGAGCATCATGACGGCCGTGACGAGGAAGTAGCTCGTGAACAGGAGCGAGACCTGGCTCGGGGACGCCTGCAGGTTCTGCGCGATGGCCGGGAGGATCGGGTCGACGAGCCCTATGCCCATGAAGGCGAACACGGACGCCGCGGCGGTAGCCCAGACGGCCTTCGGCTGGCGGAAGAAGGAGGCCTTCTCCGCCGCGAGCGTCTGATGACCCGCGGGGTGTCCCTGATGGGTTGTCTGGTGTTCGAGGGTCGAAGGCTCTGAGTCTTCGACGACGCCGGGTTCGGCGGTCATACGGGCATCTCCTGGTTCGTCACATACTGGTTGATCTTGTCCATCACGGGCAGGGCGGCCCTGAGCGCCGCCCGCTCGTCGTCGTCGAGCACCGCGAGCGCGGCGGCCATCCGCTCAGTGCGGCGGTCGTTGGCGCTGCGGGCAGCTTCGTCTCCGGCGGGGGTACGGCGCACGACGACGACCCGTGCGTCGCGCGGGTCGTTGCACCTTTCGAGGAGGCCGGCCTTCTCGAGACGGGCCACCTGTTCGGTCGCGGAGGGCACACGGACGCCGAGGTTCTTGGCCACGGCCCCCATCCGAAGCCCCTCCCCCGCCGTCATGTTGAGCACACTGAGCTGGGATGCGGACAGCTCGGAGACCTCATCCAGACGGCGTGCAACGTACACGCCGTGACGGAGCGCGTCGCGGAATGCGTGTGCCAGCTCGGCCAACTCGTCGTTCATATTTAGGTATCCTAATAGTTAGGTAGCCTAAATGCAATCGGGACAAGCGCAGGTCACGGCCCGGATGGGGTTGTGCCGCGGCAAGCCCACCACGGCACCCGGCCACATCATCGGGCCCCCGCACGCACGGTGGCGGCGACCACCCGGAACTCACTGCGACGGCGCGCCCCCATCACGACGCAACAGATCGGCCAATTCATCACCGGCGGGACAACGGATGGACCTTTTCGCCTGGACCAATACCCAGAAAACCTGGACCAATACCCAGAAAAGATCCCCGCGAAACCGTGGAGTACGCGGAAAACCCAATAGAACCAGCCAAACGGGATCCGGTCCTACCCCGTTCATCATGAATTAATAGCGCCCCCCGGCCACTCTTACCCAGTAGCAGGAGAAATAAACGTGTGAATTCCAGCGACTGTCGAATAGCCTCGACTTGGTGCGGGACACAACAAAAGGGTCACCCACTCGCGAGCCTTCTTGGCCGGCAAATGGGTGACCCCTGAAACGCGTTCGTCACGCCCGCGACGAAAGCAAACGTCAGCTAGGCATGAGCAATGGTGACAGGCCCTGTTGGCGTCGTGCAGACCGTCTGGCTGACGCCCGTCGTCGCGGCCTGATGCGCGAGTACGGCCACCGGGCCGACCGCCACGTTGCACACATTGGCTGCGACCTGGGCAGCGACGCCGACGTTCGCATTGTTGAGAACACTCACGTCACCAACTTGGACATTGACCAGTCCGCTCTGCGCCTGATTCGCGGCCTGGGCTGGCGCCGCCAGTCCCCCAGCCAACAGTAGGGAGCCGGCAAGCGCTGCACCTGCAAAGGACTTCTTCATGATTCTCATGATTTACCTCCTATGATTAGGTCTGGTCTACGCTACGCAGAGATGCGTAGCGAGGTCAATAAAATTGCCATCTTGAATAGTATTCACCGTGAGGGGCGCGCGCTCCCCGCTTGCGGCTCATTACCCGGGTCTGGAGGTCAATACCCGGAGAACGCAGCTATAAACACCGGCCAAACCAAAATGGCGGACTGGCCAGTCGTCGGCGCGCTGGCGCTAGCCCAGGGGGCCCGAATCACTTGAAAGCTGGAGCACTCACTCGTCGGTTCCGGGGGCCGAGGAGCACCGGTCCGGACCGATCCACGAGCTGCGGCTTACTGTTCGCGCTAATCCAGCCCGAGGCCAGGCAAGGCTAGTGAGCACACCCGTGGGCAAGGCCTGCTCACCCTGTGCCCACATCGACCCGTCCGAGGGCAAAAAGAAGGACCCGCTGTCCCCTCCGTAGAGGTTCTAGCGGGTCCAACAGGCCCGGAATTCCGGGGATTTTGTGGCAGATGAGGGATTCGAACCCCCGTAGGCAATGCCAGCTGATTTACAGTCACTCGGCGGCCGTCACGGGGTGTTTCGGATGGTCCCTGCTTCCCGTGTCTGGCGCGGATTTCCGGGGTTCCGGGTCCCCGCCCGTGGTGCCCAGATTCGAGGCCTGTCGTGTGGCTGGTGCTCACACTGTGCCCACACGAACGCGCCTAGTCGTCGTCCCCGAACTCTTCGAACAAGGCGTGCTGGAGCTCGGGCGGGAAGATAGTCGAGTACATGATCTCCCCTGGCTCAAGTTCAAGACCCAAGACCTCAGACGGCTCGAACATCCAATCATCAGAACTGATCCCGGGGAACGCGCCCAAGATCAAGGCAAAGTGCATCGGATCATAGATGCCGCACCCACCGAGCGAGAGATAGGCGTCTCCGTTCTCCTCAGCTCGGATCCGCGCCCGGACTTCCATGGACGTCCCCAGCTTGAAACACGCCACGGCGCCCTGGGTGAGACTGATGTAAGCCGCCTTGCGAACGGTCCGCCGCGAGGCGTCCACCGCTGCCAAAGCAAGCTCGGCTTCGAAACGTCGCCAGTCCTTGTCGACAGGAAACCGCGAGACTGAATCCGCTGGAAGGTTGTCGTAGAAATTCCTCTGAGGACTGTCGGCCTGACGCAAGCCGGCCAACCCGAGCCACCATCTGGCTGGCATCTCATCTGGCGTTGTCGCCAGCTCTGTCACGCCTCCACGGTATTGGCCGGCCTTCACCTTGTACCAATGGGCATCTTCGATTGCCCGGATCTTCTCAGGCGGGTCAGCGCTGCACTGCGCGGGCACCGTTTGGGCCTTCTCAACCAGAGGGTGGTCCACCGAGGGAAGTGCCACATCAAGCTGTGGCACAGCAATCCCGAGGTCAACAAGGACTCGAAAGGTCGGACGGACAGCGTCCCCAGTGCTGGTCATAGGGGCCATACTATGCCGGGACGCCCCATGGTCAGGCTTCGGGGACACCTCCGAGCTCATCGAGCTCTTCGCGGCTCAGACCGGTCAGTACGGAAACCATCGAGGCCTTAGTGCCGTCGATCTGCTTGAGGGCAACGAGCACCGCTTGATTAATCTCGTCGCGGTGCGCGTCGATGTACTCGCGGACTGCTTCGTCCACGATGGCCTTCTTGTTGGTGCCGAGGAAGTGTGCGGCATGGGAGATGAGACGATCGGTCTCGGCGTCGACCTTGATTGGGGCAACAGTCGCCATGGTGCGTGCCCTCTCTAGTTGAGTTCTAAGAGCTATGGGTTTAAGTGGCCCGTCACTGGGTGCGCGGCAGCCAAGACTGCTTCAGGTGGAAGGCCGTGTGGTTGGTTATGTCGAGGATTGTCTAGGTTCCTCTCTTGATGAGGAGTATACCCGGGTACCAAAGTACCCAATCAACCCCTGGTTCAAATCGTGACCTGTCGTGACCTGCGGTGGGGCCGACGCGCCCCCTTCCACATCCCCAAGGCAAGTCTTGAACTGGCCCCTCTGAAATGTCGGTGGCAGGGCCTACCCTTCGCCCATGGAGAACAAGGTGGCCGCTGCGGCGGCATTGGGGGTTCTGCTGCTGATGACCGGGTGTGCGGCCGGCCCGTCGCCGGCGGAGCAGTCCGCGTCCGCATCGGCACAGGCAGAACAGGTGTTCCGAGAGCTCTGGCACAAGCAGTTTCCGGACGGCAACCAGGATTCCGGGGTCGCCCTAGCGAAGTCGGTGTGCGATTCCTATCGGGCCGGAACGAGCCTTCGGGATGAGGCGGCCTACCTCATGGCGACAATGAAGGTGAGCGCCGGCGATGCCGGGTCGATCATCGGGCTGGCTACGTCCGCGTACTGCCCCGAGTACAACGCCCGCCACTAGGGCACGCTGATGGCGTATCAGCACACTGGCCTCTGATCTGCGGAAACTCTGGCCTCCCGCACGGTGTGAGCACGCCGGACGCGAAGGCTTCAAATTGTCGGTGCCCGGTGTCACCATGCCGCCATGGAGATGGCCCACAGCGCGCCCACAGCGCCCCTACATGTCTCCGCCGCGCCTCTGTCCCTGCCGGCGCCTGATGGGCCCGCTACGCGGCCTGTCAAGGCTCTCCCGGTCTGGGTGCGGCTCCGCTTCCCGGACGGTTCCGAGCGCACCGAGAAGGGCTTCGCCAAGGCTTGGACGCGGGACCATGTCCTCGTGCAGTACGTCGGGCACCAGGGCTATCACCCGGCCGCTATGGAGCTCTGGACGGAGGCCCGGTGGGTGAGGCGCCGGACCATCGAACCTCAGTGGCTCGGGCGGGCGTGACAGTGCCCGGCCGCCATGGGGGGCAGCGGCCGGGCACTCGCCGTTAAGGGTACAGGATCAGGCGATGCCTGGTCGTAGGTAGGAGGCGTCGCGCACGGCGGCGCCGATACGGTCGTCCGCGACGGAGGACACGACGGCCCGCACCTGCTCCCCGGTGAACGGGTTGGTGACGTAGACCGTGATGTTGGCCGGCGCCGCAGCGCCCTGCGGTGGGAGCTGCCCGGTGCGGTTGATGTAGTCCAGCGACCCGGCGGGCATACGCGAGGCGGATGACGCCTTCACCGTGAACTCACCCGGTGAGAGCATCGTCGGGATCGTGTCCGTACCCCTCGCGTAGCGTGACGCGACCCCACCGTCGGCGAAGTACGCCGGACCCGTGCCAGCCCACCCGCCTGTGGCGTTGGCGTGGACGAGGCCCGTCGTGTTGCCCGGAGCGTTGGCACCGTCCCCGCTGTTCACGGTCGTGATGGTGACCGTCTTGTCGTGGATGGAGTCGATCTGGTTCTTCAGGAACGCGATATTCGCCAGCGCGGCCTCGGTGTCCGCCTCGAACTTGGTCGGCTGGGGCTTGAAGTCGTTGACGTCGTACAGCTTGTCGATGTACGCCTGCACCTTGTCCGTGAGCAGGCCTTGGGACTGCATGTTCTTCTCGAGCTGGGTCTTGGCCTCCGCGTAGGCGGCAGTGCCCTGCTCGGTGGACCCGGTGGCCTCGGCGGTGGCCTGCGCGGCCGCCTGGTCGGCCTTCACCTTGCCCTGGATGGCCTGCTGGTTCGCGACCGCGGCCTTGGACGAGCCGTCGATCGCCTCCCCGTTCTGGCGGAACGAGTCGGTGACCGCGTTGGCCGCGGCAGCGGCGCCAGTCTGCGCCTCCGCGAGGGACAGGGTCTTGCCGTTGAGCGTGTCGAAGGCCTGCTTGAGGAGGCCGGCGGCGTTGCCCTCGATCTGGTAGGCGAGCGTGGTCGCGTCAGCGGAGTCCTTGTTCTGCTGCTGCGATGCGGTCGCGGCCTCCACGGCGGCGGACGTGGTGTTGAGTACCCCGGCGGTCTTAGCGGTCGCGAGCTGGTGCTGCTTCTGGGCGTCGGTGGACCCCTGGACGGCGTCTGAGTACTGCTGGTTGGCGTGCTGGGCGTCGGTGATCGCCTTGGCGTTGCCCTCGAGGATGGGTGCCAGCTTGATGGCTGCCTCGCGCTGCTCGGCCATCTTGTCCGTGGCGCCCCCGGTGGCGCCCTGGGAGGCGAGAGCGGCGGCGTTCGCATCGTCGTAGGCCTTCTTCGCACCGTCAATGGCGGTGCGCACGATCTTGAGAGCATCGGCATTGCCGGACACGGCGCGGGTGAGGACATCGGTGCCGAGGCCCAGCTTGGACACGGCGTCGTAGCCGCCGGCCTCGGCGAGGTTCTTCGCGGCGAGCTTGGTCGTGTACTCACCCACGGCGTTGCCGTCCCGCTCGAGCGCGGTCGCGTACTCCTGCGCGGTGGGGATGGCCTGCTGCTGGGACATGGCCGCTGCCGTGATGCCCATCGTCAGCCCGGCCAGGGCGGCCACGAGAATGCCGACCACCGGGACGGCGAGGTTGATCGCCGCGCCGAAGACCGTCACCTTCATCGAGGAGATGAGCGCGGTCTCCCCGAACGCCTCGACGACAGTCTTCGCGAGGCCGAACGCGACGGGTATGGCCGTGGCCGTGCTGACAAGCCCGGCGAGCACCGGCAGGGGCAGGGCGTTCAGGACGTTGGTGATGCCCTGCAGGAGCCCAATGACGAGGGGCCCGACGGGGGCGAACGCGGCGATGATGTGCCCGGCGGTGGTCACGAGGGACTCCACGAGCTGGATCACCGAGGGCAGGTTCGCGGTGGCGTACGCGACGAACTGGTCGAACCCGTTGTCCGCGGGCATGGAGGACAGCCACCCGATGAAGTGTTCGAGAGCGGTGGACCCTGCCGTGATCAGGGGGCCCATCTTCTCCAGGCCCACCATGAGGCCCTCGGTCAGGCTGGCGCCCATGTGGCCCAGGGACGTGGCGCCCTCGGCGACAAGCTGGTTCAGGTAGGGCAGGCGGGGCGTGATGGACGCGATGCCCGAGTTGAAGGAGTCGAGGAACGCCAGCGCCCCGGTGTGGGTCATGACGTTCAGGCCCTCGCCGACCTTGGACAGGCCCGCGGTGTAGGCGGCGCCGTATGCGGTGCCTGATGCCATCTCGTTCTTGATGCCCACGACGGCGGCGATGCCGGCGCCGGCCATGACGCCGAACGCAGCGCCCAGGCCGATGGCCCCCGCACCGATCGTCGCCGCGCCGCCCGCCGCGAGCGGTGCCAAGGCGATGAACGCCTGCAGGGGCGAGACGTTCTCCTTGAGCGCTTCACCGAAGCCCTTGTGTGCGTCAGTGCTGGCCCGTGTGGAAGCCGTGTTGGTGTTGGTCGCCGCGGTGGCTTCCCGGGTCGCTGCGGTCTGCACGTCGGTCGCGACGGTTGAGGCGGCCCCGGTTGAGGTGTGCACCCGGTCAGCGGCGGAGACGCGCTCCTCGGCAGCACGCAGCGCTTCCATCTGAGTGATGGCCTCGGCGACGTCGGCGCGTGCGTTGACGTGGATGTCGCGCCCATCGAGCCGGTCCGCGAGCTCGGCGGCCTGCCGCATGCCCCGCTCGAACTGGTCGGCGTCGAGCTTGAGCACGGCATTGATAGAGCCCGCGGTTGTGGGTCCCTCACTGGGCATTGCTTGACTCTCCTCGTCGCGGTGATCTGACCACTTGTCAGCTCACCGGGCCCTGATCTGGGGAAACATCGGCCGTGGGCACCTCGTGAGCACCGGACGTCGCGCCCGCGGCGGCCTCGGCGGCGACCTTGGCTGCGTTGACGAAGGCCAGGATGCGGCTTGGGTCTGCCCATACGGCCTCGGCGTAGTCCCGTCCGAACTTGGCCTCGGCGAGGGCCACGAGGATGACGCGCTCCACGAACCCGAGCGAGGCCCCGTCTGCGGCGAGCTTGCCGAGGAGCTCGTCGCCGAGGAGGAGCTTGGCGAGGTCCGCGGGCGTGGCGCCTCCCGTGAGTCGCTCGTTGAGGGCCCTGATCTGGTCGAGCATGAGCACGGGCAGGGTGTACTCGTTGCCGCGGATCGTCAGGACGATCGGCGGCTCTATCTCTTCTAGCGGTGCGAAAGCCAACGGGCGGTCCTCTCAAGGGGTGTCATAACCGGTGTCCAGCGGGTCAGAGGGCCTTGAGGAAGTCGTCGGCCATGCCGCCGGCCGCCGCGAGGAGCTCGCTCTTGATCGGGCGGAGGAGGCTCGACAGGATTGCCGTGCTGGGCACGAACCCGGCCCGGCGTCCTTGGTACTCGAGGTACGCGGTAGCCGGCTCGTACGGGTTCGCGTAGCCCATGACGCCGTCCGCGGGGTCGCGGTAGTTCGCCTCGTTGGAGAGGTACTTACCGATCTGGTAGACGGCGCGGTTCTTCTCGGCGACGAGCGCTATCGCCTGCTGCAGTGCCGGGCGGACCTGGTCGAGGATGGCGGCGATCTCGCCGGACGGGTCGCCGCACGCCGTCTCGAGGTACTGGGCGAGGAGGTCGGCGTACGCCTGCCGGGCGAGCTCATCGGCGAGGGCCTTGGCCTTGACCTCCGCGGCATCCCGGCGGATCCGGGCCCACCGGGCGTTCTTGTGGGCGGCCTCGACGTCGTCCGCGGTGACGGTGTCGTCGCCGGCGCGGGCCGCTGCCTCCAGGGCTGCGGCGTGCTCCTCGGCGGTGCGCACGTCCTCTTCGGCGGCCTCGATGATCGCGCCGGGCGTGCCGGGGTCTGCGGGCAGCGGGGACTTGCGGGCGGCCACTACTCGGCCGTCCCGTTGCCGAGGATCTCGCTCTCGAGCCGCTGGCGCTGCGCGGCCCTGGCGAGCTCCTCAACGGTCTGGTGCTTGAGCACGGCTGGGTCGGGGGCGCCGAAGAGCTGCGGGTGGCGGGTCTTGGCCTCGGCCTCGGTCAGCTCGGTGTACCCGTGCTTGAGGTACGGGCGCCCGTCGACCCACTCGGTGAGGTAGTTGTCGTAGTCCGCCTCGGTGAGGGAGTGGACGACGCCGTGCGGGTTCAGGACGTATTTGGCCATGGTGGGGGTTACTCCGGGGTTCGGACGGCCTCCGGGTCGATGAGCCATTCGCGGCCGGCGCGTCGGGCGGGGACCTGCCCTCGCCTCGCGATCCGGCGCATGTACTCGACACTGCAGCCGTTGCGTTTGGCCGCCTCTTTGGCGGATACCCACATTTTCTCAGGCTTGCCTTTGTCGAGTTCCGACAACGGAACCTCAGGTCGGGCCTCGGGCGCGAAGGCGAACATGAGGTGCTCAGCGGTCTGGGCCGCGTCAACGAAGCCGAGCAGAAGGGGGCTGTACCCGCCGCCGTTGCGTTGCGCGTCCTCGCGGACCTTGCGGGATACGTAGGCGGCGAGCCTGCCCCAGTCCTCGGCTCGGAAGACGACGGAGCCGTCCGTGCGGACGTTGAACCAGGTGCGCCCGCTCATTCGCCTGCCCCGGCTGGGGGTGCGGTGGAGGCCCTCGCGAACGGGTCAAGCGAGCCGAGGTGCCGCGGGTCCGGGTAGCCGAGCATCCACCCGGTCAGCTGTGCGCTCTCGGGCATGAACGGCCGGGTGTCCGGGTCGTCGGCGTTGGCGTGGGCCAGCATGCGTGCGTAGTCGCCGTCGATGACTGCCCAGCGGACCTCGCGGATACCGCCGTCCGCGCTCGCGGTGGTGACGATCGCGAGGGCGGTGCGGTCTTCCGGTTCGGTGGCGGGCGGGATGCGGTGCTTGAAGATCGCGACCGTGCAGAAGAGTTCCATCACGCCCCCCGTCGAGGTGCGTGCCGTACGCGTACGCGGAGCGGTGCCGAAACCGTTTCGTACGCGCACGTTCGGTTCGTACCGTGTGCCTGCCCGGTCAACGGTTGCCCCGCACGGGGTACACGGCCGCCCACTGCGGGGCCCGGCCGTCGGGCCAGTCCTCGGGCCAGCCGAGGGCCACCCAGTTGACAAGAGACCCATCGGTGCGCACCGTGTCCCCGTCGCCCATGCGGTGGGCCGCGAGGGCCATCTGCGCGGCGGCCGGGTCCATGAGCGCGGCGACCTTCTGGCCCTCGAACCACGTCAAGGCGAGAGCGAGGCCTTCGGCGCCGGTGGGGATCCCGTACTGGTGAAGGTTGTGCATGACGATCTGGGATTCGTCTTTCACGGCGTGTGCCGCCTCTCTGGTGTGCTCACCGTGGCATCACGGCGGGTGTTTGTGCTGGTCAGGGGCCGGCTGGCTGATCTGCTGTCAAATGCCAGGACGGCGCGGGCGTTCTCCAGCGCGGTCCCGTCGGCGAGCTTGCGGAGGTGCTCGGGGACGGGGATCCCGATCCCTTCGCGGCGCTGGACCTCGAGCCGGGCCCATGCGGTCTGCTGCTCGAGCTGCGCGACCGCTTGGAGGCGGTGCTTGTTCGTGGGGCGTCGGCGTTTCCGTGGCACCGTGGCGCGGAGGCTGTCCCCGGTGAGGTCCGCGAGGTGGTCTAGGAGGCCCTCGTGGGCCAGCGGTGAGCCGAGCACCCGGGCGAGTGCTGCGAGGGCGTCCACGGACGGCCTGCGCTTCCCCAGCTCGAGGTGCGAGACGTGCCAGCGGCCGATGCCGGCGAGGTCACCGAGTCGCTGCTGCGTGAGCCCGTGGGCGTGGCGGAGGCGTCGGAGCTCAGCACCGAGGCCGGCGGCGAGACGGGCCTGCTCCTCGTCGCCGGTGCGGCCGCGGAGGTCACGACCCACCGTGTGCCTCTTCGCCGCGGTAGACGCCTGCCGGGGCCCTGCCCTCCAGGATGTCCTTGGAGGCGAGCCCTCGGCGGACCAGAGACCGGGCGAGGCTCTCGATGTAGCGGGGCGTGAGGGGCTGGTGTCCGGGCGCGTTCTTGCGTTTCGTCTTGCTCAAGGCTTGGTCTCCTTGTCGGTGCGGTTCCGGCGGGCTGCGAGGGCGGGACAGTCGGGCTCGTGGGTGATGCGGACGGACACGACGCGGCCGCCCTCCTCGGGCCTCACCCGCCGCTCTGTGCCGTTGCAAGACGCGCAGGCGCCGCGGATAGGGCGGGTGACGAGATAGCCGCTCACGCTGCCTCCTGCGGCTCAACGGGCAATGCGGGGGCCTCGGCGCGACTGGCCACGGCTTCGAGTGACCGTCTGGCGGCTTCGTAGCGCAGCTGCGCGAGCCGGGCGTTGCGTTGTGCGCAGATGAGGGCTTCGAGGAGGAGGGGCCTGACGGCGTAGTCGGGCCATGTGCGGAGGGCGCGCTTGATGATGGGGGAGCCGGTGATGGGGTCGGGGTGTCGGTTCACGGCTGGGTCTCCTGGTCGAGCTGGGCGCGGAGTCTGGTGATGGTGTTTCGGAGTTCTCGGTTGCGGGCGTCTTGACGTTCGGCGAGAAGACGGAGCTCGTCTTTGCTGAATGGCTTGAGCCACGGCGGGCAGATCCATCCGGGGGGGACGGTGCTGGTGGGCTCAGAAGTTGCCATAGCTGCTGCCCCAGCCTCCTAGGGTGCTGCCACTGCCCCAGCCTCCTGTGGTGGCCGGCTCGGGGTCTTCGCCCTCTTCGAAGCCGGCGTGCCCTTCCCATCTGCCGCCCCATCCGCCGGTGCTCGCGGACGCGTCGCTCTGGCAACGCGGCGCGGATGCCTCGGAGCTAAAGGGAACGGCGTTCCTGTTTGCCCTGGCCGGGTTGTCTTCGTCGGCGATCGCGCTTCGTCGTCGAGATCTTTTCTCTTCAGTTCTGTTAGGGGCGGGATATCCCGCCGATCCCCCCGCCCATTCCCCCGCCTGTTCGCCCGCCTGGTTACCCGCCTGTTCGCCCGCCCATTCGCCCGCCTGTCGATCGGCGGGATTCCCCGCCTGTTCGTCGGTCGAGTTGAGGTGCCAGCGCGTAGCGCGGCCAGCCTTGCCGGCCTTGGAGATGACCCCGGAGGCCTCGAGCGCTTCAAGGGCATTGCGGACGTCCCTGCGGCTGAGCCCAGACACGTCGTCGGCGAGCGTGTAGGTCGAGGGCCAGGCGATACCGTCACGGTTCGCGTAGACGGCAAGGGCCACGAGTACGCGGCCAACAGCGTGCTGGCCGATGGCGCGGCTGCTAGGAAGGTCTGCGGCGAGAGCCCACCGGATCCACTGGTCGAGTTCCATCAGAAGAGTTCCTCCTGTCCGGGGGCGGACTGGGGCTTTCCTCTGTGATGGGTGCAGCGCTCGCCGAACGTGGCGACGAGGTTCCGGCACGGGCGTCCGGTGGTGGAGGACAGGGCGCCGCACTCGAGGCCGAGGCGGCGGCGGAGATCGTCTGGGAGACGCCCGCTCTGTTCGTGGGGCGCTGAGTCAGCCGAGGCATTGCCAGCCCGCTCGCCGGGATGCGCGGCGAGCAGCCAGAAGGTCACTGTCCCGTCTGAGGCGACGCATTCGGAGAGGGCCCAGTCGTTGCTCACGGGCACGACGGCGGCGGGTAGGGGTGCGAGGGGGTCGAGCTCTGGAAGGTTCACGGGAGTGTGTTCCGTTCGTAGGGGTCTTGGGGGTTGGGCCGTGGCCCGGGAGCTCATCCCCGGGCCACGGCGAGGCGGTGCGGCGGCCTTCCCTCCGCCGCGCTGCCGGTCTAGTCGGCGTCGATGCGCTCGGGCCAGGACGCGTCCACGGCGGCCTTGAGCGCGTCCCACTCGGCGCGGGTGATCTCGGTCTGGTCCTGTTCCCGCGAGACGAGCTCGAGGACGGGCTCGCCGTCGCCGACGGCTGCGAAGCCGAACACGATGCGGTATCCGTCGGCGTCGGCGTCGAGGTACTGGTTGGGCGTGGTGCGCTTGTCCGGCGCGGTCGGGGCGGCCGGTGCCGTGTGCGAGGCCGTGCGCAGCGCTGCGCTGAGGACCTGGCCGGCGTCGAGGCCCTCGGCGAAGAGGGCGCGGAGCTGGCCGCGGATGGCGTCGACGCTGCGGCCGTCGCGGCGGTTGCGCAGGACGACGCGGGCGAGTTCGAGCACGTCCCGCTCCTGGGTGAGGCGGTCAGCGGGGACGGCTGTGAAGAAGTCGCGGGTGGTGTTCTCGTGCTGGGTGGTGGTCATGGTGGTTCTCTCCTCAGAAGTTGTTGTTGTCGTCGTCGGTTGCGGGCGAGGATTCGGGATCCCCGAGATGCCCAGCTTCGAGCTGCGCGGGATCGGGGCGGTTGGGTGCGAGGTCTGAGAGCTTGCTGACCTGGGCGGCCAGCTTGGGCTCTGTGGCCTCGAGGTAGGCGTGCCGCTTGGCGAGGAGGCGGCGGACCGTCTCGACGTCTTCGGGACGGGGCGGGAGGCCTTCAACGACACGCACAGCGATGTCATGCTCTGCGTCGGCGAGCTGCTGGCGGTTGTGGTTGGACCATGTCGTGCTCATGCCGCGGCCTCGCCCGTGTGCTCGGTGCCGATCCAGACGCGGACCGGACCCTTATGGCGCTCCTTGCGGCGGCTGACGACGAAGCCGGCCTGCTGGATGATCCCGGCCCTCTGTGCCTTGCGGAACAACGCGCCGAGGTCCGAGGGCCGGTCAGGGCGGGCCATGCCGTCGTCGCAGAGGTCGTCCACGGTGAAGGTGCCGGGCAGCTCGGCGCGGGCTTCGAGGATCGCCCACGCCTCGGGGAACCAGTCGGGGACCTCGAGCACTGCAGGGCGGCCGGGTGCGTACATGTGGGCCGTGCTCACACCGTGCGAATCGGCAGTGTTTGCCAAGGTCAGGGGCTGGTGAGCTGAGGAGGCATCAGATGCCTCGTGTCCATGCCGCCCTTTAACTCGAGCGGCTGCGCTGGTAGACTGTCTCAAAGTGATCGTCTCCTCTTGACTGGGTTGATGGATCCTCTGGCGGCTCGCACAGTGCAATGTGCGGGCCGCTTCCCTCTTTGCGGCACTAGGCCGCCTCCGTGCCGCCGTCGAGCCAGGCGAGGAACGCCTTGCGGCTGATCCGAATGCTGCGGCCGATGCGAAGCACGCCAGGGATCGTGCCGGCTGCCACCGCGGTGTAGAAGGCGTTCCGGCCGATGCCGGCCAGTGCCGCGGCCTCATCGACCTTGAGCGGGGTGTGGTCGTTCTCCGTCTTCAACGGGCTCTCCTCGTCTCTGATCTTCCGAAGTTCCCGCATTGGGAACTTGATGATGTCCCCATCCTACCACGCTGTCCCTGTTGCAGCAACTTTCGTGGGTTGCCGTTTTGGCCGATACCGTCCTATGCTTGAAGGCATGGAAGAGAAAGACACCACACTCGGGCAGAACCTAAGACGCTTCCGCGAAGCGCTGGGAATGTCCCAGACCGAGCTGGCCGACGCCCTCACTCAGGCCGGTGTGCCGGGCATGCATAAGACGACGATCGCGAAGGTTGAAGCAGGAACACGGACGCTCAAGTTCTCGGAAGGTCTCGCCGCGGCCCGTGCCCTACGCATCCGAGCCGAAGAGCTCGCGGTGGATGACCCGGAGGCCGAGCTCCCGGTGATCGCGGAACGGGCGTTCCGCAACGCTGACCAGGCCTACCGGGCGGCGATGGAGGCACTCGTGGAATATGTCAAACGACGCCATGAGGCTCTGGATCTTCTGGGCCGCCTAAGGGACCGAACAGATGATGGAAAGGAGCGCGGAGTCCTCGACCGGGAGTTCGAGGAGTTGGAACGGCGCACTCCGTGGCGGCTTGGGGAGTTGGCATGGGCCGCGAACGCCGACAGGCTGGCCGAGCCGAATCAGGATGCGCTCATCGCACGATGGTTGGAGCTTGATAGTCAGCCCTACGAGGGCCCACGGTTCGAGGTTGGGAATGGTGCCGAGGAACCGATCGAACGCAGACGCCGCGAGCTCCTCATCCAGCTCGATGCGGCTGCAGAGGCTCGCCGGCCACCGAGCCTCAGGGGCGTGTTCATTGAAGGGGTCGATGACCCCGATTTCGACGAAATGGTCGCCCCTCCAACAGACAACGAACCCGACGAACAAGCCGAGGCCAAGCCTCGGCGCCTGATGTAGGGAGAGGAACGAGCATGGCTGATGTGAGCCGGCGCTGTGGCTGCCGGGACGAGAGCGGGAAGGTGTACGGCACGACGGCCGCGACACGCTGCCCACAGATGGCGAACCCGCGCCACGGGTCGTGGGGGTTCCGGTTCTCCGCCGGATCCGTCCCCGATCCCCAGCCGGGCGCGCCGGGTAAGACGAAGCGCCGCTACGTCCAGGAGTGGGGCTACAAGACGGCGAAGGAGGCCAAGGAGGCCCGCGAGGCCGCCGGGAAGAAGTACAAGGGGCAGGGCGACCGGTTCTTCGACAAGACGACCGTGGGCGAGTTCCTGACGGACTGGATGGACCGGCAGGAACGGCAGGGCGAACTGCGCCCGTCCACGGCACGCATGTACCGCTCATATCTCGTCAAGGACATCGTGCCCGTGCTCGGGGACAAGCGCCTGGTGAAGCTCACCCGCAACGACGTCGCGGGGTTCGTGGACTCCCTGCGGGACGCGGGCCGCGGCGCGACCACCGTGCGGCGGATCCACGCCACGCTGAGCTCGGCGCTCTCCTCGGCGGTCAAGCGCGGCATGCTCGACTTCAACCCGGCCTCCCGGGCGGACCTGCCCGACGCCGCGCACGACCAGGTGAAGGTCTGGGGCAGGGACGACACGCTGCGGTTCCTCGAGGCTGCGCATGAGCACCGGCTCGGGGACCTGTATGAGGTCGCGATCATGACCGGCCTGCGGCGCGGCGAGCTGTGCGGGCTCCGGTGGGAGGACGTGGACTTGGTCGAGGGGCGCCTGTCCGTGCGCCGGAACCTCGTGCAGGTGGGCAACGAGGTACGCGAGGGACAGCCAAAGACCACCGCGGGCGAGCGCTCCGTGGGGATCCCCGCGCACGTCGTGGACCTGCTCGCGAAGCTCAAGGACCGGCAGGACGCCGAACGGGAGGCGTGGGCCGAGGCGTACCAGGACAGTGGGCGTGTCTTCACCTACGAGGATGGCCGGCAGCTGCGGCCGGGCTACCCGTCCAAGGTGCTCGAGACGCTCGTGAAGCGGCTGGGCCTGCCGTCGATGCGGTTCCACGACCTGCGGCACCTCTTCGCGTCAATCCAGCTCGACGCCGGCACGCCCATGGCGATGGTCTCCAAGCTCATGGGCCACTCCACGATCGCGATCACCGCGGACCTGTACAGCCACCTGATGGACGACGCCGCGGCGCGTGCCGCCGAGGCCGCCGCGTCCTGGCTGCGCCCCTCCCCCGCGCCCGTTGTGGAGCCCGTCGAGGGGCTGTGATCACGCCCCGTGTAGCGCGGTGCTCACACTGTGCCCACATCGACCCGTCCGGGGGTAAAACGAAAGACCCGCCGTCCCCTCCGTAGAGGTTCCAGCGGGTCTCATTTCCCCGGAATTCCGGGGATTTTGTGGCAGATGAGGGATTCGAACCCCCGTAGGCAATGCCAGCTGATTTACAGTCAGCCCCCTTTGGCCGCTCGGGTAATCTGCCGAACGCCACTCCTCGGACTATGGCAGGCTTGTGGCCGATGCCGTGTTCCGCGGTGCGAGCAAGACAACCTTACAGAACATTCGGCCACGCGTCGAATCGGCCCGAGCACTGCGGAATCAGGCGGTCGAAACGTCTCGCGAGCCTGCGGCGCCGGACGTCGGCGAGGCCTCCTCCGAGGAGATCGAGCGGGCGATCTGCGCCTCGAGGAACGCCGCCTGCTCGTCCGTGATCTGGCGGAGGGCGACGGCGCGTGCGAGATCCTGATGGACGCCATTGAGCCGCGCAGAGGGCGCCGGGGCCGGGGACATCACGATGCCGGCAGCGAGGGCAGCGACCGCGACAACGCCGCTCGCCGCCGCTGCAGCCCGTCCTGCAATCGACTTCTTCACGGGCGCATCCCCGTCGGGGTCTGTCGCGTCCTTTGCCACCGGTTCCTCCCTCTGCCAGCCGTTCATGTGATCCAACGTACCCAGTCCCGCTTGCGATCCCACTGGGCTTCGGCTGTGAGTGAACTGTGGGGCCTCACCCGGGTCCCGGCCGTCGCATTCCGGCTCTCCGCGGGCCCGAGCGGCTAGGCTGGTTGGCAGCATCAGACCCACGAATCCGGGAGGTTTCCATGGCAGATTCGACATTCGACGTCGTCAGCAAGGTGGACAAGCAGGAGGTCGCCAACGCCCTCAACCAGGCGCAGAAGGAGATCGCCCAGCGCTACGACTTCAAGGGCGTCGGAGCCGAGATCGACTTCAGCGGCGAGAAGATCCTCCTGAAGGCCAACTCGGAGGAGCGGGTCAAGGCTGTTCTGGACGTCTTCGAGTCCAAGCTCATCAAGCGCGGCATCTCCCTCAAGTCCCTCGACGCCGGCGAGCCCTACGCCTCCGGCAAGGAGTACCGCCTCGAAGCCTCCATGAAGGAGGGCATCTCGCAGGAGCACGCGAAGAAGATCTCCAAGCTCATCCGCGACGAGGCACCCAAGACCGTCAAGGCGCAGATCCAGGGCGACGAGCTGCGCGTGTCCTCGAAGTCCCGCGACGACCTTCAGTCGACGATCGCCCTCCTGAAGGGCTATGAAGACGTCGACCTGCAGTTCATCAACTTCCGCTAATATGGCCTGTTCTGCCGCGTGTGGCGGAGATCGTGCAGGGTGTACTGGTCGGCGAGCCCGGCGGCCTTGCGCTCGCTGCGCCACTGGTTCCCGGCGGCGTTGCGGTTAAGGAGCAGCTCGGCCTTGAGGTCCGCGCGCTCTCGACGGCGTCGGCGACGCTGAGGCCCGTCTCGCTCTGCGACCGGATCATCAAGACCGTTGCCGAGACGAGCGGCCTCCGCCACCCGCTCAGGAGTCGCCCTTCCTCCCGGCCTCGAGGGCTGCTGTGAGTCTGGCCATCTGGTCCGACAGAGACCGGATTTGGTCCTCGAGGGGCTCGTCAATGGCCTCGATTGCTGCCACGGCCGCGTCTGTGACTTCCTTCGCCCTCGCCGCTGTCTCGGTCGACACGCTCTCGACCAGCCAGGATGCAATCGACGCCGTCACGACACCGAGTACCGCGATACCCGCAACCATCAGCCCGGCCGCCGCCAGACGGCCCACGATCGTGACTGGGTAGTGGTCGCCGTATCCCACCGTCGTTATGGTCGTGAGCGCCCACCACAGTGCATCGCCGATGGACTTGATGTTGGCTTCCGGGTCATTCTGCTCCGCATCCAGGGCGGCGAGTGCCCCGCAGTAGACAAGCATGGTTGCCGAGGCGATCACGTAGACCAGCAGCCGCCCGCGCAGAGCGTTTCCCGCCCGCCCGTACACCACCTTCAGCAGTGTCACGAGCCGAAGGAGACGGAGCGGCCTGAGCGCCGGTAAGGCCAGGATCGCCAGCTCATGGAGGTTCCGGACGAACCACCGGCGCCGGTTCGGTGCAAGCCAAAGGCGTGCCCCGTAGTCCACTAGGAACACGGCCCATGCCACCCACACCACCTCGTCAGCCCAGATCCCCTCGTTGTCGGGGAGATCCGCGATGACTTGGACCGAGTAGGCGACGAGGAACAGGAGCGCGGCCACCACCATGGGCCACTCGGACATCTTCTGCCAGCGTTCGAGCGTCATAACCGAAAGCTACTCTCAAGGAACGCAGCCAACGCCTAAGGGCGGACCGGCAAAATGGACACGCTGAGGCCGTCAGCCCAGTCCCAGCATCGAGCTGCCCCGCGCCGAGGCACTCGGCCTCATGGCAGCCCGGTCACGCCGCCGTAGTTCGTCAACTTCCGCTGACCCGTACACGCGCAGCTGCTAGCATCCGCGCATGTACATCGGCCACTACGCTGCGGCGGCGGCGCTTCTCGCAGTCGCTCCCGAGACCCCGGTGTTGCCCATCGCCGTAGCGGTCGCTTGGCCGGACGTCGTGTGGTCGGGCCTCGTGGCCTCCGGCGTCGAGAAGGTCCGCGTCGACCCGAGCAGCCCGCTCCAGAGCACGATCCGGTTCACGTGGTACCCGTACTCCCACTCGCTTGTCCTCTCGGCAGCACTCACGCTCATCCCGGCCTTGGCCTTCGGCCTGATCTACCAGAGCACGTGGGTGGGGATCGCCTTCTGGCTCGGCGCCGTCTCGCACTGGCTCCTCGACGTGCCTGTGCACGGTAAAGACCTGCCGATCCTCGGGCGGGTGGGCAGCCGCGACGGGCGGGGCGACCGGTTCGTGGGGTGGGGGCTATGGTCCCGCCCGCGCCTTGCCTTCGTGGCCGAGTACACCTTCTTTGCCCTCGTAGCGCTCACGACGGCGCCCCGCTCGGCTCTCGTGGGCCTGCTCGCCGGGGCGCTCCTGCTCCATCTCCTCAACGCGAACTCGTTCTTCGGGTTCACGCGGGGCAACCCCACGGGGACGCCGCGCCGGTACGCCGGCTTCGCGCTCGCCGGCTTCGCCGCAGCGATCGCCTGGTTCACGCTCGCTTGGCAGTAGGGGCGCACGACGCCGCGGGGACGGGCCGCGAGCGAGTCCGCGACCGCCGTCGTACTCACCGCTACGGCGTAGGGTTCTCCGCGTCGTAGCGGGCGAACCGCGGCTGCGCGACGTGCAGCACCCAGACGAGCGCGATGCACACGAGCGCACCGACCACAATCGACCAGCCCTCGCCCAGCCAGGAAGCCGTCCCGCCGGAGAACACGTCCCCGAGGCGGGGACCGCCGCCCACCACCACCGTGAACACCCCCTGGAGGCGCCCGCGCATCGAGTCCGGAGTCGCGGCCTGGAGGATGGTGGACCGCAGGGCGGCGCTCGTCGAATCGGCGGCTCCGGCCGCGACCATGCACAGGATCGCGGGCAGGATCCACCACGTGCCTCCGTCCGGCGACGTGCGCCCCGCAGCGAGCACCACGATCCCGAACGCGAGGATGCTGGCCCCCCACGAGACCACTGCCCACTGGACCCCGCGACCCTGCCAGCGCAGCCGCGCCACCGGCCCGGAGAACAGCCCACCGAGGAACGTCCCGCCGGCGATCCCGGCGAGGAGGGCACCTGCGGTCGCCGCGCCGCCGCCGAGCGAGAGCACGGCGACGGCCGGGAGTACCGCTCGCGGCATCGCGAAGACCATGGCGCACATGTCGATGAGGAACGTCATGCGGATGTTCGGCCTCGTCCCGAGGAAGCCGAAGCCCTCCGCGACGGAACGGAGGCCGGCCCTCCGCACCGTGCCCTCGGGCGGGAGCGGGGGGAGGCGGAACAGCGCCCACATGGCCACCGTGAAGCTCGCGACGTCGATCGTGTAGGTCCAGCCGTAGCCGACCGTCGCCACAAGGGCCCCCGCGAGGAGCGGGCCTGCTGCGCCGCCGAGGCCGAAGGTGATCATGTTGAGCGCGTTCGCCGCGGCAAGCTTATCCGGGCGGATGAGCCGCGGGATGATGGCACTGCGGGCTGGCATGTTGATGCCTGTCCCCAGCGCCTGGAGCCCCACGAGGACGTACACCAGCAGGACGTTCCCAAGCTGCAGCCAGGCCTGCAGGGCGATGAGCGCGCTCGTGCCCCACAGCAGCCACGACGAGAGGAGCGCGACCGTGCGTCGGTCATGCGCGTCCACGATCGCGCCGCCGTAGAGCCCGGCGAACACGAACGGCAGCAGTGCCACGAGGCCCAGCAGCCCCACATTGAAGCTCGAGTGCGTGAGGGCATAGACCTGCAAGCTCACGGCCGTGACCGTCAGCTGGGAGCCGAGGATGCTCAGCAGCTGGCCGATCCACATGCGCCGGAATTCGAGGCTTTCCGTCAGCGGGGAAGTATCGGCCAAGAGGGTGCGCACCGCAATAGCCTAGTGCCGCTGTGCGGGCTCACCGCCCGTGCCGCGCACGACCCCTGTGGCCCGCCTTCGCTGTGCCCGGCGGGTGTCGTGGTGGTCGCCACGGATCACCCGAGCCGCTGGACGACCTCCGCGGGCGCGAAGAACCGGCGGCTGCCTTCGACCTCGTGCACCAATCGGGTGATAGCCGCGTTGACGGGCGCCTCGATGCCGAGCGCGCGGGCGCGCTCGGCGACGGCACCGTTGAGGTAGTCGATCTCGGTGGGCAGGCCACGATGGACGCTCTGGAGAGTTGAGCCGAGGACCGGCTCACTGCCGAGCCGCCGTGCCATGATGCGCAGCAGGAGGCGTCCGACGGCGGGCGGCGCGGATCCGAGCAGACCGAGCGTGAGCGGGTTCATTCCCTCGAGGGAACCGAACCCCACGCCCTGCCTCCGCCCAATGTGGATGGCCTCGCGCATGCTCGCGAGGACGGCGCCGCACAGCCTGGAGTCGGCGATGGTGGACTGGACGCTCATCCCCGTGATGGCGGGCATCGCATTGATCTGGTTGACGACCAGCTTGGTCCACTGGCAGCCGACGAAGTTCCCCACCGCCTTGGCGGAGATGCCGGAACTCAGGACGCCGGCCGCGTTGACGGCGTCGGCCGTGGGCTCGCCGTCGCCCGCGCCGAGGTAGAGCGGCCCCGGGACGAGGGCCCTGACATGGCCCGGGGCCGGGCAGTCCGCGGCGAAGAAGGCGATGGCGCCGATGGTGGGTGAGCCTCCGTGGAGCCTTTGCGCTTGGGCCAGCCCGTCGAGCCCGTTCTGCACCACCACGAGCGGGACCCCCTCGAGGGCCGCGGCGTTGGCCCGGATAGCGTCCGCCTCGTCCTGGGCCTTCACGCTGATCAAGGCGAGGTCGGGCGCCGTCGTGAGCCGCTCGCCGGCGGCGATCTGTGCGACGTGCTCGCCCCAGGCTCCGGAGAGGTGGATCCCGCCGCTCTTGATCGCGGCGAGCCGGTCACCACGGGCCGTCGCTTCGACGGTGTGGCCGGCGCGGTCCATCAGGGCCGCGATGGTTCCACCGATCGCACCGGCTCCGATCACGCCCAGCTTCATGGCACGGCTCCTATCCGCACAGGACCACGATCAGTAGATCACTGAGGGGCAGCATGGCGGAAGGAGACGACGAGCGGCGGATCGGGCTTCTAACCGATCTGGACTACTGGCCGATCTGGCGTCCCGCCATCTGCTCGAGGCGCGCGATCCTGTCCGCCATCGGCGGGTGGGTCGAGAACATGCGCTGGAGGCCCGCTCCGCCGCGGAACGGGTTGGCGATCATGAGGTGGGAGGCGTTGACGAGCTTCTGGTCGTCCGCTGGGAGCGGCGCCGCACGGACTCCGCCCTCGATCTTGTTCAGCGCCGAGGCAAGCGCGAGCGGGTCGCCCGTGAGCTGGGAGCCGTCCTCATCCGCGTCGTACTCCCGCGTGCGGGAGATCGCGAGCTGGATGAGCGAGGCCGCGAACGGCGCGAGGAGGCTCAGCGCGAGCAGCGCGAACGGGTTCGCGTTGCGGTCCCGGCCTCCCCCGAAGAACATCGCGAACTGCGCTACGGAGGTGATGACCCCGGCCACGGCCGCGGCGATCGAGGACGTGAGGATGTCCCTGTTGTAGACGTGCATGAGCTCGTGCCCGAGCACCCCGCGCAGCTCACGAGCGTCGAGCAGCTGGAGGATTCCCTCGGTGCAGCAGACTGCGGCGTTCTTGGGGTCCCGACCCGTCGCGAACGCATTCGGGGACTGCGTCGGGGAGATGTAGATGCGCGGCATCGACTGGTTGGCGCGCTGCGAGAGCTCACGGACGATCTGGTAGAGCCCCGGCGCCTGCTCCTCGGTGACGGGATAGGCCTGCATCGCGCGCAGCGCGATCTTGTCGCTGTTCCAGTAGCTGTAGAACGTCACGGCGACCCCGAGGGCGGCGAAGATCAGGATCGGCGATCCGCTCCGCGACCAGACGCCCACGAGCGCCCCGATTCCCAGCAGTACCGCCCAGAGCACGCCGAAGAGTGTGGCCGTCTTGAGCCCGTTGTGGTGTTTGTGCACGGTTCCTCCTGTACCTCCTGCCGCTTCAACGAGTATGGCCCCCCGCGCAGTTCCGCGGGATCGGTTAGGCTCACCTTATTGTGAACTTATCAAAATAAGTGTTTGAATGAGGCCATGGAACCGAGCGCGGAGCACATCGAATGGGCAACTGCCCTGCGAGCTCACGGACGCCGGGTCACCAAGCAGCGACTTGCGGTGCTGGGGGCCATCGAGTCTCATCCGCACTCCTCGGCAGACGCGATTCTGGCCGCGGCCCGTGACGATCTGCCGGAGATCACTCCGCAGTCCGTCTACGTGGTCCTCGGCGACCTCACGGACCTCGGCATGCTGCGCCGCTTCGAACCGCCGCACTCCCCCGCCCTCTACGAGACGCGGGTCGGCGACAACCACCACCACGCGATCTGCTCGGTGTGCGGTCGCGTCGAGGACGTCGAGTGCGCCGTCGGCCATGCCCCCTGCCTCACCCCCAGCAATACCCACGGGATGACGATCATGATCGCGGACGTGACGTATATCGGCCTCTGCGCCGAGTGCGCCGCGAAGACTGCTCCGTCCGCTCCCACCCCCGCGGTCTGAACCGCACCACAGCTCCCCTCCCACGAAACCAGTACAGCGCAGTACGCGCGGAACAGAAGGAGAGACATGACGGTCAACTACTCGACCACCCAGTCCGGCGCCCCGGTCGCCTCGGATGCGCACGCCCAGTCAGTCGGTGCTGACGGCGCGATCATCCTCACGGATCACTACCTGATCGAGAAGCTCGCCCAGTTCAACCGCGAGCGCGTGCCGGAGCGCGTGGTCCACGCCAAGGGCGGCGGGGCCTTCGGCGTCTTCAAGACCACCGAGGATGTCTCGAAGTACACCAAGGCGGCCCTCTTCCAGCCGGACGTCGAGACCGAGATGCTCATCCGCTTCTCCTCGGTGGCCGGCGAGAACGGTTCCCCCGACACGTGGCGCGATCCGCGTGGGTTCGCCGTCAAGTTCTACACGACCGAGGGCAACTACGACCTCGTGGGCAACAACACCCCGGTGTTCTTCATCCGCGACGGCATCAAGTTCCCCGACTTCATCCACTCCCAGAAGCGACTCCCGGGCAGCCACCTCCGCGACGCGGACATGCAGTGGGACTTCTGGACGCTCTCCCCGGAGTCCGCCCACCAGGTGACGTGGCTCATGGGCGACCGCGGCCTGCCGAAGACGTGGCGCAACATGCAGGGCTACGGCTCGCACACCTACCAGTGGATCAACGCCGAGGGCGAGCGCTTCTGGGTCAAGTACCACTTCCACACGAACCAGGGCGTCGAGAACCTCACGGGCGAGGAGGCCGAGCGGATCGCCGGCGAGAACGCCGACTACTACATCCAGGACCTCTACGAGAACATCGCCGAGGCCAACTTCCCGAGCTGGGACCTCTTCGTCCAGGTCATGCCGTACGAGGACGCCAAGACCTACCGGTACAACCCGTTCGATCTGACGAAGACGTGGTCCAAGGAGGACTACCCGCTCATCAAGGTCGGCACGATGGAGCTCAACCGGAACCCGGAGAACTACTTCGCGCAGATCGAGCAGGCCGCGTTCGCGCCGTCGAACTTCGTGCCTGGCATCGCCGGGTCGCCGGACAAGATGCTCCAGGCGCGCATCTTCTCCTACGCTGACGCGCACCGCTACCGCGTGGGCACGAACCACGCGCAGATCCCGGTCAACGCACCGAAGAGCGAGGTGCGCAACTACAGCCAGGACGGCGCCGGCCGCCTGAGCTTCAACTCTCCCGCCGCCCCGGTCTACGCGCCGAACTCGCTCGGCGGCCCGGCCGCCGTCGAGTCCTCTGTGGCTGGCGGCGTCGGCGGCGGCTGGGAGAACGACGGCGAGCTGACCCTCGCCGCCCACTCCCTCCACGCCGAGGATGGCGACTTCGTGCAGCCGGGCATCCTCTACCGCGAGGTGTTCGACGACGCTGCGCGCGCCCGCTTCCTCGACACGATCGCAGGCGCCGTCGGGGGTGTGACGAGGGAGGACATCAAGGAGCGTGCGATCCAGTACTGGACGAACGTCGATGCCGACCTCGGCGCCAAACTCCGAGCAGAGCTCGGCAGGTAGAAGCTCGGCAAGTCAAGTCTCAGGCAACCCGAGCCTGATCCACGGGGAAGGCCCGGTGCACATGCACCGGGCCTTCCCCGTGTGGAGCCGCAGTCCGATGGTCCCGCATCAGGACACGCGGTGATGGGCCGCCCCTTCGTACTGCGCGACGAACGCCTCGGACAGGAGGTCGAAGCTCTCGAGCACGGCGCGCTTGTCCCCCGTGATGACGAAGTCGTAGAGGAGCCCAAGGATCGATCCGACGTAGAGTCGCGCCAAGGCATCAGCCCGTTTGGCCGCGACGCCCTGGCCGCGCAGCCAGCGCGCGAGGAACCCGCGCCAGCGCGCGTAGCTCGCGACGCCGGCTCCCCGCGGTCGCTCGGCCACCACGTCCTGAACGGACGCCTCGAACTCGAGGCGCTGGAGGTGCCGGCCGCGGTGGTCGAGACACAGTTCGAACGCCTTGCGGGCCCACACCACAAAATCGTTGGGCGAGGCGGATGCGGGAGTCCCGGACTCGAGGGGCTCGTATCGCCCCATGATGCCGTGGATGATCTCCGTGACGAGCTGCTCGCGGCTGCCGAAGTGGTAGACGAGCACATAGCTGCTGATGCCCAGTCCGTCCGCGAGGCTGCGGAAGGTCAGGTCGGCGAGGGTCGAATCGAGGAGGAAGTCCAGGATCTGGTCGAGCAGTTCGTACTTGCGTTCGGGCCGTGGGGGTCTCGCCATGACGCCCATCATAGACTCGATCACTCATCTTTGTGACAAGACTTGCAATATCTTGCCCACTTCCTGCACAGCACGCGACTACTTCGGAGCGTCCTCGACTGCTCGGCGCTCCGCTGCGAAGCGCTCGTTGAGTCGCGAATGGCGCTGGCCATACGTGAAGTAGATGAGGAGGCCTACCACGAGCCAGCCCGCGAAGTAGATCCACGTCTCGACCGCGAGGTTGGTCATGAGGTACAGGCACAGGAGAGCGGAGACGATCGGGATCACCTTGCCGAACGGCACCCGGAAGGCCGGCTTGAGGTCGGGGCGCTTCCGGCGCAGGACGATGATGCCGAGGCTGACGACGACGAATGCCGAGAGCGTGCCGATGTTGATCATCTCCTCGAGCACGTCCACCTTCGTGAGGCCCGCAACGAGGGCCACCGCAACGCCGCAGATGATCTGCACGCGTGCCGGCGTGGAGCGCTTGGCGCTTGTCACGGACAACGCGTGCGGGAGGAGTCCATCGCGGCTCATCGCGAGGATCACCCGGGCGAGGCCCATGAGGAGCACCATGATCACGGTGGTCAGGCCGACGAGGGAGCCGAACGCGATGACCTTGGCGGCATCGGTGTTGCCCACGGCTTCGAACGCGGTGGTGAGGGTCGGCGCCTCGGCCTGGGCCAAGACCGTGTAGGGCACCATCCCCGTCAGCGCGAGGGAGACGAGGATGTAGAGGAGCGTCACGATGGCCAGACCACCGAAGATCCCCCGCGGGAGCGTCTTCTGCGGGTCCTTGACCTCCTCGGCGCTCGTGGCCACGACATCGAAGCCGATGAACGCGAAGAAGACGAGTGCCGCCCCGCCGAACACGCCGAAGAGTCCGTAGTGGGCCGGGGCCGAGCCGGTGAGGAACGAGAACAGGGACTGCTGGAGGACCTCGGTGCCACCCGCGCTCTTCGCGGCCACGGCGTCCGGAATGAAGGGCGCGAAGTTCTCGGCCTTGACGTAGAAGAAGCCGACGACGATCACGAACAGCACGACGGCGATCTTGATGACCGTGAAGACGTTGGCAACCCGGGCCGAGAGTTTGGTGCCAATCACGAGGAGCGCCGTGAAGACCGCGACGATGAGGAAGGGCCCCCACACAAGCTCGATGGGTCCGAACTGGATGCTGGGCGGGACATCGAGGCCTGCGAGCGAGAACACCTTGCTGAGGTAGATGCCCCAGTACTTGGCGATCACCGCAGCAGCTGTGAAGAGCTCGAGGATGAGGTTCCACCCGATGATCCAGGCCAGCAGCTCGCCCATCGTCGCATAGGTGAAGACGTAGGCCGAGCCGGCAACCGGGATCGCGGTGGCGAATTCGGCGTAGCACATGATCGCGAGCGCGCACGCGACGGCGGCGATGGCGAAGGAGAGCGTGACCGCGGGGCCGGCGAAGTTGGCTGCGGCCTTGGCACCGACGGAGAAGATGCCGGCGCCCACTGCGACGGCAACTCCCATGATCATGAGGTCCCACGTGCTCAGCGAGCGTTTGAGACGGCGACCCGGCTCGTGTGTCTCGGCGATAGTCGCCTCGATCGGCTTGGTGCGGAAAATCTGCATCCCGGACTCCTGATGCTTCAGGGAATTGAACAAACCCGTCTACTTTACGAGTCCAGCCAGTGAGATCTTCACCGGGTCTCACATGATGAGACGACTCGTGCGGACTCCGGCGCCGCGGGTTCAGGTGCCGAAGGTGACCGGCTGGGCCAGCGTGCCGAGCGACGCCGTGGCGCTGACCCCCGACAGCGACTGCTGGGTGGTGGTCCAGACGACGCCCACTGCAGGAAGCGCCCCGCCCTTGAGCACGCCTTGATGCGCGCAGTGCACGGTGCTGCCCGTGGTCGTGCAGTTCCAGCCGTTGCCAGTCACGGTGAACGTGCCCTGGGCGGTCCCGGGGTACGTGATGTCGAGTGTGACCGTGGCCGTCTGCTGCTTCCCCGAGGCGAGGTCCGCCGATACCGCGAACGTGTCGGTCCGCTGCCCGCGGCTCGCGGACCACGTCTGGGCGAGCGAGCCCGACAAGACGTAGGGGAACCCCATCGGGGCTGGCGCTGGGCTGGCAGTGGGCGCAGGCGTGGTGGGGACGGCAGCGGGCGCAACCGCCACGAGCGGCGCCGGAGCGGCAGCAAGGGGGACCAGCACCGGCGCGGGTCCGGCCGGTGGCGCGACGGGCACTGCTGCCGGCGGATCATAGGCCAGCGCGGGTGTCTCATCGACTGGGGCGGACTCCGGCGCCGGTTCCTCGGGGATCGGCGATGCCGCAGACTCAGCCGTCACGGCCGGTGCGGGAGTACTGGGTGCGGGAAGGCTCGGCGTGACAGCTGCCGCGGGGGGCTGCTCCGACGTCGTCTGCGCCTCCAGCACCCCGAACGCGATGCCGCCGGCCACGACGGTGACGGTCGCGGCGCCGGCAAGGACCGCGTTGCCGATGCCGATCTTCTCGATGACCTGCCGGAACCACTCGGCGATGCCGAGGAAGATCCCGCCCACGGCCGCCTTCGACGCAGCCACGGGGACGAAGGCGAGGCCCGTGACGAGCGGGAAGACGACGCCCCGCATGCCGTAGCCCACGTCTTGGATCTGCAGGAGGGCAGCGGTGCACCGAGGGCATTCCTCGAGGTGCTCTCTCACCTTCGCCTCGTTGCGGGGGCTCAGGGCGCCACGCGCGTGGGCACCGAGCTTGTCGGCGAATGGCGCGCACTCGTCCTCGACCGCGCTCGCATCCACATGGGCTTGGAGGTAGGCCTGCCGCAGCCCCTCCCGGGCGCGCAGCGCCAGCGCCGAGACGCCGTTGGCCGAGAGCCCTAGCAGCGGGGCCACGGCCGCAGGCGTCAGGCCGTCCACCTCGGTGTACCAGAGAACGGCCTGCCAGCGCTCCGGGAGAGTCCTGAAGGCCGTCGAGACGGTGTCCGATTCGAAGCCCACCATGACCGGGTCGTCGTAGACCTGCTCTCCCTCATACTTCTCCATCTCGTCGCTGGGCGTCTGGCGGCTCGCCTTGACGTTGCCGCGGGCCGCGAGCCGCGAAATGGAGGTGAAGAGGTACGCGCGGAAGAAGACGTCAGGACCCGAGCCGCCCGTGATCGCGGTGAAGACGTTCGTGAAGCCCTCGGCCGCGAGATCCTCAGCGTCCGAGGCGTTGCGGGCGTACCGGCGGGCAAGGCCCACGGCCGCGGCGCGATGGCGGCTGAAGAGCTCGCCGTAGGCCTCAGTGTCACCTGCGCGCACCTGCGAGATGAGCTCGGCGTCGCTCGCCGTCTCGGGGGCTTCTCCCACCAGTGCATCTGTCGCCGTCATGAGTGGCTGTCCCCCCGCCCGCACGTGTCCGTAGTGTGCTGACTCGGTGCCATCAGTGGCGCGGCCCGGACGCAACACAGGCCCGCTGGTGCAGACGGGCCCCGGGCCATTCTATGACGCGGTCCCCGAAGGCCGGCAGCGCAGCCGGCGCTCAGCCGCCGTTCTCGGACTGGCCCTCACGCGAGATCCGCACCATGTCCTCGCGCGGCACCACTTTGACGCGCTCGCGCTTGACCTGCTCTCCGCTGGCGCCGCGCTCGGCCGCCTCACCGCCGTCGGCCTTCGTCCAGGCTTCGCCGAGCGCCTTCTCGTGGGCGTCGAGCTCGTTCCAGCCCGCCCACGTCGTGTACTCGACGCCACGCTCCTCGAGCAGGGCGATCACGGCGTGCTCGTCCGGAACCTCGGCCGGGGGCAGCGAGTCGCGGTCCTCGAGGAGACAGCCGATGGTCTCGAGGGCGTCGCCCTTGGTGTGCCCGATGAGGCCCACGGGGCCGCGCTTGATCCAGCCGGTCGTGTAGAGGCCGGTCATGGGGACGCCGTCCTCGTCGAGAACACGGCCGCCCTCGTTCGGGATGACGCCGCGGCGGGCGTCGTACTGGATCTCGGCCAGCTCGGACCCGCGGTAGCCGATCGCCCGGTACACGGCCTGGACGGAGTAGTCCTCGAACTGGCCCGTGCCGCGGACGTTGCCGGTGCCGTCCAGCTCCATGCGCTCGAACCTGATGCCCGCCACGTGGCCCGGGGTCTCGGGCGAGTCATAGATCTCCACCGGGCTCTGCAGGAAGTGCAGGTGCAGGCGCCGTGAGGCACCCGTGTCCTGATCCTCGGCGATCCAGTTCGCGAGCGTGTTGACCATCGTCTTGACCTGGTTGTTCGTCTTGATGGCCTCGTCCGAGGCGTCGTCGAACTCGAAGTCCTCCGGGTACAGGACAATGTCGACGTCCCGGGCGTGCGAGAGTTCGCGCAGCTCGAGCGGGGTGAACTTGACCTGCGCCGGACCGCGGCGGCCGAACACGTGCACGTCGGTCACGGGGCTGGCATTGAGCGCCCGGTAGACGTTGTCGGGGATCTCGGTCACGAGCAGGTCGTCGGCGTGCTTCGCGAGCATCCGCGCGACGTCGAGCGCCACGTTGCCGTTGCCGATCACCGCGACCTCCTTCGCCGTCAGCGGCCACTCGCGGGAGACGTCCGGGTGGCCGTCATACCAGGACACGAAGTCCGCCCCGCCGAAGGAGCCCTCGAGGTCCACGCCCGGGATGTCCATCGGCGCATCCTTGAGCGCGCCGGTCGCGAAGATCACCGCATCGTAGAAGCCGCGGATGTCCGCGAGCGCGAGGTCACGGCCGTAGGTCACGTTGCCGATGAAGCGGATGTCCCCGCGGTCAAGGACCCGGTGGAGTGCGTTGACGATGCCCTTGATGCGGGGGTGGTCCGGGGCCACGCCGTAGCGGATGAGCCCATACGGGGCCGGGTACTGGTCGAAAAGGTCGATGCTCACCTCGAAGTCCCCGTCCTTGACCTCGTTGGACTTGGTCAGGATGTCCGCAGCATAGACGCCAGCCGGGCCGGCTCCGATGATGGCAACCCGCAACGGCCGTTGCAGGGCACCACGCTGCACGGCATCGCCTCGCTCGGACGGACCGTCCTGTGCGGGACCGCTTTGCGCGGTGCTTTCTGCGGGAGCTTCGGACACGTCGGATTCCTTCCGGAGGTCAGCGCGCGGGTCGGGGGCGCACAGCCTCCTATTGTAGTTCTCGTGCAGACGTCAACGCTTCTGGGACTCGGGCCCGGCGTTGCCGCCGCCGTCGTCATCCTCGCCGCCCTCGCCGCCGCTGTCCACCGCTGGGCGCTCGACGGCGGGTGGCTCCCCCCGCTTACGGCGAGCCTGCGCGCGGTGGTCCAGCTCGCCGTCGTCGCCCTCCTCGTGGCCCAGCTCGGGCAGAATCCGTGGCTCGCGCTCGGCTTCGCGCTCCTCATGTTCGTCATTGCGACTGTCACGTCCGGCCGCCGAGTGGACCGCGCGCGCTGGTGGTGGTCGGCGGGACCCATCGCCGCAGGCGTGCTGCCCGCCACTGCCGTGCTCCTGGTCACCGGGGTGCTGCCGTTCGCGGGCCTGGCGCTCATCGCGCTCATCGGGCAGCAGGTGGGCGGGGCGATGACGACAACGAGCCTCGCCGGCCGCCGCGTGGTCGCCGAGCTCGCGGGGCGGCGCGGGGAGGTCGAGGCCGCCGTGGCCCTCGGCTTCGAATGGCCGGCCGCTCGGCTCCTTGTCGCGAGGCACACGGCCCGAGAGGCGCTCGTCCCGGCGTTGGACCAGACTCGGACCGTGGGCACGGTGACCCTGCCGGGGGCGTTCGTGGGCATGGTCCTCGGCGGAGCGAGCCCGGTGGACGCCGCCATCGTCCAGCTCGTGGTGCTCGTCTCGCTCCTCGCCGTCGGGAGTCTCTCGGCCGCCGCGACGCTGTGGCTGTGCGCGTCAGGGGGCTGGGGACTGAGCGCAGGGGGCCTCGCGCGGGAGGTCTGAGGAATAATTCCCGCAAGGCCCGGGCTGCTACGTTCGTGACCGTGAAACCCGATGCCTCAACCCGGCCCGAGACAGCGACTGCCCCTGCCCGAGCGGGCCTCCTCTTCGGCATCGGTGCCTACGGTCTCTGGGGGCTGCTCCCCCTGTACTTCCTGACCCTCGCCCCGGCCGGTCCGGTGGAAATCGTGTCCGATCGCGTCCTGTTCTCCCTCGTGGTGTGCTTTGTGCTCATCGCCGTGACCCGGGCCTGGCGGTCCCTCGGCGCCGTGCTGCGCAGCGGGCGGGTCTTCTGGGCCCTCGCCCTCGCGGCCGCTCTCATCGCGGTGAACTGGCTCACGTACACGTTCGGCGTGCTCACCGGGCACACGATCGAGGCCGCCCTCGGGTACTTCATCAACCCGCTCGTGTCGGTGCTCCTGGGCGTGCTGGTGCTCAAGGAACGGCTGCGGCCGATCCAGTGGGCGGCGGTCGGCACGGGCGCGGTCGCCGTCGTCGTGCTCACGGTGGCCTACGGCCAGGTGCCGTGGATCGCGCTCATCCTGGCCTTCAGCTTCGGCTTCTACGGGCTGGTCAAGAACCGCGTCGGCGCAAAGGTCGATGCCGTCACGAGCCTCACGGTCGAGACGATCGTGCTCGCTCCCGTGGCCCTCGGCGTTGTGGTGTGGCTCGGCGTTGCCGGCACACTCACCCTCACAGGCTACGGTGCGGGCCACTTCTGGCTCCTGGCTGCGAGCGGCATCATCACGGCCGTGCCGCTGCTGTTCTTCGGGGCGGCCGCCCGACGGCTGCCCATGACGACCATCGGGCTCCTGCAGTACATCGCACCGGTCATGCAGTTCATCATGGCCGTGACCGTGCTCGGGGAGCACATGGCGCCCGAGCGGTGGATCGGCTTCGGCATCGTGTGGCTCGCCCTCGCGGTCCTGACGGCGGACATGCTGCTCGTCTCACGGCGGCGCCGGATGAACCTGCGCCGGGCTGGGCTCGCGACCCAGTCCGAGGCCCAGTCAGCGGCGGACTTGGCGGACCGGGAGGACAGTGCCGCGGTGGCTGCGCAGACCTCCACCGGCCAGCTCCGCGCCCCGCACGAGGCCTGATCGGGCAGGCCGAGGTCTGCAAGCCTCTTGGCAGGCTCTCGGCGGCATGGGAGGCCGTGGTGCGCACCTGTTATGCCGGTCGGGGCCTGTTGTGTTGCTGGCCGGTCAGGCCGAGAGCCTCCGCGCCCGAGCGAACGCGGCCTCCAGCCTCGCAATGATGACCTCTGGAGCCATGAGCTCCGGCCATCGTGTCCGCACCACCGTCCAGCCAACCTCCATCAGAGCCACTTCGCGCTGACGCTCAAGCAGCAGCGCCTCCGAGGTTGGGCGGTAGTCGAAGTACTTGGAACCGCCGTCGAACTCCAGGATCACCAACAGATCCGGCCACGCGAAGTCGGCCCGGAACAGTCCCTGGCTCGTGGAGATCTCGTATTGGAGAGTCGGAGCAGGTATGCCCGCGGCAGCAAGCGCCAGGCGCGTCCGCGTCTCGCCCGCTGACTCGGATCTTGCATCCAAGACGGCCAGGACGTCCTCGACCCTGCGGGATCCTCGTACCACCCGGGTCCCCTCGGCAGCTGCCCGGATGCGCTCGATCGTCACCCCTCGCCGCAGTGCGCTGTCCCCGATGATCGCGGCGCGCTCGATGTCCAGAGTGCGGGCACAGTCCGCGACCGCGCGTTCTACACCGACCGCTGTGGCGATGCGGCCCGGTGCGATCGCCACTCCTGCCAGGTCAACCTCGGGCACCGGGAGCGAATGTGCGACGACGTCGACTCCGTGGCTCGTCTTCGAGCCGGAGTACGGCACCGTGACGTGCACCTTCGGGCCGACGTCCCACGTGCTGAGCCCGTGAGCGCGTGCGCCCGACGTATGGCTGTATACGGCGGAGCCACCGGTCGACAGCCAGTGCGCCTCGATCTTCAACCGGTCCTGTTCCCAAGGCTTGAGTGCCAGCCACGTAGTGCGGCGGACGTACACGCCGCGCCGTAGCCGGACAAGCTCCCGCCGCTTCACGGCCTCGGTGAGGACCCGGTGGTCAACGCCGCGCGCCGCGAGTTCACGGGTCGACGCGACCGTCACGTCTGGCCATCGCTCATCGAAGAAGTTGGTCAGGGTCGGTGTGCTCATGGCGGCAGTCTCGCGCTCTGGGGCAAGCCGCGTCGCCCTGCTGCCGAGCCATGTGGACAGAACCGTCCGAAGCGCCGAGTCCATTGGCAGGCCCGCGGCGGCATGGCAGGTGCTGGTGCGCGCCTGCTGTGCCGTTCAGGGCCTGCTGTCGCGCTCAGGACCTGCGGCGCTGGTGGGGGCCCGCTGTGCCGCTCGGGGTCCGATGTGGCGCTGGAGGCCCGTCCGCGTGTCCTCAAGCCGCCGCGTCGTCCTCCGGCAGCGCGGAGCGCGAGGTGCCGAGGCCGAGGCCGAGGCCGAGGCGACCGAAGAGCATCCCCGCGCCGACCGTGTTCCCGACGAGATAGGCCGCACCTGCACCCGAGCCCACAAGGGCGATGAGCAGCACCGGGCCGCCGGCAACGTACGTGATGAGCGCGGCGAGGGCGCCCGCCACCATCGCGTTGAAGCAAGTGAGGAAGAACACGGTGCTGGAGATGGCGTGCAGCGGGATGGGCCTGCCCCGCCCGACGGAGGAGGTCGCGAACACGCCCTCGCGATCATCCGAGATGGAGGTGACGAAGACGTCCTCGATCCCGGGCACGAGATCGCGGTAGGCGCCGCGCAGCCGATTCATCCCCGCGATGAGCAGGTGGTCCTCCTCGCTGCCGATCGAGACGCGCAGCAGCGTCAGCGAGCCCAGGACCAGCAGCATCGACGTGAGCCCAATCGCCATGACCCAGAATCCGTTGCCGAACCCGGTCGCCTGCGCCACGAGGGCCAGGACTACAAGGGACGCCGATGAGACCGTGAGGTGGATGCTGATCCGGCTCATGAGCTCGTTCCACAGCATGCCCCGCGTCCCGAGCAGACTCCAGTGCTCGGTGGCCAGGATCGTCGCGATCACTGCGGGCGGCACCGCATCGCCGGAGGCCTCGGGGGCAGGGGGCTGCTGCCCCGCGGACGTCGGAATCGGAGGCGCGGCGTGCGGTTCTGCGCTCATGGTCCATGGTGGTCCAGGGCCGCGGACCGCGTAAAGGGACCGTGCGCGGGCCGAGGCGACGCACGACGCCCCCGGCCGGTGGAACGCCGTCAGGTGCCGGGCGGCGTCGTGCGCACCATCACCGAGGCGAGCCGCACGGCGGCGGAGGCCCGGACGATCGTCACGATCACGGCATTCTCGACGACCCCACGCACGAGGGTCTCGAGGTCCTCCGGCGCAGCGGCCCCGTGCAGGTCGTTGAACACACACTTGGCGAGCGCGAGGTGCAGGAGGTGGCCGCCGGACGGGACGGCCAGGGAGACCTCCGCGCCGCCCGACTTGTGGTGGCTATCCCAGTGGGTGGGACTCGGCACGCTCGTAGTCGCGCGGGACCACGACCATGGGCACGGGCAGGGAGCGCAGGACTTTGTTCGCGGTCGAGCCCAGGAACAGCTGGTTCTTCTGGGCGAGCCGGCTCGATCCGACGAGCACGAGTTCGCCGTCGAGCCAGTCGAGGCTGTCCACGGCCTCTTCGAACGTGCGCCCGTGCGCCACCTCGACACTCGCCTCATGGCCGGGCGGGAGGCGGTGCGCGGCCTCCGTGAGGACGGTGTTCGCATGGCGGTGGGCGGCGTTGATGTTCTCGCCGAAGTCGTCGGCGCGCGCATCGAGCTCCACGAGGGAGACGAACCGCAGCGGCACGTTCCGCCGCCCGGCGGCGACCAGTGCGACGTCGACCGCGGCCTCTGACCCCTCGCGCCGGCCGATGAACGCTGTGATGCGCTCGATCGGATCCATGCGGTGATAGCCACGCGGCGCGAGTGCGACCGGGATCGGCGAGGCGTGCAGGAGCGCGTTGGCGACGGAGCCGACCGTATACCGCTTGAAGAGTCCGTTGCTGGCGGCGCCGACCACGATGAGTGCGGCCTCGAACTCGACGCCGGCCTCGATCAGGGTCGCGGCGAACGAATGGCCGTGCCGCACATGGAATGTCGCCTCGACGTCGGAAGGGACCAAAGCGAGGGCCTCGCGTTGGGCGGTGAGAGTCTGCTGCTCCTCGGGGTGGACCCGTTTGCCGTCCGGATTGGCCGCAACGTAGGGGGCGTCCTCCCCGATGACGAGCATGAGGTCCAACGAGGCGCCCTGGGCCCGCGCGATCGCGACGGCCAGAGCCACCGCATCCGCTCCCCGCTGGTCTGCCTGGTAACCGACGACGTAACGCATGGCCCACCCTTCCTTCAGGTCGAGTCACGGCAGACGGCGAGGGCGCCCGGGGTATCCGGGCGCCCTCGTCCCGGTCTGCGGCTGATACCGCAGACTCTACCGGGAAGTGATGCCTACGCGACGGCGCGGATCGCCGCCTCGAGCACATCGAGTCCGTCGTTGAGCAGCTCATCGTTGATCACGAGCGGAGGCAGGAGCCGGATCACGTTGCCGTAGGTGCCGCACGTGAGGATGATGACGCCTTCCTTGAGGCAGTAGTCGGCGATCGCCTTGGTCGTGGCGGCGTCCGGCTCCTTGGCCTGGGCGCTGCCGCGCTTGACGAACTCGAGCGCCAGCATGGCCCCGCGGCCGCGGATCTCCCCAATGATGCCGTTCTCGCCGAGCTCCGCCTGAAGCCTGCCGAAGCGCTCCTTGACGGTCGCCTCGATCTCGCGGGCGCGGCCGCGCAGGTCCTGGGAGTCCATGGTCTCGATCGCGGCGAGCGCGGCGGCGCAGGCCACCGGATTGCCGCCGTAGGTGCCGCCCAGACCGCCGCCGTGGACGGCGTCGAGCAGCTCGGCGCGGCCCGTGACCGCGGAGAGCGGCATGCCGCCCGCGATGCCCTTCGCCGTCGTGATGAGGTCCGGGACGACGCCCTCGTGCTGAACGGCGAACCATTCGCCCGTGCGGGCGAAGCCGGACTGGACCTCGTCCGCGATGAAGACGATGCCGTTCTCCTTCGCGAACTCGGCGAGGCGCGGCAGGAAGCCCTCGGCCGGGACGATGAACCCACCCTCGCCCTGGATCGGCTCGATCACGATGGCCGCAATCTGGTCGGCGCCGATCTGCTTGCTCATGGTCAGGATGGCGCGCTCAGCGGCCTCCTTGCCTGTGATCTGCGCGTTCTCCTCGCGGAACGGGTAGCTCATGGGCGCGCGGTAGATCTCGCTGGCGAACGGTCCGAAGCCGTACTTGTACGGCATGGCCTTCGCCGTGAGGCCCATCGTGAGGTTCGTGCGGCCGTGGTAGGCGTGGTCGAAGGCGACGACGGCGCTGCGGCCCGTGGCGACTCGGGCGATCTTGATCGCGTTCTCGACGGCCTCGGCACCGGAGTTGAACAAGACCGTGCGCTTGGCGTGGTGGCCCGGGGTGAGCTCGTTGAGCTTCTCGGCGACGGCGACATAGCCCTCGTAGGGCGTGACCATGAAGCACGTGTGCGTGAAGTGCTCGACCTGCTCCTTCACGGCGCCCACCACCGCCGCATCGGACGCGCCCACGGTCGTCACCGCGATGCCCGAGCCGAGGTCGATGAACGAGTTGCCGTCGACGTCATGGATGATGCCGCCGTCGGCGTCCGCGACGTACACCGGCACGGACGAGGCGACGCCCGCGGCGACGGCCGCTGCGCGACGTGCGGTGAGCTCGAGGGACCGAGGCCCCGGGAAGTCCTTGAGGACCTTGCGCTTCTGCTCGAGGCGGTACTGGATGTCCATGGATGCAATCCTTTCGTCGGTCCCAAGGTAATGCGAGGCAGGCCACAGCAGGAATGGCCGATCGCACGAGTCACCCGGCGCAACGTAGTGCGATCAACCAGCGCCCTTGCCTATAGTTGAACGCATGGCCCTCACCCTCGCCGAGCTCCTCAACCACGCCGATCTCGGCCTCCGGCTCGCGGGCTCCGCCACCGCCACGCTGCGCGAAGAGATCCGCTGGGTGGCCGTCACGGAGCTTGAGGATCCGGCGCAGTTCCTCACCGGCGGGGAACTCGTCCTCACCACCGGGGTCCGGCAGCGCACCGCCATCGAGCAGCGCCGGTTCGTGCGCGTGCTCCGGCGGGCCGGCGCCCTGGGCATCGGTTTCGGCGTAGGCCTCGGGCACGACGAGATCCCGCCTGCCCTCATCGCGGAGGCGAACCGCTGGGGCGTGCCGGTGATCGAGGTCCCGTACCGGACGCCGTTCATGGCCATCGGGAAGCTCGTCGCCGATTCCCACTCGGCCGACCACTACGCGAGCCTCGAGCGCCTCATCGGCGCACACCAGGTGTTGGCCCGCTCGCTCCTGACGGGCGGCGGCCTCCACGAACTCCTCAAGCACCTCGGCACCATGCTGCACACCGAGATCATCCTGACCCAGTTCACGGCCCAGCTCTACGCCTCGGGACCCGAGGCCGGGACGCCCACCATGGACCGATGGGTCCCGTACCCCGTCCCAACCGGTCGCCGCGACGCGTGCACCCTGTGGGCCAAGAAGCCGTTCGAGGACACGGGGATCATCTCGTACGCGCAGAACCTCATCAGCATCGAGCTCAACAACCTCACGAAGCAGCGCCAATCCCAGCGGGCCCTCGCCGGGCAGGTGATCAACGACGTCGTGCGCGGAACCCTCGAAGCCGAGGAGGCCTCGCGCCGGCTCGCCGCGATCGGGGTCAACTCGACGAAGCGCAACGTGGTGCTGCTCGCCGAATCCGCCGCACACCACAAGAACCTGCGCGGGGCCACGCTCCCCGCCGCGCTCGACGGCGCGGTGACCGCGATGCTCGACCGCGACCTCGCGGTGGTGGTGGAGGACGACGGCGCCGCCGCGCCGAAGCTGGGCCGCCTCCTCTCCGACCACCTCACCGAGGCGGGGATCCACGCGACGATCGGTATAGGCGGTGCCTACACGAAGCCCAACGGCCTGCGCTGGAGCTACTTCGAGGCCAAGGACGCCGCCGCCCGGGGCCTTGAGGTCAACGAGCCCGAGCGCCTGAGCATCACCTCGCTCCTGCTCGCGAGCGAGGACGTTCCCCTCGCGGACATGGCCGGGGAGGCGATCGGCCCGCTCGCCCGGTTCGACCGGCAGCACGGCGCCGAGCTCGTGCACACGCTCGAGACCTACCTCACCCTCAACGGCTCGGTGGCACAGGTCGCCGAGCAGCTCAACCTGCACCGGAACACCGTCCGCTACCGGCTCGGGCAGATCGCCGAGCTCACCGGGTACGACCCCGCCGTCACCGCCGACCGCGTGCAGCTGTACCTGGCCCTCGCGGTGAGGAAGGTCGCGAAGGCGTAGGGACCGATCCCTCTCGCCGAGGTGGGGTCTGCGGCGCGACCTCAGCGTCACACGGGGTGACCTCGCCACCACACGGGGTGACCTCGGGCCCACACGGGGTGACCTCGGCGAAGGAGGAGTCAGTCAGCCTACGACCGGGGCGCCGTTCGAGATCTCGACCATGTCCTCGCGCGCGACGACCTTGACGCGCTCGCGCGCCACCGGGCCCTTGTGCGTCGGAGCCGGCTCCGCAGCGGCGCCCAGGGCCTTCTCATGCGCGTCGAGCGCGAGCCAGCCCTCCCACGTCGTGTACTCGATGCCGCGCTCGGCCAGCAGGTCCGTCACGGCGGCCTCGGCGGGGGCCTCGGCGGCGGGCAGGTCCTCGCGGGCATCGAGCAGGTGCCCGATGGTTTCGAGGGCATCGCCCTTCGTGTGCCCGATGAGGCCCACGGGCCCGCGCTTGATCCAGCCCGTGGTGTACACCCCCGGCACCGGCAAGCCGTCAGCGTCGAGGACGCGGCCGCCGTCGTTCACCACCACACCGCGGCGATGGTCGAACTCCACGTCGGGCAGGGCCGAGCCGAAGTAGCCGATCGCCCGGTACACGGCCTGGACGGGGTAGTCGACGAACTCGCCGGTGCCCCGAACGGCGCCGGTCCCGTCGAGCTCCTGGCGCTCGAACCGGATCCCGGCCACGCGGCCGGGAGTCTCGGGCGAGTCGACGATCTCGACCGGGCTCTGCAGGAAGTGCAGGTGCAGGCGGCGCGAGGCGGTGAGCTCGGAGACATCCTCGGGCTGCTCGGCGATCCAGTTGGTCAGCGTGCCGACCATGGTCTTGACCTGGTTGTTGGTCTGGATCTCGCGGTCCGAGGCATCGTCGAACTCGAAGTCCTCGGGATAGAGCACGAGGTCGACGTCGTGCGAGTGGGACAGCTCGCGGAGCTCGAGCGGGGTGAACTTGACCTGTGCCGGGCCGCGGCGCCCGAACACGTGCACGTCGGTGACCGGGGACTCCTTGAGGATCCGGTAGACGTTGTCCGGGATCTCGGTGACGAGGAGCTCGTCGGCGTGCTTCGAGAGGACGCGGGCGACGTCGAGCGCGACGTTGCCGTTGCCGATCACCGCAACCTCGCGCGCTTCGAGCGGCCACTCGCGCGGCACGTCCGGGTGTCCGTCGTACCACGAGACGAAGTCGGCGCCGCCGAAGGAACCTTCGAGCTCGATGCCGGGGATGTTGAGGTCCGCGTCCTTGATCGCGCCGGTCGCGAAGACCACGGCATCGTAGTGCCGCTGCAGGTCAGCCAGCGAGAGGTCCGTGCCATAGTCCACGTTGCCGAAGAAGCGGATGTCGCCGCGGTCCAGGACCTTGTGCAGGGCGTTGACGATGCCCTTGATGCGCGGGTGGTCCGGAGCCACGCCGTACCGGATGAGCCCGTAGGGGGCCGGGTAGCGGTCGAACAGGTCGATGCTCAGCGTGAGCTCGCCCGAGGCAACGGGGGCGCTTTTCGTCAGCAGGTCCGCGGCGTACACGCCGGCGGGGCCGGAGCCGACGATGGCCACGCGAAGGGGACGCTGGGCGGTGCCCCGCGGGGCGGGGTTGAGGTTCGACACGGCTGTGTTCCTTCGGTTCGTTCTGAGGGTTCAGTGGAGTTGCGTGGTCAGGGATGCGCCGAGATCCGCGGTCGCGTAGGGGCTCACGCGCACGACGTCGCCGATCACGATCACCGCGGGGTTCGCGACTCCAACGGCGCGGGCACGGTCAACAATGGTACCCAGTGTCGCGATCGTGACGCGCTGATCGGGTGTCCAGCCGCGCTCGACGATGGCGACGGGCGTGTGCGCCGCGAGACCGCGCACACGCAGCACGGCGACGGACTCCGCGAGCCGGCGGACGCCCATGAGCAGGACGATCGTGTGGTCCGACCGGGCGGGAAGCTCGGCGAGCTCATCGTGGCCCGTCGCGACGCTAAAGCCCGTCGCGAGGCCGCGGTGTGTCACGGGGATGCCTGCGGCGGCAGGCACCGAGATGGCGCTCGTGACACCGGGGACCACCTCGACGTCGACGCCATGGCGCCGGCAGAACTCGGCCTCCTCGCCGCCGCGCCCCAGAACGTACGGGTCGCCGCCCTTGAGGCGCACGACGACGTTTCCGGCCAGGGCCTCGCGCACGAGGATCTCGTTGATCTCGTCCTGCGTGGCTTGATGCGCGCCGGGGGCCTTGCCGACCTCGATGACGCGCGGACCGCCGGAGGCGGCATCCCCGAGCTCAGCGAGGAGCCCCCGCGGCCCGAGCCTGTCGGCCACGACGACGTCGGCCTCGGCCAGCAGCTGCCGGCCGCGGACCGTGATGAGCCCGGTATCGCCCGGACCGCCGCCCACGAGGGCGACCCGCCCGCCAAGGGACCGGCTGCCCGTGGGAGCCAGCCCCGCGCCGTCGTGCGCGTCCCGTCCGGGAGAGGTGCGGCGGTGCCGCCGCAGCGGCAGATTCCCGGTGCGCAGCGCCAGGACGATCGCGTCCTTGAGGGCCTTCGCGCGACGCGGGTCTCCCCCGGCGTTCACGGCGACGGTGACGTCGTCGACCCGGGCGGTCGCGGGGGTCCAGGCGGCGGAGGCCTCGTGATCGGCGGCATTGACGCACCAGATGCGCCGATCCTCGGCCTCTGCGGCCACCCGCGCGTCCAGCTCCGGCAGGCCCGTCGCGGTCTGGACGAACCACACGCGCTCCAGATCAGACGCCTCGTAGCCGCGGCGCACCCACGTGACGAGGCCAGCCTCCGCGAGGCGCACGACGTCGTGCCCCGCCTCGGGCGCCACGACGGTCACCTTCGCGCCGGCGTCGAGCAGGCCCCGGGCGCGGCGCGCAGCCACGGCGCCGCCGCCGACCACGAGCACATCCCGGCCGAGAAGCCGCAGCGAGGTGGGGTACAGGTCGATGCCGCTCATCGCGTGCCTCCCGTGAGAAGTCCGCGGCGGGCGAGGATGCGCCGCTCGAGGGGTCCGAAAACAGCCAGCTCGATCGCAATGCCGACGGCCAGGATCACAAGGATCGCGCTCATGACCACGCCCATGTCGCTCAGGGTCCGGCCCTGGTCGAGAAGGGATCCAAGCCCGTACCCGAGAGTCCCGCCCACGGCGATGATCTCCGCGGCCATGAGCGAGCGCCACGAGAACGCCCACCCCTGCTTGAGCCCGGCCACATAGCCCGGAAGCGCCGCGGGGAGCACGATATGGAGCGCGAGCTCGGTCCGCGACGCGCCAAGGACCTTGCCGACGGACCGGTACTGCGGCGGGATCTGGTCGATCCCCGCAATGAGCCCGTTGATGATCGAGGGGATCGCACCCATGAGCACCACGAAGTACACGGTCGCATCGGTGAGTCCGAACCAGATGATCGCGGCCGGCACCCACGCGACGGACGGCAGGACCTGGAGGCCCGAGATGAGCGGGCCGAACGCGCGGCGGAGGGGCTTGACCTGGCCGAGGAGCAGTCCGAGCGGGGTCGCGACGAGCGCACTGACCGCGAAGCCCACGAGCCCGCGCTGGAGCGAGGTCCAGACCGCTTCCTGGGCCCGGCCCTCCTTCCACAGCTCGCCGAGCGACGCCGCCACGTCGAGCGGGCCGGGGACGAGGTCGCGGCGCTTGAGGCCGAGCGTCACATAGAGCTGCCAGACGAGGATTAGGACCACTACGGCGGCAAGCGGCAGGAGCGCCCGTGACCAGTCCCGGTGGCGCCTGACGGTGTCCGACTGGAGCTGGTCGAGCCCTGATTCGAGGGCGCGGAGCTCCTCTCCGGTCGGCTCGCCGACGGTCGAGACGTTGGTGAGCGGCGGGAGGCCGCGGTCCTGGGAGGCCTGCGTGTCCTTTTCGAGCAGCGGATTACTTGGCATGGCGGGCGATCTCCTGCCGCAGTCGGGAGGTGAGCTCGGCTGTCAGGGCGGCGGCCGCGGCGGCGTCATGCTTCGTGGCGTCCGGGACAGACCACTCGGCGACGACGCGCCCGGGCCGCGACGAGAGCAGCAGGACGCGCTGTCCGAGCCGCACAGCCTCGCGGACGTTGTGCGTGACGAAGATGATGGTCCGCCCGGTCTCCCGCCAGATCCGGGTGAGCTCCTCGTGGAGGAGGTCGCGCGTGATGGCGTCGAGGGCCGCGAACGGCTCATCCATGAGGAGGACCTGCCGGTCCTGCGAGAGCGCCCGGGCCAGGGCGACGCGCTGCCGCATGCCCCCCGAAAGCTCGTGCGGGCGCTTGTCCGCGGCCTCGCCGAGGTGAACGAGGTCGAGGAGTTCGACGGCGCGTGCCCGCCGCTCCGCCTTCGGCACCCCGCGGAGCTTGAGCGCGAGCTCGATGTTGGCCCGTGCCGTGAGCCACGGGTACAGTGCGGCGTCCTGGAACATGAACGCGGCACCGTCCGCCGGGACCTCGAGCGCGCCAGCGGTGGGCCGCTCGAGACCGGCGATGATGTTCAGGAGCGTGGACTTGCCGCAGCCCGAGGCACCCAGGAGTGCGACGAACTCGCCTTGGGCGATGGTTGCGTTGACGCTGTCGAGCACGGGCGCGCCGGCGCCGAAGCGCTTGCCGAGGTTCTCGAGCACTACGGTCATGTCTTGGTCCTCTCGTCCCGTCAGTCCTGGCCCAGGCCAGCGGCGCTGACCTTCGCCTGGCCCGACAGTGCGTTCAGTGCGCGCAGGTCGAAGAGACCGTGGAGGTCCGCGGTCTTCGTGACCCCTGCGGTGACGCCGTCCGCAAGGAGCTTGGGGTAGGCGCCCGCGAGCGGATCCGTGGTGAACGTGATGTTGCCCAGGGCCCGCTCGATGACGTCCGCGGGCAGCTCGGACCCTGCCGCGGCCTTGAGCGCCGCGTTGACGGTGCTCGCCTTCTGGGCGGGGGTCGCGCGGCTGAGCCAGTCGACGGCGGCGACGTGGCCCTTCAGGAGGGCTTCGACCGTCTGAGGATGCTGTGCAGCGAACGTCTTGTTGACGATGAGGATCGTGGTCGGGAACTCGCCGGGCTTTCCCGTGCCGCTGCCGTCCCACAGGTCCTTCTCGTCAACGAGCACCTTGGCGCCGGCCTGGAGCACGAGGCGGGACGCCCACGGCTCGGGGAGCCACGCGCCGTCGAGCTTGCCGTCCTGGAAGAGCTTGAGGGTCTGCGCGTTCTCGGTCGGGTTGATGGTGACGTCACCGCCGCCGTTCGGGGTGGTCTTGAGGCCCTTCGACGCGAGGTACGCGCGGAGTGCCACGTCCTGGGTGCCGCCGAGCTGGGGTGTCGCGAGGACCTTGCCCTTGAGCTGCTCCGGTCCGGTGATGCCCGGCTGGACCACGAGCTGCGCGCCGCCGGCAGCTGCGCCCGCGATGACGGAGACCGACTCCCCGTGGCTCTGCACGAACGAGTTGATGGCCGGGTTCGGGCCGACGTATGCGGCGTCGATCGCGCCCGCGTTGAGCGCCTCGATCGCTGCCGGGCCCGCATTGAATACCTGCGTGGTGAGGCTGTTGGTGCCGGCATCCTTGAGGGTGCCCGCGATGAGACCGTTCTGCACTCCCACGAGGGCGGGGGCGTGGGTGACATTGCCGAAGTAGCCGAGCCGCAGCTGTGGTGCCGGGGTCCCGGTGGCGACGGACGACGTCGTGCGCTGCTCGCCGCTGTTCAGTGCTGTGGCGACCGCTGTGCCCGCACCGAGGAGGATCACGACGGCGGCCGCGATGCCGAGGGCGATCGCTCGCCCACGTTTCGGGGGACCCGAGTCGGCGGTGATGCGGATGGTTTCAGGGGTCTTGACGGTCTCGCTCATGGGAGGTTCCTCGATCTCGCAGTGTCGTCAGGTCTCGGACGGGGCCTATCGACGGGCCCGACATCGGGGCATTCGACGCCCGGTCCGGGTGGTGCGCTGCGTGATCATGGGTTCCATGATGGAGGGACCCCGGGTGCGTGGCCAAGGGTCCGGTCACGGGCGTTCACGCTGCGTCACGAGACGTCACACGACGCAACGCCGATGCCCCGAGCTCACCCCGGATGCGGACTTCACCTCTGTGCGCCGTTCGCCGGGGTGGGCACGCCGCGTCGGGTGGTCGCCCGCCAGTGACGACGCGTACCGTTGCCTGAGTGACATCGCCTTTCGAAGACCCGGAGTTCGTTTCGCGACTGGCCCGGATGGGCATTGTCCACACCCCTGGGATGGCCGCCCGGATGATGGACGAGCTCGCGCCGCTGCTCGCCGACGAAGGAATCGACCTCAACGACCGCGATGGCGACAACGATCTCGGCGCGGTCAATGAAGCGCTCGCCCGCGCGACCGAGCGCCACAACCTCACGCTGTTCACTCCGGTCGGTGCGCGGCGGGCCGGGGCCCTCGCGGTCCTGAGGCTCTTCGCCGAGTCATTCTGCGAGGGTGATGAAGACCGTGCCGCCGCAGTGCTCGCAGGCGTAGAGAGCGAACCGGCGGGCGACGCGCCAGCCATCTCGCACCTCGTCGGCGTGAGTCTCGGACTCCTCGACAGCTGGCACACCGACCCCGAACTGCGTGCCGCGCTCACGGCCACGCGTGTGCCGCGGTGGAACCGGGCCGCACGTGCCGCGGCCACTGATGTCCTCGCGCTCGCCCGCAAGGGGCGCGCGTTCGCATCGCTGGGGAGCCTGCACCGGCATGGGGGGCTGGCACTGTTCGAGGGATCCGTGCTTCTCGTTGCGGCATCTCTCAGCGCGCGCGCCGCGAGCGAGAAGACGTCCGTGCGCGACGTCGCCGGGCGGGTGCTCGTCGACGGCCCGTCGTCGGGGCCTCCGACGCCAAGCGCCCCGGTAGCGGCGTCCCCCCAAGCGCCGGGAAGCAGTTTCATGCGTCCCCTGGGAGCGCGCGGTGCGAAAGCGCAAGGCCCGGAAGCACCGGGGCGTCCCATGGGCCGGGACCTCCAGATTGCGGACCGTGCCCTGCGGCGAAATTTCGGCACATGGCTCGAACGCGCCCCGTCGATCGCCGCTCCCACGGTGTCCGACGAGCTGTTGCTGACGCAGGCGCTGGTGGACATCGGGCGCGGCCACGGCCTTGATCTGCACCGGGCCCTCGACGTCGAACCTCTGATCGACCTGCTCTGGGAGGCCGACGGCGCCGATCACCCCGAGGTGCTCGAGACGCTGCACGACTACGTGCACTTCCGCCTCGACGCCGGTCACGACCTCGGCGGGTGGGAGGAGGCGCACGAGGCTGTCGAGGATGCGCTCGACGAGTCCGGCGCCGGATCGGGGCCCCTCGGCGCGATGCTGGAACATGCAGAGCAGGTCAACCCCGATGTGCGCCGCGGCGCGCTCGCGCAGACGCCGCTTATCGCGGCGGTGAACGAGCTGCTTGAGTGGGTCGGCACCGGCAGGCCCGTCACGCAGACCGGTGGTGTGCGGCGTGCGGACATCAAGCACGTCGCGACGATGCTGGGCATCCGGGCGGTCGGGGTTGCGAAACGCGTCGGCATTGAACACGGCGAGGATGCGCCGGTTCAGGCGCTGTCGATGGCCGACGTTCCCGTGCTCGCGCAGTGGTGGGAGGCGCTATCGAGTGCGGAGGTGATCCGGACCACCTCGTCCAGCGTCCGCCCGGGCCCCGCAGCCGCTGAGTGGGCAGCCGAGGGGCTTCCACCGCTCGAGCTGGCCGAGATGGTCGCTGGAGTATTCGTCGCAGGGATTCTGACGCGCCCGATGGCCAAAGGCGCCTTCGGCCGTTTCATCATCAAGAAATCCATCGTCCAGCTGATGCGCGCCCTCGCACCCGAGGATCTCGACATAGAGGTGCCCGAGCTGGCGCTGATCGGCGGGGGTCCCGTGTGGACGGTGCGGAGCCTCGAAGCCGCTGGCCTCGTCACCGGCGCCCTCTCGGCCCATCCCGAGGTCCCCGACCCACTGCGGGCCGCCGTCGCCCGTGGGCTCCTCCTCGTCGTTGCGCTCCTCGCCGACACCGACGAGGAGTAGAACCTTCCCCTGCACACCGCCCGAGTAGCGGAGCTGCTGGGTCATCACGTGCGAGAGGTCACGTTCCCTTTCGTGGCCGGGGGCCACCGCGGACGGCTCCCCGCCGGCCGCGGATGGGCCAGCGGGGAGCGTCCGTTCGGTGTCAGTGGAGGTCGAACCGGTCGAGCTCCATGACCTTCGACCAGGCCGCCACGAAGTCGTTGACGAACTTCTCCTTGGCGTCGTCGCTCGCGTAGACCTCCGAGAGAGCGCGCAGCTGCGAGTTGGAGCCGAAGATCAGGTCGACCGCGGTCGCCGTCCACTTGAGCTCGCCCGTCGCGACGTCGCGGATCTCGTACACGTTCTCCTCGGTCTCCGAAGCCTTCCACTGGGTGCCGGGAGAGAGCAGGTTGACGAAGAAGTCGTTGGACAGCACGCCCGGCCGGTCGGTGAGAACGCCGTGCGCAGAGCCTCCGTTGTTGGCTCCCAAAGCCCGGAGACCGCCCAGGAGCGCAGTCATCTCCGGCGCGGAGAGGTCGAGCATGTAGGCCTTGTCCACGAGCAGCGTCTCCGCCGGCACCTTCTCGCCGGGACGCAGGTAGTTGCGGAAGCCGTCCGCGCGGGGCTCGAGGTACGCCACCGACTGGATGTCCGTCTGTTCCTGCGTCGCATCGGCGCGGCCGGGCCGGAAGGGCGCCGTCACGTCGAATCCGGCGTCCTTCGCAGCCTTCTCCACGGCAGCCGAGCCGCCGAGGACGATCAGGTCCGCAAGGGAGACGCGCTTGCCATTGGTCTGGACGACGTTGAATGCCTCCTGCACGCCCTCGAGGGCCCGGAGCGCGGCCTCGAGCTGCTCTGGCTGGTTGACCTCCCAGTCGCGCTGCGGCTCGAGCCGGATGCGCGCACCGTTGGCGCCGCCTCGCCTGTCCGTCTTGCGGAAGCTCGACGCCGCGGCCCACGCCGTGCTGATGAGCTGGTCGGCACTCAGCGTGTCGAGGAGCCGAGCCTTGAGGGAGGCGATGTCGGCGTCGTCGATGAGCTCGTGGTCGACGGCGGGAACCGGGTCCTGCCAGATCTGGGGCTCCGCCACCCACGGGCCGAGCATGTGCGGTCCGACCGGGCCCATGTCGCGGTGCAGGAGCTTGTACCAGGCCTTGGCGAACGCGAGCGCGAACTCGTCCGGGTTCTCGAGGAAACGGCGCCCGATCGCCTCGTACGTGGGATCGATGCGCAGCGAGAGATCCGTGGTGAGCATCGTCGGACGGTGCTTCTTCTGCGGGTCGAAGGGATCGGGGATGATCTCGGGAGCATCTTTGGCGACCCACTGGTGTGCGCCGGCCGGGCTCTTCGTCAGCTCCCACTCGTAGCCGAACAAGATCTCGAGGAAACGGTTGCTCCACTCGGTCGGCCGGTCGGTCCACGTGACTTCGAGGCCGGAGGTGATGGTGTCGGAACCGTGGCCGGTCCCGTAAGTGCTGAGCCAGCCGAGGCCCTGGTTCTCCAGATTCGCGCCCTCGGGCTCGGGGCCGACGTGCGCGTCCGCGGGGGCGGCGCCGTGGGTCTTGCCGAATGTGTGCCCGCCGGCGATGAGGGCGAAGGTCTCCTCGTCATTCATCGCCATCCGGCCGAAGGTCTCGCGGATGAAGGCCGCGGCCGCGGCCGGATCGGGGTTGCCCTTGGGGCCCTCGGGGTTGACGTAGATGAGGCCCATCTCGGTCGCGCCAACCACCGGGACCATCTCGTCCTCGCTGACGTACCGGTCCTCGGCGAGCCACGTGTCCTCCGTGCCCCAGAAGATCTCCTCGGGCTCCCAGATGTCCTCTCGGCCGAAGGCGAACCCGAAGGTCGTGAAGCCCATGGACTCGAGGGCAACGTTGCCCGCGAGAACGAGCAGGTCGGCCCACGAGACCTTCTGGCCGTACTTCTGCTTCACGGGCCAGAGCAGGCGCCGGGCCTTGTCCAGGTTGGCATTGTCGGGCCAGCTGTTCAGCGGCGCAAAGCGCTGGCTGCCGTCCCCGGCGCCCCCGCGGCCGTCGAACACGCGGTACGTGCCGGCGTCGTGCCAGCTGAGCCGGATCATGAGACCGCCGTAGTGCCCGAAGTCGGCGGGCCACCAGTCCTGCGACGTCGTGAGGACCTCGGCGATGTCCTGTTTGAGCGCCTCGACGTCAAGCTTTGCGAACTCGTCGCGATAGCTGAAATCGGCACCGAGTGGGTTGCCCTTGGGGTTCTGGGCGTGGAGCACGGAGATGTCGAGCTGGTTCGGCCACCAGTCCGAGTTCTGCCGTGGGCGGTGGGCCTTGGGCTCAGGCGCCGGGATGGCGGGGTTTTCGCTCTCGCTCCCGGTCCCGGTCCCGGTCCCGGTCCCGGACGACGAAGCGCCGTCATGCATCACGGGGCATCCGCCCTGCTGGATGTCTCTCATCTGCTTCCTTCCTCCCCCGAGGCTCACCTCGGACTCGGTGCAACCTGTCGAACTCTGGGCATCCGATCACTGTGACAAGCACGACTGCCGGAACGCGCGGACTGCGGAAGGTGCGGCCACGGCGCCGTACTGTTCACTGCTGACGCTAGCAGTGTGAGGGACCCCACGCCCGTCCCCTGTCCATTCATCGGGCAGGCGGGGGTGGATCGCGCTGCGCGCCGGACACGCACGACGGCGCCCCTGGCCTCGTGAGGTGAGGGGCACCGTCGGCGGCAGAGGGACTGGTGGCCCGAGCTGCTCATGCCGACACGCGCTGGATCAGATCTGGCGGCGGCCTGGGGTGACGCGCATGTCAGGCTTCCCCACCAGCCCTGATGCCAGCACGCTCCGCAGCGCTGCTGTAGCGGACAAGTGCGCTTCGGTGGCACTTGTCCGCTACGGCGGCACTGCAGTGTTGAGCCGGTGCAGGATACCGGGCCCAGATGGGCGTCGCCCCCATCTCCAGGGCAAAGGCGCACAGCCGAAGCTTCGACGTGGCTTCGCTCCGCTCAGCCAGTGAGATTCGACTCCGGGCTTCGACTTCGCTCAACCACCGGCGCCGGTCAGATCCAGTAGCGCTCGTCCTCGGTATCGCCGGGGTGCGTGCGGACCATGCCGGCGGCGAGGGTGTTGCCGTTCTGGGGATCGATGACGAGGAAGGCACCCGTGCGGCGGTGCGCCGCGTACGGCTCGAGCGGCAGCGGCGCGGCCAGGCGAACCTGAACCTCGCCGATGTCGTTGAGGTCGAGGCCCGACGCCGGCGCCACCTCGAAGCTGTCGAGGTCCAGCTTGCCGGTCACGGCACGCACCAGGCCGCGCACTGTCGAAGTGCCGTGCTTCACGAGCACCTTGGCACCCTCACGAAGCGGCTTCGTCGAGAGCCAGGCGACGGACCCGTACAGATCGGCGGTGCTCTCCGGCAGCGTCCCCGCGGCCGCGATCGTGTCGCCGCGCGCCACGTCGAACTCGTCCGCGAGCCGCAGGGCCACGGAGAGCGGCGCACCGGCCTCCTCAAGAGAACGGCCCGCGACGTCGATCCCCACCACGGTCGTCTCACGTGCCGTCTGGCCGGGGGTCACGACGGCGACGCGGTCGCCCACGCGCACGGTCCCCTCGGTGACCTGCCCGGCGTAGGCCCGGTAGTCGCGGAACTCGCCCTCGTCCAGGCCCGGCGCGAGCGCGCCCTGGGGCCGGATGACGGTCTGGACCGGGAAGCGGAAGGCCTCTCCCTCGTCAGACAGCTCATCGGTGCTCGGCAGCGACTCGAGCAGCTCGATCAGGGTCGGCCCTGAGTACCACGGCGTCCGGTCCGACCGGTCGACGACGTTGTCGCCGTCGAGCGCGGAGACCGGCACAGCCACCGCCTCGCGGAGGCCGAGCTCGGAAGCCACCCGCGCGACGTCGGCCGCGATCTGGGTGAACACAGGCTCCGAGAAGTCCACGAGGTCGATCTTGTTCACTGCCACGACCACGTGCGGCACGCGCAGGAGCGCCGCGACGGACAGGTGCCGGCGGGTCTGCTCGAGCACGCCCTTGCGCGCGTCGATGAGCAGCACCACGGCGTCCGCGGTGGACGCCCCCGTGACCGTGTTCTTCGTGTACTGCACGTGGCCCGGGCAGTCGGCGAGGATGAACGTGCGGCGGTCGGTCGCGAAGTAGCGGTACGCGACGTCGATCGTGATGCCCTGCTCGCGCTCGGCCCGCAGGCCGTCCGTCAGGAGCGCTAGGTCCAGGCCGCCGCGCTCCCCACCGAAGCCTCGGTCCGCGGAGGTGCGGGCCACGGCGTCGAGCTGGTCGGCGAGGATCGCCTTCGAGTCGTGGAGGAGACGGCCCACGAGGGTGGACTTGCCGTCGTCGACGGAGCCGGCGGTCGCGAAGCGGAAGAGGGTGCCCTCGGAGAGCGTGGCAGGCTCAACCAGCGTGTTCATCAGAAGTACCCGTCCTTCTTGCGGTCTTCCATGGCCGCCTCGGAAATCCTGTCGTCGGCGCGGGTGGCCCCGCGCTCGGTGAGGGTCGAGGCCGCGACCTCGCGCACCACGTCAGCCACCGTGTAGGCGTCGGAGAGCACGGCGCCGGTGCAGGACATGTCTCCCACCGTCCGGTAGCGCACGGTACGCACGACGACGTCCTCCCCCTCGCGCGGGAGGCTCACCTCGCCGACGGCCCGCCACATGCCGTCACGCTCGAACACGTCGCGGTCATGGGCGTAGTAGATGCTCGGGAGCTCGATCTGCTCGCGCTCGATGTACCGCCAGATGTCCAGCTCGGTCCAGTTGCTGATGGGGAACGCGCGCACATGCTGGCCCACGGTGTGGCGCCCGTTGTACAGGTTCCACAGCTCTGGGCGCTGGTTGCGCGGGTCCCACTGGCCGAACTCGTCGCGCAGGGACAGGATGCGCTCCTTGGCGCGCGCCTTGTCCTCGTCGCGGCGGCCGCCGCCGAACACGGCGTCGAACTTGTTGCGCTCGATGGTGTCCAGGAGCGGGATGGTCTGGAGCGGGTTGCGCGTTCCGTCGGCGCGCTCGGCGAGCTCGCCGCGGTCGATGAACTCCTGGACGGAGCCGACCACGAGCTTGAGCCCGAGCCGCTGGACCGTGCGGTCGCGGAAGTCGAGCACCTCGGGGAAGTTGTGGCCCGTGTCAACATGCAGGACGGGAAACGGGATCTTCCCCGGCCAGAACGCCTTCGCGGCGAGGTGCAGCATGACTACGGAGTCCTTGCCGCCCGAGAACAGCATCGCGGGACGCTCGAACTCGGCGACGACCTCGCGGATGATGTGGATAGATTCGGCCTCGAGCGCGTCGAGGAGGGGCAGTGACGCCGCCTGGGCCGGGGCTGGCACGGCGGTCTCGTCTAACTGAATGCTCATGTGTGGAGTCCGCATTCTGTCTTGTCGGTGCCGGACCAGCGGCCGGCTCGGGGATCCTCTCCAGGGGCGACGGGGCGCGTACACGGCGCGCAGCCGATGGATGGGAACCCCTGGGCAAGGAGGGGATTGACGGGCAGGAGGTTGTCCTCGGAGTACTGCACGAGCTGGTCGAAGGACCAGGCCGCGACGGGATTGACCTTGACGAGGCCGTTCTTCTCGTCCCACGTCACGAGCGGGGTATTCGTGCGGGTCGGGGACTCGTCGCGGCGCACGCCCGTGAACCACAGCTCGTACCCGGCGAGCGAACGGCTCAGGGGCTCGACCTTGCGCAGCGCGCAGCAGCGGCCGGGATCGCGGGCGAAGAGATCCTTGCCCTCGGCGGCATCCTGCTCGGCGACGGTCTGCCTCGGCGTGACGTCGACGATGGTCACGCGCAGGTTCTCGGCAACGGCGTTCCGCGTCTGGTAGGTCTCCGGGAAGTGGTAGCCCGTGTCGAGGAAGAGCACGTCGACGCCCGGGAGCTGGTCGGCAACAAGTGCCGGCAGGACGGCGTCGGCCATCGAGCAGGCGACGGCGGTCGCCTCGGTCCCGAAGTTCCTCGCCACCCAGCCGATCACCTCGTCCGCGGAGGCGTCCCAGCCGAGCTCGGCCGCGCCGGCCTCGGCGAGCGCCTTGAGCTCCTCCTTGGACCGCAGGTTTCGGCCCCGCTCACCCGCCGTCTGCTCAACGATCGTGGGCTCAGCCACCGTTTCCTCAGCCACTGTCGGATCGCTCACTGGAGGGCCTCCTCGTCTGCGGCGTGCGCCCACTCGGCAAAGGTCTGGTTGTCATCGGCGCGCTCGGCGAGGAACCGCCGCGTGACGCGCTCGACGTAGTCGGGCAGATCGTCGGTCGTGACCTTGAGCCCCCGGACCGTGCGGCCCGTCCCGGCCTCCTCGCGCGAATCGGACGCGAGGCCTCCGCCGAGGTGCACCTGGAAGCCGGGGGTCTGGCCGCCGTTACCGTCGGGCAGGAGCTGGCCCTTGAGTCCGATGTCCGCCGTCTGGATGCGCGCGCACGAGTTCGGACAGCCGTTCACGTGGAGGGTGAGCGGACGCAGGAGCTCGTTGGCACCGCCTGCGTCCGTGGTCCCCGCGGGGAAGCGCTTCTCGAGCTCGGCGATCGCCGAGGTGGCGGTGTCCTTCGTGTCCACGATCGCGAGCTTGCAGAACTCGATGCCCGTGCACGCGATGGTCGAGCGGCGCCACGGGCTCGGATTCGCGTAGAGGCCGAGCTCCTCGAGCCCTGCGACGAGGGAGTCGACGCGGTCCTGGTCAACGTCGAGCACCACGATCTTCTGGTGCGGCGTAGTGCGGAGGCGGGCCGAGCCGTGCGCCTCGATGAGGTCCGCGAGCTTGAGGAGGGTCTCGCCGGAGACGCGGCCCACGGTCGGCGTCGCGCCGATGTAGAAGCGCCCGTCCTTCTGGCGGTGCACGCCCACGTGGTCGCCCGGAGTCGTCGGCTTGACGGCCGCGGGACCGTCGGGGAGCGGCGCGGAGAGGTACTCGGTCTCGAGGACGTGCCGGAACTTCTCGGCGCCCCAGTCCGCCACGAGGTACTTGAGGCGCGCGCGGTTGCGCAGGCGCCGGTAGCCGTAGTCGCGGAAGATGCTCGTGACGCCGAACCACGCCTCGGCTGCCCGCGAGGGCTCGACGAACGCGCCCAAGCGGACGGCGAGGTGCGCTGATGTCGAGAGGCCGCCGCCCACCCACAGGTCATAGCCCGGGCCGAGCTCGGGGTGCACCACTCCGATGAGTGCGAAGTCGTTGATCTCGTGGACCACGTCCTGGCTCGGGTGGCCTGTGATGGCGGTCTTGTACTTGCGCGGGAGGTTGGCGAAGGACTCGTCGCCGATGTACCGGTCCGCGATCTCGCGGATCTGCGGCGTTGGGTCGAGGATCTCGTCCGCCGCGATGCCGGCCACGGGCGATCCGAGGATCACGCGGGGCACGTCGCCGCACGCCTCGGTGGTGTGCAGGCCTACCGCCTCGAGGCGGCGCCAGATCTCAGGCACGCTCTCGATCTCCACCCAGTGGAGCTGGATGTTCTGCCGGTCGGTGATGTCCGCAGTGCCGCGGGCGAAGTCGCGGGAGATGCCGCCGATGACGCGCAGCTGCTCGGTGGTGAGCGCGCCGCCGTCGATCCGCACGCGCATCATGAAGTAGCGGTCCTCGAGCTCCTCGGGCTCGAGCGTGGCGGTCTTGCCGCCGTCGATTCCGGGCTTGCGCTGCGTGTAGAGGCCCCACCAGCGGAAGCGGCCGTGCAGATCGGTCGAGTCGATCGAGTCGAAGCCGCCCTGAGCGTAGACCGTCTCGATGCGCTCGCGCACGCTGAGGCCGCCGTCCTCCTGCTTCCACACCTCGTTGGCATTGAGCGGAGCGGTGCCGTCCACCTTCCACTGGCCGTTGGGCTTGGCGGCGCGCGGCCGTGCGGGGCGGGCGCCCGCAGCGTCGGCTCCCCCAGTGCGCGGAGATACAGCGGTCTCTGTCATGGATTCGAGGGTACGGAGCAGGACGGGCGTGTCCCTAGGGCCCTGCAACGCACGGTCACGCGAGGACACATTTCGTCGCACTCATGGACAGGATGGGGCCGGCCCTTGACGTCAGCGCATGGCGTCAGGACATGGCGTGCGCGAGGGTGTGGCGCACGACGACGCCCGCTCGCCTCAGTGCCCGAACGACGTCCACGGGTGGGTCGCCCCATACCGCCTGAGCCACAGGGCCAGCCCCGCGCACACGACGTAGCCGCCGCCCACGGTGAGCCACCCGACGTCGTACGCGCCGGTCGCATCCGCGAGGACGCCCATCAGGAGCGGCCCGAGCGCAAACCCCGTGTACATGCCCGCCGCGAGGACCCCGGAGGCAACACCGATGCGGTCCGGCGGGACCACCACGAGCGTGGCCGCATTCATGATGACGTTGGCGCCCAGCACCGTTGCGCCGTGGAGCGCCACCCCGATCCACACGAGCCACGGCTGGTGCCACGCGCCCGCACCGAGCAGGCACAGCACCCCGACCACCGCGCCGAGCGCGAGCGCGAACAGGAGCACCGACGGCCGGGCGCCCTGCGCCATGCGGCGGCCCCAGATGATGCGCGAGGAGACACCCACGATCCCCGAGACGCCGGCCGCGGCGCCCGCGAGGACGAGTGGGAAGTCGAGGACCCGCACCGAGTAGAGCGGCAGGTACACGTTCGTGGCCTGCATCCCAAGGCCAGAGAAGAACGCGAACGCGGCGAAGAGCCACACCGAGAACGGCAGCGGGCCGCCGGAACCGTGGGCCGCAGCGGTGCGGGGCTTGGCGGGCTCGGCCGGCACCTGGGTGAACCCATAGGCGAGGAGCCCGAGCGCGACGACCGCGGCGAGGCCGAACGCGCCCTGCCAGCCGAGCCACAGGGCCACGGCCGGGAAGAACAGGCCGGAGAACAGCTGGCTCGCCTGCACGCCCGACTGCTTGATCCCTATCCACCCTGGACGCTTGTGCGGGGGCACCTGGGTGACGATTACGCGGTTCGTGGTGGGATTCGAGATCGACTGGGCCGGGCCGGCGAGGATGACGGCGATGAGGAGCACCCAGAACGCGTGGGCGAGGGCCGCGATGAGGAGCGCGACGACGGTTCCACCGAAGATGAGGACGAGCTGCGTGCGGATGCCCACGCGGTCGCTGAGTCGTCCCAGGGAGAAGCTGCTCACAGCCGCGGAGGCGAACACGGCTCCCGCGAGCAGGCCGAACTGGGACTGGCTGATTCCCAGGCTCGCGATGATGAGCGGGCTCACCGCGCTGAGGCCGTAGTTCAGCAACGGGCCGACGCCCATCGCCGCGACGAGGATGACGAGCAGGCCGCGGTGCGGCGTGGGGGTCTTGGTGGGCATGCTCGGGGTCATGCGCGCGGAGCGGCCGGGGCGTCCGGGGCGCTGGTTTCCGCGGCGGCGATGGCCTCGTCATAGCGGTCGAGGGCGATTTGGGCGATGACCGGCGCGGGGAGCAGCGGCGCCGTGACGGCGTCGGCCCCGGCCACGGCGAGCTGGTCGTGGAAGTAGCCCGGCGCGAGGAGGTAGGAGGCGACGACGACGCGCACGGCGTCGTCCGCTCCGTCCGTCTCCCCCAGCCCGCGGTCGGTGAGGGTCCGAGCCTCCTCGGCGCGGAACTCGGCGACGGCCTCGGGGACGGTCGGGACGGCGCTCGCGCCGTAGCCGGGGAGGATGCGGTTGGGGATCCGGTGGCGGAGCATGTCGGCGAGGCGTTCGACGTCGTGCGCCGCCTGCGGGTTCGACGAGCCAGCCGCGGCAAGCACCACGGCGTCCTCGGCCCCGAGCCCCGCCTCCCCGAGGCGGTCGGCCAGGAGGTCCGCGAGGCGCTCATCGGGGCCGAGCGGGCCCGCCGCGAGCGTGCCGGGCCGCAAGGCGGCGGCGCGGGCGATGTCCACCCTGACGTGGTAGCCGACGCTCAGCAGGAGGGGCACGACGACAGCACGCGCGTCAGCGGGCAGGCCCGCCACCACATCGGGCAGCTCGGGGCCATGGACGTCGACGTAGGCGTCCAGGACGGTCAGGCCCGGTCTGGCCGCACGGATCTGGTCCACGACGCCGAGGATCGCGGCCTTTCCCTCCGGATTGTTGGTTCCGTGGGCGCACGCGACGAGGATCTCCGGGCTCATGAGGCGAGCGTACCCGGCGCCTCTGGCGGCGGGAGAACCAGGGCCAGGCGCGCGGCTAGGATGAATCCCATGAACGAGATGTTCCTGGAGCGATTCCGCGCGCTTGTCCCCAAGTACCTCGAGGATCCCTGGCAGCCCGAGGACGGCATCTCGGATCAGGAGCTCGACGCCGCCCTCGAGGAGCACGCGTTCACGATCCCCCAGGCGCTGCGCGAGTTCTACCTCGCGCTCGGCGGTTCGGAGCTCATGGAGGCCTACCACTTCTTCTGGGACCCCGAGGAACTCGAGATCGACGACGAGGGTTTCCTCATGTTCCTCGAGGACGAAGAGGAGCAGTTCACGTGGGGCTTCCGTTCCGGAGACCTCCGCGTTCCGGACCCGATCGTGTACCGCAAGAACAACGCCCGCGGCGAGTGGGTGTCCGAGGACGGCACGTTCTCCGAGTTCACGTTCGACATGTTCGAGTGGGTCTTCAGCGAGGACGACGAGGCGGACGAAGAGGGCTGAGTCGCCCCGGCGAATCTGATTTACCACTATCACTGGACAATTTACAGATCTGTCATATGCTTGTGAATGGGTTCACTTCTTAGCCTCCAGTGAATCCGGGTGCGAACGGAAAGCGGCCCCGAGACTCGTCAGCCGAGCCTCGGGGCCGGCCCCGTTAATGGGACCGTTGAGGGGTCGCTTCCCCATTGAGGGGTCACTTCCCCGACGAGGGGTCATATCCCGGGCGGCGCTGCCACCCTGTGGAGGACATTTCCCATCCGCGAGATCACGCGGGACGCCTCCCAGGCTGTGGATAACTCTGAACAGGGTCCGAGATTTCGTGTCACGATGCGGGCATGGCAACGCCCACCGCTCTCGACCTCATGCTCGCCCATCCGTTCACCTCCGCCGAGGCCCGTCGGCTCGGCCTCGATTACGCCGACCTCGTCAAACAGGAAGTCACGCGCGTCAGCCGTGGAATCTATGTGCCGCGTGTCGGCGTGCCGACTCTGGCGGATCGGGCGCGCGCCACCCTCGCCGTGACGCAGGGGGCCTGGGCATCCCACCGGACGTCGACCGCCCTCAACGGTCTCTGGCTGCCCGACCCGTCATCGGACCATTCCCTCCTCCATTTGAGCAAACCGTCGCACCTTCCGCGGGTGCGGCGGGAGGGCGTCGTCGGCCATCGGGTCACCGCGCACCCCGGGGAAGTCATCGAACTCGAGCCGGGCATTATGGCCAGTTCACCCGCCCGATCATGGCTGGATCTGGGGCAGGAATTGGGTCCGGTGTCACTGGTTGCGCTCGGAGATCAGCTGATCCGCAAGCCGCGACCACAATTCGAAGGCAGATCCGAGTCCTACGCCACCATTGCGCAGCTGACGGAAATGATTCGACTCCACCCGAAGATGAAGGGCGTCGCCAAATGCCGGGCCGCACTCGCGGACATGCGTGTTGGCGCCGATTCCATCCCGGAGACACTGCTCCGCCTCTGCCTCCTCGCCTACGGTTTCCCGGAGCCCGAACTTCAGATCGTCCTGCGCCCGTCGGACGCGTTCTCCCCGAGCGCCGACTTGGGCTATTTAGCCCTGAAGATCGCCATCCAGTACGACGGCGCGCATCACCTCGCCGACCAACAGCGCCTCCGCGATGCTCGCCGCGACGCAGCCTTCCGCGAAGCGGGCTGGACTGTCATCATCGTGACCGCGGCCGATCGCGAGGACGACTTCGGTCGTGTCCGCCACAAGCTCCGGTCGGCGCTTCGATCGCGAGCGGCGTAGGCACAGGGCCTTTCAACCGGGAAATGACCCCTCACGGGGGAAATGACCCCTCAACCCGGTCTCGGGCGGTCAGGCCTGGCGCTCTACCACCGCGTCGGCGAAGGCGGCAAGGGACTCCTTGACCACGCCCTCGGGCAGCGGTTCCAGAGCGGCCTTGGCCGCGTCGGCCCACTCGCGCGCCACGGCCCACGACTGATCGGTCACGGGATGCGCCGAGATCGCCGCGACGGCGGCGGCCAGCGCGTCGTCACCCGAAAGGTCCGCGTCCACGAGGGCGAGGACCCGCCGGGCGGAGGCATCGCCGTCGGCCGCGGCACGGCGCAGCAGGAGGACCGGGAGCGTCGGGACGCCCTCGCGCAGGTCGGTCCCGGCGATCTTGCCGGAGGTGACCTTGCCGCCGGTCACGTCGATGACGTCGTCGGCAAGCTGGAACGCGACGCCGACCTTCTCGCCGTAGTCCACGAGCACGTCTTCGAACTCGGCGGGGGCGCCGGAGAAGATCACACCGAACTGCCCGGAGGCCGCGATGAGGGAGCCCGTCTTGTCTGACAGCACGGAAATGTAGTGCTGGAGCGGGTCTTCGCCCTCGCTCGGGCCCACGGTCTCGTGGAGCTGGCCGAGGCAGAGCCGCTCGAACGTGCGGGCCTGGATGGCCAGGGCCCGGCCGCCGAGGTCGGAGACGAGGATCGAGGCCCGGGCGAAGATCAGGTCGCCTGCGAGGATCGCCACCGTGTTGCCCCACACCTCGTGGGCGGTCGGTGCGCCGCGGCGGTAGGGCGCGGAGTCCATCACGTCGTCGTGGTAGAGGGTCGCGAGGTGAGTGAGCTCGACGACGGCGGCAGCCTGGAGCACCGCGGCCCTGTCAGGATCCCCGAGGTGCGAGGCCAGGATGGTCAGCAGCGGGCGGATGCGCTTGCCGCCGGCCTCCATGAGGTGCCGGCTCGTCGCGTCCGCGAGCGGGTCCGAGTTGGAGATCGCCTCACGGAGCACACGCTCGACGCGCGCCATGCTCGTGGTGATCGCAGGGCCAAGCTCGGCGTCCTCGGCGATGGCAATGAAGCCGGCCGGGAGCTGCATGCCGACGGCGATCGCCGTGGTGGTCGGAGGGGGCTCGGCGGACTCGGGGCGGCCGTGCCCCGCGTGCGTCCAGCGGCTCTCTGCAGATTCAGTCACGGTCTCAAGCCTAGCTTTCTCGGGCGCTCTACCGGCGCGGTGGGGGAATCGGTGTTGGACGTGGCGGGCACGAGCGACTCGAGGATGCGGATCGCGGCGTCCGGAAGACTCGTGCCGGGGCGGTCCGTGAGGTTGGCGAGGAGCCGCACCACGAGGCGCATGAGAGGGGGCACGGGCATGCCCGTCGCGAGCGCGGCCCGCATGACGGCCGGGTGCCCGATGAGAGAGGCGAAAGCGCGGCCCAGCGTGAAGTGGCTCCCCCACTCCCGCCGCACGCGGTCGGCATAGGCATTCAGGCGACGGTCGACGTCGGCGGCATCGGGCCGCGTCCGGCCCGCCGCGCGCTGGGCTGCTGCGGCGTCCACGAGGTACTGGGCCGCGAACCTGGCCGACTCCATGGCGTAGGAGATGCCCTCGCCGTTGAACGGGCTGACCATTCCGCCGGCGTCGCCGAGGAGGGCCATGCCGGGGACCGTGTGCGGGGTGCGGTTGAAGCCCATAGGGAGCGCCGCGCCGCGGATGGGCCCGACCTGGTTGGCCTCGGTGAAGCCCCACCCCTCCGGCATCGCGGCCGTCCACTCGCGCAGCACCTGGCGGTAGTCGAGCCTGCCGAACTCCTTGGAGGAATTCAGGATGCCCAGACCCACGTTGCACGTGCCGTCGCCCACGCCGAACACCCAGCCGTACCCGGGCAGCGGCTTGCCGTCCGCACCGGGGAGCTCGAGCCAGCCCTCCATCCAGTCATCCTCGTGGCGGGGGCTCGTGAAGTAGGTGCGGTAGGCCACCCCGAGCGGGCGGTCATCGCGCTTGGCGAGGCCGCGGGACACGGCCGCGCGGGTCGAGTTGCCGTCGGCGGCGAGCACGAAGTCGGCGTGGAACTCCCGAGTCTCCCCGGTCTTCTTGCCGGCCTCGTCCACGAGGTGCGCCCGGGCACCCACCACGCGGCCGCCGTCGTCCGTGATCACCTCGGTGACCGAATGCCCCTCGAGGATCTGCGCGCCCGCCGCACGCGCGTGCTCAGCGAGGGCCTCGTCGAAGCCGAGCCGCGTGCGCACGAGGCCGTAGTCCGGGAAGTCGTCCAGGTCCGGCCACGGCAGCTCGAGGCTGCGGCCGCCCGCGATGAGCCGCAGGCCGCGGTTGCGGCGCCAGCCGTCCTCGGGCGCGTGCGGGAGGCCGAGGAGCTGGACCTCGCGGACGGCTCGGGGCGTGAGCCCGTCCCCGCAGACCTTCTCGCGGGGGAAGCGGGTCTTCTCGAGGACCGTGACGGGCACGCCGGAGCGCGCGAGGTAGTGGGCTGCGGTCGAGCCGGCGGGGCCGGCTCCGATGACGAGGACTTCCATACCGGACGTGGGCTGGCCGTCAGTACCCCGCCGTGCGGCGGGCACGGCGGAGCTTGGCAGGCAGCATTCCGCCCGGGGCGTGGGAAGGATCGTGTGCAGCGGGCTTGTGGGCCCGGTGCACGGCGACGATCCCGCCGGAGAGGTTGCGGTAGGTGACGTCGCCCCAGCCTGCGTCGGCGAGCCACGCGGCGAGGTTGTCCTGGTCCGGCCACGCGCGGATCGACTCGGCGAGGTACACATAGGCGTCCGGGTTCGAGGACGCACGGCGGGCCACCTCGGGGAGCGCGCGCATGAGGTACTCGATGTACATGGTGCGCCAGAGCGGGTTGGTCGGCGTCGAGAACTCCGCGATGACGATGCGCCCGCCCGGCTTTGCCACGCGCAGCATCTCGCTCAGGGCCTTCTTCGGGTCGTTGACGTTGCGCAGGCCGAAGCTGATCGTGACGGCGTCGAAGGAGTTGTCCGCGAAGGGCAGGTTCGTCGCGTCCCCGGCGATGAAGTCGATGTCGGGACGGCGGCGCTTGCCCACACGCAGCATGCCTAGGGAGAAGTCGCACGCGACGACGTCCACACCCGCGTCGGCGTAGGGCTCGGACGAGGTTCCCGTCCCGGCGGCGAGGTCGAGGACGCGCTGTCCCGGGGCGGCGTCGACCGCGTCCAGCACGATCTTGCGCCACCGGCGCGTCTGGCCGAGCGAGAGGAGGTCATTCATGACGTCGTATCGGGGCGCCACCTCGTCGAACATGGTGGCGACCTCGTCGGGCCGCTTCTGGAGGGTTGCCCTCTTGCCTGCGCTGCTCACCCGCACCATTCTGCCAAACTTCAGAACCGCAGAAGGACCTTCGGCGCACCGAGCCGCGTCCTCCGCTGCGCGGAAGGCACCAGCCACCTCCTTGGCCGCAGAATTACCCACCAGCGACGGCCCGACGTCGGGGCCCGGGCCTGCACGGCATGCCCGGATGGCGTCCTGCCGTCTCCCGCGGCGCGCAAGCAGCGCACGCCGTCGGCCACGTGTCCCGACCGCGTACTCTTGATCCATCATGAAGCATCCCTTGCGCGCCCTCACGATCGATCTGGGCACGGTCGATCAGGGCACCGACGGTCTGGGCACCGCAGATCTGGGCACATGCCTCACCGCACCGGACGCGTACTGCTGGATTCGTCGCGGCGAGGGGCAGGTCGGATTCGGCGAGGCGGCCCGCTTCAGCGTCACCGGGCCTGAACGGTTCATCGAGGCCGAGGCGTGGTGGAAGCAGGTCACCCTCGACGCCTGCATCACCGATCCCGTGCAGCATCCCGGCACAGGCCTCCTCGCGTTCGGCAGCTTCGCGTTCTCCAAGACATCGCGCTACCTGTCGCGGCTCATCGTGCCGGAGCTCGTGATCGGCATCCGTGATGGCCGCGGATGGGCCACGCTCGTGACCAACGACGGCCGCGAGCCCAGCGAACCCGAGGTGCGGGCCGCCGTCGTGCGCGTGCTCGCGTCCCGCACCGGCGCGGCGGGCCAGCTTTCCGGAGGCACGACGGCGCACGCGGGCTCCGCGGGCGACGGCGCGGTCCGCGGGGGCGCCGGACCTGAGACGGCTGCGGCCGGCCAGGGGTTCCCCGAGACGACCGTGCACGGGCCAGTCACGCTCGGCCCCGGCGCGCTCGGCGAGCAGCGGTGGATGGACGCGGTCTCCGCCGGGGTCGCGAGAATCTCTGCGGGCGATCTCGAGAAGCTCGTGCTGGCGCGGGACATCGTCGTCACGCACGGAGCTCCCATTGAGCGGCACGAGGTGCTGCGGCGGCTCGGATCGGCGTACTGGGACACGTGGGTGTATGGCGTCGACGGGCTGGTCGGCGCGACTCCGGAGATGCTCATCCAGGTCGAGGGTCGGACGGCGCAGGCCCGCGTGCTCGCGGGCACGCTCGACCGGCGCGAGGCCAACGGCAAGGGCGAGAACTACGCCGAACGCGTCCTGGCTGGCTCGCCCAAGCAGCGGCACGAGCACGAGATCGCGATCCAGTCGCTCACCTCGGCCCTCGAACCGTTCTCGGAGGCCATGAACGCCCACGACGAGCCGTTCATCCTCGAGCTGCCCAACGTGTTCCACCTCGCCTCGGACGTCAAGGCGGAGCTCGCCGACGTCGAGGGGCATGTGCCGACCTCTCTCGCGCTCGTCAATGCGCTGCATCCCACCGCGGCCGTGTGCGGCACGCCGACCTCGGTCGCGGGGGCGCTGATCCGGGAGCTCGAGGCCATGGACCGCGGGCCGTATGCGGGGCCCGTGGGCTGGCTCGACGCCGCCGGGAACGGAGAATGGGGCATCGCGCTGCGCGGCGGGGTCATCGAGTCGCCGACGGCGATGCGGCTGTACGCCGGGTGCGGGATCGTCGAGGGTTCCCAGCCCGCGGTGGAGCTCGCCGAGACGTGGGCCAAGTTCCGCCCGATGCTCGAGGCCCTCGGCATCGAGCGCTAGCGCCAGAGACCCCGCAACCCGACGCCCCACAACCCGACGCCAGAGACCCCACAACGGATCAGTTCCGTTGCGGGGTCTCTGGCGAGCCGTTGCGGGGTCTCTGGTCTTAGAGGACCTTGCTCAGGAACGCCTGGGTCCGCTCGTGCTGCGGATTGGCGATGACGTCGCGGGGGTTGCCCGACTCGACGACGACGCCGCCGTCCATGAAGGTCAGGGTGTCCCCGACCTCTCGGGCGAACCCGATCTCGTGCGTCACGACGATCATGGTCATACCAGACTTCGCGAGGTCCTTCATGACGTTGAGCACATCGCCGACGAGCTCGGGATCCAGGGCCGAGGTGGGCTCGTCGAAGAGCATGAGCTCGGGATCCATCGCCAGGGCCCGGGCGATCGCCACACGCTGCTGCTGGCCGCCGGAGAGCTGGGCCGGGTAGTGCCCGGCCCGCTCTGACAGACCGACCCGGTCGAGGAGCTCGAGGCCCCGCTTGCGGGCGGCAGCCCGGTCCTGGCCCTTGACCTGGATCGGGGCCTCGATGACGTTCTCGAGGGCGGTCTTGTGGCCGAACAGATTGAAGCGCTGGAACACCATGCCGATGTTGCGTCGCTGGCGGGCGATGTCCTTGACCGTGAGCTCGTGGAGCTTGCCGCCGTGCTCGCGGTAGCCGATGAGCTCGCCGTCGACCGCAATCCGGCCGGCGCTGATCGTCTCGAGGTGGTTGATGCAGCGCAGGAGGGTGGACTTGCCGGACCCGGAGGGTCCGATGAGCACCGCCACCTCGCCGGACTTGACGCTCATGTCGATCCCGCGCAGCACGTGGTGCTGGCCGAAGTACTTGTGCACGCCCTCGATCCGGACGAGTTCCCTGGCCCCGGGACGGAGGCGTTTTGTGTTCTCGGGAGCTGGTGCGCTCATCGTCCGCTCTCCTCGATGTCCTTGCCGGCCACGGTCGGGCCGCCGGGCATGGTCTGCGATGCGGGACCCAAGCCTGCCCCGGCGGCCTTGGCCGCCGCCGCGTTGACCGGGGCCTGGGCGAGGTTGTCCACGCCCTTGCCGTAGTACTTCTCGATGTAGTGCTGGCCCACCATGAGAACGCTCGTGACCAGCAGGTACCAGAAGGCCGCAACGATGAGCAGTGGAATCGGCAGGTACGTGCGGTTGGCCAGGGTGTTCGAGACGAACGTCAGGTCCAGGGTGAACGGCACGGCCAGGACGAGGGAGGTCGTCTTGAGCATGCCGATCGTCTCGTTACCCGTCGGCGGCACGATGATGCGCATGGCCTGGGGAAGGATGATGCGCCACATGATCTTGCCGTTGCGCATCCCGAGGGCCTCGGCGGCCTCCATCTGGCCCTTGTCCACGGACTTCAGGCCGGCACGGAAGATCTCCGCCAGGTACGCGGACTCGTTGAGGCCCAAGCCCAGCACGGCCGCCCAGAACGCGTTCAGCAGGTCCTGCGTCGTGAAGGCGAACAGCTCTGGGCCGAACGGCACCCCAACGCTCAGCTTCGGGTAGAGCACCGAGACCAGGCCCCAGAAGATCAGCTGGGTGTACACCGGGGTGCCGCGGAAGAACCACACCCAGAACCAGGCAGACCAGCGGAAGATCGGGTTGTCCGACTGCCGCATGAACGCCAGAAGGATCGCCAGCACGATCGCAATCACCATCGACAGGACCGTCAGGAGCAGCGTCCAGCCCACGCCCCGGATGATGTTCACATCCAGGACGTACAGCGCGAACGTGTCCCAGTGGAAGTTCGGGTTCGTCGCAAGGCTCTGGACGGTCAGGGCCACGAGGATCAGGATGACGGCAGCGCCGACCCACCGCCACGGGTGGCGCACCGGGACAGCCTTGAGCAGCTCCGGCGCGCCGCCCTTCACGGCCTCAGGGGTTTCCATCCGATGTGTAGTCATGGTGGTCACGAGGAAACAGACGGGTTGACTTCAGACTTCGTGACGGCGCCGTCGGAGTTGTTCCACCCGTCGAGGATCTTCTTGTAGCTGCCGTCGGCGATGAGCTTGGTCATCGTCTTCTGGATCAGGTCGGCCAGCGCGGTGTCGCCCTTGGCAACGGCAATGCCCTCAGGCGCGACCTCAGTGGTCTCGCCGACCTTCTCGAGCGAGCCGTTCGTCTGCTGGATGGCGTAGGCGACCACGGGCGAGTCTGCGGACATCGCGTCAATGGCGCCGTTGACGAGACGGGTGTTGAGGTCCGTCTGCTTATCGAGGGTCACGATGTTGATCGCCGTCTTGCCGCCGGCCGTGCACTTGTCACTGAGGGCCTTGACCTCGTCGGCCTCGGTGGTTCCGGTCTGGACGCCGATGGACTTCCCGCACACGTCATCGGTCGAGAACTTCTTCGGGTTGCCCTTCTGGACGGCCCACGAGACGCCGGCGTTGAAGTAGCTCACGAAGTTGACCGCCTGAAGACGCTCCTTCGTGATCGTGAAGGAGCTGATGCCGAGGTCGTACTTCGGGCCGAGCGCCGGGAGGATGCCGGTGAACTCCGCAGTCTGGACGTCGGCCTTGAGGCCCAGCGTCGCGGCGATCGCCTTGGCGATGTCCACGTCGTAGCCCATCGCGGTGTGGTTGTCCGCACCGCCCAGGAACTCCGCCGGGGCATACGTCGTGTCGGAGCCGATCACGAGGGTGCCCTTGGACTTGATCGCGGCAGGGACCTGCGAAGCGAGCGAGTCGTCCTTGGCCACGCTGCTCGGGTCGAACGAGGCCGCCGCGGAGGACGTGCCTGAGGGCTTAGCGCCGCCGGTCTCGGAGGCGTTCGTGCAGGCGGTGAGTGCCAGAGCGCCGACAGCGAGGACGGTTGCGCCCTTGGCCGCGAGCTTCGCGGAGAAAGTCATATCTCTGCCTTTACTTGTGAGGTATATGTCAAGAGTGCTAGTGCGACGTCCAATCCTACCCCTGCCACCGGCCGGATGAGATGTGCATCACAGGCAACTTCTGTTTCACTATTGGACAACATGCAGGCGAGGGAATCAAGCCCCGAAGGCCGGCGTGCCGTCCGGGATGACAGACGATGCCCCACACCTCCCACCAGACCCACCAGATGCAGGGTCACCTCCCTGCGATGCGGGGTCACCTTTCTAAAGCAGAGAACGCCCGTCCTAGACACGTGCCCCCGCAACATTGAGAAGTGACTCCGCAAGGTTGACACCTGACCCCGCAACGCCGAGAGGTGACCCCTCATCAGGAGGTGACGCCCACGGCGTCTGCCACCGCCGCGCGGATCCGGGCGTGCAATCCGCGCAGCCCGGTTCTGTCCACTCGCGCCTCGACGATCTCGCGCCCCGCCCGCCGGGGAGCCGACAGCGCGGCCGCGGCCTCCGCCGTCGTGCGCACGATCGTGTGCCGTATCCCGTACGCCGCGGCGAGCGCGCGGAGGTCGGCACGGTGGGGCGTGCCGAAGAGCCGTTCGACGGCGGCCGCCGCGCCCGGCCGGCCGGGCTCGCCGCCCACCCGTCCGTGTTCGAGGATGCCGAAGATCGCCCCGCCGGCGTCGTTGAGCACGACGACGCGCAGGTCGGGCTCCGCTTCCCCCTCGCCGAGGAGCAGCCCGCCGGCGTCGTGCAGGAGCGTGACGTCGCCGAGGAACACCGTGGTCTCGACGCGGCGGCCGAGCCAGAGTCCGGTGGCCGTGGACACCGTCCCGTCGATGCCGGCGAGGCCGCGGTTGGCGAACACGCGCGCCCAGGGCAGGGTGGGCGGGGCCGCGGCGAGGTCGGCGTCCCGGATCCCGTTGGAGGAACCGAGCATGAGCTGGCCCCTCGCACTCTGCCACACGAGCTGGGCCAGGCGCGGGCCGCTGAGCGCGGCGCCCGGGGCGCCGATGACGCGGTCCACCGCTTCCTGGGCCGCGGCACCGGCAAGCAGCCACGCGTCCAGCCAGCCCTCGGCGCCGCGGCCCGCGAAGTCGGAGAGGACGTCGAGGTCTGCCACGAGGCGTTCGCGGCGGCGCCCCTCACGGAACCACGCCGCCGGGCGCGGGTGGTACAGGGCGGTCTGGACGCCCTCACGCGCCAGGAGCGCGGTGACCGGGCGGGAGAGCGTGGGCCGGCCGAACAGCACGACCCGCTCGATCACGTCCCCGGGCGACCCGTCCAGCAGGAGCCGGTAGGGGCCGACGGCGTGCCCGCCGAAGCGGGCGTTGGAGCTGGGCTCGGCCAGGAGTGGAAGGCCATGCGCCGCGGCGAACGCCTCAGCGATCGGCCCGGCGGCGTGGCCCGCGAGGACCACCGTGCGCCGCGGCTCAAGCCCGCTGAGCGCCGCCACGGGCGGACGCCGGTACGCGTATTCCTGGACGGGCGGAGGGTCCCATCCGCCCAGCGGTGGCTCCCATCCGTCCTCGGGAACGAGCGGCTCGCGGAAGCACAGGTTGAGCTGGGCCGGTCCGGCGGGGACGCCCTCGAGCACCCCTGTCGCCGCGGAGACCGCCGTCCGGACGGAGGCCGACGGCGACGCGCCGGCCTCGACCGTCACGGCGAACCGCACGTGCTCGCCGAAGAGGTCGAACTGCTCCGTGGTCTGGTTGGCGCCGGTTCCGTGGAGTTCCTCGGGCCGGTCGGCGGAGAGCACGATGAGGGGGACCTCGGCATGGTTGGCCTCCATGACGGCGGGCAGGAGGTTCCCGACGGCCGAGCCGCTCGTGGTGACGACCGCCGTCGGCCGTCCCGAGGAGAGGGCCGCACCGAGAGCAGTGAAGCCGCCCGCACGCTCGTCGATCCGCACGACAAGCTCCAGATGGCCCCTCCCCTCGGCCTCTGCGAGCGCGTACGCGAGGGGTGCGCTCCGGGAGCCCGGGCACACAACAACACAGCGGACGCCGCCCGCGAGCAGTTCGGAGACTGCTTCGCGGGCGGCGTCGAGAGAACTGAGGGGACTCACCTCCCCATCGTAGGGACTTGCGGCCCTTCCGAGCCGCGCAGCACGACGATCCGGCGCGCTCCTTGGTCTGTCGGATGCTGCTGGCAGACTGGTCCCATGACGCCGAGCGCAGGGCAGAGCCGAACCCGATCCGACCAGCCGACGCCCACCACCGCCGAGCACCGCCGCCTCTCAGAGTCGCCCGGCGACACCGATCCGTGGCGCCTCTGGGGCCCGTACCTGGCGGCCCGGCAATGGGGCACCGTCCGTGAGGACTACTCCCCCGACGGCGATGCGTGGGACTACTTCCCGTTCGACCACGCCCATCGCCGCGCGTACCGGTGGGGCGAGGACGGCATTGCTGGGCTCTGCGACCGGTTCGGGTTCCTCAACCTCGGCGTGGCCCTCTGGAACGGGCGGGACGACCGCCTCAAGGAACGCTGGTTCGGCCTCACCAACGGCCAGGGCAACCACGGCGAGGACGTCAAGGAGCACTGGTGGCACCTCGACGCAACCCCCACCCACTCGTGGGCGAAGACGCTCTACCGCTATCCGCAGGCCGCCTACCCGTACGAGGATCTCGTGCGCACCAACGGCTCGCTGCCCCGCACGGCCCAGGAGTACGAGCTCGCCGACACGGGCGTCCTGGCCGAGGACCGCTTCTTCGACGTCGAGACGGTGCACGCGAAGGCCTCCCCCGATGACATCTGCGTGACCATCACCGCGACCAACCGCGGCCCGGACCCCGCGCCCCTGGACCTCATCGCCCAACTGTGGTTCCGCAACACCTGGGGATGGGGCCGGGACACGCGGGTCCCGGCCCTCCGGAGGCTGCGCGCCCCGGAGCTCTCGCCACCGTCGGTCGTGGCCCTCGAGGCGACGCACGGATTCCTCGGCCGCTACCTCCTCGCCGCCGACGGTTCCGGACCCCTCGGCGCACCTGAGGCCCTCTTCTGCGACAACGAGAGCAACAGCGCGGCACTCTTCGATGGCGGCGAGAACCGCTCGCCGCACCCGAAAGACGCCGTGGACGCCGCCGTCGTACGCGGCGACCGTTCCCTGCTCAACCCGGCCGAAACCGGGACCAAGGCCGCGCTGCGGTGGCATGCGGACGCCGTCGCGCCCGGGGCGAGCGTGACCGTGCGCCTGCGGCTCACCGGTGAGATCCTGCCCGCGGACCCGTTCGGCCAGGGGTTCGACGACGTCCTCGCCGACCGCGAGCGCGAGGCGGACGAGTTCTACGCGACCGTGATCCCGGCCCCAGCCAGTGCTGGGGGCACGGGCAGTGCTGGGGCCCCGAGCAGGCTCGCAGGACCCGAGAGCCGCGAAAGCACGACGGCGGGCGACGCCTTCGTGGCCCGGCGCGCCTTCGCGGGGCTCCTGTGGGGCAAACAGCACTACCGCTACTCGGTGCGCGAGTGGCTCGAGGGCGATCCGGCATTCCCTCCGCCGCCGGACGGGCGCCGTGGGCCATCGGGCCGGAACACGGGCTGGCGGAACCTGGCGCTCGCCGACGTCATCAGCATGCCGGACGAATGGGAGTACCCGTGGTTCGCCTCGTGGGACCTCGCGTTCCACTGCGTCGCGCTCGCGCACGTCGACCCGGAGTTCGCCAAGAACCAGCTCGTGCTGCTGTGCCGCGAGTGGGCCATGCACCCGGATGGGCAGCTTCCGGCCTACGAATGGGCGTTCGGGGATGTGAACCCGCCCGTGCACGCGTGGGCCGCGTGGCAGGTGTACCTCCTCGACGGCGCGCGGGACACGGACTTCCTCATGCGCGTCTTCGCGAAGCTGCTCCTGAACTTCTCGTGGTGGGTCAACCGGAAGGACGCGGATGGCTCCAACCTGTTCGAGGGCGGCTTCCTCGGCATGGACAACATCGGCCTGTTCGACCGATCGAAGGATCTCCCGGCGGGCCACCGGCTCGAGCAGTCGGACGCGACGAGCTGGATGGCGTTCTCGTGCCTGACCATGATGCGGATCGCGCTCGAGCTGGCCCGCGAGGACCGGGTCTGGGACGATCTGGCGACCAAGTTCCTCGAGCATTTCCTCGCCATCGCAGAGGCCATGGAGGCATTCGGCAGCTCGGAGGTGTCCCTGTGGGACGAGGCCGACGGCTTCTTCTACGACGTGCTCCTCGGCGAGGACGGCTCCCAGCAGCGACTCCCGGTGCGCTCGATGGTCGGGCTCCTCCCGCTCCTCGCAGTGGCGGTCGCGCCGGAAGCAATGACGTCCGCCCTGCCCGACTACGCGCAGAGCCTCCATTGGCTCCAGCGGCACCGGCCCGACGCGACGGACGCCCTCATCCGCAGCGGCGACGGCGGGACCACGCTCGCGATCCTGCACGGAGAAAGGCTCGACCGCGTCCTGACGCGGCTGTTCGACGAGCAGGAGTTCCTCTCGCCCTTCGGCCTCCGATCGCTCTCCGCGGCCTACCGGGAGCCGTTCACGGTCGACGTCGCGGGGACACCGATGTCCATCGCCTACCTTCCGGGCGAATCGGACTCGGGTCTCTTCGGCGGGAACTCGAACTGGCGCGGACCCGTGTGGTTCCCCGTCAATGTTCTTGTCGCGGACGCCCTGGCCGTGTATGCCCAGGGCGTCGGGCAGGGCCTCGAGGTCGAGTTCCCCACCGGCTCGGGCACGAGGATCCCGCTTGCCGCGGCCGCGCGCGACATTGAGGACCGCCTGATCCGGCTGTTCCGGCCGGGCGGCGGAGACCCCAGCAACAGTGGTGCGGACACCGGCCGGAGGCCCAGCACCCCGCGCGCCCACCCCGCAGGCCCGCTCTGGGACGCCCACCCGACCTTCAGCGAGTACTTCCACGGCGACACCGGCGCGGGCCTCGGCGCGTCCCACCAGACCGGCTGGACGGCCCTCGTGGCCCATCTCATCTGCCGCCGCTGACCCGGCCCGGGACCCGGACGCCTCCCGAATCCGTCAGTGGGTGACCCCCAGAGGGCGACCCTCAGATGGCGGGGCGGGCAGCGGCGAGGACGGCGTGGCAGCGGCGGATGCGCTCGAGCCACCACTCACGCCGCTCGGCCGGCGCCGCGAAGCGCGCGAGAAGCTCGGGGTCCGGGGTGGCCCGCTCCATGAGACGGTCCGCCGAGATGAAGCCGCCGTCCGGCACCAGAGGCGAGCGCACGACGTCGTGCGCGAGGAGCGCCCCCGTGCCGAGCCCGCACGCGTGCGGCAGCGACGGAAGCGCCGCCGCGAGCGCGACGCCCGCGGCGAGGCCCACCGACGTGTCCAGCGCCGAGCTCACGACGGCGGGCAGCCCCGCCTCGCGCACGATCTCCAGGGCCCGACGCACCCCGCCGAGGGGCGCGGCCTTGACGATGATGAGGTCGGCGGCGCGGGCGCGGGCCACGCGGAGCGGGTCCTCGGCCTTGCGCACGGCCTCGTCGGCGGCGATCCGCACGGGCGTCCCGCGGGCCTCGAGCAGCGCACGCACCTCGGCGAGCCCATTGATCCCGGGCACGGGCTGTTCGGCATACTCGAGGCCGAACTCCCCGAGGAGGGTGAGCGCCTCGACGGCCTCGGCGACCGTCCAGCCGGCGTTGGCGTCGACGCGCAGGTCGGCCTCGGGAAGGGCCTCGCGCACGGCGGCGACCCGTGCGACGTCGTCGGCAAGGGACTGCCCGCGCTCGGCGACCTTCACCTTCACGGCGTCGACTGGGCCGAAGGCCGCGAGCACGTCCCGCACCTGCCCCGCAGGGACTGCGGGTACCGTGGCGTTGACCGGAACCCGCTCCCGGACTGGAGCTGGGAACCCCTCCCACGCGGCCTCGATGCCGGAGGCGAGCCAGCGGGAGGCCTCGGCGTCGTCGTACTCGAGGAATGGCGCGAACTCGCCCCACCCTGCCGGGCCCCGCAGGAGCAGCGCCTCGCGCTCGGTCACGCCTCTGAACTTCACGCGCATCGGCAGCCGGACGACGGCGGCACCGGCCTCAAGCTCCGAAAGGTCGGGCAATGTGGGGGGCCAGACAGCGCTCATGCGCCCACTGTAAGCACGGCGCCGGCCAGGACGGCCCACGAGGCAAGGCCTGCGAGCGCGATGACAGTGGCGAACGCGAAGAGCCACACGGCCGAGGGAACCCCGGTCCTGCGGGACAGGATGTAGGCGTCCGAGCTGCCGAGCTCCCGGCGACGCGACGTGTGCACCGAGACGACGTTCCACCAGTCGCGCGCGGCGCCGACCACGAGCGCGAGTCCGACCGCGAGGGTCAGGTGACCCTGGACATCCGGCGGGACCGCCACGACGATCACGGCGACGGCGAGGATGGCTCCGGAGAGGATGAACACCCCGGCCATGTTCCTGATGAACAGGAACACGAGGACGAGGAGCACCATCGAGACCGACAGCGCTGCCCGCCCGAACCCTGCCGCGGACGCCCAGACGAGCACCGCCCCCACCACGGCGGGCGACGGGTACCCCCAGAAGCCGAACCACACTGCCCGGCCTCGGCCCACACCGTGGGTCGTGCCGCCCTGGTCCAGGCGCAGCGTGATGCCCGTGACGCGCATTCCGGTCGCGAGCCCCGCGAACGCGTGCCCCAGCTCATGGACGATGGTCACGAACCGGCCGAAGAACTGCCACAGGACCGGGACCACGCACAGCGCGGCCGCCGCACCGAGAAGGAGCGCGAGCTCCGTGGGCGGCACCACGAGGGGATCCGTGCGGGCGAACCCCTGCACGAACCCGTTGACGAACTCCTGCCACCAGTCTTGGATCACGGTTCCCGAGGGTATCGGAGGCGGCTGTGAGGCGCGGCATCGGGGCGAGAGGCGCGGGCGCACAGCCAACCGCACACGTGTCAGGTACACTGCGGCCATGACCCGTAAGGCCACAGCACTCGACGTCGCGCACCGCGCGGGCGTGTCCCGCAGCGCCGTCTCGCTCGTGCTCAACGGGCGGGGGGATGGCAACGTCGCGAAGGAGGCCCAAGAGCGCATCCTCGCGGCGGCCGCGGAGCTGAGCTACACGCCCAATGCGATCGCGCGGAGCCTGCGCGACCGGCGCTCCCGCGTCATCGGACTCGTCTCCGACGAGGCTGTCACGAGCCCGTTCGACGGCGAGATCATCGCCGGCGCGGACGCGCTCGCCCGCAGCCACGGCTTCGTGACCCTCGCCACCGACACCGAGCAGGACGCGGGCCGCGACCTCGACGCCGTCCGCACGCTCCTGGACCGCCAGGTCGACGGGCTCATCTACGTCACGGTGGGCCTCCACGAGCTGCATGTGCCCCGTGGCATGCTCAGCGTCCCCTCGGCGCTCGCGAACTGCTACGCCGCCCCGGACTCCCCGGCGGGCGCGGCGGGCCTGCCGTCGATCCAGCCCGACGAGGTGCGGGGCGGGCACGACGCCGCCGCGCACCTCATCCGCCTCGGCCACCGTCGCATCGCCTTCCTCGGGGGCCTGTACTCCTCGCCCGCGGTCGCACTCCGCGAGGCCGGGTTCCGCGCCGCGATGGCCGAGGCGAGTCTCCCCGTGCGCGAGGAGTGGGTCATCGAGGCGGGCTGGGACTTCGCGCCGGGGCACCATGCCGCCACGGCACTGCTCTCGGCGCCTCCCGAGGAGCGTCCCACCGCGCTCCTGGCGGGCAACGACCGCGCGGCGGTCGGCATGGTGCTCGCCGCCGCGCGCCTCGGGCTCGAGGTCCCCCGCGACGTCTCCATCATGGGCTACGACAACGAACGGCGTGTCGCCGAGGTCATGGTGCCTCCGCTCAGCACTGTCGCACTCCCCCTCCGGACCATCGGCGAGGAGGCCATGCGGGCCGTCCTCGCGGCCCTCGACGCCGGGGGTCCACTGCCGCCACGCACGACGGCGGGCGGCGGCTCGGGCACGTCGCCTGCGGAGCCGCTGCTGGTCCCCTGCACGCTCGTGGCGCGCGAGTCGACCGGTCCAGCGGCAACGTAGGACCGGTGCTGGCACCGAAGCGGCACGGCGCAGGACGCGCCTCTCACCCCACCTCCCCGGAACGTTGAGCGGCCTCCTCTTCCCCGTCCGCGGGGGCCGCACACGGGCAACCCTGCATGTTACGAACACACCGTGTCGGCTCGCTAACGAGGTGGCACCGCATGTCGGTGGCGCAGATGACCTCCGGCCTGCGGTAACTGTTTACCTGAAGCCTCGCGACTTGCGGGGCAGGTGGGGCTGCAATGGTCGGTGGCCCAAACCGAACGAGATGGGCTTCTGATCGCAGGCCGCAAAAGGTAAGGCGCAGTCCGTGGAAAAAAGAACCACACGTGGATACATATTCATCGGTACCGCTATTCGCTATCTCATGGATACCGGGGCTGGCGCTCCGATTTTTGGCAAAGGCAGAATTGCATTCAACGTTCGCGAACTTGACGTCTTTTTGACCGTGTACGAGTTCCACGTATCCGCTCGTCTATTCAGGCGTATCACCACAATGGTCGATGATTGGGAGCAGCAGGCTGGCTTGCCGAACAGTAGCCATTGGCAGTTGGGCGACCTCGTTGAAGCCGACGACCCGACCGAACCAGGAACTGAGGCTCTAGCTTTGGCTCCCGCAGTCTCCGAGAGGAAGATGTCGACCGACAACTCACCGCTGATGAGGCGGCGGAGCTCGTTCAGGCTGCCGGGATGGTTCGGGAGGCGCTCCTTGCCGAGGCGGAGGGGACGGTCAACTACGTCGCCTCGGACAAGAGGTATACGGTTCGCAAGCTCACGGAGGAGTTCACTAGCCTCATGGCTCACGGGGTCTATGACGCGCTTCCTGAGATTGCGCAGCGAGATTTCAGGGAGGCAGGCAAGTGCATCGCCTACGAGTTGCCCACATCTGCCGCCTTCCACCTGATGCGCGGGACAGAAGCAGTGCTGAGGCACTATTACGAGCAGAAGGTGAGGAGAAGCAGGATCGGGGAACCTCGAATGTGGGGCCCTATTACTAACCACTTGAAGGACAAGAAGACGCCTTCAGGGTTAATCGAGGCTCTGGACAACATCCGGAGGAACTATCGGAATCCCACTCAGCATCCTGATAAGATCTACGACTTGGATGAAGCTCAAGACTTGCTCTCGCTCAGCCTCGATGTGACAAACCGGATGATGCGTGACCTCTTGGTGCAATGAGCAGGCGTGTTGTCTAGCCGAGAGCGTGAGGGTGTGAGTCCTACTTCCCGGGCACCGCGAGGCGCCAGGCCCTCAAGGCGACGCCGGGGCCGAGGTCGAGCCAGTACGTCTCCTCGCCACGGGGATACGCGCGCAGGGTCGTCGGGACGCCGCCAGCCCGGTAGACCTCGATGATCGAGGCGTCGAGGAGCACGCGCACCTCGTCGCCCGCCGCGAGCTCGCCCTCCCAGACGAGCTGTTCGCCGAGCGGGTCCCCGGCCGCACCGAGCACGAGGCGCACAGCTCCCGAGCCGGTGAGCACCGCCTCGGCCTGATCCGGCAGCGGCAGGTGCGTGCCGCCGTCGTGCACGGAGCCCGTGACCGGCGCGATTTCCGCGGCTCGCAGCGCGGCGAGCTCGGACGCGGGGCGCACCTCGACGGCATCGCCGCGCACGGCCAGCTCCCGCGGGAAAGTGAGCGCGCCGGACCAGCCGACGGCGTCGCAGTCCTCCTGGCTCCGGCCCCGGACCCCGGCCGGCGCGGCCTCCTTGGCCCACCCCCACACGAGGACCCGCTTGGGCGCGCCTGCCGAGGCAGGGACCTGGACGGCCTGCGGCGCGTAGAACGAACTTCCCAGGTCCGTGAGGCCGGTGGCCCGGTGGGAGAACACGGGCAGCCCAGTGGCGGGGTCCTGCGCGAGCGATCCCACGAGGTGCCCCACACCGGTGAGCTGGTCGTCGCGCCACAGCGAGACCACGGCCGCCCAGGAGTCCCCCGAGTGGACGAGCTGCGGGCACTCCCAGATGTTCGCCTCGGGCAGTCCGGCCGCCACGGGGTCCTCCGACGTGAGCCACACGCCGTGGTATTCCCACGCGGACAGGTCGTCGGCGCCGTACAGAAGCAGAGCAGCGTGCCCGGAGTCGAGGCCGGCGCCCTGGAGGGCCCACCGACGCCCGGCGAATTCGAAAACGAACGGGTCGCGGACCGCGACGACGCGCGGGTCGGCGGGCATCCCGGCGGCCACGGTACCGTCTTGCGTCCATGCCTCGAGGTCTACCGAGCCGCGGGCGAGCACCACCTGCGAGCGACCGGAACCGTCCACAACACCCGAATACACAGCCGTCGGCACGCCGGCGTCGTGGGTGACGACGCCGGTCCAGCACCCGTAGGCGTCCGGCCCGCCCTCCTGCGGCGCGAGCGCCACAGGGTGGGCGTCCCAGCACACGAGGTCGGCCGAGCTCATGTGGCCCCAGTGGATGCGGTGGTGGCGCGCCGACTCGGGGTTGTACTGGAAGAACACGTGCCAGCGCCCGTCGGCGAAGGCGACGCCGTTGGGGTCGTTGACCCAGCCCTGGTCGGGACGCGGGTGGAGGCGGGGGAAGGAGCGGTCCGGGTGCGCTGCCGACGCCGCCATGGAAGCTTGGACCGGCGCGACAGTAACGGGTGCGGGGTGCACGGAGGTCATGGAGGTGCTTTCTACTTGCCGGCGCCGGCGGTGAGGCCGTCGCGGAGGGTGCGCTGGCCGACGAGGAAGACGATCAGCGCAGGGATCATGGACAGGACGACGCCGGCGAGGACCACGGAGATGCTCCCAGTGCCCATGTTGCCCTGGAGGGACACGAGGCCGAGGGGCAGCGTGAAGTTCTGCTCGGAGATGGTCAGGATGAGGGGCCGGAAGAACTCGTTCCAGTGGAAGTTGAAGGCGAGGATCCCCACGATCGCGAGGCCCGGCATGGCCAGCGGCGCATAGACGGAGCGGAAGATGCGGAACGGGGACGCGCCGTCGATCGCGGCGGCCTCGGCGAGCTCCGCGGGGAGCCCGAGGAAGTACTGCCGCATGAGGAACGTGCCGAACGCGGTGGGGATGGCCGGGAGGATGAGCGCCAGGAGCGTGTCGGAGAGGCCCATGCCGCGGATGAGCATGAACACGGGCACGATCGTGACCTGGACCGGGACCATCATGGTCGCGAGGACGAGGGAGAAGAGGGCGCCCTTCCCCTTGAACTTCAGGAACGCGAACGCGTAGCCCGCGAGCGCCGCGGAGAACATCTGGCCGAGGGCGATGAGCCCCGTGACGAGGGCGCTGTTTAGCACGAGCAGGGCCATGTCGACCTGCTTGAAGACCTGCGCGTAGGAGCTGAAGTCCGGGTTGAGGGGGAGGAATGCGGGCGGCAGCTTGAGCGAGTCCGCCGGGGGCCGCAGCGACGTCGACAGGGTCCACAGGACGGGTCCGAGCGTGAGCGCCGCGGCCAGGATGAGGACCGCGATGCGGCCGGCGAGGGACCAGTCGAGCGGGCGACGGCGGCGTGTCGCCCAGGGGCGCGGGCTGCGGTCCTGCTGCACGGGACTGCCAGAGCGGGCTCGCCGGTTCGAAGGGGTTGCGGGGACGGGGGTCGCGGTGGTGGTCATGGTGGGCCTCACTGGTAGAAGACGAAGCGCTTGCTGAGCCGGAACTGAAGGGCCGTGACGGCCATGATGACGAGCATGAGGACCACGCCGATCGCGGAGGCCTTGCCGAACTGGAGCTGCTGGAACGCCGTCTCGAAGATCACCATGACGGCCGTGCGGGTCGAGTCGCCGGGGCCGCCGCGGGTGAGCACGTAGGGCTGGTCGAAGACCTGGAGGGCGTTGATGATCGCCATGACGGAGGCCACGAGCGTGGTGGGGCTGATGAGCGGGAGCGTCACGTAGCGGTGCTTGCGCCACCCGGTCGCGCCGTCTAGGGACGCCGCCTCGTAGGTCTCCTGGGGGATCGCTGACAGCGCGCCGAGGAAGAGCAGGAACGAGAACCCGAAGTTCTGCCACACGTAGACGAGCGCCACCACGCACGCCGAGCCGAACGGCGTCGTGAGCCACGGGACCGCCGGGATGCCGACCGTGCCGAGGAGCCAGTTGACCACGCCGAACTGCTCGTTGAAGAGGTACTTCATGAAGATCGAGACGCTCGCGGCGGAGAGGATGAGCGGGAAGAAGAACGCGGAGCGGAAGAAGACGCGCAGCCAGTTCGGCAGCCGGTCCTGGATGAGGACGGCGAGGCCGAGCGCCACGCCCAGCTGGAGCACGACGGCGACGACCACGAACGCGAGCGTGTTGCCGAATGCCACCCGCACCGTGGGGTCCGTGGCCATCTCCGCGAAGTTGTCCAGGCCCGCGAACTGGGGGGCGCTGAGGATGTCCCAGCGGAAGAAGGCGAGCAGCACGGAGGCGACGATGGGGACGAGGGTGAACACCCCCATGCCCACGATCGTGGGGGCGAGGAAGAGCCAGGCCATCGCGCGGGAGTCGCGCGATGCGCTGGGCACGGCGCCCGGGGCGGCTGCGGGGGCGCCCCGGTTCGAGGCCCCGCGGATGCGGGAGGTGCGGGGGCGGGCGGCCATGGTGCTCATGCGGTCCTCCTGAGGGCCAGCTCGAGGTCGCTCTGCAGGGAAGCGAGCGCGCTCTTGAGCTGCTGCTCGTCCCCGCTCACGGCGAGCGAGACATTCTTGATGAGTGCGGTTTCGACGGCGGCCTGCTGGGGCGGCGCGGGGATGGGACCGGTCGCCGGGAACCGGTCCAAGGTGTCGTAGAAGACCTTCCAGTGGGCTGGACCCTTGCCCGAGTAGAGGGCCTCGTTGACCATCGAGCGGCGGGCCGGGGTTGTGGTCGGAGTGGAGAAGATGAGCTCCATCGCCTCGCGGGAGGAGCTGAACTTGATCCACTCCCACGCGGCGTCCTTGTCCTTCGCGGTCTTCATGATCGCGTAGCCGGCGGTGCCGAACTGGTGGCGCTGGGCGGCAGCGCCGGGGCCGCTCGCCCAGCGGGGGAAGAACGAGACGTCGAAGTCGCCCGGGCCCATTCCCGCTTGGGAGAGGCCCTGGACCCAGTAGCCGCCGGCCGGCGTCGCACCGATGCGACCGGAGGCGAAGAGCCCGACGAGCGAGTTGCCGCCGCCTTCCTCGGGGCGGACTCCGAGGCCGTCCTTGACGAGTCCGCGGAGGAAGTCGAAGGTCTCGAAGACGCGCGGATCATCGGCGTTGGGCGTCTGCCAGAGGTACCCGCCGGAGCGGGAGGCGCGGGAGGGGTCCGTGCCGTAGAAGCGGTCCCAGAGCCAGTCGCCACCGGTGGCGCGCTCCTCGGCGAGGAAGGAGGTGCCGTTCGCGTAGAGCCACGGGACCACGCCGCCGAAGAGCCGGTTGGTCCAGTAGTAGGGGGTGAAGCTACTCGGGTTGGCGCGGCGCATGGCCGCGAGCGAGGAGCGGAAGTCGAGGTGGGTCCAGTCGTCGGCCGGGCGGGAGAGCCCAGAGTCGGCGAACACCTTCGTGTTGTAGTACATGTCCGCCGCGTTCCAGTCCATCGGGAGCTGGTAGAGGCTCCCCCGGTACATGAACGCCTCGACAAGGCTCGGGTGGACATCGGCGAAGTACTCGGCCATGACAGACGCGTCGCGGCGGAGGTACTCGTCGAGCGGGTGCGCGAGCTTCTCGGCGAAGAGCTGCGCGCCCTCGGTGGCCACGTAGACGACGTCCGGTGGGTTGCCGGCGGCGACCATGGTGAGGATCTTGCTGAAGAAGTCCTTCCAGTCCACTGCCTGGATGGCCTGGACGCGGACCTTGATCTCGGGGTGGAGGCGCCGGAACGCGTCGACGGCCTTCTGGCGGGCCGCAGCGTCCGCCGCCGTGCCGAGGATCGCGATGCTGAGGCTTCCGTCGTTGCGTCCGGGGATGTCGGTGCCGGTCAAGCGGGGCCACGAGGCCACCGTGGCTCCGAGGATCCCAGCGCCGAGGGCCCCGAGCGCGGTGCGCCGCGAGATCTCGCGCAGAGTGAGCGAGTCGCCCATGACTCTCCTTTTGAGGGGGTTGTGCGGTCTTTTGGACCGCGCCTAACACGTGTTAGGAATCGTAGATGTGACACCTAACACGTGTCAAGTGCTCGATGTCACGTGCATCACAGCAGGCCCATCGGCGGACGTACAGGACGGCATGACAGGCTGGTTCCATGGCCTCTCCGAGCCCCGTGCGCCCGGGGCCCTTCCTGCTCGCCTCGCTGGCGGCCGCGGCCGGATTCGCCGCGGTCTACCTCGTCTTCGTCCGCACGAACGCCGGCCAGAACCTGGACGAGCGCGGGCTCCTCGAATCCGCCGCCATGTTCGGCGCCTGGTCCAGGACCGCCCTCGCCTTCCTCAATGGCATGCCTGCCTTCTCGGTGGTGCTCGCTGCGGCGGCGCTGTGCTGGGCCGCGCTCATACGACGCCGATGGGTCGCCTCCGCGATCGCTCTCGCCTCGGCCCTCACGGCCAACGCAGCCACCTACGTCCTTAAGCAGTACGTCCTTGACCGTCCCGACCTCGGCCACAACGCGCTCGGCGGCAATTCGATGCCCTCGGGCCATGCAACGCTCGCGGCCTCCGCCGCAGCAGCCGTCTACCTCGCAGTCACGCCGCGCTACCGCCCGCTTGCGGCGTTCGCTGGGACCACGTACGCCGTGCTGGCCGGCGTCGTCATGCTCGTCAACCAGTGGCATCTCGCGGCGGACGTCGTGGCGGCCTTCATGCTCGTGGCCGCCATCGCGGCACCCGCCACATGGCTCGCGCTGCGGACGGAACGCGCCCCCGGCACTCCCCCACAGCTGCGGATCCGTTGGGAACGGGTGTCCCTGCGCATCGCCCTCGGCGCGGCCGTCGTCGCCGCCCTTGCACTCATGCTCGTCCTCGTGGTGCCCCCCGAGGGCCGGCGCGTGGGCACCGTTCCCCAGTTCTTCGCGGCCGGCGCCGCAGCCATCACGGCCAGCGGATACGCGTGCTCGGCCGCGGCGTGCCGCCTCGTCACCCGGGCGGCGCGCCGGTCGCACACGGCCAGCGCACGCCCCTGACCGCCGCGCCCCTCCCAGCTCCGCTTGGGCGCTCCTCAGATGCGTGTGGGAGGGTAGACCGCATGCCCGTCAAGAGCAACGCGAGAGAGACGACCCAGGCAGCACGCCACGCGACGCCGACCGAGGACCCCGAACCGATGCGTTCCCGGCGCCCGCCGATCGGCCCGTTCCTGCTCGCAGCCCTCGCGGCCGTGGCCGGCCTCATCGGAACCTATCTGTTCTTCGTGCGCACCACCACGGGCCAGTTCATCGACGAGTCGGCGCTCGTGGAGGCGACCGAGCTGTACGGAACCGCGGTCAAGGCCTCCCTGCGATTCCTTGACTTCCTGCCCGCAATCTCCGCCGCCCTGGGAGCGGGCGCGCTCGGCTACGCCGCGATCGTGCGACGCCGGTGGGCTGCCTCCCTCACGGCCCTCGCCGCCGCGGGGGCCGCCAACCTTGCGACGCAGGTGCTCAAGAACGACGTGTTCACGAGGCCCTACCGCGGCATCGAGACCTTCACCGAGAACTCCCTTCCTTCCGGGCACACGACCCTCGCAGCCTCGGCCGCCGCGGCGATCTTCCTCGTGTCCTCGCCGCGCTGGCGGCCGTTCGTCGCGTTCGCCGGCGCCACGTACGCCGTCGCTACCGGCATCGCAACCCTCGTGAACCAGTGGCACCGCCCGGCGGATATCGTGGCCGCGTTCCTCGTCGTCGCGGTCTTCATGGCCCCCGCGGCGTGGATCGTGCTGATCACCGGGCGGAGCTGGAACGCCTGGGAGGGCTTCGGAAGCCACCCGGGCTCCTCGCGCCTCTGGGTCGCCCTGCCCACGCTCGCGGGTCTGGGTGCCGCCGCAGTGGCGGTCGTGGCACTCGTGCGCATCGCGCCCCTGCCCGGCCAGGAGGCGAGCACCACGAACTACTTCTGGGCGGGCTGCGCGTTCGTCGCGATCAGCGGATACCTCGTCTCTGTGGCGGCCTCCTGGCTCGTGAGCGCGGCCGCGCGCCGCACCTGAACCGCGGGGCCTCTCGGTTCTCAGAGCTGCCGGGCTGCCTGAACCGCGGAACCCGGCCGCGCGCCGTCGTGCGCGGCCACCCGTGCCCCACGGGGGCGCGCCTCACGCGCGCGGGCCCGCCTGCGCCCTCGGGACGCTCCACGCGAGCACGGCTGCTGCCAGCAGCCCGAGCCCACCTGTCGCGGCCACGCCGACGCCGAGAGTTGCAGCGGCGGTGACGGCCGAGAGGAGGATAGGCCCCACGGTGCTCCCGGTGTCCGCCATGAGACGCCACAGCCCGAGGAATTGTGCCCGTCCGTGGGCGGGAGAGAAGTCGGCGCCGAGGGTCATGATCATTCCGGACCCGATCCCGTTGCCGAGGCCCAAGAGGCACGAGACCCCCAGGAACGGCCAGAACGAGGACGTGGACGGCATGGAGATGAGGGCCAGGCCCATGATGGTCATCGAAGGGATCGCGACCGCGAGCCGGCCGCGCAGGTCCATCAGCCGGCCGCCGGGATAGAAGAGGATGAGGTCCACGCCTCCGGCGATTCCGTAGACGAGAGAGGCAGCCTGGGCATCCAGGCCGAGGTGCTCGGCCCACAGCGGGATGACCACCTGCCGAGACTGCCGGACGGCAGAGATGAACAGCACCCCGAGCCCCACGGTGGTGAGGACCCTCCAGTGCGCGGCCGCGACCCGGCCGAGGCGCGGCTGGGGAGCCCGCGAGGGCCCGGCGACGTCGTCCTCGAGATCAGGCATGAACAGCGCGACCGCGGCCGCGCCCACGAACACGACGGCTCCGACCCAGTACGCGCCGCGGAGGCCCCCCACGGAGATCGCGGCGGCTCCGAGGAACGGTCCGAGGAACAGCCCGATCCGCAGCGTCCCCCCGAGCGTCGAGAGGGCGCGGGCGCGGAACTGCGCCGGCACCGCCTCGGTGAGGTACTTCTGCCGGGCCAGGTTCGTGACGCTGGACGCCATTCCGAGCACCACCAGCGCGGGCATGAACTGCCACAGCTGGGTCGCTAGGGCCGCGGTCACGAGGGCGATGGCCCCCGTGGCCTGCGCCCCGACGATCGCCCAGCGCTCGCCGAACCGGACCGTGAGGAGCGAGGCCGGGAGGTTGAAGACGAGCGATCCGAGGCCGATCAGCGTCACGGTGAGGGCGGCAACCGCCACGGAACCGCCGAGGTCACGCGCGGAGAGCGCCACGACCGGAAGCACCGCGCCCTCGCCGAGGGAGAAGAGCACCGACGGGCCGAAGGCCGGAACGGCGATCGAGAGGAGGGAGAACCGCTCGTTGCCTGATCGAACCACTCCCCCACTCTAGGCGAGCAGACTGGGCCCAAATCCCCTTGTTTGTCGCCGTGGCCGCGGGTATCTTAAGTCCAGTGTCTGGATAAACCATTCGCGAAGAACCGTGCGGGTGCGTGAGCGCCCTGTTCGGTGCTGTGCGGACGTCATGGGGGCAGCACTGAGAAGGGACACGGCCGCTATTGGGGGCGGCCGTGCTCCTCCTGCCTTCTGGCCCCTCTCGCGGCTCTAGGCCTGGGGACCCTGCCGCTGGTAGCCCGAGACAATCGCCGCCGCGATCTCCCGGTACGCCTCGCGCGTCGCGGGGCGCAGGCGGTCAAGGTCCACGAGATCGCCATCCGCCATCGACCGGTCGTGCGGCACGGTGACGAGCGCGCGGCACATCCCGGAGAGCGTCGCCTCGATCGCACTCTTGTCCACCCGGGCCGAAACGTCATCCTTGTCGGTGACGACGACGATCGCGCTTTGGGCGAGGCGATCGTAGCCGTGCGCGGACAGCCACCGCAGGGTGTCCCGCGCTCGCTTCGCACCGCTGACCGCATATCCGGCCACGACCACGATGTTGTCCGCGTCCTCGAGGATCCCGCGCATCGCGGGGCGGCTCACTCCCGTCCCGCAGTCGGTGAGCGTCACGGTGAAGTGCCTCTTCACGAGTGCGTGCACGCGGCGGTAGTCCTCGGGCGTGAGGGAATCGGACAGCTCCGGGTCCTGCTCCCCCGCGAGCAGGTGCAGGCTTCCGGCGTGGTGGAGGTACTTCACGAGGTCCGCCCGCGAGTTCACGGTGTCGAAGTCCCTCAGGAGGCTCGTGATCGAGTGCCGCCGCTCGGACTCGTAGGAGCCCTCGCCGAGGGCCCGCTCCACGAGATCGCCGGCATCCGGGTTCGCGTCGATCGCGCACGGAGGCTCGGGCCTCAGCTCTGCCAGTGTCAGGCCTACGCCCACCGTCGTGGATGTCTTGCCGATCCCGCCCTTGAGCGAGAGGAAAGCTGTGTTCCAGTTCCCCTCCAGGCGACGCGAGATCTGCTTCTGGACGAGTTCGTCCTGACGCGCACGCTCCGACTGGCCGAGGTTCAGCGCCCCGCCCGTGACCCGGTACAGGAAGCCGCGGAGCCCCCCGGGCGGCGGAACGGGAACCGAACGGATGAACCCCGCCGGCGCCTCGACGGGCTCCTGCGTGGGGGCGACGGAGCGTTCGCGGACGGTGGCGACGGTGGGCTCGGCCGGCCTCTCGGCGTGCCGGCTCGTCGGTGGGACGGGTGCCGGTCGTTCGGGCGTTGGAGCGGCCGGAACGACGGGCGCCGCGACGGAAGGTTCGGGTGTCTGAATAACGGGGGCTGGCGCGGTGGGGGACGGGCCCGACCCCACAGCGGGCGCAACCCGCGGCGCCAACGGCCTTGCCTCGGGAGCCGCCCGAGTCTGGGGAGCCGCCGTCGGCCGCTCGGGAGGTTTTGCCGCCTGCTGTATCGGCGGGGCCTGCGGTCGGGGAGGGACGCCGCCCGCACCGAGCGGGACGGCCGACGGCGCGGCCTGCCCCTCGCCTGCGGGTTCCCCGCCGCCTGCGGCTTCCCGTTGCTGCTCGCGCCCCACTGCGCCGGTGCGATCCCGATCGTCGGAAGGCATTTCGGGAGAAGGCGTTTCGGGAGCCGAACCGGCCCGCTCCGGCGAGCGGTCGTCGTGCGCCGCCTCCGTCTGGGGCTCAACCGTGCGCCCTCCGGTGGCAGGCGCCTCGTCAGGAGGCGTCTCGCCAGGAGCCCCATCCGCAACCGGATCAACCGTGGGTTCAGCCTGCCCGCCGCCGGACTGCCCGCGCGACGTCTGGCGTTCCGCCTCCTCCGCTTCGCGCAGGCGCCGGGCCTCGCGGCGGGTCATCGGAACCGGTGGCGGAGTCTGCTCCCCAGCTGACATCTCCATCGTGCTGCCCCTCTCGTCGGCGTGCCTGGCGAAAGCGGTTCAGCTCAGGCTGGCAGCCTTGAGCCGCCGGATGAACAGCCGCGACTGCTCCGGTCCGTATGGGAGGATCGGGACTGCCTTGGTGGCGTCGTCAGGCGTCTCCCGCGTGGCCTGGATGGCCGAGCGCACCGCCGTCGCCATAGTATCGGCCATTGTCCGCACGAACGCGTCGCTGCACAGCCGGCCGTGCCCCGGCACGAGCGACTGGTACCGGTTGCGCAGTGCCGAGATGTGGCGCAGCACGTCCGCCCACTCTTCCGGGAACGAGTCCCCGAATTCCGGATAGGCGCCCTCCTCGACGAGGTCACCGGCGAACAGCGTCGACGCCGTGCCCACGAGCAGGTCGCCGTCCGTGTGCCCGCGGCCCAGGTGGAACAGCGTGACCGAAGCGCCGCCGAGGTCCACGAGCACTGGCTGGTCCCGCACGATCCCCGTGGGAACGACGATCTCCGTGTTCTCGCCCTCACCAGCGGCCATCGCGGGCTCCGCCTCGGCCACGGCCGGGCGGTGTGCCTCGCCGTTCTGGGCGATCTCGGCGACAGCGTTCTCGTGCGCGTAGAACTCCGTGGCCCCGGCGGCCGCGAACACGGCGTTGCCGAAGTAGTGGTCGTAGTGCGCGTGGGTATTCACGACGACGAGCGGCAGCTCCGTCTTCTCGCGCACCGCCGCGAGGATGTCGGCGCCCTGGCGGGGCCCGTGGCCCGTATCCACCACGAGCGCACGCTCCTCGCCGACCACGAGGCCAATGTTGAGCCGGAGCGGCTCCGTGGCCAGGACGTAGGTGTTCGCTCCGAGATCCTGCCATCCAGCCACTTGTGTGCCGTCCTTCCTTTGGCGCTCAGGGTTGTCCCCGATTCTGCCATGCACCCTACAGGTCCGCGAGGACGCTGCCGGGCTGCTCGACCGCGTCGGCGACGAAGCGGAGGAATCCGCCCGCCGTCCCACCGTCGCACACGCGGTGGTCGAACACGAGCGTGAGCTGCACGACCTTCCGGACCGCGAGCTCGCCGTCCACGGCCCAGGGCCGGTCGATGATCCTGCCGATCCCGAGGATCGCGGCCTCGGGGTGGTTGATGATCGCGGCACTGCCGTCCACGCCGAACACGCCGTAGTTGTTGAGTGTGAACGTTCCGCCCGTGAGGTCTGCCGGAGATGCCTTGCCGTCCCTTGCCAGACCGGTGAGGCGGCGGAGCTCGGCGTCGATCTGGCGTGCGCTCAGGCGGTGGGCGCCGCGGATGGCGGGGACCATGAGGCCCCGGTCGGTCTGGGCCGCGAAGCCCAGATTGATGCCATCGAACCGGACGATCTCCTGCGCGCCCTCTGCCGTCTCCTCGAGTCGGGTGTTGAGCTCGGGGTACTTCACGAGGCCCGCGAGCACGAACCGGGCGATGAATGCGAGGAGGCTCGGCGTGGTGTCCGGGTCGCGGCGTTTGAGGTCGCTGCGGAGCTTCACGAGTTCCGTCGCGTCCGCGTCGACCCAGACCGTGGCCTCCGGGATCTCCGTGCGGGAGCGGACCATGGCCTGCGCCACGGCCTTGCGGACGCCCGTGACGGGGGTGCGGGAGGCGATGCCGAGGCCCGTCTTCGCGTCCGTCTCCCCCGCCGAGGTCACCCCCTGTGGCGCCGAAGTCACCCCGTGTGTCGCCGAAGTCACCCCCTGCGGAGGTGAAGTCACCCCCTGCGGTGCCGAAGTCACCGCCTGCTGAGGTGAAGTCACCCCCTGCGGTGCCGAAGTCACCCCGGCGGACTCGACGTCACGGCGCATGATGAGCCCATCGGGGCCTGATCCGGAAATCGATCCGAGCGTGATGCCCAGGTCCGCGGCGAGCTTGCGGACGATCGGCGAGACGACCCGCACGGCCCGGCCCGGCGCCGTCGTGCGCGATGGTTCCGCGGCAGGCGTGGCGGACGACGGCGGGGCCCCCTTGCGTCGCCGGGTGCGGCCGCCTACCGTTCCCCCCGCGGTGCCGTAGCCGATGAGGACGTTGCCGGAGCCGGAGTCTTCAGGACGCCCCCGCGAACCGGCTCGCTCTTCGGTGCGATAGATCTCATCGGGGGACGGGGTGACCTCGGCGCCAGAGGGCGTGACCTCGGCGCCACCAAGGGTGACCTCAGCACCACCAGAGGTGACCTCGGCACCAGAGGGGGTGACCTCGGCGACGGTGATGAGGGGCGCGCCGACGTCGAGCGTCGATCCCGGCTCGCCGTGCAGCACGGCAACGGTGCCTCCGAACGGGGTCGGGACCTCGACAATCGCCTTGGCCGTCTCGACCTCGGCGATCGGCTGGTCCACGGCCACGGTGTCCCCCACGGCCACAAGCCAGCGCACGAGTTCAGCCTCGGTGAGGCCCTCCCCGAGGTCGGGCAGCAGGAACGTCTTCTGCGCGGCGGTGCCGTGCGCAGTCACTGTCGTTGGCATGTCAGTCCTCCCACTGCAGGTCGTCGAGGGCGTCGAGGATGCGGTCCACGCTCGGCAGGTAGTAGTGCTCGAGCTTGGGCGGCGGGAACGGGATGTCGAACCCCGTCACGCGCCGCACGGGCGCGGCGAGCGAGTGGAAGCAGCGCTCCTGGACTCGCGCCACGATCTCGGACGCGACAGAGGCGAAGCCCGCTGCCTCCGCGACCACGACGGCGCGCCCGGTCTTGCGCACGGAGGCGCACACGGTCTCGTCGTCGAACGGGACGATCGTGCGCACGTCGATGACCTCGACCGAGCGGCCCTCGGCCTCGGCCGCCTCGGCCGCAGCCAGGGCGGTCGGGACGCTCGGCCCGTACGCGATGAGCGTCGCGTCGGTTCCGGCGCGGGCAACGACGGCTGCGCCATCGACGCTCAGCCGCCGCGCGCCGCCGTGCCCGGCACCCGCAAACTCAGCGCGGAGCGCCTCGAGGTCCACGAGGTCCTTGGACCAGTATTGCTTCTTGGGCTCGAGGAACACGACGGGATCGTCGCTCGCAATGGCCTCGCGGAGCATCCGGTAGGCGTCCGGGACGGTGGCGGGCGCGAAGACCTTGAGGCCCGGAGTGTGGGCGTAGTACGCCTCGGACGAGTCGCAGTGGTGCTCAACGCCGCCGATCCCGCCGGCATACGGGATGCGGATCACGAGCGGGAGCCGGACCGCGCCCCGAGTGCGGTTGTGCATCTTCGCGATGTGGCTCGCGATCTGCTCGAAGGCGGGGTAGGCGAAGGCGTCGAACTGCATCTCGATCACGGGGCGGAGCCCGTTCATGGCCATGCCGAGGGCCATCCCCGCAATCCCTGACTCGGCCAGCGGCGTGTCGAAGCAGCGCTCGGCCCCGAATTCCTTCTGCAGGCCGTCGGTGATGCGGAAGACCCCGCCGAGCGTGCCGACGTCCTCGCCGAACACGACGACGTTCGCATCCGTGCGCAGGGCGTCCGCCATCGCGGTGGTCAGGGCCTTGGCAAAGGTGAGGGCCTCGGGGCCCGCCGTCGCAGTAGCTCGGGCCTGCGCGGCCTCAGCAACCGTGCTCATGCTCAGCGCTCCTCTCGGGAAAGCTCGTCGGCCAGCTGGGCGGCCTGCTCGCGCAGCTGGGGGGTCGGTTCGGTGTAGACGAAGCGGAAGAGGTCCTGGGGATCCACGTCCGTGTCGGCGCCCAAGCCGTCGCGGAGCTGGCGTGCCACGTCCTCGGCGTCCGCGGCGAAGGAGGCCTCGGTCGCCTCCGTGAGGGCGCCCACCGCGCGCAGGTACTCGCGCATCCGCACGAGCGGGTCCTTGGCCGCCCAGGCTTGGACCTCGGCGTCGTTGCGGTAGCGGGTCGCGTCGTCAGCGTTGGTGTGGGCCTGCATCCGGTACGTGTAGGCCTCGACGAGGAGGGGCCCCGAGCCGGCGCGTGCCAGGCGCACGGCTCGGTCGAGGACGGCGAGGAGGGCCACGGCGTCGTTCCCGTCCACGCGCTCCCCCGCCATGCCGTAGCCGACCGCCTTGTGTGCGAGCGACGGCGCGGCGGTCTGGTGCGCGAGCGGCACGGAGATCGCGTACTGGTTGTTCTGGACGAAGAAGACCACGGGCAGGTTGAAGACCGCTGCGAAGTTGAGGGCCTCATGGAAGTCACCCTCGCTCGTTGCGCCATCGCCGCACATCGCCAGGACAACGGTGTCCTCACCGCGCAGCTTCGCGGCGTGCGCGACGCCCACGGCGTGCAGCAGCTGGGTGGTCAGCGGCGTGGACTGGATGCCCACCCTGTGCTCGTGGCAGTCGTATCCACCGTGCCAGTCGCCGCGGAACAGGGTCATGGTCTCCACGGGGTCCACGCCGCGGGTCATGACGGCGACCGAGTCGCGGTAGGTGGGGAACATCCAGTCGCCGTCCGCGAGGCACAGCGCGGCGGCGACCTGGCAGGCCTCCTGGCCATGGCTGGAGGGATAGACGGCCATGCGGCCCTGGCGCACGAGCGCGGAGTTCTGGTCATTGACGCGGCGGCCGATCACGAGCCGGCGGTACGCCTCGAGGAGCTCGCCCGCGGCTGGGATCGGGTACTCGTGGCCGGGGGCCGAGCCGCGCTCATCCTCGGGGCGGAGGGTACCGTGCTCGTCGAGAATCTGGATCTGGGGCACGCGGCCGTGCACCGGGAGCATGTAGTCCTCGATGCTGATCCCGAAGCTGCGGATGGCCTCCTGTGCCTCGGTTGGGACGGTCATGGCTCCTCCTTGTACGACGCCGGACTTTCCTCAAGTATCCGCTTCGGTGGCTATTCGTATGCGCAAGGAGGGTAGATCATGGAAGAGTGGTGCTGAGAGAGTCGATTTCGTAGACATCCAGTCACCATGACGTGGATCACAGGAGGTTCCATGGACGATCTGCACGCGAGTCAGGAGGCTCCCCGGCGACCTGCCGAGCCGAAGCCGCTCGACGACGTCGACCGCGCGATCCTTGCCCAGCTCACCGCGGACGCGCGGCGGTCTGTCACGACCATCGCGGAGAACGTGCACGTCTCCCGCGCCCACGCCTACAACCGGATCGCGAGGCTCCAGGCGGACGGGGTCATCACGAAGTACACGACGCTCGTCGATCCGCTCAAGGCGGGGCTGCGGTCAAGCGCCTACGTGACGCTCAAGGTCCGCCAGCAGTCCTGGCGCGAGCTCCGCGAACGCCTGCGGACCATCCCCGAGGTGCAGCACATCGCGCTCGTCGGCGGGGACTTCGACGTCATCATCCTGGTCCGCGCACTGGACAACACCGACCTGCGCCGCGTGGTCTTCGACCAGTTGCAGGACATGCCGGGGGTTCTGGACACGCAGACCTTCCTCATCTTCGAGGACCTCGACACGCGCTGACGCCTGCTCGGATCCGTACCCGAAACGACTCGGGACGGCCGGGTCAGTGGTGGAAGGCGCCCGAGTGGCCCGGGTCCGGGAACGGAGTTTCGGCGGCGTCGAGGAAGGCCACGGCAGAGCGCAGGTCGTCGAGGAAGCTCGACGCCAGGTCGCGCGTGAAGCCGTTGCGCACCACGATCCGCTGCACCGTGAGGTCGGCGAGCCCGTCCGGCATGGGGTACGCCGGAACGAGCCACCCGTTCATGCGCAACCGGTCCGAGAGGTGGTGCAGGTTCCATGTGTCCTGGCGCCCGGGCCGGAGGCTCCACGCGAAGACCGGGATGTCGGAGCCGTCGTTCCACAGCTCGAACGCATCCATGGCGCCGATCTCGCGGGCGAGGTACTCGGCGACGTCGCGGGACGCCGCGTGCACGGCCCGGTAGCCCTCGAATCCGAGCCGCAGGAACAGGTAGTACTGCAGGAGCACCTGGGCCCCGGGCCGCGAGAAGTTGAGCGCGAACGTGGGCATGTCGCCGCCGAGGTAGCTCACGTGGAACACGAGATCGTCCGGCAACGCCGACAAGTCCCGCCACACGACCCACCCGAGACCCGGGTACACGAGCCCGTACTTGTGGCCCGACGTGTTGATCGAGGCGACGCGCGGCAGGCGGAAGTCCCACACGAGCTCGGGCGTGAGGAAGGGCGCGATCATGGCGCCTGAGGCACCGTCCACGTGGATCGGGATATCGAGCCCCGTGGAGGCCTGGATCTCGTCGAGGGCCTGCGAGATCTCGGCGACCGGCTCGTACATGCCCGTGTACGTGACGCCCATGATCGCGACGACGCCGATCGTGTTCTCATCGACGTACTCGGAGAGCCCGTACCCGTCGAGGACCCGGTGCTCCTGCGAGATGGGCACGTAACGCGGCTCGACATCCCAGTAGTTGCAGAACTTCTCCCAGCACACCTGGACGGCAGAGCTCATCACCAGGTTGGGCCTGTCCGAGGGCTTGCCGGCGGCCCGCCGGGCGTGCTGCCAGCGGCGCTTGAGCGCGAGCCCAGCGAGCATGGACGCCTCGGACGAGCCGATCGTGGACGTGCCGACGGCGTGCGCCGGATCGGGGGCATTCCAGAGGTCTGCGAGCATGCGCCAGCAGCGGTGCTCGATCTCGGCCGTCTTGGGGTACTCGTCCTTGTCGATCATGTTCTTGTCGACGGTCTCGGCGTAGAGCCGAGCAGCCTCTGGCTCCATCCACGTGCCCACGAAGGTCGCGAGGTTGAGCCGGGCATTGCCGTCGAGCATCGCGTCGTCGTGGACTACCTGGTACGCCGTGCCCGGGAGGCTCTCCCCCTCGGGAAGCGTGAACCGCGGGAACTCGGTGGCCTCTCCGGCCCGGCTGAACAGTGGGTTCAGCTCGACGTTCGACTCAGGCTCCGGACGCGAGCCGGCGACGTGCCTGCGGGAGGATGGCTGGAAGGAAGAGCGTGTGGCGGACACGGTGGGACTCCTGTGGGTCGCGTCAAGGGTCACTGCTCGCCACGGCTGGCGGCGGCCGGCCGGACAGCCCCACGCTACCTGTGCCCGCGGGGGACGTCGAGCTGGCGCCCGGCGTGGGATGGTTGGATCAGGCACGCACGCGTGAGGAGGGCCGATGACGACCGACAGCGGGGCCGCGACTCGGCGCCCACCATGGGTGTGGCTCCTCATGGCCGCGTGCGTCCTCGTGGGCGTCGGGGTGATCGTGGCTGTCGCGGGACTCTTCATGGCGCCGTCCTCGCGGCCGCCCGCGACGCAGCCGACGCCATCCGCGGGAGCCAGCCCCGCGGCGTCGTCCGCGCCGGCCGTACCCGTCACCGCGTATGGGCTCTCCGATGCGCTCCCACTGATGGTACCGCCGGTCTGGCACGCCGAACCGGGCGCCGACTACATGCTCACCGCAGCCGCCGACTCGCTGACTTACGCGTCCGCCTCAGACTCCTGCCTCCTCACGTTCGGCGTCGGGCCGTTGCGCCCGGTGCCGAGCGCGTCGGCAGGACGCACGACGCCAGCCCCCTCCTCCGTGCCCACGGCGCCGGCGCTATCCGGTCCGGACTCGGAGACCGCGGCGACTCGCGCGGCCCTCGCGGGCGCCGTTGAGTCGCGCCGGAGTTCCGCGGCACGGGTGAGCGTCACCGCACAGGACTTGACGGTCGTGACGACCCTCGACTCGCTCAGCGGCCCCCTCGTGGACATGGCCGGAGCCGATCTCCGGGTGGCACACGCCGACGGCACGGTCACATACGTCCGTCTGGCCGTACGCGCCGTGCCGTCGGCGACGTCCGCCGTGTCGATCAGCGCCGAGTGCCCCTCCGCTGAAGCGGCCGCGACGGCCATGAACCACGCGAGCGTGCGCGCCTATCTCACCGGAAATTGAGGGGACCCCGTAACCCACGGCCAGAGACCCCGCAATCCACCGCCAGAGACCCCACAACGTTGCGGGGTCTCTGGCGCGTCGTTGCGGGGTCTCTGGCGCGTCATTGCGGGGTCTCTGGCGCGTCATTGCGGGGTCTCTGGCGCGTCGTTACGGGGTCTCTGGCGCGCGTCAGCGCCCGGAGAACACCGGCTTGCGCTTCTCCTGGAAGGCCTTGAAGCCCTCGGCGTAGTCCTCGGAGGCGCAGAGGGAGGCCTGCGCCTTGTTCTCGGAGTCCATGGACTCCCACAGCCCGAGCCTGCGGTCGCGGATCTGCGCGACGAGCTCCTTCGACGCCACGAACGCCCCGGTAGCCCCGGCGGCCACTCCGGCGACGATCGCGCGGGCCCGCCCGAGCAGTTCCTCGGCAGGGAAGGCCCGGGAGAACATCCCGGACCGCACGGCATCGGCGCCGCTCATGAGCTCGGCCGTGTACACGAGGTCGAGGGCCCGGTGCATGCCCAGGCGTTCGGTGAAGTACCAGTGGCCACCCGAGTCGAGCGTGGCCCCGAGATTCGCGAACGGAGAGCCGATCTTGGCGTTCTCCGCGACGTACACGACGTCCGTCGCGAGCAGGAGGCCGAGGCCCACGCCGAGCGTCGCCCCCTGCGCAGCGGCGAAGGTGGGCGCCGGGAAGGCTGCCATCTTCTGCATGAGCGGCGTCACGAGCCCGCCGAGGTAGCCGAGCACGTCGTCGTCGGCCGGGTTCACGCCCGAGATGTCGCGGCCTGCGCAGAACGCGCGCCCCTCGCCGCGCAGGAGCAGCGCCCGGACCTCACCGCGGGAGGCGGCGGCAGCGGCGTCGTCGTACGCGGCCGAGAGCTCGGCGAGCGCGGCCTCGTCCAGGGAGTTGAGGTTGGCGGGCGCGTCGAGGATAACCTCGGCGACGCCGTCGGCGATGGACAGGGTGATCATTCAGGCTCCTACGCGTCGAAGTCCACGGACACACAGTCCGAGGTCGGGCGGGACTGGCATGTGAGGACGAAGCCGCGCTCGACCTCATCCGCCTCGAGCGCGTAGTTCTCCGCCATGTCCACGGTGCCCGTGACGAGCTTCGCGCGGCACGTTCCGCAGACGCCTCCGGCGCACGCGAACGGCACGTCGGGGCGGACGCGCAGGGCCGCGTTGAGGATCGTCTCGTTCGCGGAGACCGGGGACTTCACAGAGCCGGACAGCCCGTCGAGCCGGAACTCGATCTCGAAGTTCTTCCCACTCGGGTCCTCGACCACTGGCCGGCCGATGTTGCCCTCGAGGTTGGTCGGCGTTCCGGTCGTGAAGAGCTCGTAGCGGACCTTCTCGGGCTCGACGCCGCGCCCGGAGAGCGTGTCCCGGACGAGCTGGACGAGCTCGAACGGGCCGCACAGGAACCACTCGTCGACGTCGTCGGCGTGTATCACGGTGTTGAGCAGCGTGGTGAGCTTCTCGGCATCGACCCGGCCCGAGAGCAGGGGCGAGATGCGCTGCTCGCGCGAGAGGACGTGGTGGAGGGCGAACCGCGAGGGGTAGCGGTCCTTGATGTCGGCGAGCTCCTCGACGAACATGACGTCCATCGCGGCCTTGTTCGCGTAGACGAGGTCGAAGCGGACGTTCTCGTTCGCAGCCAGGACGGTGCGGGCGATCGCCATGATCGGCGTGATGCCGGAACCGGCGGCGACGGCCACGAACGTGTGCTCGGCCTCGGTGTCGATGCTGCTCGGATCGTTCAGGCCCGTCATCCTGTGCTTCGAGATGAACGCGCCGGCGGGGCTCATGACGTCGAGGGTCGCTCCGGCCTCGAGGCTCTCGTTGGCCCACGTCGAGAAGACGCCCCCGAGGTCGCGCTTGATCGCGACCTTGATCTCGCTGGACCCGTCGTCGAAGCGCTGCGGAGCGGCGCAGATCGAGTAGGAGCGGCGGACCTCACGCGGCGTGCCCTCGTCTCCATCCGCGGGGTCCGCAAGCTGGGCGCGGAGAGCCACGTACTGGCCGGGGATGTAGTCGTACTCGTCGGCGAGCACGGGCGGGACGGCGAACGTCACCTCGATCGAATCGTTGGTGAGCCTTCGGACCTCGCTCACCTCGAGCGTGTGGAAGGACGCACGACGGCGCGCGGTCCCCTCGGTCCCGCCCGTCTCGTCGTCGACCGGGTTGGCGTCCGCGGGTTCTGCGGCTGCTTCTGCGGCCGCATTCAGCTGTTCAGTCATCTAGAGCACCTTGAAGTAGTCGAAGGTTTCGTGGCAGTCCTGGCAGACATAAAGCGCCTTGCAGGACGTTGAGCCGAAGCGGGACATCTCGCGGGTGTTGAGCGAGTGGCACTGGGGGCACTTGACGGTCAGGCCGAGCTTGATGGGACCGCCGTGGGCCTTCCCCGTCGGAGGGGCGATCCCGTACTCCTCGAGCTTCGCCTTCCCCTCTTCGCTCATCCAGTCCGTGGTCCACGCCGGCGAGAGCACGAGGTCGACCTGGACCTTGTCGTGCCCCGCCATGGCGAACACCGTGGCGAGGTCCGCGCGGATCGTGTCCATCGCGGGGCAGCCCGAGTACGTCGGGGTGATGGTGAGTCGCACGGTGCCGTCCGGCTCGATCCGGCCGTCGCGGAGGATCCCGAGATCGGCGATCGAGAGCACGGGGATCTCCGGGTCGGTCACAGTGGCGGCAAGCGCGCGGACCTCGTCATCGGTGGTGATCATGTGGGTTGCCTGCTGCCTTACCAGGTGGCCCCGGGGTGCTTGCGCGCGAGGACCTGCATCTCGGCGAGGATGTAGCCGAGGTGCTCGGTGTGCTCGCCGCGGCGGCCGCCGCCGGTGGCGCGGGGGACGGTGGGGAGGGTGAGGGTGGCCTCGTCGAGGACCTCGGCGAGGTGCTTGTCGAAGGTCTCTCGCAGGGTCGAGGGGCGCACGCCCGCGTCGCCGACGGCGTCGATGAGCTCGTCGTCGTCGAACAGCTCATCGACGTACGGCCAGACGAGCTCGAGCGCGGCCTGCATGCGCCGGTGCGACTCCTCGGTCCCGTCGCCGAGGCGTATGGTCCACTGGATCGCGTGGTCGCGGTGGTAGTCGACCTCCTTGATCGCCTTCGCGACGATCGCGGCGAGCGTCTTGTCGCTCGAGTCCAGCAGCTCCGTGTAGAGGAGGTACTGGAAGATCGAGACGACCAGCTGGCGGGCGATCGTCACCCCGAAATCGCCGTTGGGCTGCTCGACGAGCCACGTGGAGCGGAACTCCTCTTCCTCGCGCCAGTAGGCGAGGTCGTCCTCCGTCTTGCCCCACGCGTGGCCCGCATAGGAGAGGAACGAGCGCGCATGGCCGAGCGTGTCGAGCGCGATGTTGCCGAGGGCGATGTCCTCCTCGAGCTCCGGGGCGCGCGAGATCCAGTGGCCCAGCCGCTGAGCGAGGATGAGGGCGTCGTCGCCCAGGCGCAGCGCGTACTGCGCGACCTCCTCGCTGGGCTTCTCCGGCGCGATCGCGATGTCCTCGGGGCGCAGCGCGTTGCCCGGGGTCACGCGGGTGGCCGAGGCCGCGGCGTCGCCGAAGGAGTCGAGGGAGTGGTCAGTGGCAGGGTGTGCAGGAGAGGACTGGCTCACAGGTGCTTCACGCCCTCGCTCTTGGTGTAATACGTCGCGTGGCGGTAGTCCTTGCCCTGGGGGGACTCGAAGTAGGCGCCCTTCGAGTCGGGGTCCGAGGATGCGATCGCGTCCGACGGGACGACCCAGATTGACACGCCCTCATTGCGGCGCGTGTAGAGGTCACGCGCGTTGCGCAGCGCCATCGCTGCATCCGGGGCGTGGAGGGATCCGGCATGGACGTGCGAGAGGCCGCGGCTCGACCGCACGAAGACCTCCCAGAGTGGCCAGATGTTGGTCTGCTCGCTCACTTATGCTGCTCCGATCTCTGCTGCGGCGCGCTGGGCCCGCTTCTCCGCTGTCTTGTCTGCATATGCGCGGGCCGCCTCGCGGACCCACGTGCCGTTCTCGTGTGCCTCGCGGCGGCGAGCCATGCGCTGGGCGTTGCACGGTCCGTTGCCCGCGATGACGTCCTTGAACTCCTGCCAGTTGAGTTCGGCATGGATCCACTTGCCGGTCTCCTCGTCGTAGCGGAGCTCGGGGTCAGGGAGGGTGAGGCCGAGGACCTTGACCTGCTCGGCGATCATGCCGACGAAGCGCTGGCGCAGCTCATCGTTCGAGAAGCGCTTGATGTTCCAGGCCATCGACTGCTTCGAGTTCGGCGAGGTGTCGTCCGGCGGCCCGAACATCATGAGGGCCGGGGCATAGAAGCGGTCGACGGCGTCCTGGGCCATCTGCTTCTGGGCGGGGGTGCCGTTGGAGAGCTCGAGCAGGATCTCGAAGCCCTGGCGCTGGTGGAACGACTCCTCCTTGCAGACACGCACCATGGCGCGTCCATAGGGGCCGTAGCTAGCGCGGCACAGCGGGACCTGGTTCGCGATCGCGGCGCCGTCGACGAGCCAGCCGATCGCCCCCATGTCGGCCCACGTGCGGGCCGGGTAGTTGAAGATCGACGAGTACTTGGCCTTGCCGTCAAGAAGCTGCTGGTTCAGCACGTCGCGCGGGGTCCCAAGGGACTCGGCCGCGGAATAGAGGTACAGGCCGTGGCCAGCCTCGTCCTGGACCTTGGCCATGAGGATCGCCTTGCGCTTGAGGCTCGGGGCACGGGTGATCCAGTTGGCCTCGGGCTGCATGCCGATGATCTCGGAGTGCGCGTGCTGGGACACCTGGCGCACGAGCGTCTTGCGGTAGGCCGCAGGCATCCAGTCGCGGGGCTCGATGCGCGAGTCCTCGGCGATGATGCGATCAAAATAGGCCTGGCCCGCAAGGTCCTCAGCGGACGGGGCCTCATCACCCTGTCCAGGCTGGGACTGGGGCACGGACTGCAAGGTCGCAGCTGCCATGTCTCCTCCTCAAGAAATAATTACCGACCGTTCGTTCAGAATATGGGAGCGCCTGCCGAGCGTCAAGCGAATTCACGATGGCGCGCGCTGCTAGCCTGAACCGGTGACGCGCCCCCGACGCCGGCCGCTCCCGCTCTGGGCAGCGATCATCCTCAACCTCGCGGTCGGCCTGACTGTGGTCGGCCTCGTGCAGGCCTTCGTCGTCAAGATGGGGCGCATCCCGTCCGGATCGATGGAGCAAACGCTGCAGAGCCAACAGTGGGGCGGGGACCGCATCCTCGTCAACAGGCTCGCCTATGTGGGAGGCGCCGCGCCGCGCCCGGGCGACATCGTCGCCGTCGTGCGCCCTCCCGGCTGGCCGGGCGCGCTCCCGCCGGCCGCAAACCCTCTCTCGGCGCTCGTGAGGGGGTTCGGCGACCTGACGGGCCTCGGACCGTCCAACGAGGACTACATCGTCAAGCGCGTGGCGGCCGTGGGCGGGCAGCGCATCAGCTGCTGTGACGTCCAGGGCCGGCTCCTGCTCGACGGCAAGCCGATCGATGAGCCCTATGTGTACCAGGACCTCCCGTTCGAGCCGGGCCGCCTCGACTGCACGACGGCGCCCCGCTCGCCGCGCTGCTTCCCCGAGACTCTCGTGCCGGCCGGACAGCTCGTGCTCCTGGGAGACCATCGGTCCAACTCCGAGGACTCGGCTGCCCAGTGCCGCTATGCCGGCTCAACCGGATCCAACCCCGCGGGCTCCGGGGCCCCGGCCACGTGCGTGCGGACGGCGGCTGCATCGGCCGTGGTGGGGCAGGTCATCTTCCGCGTGTGGCCGCTCGACAGGATCGGGGTACCGCGCTGAGACGGCGCGCCCCCGCGGCCTCCGGCGGTGCTACGTTGGACGGGATGACCGACGATCCGTTCCGCATTCTGGTGGTCTGCACTGGGAACGTCTGCCGCTCGCCTGTCGCCGCGGCAGTGCTGCGTGACGCCCTCGCCGAGATCGCGCCGGGAGACTTCGTCGTCGACAGCGCCGGGACGCGCGCACTCGTCGGCGAACCGGCCCAGCCGGAATCAGCGGCGATCGCGACGAGATTCGGCTCGACGCTCGAAGGCTTCACCGCGCGGCAGCTCACCGAGCCGATGGTCGCGCGGGCGGATCTGGTCCTCATTCTCGCCGAGCGGCATCGAGCATCGATCCTGCGGCTGCATCCCGCGCTGAAGAGGACGTTCACGCTCCGCGAGTTCGCGCGGCTCGTCGCGACGCTGCCCGTGGATCCGTCCGAGCATGCCCTGGCCCAGGACGGCGAGCCCCGCGGGGCGTGGCGTCATCTGGTCGCGAGGGCCTGGGAGGCCAAGAGCGCTGACAGTCCCGCATCCGAGGGCGAGAACGACGTCGTCGACCCCTATCGGCTGGGGCCCGAGGTCTGGTCGCAGATGACCGATGAGCTCGTACCCGCGCTCGAGGTCATCTTCGGGCGCGCAGACCTCGTCGCGCGGGGCTGAATCCTCCGGCCGACGCCGCGATGGAGGTGCCGGTCAGCCCGCCGACCGGCGGCCGCGGACCTGCACCGGCAGCCAGAGCTCTCCCTCAGTGGGCGATTCGGCCGCGTTGTCCGTGACGGTGTCGTCGGCGGGGAGGTCTGCGCGCGACTCAGCGTCCTTCCCGGGCGTCTCCAGCGCAGCCCCTTCTCGGTCCACGCCGGTACCCCCGTCCTCGCCGTTCGGGGCGGCCGCCACTGAGGGGGCCGAGGACTCGGCCGGCAGTTTGGGGCCCTCCGGGGCAAGAGAGAGGCTCAGGGGGGTGGGTGAGATGATCGGCTGCGGCCGTGTCGTGGTGAAGTGCAGCCAGCCGCGCGAACGGTCCTGGCGCTTTGCGGCCACCCCACGCACGGCGTCATCGTCCCGTGCATCATGGTCCACTGCGCCGAAACGCGGTTCGTCCCCATGCACAGCGTCCCCATGGACTGCTTCGTGGCGGACTGATTCATGGTCCACTGCGTCGGGCTCAGCTGCGTCGAGGTCCGTGGCGCCGAGGGCCTCAGCCTCCGGTGAGCTCCCGAACCGAAGCCCGTCCGCCTGCCCGCCGTGGTCCGACGCTCGCTGGTCGGGGCCAACGTAGTCCGAGACCACGAGCTGCGGCGGCGGGAAGGCCCGAACCTCGCCGTTGGTGTGCGCGCCGTGCAGCGGAACCGGCATGGCAAGAGCTGCTGGCTCGTCCTCAACGTCCGCCGCATGGTGTGCGCCGGATGAGTCCGGCACGAAGGACTCCGCGTCGGGACCGGCTTGGGCGCCGTAGTCCTCAGAGTGCGCATCCTCTGCACGATAGTCCCCCACCGGGGCCGCCTGCTCGAGGAAGTCCGCCGCAGGGGCCGCGTGAACCTGATCCGCCGCGTAGGCGGGCGCTGGTACGGCGACCTCAGCGGGCGCCGAAGCAGGACGCGCCTTCTTGACCTTGACCTTGCCCTTGGAGCGGATCTTCTCGTGGCCACGCTGATGCTCGGAGTACGTCCCGTAGTAACCGTAAGTGTAGGATTCGGGGCCCTTGGTCGACACCCCGTTGAGGATGATCCCGAGTACCTTGCCGCGCACCCGCTCGAGGTTCCCGACGGCGCGCTCGAGACTGTCCGTCGTCGTCCTGCCGACGCGGGCAACGATGATCGTGCCGTCCGCCGAGCGGGACAGCACCGCGGCGTCGGTCACGGGCAACAGCGGCGGTGCGTCGACGAGGACCACGGCATCCTCGGCGAGGTGCGTGAGCAGGTTGCTCATCATGCGCGATCCGAGGAGCTCGGAGGGGTTCGGCGGGATCCGGCCAGCGCCGAGGACCCGCAGGTTCGGGTGGCCTGGGTATGACTGCAGGACGTCGTCGACCGTGGCCCGGCCCGCGAGGACGTCGGTGAGGCCGACGCCGGGGACCACGCCGAAGACCTCGTGCACGGTCGGGCGGCGGAGGTCGCCGTCGACCACCACGACGTTCTCGCCCGCCGAGGCCATCGTGGCTGCGAGGTTGCCGATGACCGTGGACTTCCCCTCGGAGGGGACGGAACTCGTCACGAGGAGGATGCGCGGGGGATTGTCCACGTCGATGAACTGGAGGTTGGTCCGCAGCTCCCTCAATGCCTCACCCATGGCGTGGCTGCCGCGGGCGCCCGTGCTGGGCGCATCGAGGATGTGGCTGCCCTCGGCGAGACGCGCATCGTTGGGGAGGGTTCCGATCACGGGGTGCCCCGCGGTCCGTTCCGCCTCGCTGGCCGTACGGATGCGACGGTCGAGGAAACCGCGCAGCAGTGCGTAGCCCAGACCGAGGAGCAGGCCGGCAGCTGCACCGATGCCGAGGGTGAGTTTGAGGTTCGGGGAGACCGGGGCGCCGGGCAGCGAGGCCTTCGCGAGGGGAACTACGCGGACGGCAGGCTCGGCCGTCGGTGAGCTCGAGCTGGCCTGCTCGAGCTCGCGCACCTGGGCGGCCAGGGCAACGACCCACTCGTCGGCGATCTTCTGCGCCATCGCGGGGTCGGTCGAGGTCGCCGAGACGTGGAGCTCTGCGGTGTCGGCGGGAATCGTCACGCTCACGCCGGAGATGGCGGCGCCGGCCGAGGTGAGCCCGAGGTCCTTGACCACACGATTGGCCACAAGGAGCGACTCGGCGACCGACTTGTACGACTTGACCTTCGCCTTGGCGAGGTTGTCCCCCGCGAGGGAGAGTCCGAGGTTGTCGGCGCCGCCTGCAACGACGATCCCGCTGGAGTCGGCGGCGTACATCTTCGGCTGGATCGAGTACCATCCGAACGCGACGGCGGTAGAGAGCGCCACCAAGGCGATGATGCCGATCCAGTAGCGCCGGACGAGCCGAAGGCCATCCGTCAACGTCAGCGATTTCCCGTCCTGCCGGCCCTCGGGCTCTTGTTCCACGCTCGTTGCTCCCCATCGTCGTGGCCCGCACAGGGCACAGATCATCGGCGCAAGTCTACCGGAGCCGATATTGGACCGGCGAAAGCACCCGTCACAGGACGACGTCGACGAGCCCGCTGGCCTTGAGCTCCGCCAACGCGGCATCAAGGATCGGCTCGTAGCCGTCAGGGAGTCCGATGCTGACCTCGAGGGCAGCCGCGAGGTCGGCGCGGGTCAATCCCGCTCCCCCCGTTGTCCCCGCGAGGGCGTCCCACACCGCCGGTGCAATGCCGCCCAAGCGCAGGAGCGTCGGTCCGGCGAGCACGAGCACCTCTGCCGCTCCCCCGTCGGCGCCGGGGACCGCAACCGCATCCACGACCTCACGGCGGCGGACCCGTCCCGGACCCGGGCCGGCGGCGCCACCCGGGGACGCCTTGGCGAGGGGCGGGACCGTCGCGCCCGAGGCGACCAGCGCGCCGTCGTGCGCGTCCCGCCATGAAGGCGCGAGCGCGGGGAGTGAGATCACATCCGGCAGGACGGCGGCAAGCTGCTCGGCCTCGGTGTAGCGCACCCGGACCGCACCGCCGCACGCGTCGAGGATCCCGCACAGCCAGGCGAGGGGCCGCTCGATCCTTGCCAGCGCGGACGTCTGGGGCGTGAGGTCGGTGATCGCGTCCGCATGCCCCACGGGCTCGACGACCGCAGCTTCGAGGCCCGCCTGCCGTTCCAGGAGCACGACGCCGGCGAGTGTCGCCCCGGCGGGTGCCCGCACAAGTCCAAGCTCATCGGGCCCGCGTTGGACCTTCGGCGCGGGCGGAGGATCGTCGATGACGGAGAGGGGCTTGGGGTACGGGAGGATCCGGCCCGAGCGGTCGACCGCCACGGTCTCGTCGCTCACGTAGCCGAACCGGGTCGCGAGCTGACGTGTGGCCGTGGTCTTGCCCATGCCGGAGCGGGCCACGAGGGCCACGGTCCGGCCCGTTCCGGGCTCCGCGAGGCCGGAGGCGTGGAGCATCATGAGCTCGCCCGCACGTTCCTCGATCGCCGCGACGGTCAGACTCGAGGTGAGGTAGGAGGCGAACTCAGGGACCGTCGCGGCCTCGACGGCGACCGGTGCCGCGCCGCCGACGGCGAGCACAGCCCGGACGCTGAACCCTCCCGTATCGGCGGGCTCGGGACTCTCCGCGGGTGAGTCCTTGCCGGCCGCGGCGGCCGCGAGCGCGTTGTCCTCGGGCGGGTTGTCGTCGTCGAGCGCGTCGTCGTCGGGCGCCTCGTGATCGGGGGAGTCGTCGAACACCGCATGGCACCGCGACCAGGCGGCCGCAAGCCGTGCGGCGTCCTCGTCGCCGATCCCGCGGCCCCAGTGGACCACGGCCGGCACGCCGATCAGCTCGAGCCGCATCGGCGCCGTCATGCGTCTGGTCCTACGGGGTGGCGGGGGGAATTCGTCTCGCCGAAGGCGTCCTCGGCGAGGCCTTCGTCAGCGGGACCCTCTTCGATGAGCCGACGCGAGGCGAGCTCGGCGAGGAAGCGCGAGACTTCGCGTCCGATTTCCTCATCCAACGCGGTCCCTGGCTCGGCGCCGTAGTCAGACCCGAGTTCCGCATGGATCTGGTCGTCGGTGCGCCGCCCGTCCACGAGGCACCAGATCCTTGCGGCCGAGCCCGTCAGGACGATAGGCCGCGTGGTGTCAACGTTGAGCACTGCAGCGCGCCCGCCGTCGTCGGAGACAACCTCCGCGACACGGCGGGCCCTGCGCCAGATGCGTGCCATGCGTCCCCTCTTCGTCCCCCATGCCGGTTCGGCCCGTGGCGTGGCCGGCTGGCTGTCCAGGTGCTGGCCGCCCAGATGCTGGCCGTCCACGTAGTGGCACCAGACCTCCGGTCCGTCGACATACTGGCGATGGCACACGGGTCATGTTGATACTATCCACAAACGTGACGCCAAACAGGGAGGGGGCTGTGCCGTGACGCTGCCTGGACAGGCCCCGGACGAGGCCACTGGAACAGTCTCCGAATCCGAAGATCAGAGCCGACCGAAGCGCCGAACGGGGCTCATTGTGCTCCTCTCCGCGCTAGGCGTCGTGGTGCTCGCTGCCGTCGTCGCGATCGTCTACCTCGCGAATGTGGCCGGGACGTTCGATTCGAAGACCGGGAAGATCGCCACGGCCTTCCCCCAGGAATCGACCCGCCCCTCGGCGACCCCTGCGGCGAACGGTAAGACGCCCGTCAACATCCTGCTCGTCGGTTCGGACAGCCGCGGCGCCACAATCGATCAGGCCGAGTCCGGCCAGGCGTCGGACCAGCGCTCGGACACGATGATGCTCGTGCACGTCCCCGCGGACCGCAAGAACGCGTACGTCGTCTCGATCATGCGGGACCTCTGGGTGCCGATCCCCGGCCACGGGACGGCGAAGATCAATGCCGCGCTCGCGTACGGCGGGGTCCCGCTCATGGTCGAAACCGTCGAATCGCTCCTGCACCAGCGCATCGACCACGTCGCGTTCATGGAATTCGACGGCTTCAAGGGCCTCACGGACGCAGTCGGCGGGGTCACGGTGAACGTCACGCGGCCGTTCTCCTCGACCATGGCCGAGAACCCGGGCCTACGCTTCGATGCAGGCCCGATGCACATGGATGGGAAGACCGCCTTCGCGTTCGTCCACGAGCGGTACGCGTTCGCCGACGGCGACTACCAGCGTGTGCGGAACCAGCAGACATATCTCAAGGCCCTCATGGCGCAGATCGCCAAGCCGGAGACGCTCGCGAACCCGGTCACCGTGAGCCAGATCGTGAGCCAGTTCTCGCCGTTCGTGACGGTGGACACCGGCCTCGACTCGAAGGCAGTCGCGGGGCTCGCCTTCGAGATGAAGGACATCCGCCCAGCCAGCGTCGTGAGCTTCACGCTTCCGACCTCCGGGGTCGGGACGTCCGCGGATGGGCAGTCGATCGTGAACTTCAACCAGGAGGCCACGGACGCCCTCGCCACGGCGATGGCCAACGGCACGGTGCCGCAGTACGTTGCCGATCGGAACCTGCAGAACGGCAACTGAGACCGCTCCCCTGCCCGGTGTCCCAGTCCCCCGGCGTGCGAGGACTGTCGTAGACGCCCGCTAATGTGGGGCCATGGCTGAAGCTCCCGTCGCGAAGAAGGTCCCCGCAGCACGCACGCACCACGGAGACACGTTCGTGGACGAGTACGAGTGGCTGCGGGACAAGGAGAACCCCGAGGTTGCCGCCCACCTGACGGCCGAGAATGCCTATACCGACGCCGTGACAGCGGACCAGCAGCCTCTGAGGGACGCGATCTTCGAGGAGATCAAGGGCCGCACCCAGGAGACCGACCTCTCCGTTCCCTCCCGCCGGGACGGCTGGTGGTACTTCTCGCGCACGGTTGAGGGCCAGCAGTACCCGATCTACTGCAGGGTCAAGGCTGCTGATGCGTCAGGCGCGCACGGCTCCCCTGCCGGTCCCGGCGAGGATCTGGCGGCATGGACGCCGCCCGCCGTCGTGCCCGGCACCCCGATCGAGGGCGAGCAGGTGCTCCTCGACGGCAACGCCGAGGCCGAGGGCCACCCGTTCTTCGCCCTTGGCGGCGCCGCCGTGACCCGGGACGGGAACCTGTACGCCTACTCGGTGGACCATTCCGGCGACGAGACCTTCACACTCCGGGTCAAGGACCTCCGCACCGGCGAGCACCTCCCGGAGGTCATCGAGAACGTCTTCTACGGGCTCGAGTTCGATCCCGAAGGCTCGCGCCTGTTCTACATGGTCGCGGACGAGTCATGGCGGCCCTATCAGGTGCGCGTGCACGTCCTCGGCACACCCGTGGACGAGGACACCGTGCTCTATCAAGAGGACGACGTCGCACAGTGGACTGGGATCGACCTGTCCGCCGACCGGCGGTGGCTCCTCGTGGGGATCGGAAACTCGGAGTACTCCGAGACACGCATGCTCAAGCTGACCGATCCCGACGCCCAGCTCGAGCTTCTGCTCGGTCGCGACGATCGGATCCTGCACTCCGCCGAGCCTTTCGAGCACGAGGGCCGTACCCGGGTGCTGCTCATGCACAATGGCCGGCCCGCAGGGCCCGAGGGTGCTGCGCCGAACAACATGGTCTCCCTCGTCGACCCGGCCGAGTTCGCAAAGCCGCTCGTCGAGCAGGAGTGGACCGCTCTCGTGGCCCACGACGACTCCGTGAAGATCGAGGGCGCGGACCTCACGGCGACCCACCTCATTGTCTCGCTGCGCCGGGACACGATCCCGACCCTTCGGTTCGCCCCGCTCGCCGATGCCGTCCGGGCCGCCGGCGCGGGGACTACGCCGACCTTCTCCGAGCCGGAGTTCGGCGAGGAGCTGTACACGGCGAACGGAGGCGCCTCCGAATACGGGGCGCCGCTCGTCCGGCTGAGCTTCACCTCCTACGTCACTCCCCCACAGGTCTATGACTACGTTCTGGCCACCGGCGAGCTGCTCCTGCGCAAGGAGACGCCCGTGCTCGGCGGGTACAGGCCGGCAGACTACGTCGCCGAGCGCGCCTGGGCGACGGCCGACGACGGCACCCGGGTTCCGCTCTCGGTGCTGCGGCGGGCTTCGGTGAAGCAGGACGGCTCGAACCCCGCGCTCGTCTACGGGTATGGCTCGTACGAGGTCAGCATGGACCCCGGCTTCGCGATCTCCCGGCTGAGCCTGCTGGACCGGGGCCTCGTGTTCGTCGTCGCGCACATCCGTGGCGGCGGTGAGCTCGGCCGGAGGTGGTACGAGGATGGCAAGAAGCTGCACAAGAGGAACACCTTCACGGACTTCGTCGCGGCCACGGACTGGCTCGCGGCCTCGGGGTGGGCGGACCCGAAGAGGATCGCCTGCATGGGCGGCTCGGCGGGCGGGCTGCTCATCGGCGCTGTCCTGAACCTCGCACCCGAGAAGTACGCCGCCGCCGTAGCTCAGGTCCCGTTCGTGGACGCGCTCACGACGATCCTCGACCCCGAGCTGCCGCTCTCCGCCCTCGAATGGGAGGAGTGGGGCAACCCGATCGAGGACGCAGAGGTGTACTCGTACATGAAGTCCTACACGCCGTACGAGAACGTCCACGCCGCCCCGTACCCGAAGGTCGCCGCCGTGACGAGCTTCAATGACACCCGCGTGCTGTACGTGGAGCCCGCGAAGTGGGTCCAGGTGCTGCGCGAGGCCACGAGCTCGGGGCAGCCGATCCTGCTCAAGACAGAGATGGATGCCGGGCACGGCGGGGCCTCGGGCCGGTACGAGGCGTGGAAGGACCGGGCCTGGGACTACGCATTCATCGCCGACGCCCTCGGCGCGCGGGACCTGCTCCCGTAGCATCCCGCGCCGAGGTCACCCCACCCAACGCCGAAGTCACCCCACCTGACGCCGAGATCACCCCGCACAACGCCGAAGTCACCCCCACCGACGCCGAGATCACCCCGCACAACGCCGAAGTCACCCCTCCGGCCAGGGCTGGGGGCGCCGTCTTCCGGCCTTCAGGCAGAACTCGGCGGAGCGTGAACCTCGCTGGTGCACAGTTCCGGTTTCGCCCTCACGCGCTCCTTTGGCGGACTGCCCTGCAAAAAAGAGATCTCCCATCAAGACAGGTGAGCCTCCCGAAGGGTACTTACTTGGCCCTTTGGCGTGGCGCCTTGGACCGGCAGACCCGACCTCGACACCACACGGGGTGACCTCAGCCCCACACCCGGTGACCTCGACGCCACACCCGGTGACCTCGACGCCACACCCGGTGACCTCGACGCCACACAGGGTGACCTCGGCGAGAAGGGGGGTGGTTAGCTAGGCTCTGGCGTCGACGCGATTGTCGGGCGTTCCAAGCGCCTGCGCCTCCGCCTCCGCCGCAGCAGCCCGCGAAGCCTCGCGGCGCTTCACAAGGAGCCAGCCGAGCCACAGGAGCACGGCGATCACGGGGACGCACAGGATCGTGTAGAGGCCGATCGGGAAGACCTCGCCCGTGGCCTTGTCGGTCATGCTGTCGAAGCCGATGAGCACCGTGATCGCGAGCAGGGCGGCGAGTCCCAGCCAGCTGGTCCAGGGCGAGCCCGGCATCGGGAGCGAGGACGCGGCGTCGCCCTTCTTCCTGCGGAGCATGATCTGCGAGGCGAAGATCGAGCCCCACGTGAAGATGACGCCGATCGAGGCGGTGTTGAGGGCAAGGTCGAACGCGTGGCTGCCGCCGGCCCAGATGTTCAGGACGATGCCCACGAGGTACACGGCACCGATCGCCAGGACGGCCGCGTAGGGCACGTAGCGGGAGGACATACGGGTGAGCCACGCCGGCGCATGGCCGTTGTCCGCCATGGTGCGGAAGATCCGCCCGATCGAGTAGAGCCCCGTGTTGGACGAGCTCAGCGCCGCGGTGATGACCACGAGGTTCATGACGGATCCGATCCAGCCGAGCCCGAGCTGGTCGAAGACCGTCACGAACGGGCTCACTCCGGCCTTGTACTGGTCAGAGGGCAGGAGCATCGCGAGGAGCAGGACAGAGCCGACGTAGAAGACGACGATACGCAGGACGACGGCGCGGATGGCCCGCGGAACCTCGCGCTTCGGATGCTCCATCTCGCCCGCCGTGATGCCCACGAGTTCGATCGCGTTGTAGGCGAAGATCACGGCATTGAGCACCAGGATCATGGCGAAGGCCCCGTGGGGGAACATCCCGCCGTCGCCCGAGACGAGGTTGGCCGGCGAAGCGTGGGTCGCGCCGACCTGGGTGTTGAGCACCACCATGACGGTCCCGGCGATGAGGAAGAGGGAGATCGCGCCGACCTTGAGCACGGACGCCCAGAACTCGAACTCTCCGAATGCCTTGACGCTCAGGAGGTTCACCGCGACGAGCATCACGAGGGCGCAGATGGCCGTGACCTCGACGGGGACATTGGGGAAGAAGTACTGGAAGTACAGGCCGATCGCGAGGAGCTCGGCGATGCCCGTCATCGCCCAGTTGACGAAGTACATCCACCCAGACAGGTAGGAACCCTTCGGCCCGAAGAGCTCCCCCGCGTAGCTCACGAACGAGCCCGAGGTCTGCCGGTACATGATGAGCTCGCCCAGCGCGCGCATGAGCAGGTAGGCGATGGTACCGGCGATCGCGTAGGAGAACACGAGCGCTGGCCCGGTCGAGGCAAGGCGTCCTCCGGCGCCCATGAAGAGCCCGACACCGATCGCCCCGCCCATGGCGATCATCTGGACGTGCCGTCGGGTCAGGGTCTTCTTGTAACCCTCAGCGGAGACTGCTGCGTCCCTCGTCGTGGGATGCTCGTGGGTCATCGTGGTCCTTCAGGAGATTCGACCGCGCCGGCGGGCGCGGGCCGCCGACCAGTGTAAGCACGATCGATGTGCTTCAGATCTCCCGTGTGGCCCAGATCTCGTGTGGGCTGTGTCTCTCCCCTCCGACGCTAGCCGCGCGCCGCGACACGCACGACGGCGGCCGTCGCCTCCGCGATCGCGCGCTCCTCGTCGGTGGGAACCACCAGCAGCGGAATGGCCGATTCAGGGGCCGAGACCGTGCGCGGATCCTTGGATCGCACGGCGTTGAGGTCGTCGTCGAGCACCACGCCGAGCGCCCCGAGGCGGGCAGCGACCCGGGCACGGAACGGCGCGGAGTTCTCCCCGATCCCGGCGGTGAACACGATGGCCGCGGCCCCGCCGACGGCCACGTGGTAGCCGCCGATGTACTTCGCGAGCCGGTAGGACGCGACGTCGAGCGCGATCGCCGCGTGCCGGTCCCCCGCATCCGCGGCCTCGACGACGGTGCGCATGTCGTTCGACCCCGCGAGCGCCGCAAGCCCGGACTCGCGGTTCAGCAGATGGTCGATCTCGTCCGCGGAGTGTCCCTGGCGGACGAGGAAGACCAGAATCGACGGATCGAGGTCCCCCGACCGCGTGCCCATGACGAGGCCCTCAAGCGGCGTGAACCCCATCGACGTGTCGATACTCTTTCCGCCCTGCACGGCGGTCGCGGAAACCCCGTTGCCAAGGTGGAGCACGACGCCGTCGAACTCCTCGGGCGCGACGCCGAGGAACGCGGCAGCACGCCCCGCGACGTACTGGTGCGAGGTCCCATGGAAGCCGTAGCGGCGGATCCCGTGGTGGGTGTAGAGCCAGTCCGGCACCGCGTAGCGCCAAGCGTGCTCGGGAAGCGTGCGGTGGTAGGCGGTGTCGAACACGGCAACCTGCGGCATGTCCGGCCACTTCGAGGCGATCGCGCGCAGACCCAGGACGTTCGCGGGGTTGTGGAGCGGAGCTAGCGGGTTGAGCCGCTCGATCGCCCGGATGATCTCGTTGTCCACGAGGACCGGCTCGGCGAAGCGCTCGCCGCCGTGGACCACCCGGTGCCCGACCGCATCGATGCGCCGGTCGCCGAGCACGGCGGCGAGCGCGGCGTCGAGGTCGCTGAGGGCCTGCGCGTGGTCGGCGGGACCGCCGTCGAACCCGATCCGCTCGACGACGCCCTCGGTGAGCACCGCCGACTCCGGCTCGGCCGCGTCGACGTCCCGCAGCTGGTACTTGAGGGACGAGGACCCGGAGTTGATGACGAGGACGAGCATGCGTGGCTCCTAGTTCTCCTGAGCGGTCGGCTGCACTGTATTCTGCTGCGCGTCCTGCTGCGCGATCTGCTGCGCCTGGATCGCGGTGATGGCCACCGTGTTGACGATGTCCTCGACCGTGCATCCACGCGACAGGTCGTTGACGGGCTTACGCAGTCCCTGGAGCACGGGCCCGACGGCCACGGCGCCCGCCGACTGCTGGACCGCCTTGTAGGTGTTGTTGCCCGTGTTGAGGTCCGGGAAGATGAACACGGTCGCCTGCCCGGCCACATCGGAACGCGGGAGCTTGGAGGCAGCGATCGAGGCGTCCACCGCGGCGTCGTACTGGATGGGGCCCTCGACGGCCAGGTCCGGCCGCCGTTCGCGCACGAGCTCGGTCGCCCGGCGCACCTTGTCGACCGACTCGCCGGTGCCCGAGCCCCCGGTCGAGTAGGAGAGCATCGCCACCCGCGGCTTGACCCCGAACTGGGCTGCCGTCTCGGCCGAGGCGAGTGCGATGTCAGCGAGCTGCGCCTCGTCCGGGTCCGGGTTGACGGCGCAGTCGCCGTAGACCAGCACGCGGTCCGCGAGGAGCATGAGGAACACCGACGAGACGATCTTCACGCCGGGCACGGTCTTGACGAACTCGAGCGCGGGCCGGATGGTGTGGGCGGTCGTGTGCGCGGCCCCGGAGACCATTCCGTCAACGATCCCGAGCTGGACCATCATCGTGCCGAAATAGCTCACGTCGAGCATGACCTCGAGGGCCTTCGCGAGGTCCACGCCGCGGTGGGCGCGCAGCCGCGCGTACTCCTCGGCGAAGCGCTCGCGCAGCGGCGAGAGTGCCGGGTTGACCACGTCGATCCCGGTCAGCGAGACGCCGTTCGCTGCGGCGATCTCGCGGACCTCGGCCTCGCTCCCGAGGAGGGTCAGATCGCACACGTCGCGGCGCCGGAGGATCTCGGCCGCCCTCAGAATGCGCACATCCGTGCCCTCGGGGAGCACGATCCGCTTGCGCTGGGCACGGGCGCGGCCGATCAGCTCATGGAGGAACCGCAACGGCGTCATCGTGTCGGGGCGAGGCAGGTTGAGTCGCTCGACGAGTTCGTCGTCGTCCACGTGCTGGGACCAGGCGCCGAGCGCGGAGGCGACCTTGCGGCGGTGTCCCGTCCAGATCTCGCTGCGGACCTCGGAGACGCCCCGCGCCGCATGGTACGTGTCCTCGTCATAGACGAAGACCGGGAACGGTGCCTGGGCGAGGAGCGGCAGCACGTGCGGGTCCGGAGGGAGGCCCCCGGTGAGCATCATGGCGGCCGGGACGGGGAACTCCGGAGAGAACGTCGAGGCGAGTGCTCCCACCATGACATCGGCCCTGTCCCCCGGCACGATCACGAGATCACCGCTCTCGAGCGCACCGATGAAGTTGGCCACGCTCATCGCGGCGACCTTCACCCCGCTGACCTCGCGCTCCATGTCCGCGCTCCCGGCGATCTGGCGGAGCCGAAGCGCCCCCGAGACCTCACCCGTCGTTGGGCGGGAGATCTCGGTGAGCTCGGGCAGGACGTAGACGGGCCGGTGGGAGAGGCCTGGCCGGATGACCGCATGGATCTGGTCGATGTGCTCGGGATCCGCGCGGTTGACCATCATGACGAGCAGGCTGCAGTGCGCGGCGTAGAGCTCCTTGCGGGCTACGTCGACGGCGTCGGCGATCTCCTCGGGCGTGCGGTCACGCCCGCTCACGACGGCGATCACGGGGCACCCGAGGTCGTTGGCGAGCCTCGCGTTGAGCGCGAACTCGACCGCGGAGTCCTGTCCGGTGAGGTCAGTGCCCTCGACGACGACGATGTCCACGTGGGTCGCGATCTCGGCGAACACCTCGACGCAGCGGGAGTCGATCTCCTCGCGCTGGCCCTCGGCGAGGAGCCGGCGCACCTCGCGCGCGGTGAGGCCGCCGCGGCACACGTCCGGCGCGAGGTGGAACCGCGAGCGCATGAGCGCGACCATGGGGTCCTCATCCGGACTCTCGCCCAGCACGACGGGCTTGAAGAACCCGATCCGGCCGGTGCGCGTGTGGAGGGCCTCGGCCACGCCGAGTGCGATCAGCGACTTGCCGGATCCCGGGGTCGTCGCGCTGACATAGATGCCTCGTGCCATGTGGGCTCCTGGTGATCTCGGTGCCGCCGGACTGCTCGCTCCAGTCTCTCAGGTGTTGCGCACGACGGCGCGCGTAACGTGCCGCTCTCGGGCAACCGCCCGCGCGAGTCGTCTCACGCCACGGTGTGCGCCTTGACACATCGGGGCCTGATGGGATTACCTAATGAACATTCGGTAAAGAATTGCGAGAGGTGCCACCTATGAGCGAAGTTGCTCCCGCCCACACGCTTGCCCACCCGATCCTCACCGACGACTTCGCGACGGAGTGGATGGGCCTGAAGGTCCTGGAACTGGGCGACGGCACAGCGACCGTCTCCGCGACGCTCCGCCGGGAGATGCTCAACGGCTTCGGGATCGCCCACGGGGGGATGCTCTTCGCGATCGCCGACTCGGCCTTCGCGCTCGCGTGCAACCCGCACGCCCCCGCCGAGGACCACAACACCATCACCGTTGCCGCAGGCGTGGACGTGAACTTCCTGGCACCCGCCCACGAGGGCGAGACCATCACAGCTGTCGCCGCCCAGCGCGCCCAGGCTGGCCGCAGCGGCGTGTACGACGTGCAGGTCTTCGCCTCGCCGGCAGGAAGCGCGCACACCGCCGATGCCCCCGGCCGCCTCGTCGCCGAGTTCCGGGGCCGCTCCCGCACCATCCCCAGGCGCTAGCCCACTGAAACCCAGGCGCTAGCCCACTGAAATCGCAGCGCTAGCCCACCGAACCCGCAACGGCGCCCACCCGCCGTCGTCCGCGAGACGCCCAGCCAGCACCAGACACATCCGAACCAGACAACGAAGTGAGCATCCCCTTGACCCAGACCGCTTCCGCCCCTGAGACCCCGACGTCCTCGGTGACCCCGGCGTTCGGCCCCGCCATCCTCGACGCCGAGGAGACGATGAGCCGCGACGAGATCGAGGCCCTCCAGCTGACCCGCCTGAAGGAGACCGTCAAGTACGCGTACGAACGCGTGCCGCACTACACGCGCAAGTTCGACGCGGCCGGCGTGCGCCCCGAGGACCTCAAGGAGCTCGACGACCTCGCCAAGTTCCCCTACACGACGAAGGAGGACCTCCGCGAGGAGTACCCCTTCGGGATGTTCGCGGTGCCGATGAACGAGGTGACCCGCATCCACGCCTCCTCGGGCACGACGGGCCGCCCCACCGTGGTCGGCTACACGCGGCAGGACCTCGACAACTGGGCCTCGATCGTGGCCCGCTGCTTCCGCGCCGCGGGCGTACGCCCGGGCATGAAGGTCCACAACGCGTACGGCTACGGCCTCTTCACGGGCGGCCTCGGCGCCCACTCCGGCATCGAGAAGCTCGGCGCGACCGTCATCCCGATGTCCGGCGGCCAGACCGAGAAGCAGATACAGCTCATCGAGGACTTCGCCCCGGACGCGATCTGCTGCACGCCCACCTACCTCCTCACCATCGGTGACGCGATGAGGCACAAGGGCATCGACCCTCGCAAGACTTCCCTCAAGTACGCCGTGCTCGGCGCCGAGCCGTGGACCAACGAGATGCGCACGGAGCTCGAGGAGATGTTCGACCTCAAGGCGTCCGACATCTACGGCCTCTCCGAGGTCATGGGCCCGGGCGTGGCCGGCGAGTCCGTCGAGACACAGGACGGCTCCCACATCTGGGAGGACCACTTCCGCCCGGAGATCGTGGACCCGTTCGATCTGGCCAAGACGATGTCCGACGGCGAGACGGGCGAGCTTGTCTTCACGTCCCTGACCAAGCAGGCCCTGCCGATCATCCGGTACCGCACCAAGGACCTCTCCACGCTGCTCCCGGGCACCGCGCGTCCGGGCCACCGCCGCATGGGCCGCATCTCGGGCCGCACGGACGACATGATCATCCTGCGCGGGGTGAACCTGTTCCCGTCGCAGATCGAAGAGATCGCCCTGCGGATCCCCGAGCTGAGCCCGCACTTCCAGCTCATCCTCACGCGCCCCGAGGGGCATCGCATGGACTCGCTCACGGTCAAGATCGAGCCCCGCGACGGCACGACCCCGGAGCAGCGCCAGGCCGCCGGCGCAACGCTGCGCCAGCAGATCAAGATCCACGTCGGGTCCTCGTGTGTGATCGATGTCGTGGAGCCCGGCTCGCTCGAGCGCTCGAACGGCAAGCTCCGCCGCATCTACGACCTGCGCAGTCAGGCGTAGGCACCCGCCTAGACTGTCCCCCATGCCCACGACCACAACAGATGCCGACGGACGCGTGCCGTCCGGTCCAACGCCCTCCGGAAACGTGCCGTCCGGACGGCGGGGGCGCCCGGGCTACGACCAGCAGTCCGTGCTGAATGTGGCGGTCGAGGTCTTCAACCGCCACGGCTACGACGCGACCTCGATGGGGATCCTCGCCGAGAACCTGGGCATCTCGAAGTCGGCGATCTACCACCACGTGCCCTCCAAGGAGGACCTGCTCTCCCTCGCGCTCGAGCAGGCGCTCGGTGGTCTCGAGTCCGTGTGGGAGGCGCCCGCCTCGCAGTCCGGGACCGCCGAGGAGCGGCTCGAGTTCGTGGTCCGCTCCACGGTGGGCGTGCTGGTGGACAGGCTGCCTTTCGTCACCCTGCTCCTGCGCGTGCGCGGGAACACCGAGACGGAGCGGGCGGCCCTCGAGCGCAGGCGCGGGTTCGACCGCAAGGTCGCCGGGCTCATCGACGAGGCGCGCGCCGAGGGGACGGTGCGCACCGACATCGACCCGCGCACGGTCGCTCGCCTCCTCTTCGGCACGATCAACTCGATCGTCGAGTGGTACCGGCCCGGCGGCTCCCTCACCCCGCAGCGGCTCGCGGACGACGTCGTGACCGTCCTCTTCGACGGTCTGCACACGCGCAACTGAGGCTCACAGCCTCCTCACAGGAAAAATGAACGTTGGCTGAATTGATCGGCAAATAGGGCTTCTCGGGCTGCGCATGGCCTTAGGGTCAGTGCGGGGATTCATGTAAACACTCGCACCCTCGGGGTCACCATCCGCCTCGAGAAAGCACACCGCCGATGTCGAAGTTCAGCATCCGTGCCGCGGCAGCAACGAGCGCGTTCGCGCTCACAGCTGCCACGGTTGGAGGGGCCGTCGCTGCCCTGCCCGCGCAGGCCGCGTCGTCTACAGCCACACCCATCAAGCATGTCGTCGTGATCTTCGGGGAGAACGTCTCGTTCGACCACTACTTCGCGACCTACCCGAACGCCGCCAACACCGCCGGTGAGAGGGTCCAGGGAACGGGAACCGCGGCGTCGTCCTTCACGGCCGCCGCCAACACGCCCAAGAACATCAACACGCTCGAGAACGCGAACCTGCTCGCGCCGAACAACCCCAACTCGGTCCAGCCCGCGCGCCTCTCGCCCGCCCAGGCCGTGACGTGTGACCAGAACCACGAGTACACCGCCGAGCAGAAGGCCTACAACGGCGGCCTCATGAACAAGTTCGTCGAGAACACGAGCACGGACACGTGCAAGGCTCCCATGTACTCCGCGCCCGGCCTCACCATGGACTACTACGACGGCAACACCGTCACGGGCCTCTGGAACTACGCCCAGCACTTCGCGATGAGCGACAACAGCTTCAGCGACACGTTCGGGCCGTCCACGCCGGGCGCGCTCAACCTTGTGGCTGGTCAGACCCACGGCGTCACGAGCGTCGATGCGTTCACGGGCAAGCCGACCGCCACCCCTGACCCCTACACGGTCAAGTCCCCGAACGCCGCCGGCGTCGGCACCATGACCGAGGACCCGGATCCGGCCTTCGACGACTGCTCGGACAACAGCCACGCCAAGTCCTTCGCGCTCGCATCGATGAGCGGCAAGAACGTCGGCGACCTGCTCAACGATAAGAACGTCTCGTGGGGCTGGTTCCAGGGCGGCTTCACGCCGAACGGCACCAAGAAGATCGGCGGCACCGACTACGCGCAGTGCACCACCGCGCACGCGAACATCGTCGGCGGCTCCCGGATCGACTACAACCCGCACCACGAGCCGTTCCAGTACTACGCGTCGACGTCGAACCCCCACCACCTCGCCCCGGCGAGCGACGCCGAGATCGGCCACAACGGCCGGGCCAACCACCAGTACGACCTGACGTCGTTCGACAAGGTGGTCAACTCGGACAACATGCCGGCCGTGTCGTTCCTCAAGGCGCCGAACTACCAGGACGGGCACGCCGCGTACTCCGACCCGATCGACGAGCAGAAGTTCGTGGTCGAGCAGATCAACGCGATCCAGAAGTCGCAAAACTGGGACTCCACCGCGATCGTCCTCGCCTACGATGACTCCGACGGCTGGTACGACCACGTCGCGACGAAGGTCCTCAACGCGTCGAACGACCCGAAGGAAGACGCCGCGTGGTGCATGGATGCCGCGAAGGCAGGCGCGCCAATCCTCAATGGCTACGCCGACCGCTGCGGCCCCGGCCCGCGCCAGCCGCTCCTCGTGGTCTCGCCGTTCGCGAAGCGCAACTTCGTCGACCACACGGTCACGCAGCAGTCCTCGATCCTGCGCTTCGTCGAGGACAACTGGGGCCTCGGCCGCCTCGGCGACGGTTCGTTCGACTCGATCGCCGGCTCGCTGGGGAACATGTTCAACTTCAACGCACAGCCCCGCCACGACGGCCTGATCCTCGACCCGACGACGGGTACCGTGGTCCAGCCCGCCTACTGTGCCGGCAACAACGGCCTGCACCTCGGCCAGGGCGGCTCCTGCAGCTAGCCCGGCCCGTCGCCAGCCTCTGGCCGGCTGAGCGCCACGTACAACCGCCCCTGGCGGGCATGACCGCTGGTTTCGACCGGCTGTCATGCCCCTCAGGGGCGGTTGTGCATTGTGGGCGGGGCTTGCTACCTTCCGCGCGCAGGCACAGGCTGGCCCTATGGCCGTCAGGATTTCCCATGAACTCAAGCGCCTCGGGCCGCAGCTGAGGTACGAGCCCACCCCGAAGCGCCTGCGCGCGCGATTCGGCGACGCTCCCGTGCTCGACTCGCGGCGCGCCGTCGTCCTCTGGGAACCCGAGCGGTACCTGCCGGTCCACGCGGTACCCGAGGACGACGTCGTCGCGCGCCTGGAGCCACTCGGCGCGGAGTCCGGTCCGGCCCCGCATCTTCCGGGGCCGGCGAGCTCGCCCTACCCCTTCTCGCCGCACACCGCCGACGGCGAGCCGCTCACGGTCGTCGTTGGCGGCACAGACGGCGCCCGCCTGCCGGACGCGGCCTTCCGTCTGGCCGACCCGGATCTGGCCGGCTATGTCGCCTTCGATACAGACGCCTTCACATGGTTCGAGGAGGACGAGCCGGTGATCGGGCATCCGAGGGACCCGTTCAGCCGGATCGACATGCGTGCGACCGGGGTACGGATGCGCGTCACGCTCGACGGCGTGGTGCTCGCGGAGTCGTCCGAAACCGTGCGGCTCTTCGAGGGCCGGCTGCCGCCGCGAACGTACTTCCGCCCCGAGGACGTCGTCTGGGACCGCCTCGAGCCGGACTCGCTGCGCACCATCTGCCCGTACAAAGGCGTGGCCGTGTACTGGTCGGCCCCGGGCCTCGGAGACGGCAGACCTTTGGCCTGGAGCTATGGCGCCGGCGCGCCTGGCCTCCCCGGGTTCCCCGAAATGGCTCAGATCCACGGCCGTGTCGCCTTCTTCGACGAGCGTGTCGACACCGAGGCCGACGGCGCCGCCGTGCCCCGGCCCCAGACGTCATGGACCTAGGGGCTCGCGTAGAGACCGTCGACTCAGTTACGGCAAACGTTGCCGTCGTCTTGGCATCTCACGCGGTCGCACCTATAGTCGAAAACGTGACCTGCATCTCAATGACGCGATGCAGGTTTTCTTCTGCCCCCTTGCAGCTGGTGGCGTGACACCCCCGCCGAACCGATGCGGGGTCACCACCCAACGATGCGGGGTCACCTCTCACACGAGAGGTGACCCCGCATCCGCGAGAGGTGACCCCGCAACGGAAGCGAAGCCCAGGGGCGCGGTCAGACGGGCTGCGCGGCGCGTGCCTCCTTGACGACCGTGACGACCGCGTCGTGCAGCGGGTGACCGGGGGCAAGTCCCGTGAGCTCCTCAGCCAGTGCGGCATCCGTCGAATCCCCGCCGAGCATCGCCTGAAGGCGCATGGCTTCCTCGTCGTCGGGCACATCGAAGGCGAGGGCCGCCCCCATCGCCTCGAGCAGCGCATCGGCGGGCATCCCGCGCTCGGCCAGTTCCGCGGCGGGACCCACGAACCGCTCGTGCCGCGAAAGCTTGCGCAAGGGCGCACGGCCCACGCGCTCCACGGTGTCCGGCAGTTCAGGGTTCGCGAAGCGGCCGAGGATCTTCTCGACGTATGCCTGCTGCTGCTCTGGGGCAAATCCGTACTTTGCGACGAGGAGGGCCTTCGTCTCGGCCAGGACCGCCTCGACCTTGGCATGGACCTCGGGCAGCGCGAGCGCGTCGGAGATCTTCTCCGCGCCAGCACGCCTCCCGAAGTAGGCCGACGACGCGTGTCCCGTGTTGACGGTGAAGAGCTTGCGCTCGATGTACGGCCCGAGTGAGTCGACCCACGTGACGCCGGGGATCTCGGGGGCATCGTCCCCGAACGGTCCCTGCTCGATCGCCCACTCGAAGTATGGCTCGACCCGGACGTCGATGCCTTGCCCCGGAGCCTGGGCGGGCACGATCCGGTCCACCGCAGTGTTGGCGAAGACGGCGCGCGCGTCCACGGCGTCGTCGTCGAGCCCCTCCTCCGAGGCCGCGGCGCGCACCGAGGCCTCGAGGATGTCCGTCGCGTTGATCGCGTTCTCGCACGCCATGACCGCGAGCGGGCCGGCGGCCGCCGGACGGGCGGCGATGCCGCGCGCGATGGCCGGGGCCACGAACTTGAGGATGTTGGGCCCCACGGCCGTGGTCACGATGTCCGCATCAGCAATCCGGTCAACGAGCTCGGCCTCGTTCGTGGCCGAGTTCACGCCCACGTAGCCGTCCACGACATGGTCGACGCCGCCCTCGCCCACCTCGTGCACGGTGTACGACGGCGTCGCGTTGATCGCGTCGATGAGCGGGGCCGCGACGTCTGCGAACACGAGTCGGTAGCCGGCGTTGTGCAGGAGCAGCCCCACGAAGCCGCGGCCGATGTTGCCGGCCCCGAAGTGTACGGCCGTCCTGGACGCCCCGGAAACCTCACTCATGCGTTGACCTTCCCGAGGATGTCGAGGATCTCGTCGACCGTCGCGGCGGATTCGAGCTGCGCCACCTGCTCCTTGTCGCCGAAGACCTTCGCGATCTTGGCCAGGATGCCGAGGTGCTCCTTGCCCTTGCCCGCGATCCCCACGACGAACTTCACCGGCTTGCCGTTCCAGTCGATCGGCTGCGCGTACCGGGCGAACGTGACGGCCGAGGACTGGATGTGGTCCTTGGCCTCGTTCGTGCCGTGCGGGATGGCGAGGAAGTTGCCCATATAGGTCGAGACGGACCGCTCGCGCTCGTGCATCGACGCGATGTAGGCGTCGTCGACTGCGCCGGCATCCTTCAGGAGCCTTCCCGCCTCGTCGATGGCACCGGACATGTCACCCGCGGCGCCGGCCAGGACGACCGACTCACGCCGCAGCACCTGTGCCGGGCGCGTGGTACCCGCGGCGGGCGCGGTCACGGCGTCGGCTGCGGGCGACGGCGCGACGTCACCGGCCGTCGGCGCTTCGCCGTACCCGTTGGCGGCCTGCTCGTCCAGCAGCGCGACGATCTCGTCGTACTTCGGGCTGCCCATGAAGTTGTCGACCGTCACGAGTTGGGCGCTCGGCGTCTTCTGCCCGGCGCGCAGGGCGAGGTCCTGGTGGACCACGACCAGATCGTACGTGTCGGTGAGGTTCGCGATGGCGGCATTCGTGACCTTCACATCGCCATGGCCGGCGGCCTTGATCTTGTTGCGGAGCACCGAGGCCCCCATCGCGGAGGAGCCCATGCCGGCATCGCACGCGAACACGATGTTCTTGATGTCGGTGGCGAGTGCAACGCCGCCCGCCGTCCCACCGCCGACAAGCAGGCTCGAGGCCATGGACTTCTTGCCCTTCATGCCCTCCATCTGCGTCGTGGCGGCGGCAAGGTCGCCCTCGCCCTTGTCCTTGGACGTGCGCAGGATGACCGAGGCGATGACGAATGAAACGGTGCAGGCGAGAAGCACCGAAAGGATCACGCCGAAGTAGCTACCCCTCGCCGTCTGGGCCAGGACCGCGAGTATCGAGCCCGGAGCAGCAGGCGCCACGAGACCGGACTGGGTGATCGCGAGGGTAGCGATGCCCGTCATGCCGCCCCCGATCGTGGCGAGGATGAGGATCGGCTTCATGAGCACGTACGGGAAGTAGATCTCGTGGATCCCGCCGAGGAAGTGGATGATCGCGGCGCCAGGCGCGGACGCCTTCGCGGCCCCCTTGCCGAAGAAGGAGTAGGCGAGCAGGACGCCGAGGCCCGGGCCGGGATTCGCCTCGAGGAGGAACAGGATGGACTTGCCCGAGTCGAGGGACTGCTGAATACCGAGCGGCGTAAGGACGCCGTGGTTGATGGCGTTGTTGAGGAACAGGACCTTGGCCGGCTCGATGAGGATCGAGGTAAGCGGCAGGAGATTGCTGTCGACGAGGAAGTGGACCCCGTCACTCGCCCTTTCCGTCAGGTACACGACGACCGGGCTGATCGCGTAGAAGCCCACGAGCGCGAGCAGCGCGCCCCAGATGCCGGCCGAGAAGTTGTTGATGAGCATCTCGAAGCCGGGCCTGATCTTGTGCGTCCAGATGGCGTCGAGCTTCTTCATGGTCCAGCCGCCGAGGGGACCCATGATCATCGCGCCGATGAACATAGGAATCCCCGCGCCGATGATGACGCCCATGGTCCCGATGGCCCCGACGACGCCGCCGCGGACGTCGTAGACGGCCTTGCCGCCCGTGTAGGCGATGAGCAGGGGAAGGAGGTAGGTGATCATCGGCCCGACGAGCCCGACATAGGGCACGCCGGCCGCATCCTTCCCGAACCCGCCGAGGGCTCCGATCGGGATGTAGCCCTTCTCGATGAAGAGGGCGGTAATGAGGCCCCAGGCGATGAACGCGCCGATGTTCGGCATGATCATGCCTGAGAGGAAGGTACCGAATCTCTGCACCCCGGCGCGGGCCGTGTGCAGGCGCGACGGCGCTGCTGTGGTCGACATGGAGATCCTGCTTTCGTTTCAGGACGCAGCACGCGGCTGCGGGGATGGAAAGGTCAGCCCGTCTGTTCTGGATCGAGCGGCCGGTCCGGCGCGGCGGCGGGCGTCGTCGAGAGCCGGTGGAGCCATTCCAGGAAGAGCTTCATCTCGGTCCCGGACAGCTGGTCCGGATGCGAGGACTGGAGTGTCGCGTTGAGGGCGATGGCGGCGGCCACGTAGCTCGGCTGCCCGTCCCCTCCGGCCGACGCTCCGGCGTGAGGTGTATCGACGATGCTGGGGTCTATGAGTACCGAACGCAGCACCGCGTTACGGGTCTGAGTCGATAGGGGCGAGGCGACGAGGGCCTTGACGCGTGCCTCCGCCGCAGCAGGGGTCTCGGAGCTCTCGGCGATGAGCATGAGGGTCACTCCGATGTTGGACGCGAGGACGGCCCTCGCTGCCTCGCCGGGTGGAACGGCGAGCTGTCCTGCGACGGCGAGGCGGCTGAGCTCCCTCTCGAGGAGCCGCTCGGCTTCCACGACGACGGCGGGCCGCAGCCCTGTTCCCGCGCCGAACATGAGCACGTAGAGCTGCTCGTGCGTCACGCCGAATTCAACGTGGACGTCCCAGAGCCCCTTGATGTCATGGATCGGCGATTCGGACCGCTCGATGCTTCCTTCGCGGCCCATGAATTCCTCGAACCCCCGCGCCACGACGGCCCCCATGAGGCCGTCCTTGTCGCCGAAGTGGTGGTACAGCGTGGGTGCCGTCACGCCCGCTCGCTCGGTGATCTGCCGAGTCGAGACGGGGCTTCCGCCGGAATCGGCCACGAGGTCGAGGGCCGCCCGGAGGATGCGCTCCCTCGGGGAGGGAGCCGGGGTCGGTGGACCCTGGGCCTCTCCTGCGAGGTCCGTCACATCGTCACGCATGGCCGCTAGCGTAACGGATATAGCATTGCTACACAAGAAGCCTTAGTGATGCGTATCACTTCGGCTCGGGGATCATGTTCTGCTTGGTATAGCAATGCTATAGGCGCTAAGGTAACCGAAATCACTCCGAACCACCACGGCTGCGGAGGCCCTCCCCGAAAGGACTCTTATGGATCAGTTTCACGGTGTCGGTGTGACTCCGAGGCGGGTTGTGGGGCGGGTGCGGCAGATGCCGGCGCCGGTGTCGGAGCCTGGTGTGGGGTCGGGTCTGGGCGCGGGTGCGACGGTGGAGGGTGAGGGCGAGCGGATCCGGGCGGCGTCCAGGGCTGTCCAGGGTGCGTTGAAGGCCCGTGCCGCGGCGGCGTCGGGGGACGCGAGGGGCGTGCTGGAGGCCACTGCCCTGATGGCCGCGGACCCGGTGCTGGTCAAGGGCGCCGTGAAGCTGCTGGACCCGGGCGCCGACGGCGGGGGCCGGTCGGCGGAGCGGGCCGTGTGGGAGTCCGGGGCGGCGGTGGCGGCGAAGCTGAAGTCCCTGGGCGGGTACATGGCCGAGCGGGCCGCGGACGTCCTGGACGTCCGGGCCCGGATCGTCGCGGAGCTGAGGGGCCTGCCGGCCCCGGGGATCCCGGAATCGGTGGAGCCGTTCGTGCTGGCCGCGCACGACCTGGCCCCGGCGGACACGGCCACCCTGGACCCGGGAAGGGTCATCGCCCTGATCACCTCCGGCGGGGGCCCGCAGTCCCACACCGCGATCCTGGCCCGGTCCCTGGGCCTGCCCGCGGTCGTGGCCGCGCCCGGGGTCGAGGGCATCCCGGACGGGACCGAGGTCTACGTCGACGGCGCCGCCGGGACCGTGCAGACCGGGCCTGGGCAGCCGGAGCGGGACGCCGCGGCGGCGTGGGCGGTGGCCGCCGCGGCCCTGGCCGGCGGGTTCGCCGGGGCCAACCGGCTCGCGGACGGGCACCCCGTGCCCCTGCTGGCCAACGTCGCCACCGGGGCGGACGCGGCCAAGGCCGCCGCGGCCGGGGCGGAGGGCGTGGGCCTGCTGCGCACCGAGTTCTGCTTCCTGGACCGGGACACCGAGCCCTCCCACGCCGAGCAGGTCGCCGCCTACACCGCGGTCTTCGCCCAGTTCCCCGGGAAGAAGGTCGTCATCCGCACCCTGGACGCCGGCGCGGACAAGCCCCTGCCCTTCCTGACCAACACCGAGGAGCCCAACCCCGCCCTCGGCGTGCGCGGGTACCGCACCGACTGGACGAGCCCGGGCGTCCTGGCCCGCCAGCTCGCCGCGATCGCCCAGGCCGCCGCACAGAGCGAGGCCGAGGTGTGGGTCATGGCCCCCATGATCGCCACCACCGAGGAGGCCGCGCACTTCACGGCGCTGGCGAAGGACGCCGGCCTGCCCACCGCCGGGGTCATGGTCGAGGTCCCCTCCGCGGCCCTGACCTCCGGGCACATCCTGGCCCGCACGGACTTCGCGTCCCTGGGCACCAACGACCTCACCCAGTACGCCATGGCCGCGGACCGCATGCTCGGGCCCCTGGCCCACCTCAACGACCCCTGGCAGCCCGCCGTCCTGCACCTGATCAAGGCCACCTGCGACGGCGCCGCCGCCGCCACCGCCGCCACCGGCACCCCCAAGCCCGTCGGGGTCTGCGGGGAAGCCGCCGCAGACCCCGCCCTGGCAGCGGTCCTGGTCGGACTCGGCGTCACCACCCTGTCCATGTCCCCCCGCGCCCTCACCGCCGTCAACCGCGTCCTGGCCACCATCACCCTCCACCAGGCCCAGACCCTCGCCGAGGCGGCCCTCACCGCCCCCGACGCCCACACCGCCCGCACCGGCGCCCGCTCACACCTGCCCATCCTGAACGAACTCGGCCTCTGAACCACCCGCCACACCCCGGCCCCCGACCAGCACCACACCCCGGAACCAGAAGGAGCAACCCATGGCAGAACGCACCGCGACCATCGGCTCACGCGTCGGCCTCCACGCCCGCCCCGCCGCCATCTTCGCCGAAGCCGCCGGACAGGCAGGCCTCGAAGTCACCATCGCCAAGCCCGGCGAGCCCGCCGAGGACGCCATGGACGCCTCCAGCATCCTCTCCCTCATGTCCCTCGGCGCCGAATACGGCCAACAGGTCATCCTCCGCGCCGACGGACCCGGCGCCGACCAGGCCCTCGACCACCTCGTCACCGTCCTCGAAACCGACCACGACGCCGAATAGGACACCGAATAGACAGCCGAAGAGACAGCCCGGGGGCGCTGCTGGGGTCTGCACGATCCGGCTTCAGGGCACTGCGACCCGATTGGTAGTCTGGCGAAGTGGACCAACCCAGCTGGCGCGCCGCCGTCATGCGTCACCCCGAGCCGCTCCCGGGCTCGAGCCCGTGGGTGGGTCCGCCGCCCACTCCGGTCCCGATCCGGATCGTGGAGTACGACGCCGCGTGGCCGGAGCAGTTCGAGGCCGTCGCCGCCGGGATCCGCGCCGCGTTAGGCCCCGAGGCGCTCTCGATCGAGCATGTGGGCTCCACGTCGGTGCCAGGTCTGCCCGCCAAGCCAGTGATCGACGTCGACCTCACGGTCGCTGACTCTGCCAGCGAGCAGGACTACGTGCCCTTGCTCGAGGGGGCAGGCTACCGGCTGCGCATCCGCGAGCCGGAGTGGCACGAGCACCGCTGCTTCGTCCGCGACAGCCCCGAGGATGTCCCGCAGGTCAACCTCCACGTGTTCGGCCCGGGGTGTCCCGAGACAGTGCGCCACCGCATGTTCCGTGACTGGCTGCGTGCCAACCCTGCCAGCCTCGCGGAGTACCGGGACGCCAAAGTCGCTGCCGCAGGCGCGAGCACGGAACAGCGCGTCATGGACTACAACCAGCGCAAGCAACCGGTGATCCGGGCAATCTACGAGCGCCTGTTCCGCGCGGCCGGCTGGCTCGACGGCACCGTATCCAACGCCGAGCCCAACCCAGAGGAGTGACCCATGGTCCAGACCTTCGTCTTCGTCGCCTGCGCAGGGGACGGCGCCGTCGACACGCTCGCCCTCAATCCCGCGACCGGCGCGCTCGAGCATCTCTCCCGCACTGACGGCCTCCAGCATGTCTCGACGATGGCGCTCGATCCGGCGGGGACGCTGTTCGCCGGCGTCAACGGGAATCGGGGGGAACCGCACCGCACGGTCGCCCTCGGCTTGGACCCGGAGTCCGGTGCCGCGAGGAGCGGCCCCGCCGAGGAGGTCCCGGCGAGCACATGCTTCATCGCGCTCGGGCCGGACCGCCGCACCATCTTCAGCGCCTCCTACCATGAAGGCCTGATGGTGAGCTACCCAGTCCCCAGGGCCTCGACGGGCCGGCGGTTCACCGAATATCGGTCCGGCCCCAACACGCACAGTGCCGTCCCGAGCGCCGACGGGCGCTTCGTCTATACGGCGTCGCTCGGCTCTGACCGCATCTCCTGGTTCCCGATCGGATCCCAGACGCCGGGTGGTGCCGAAGAAGCGGCCGGTCACGGCGCCGTCGTACACGCGGCCGGGTCCATCGCCTCGGCCCAGGGGTCGGGACCCCGGCATCTCCGCCACAGCGCGGACGGTACGCGCGTGTACGCGCTGCACGAGCTCTCCGGCGAGGTTGCCGTGTACTCACGGGACGCCGCGACGGGCAGCCTCGAGGAACTGCAGCGAGTCTCGTCGGTCGAGGGCCTGGGGCTCACGCCCGGCCCGGTCAGGTCCCCGAGCACCCCGGATCCGGGTCCCGGCGTCGTGTGGTGCGCTGATCTGCGCCTCACCCCGGACGGACGCTTCCTGTTCGCCACCGAGCGCTCAACGAGCACCATCGCCGCCTTCGCCGTGGGCACCGACGGCCTTCTGACGTACCTGCGGCGCACTGACACCGAGTCCCAGCCGCGCGGCATCGCCGTCGACCCCTCGGGGCGCTGGCTGCTCGCGTGCGGCGAGCGCTCGGACCATGTCACCTCGTACGCGATCGGCCCCGACGGCGAGCTCGACGCCGTCTCACGGGCCGAGACGGCGGCGGGCCCGCTGTGGATCGAATGCTGGGAGGCTCCAGCGCGGGCTTGAATGCAAGGCGCCGACTAGTGTTGACGCATGGGTGACGTGGGGACCAGCACCGCTCCGTCGGCGGGAGGAGAAGCGCCTGCGCGGGGGCTGACGGCCGAGGAGGTGGCCCAGCGGGTCGCGGATGGCAGGACCAACGACGTCCCGCCGCGCGCGAGCCGCAGCACGTCGGAGATCGTGCGGGCGAACGTCTTCACCCGGATCAACGCGATCTTCGCGGTTCTTGCCGTCATCATCTTCTCGACCGGCCACTATCTGGACGGGCTCTTCGCGGGCCTCATCGTGGCCAACAGCATCGTGGGCATCGTCCAGGAGCTGCGCGCGAAGCGCACCTTGGACAAGCTCGCGATCGTCAGCCAGGCGCACCCGCAGGTGCGCCGCGACGGCCGCACGGCCGCGATCCCGCCGCATGGGATCGTACTCGACGACGTCATAGAACTCGGCCCCGGCGATCAGGCAGTCGTGGACGGCGAGGTCCTCTCCGCGGAAGGCCTCGAGCTCGACGAATCCCTGCTCACCGGGGAGGCGGACCCGATCCCGAAGACCCCCGGCAGCCCAGTCCTCTCCGGCTCCTACGTCTCCTCGGGCACTGGCCTCTACCGCGCCACGAAGGTGGGCAGCGAGGCGTACGCGGCTCAGCTCGAGGCGGAGGCGAGCAAGTTCACGCTCGTGAACTCGGAGCTGCGCAACGGCATCAACACGATCCTCACAGTCATCACGTGGCTGCTCATCCCCGCGGGCATCCTCTCGGTGTACAACCAACTCACGGGCAGCCAGACGCTCCCCGATGCGCTGCGCGGCATGGTCGCGGCCCTCGTGCCGATGGTCCCCGAGGGCCTCATCCTCATGACGACGATCGCGTTCGCCGTCGGCGTGGTGCGGCTCGGCCGGCGCAATTGCCTCGTGAACGAGCTCCCTGCGATCGAGGGCCTCGCCCGGGTAGACGTAGTGTGCGCGGACAAGACCGGGACGCTCACCGAGAACGCGATGGAGCTGGCCGAGGTGCGCGAGCTCGCCGTTGGCGCGCCCTCCCGAGAGACGACGCACGACGGCGCCGCGCACCCCGTGCCGTCGGGCCTCGGACCCGCGTCCCTCCCCGCAGAAGCACTCCCATCTCTGGCCCTCGCAGCTCTGGCCGCCGCCGACAAGCGACCCAACGCGAGCATGCAGGCCGTCCTCGCCGCATACCCGGAATCCCCCGGCTGGACCGTCGAGGAGACGCTCCCCTTCTCCTCGGCACGCAAGTACGGCGGTGTGCGGTTCGCCGAGCATGGCGCGTGGATCCTCGGGGCGCCGGACGTGCTCCTGCCCGAGGGCTCGCCGGCACGGCACGAGGCCGAGGAAGTCGGCGCCCACGGCCTGCGGGTTCTCCTCCTGGCCCGCGCGGAGGAGCTCCCCGCGTCCGCCATTCCGGCCAGCGAGCCCCCAAGCGCAAGCCGGGCGGGCGTCGTCGTGCCTCACATGGAGCCCACAGCGCTCGTGGTCCTCGATCAGAAGGTGCGCGACGACGTGCGTCCCACCCTTGACTTCTTCGAGGCGCAGAAGGTCACGGTCAAGGTCATCTCGGGAGACAACGCGGCCTCGGTCGGAGCCGTGGCGGACCAGCTCGCCCTGCCGGGTGCGGGCTCCCCCGTCGACGCGCGCGGGCTGCCCGAGGACGAAGAGCAGCTGGCCGCCGCGCTCGAGGAGCGGACAGTGTTCGGGCGTGTGAGTCCCGCTCAGAAGCGGGGCATGGTCCGGGCACTGCAGTCGCGCGGGCACACCGTGGCCATGACGGGTGACGGCGTCAATGACGTCCTCGCACTCAAGGACGCGGACATCGGGGTCGCGATGGGCGCCGGCAGCCCGGCAGCCCGCGCGGTCGCGCAGATCGTGCTGCTCGACAACAAGTTCTCGACGCTTCCCCACGTGGTCGGAGAGGGCCGCCGGGTAATCGGGAACATCGAGCGGGTAGCGAACCTGTTCCTCACCAAGACCGTGTACTCGGTGCTGCTCGCGCTCATGGTGGGTGTGCCGGGGCTCATCGGATTCGAGGCCCTGCCGTATCCGTTCCTCCCGCGGCACGTGACGATCACGGGCTGGTTCACGATCGGCCTGCCTGCCTTCATCCTCTCGCTCGCACCGAACCACGACCGTGCCCGGCCGGGCTTCGTGGGGCGCGTCATGCGGATGGCGATCCCCGCGGGGATCGTGATCGCTGTGGCATCGTTCACGAGCTACCTCCTCGTGCAGCCCTCGGTGGCCGGCGGTGGCACCACCCAAGTGCAGGCCAGCACCTCCGCGCTCATCACCCTCATCGCCATCGCGCTGTGGGTGCTCGCGATCGTTGCCCGCCCGTACGCGTGGTGGAAGGTCGTGCTCGTGGTCGTCATGATGGCGGCATCGTTCGCGATGTTCGCGCTGCCGCTCACGCGAACGCTGTTCGAGCTCGACCCCTCGAACTGGGGGCACACATGGACGGCGCTGGCCTGCGCGGGCGCCGGGATCGTGCTCGTGGAGCTCGCGTGGTGGATCGACGGCTGGCTGCGCCGGGCCAAGGCGACCCGGGGATGACTCGCTGACATCGGTTCGGGCTAAGCGGGTGCCGGCGGCTCTCCCAGCCACAGGGTCCAGCGGGTCACACGCTCGGTCACGAGCACAGTGCCATGCCACGGGTCGCCCCTGAACGCCGAAGCCGCGGCCTGCGCGTCGTCGGCGGCTACCAGCACGAGTGCGGGGCCCTCGTCGACGTCGTCACCGAGCGGGCCGCCCAGGAGCACGACGCCGCGGCGCACCAGACCGTCCATGAACGCGGCATGCTCGTCCCACCCGTCTCGGGCGCGCCGCGGACAGTCGGGCGACCACCGGGGGCCGCGGCCGAACGTCACGACGAAGTACGCCACGTTCAGCCCCGATGGCTCCACCCGAGGGGCGCCGATCCGTAGCGCTCAGACGGGTGGGGGTACTCGAGCTGGGTTCCGTCCAGGATCAGCGGGGGCGGGACGAAGTCGAGGCGCCCGTACGCCGAGTCGGCGTGCCGGGTCTCGAGGACCAGCGCCACTGGCCCACCCGACGGATCGGGCACTCTGGCCCGGAGCAGCTCGTTGGCCGTTGCGATGAGGCTCAGGCGCGCGCTGCCCGTGACGCCGCGGCTCCGAGCTGCGAGCAGCGCGACGGCGGACGCCGCCATGGCCATCCCCGTCGCGTGGTCGAGTGCCTGCACGGGCAATGCTCCCGGCCGCCACGCGGCGTCGCGCGTCGACGGACCGGACGGAGCACGGCCCGGCGGAACGGTGCTGGACGCACCGGTGCCGGCAGGCAAGCCTCCATAGAGGTGCGCGATCCCGCACGCTGCCTGCACGATGCTGTCGAAGCCTCGGCCGTCGGCCCACGGCCCGGTCCATCCCCACGCGCTCAGGGCCACGACGGCAAGGTGGGGGAATGCCTCCCGGAGCGAGTCGATGTCCAGCCCGTACCGCGCGAGCGACGCCTGCCGGTAGCCCAGGAGCACGACGTCGGCCTCGCCTGCGAGCGTGCGCACCCTCGCCGCCTGCTCGGGGTTCCGGAGGTCGGCGACGGCGCTGCGTTTGGCGAAGCCCGTGTCGAGGTGCGCGTCGAGGAGCTCGGGATGCTGCGGCGGATCGACGCGGAGCACGTCGGCTCCGAGCGCGCCGAGGAGCCGCGTGGCGCTCGGACCGGCGATGACGCGTGTGAGGTCGAGGACGCGGATGCCGGACGGCGGGAGGCCGCCCACGCCGTCGTGCGGAACGGGCCGCGGCGAGGGGGCCTCGTCGAGCGCGAGGCCGACCCATGGCTCGCCCGCCGCGGCGAGTCCCATGGGCGTGGCCGCCCACTCGTCAGGGGTCCGGACGGCCGCCGCCACTCCCCCGCCCGACCGCACGGCGTCCTCGATCTCGAGCGCGTCCCGTTCGAGGAGGGCGGCGTCGAGCTGGTCTGCGGACGTCATGCCCATCGCGGCCAAGAGCCGCTCGGCGTGGTGCGGGTAGTTCGCGTGGAGGCGCACCCAGCCGTCGCGCGTCCGCCGGAACCCGGACATCGGCGCCCAGATGTCCGCCGAATTCCCGTCGACACGAAGGTGGCGGATGGAGTCGAAGGACGCCGCCACGAGCGCGGACGACGTCGCCACGCGGCTGCCGCTGGCGGCGTCGCCCTGGGCGCTGTCCAGCGCCGCAAGGGCCGAGACCAGGGCGCCGATCGAGCCTAGGGCCAACCCCTCGGCGTCGAGCGCACCGGCCCGCCAGCGGCGCGGCCCTGACCACCAGCCATCCGGCGCGGGCACGGTCTCGAGGGCAGGGGCGAGATAGCTCCTGAGGTCGAGGAGCCCTGGCTGGCGGTCGGAGTCCACAGCGGCTCAGGCCTTCCCTTCTCGCTGGGACGCGGCCGCTGCGGGATCGAGATCGTTCAGCGTGAGCCTTCGCCGCGGATGGTCCGGGAACGGAAACGTACGGGTCGTCGTCAGGTCGCTGCCCACGTGCAGGAGCGTGCCGGGCTCCATCATCTCCCAGCGGGGATCGTCGGCCATCGGCTCGGTGGCCACGAGGACGTGGTCGCCCACGTCCTTGCCGTGGGCAGAGATCCGGGGGCTCCGGGCGTTGAGGTGGCGGCCGACGTCGGGGGCGTCGCTGATGTTCTCGAGCATGTGCAGCTCATGCGTGTCCGGGTAGCGGACGGCCCAGAGGTCGGTGGCGGTCGTGATGATGCAGTTCAGACTCAGGACGGGCAGGTTCTCAGCGATCCACGTCAGGGCCGCCGCGATGCCAGCGCCGACGTCTCCGCCCGCCCGGCGGGTCTCGGCGGTGATGAGCGCGAACATGCGCTCGCTGTCCGTCTGCCCCTGCACGAGCCCGCTGGCCCCCAGCTCGCGGAGCTGCCCGTCCAGCGTCTGGACCTCGGAGAACGCACCGTTGTGGGCGAAGAGCCTGGCGTCCTGCTCGAAGGGGTGGGTGTTGACGTAGGTGTGGGCGCCGAGGCTCGCGTAGCGCACGTGTGCCAAGAACGTGGTGCTTTCCACATGCCTGGCCTCACGGGCGAACGCGCGGTCCTCCCAGGCGGCGACGGGCTGCTTGTCCACCCGGGGCTGGCCGTCCGCGGTGAAGGTACCGATCCCTGTGCCGTCAGGTTCGCGGCGGCTCTGCACCTCGAGGCTGTCCGGGGCGGTGAGGAGCCAGAACGTGGCCCTCACGGCCGCGTGGCCTGCATGCATTCCGAACAGCCGGCACATCGCCCCTCCTCCGGACGTCCGATCACGGCTCAGGCTACCCTCGGCACCCCTGACCGTGAATGAGGTGGCGCGCGCGACGGCGGTGGGCCGGTCGCGTACCCGGCCCACCGCCGTCGTGCGCTGGACAGACCAGCAGTTACAGGTTGTACTCGGTGACCCCGCCCTGATGCAGGCTGATGATGTTCCCGTCCGGATCCGCGAACCACGAGCAGCGCTCGCCGCCGAGGTCGAAGATGTGGTGCTCATCGGTCTTGATGTCCGGGAGGTCGTAGTCCTCGAAGTGGATACCGTGGGATTCGAGGTCCGCCATGGCGCCTTCGAGGTTGTCGACCTCGAACTGCACGGCGGTGTGGCCTGTGCGGATGGCATTCTCGTCCACCATCAGGCCCAGCAGTGCGGTTCCGTCCAGACTCAGGATGGTCATCCCGGTCGGGTCCTTTCCGCGGACAGGGAGCCCCAGCGCTCCCTCGTAGAAGTCCCTGGCGCGGGCCTCGTCGGCCACCGTCAGGATTGTCATTGCAGGGTTCATCGCCAGAGTCATGGCGCACCTCCACGAAGGGAACTGACGGGAACCAGTTTAAGCCCGGGAGCGGGAATCTAGGCGGCCAAGTGGAAGGTGTTCGCGAAGCGGCCCAGGAGGACATGCGGACCCCTCAGCACCTCGATGAGGCCTGCCGCGATCGCGCGGTCCGGGGCGATCTCTCCGGAGATGAGCCGGTGGATGCCCGGCCCCGCTGCGAAGGCGAGGTCGGAGGGCCCGTCTCCGCGGGACACGTCGAGGTTGGCGCCGTCCACTCGGATGAGCAGCTCAGCCGCGCCGAAGCGCCCGGCGTAGGCGGTCGGGGGCAGGCTGGCGGCCACGTGCGGGCAGAACGCGGTGCGCAGGGCCATCGTCATCGAGTCGGGCGTGATGATCTGTTCCTCGCGCGGCTCTCCCATGGCCTTGAAGCCCCAGGCGCCGAGCGCGAGCACCACGGGCTCGAGCTCGCGGCCGTAGTCCGTGAGCTCGTACACGACAACGCGCGATCGCGGCGCCCGGCGGAGGATGCCGGCCTCCTGCAGCTCCTTGAGCCGCGCCGCCAGGATGTTGCTGGGGATGCGGGGCAGGCCCGCGGCGAGCTCCCCGTAGCGGCGCGGCCCGACCAGCAGATCGCGGACGATCAGCAGGGCCCACCGTTCTCCGACGAGCTCAAGTGCTCGGGTGAGGCCGCAGTACTGCCCGTAGTCGCGTGCGGCCATCAGGCCTGCTGGTTGGCGAAGGCCTCGGGGCCCTGCTCGGCGGCGGCCGGGTCCATCCAGCCGAACTCGAGGAGGTTGCCGTCCGGGTCGGTCAGCTGACGCTGGTACATGAATCCGTAGTCTGCGGCGGGACGCGCTTCCGCGCCTCCCGCGGCGAGGCCGTCGGCGACCGCGGCGTCGACGGCATCGCGGCTGTCGAGGAAGATCGCGGTAGAGACCGACGGATTCACCGCCGGGTCGCCGATGGGCAGGTCGGTGAAGGTCTGGAAGAACTCACGCACCAGGATCATGAAGTAGCTGTGGTCTTCTTCCACGACTACACAGGCGGCGTTGTGGTCCGTGAAGAGGGGGTTGATGGTGAATCCGATCGCCGTGTAGAACGCCTTGGCGCGATCCAAGTCGGTCACCGGCAGATTGACGAACATGGCAGTCATTGCGGTCTCCCCTGTGGGTTCGGATGGTGATGCCGTTAAAACTTGCAAAAAACAAGTGGATGGTCAAGGGCTCACACAGCCCTGCTCCGGAGCGCACGACGGCGGTGGGCTGGGAATGGAACCCGGCCCACCGCCGTCGCCTGTTACGACCCGACCCCGGCGCCACACGGGGTGACCTCGGCGCCACACGGCGTGACCTCGGCAGGAGGGGTCAGGCCTTCTTCGGCCACTCCTTCTCAACGAGCGTCAGGACGTCGTAGTTGGCGATGAGCTCGTCGTCCTGGTTGGTCAGGACGGCGTCCCAGCGGACCTCGCCGTACTCGTCCGTGACCCGCGGGGTGATCTGCTTCGCCGTGAGGGTCACGCGGATCGAATCGCCGGCAGGCACGGGCTGGAGGAAGCGCAGGTTGTCGAGGCCGTAGTTCAGCAGCACCGGGCCGGGCTCGGGCGAGACGAACAGGCCGGCGGCCCAGCTCACGAGCAGGTAGCCGTGCGCCACGATCCCCGGGAACACGCCGGCGGCGCGGGCCGCCTCATCGTCCATGTGGGCGTAGAACGTGTCGCCGGTCTCGGCGGCGAACTTCGAGATGTCCTCGCGCGTGATCTGGCGCAGCTCGGAGCGCATCGCGTCGCCCACGCGGAGCTCCGCGAGCGACTTGCGGAACGGGTGCGTCGACGGGTCGGCAGGGTCCGCGAGGTTCCTGTCCGCACCCGTGTGCCACACGCCCGTCACCGCGGTGAGCATGTTGGGCGAACCCTGGAGGGCGGTGCGCTGCATGTGGTGCTTGACGGAGCGGATGCCGCCGAGTTCCTCGCCGCCGCCCGCGCGGCCCGGGCCGCCGTGGACGAGGTGCGGGACCGGGGAACCGTGGCCGGTCGAAGTCTTGGCGTCCTCGCGGTTGAGCACGAGCACGCGACCATGGTGCGCGGCGATGCCGGTCACGAGGGTCCGCGCGACCTCCGGGTCGTTCGTGGCGACCGAGGCGACGAGCGAGCCCGCGCCCATCGCCGCGAGCTTCACGGCCTCGTCGAGGCTCGAGTAGCCGACCACAGAGGAGACGGGGCCGAACGCCTCGGTGCCGTGCAGGGCCGGAGCGAGGGCGTCTTCCCACGTCAGCACCACGGGTGACATGAACGCGCCGTCTGCGACGACGGCCTTCTGGCCGCTGGCGGTAACGACCTCGGGGGCCTCGAGCGAACCGAACGCGATGCGCCCGCCTGCGGCGACGAGCGATTCGACGGCGCCCCGCACGTCCTTGAGCTGCTCCATCGACGCGAGTGCGCCCATCGTGACGCCCTCGGCCCGAGGGTCGCCGACCACGACGCGCTCCGTCACCCGCGCACCGATGGCGGCAACGACGTCGTCCACGAGTTCCGCGGGGACGATACTGCGGCGCACCGCCGTGCACTTCTGGCCAGCCTTGACCGTCATCTCGGTGACCACGGACTTCACGAACGCGTCGAACTCGGGGGTGCCGGGAACGGCGTCGGGACCGAGGATCGCGGCATTGAGGGAATCCGTCTCCGAGGTGAAGCGGACCCCGCCGTGCACAACGTTCGGGTGCGACTTGAGGAGGTTCGCGGTGCCGGCCGAGCCGGTGAAGGAGACCATGTCGCGGTAGTCGAGCTCGTCCAGGAGCGTGCGTGCCGAGCCGGAGATGAGCTGGATCGAGCCGGCCGGGAGGATGCCGGACTCGACCATGAGGCGCACCATCGCCTCGGCCACGTAGCCGGTCGGGGTAGCGGGCTTGACGATCGTCGGGACGCCGGCGATGAACGCGGGGGCGAACTTCTCGAGCATGCCCCACACGGGGAAGTTGAACGCGTTGATCTGCGCGGCCACGCCGGGGATACGGGTGTAGATGTGCTCGCCCGCGAATGAGCCGTCCTTGGAGAGGACCTCGAGGGGGCCGTCTACGATCACGTTCGAGTTCGGTAGCTCGCGGCGCCCCTTCGAGCCGAACGTGAAGAGCACACCGATGCCGCCGTCGATGTCCACCATGTTGTCGATCTTCGTTGCGCCGGTCCGGAACGAGAGCTCGTAGAGCTCCTGCTTGCGCCCGTTGAGGAACTGGGCCAGCTCCTTGAGCTTGAGGGCGCGCTCGTGGATGGTGAGCTTGCCGAGCCCCGCCTGGCCCACCGTGCGAGCGTGCTCGACCATTGCCTTCAGGTCGAGACCGTCCGCATTCACGACGGCGAGCAGCTCGCCTGTACTCGCATCCCTAACCTCGGCGCCCTTGCCTGTCGATTCGGCGGGCGTCCACCAGGTGTCACGGATGTAGCTGGGCACAACGGCGACCCGGGTCGCCTCTGGTGCAGTGGTCTCCGGGGCAGTGGTCATCGTCGACGGATCCTTCCGGTCGGGGCGGGGAGCCATGAAGCGACCGGGCAAACCCTCTCAGAGGTATTACTGACCGGCCGTTCGGTAATGGGTCAAGAATACACGGAAGGCCTGCAGGGCACGAGGGGGCCAAACAAGCGTCCTCCGCCCCTTCTGCTACAAGACCCCACTGCCTAGGATGACGCGAGTCAGGACTGTTAGCCTCCGCGGCGCCAGTCCACCGGCTGGGGGATGGACGACGGCGTGGGGGCACCTCGAGTGAGGACCTCACATGAACGCGCTCACCAACCACCCGCCCACACGCAGACCATCCCCCATCGCCCGGGCCCTTCTGGCCCTCCTGACGGCTTTCGGGCTCGTCGCGGGCGCCGCGGCGCTTCCCGCATCGGCGGTGCCCTCGCCGACGTATTTCGGGCTCGGCGACTCGATCGCGGCCGGGACGGGCGGATCCACGGTCGTTGACGCGGCCTGCCTCCGCACCGCACAGGCGTATCCGACCCAGCTCCACGGCACGAACCTCGGATGCTTCGGGGCCACCACGACCGAGGTCCAAGCTCAAGCCGCCGCTCTCACCGGGGCGGTCAAGACGGTGACCATTACCGTCGGGGCCAACGACATCGGCGTCGGATCCGTCGCGAACGTCTGCATGACCCAGGATCCCGCTTCCTGCCAGACCGCGATTGGCGCGGCGACCATGGCTCTCCAGCAGCTCCCCACAGCCCTCACCAACACGATTGCTGCCGTCCGCGCCAAGGCGCCGAACGCACGCATCACGCTCACGGGCTACCCGCTCCTGTTCACGGTCTCGGGCCTTTCTCCGACCCAGCAGCCGGTGGCGGCCGAAATCAATGGAGCCACGGCGCTCCTCAACTCGACGATCGCCACGACCGCCCTGCGGAACGGCGCGCTCTACACGGACGTCACCTGGCGATTCCTCGGTCACGGCATCGGCTCGCCTCAGCCGTGGATCCATGTCCCGGGCGACTCGGCAAACGCACTCGAGGCCTTCCACCCGAACGACAACGGCTACAAGTACGGGTATGTGCCCGCCGTCCGGCCGTTCGTGCAGTAGCGAGCCGGAGACCGGGCGCAGGACGACGGCGGGAAGCACTCGCCGTCGTCCTGCGCGGGCGGCTCTCGCTAGCGTCGTCTGAGCCGTTGATCGAGACCGTTGCGGACCATGTGCCACTCGGAGGCAATGAGCGAGTAGACCACGGTGTCGCGCAGCGAGCCATCGGGCATGAGCTGGTGGCTGCGGAGCACACCGTCCTGCTTTGCTCCGAGTCGCTCGATCGCGGCGCGCGACTGGCGGTTCATCCAGTGCGTGCGGAACTCGACGGCGATGCAGTCCAGGGTCTCGAACGCGTGGCGCAGCAGGAGGAGCTTCGACTCGGGGTTCGTGCCGGTGCCCTGCGCGCTTGTGGCGTTCCACGTGGAGCCGATCTCCACGCGGCGGTTCGCGGCATCGACATTCATGTACGTCGTCATGCCGATGATGCGGCCGTCCGAGACGCGTCGCGTCGCGAACGGGAGCATCGAGCCCGCCTCCATAAGCGCAAGCCGCCGCTCGATCTCGGCGGCCATGTCCTCAGGCCGTGGCACTGACGTGTACCAGAGCTTCCACAGCTCGCCATCGCGGACGGCGTCCTCAAGGGCCGCGCAGTGATCAGAGGAGAGCGGCTCCAGAGTAACGAGCCGGCCTGACAGGGTCACGGGTTCGAGGAAGTGCATGGGCCGAGGATATCGGGCAGATGCGAGCCAATCAGCCCTGTTGCGTATGTCACACCTGGGTCTACGATCTGCCTGTTTGTATCCACGTGTCAGAGCAAGGCTCACAGAGTCGACCTCTGCCGTCACCACTGGAGGCTCCCCCTTGACATCTCTCTTTCGCCGAACAGCCGCTTCCTTCGTAGCTGTCGCCGCCCTCGTCTTCGCAGGCGCAGCAGTCCCGGCGTCGGCAGCACCGCCGTCGCCCCTCAACTATGTCAACTTCGGCGACTCGTACTCGGCGGGCTGGGGCGCCGAGCCGTTCGTGCTCCCGCCGGCGGTCAACCCGGACCTCCAAGTCCCCACATGCCGGATCGGCGGGCGGCCAGACCAGGTGACGAAGTTCTCCCGCCTGAACTCGGTCAGCCTCCAGGGCGACTACGCGTGTGCCGGCGCCACGATTGGGGCTCCGACCGACCCGAACTTCCCGGTCCCGACCATCGGGCAGCAGATCGGCAAGGCCGCCCTTGATGGCACCCTCAACGCAAGCACTGACATCGTGACCCTCACGGCCGGCGGTAACGACGTGGGATTCGTCAAGTTCGTCGAAACCTGCGCGGCGGACACCACGCCGACAGCTGTTGAGTGCCAGGCTTTCGCCAAGGCAGGGGATACAGCGGCAGACAACCTCGCGGTGCAGGCAACGATCGATGAGATCCACCAGGTCGCGCCCCACGCCGAAGTCGCGTGGATCGGCTACCCGCACATCTTCGCACTCGCAGGGGAACCGACCACAGTGCTCCCGGGCGGCGGTGTCATGTCTGCGGCGGCCGCGGCCGTGTTCGACGCCGCCACCACCACGCTCAATGAAACCCTCGCCAAAAAGGTCGGGGCGGCAGACCACGCGATGTTCGTGGACGTCACCGCGAAGTTCACAGGCCACGAGGTCGGATCTTCGGACTCCTGGTTCGCCCTCTTCGCCCCATCGGACCCGCGCAGCCGGTTCAATCTCCACCCGACCACCACAGGCTATGCCGAGGGCTATTTCCCTGCCATGGTCAGCCAGATCAAGCCCGCTCAGCTCGTACGGCGCTGATCTGCGAGCTTGGCTCGCACGGCGGCGAGCTCGGCGCGGCTGAGGCCGTGATCGAGAAGGAACCCCTCGACGTCGAGCCCGGCCGCGAACGCGGCGAGCGCCGACTGCCGCTCTGCGAGCAGCGGCGCGAGCTCGGCGTCGTCGTGGTAGCGCTCGTACGGGTGCCTGACCGGGCTGATGCGGTGCCACTCGTTGATGCCCCGCGCGCTCGCCTCGTACTGCTCGGCGGCGGCCGCGCGGGCCGCGGCGGGATCGGCGAGCTGCAGGAGCATCGTGACAATGAGGCCCGTTCGGTCCCGCCCCGCCGAGCAGTGGAGCACGACGCCGCCCTGCGCCTCGCCGATGGCGCGGAAGACCGCGGCAAGACGCTCCGGAAACAGCCGGACGATGCCCGCGTAGCCGCTCGGGTGGTTGAGGTAAGGCGGGCTCTGGCCGGCGAACTGCTCCGCGAGCTCGGGGTGGTCCGGGTCTTCCGTCGGAGCGTTGACGACGACGATCCCCGCCATCGCGTCGGGCCGCACCTCAGGATCGGTGGCACGCCGGCGCTGCTCGCCCGGGTTGCGGAGGTCGATGATGGTGCGGACGCCGTCGTCGTGCATTTGCCGCCACCCGCGTTCGGTGAGCCACTCGCGACGGCCCATACGGTACACGCTCCCGAGAACGTGGCGGGCGTTGACGGCGCCCTCCCATCCAACGGGCATCATCCGCGGGGCGCCATGCTGGCGGGGAGCACTCGCCGAACGAGCCGGACTGCGGCCCAGCCCGTCACCGCGGCCATCGCAACGGCCATCGCGGCCGCCCCCAGCGCACCGATGACCAAGACAAGAATCAGTGGCTGGCCCTCGTTCCACAAGGGCGGCGCAATCATGAAGAAGGCGCCGAGGCCCACGCACCATGCGGCAGCCGTCGCCAGGACCCAAATCCAGGCATGGGGCACGTGGCGACGCAGCTCCAGCCACTGGCCCACACCGATGCTCGCGAGGAGCACGAAGCCGAGCACGAGTCCGACGGCGACCGTGAGCGGCATGGACCAATCGATCCACACCGCGGCGGTGACGACCGGCAGCATGCCGACTGCCCAGGCGAGGGCCGCGGCCACGGCTGTGAAGACGATGAACCTGCGGCGATTCAGCGAGGGTATCCGCCGGGAGAAGCGCCAGGCCATGGCCGTACCGAGCACAGCTCCCTCGCCTAGTCCGGCGACCACGAGCAGCCCCGCACCCGGAAGGTCCGGCAGGTCCGCGGCGATGACGAGCGACTCGGCGGCCATTGGTATGAGGAAGCCGACGAATTCGCCAAGCGCCACCCAGCCCAGCCACGGCGCGAAGAACGGCTCGGTGCGATCTGGGGCGGCAGCGCGTTGGATGCTCACGCGACCATCTTCCCCCACCCCTTCACTTGTGGGGTCTCTGGCAAGGGCGTGTGGGGTCCCTGGCCCGCCCGTTGACCCGGGCGAGACCGCTCATTGAGTAGCCAGGGACCCCTCAGCGGGCCGCCAGGGACCCCTCAACGGCAGGGGTGGGGTGGGGGTCAGTTCCAGGTGTAGAAGCCTTTGCCGGTCTTGCGGCCGAGTTCGCCGTTGGCGACCTTGTCGCGCAGGATCTGTGGGGGGGCGAACCGGTCGCCGAGGGTGGAGTGGAGGTATTCGGCGATGCCGAGGCGGACGTCGAGTCCGACGATGTCGGTGGTCTTCAGCGGCCCGGTGGGGTGCTTGTAGCCCAGGACCATGGCGTTGTCGATGTCCTCCGCACTGGCGACGCCCTCCTGGACCATGCGCATGGCCTCCAGGGCGATGGCGACGCCGAGGCGGGAGGAGGCGAAGCCGGGGGCGTCGCGGACGACGACGGCGGTCTTGCCGAGCGCCTCGGTCCAGGCCTTCGCCGCGGCGGCCAGCTCCGGGGAGGTCTTCTCCGCCACGACGACCTCGATGAGGGTCGAGGCCGGGACGGGGTTGAAGAAGTGCAGGCCCAGGAACCGCTCCGGCCGGGCCAGGGACTCCGCCAGCTTCGTCACCGACAGGGAGGACGTGTTGGTGGCCAGGAACGCCCCCGCGCCCAGCACGGCCTCGACGCCGGTCAGCGCGGTCCGCTTGAGCTCCGGGTCCTCGGGGACGGCCTCGACGACCAGGTCGCGGTCGGCGAACGCGGCATAGTCCAGCGAGGTGCTGAACGACTCCAGGATCGCTGCCTTCGCCTCCGGCAGGGCCCCGTCCACGGCGCCGCGCTCGATGCTCTTCGCGACGGAGGACTCGACCCGCTCCCGCGCGCCCTCCTCGGCCTGCTCGTCGCGCTCGACCACGACCACCTCAGCGCCCTTCATCAGGAACGCGTGCGCGATGCCGGCGCCCATCCTGCCTCCGCCCAGGACCCCCACGCGTGCGGGGAGCCCGTGGGCCAGGTTGATCTTGCCCATAGTGTCTACTTCTTCTTTCGGTCGAGGAATGCCTGCATGCGGTCGAACTTGGCCTGGGACTCGAAGAGCATGCTCTGGGCCAGGGTGTCGATGAGGGGGTGGACCTCCCGGGGGGTGTGGAAGACGGCCTTGGAGATCCGCACCGCGAGGGGGTCCTGCGCGGCGATCCGGTCCGCCAGCGCCTGCGCCGCATCGAGCAGGGCCTCGGGTTCGACGAGTTCGGTGACCAGGCCCGCGGCGAGGCACTGCTCGCCGGTGAGGACCTTGCCCGCGAGGAGGACCTCCTTCGCGAGGGGTTCGCCGACGAGCTCGCGGAGGCGCCAGGTGGCCCCGGCCGCGGCCATGATCCCCAGTCCGGTCTCGGGGTTCCCGACCCGCAGGGAGGGGGTGCCGATGCGGAAATCGGCGGCGTAGGCCAGCTCCGCGCCGCCGCCGAGGGCGTACCCCTCCAGGGCGGCGATGACGGGCATCGGGAGCCTGGCGATGCGGTCGAAGACGGCCGAGTTGATCCCGGCGAGGGCGTCGTCGCGGCGGCGTTCGCGCAGCTGGGCGATGTCCGCCCCCGACGCGAAGATCCCCTTCCCTCCCGGGGCCTCGGAGGCGGGGGTGCCGGAGAGGATCAGGACCTTCGGATGCGCCTCGAGGTGCGCGCACACGGCGTGCAGCTCGTCCACCATCGTCGCATCGATCGCGTTCCTGACCGCGGGGCGGTGCAGCCGCGCGTGCACCCGGTCGGCCCGTTCCTCGACCACGAGCGTGGCGAAGCCGGAGGCGTCAAGCCGCGCAGCGTCATTGTTCGACGCTGCGTCGTGCGCCGGGTCGGCGGTGGGCGCTGACGACGGCGCGGCCTCGCCCCCGGGGGTGGCGGAACCCGACGCGGTGCCCGACCCCGCGGGGCCGTCCTGCGCGCCGGTGCCGTCTGCCGGGATGCCCGCAGCTGTCGGCCCGTCCGACGTGGTGCCCGGCCCCGCGGGGCGGCCCTGCGCGCCGGTGCCCTGGGCCATCTAGATGCCCTCGATGAGGAGGGCGGTGCCCTGGCCGACGCCGACGCACATGGTCGCGAGGCCGAGCTTGCGGCCGTCGCCGGTGAGTTCGCGGTCCATGCGGCCCAGCAGGGTCACGACGAGGCGGGAGCCGGAGGAGCCGAGCGGGTGGCCCAGGGAGATCGCGCCGCCGTCGCGGTTGACGGTGTCCTGGTCGAGGTTGAGCTCGCGCATCACGGCCAGGGACTGGGAGGCGAAGGCCTCGTTGAGCTCCACCGCGCCCAGGTCGGCGACCGAGAGGCCCTGGCGGTCCAGGACCTTGCGGGTGGCCGGGACCGGGCCGATCCCCATGACCTCCGGGGCGACGCCCGCGGAGGCCCCGTCCAGGATCCTCGCCCGCGGGGCCAGGCCGAAGCGCTCGATCGCGGCCTCCGAGGCGACGACGATCGCCGAGGCGCCGTCGTTCAGGGTCGAGGCGTTCCCGGCCGTGACCACGGACCCGCCCGCCACGACCGGGCGCAGGCCCGCGAGGACGTCCATCGTGGTGCCCGCCCGCGGGCCCTCGTCGGTGTCGACCACGGTCTGGGCGCCCTTGCGGCCCGTGACGGTCACCGGCACGATCTCCTCGGCGAACCGGCCCGCCTGAATCGCGGCGAGCGCCCGCTCGTGGGAACGGACGGCGAACGCGTCGCAGTCCTCACGCGAGGTCCCGTAGACGCGGGCGACCTCCTCCGCCGTCTCCGGCATCGAGAACGACGCCTTCCCGTCCCGGGAGAGCTCCCCGGAGAGGAAGGCCGGGTTGGTGAACCGCCACCCGATCGAGGTGTCGAACACCGCACCGGGCTTCGCGAAGGCCGTGCCGGGCTTCTCCATCACCCACGGGGCCCGGGACATCGACTCGACCCCGCCGGCGACCACGAGGTCCGCCGCGCCGGCCTTGACCATATGGGAGGCCATGATGATCGCGGACAGGCCCGAGGCGCACAGCCGGTTCACCGTGATCCCCGGCACGCTGTCCGGGTAGCCGGCCAGCAGCCACGCCATCCGGGCCACATTCCGGTTCTCCTCCCCCGCACCGTTGGCGTTGCCCAGGACCACCTCGTCCACCAGCGCCGGATCGATCCCGGCCCGCTCCACCGCCGCCCGCACCACCAGCGCCGCCAGGTCATCCGGACGCACCCCCGAGAGCGCACCCCCGTACCGCCCCACCGGGGTCCGCGCCCCACCCACCAGAAACGCCTCAGCCATGTGCACTCCCTCATGCCTCGTCGCGCAGGACACGGCCTCCATCGGCGTGCCGGCACGAATAGTTACCGACCGTTCGTTCTATAAAGATTCTCATCCCCTCCCCCACTGGTCAACCTATGCCCAGGCGCGAACGGAACCCACAGTGCTGCGCATTCGTTCTGACCTTGATGCTCCGATCGTCCTCAACGTCGCCTGCCAAGCCACGACGTTTCTCCCGCTACACGCCCGCTGATGCACTCGCCGTCGTGCTCTACCTCGGCCTGCCGTTGGCCCTCGTGTTCCTCCCGCTCGACCGTCTCCCTTGGCTCACGCGGGACCCGCTGCTCGGCGCGTACCTGCTCAACCTCGGGGTGTATGCGGCGGTCTTCATCGTCGCCATCATTGCCGCACGTCACTACGTGGCCCGCGACCTGCGGATCCTGGCCACTCGACCGTGGTTCACGATCGGGGTCCTCCCGCTGCTGCTCGTGGTGATGCTCATTGTGACGGCGATCGTCGTGGCCCTCGCCGGCGGCGTCGAGGTGTCCGTCAACCAATCGGGCCTCGAGGAGATGACCGCGCATGTCCCGTGGTACCTCACGGCACCGCTGCTCGTGCTCGTGGGGCCGTTCGTCGAGGAGTACGTCTTCCGGCACCTCATGATCGGCAAGCTCAGCCGGTATGTGAACCGCTGGGTCTGCTACGTGACCTCAGTGGTACTATTCGCAGCGCTGCACATCGCGGGCCGCGAGGCCATCACCGTCCAGGCGCTCGCGCCGTACCTGGCGCTGGGTCTCGTGCTCGTCTTCGCTTATGCGTGGACAGCCAACAACCTGATGTTCAGCTACTCCCTGCACGCCCTGAAGAACCTGCTGTCCGTGGTGCTCATGTATTCGGTGGACATCAGTTCGCTGACCTCCTAGGAACCCGTGACCAAGCGCGCCCTCCTCGTCCCCCTCGGCATCGTGGTGGCGGTGATCCTCGCCGTTGTCACCGGCGGTCCGATCATCTCCTCGGCCCTCAACCCGAAGCAGGTGGACCCGTTCAGCGTCACGGCCGGCGCCTCTCAGGTGAGCACGACGCCGCGCCCCACCGGCGCGGACAATGGCACCTGGACCGTGGGCAGCGGCTCGCAGGCCGGCTACCGGGTCAACGAAGTGCTCAACGGCAATGCTGTGGCCGTGGTGGGGCGCACGGACAGGGTCACGGGCTCGGCTACCGTGGCCAACGGGAACCTCACGGCCGCAAGCATCGCGGTCGAGGCCGGGACCATCGCCACCGACAACTCCGGCCGCGACAACTACTTCCGCTTCACCGTGATCTCCGCAGGCAAGTACCCTCAGGCGACCTTCACCCTCAACTCCCCCGTGACCCTGCCTGAGATCGGCGGAACGCCGGTTGAGGTCAAGGTTCCGGGGACCCTCGCGCTGGCGGGCGCTCAGCGAGCGGTCACGGCGGACCTGCAGGTGCTGCGCGACGGCGACCGGATCGTCGCCGTCGGCACGATCCCGATCGCGGTGAAGGACTTCGGCATCGACCCCCCGAACTTGGGCTTCGTCAAGGTCGAGGACCACGCGCAGGTCGAGTTCCGGGTGAACCTCACCCAGAGCGGCTGAGCGCCCCAGCTTCTGAGGGTCGTCTCCTGGGAGTCAGCTCCTCAGTGGTGCGCGTGGAGGCGTCCCGCAGACCCGAGGGGCTCGAGGGCGAGCCGACGATGGCCCTCGCGATCTCCCCCGCCGACCGCGGCGCCCGCACCAAGCTCCTCGAACCAGCGCGCCAGGGCGCGGTCGTGGCTCGCCACGACCAGCGTGCCGCGGTACCTCGTGAGGGCCTCCTCGAGCTCGCCCACCAACAGCGGGGCGAGGTGGTTGGTTGGCTCGTCGAGGAGGAGCAGCTCGGGCCGTGTTGCCAGCAGGCGCGCGAGGGCGAGCCGCCGGTACTGCCCTGCCGAAAGAGAGCCGACGGGCACGAAGAAGTCCTGGACGCGGAACAGGCCAGTATGCATGAGCGCCTCGGCATGGTCGTCCAGCCCGCCGGTGAGGCCCGCCGCGTAGGCTGCAAGGAGGCGCACGTTCGGGTCCGCGGGCGGTGGGACCTCCTGGGGCAGGAACCCGACAACGGGGCTCGACTCTGCGCCGCCGCGCTCAACCACCGTGACCGCCGTGCCTGTGTACGGGACGACGCCGGCCAGGATGCCGAGCAGCGTCGACTTCCCCGCACCGTTGGGCCCAGTGACAAGGAGTCGCGCCCCGGGCTTGAGGCTCAGATCGACGGGTGCGAGCCGCCCGGGCGAGGCCACTCGGGACAGCGTCACGCTAGCGCCCGTATCAACCTCGAAGGCCGCGGCCAGGTGCAGCGGCTTCGGCGGGGGCAAAACGGGCTGTGCCTCGAGCCGCCGCAGCCACTCGCGCGCGGAGCGGATCTGGCTCTCGACCGCCGCCGAGACACGCTGGCCGAAGTAGTTGTATCCGGACTTGTCGTTGTCCGTCATGCGGCCGTAGGCGACTCGGTCTGTGACCCCGGTGGCCTTGTCGCGCTCGTGCTCCTTGGCCCCGACCCACTCGATGTACGCCCGCTCCCACTCACGCCGTTCGCGGGCCTTCTCGGCGCGGTACCCCATGTACCCGGTGCCATAGCGGCGCACGGTGCGGGTATCGGCGTCGACCTCCAGGATCACGCTCGCGAACCGCTCGAGGAAGTCGCGGTCGTGGGAGATCGCCACGACGATCCCCGGCCGCGCAGCGATCTCGGCCTCCAGCCATGCCAGGGCGGCGGCGTCGAGGTGATTGGTGGGCTCGTCGAGGAGCAGGATCGGGGCTGGGTCCGCGAGTGCGAGGGCCAAGGCCACCCTTTCGGCCTCCCCGCCAGAGAGGCTGCCGAGCGTTCGGTCGCGACCCTCGCGGGCGAGGTGCCCTACACCGAGGCGCTCGAGCGCGATGGCCGCCGCAACCTCCGCCCGCACGACGGCGCTGGCCGCCTCGTCGGGGTCTGCCTCCTCGCCGCTCTGCTCGCCGCTGGCCGTGGCTGCGGCCGTGGCAGCGGCGGTGCCTGCTCCAGCGGCCCCCTCCCATGAGGCCGTTCCCGACGCTGCCGTCTCCGATGCGGCGGTGAGGAGCGCGCCGATGGTCGCGGCGGCGTCCTGCGTCTGGGCAAGGCGTGAAACGCGCCCGTGGACCGCAATCGTGCCAGATTCGGGAGGCTCGTCGCCTGCGAGCAGGCGCAGGAGCGTGGACTTTCCCGCGCCGTTCTCGCCCACGACCGCGATGTGCTCGCCGTCGCGGATGACGAGGTCCACTCGGTCAAGGAGGAGCCGGTCGCCGTAGCCGTGGGAGACGCCGGCGGCGGCGATGTGGACGGAGCTACGGGGCGCGGCGTCCCGGTGATCGGGCGGCTCGGGGCGACTGGAGTGGAAACGATGGAGAGGCGCATGCATGGCGGGACTCGCTTCGGGGCTCGCGGGCACACCGGTGCCCGGGCGGAACTGGACAGGGAAGCGATCAGCGGAGCATGCGTTATAGCGTCCCGGCCCGTGGCCGGCGTGTCAAGGCGCCCGCCGTCAGAGACCCGACTTGGCGAAGATCTGGTTGACGAAGGCTGCCAGCGCCTCGGCCGCGGGCTGCACCTCTGCCTCGGTGGCACGGACATCGTCCACTTCGATCGTCAGGCTTCCCCGCCGGGCGCCGACCGCAAGGTGCTTCTGCCCGGTGCCGTCTGAAAACTCATAGACGACGGCGTAGCTCGCGTCGCCACCCGGCACCGCCGTCAGCGGCCTGAGGGACGACCACGCGCGGCCTTGGCTTCCACCCAGGACCTTCTCTGTGATCGACGAGCAGGTCCGGAGCGCCTCTGCACGGGTGTCGAAGGGATAAGGGGTCGCGATCGACCCTGCCATGCTGACCGCGCGGAGAGTCAGGAACGACTTCTTTGCCGGGCTTCCCGAGTAGGTGCCTTGGACCATCGACGAGCCGCCGAGCGCGCCGAGGTATGCGGCGTCGTCAAGGGTGCACGCCGTCTGGCTGGGCGGCGCTGACGCGGCGGCCTCTGCTGGGATGAGCTGGGCGTGGACCAGTGCCGTGCTGCCGTCGGGTCCGGGAATGCCCTGGATCAGGGCTGCCAGCTGCTCAGGCGTGCGGGAGTTGGGCGTGGGCGTGCTCACCGCCGGAGGGTTGGTCGCCGCCTCATCGAGGAGGTCTCGCGCGATGCCTGCCATGGACTCCACAGCAGGCTGCATGTCGCCGTCCGGCGTCACGCTGAGCGAGAGGGCGAGGGACAGCGTTCCCGCAAGGACGTTGAGCGTTGCTCCCCCAAGATCGCCCGGCCCTCGCGGCTTCGTGGTCTGCACTGCAGCGAAGGAGCGCTCACCGATGGTCGGGGCCGGGAGCAGTCGCACGGTGTACGTCGAGGCGTTCGATCCCTCAGTATGCTGCAGATCGAACTGGCTGCAGCGCGCGAGCAGATCGTCGTTGTAGTTGAAGTCGGAGGAGGCGAGGACGTCCTTGGCCGCGCTTCTGATGGTGAACATGACCGTCGTCGTGGGACCACCGGAGCGGCCCGAGATGGGTAGCGCACCGGTGGCGAAGCTTGTGCCGGCGTCCTTGGCAATGTCTATCGGATCCTTGGCCACAAGGGGCTGGCACTCGCCGGGTGTGGCGACTGTTGTGCGTGCCGGCCACGTGTTGGCAGTGGCGCCGATGCGCAGGCTGCGGGAATCCTGCGCACCATAGGGCACGTTGCGGCGCGCGGCCACCGCGTTGATGACGGCCATGAGTTCTCCGTCAGTGAAGACCTTCGAGGAAGGAGCTGAAGGCCCGCTAGCCGATGCCGAAGCCGACACCGTGGAACTCGGCGCCGAACTCCCTGATGAGCAGCCGGCCACGGCAAGTGCGGTCATCGCGAGGGCTGCGGTCCAGGCCAAAGGCCCCCCGCTTGCCCGCCGATCTCCAGTGCTCGGAGGGACCTGGGTCACCCAACGGACTCCTGACATCGCTGGCCTCCTCTAGCCGTCCGGCTCCCAGACTCACCGAAGCCAGGCGCACCGGTTAGAGGACTACGTCCCGAGCCCTCGGCAGGGGTCGAGGAAGCCTTCCCACCATGCGGACACCAGCTGTCCGCTTCTGCCTTCCCTCCCACACCAGCGGAACCTACCGTGGGGCGCATGGCATACAGATTCCAAGTGGTTATCGACAGCCGCGACCCGCACGCGCAGGCCGACTGGTGGGCGGAAACGATGGGCTGGGTCGTCGAGCCGAGCGACGAGGCGTTCATCCGGCGCATGGTCTCCGAGGGCTTCGCGACGGAGGCCGAGACCACCACCCACCAGGGCGTGCTCGTGTGGGCCAGCGCCCAGGCGATCTGCCCGCCGGACCAGGTCGGACAGAAGGAGCGCCAGCGGTTCCTGTTCCAGACCGTCCCGGAGGGCAAGACGGTCAAGAACCGCGTGCACTGGGACGTCCGTCTCGACGGCGATGACAAGGACGAGATCCGCACCGCGCTCGAGTCCCGCGGCGCAACGTTCCTCTGGGAAGGCCGTGAGGGCCCTCACGGGTGGTACACCATGGCAGATCCGGAGGGCAACGAGTTCTGCATCTCGTGAGTCGCGTTGGTTGAGGCATCGCGGTCGGGCGACGGCGAGCGCGCGGGAAACCCCGGTAGGCTCACCATGTGCGCATCCCGGGTAGCTCGCCGTGACGCCGCTCGTGTGGGTGCTCGCCGGCGCTGCCGCCCTCGCCTCGCTCGTCGACTGGCGGGCGACGGCGCGCGGTGCCGACCGGGTCCGGCACCGCACCAAGCCGGCACCGATGGTGCTGCTGATCGGCGCCGCTGCCGCGGTCCAGCCGTGGCACGGATGGACCCAGGTGCTGCTCCTCGCGGCGTTCGCCGCCTCACTCGCAGGCGATGTCCTCCTGCTCCCGGGCCGCCCGCTAGGCCCCGGACTCGCCGCGTTCCTGGGGGCCCACGTGGCCTTCGTCGCCGCGTTCGTCACGCAGGCATCATCCGTGGCGGGGACGCTGTTCGCCGCCGCGATGCTCGTCGTCGTGCTGCCGCTCGCGGCTCCCCCGCTGCTGCGCGCGGTCAGACGCCAGAGCCCGGGGCTGAGCATCCCGGTCGGGACCTACATCGCAGCGCTGGCCGCCCTCGCGCTCACCGCAGGAACCACCGGCTCACCGTGGGCGCTCGGCGGCGCTGCCCTCTTCCTCGCCTCTGACCTGCTGCTCGGCTGGCGCGCATTCGTCGGGCCGGTATTGAAGGAATGGCACGTCATGGCGACGTACCACGTGGCGCAATTCGCGTTCCTCGTCTGGCTCGCTGGCCTTTCCTAGGGCTCGGTCCTCAGTACCCCAGCGACTGAACCGAGGCCCGCAGCGCATCGGCCGACCGCGCGAGCCGCGCCAGCTCACCGTCGTCCATCGGAACCTCGAGGACGCGGCGCACGCCGCCGGCCCCCACCACAGACGGCAGGCTCAGCGCGACGCCGTCGATCCCGTACTGCCCCGACAGGACGGTCGAGACGGGCAGCACGGCGTCCTCGCGCCCGAGCACCGCCTCGACGATACGCGCAGTCGAGAGCCCGATCGCGTAGTTCGTGGCGCCCTTGCCCTCGATCACGCGGTAGGCGGCGGTGCGGACCTCGTGGGCAAGAGCCTCGAGGGACTCGGGGGTGAAGGCCCTCGAACCATCCGCGTCGACCCAGTCCTGCAGCGGGACGCCGCCGATCGTCGCGCACGTCCACAGCGGGAACTCGGTGTCGCCGTGCTCGCCCACAATGTAGGCGTGCACGCTCGAGCGGGACACCCCGACGTGCTCGCCCAGGAGCCACCGCAGCCGCGAGGTGTCCAGCACGGTTCCGGAGGCGAAGACGCGGCCCGCGGGCAGCGCCGTGATGCGCTGCGCAATCACCGTGAGCACGTCGCACGGGTTGGTGACGAGGACATATACAGCATCCGGGGACTGCTCGAGGAGCCGCGGCAGGAGGCCTTCGAGGATGCGCGCGTTGGTGCCCGCGAGCTCGAGGCGCGTCTGGCCGGGCTTCTGCTTGGCGCCGGCTGTGATCACGACGACGTCGGCGCCCGCTGTGAGCGCGACGTCGGTCCCTCCCGTGATGCTCGCGGCCCCGGTGAACTGGGTGCCGTGGGCGAGATCCAAGACCTCGGCCTCGACTTTGGACGCGTCGATGTCGTACAGAACCACCTCGCGCGCGGAGGCTCGGATGAGCGCCGCATAGGCGGCCGAGCTCCCCACTGCGCCAGCGCCGACCACCACGAGCTTGCCCGTCTGAGCTGCCATGGGGACAGCGTAGCGCCCGGGAGTCGACTCGCCTCAACCACCCCCGACTAGACTCTTCTCACGTGACCCCCTCTGCCCCGACCGAGCCCCCCGTCCTGCCCGAGAATGTCTCCGACACGTTCGACCCGACACGCTGGCGCGTCGTCGAGGGCTTCGACTTCGAAGACCTCACATACCACCGGCAGGTCGAGCGGGACGAGCGCGGCGGCGTCGTGCGCGACCTGCCCACGGTGCGGATCGCCTTCAACCGACCCGAGGTGCGCAATGCGTTCCGTCCCGGCACGGTCGATGAGCTGTACCGCGCGATGGACCACGCCCGCATGACACCGGACGTCGCAACCGTGCTGCTGACAGGCAACGGCCCCTCCCCCAAGGACGGCGGCCACGCGTTCTGCTCGGGCGGCGACCAGCGGATCCGCGGCCGTGAGGGCTACAAGTACGCCTCGGGTGCGACCGCCGAGACCATTGACCCCGCGCGCGCGGGCCGGCTCCACATCCTCGAGGTGCAGCGGCTCATGCGGACCATGCCCAAGGTGGTCATCGCCGTCGTGAACGGGTGGGCAGCGGGCGGCGGTCACTCGCTGCACGTCGTCTCGGACCTGACCATCGCGAGCCGCGAGCACGGACGGTTCAAGCAGACGGACGCGACCGTCGGCTCGTTCGACGCCGGCTACGGCTCGGCGCTGCTGGCCCGCCAGATCGGGCAGAAGAACGCCCGCGCCATCTTCTTCCTGGCCCGCGAGTACTCGGCCGAGGACATGGTCGCGATGGGCGCAGTCAACGAGGCCGTGGACCACGCCCGCCTCGAGGAGGTCGCGCTCGAGTACGCGGCCGACATCGCGCGCCAGTCGCCGCAGGCGATCCGCATGCTCAAGTTCGCGTTCAACCTCGCCGACGACGGCCTCGCGGGCCAGCAGGTGTTCGCTGGCGAGGCGACGCGGCTTGCCTACATGACGGACGAGGCCGTCGAGGGCCGCGACGCGTTCCTCCAGAAGCGGGATCCTGACTGGAGCCCGTTCCCGTACTACTTCTGACCCCGCAAGCCCGAGACGTGACCCCACAACGTTGAGACGTGACCCCACAAGCTTGAGACCTGACCCCGCAACGAGAGGCGCACCGTGAACCTGGATCCAGTGCTCAAGGCACTCGCCGCCGCGCTGGCGGGCGAGGGCCCTGCCGTCGAGTTCGGCCCCGCCGGGGGCGAGAACAGCGGCCGCCCGCGGGACCTCCGGGCCCAGGCGCACGACGGCGCGTGGCGGCTGTGGCGCCGATCGGAAAGCGCCGCGGCACTCCCCGAGGGGACGGCAGTAGTGGTGCGCACGTCGGGGTCGACGGGGGCGCCGAAGGCCACAGCGCTCACGGTCGACGCCCTCGCGGCGTCCTCGATGGCCACCGCGATTGCGCTCAAGGGCGAGGGCCAGTGGCTCCTCGCGCTCCCGCTCGAGTACGTAGCGGGCGTTCAGGTGCTGGTCCGGTCGCTGTTCGCGGGCACGCGGCCGTGGGCCATGGACCTCTCCGGAGGGTTCACTCCGGAAGCGTTCGCGGACGCCGCAGAGCAGCTCACGGACCCGGTCCGGTTCACGTCGCTCGTCCCGACCCAGCTGCGCCGCCTCCTCGACGACGACTCCCCGCGCGTGCAGATCGCGCTCGCGCGGTTCACGGCGATCCTGCTCGGCGGGGCGCCCATCCCGCCCGGGCTCCTGGACCGCGCGCGGGCGGCCGGTGTGCGGGTCGTCACCACATACGGCTCGGCCGAGACATGCGGCGGGTGTGTGTACGACGGCGAGCCGCTCGAGGGCGTCGAGGTCGAGCTCGTGGACGGCCGGGTGTGGCTCGGCGGCGACGTTGTCGCGGCCGGCTACGTGGGCGACCCTGAGCGCACGGCCGAGCATTTCCGCACCGACGAGGACGGCCAACGCTGGTATGTGAGCTCGGACGTGGGCGAGATCGCCACGGACGGCCGACTGCGGATCCTGGGCCGCGCGGACGACGTAGTGATCACGGGCGGCGTGAAGGCCTCCGCCGCGCGGGTGGCCGCGGAGCTCGAGTCGCTGCCGGGGGTCCTCGAGTCGTTCGTGGCAGGCGTGGATGACCCCGAATGGGGGCAGGCGCTCGCGGCGGCCGTGGTCCTCACGCCGCCGGACGCGCCCGAAGCAGGCCAGCCCGAGGCGACACTCGCCGCAGTGCGGGAGGCCGCCGTCGTGCGCCTCGGCAGGCTCGCCCCGAAGACCTGGCTCGTCCTCGAGGCCCTCCCCCACCTGCCCAACGGCAAGCCCGACCGGCGCGCGCTCACCGACCTTCTGCGGGCGCGGCACGCTGGCACGTAAGCCGCCCCGGAACGCCCAACCACCTACCCACCTAGCTAGCCCCAGAGGAACAACCACGTGGCCACAACCGCCCAATGGATCTCCGGCTCGCGGCCGCGCACCCTGCCGATGGCCGTCGCGCCCGTCGTGATCGGCAGCGCCGCCGCGTTCGGACTCGGCGCATTCAAGCCCGTGAACGCCCTTCTCGCGGCGCTCGTGGCACTGGCGCTGCAGGTGGGCGTGAACTACGCGAACGACTATTCGGACGGCATCCGCGGCACCGACGACGACCGTGTGGGCCCCTTCCGGCTCACCGGCTCGAAGGCCGCGCAGCCCGCAGCGGTCAAGCGCGCAGCGTTCCTGGCGTTCGGCGTCGCCATGCTGTTCGGCCTGTTCCTCGTGGTGCTCTCCCAGGCGTGGTGGCTGCTTCTCGTGGGGGCAGGCTGCGTGGCCGCGGCCTGGGGCTACACGGGCGGCAAGCACCCGTACGGGTACATGGGCCTCGGCGACGTTTTCGTGTTCATCTTCTTTGGCCTCGTGGCCACGCTCGGCACCACGTTCACGCAGGCGGGCACGCTGAGCGCCGCTGCGTGGGTCGGGGCGATCGGGACCGGGCTCATCTCGGATGCGCTCCTCATGGCCAACAATGTCCGCGACATCCCCACGGACCGTGCGTCCGGCAAGCGGACTCTCGCCGTGCGGCTCGGGGACGCCCGCGCGAGGCGGGCCTACCTCCTGATGCTAGGGGTCGCCGTCCTCGGCCCGCTGGTGCTAGTGCCGTGGAACCCGTGGATGCTCATTGTCCTGCTGCTCGTCCCGGCATGCGTCACACCGTCCTGGATCATGCTCGGCGGCAAGAAGGGTCCCGGCCTCATCCCAGTGCTCCAGCAGACCGGTTTCATCAACCTCGGCTACGCCGCGCTGTTCACGATTGCGATCTTGCTCAGGGTGCTGCTCTAGCACTAGCTGTCGCACGACGGCGCGCCCCACCTATCGCGGGAGGGTCACCCGTCGCGGGAGTGTCGCCCGTCTCGGGAGGGTCGCCCGTCTCGGGCCCTGTTGGCGTCGAGCGTTCGGAGCCCGCGGCCGGGAGCCTCGGTGGAGGCTGAAATACTCACCCCCGGTTGCGCGAGAAATGTCGGAACCCTCTACTAGGGTCGTCCTATGAGCATCGAACACGAGTTCGACGATGGATTCACGGGGTCGGGAGAAGCACTCCCGTGGTGGCTGGCGGGCGAACTCGACAATGTGCTGCAGGCCGAGGAGGACGTCGCTGCTGCGGGCGGACCCGTTGAGCCCGAGCCGTGGATGGTCAAGGCGTGGGAGCTCAGCGACGATCCTTCGACGCGCCCCGTCAGGCCGCCGCGTCCCGACGACGAGCTCCTGGCCATCATCGCCGCCGACCTCCGCGCCGCGGCGGTCGCCGACCCCGATGCCTTGGTTAGCGACCTGTTCATCGACGGCGAGCTCCCCTCCCCCGCCGCCATCGTGGCCGAAGTGGAAGCCGAGGCCGCTGGGCTGCTGGTTGCCCGACTCGAGCGGCTGGACAGAGAGGATGCCTCACGGGCCGCCGAGCGGACGATGGCCCTGGCCGCCCTCGTGCGGGCCGTGGGTGGATGGCGCGACGACCCGTTCCGACGCATTGAAGCGCCGTCGATCGCGGCCTCCGAGGTGTCCGCTGCACTCAAGATCTCCGCCCGTACCGCCAAGGGCATGGTCAGCGAGGCGCTCGAGCTCTCCCGGCCGTCTTGGGCGCCGCTCGTCGCCGCGATGAGCGCTGGACGCCTGCCCCAGCGGCGCGTGCGGACCATCCTGGACGCAGCGATTCCGATCCCGAGCGCGAACCTGGGTGCGTTCGTCGCCGAGGCAGTCGATGTTGCGGCGCCGACCGATTCGCATGGCACCGCGGACCCAGACAGGATCCCGAGCCCCGGAGCACTGGGCCGGCGCCTGCGGCGTCTGGCCGAGAAGCACTCCGCCGAACCACTGGCCGCCCGCAAGGCGAAGGCACGTGAGCACCGTCGCGTTGACGTGGAGCCAGCCGGAGACGCAATGTGCTGGCTGACGGCGTACCTGCCGCTTGAGGACGCGGCGGCCATCGATTCGCGCCTTGAGAGCCTCGCCCGCTCGCTGAAGGGGCCCACCGAAGGCCGCACACTCCCTCAGCTGAGGGCCGATGTGTTCACGGATCTCCTCGGCGAGGCCACCCTGGCAGGAGAGGGATCCCTAGGAGGATTTCGCGCCCAGATCATCGCCACGATTCCAGCCGGAACGCTTGCGGGCACCTGCAACGCGGCCGCCGAGATCCTCGGATACGGGCCCATCGACCCCGATGCCGCACGACTCCTGGCCTCGCAGGCCGCCACATGGACCCGCATGTGGGTCGACCCTGGAACAGGCGCCCCGCTTGCTATCGGCCGCACTCGTTACACTCCGACTGCCGCAATGCGCAGACAGCTCGGGGTGAGGGACATGGTGTGCCGGTTTCCTGGCTGCGACAAGCCGGCTTCTGCGACGGAGGCAGACCACACCACGTCATGGGCCAGCGGCGGCGAGACGAGCACTGACAATCTGGCGCTCCTCTGCCCCGAACACCATCGGCTGAAGAGCGAGGGATATTGGTCGGCGCGCCAGATAGGGCGGCCCCAAGACGCCGCGGCGGCGGAACGGTTTACACGCACGGACGAGCCCGCGGCTCAACCCCACAGCATCGCGGACACGCGGGGACGCAGTGCCCGCGCGGCAGACTCCCACGCCACGGAACCCGAAGGCGCCGACTCCAGAGGGGCGCCATCCCGCCCACCCGCACCACCGCCCGGGACCATCGAATGGATCTCTCCCACGGGGCGCCGATACATCACCTACCCCGAGGGAGACCCGCCGCCGCCCTTCTAGATCACGGTTGCCGGGCTCACAGACGGGTCTGCGCTCCAACTCACCGCTTGGGCGACGACCCCGGGTGGGCATCGTTGGGCACCCCGGCAACGGGCCCCTCGACCGACTCCCTACCGTCGGCGCTCCAACTCACAGTTTGGGCGACGATCCCGGGTCGGCATCGTTGGGCTCGCCGCTAACGTGCCCCTCGACCGACTCCCCACCGTCGGCGCCATTGGCAGTGCGCTCACCCGAAGCAACAATCCGCTCTGCCGAAGCAGCAGTGCGCTCACCCGAAGCAGTGCGCTCACCCGAAGTGCTGCCTGCGCTCGCATCCGTGGGCCCCTGAGCGTCGCCCGCCTGACCACGCTGGGCGTCGTCGAAGGCGTCCTCAACCTCGGCGTCGTTCAGCTCCTGCTTGGTGCGGACCTCCTTGCGGCCGCTGAACACATCCCGCACCTCGCCCGCCGCTGCGTTGCGCTGACGGTTCAGAAACAGGAAGTTAACCGCGAAGGCGAAGATGACAGCGAAGATCGCCGAGAGGATGGCGCCGATCCCGATGACCATGAAGACTGCGAACGGAACAACAAACAGGACGGTACGGATCAGGAAGTACTTGAGGGATGCCACTGGACGAGTTTACTAAAATGGCCCTATGGTCCGCGTTCTTCCTTGGCTCATCGTTCTCGTCGCCTGGCTGTATGGCATGGTCGACTGCGCCCTGAGCGACCGGAACGGTGTCCGCGGCGGGATCTCGAAGACAGTCTGGTTCCTCATCGCCGTGCTGCCCGCCGTCGGCACCGCGCTCTGGTTCATCTACGGCCGTCCGCGCGGCACGACGCCGCCACGCACCGGGAGCGACAAGGGTCGCCGTCCGGTGGCACCGGACGACGACCCTGACTTCCTGCGCGGCCTCTGAACCGCCACAGTCCCCAACGATCGCGGGTTCCAGGCCGCTGGGCCGCTATTTCTTGGCGTTCTTGATGAGCGTGTCGGCGTCATTCTTGAACGCCGCTGCCGAGGCCTGAGCGTCCGCCCGGCCGAAGAGCACGTCCGTCACGCGGCGGCCAAGGGCGTCGGCGACCTTGCTCGTGCCCACCGGCGGAACGGCCGGCGCCGACCCTACCTCGGGCTTGATCGCAGTAAGGAATCCGAGCGCCGTCTTATCCGTCGGGGTGAGGAGCGGTTTGATCGCGTCCTGCACCTTCTGCGACGTCGAGAATCCCCGCTCAGTGGTGATCACCTTGGCCACGTCCGTGCTGTTGACGAGATAGTCGATGAACGTTGCAGCCTCTGCCGGGTGCTTCGAGCGTGACGATGCCGACCAGTACATCGAGGGCTTGTAGAACAGCCCGTTATCCTTCGAACTGCCGTCCTGACTCGGGACGCGGAGAAGCTTGATGTCGCTGCCCGTGGCCTTGGCGAGGGCCCCTAGCTGGTTGGTCCACCAGAACGACATGCCTGTCTTGTTGGTCGCCGCGAGCGTCTGCTCGACAGCAGCGCCGATATCCTCCTGCGCGACGCTAGCCGGCGGGGCCGCCTTGGCATCGAGCAACTTCTTCTGGAAGGCCATGAAGGAGGCGACGCCGTCCACCGTGAAGCCAGTCTGGCCGTCGTTCGTGTAAAGGGACTCCCCACGCTGCCGCAGCCACATGCTCAGATTCTGGTCCGTGATGCCGTACGAGGCGCCATAGTTGGTTGCCCCGCCCTGCGAGGCCCCAGCGCCAAGGGCCTTCGCGGTGGCGAGGTAGTCGTCCCAAGTCCATGTGGCGTCGTTTGGGAGCGGGACCCCTGCCGCTTGGAAGACCTTGACGTTGGCGAAGATCGCGAGCGCGTTCTGGCCGGTGCTGACCCCGTAGAGCTTGCCCCCGTATTGGCCGGCCGCGAGCGTGTTCGCATCGAAGGACGATGTGTCGAGTTCCTTCTGCTTCGTGAGGTCGAGGAGCGCCCCCCGCCCGCCGTACTCCGCGATATAGGCCAGATCCATCTGGATGACGTCCGGGGCATCATTGGCAGCCGTCTGGGTTGCGAGCTTGTCCCAATAGCCTGACCAGACGCCGGGCTCCGCCTGGATCTTGATATTGGGGTGGGCTGCCTGGAACGCGTCGATGACTTGTTGCGTCTGCTTGTTGCGCACGTCGTTGCCCCACCACGTGAAGCGGAGAGTGACGGATCCGTCGGCGTTCTTGCCGCCGCCAGTGCCGCAACCAGCGAGGAGACCCACAGCCGCCGTGCCGGCGAAGAGCTTGAGTGCTGTGCGTCGCGTCAGAGTCGTCATCGTCTCTCCAAGGTGAAGTGGATGGTTGTCCGAGAAATCGGTTTCTGATTTACTGAGTATGCCCAAGGTCACACCCGTCGTCAAGGACTAAGGAAAACGCATTCCACCTGTAATGGCAAGGCCTTGACTCCCCAGCTAGACCGGAACTATCTTGCGTGAAAGCGCATTCCGACCAGAGGAGGTCACACCGTGTCCAACCCGCATGCGACACCAGCGCTCCAGCCCGGCGCTCCTGCTATGAATCGGTTCATACCATGAGCGCCCTCGCCGAGCTCGGAAACCTCGGCAAGAGCTCCGCGGCACGCCCCACCAAGGGCGCTCCCAACGGACACCGGCCCAAGGCCACCCGGCCCAAGGACAACAGGGCCGCCTTCATCTTCCTCGCACCGTGGATCTTGGGCCTGATAGCCATCACGGTCGGCCCGATGCTCGTCTCGCTCTATCTTTCCTTCACGGACTACAACCTCATCCAGGACCCGAACTGGATCGGGCTGGACAACTTCACCCGCATGTTCGGCGACGAGCGGTTCTGGAACTCCCTCGGCGTGACCCTCACGTACGTCATCGTCGGCGTCCCGCTCCAGCTCGGCCTCGCGCTCATTGTGGCCCTCGCCTTGGACAAGGGCCTCAAGGGGCTCGCCTTCTACCGCTCGGTGTTCTACCTGCCCTCCCTGCTCGGCTCGTCCGTGGCGGTGGCCATCCTGTGGAAGCAGATGTTCGGCACCTCCGGCCTCGTCAACCAGCTCCTGGCCGTCTTCGGTATCCACGGCCCGGGCTGGATCTCCGATCCGAGCACCGCGCTGGGCAGCATCATCCTGCTCCACGTCTGGACTTTCGGCTCCCCCATGATCATCTTCCTCGCGGGGCTGCGGCAGATCCCCACGATGTACTACGAAGCGGCCGCCGTCGACGGTGCCGGCCGGATCACCCGCTTCCTCAAGATCACCCTGCCGCTGCTGAGCCCGATCATCTTCTTCAACCTCGTCCTGCAGATCATCGGCGCTTTCCAGTCGTTCACGCAGGCCTTCATCGTCTCCGGCGGCACCGGCGGCCCGAGCGACTCGACGATGTTCTTCACGCTCTACCTGTACCAGCGCGGCTTCGGCCAGTTCGACATGGGCTACGCCTCCGCCATGGCCTGGGTCCTGGTGATCATCGTCGGAGCCTTCACTGCAATCAACTTCTACGCATCGAAATTCTGGGTGTTCTATGACGACTGAAGCAGCCCCTCACAGCAACGTCCCGAGCGCCGCCACAGCGCACCGCACGGGCGCCGCGCCGGGCGCCCCACGCGCCGTCGTGCGCCCCGTCCCGCCCAGCAACGACGCGGGCCAGGGCAGCAACGGCGACGCCCCGCCAGCCCGCAGGCGCCGGCTTCCCCGAGGAGACCTGGCCCTCAGCCCGCGCCAACGGGTCAAGAGCCTCCTGAAACACGTGGTGCTGATCGCGGCAGCGATCGTGATGATCTACCCGCTGCTGTGGATGCTCGTCTCCTCGTTCCGCCCGAGCGACGACGTCTTCCGCGCCCCTGGCCTGTGGCTGGCCGAGGCGCACCCCGAGAACTACGCCAACGGCTGGAACGCCCTCAGCTCCCCCTTCGGGACCTACCTGCTCAACTCCACGATCGTCGTCCTTGGCGCGATCATCGGCAATCTCGTCTCGTGCTCGATGGCCGCCTACGCCTTCGCGCGGCTGGACTTCTCGGGCAAGAAGTGGATGTTCGCGGCGATGCTCATCACGATCATGCTGCCCATCCACGTGATCATAGTGCCGCAGTACATCCTGTTCTCGCAGATCGGCTGGATCAATACGTTCTGGCCGCTCATCGTGCCCAAGCTCCTGGCCACCGACGCGTTCTTCGTCTTCCTGATGGTCCAGTTCATCCGCGGCATCCCCCGCGAGCTCGACGAGGCTGCCAGAATCGACGGCGCGGGCCACCCCCGTATCTTCCTGCGCGTGATCCTTCCCCTCATGACCCCTGCGCTGGCCACCACGACGATCTTCACGTTCATCTGGACTTGGAGCGACTTCTTCAGCCAGCTGATCTACCTCACCTCCCCGGACGTCTTCACCGTCCCCGTGGCGCTTCGCGCCTTCGTCGATGCCCAGTCCAGCACCGACTGGGGCTCGATGTTCGCCATGTCGGTCGTTTCCCTCCTGCCCGTCTTCATCGCCTTCCTCATCGGCCAGAAGTTCCTCGTCAAGGGCATCGCAACCACCGGCATCAAGTAGACGGGCAACACGTAGACGGCAACACGCAGAGGGCAACAAGGAGGGAGTCCCGGCAGGACGTTCGGCACTGTGGTCACCATGCTGTCCTCCCGACCATGGGTAGTGACCGACGAAGCCCGGCCAAAGGCACGCGGTCTACTATCTGGAAGGAGAAGAGAGATGCCGAAGGTATCAAAATCAAGTGCGTCGTCGCACTTGGTCGTCCCCGGTCTCACAGAATCCCACGGAGAAGACATCAACGGCTGGAACGTCTCGCTGGCGGCCGACGACAAGGACCTCGATCTGGCGCCGCTCTTCAAGGGAGCGCCGAACAACCTGTGCCGAGCGTCTCACCTCGGTTACGTCATCAAGGGGAAGTTCGGTGTCCGGAAGGCGGACGGAACCGAGGAGATCTACGAGGCCGGAGACGCATTCGTCATCGAGCCAGGCCACACCCCACTCTCGTTCGCGGGAGGAGAATACGTGGCTTTCACCTCCAGCGAGGATGCGAAGTGGCAGGCGGCCGTCATGATGCCGAACATGCCTCAGTTCGCCAAGGACCAGGGAGTCGAACTCCCGGAGGATCTGGCCATGCCGTCGTAGCACTCAGCACAACACGCATCTCGACGTTGACTCGAAAGGCCCGGTCCCATCGCGTGGTGGGACCGGGCCTTTCTCGTGCATCGGGGCGCCCAGCTTCCGGCAGTGGCTCTCGGGAGGCGGCCGCCAGCAAGAGGGTGTCAGCCCGCGCTGACCCCGCCGTAGGAGTGGAGGCCCGAGAAGTACACGTTGACGATCGTGAAGTTGAAGAGCACGCAGAGGTAGCCGACGATCGAGAGCCACGCGGCACGCGCGCCGGTCCAGCCGCGGGTGGCCCGGGCGTGCAGGTAGGCCGCGTAGACCACCCAGATCACGAAGCTCCAGACTTCCTTCGTGTCCCAGCCCCAGAAGCGACCCCACGCTTTCTCGGCCCAGATCGCGCCGAACATCACGGTGAGGGTCCACCCGACGAACGCGATCGTGTTGATCCGGTAGGAGAGGGCCTCGAGCGTCATGGAGCCGGGAACGAGCCGCATGAATCCGCCGGTGTCGAGCCCGCCTGCGGCGATCTTCGCCTCACGGCGGCTCTGGATCAGCTGGAGGACGGCCATCGAGAACGTGAGGGTGAACAGCGCCGAGGACATCACGGCGATGGACACGTGGATCACGAGCCAGTAGCTCTGCAGGGCCGGGACGAGGTGCCCCACGGGGATGTAGAACGCCACTGCGGCTGCCACCATCATGACCACCGCGAGGCCGAGCACGAACGTGCCGAGGAACCGCAGGTCGCGGCGGATGAGGACTAAGAGGAAGACGGCAACCACGAGGAGGGCACCGGTCGTGCAGAACTCGTACATGTTGCCCCACGGGACGCGGCCAGCGGCGATCCCACGGGTGACGACGCCCGCGGCGTGGATCACGAGGCCCAAGATGCTCAACGAGACGCCCACGCGGGCGGCCTTGCGCCGCGAGCGGTACTTCAGGTCGGCGTCGGCCACCTCGACAGGGGCAACCCCGCCGTTCGGGGAACCGGCACCCTTCACCGAGGACGACGGCGCGCCGCCAGCAGCGCCGTCACTGGCACCACCGCCTGTGCCACCTCCTGCGCCACCGCCCGCAGCGGACCCTACGCCAGCCAGCGCCGGCCTCTTCGCCGCCGTCTCGGCCTGCGTAACCACGGCCTTCTGCCCGGCCAACAGGGCTGCGTCGCGCTGGGCGACCTTGCCGCTGGTGGCCATGTCCCACGCGAAGGCGAGGAACGCGACCACGTAGGTGCCTGCGGCAAGCAGCATGAACAGCTCGCTGTACGCGCCGAGCGTGAAATTGATGGTGGGCATCAGGCGTCCTTCTGAGTGCTGTCTATTGCGTTCTGAGGGTTCTTAGTCTGCTCGTTCGGTCCATCGTCGGGTACCCCCCACGCCATGGCGAGGGCGGCCCGCACGGACTTCCCCTCGGCGCCGAGACCGCCGTGGTCTTCGCCGCGGGTGATCAGCCCATACTCGACCATGGTGCGCCCATCCTCGTGGTTCCCCGCGCGGACCCAGAGGCGGCGGCGCGTCAGGAACAGCGAGGCAATGAGTCCGGCCAAGGAGAAGAGGGCGAAGCCGAGCGCCCATTCCTGACCGGGGTTGTGGTGGACGTCCAGCGCGACGTACCGCTTGAGTCCGTCGAAGCTGATCGATCCCTGGCCGTCCGGCAGGGTGTAGGACTGCCCCGCACCGAGGACGATGCCGCCCGCGGGCTTGTCGCGGCCGTTGACCTGGGTGAGCTTGGCGACGTCGAGCGCGTAGACGTTCTGGGGGGTGCCCTTGTCGAGTCCGAGGTTGCCGATGTACGAGTTGAGGTTCAGCTGGGCGTTGAGCGGGTCAGGGTCGGCGCTGAACGCGACGTTGTTCGCACCCTTCTCCGCCGTGGGGAGGAAGAAGCCGACGAACCCGAGCTGGCCCGGCTTCGCGTCCGGGGCCTTGATGACGATCGTCGACGTGTAGACCGCGTCGGTGGGGATCGCGGGCACCGGCCCCTGGAAGGCGATCTTCCCGTCGCCACCCCGCACCGTGACGACCGGCGCATAGCCGTTGCCGACCAGGTACACGTTGGTACCGCCGATCGAGAGCGGGTCGTTGACCTTGACATCCTGCTGCTTCTCGGGAGCGTCCGGGGAGTCCTTCGTGGTCACGTGGGCCGTGAAGTCGAGGGGTTGGCCGAACTGCTTGACGGACTCCCTGTCATAGCGGACATCGAACTTGTCGAGTCGGAACGAGTACGGGGCCAGCCAGCCCGACTGGAAGTTCGAGCCAGGGTTGAACGTGTCGTAGCCCACGAGGGTGTTGACGAAGGTCTCGCCCTCGACGAGCGTGCGCTGCCCGCTGTAGCCGAACAGCCCGCCGACCGCCACGGACACGAGCACGCCAACGAGGCCCGAGTGGAAGCACAGGTTGCCGAGCTCCTTGAGGTAGCCCTTCTCGGCCCCCACGGAGGGAAGGTCGCCCGCGGACCGCAGGTCCACACGGTAGCCGCGCTTCTTCAGGAGTGCGGCGGCCTGCACAGCGGCGTCCGACGCCGTCAGGCCGGCTTCCGCGGGCACCACGAGGGTTCCGTATACGGGCAGCCGCGAGAGGCGTGCCGGGGTGCGCGGGGGCTTGGAACGCCACGACTTCCAGTGCGCGATCGCACGCGGAACCACGCAGCCGATGAGCGAGATGAAGAGCAGCAGGTACACGGCGGAGAACCAGGCCGACGAATAGACGTCGAACATCTGGAGCTTGTCCAGGATCGGGCCGTAGTCGGCGTGGTCCTTGAGGTACTGCGTCACGATCGCGGGGTTCGCGGGCCGCTGTGGGAACAGGGAACCAGGGACGGCTGCGACGGCGAGCAGGAGAAGCAGGAAGAGCGCGGTCTTCATGCTCGTGAGCTGGGTCCATGCCCAGCGCAGCATGCCGAGCGGGCCGAGGGTGGGGAGGACCACGTCGGTGCGCTTGGCCTGCTTGCCCCTGTTGCCTGCCGCTTTCGACGCCTTCGACTGCTTCGAAGGCTTGGCAGACTTCGGGGCCTCGTGCCCGTTCTGGTTCTCAGTCTTGGTATCGGTCATCAGACAGGCAGCTCCACAGTTCCGATCCAAATCTGCACTTGGCTGATCCAATAGCTCCACACGCCGGAGACCATGAGGACTCCGACGAGGATCAGCAGCCCGCCGCCGGAGACCTGGAGGGCCCGGCGGTGCTTCTTGAAGAACGCCAGCGCTCCGAGGCCCCGGCGGATGCCCAGTGCGATGAGCAGGAACGGCACCCCGAGGCCCAGGCAGTAGACGAACGTCAGGAGGGCGCCCTTGTAGGCGGTGGGCCCGTCCGAGAAGGCGAGCACCTGCACGGCCGCGAGGGTTGGGCCGATGCACGGGACCCAGCCGAGCCCGAAGGTGATGCCCAGCAGCGGCGCGCCCCACAGGCCCGCCGGCGGGCGGGCGTGCACGCGGGCCTCACGCTGGAAGATGCCGAGCCCGCCCATGAAGACGATGCCCATGAGCACCACGACGATGCCGAGCACCCGCGTCAGCCAGCCCGAGGAGATCGCAAGCCACCGGCCCACCCCCCCGAACACCGCGCCTGTCGCCACGAACACGAGGGTGAAGCCGAGCACGAAGAGCACGATTCCCGCGACCATGCGCCCGCGCTTCTGCTTCGCGAGGTCCACGCCCGTCAGGCCCGTGACGTAGCCGAGGTAGCCGGGCACGAGCGGCAGGACGCACGGGGACAGGAACGAGACGACGCCCGCGAGCAGCGCCACGGGCAGCGCGAGCAGGAGCGAGCCGTTGAGCACCGTGTCGCTGAAGATCCCGCCCACGCTACTCGGCCGCCGCGGAGGTGATGAGGGTCTTGAGGGTGCCCCGCTCGAGCTGGCCCAGGACGCGCGAGGCCACGCGGCCCTGCTTGTCGAGCACGAGGGTGGTGGGGACGGCGCCGGGCGGGACCATCCCGGACATGGCCAGGAGAACCTGGCCGTCCTTGTCGTTGAAGCTGGGGTAGGTCAGCTTGAAGCTCTGCTCGAACGCCTCGGCGGTGCCCTGCTCGTCCCGGAGGTTGACGCCGTAGAAGACGATCCCCTGCGGCTTGAACTCCGTGTGCAGGGCCTCGAGCTCGGGGGCCTCGACGCGGCATGGGGCGCACGCCGCGAACCAGAAGTTCAGCACAGTGACGTGGCCCACAAGGTCCTTGGAACCGAGCTTCGTGCCGTCGTACAGCACTCCCGTGAAGTCCACCGGCGGCTTGCGGGTGTCCTTCGCGTACTCGGTGACCGAGCCGTCGCCGGCAACGTAGTTCTTGTTGTCCCCCGCGCGGGCCTGCTGCGCGAGGGGATCATCGGCGGCACACCCGGAGAGGGCCGCTGCGAGGCCGACGGCGCCTAGGGCACCTGCCGCGGTCAGGAGCCGACGGCGGGACAGGCCTCCGGGGGCATTGAGGGCGTCCGTCATTCAGGCCCCCGGCGTGGTGGCCGCGCCCGGAAGGAGCCGGGCGGCTGGCTCGGTGTAGCGGAGCGAGACCACAGAACCTGTCGAGGTATCGATCGTGAGGGAGGTCAGGGACGTCAGGGTGCACTCGCGCTTGCGCGGATCGTGGGCGAGCGGGCGGCCCTCGGCCTTGAGCCGGGCGGCCCAGATGGGCAGCTGGTGCGCAACGAGGATCGCCTCAGAGCCCTCTCCCCCGCGCTCGTAGGCAGTGCGTGCCGCGTCCCGCGCCGCGGCGAGCACGCGGGCAGCCTGAGCCTCGTAGGGCTCACCCCATGAGGGCCGCAGCGGATTGAGGATGTACGGCCAGTGCTTCGGCTTGAGCAGCTCGCGCGGCGTCACCTTGAGGCCCTCGAAGTGGTTCTCCGCTTCGATGATGCGCGGCTCGGTACCGACCTCGAGGCCGAGCGCCGCAGCGGTGGGCGCCGCCGTCTCCTGGGCACGAATCAGCGGCGAGGCTGCAAGCAGGACGATCCGCGCGCCGTCGTGCGCTCGCCGCGCGAAGTGCTCCGCGAGGCAGTCCGCCATCTGCCGGCCCAGCTCGGACAGGTGGAAATCCGGGAGCCGGCCGTAGAGCACGCCCGCGGGGTTGTACACCTCGCCGTGCCGCAGCAGATGAACGGTTGATGAAGGCATGACATCCAGTTTCTCAAACATGGCGGGCGGCAGGGAAATCGCGTGGACGGTGTGGGTGGAGGACCCGAGGGAGGCGACTCGGAGCAACCGCCAACCGATTCTACAGGGAGTAGAACTATCACGGACACCCTAGAGTTCCCTGTGTAAGGCTCGCCACAGCCCTTGCGTGTGCATGCATCTGCATGTTTTCATAGATATCAGCGGTTACTTGACGCTTCAATCACTTTCTAGAAGGAGATATCCCGTGACTCTGCCCCACGGCCTCACCACCGGCACCTGGACCCTCGACCCCTCGCACAGCGAGATCGGCTTCACCGTCCGCCACGCGGGCATCAGCAAGGTCCGCGGACGCTTCGCGGACGCCTCGGCAACCGTCGAGGTCGGCGCGACCCGTGACGAGACGAAGGCGACGGCAGCCATCAAGACCGCGTCCTTCGACTCGGGAGACGCGAACCGCGACGGCCACGTCAAGAGCGCCGACTTCTTCGACGTCGAGCAGTTCCCGGAAATCACCTTCACCTCCACCGCACTCGAGGCGAAGGGCGACGACTACGACCTGACCGGCGATCTCACGATCAAGGGCGTCACCAAGTCCGTCACGATCGAGACCGAGTTCAACGGCATCGCCGTGGACCCGTTCGGCAACACCCGCGCGGGTGTCTCTGGCGAGACGACGATCTCCCGCAAGGACTTCGGCCTCACGTGGAACGCTGTCCTCGAGACCGGCGGCGTGCTGGTCTCCGACAAGGTCGTCATCTCCCTCGACCTCGCGTTCATCGCGCCGCAGGCCTGACACCTGCCAGGGCGCGCACGAGCGCGTCCTACGCGGGCCCGGCCCGCTGAAATCCGGCCCCGCAGAGATCCGGCCCCGCCGCCAGTGAAGATCTGGCTGCGGGGCCGGACGCCTTTAAGCGCCGACTTCAATCGCTATCTTGACCACCAACTTTGATCAACAACTTTGATCAACAGCCCAGCGCTCATCGCCACCCGGTGTCATGTGCGAGCCTCGGTGATGACAAACCTGTGACCAGACCGCACCGATACAGTGGGCGCCATGAGCGAACCCCTCCCGTCCGCCCACGAGCCCCCAGACATCATGCGAATCTTCAGCCTCGACGGCGTTCCCGCCGAGGTGCAGTCGTCCTACTGGATCTCGGTCGTGGGCGGCTTCATCGGTGTGATCATCGGGATCGTCACGGGCATCACCTCCTTCGCCTTCCTGCACCTGCTCGGACCGATGTGGCTCATCCGGATGGTGCTCGACGTCGTGGCCGTCGCGTTCGCGTCGGCCCAGATCCTTCTGGGGGTGGCCGCTAAGCAGCGGAAGGAGTGGGCACGGCTCCAGCTCACGGCGCTTGCGGCCATAGAGGTCGCCCTGGTGGTCGGGATCGTTCTCGGCGGGGTTCCTGCCGGTTACTGGTACGGTTTCGGGCTCACGGTCGTCGCCGCGGCGCTTCTGTGGCTCCCCAGCTCGAACAGGTGGTTCGGCCGCAGATCCGCCGAAGCCGAAGCGGCACTGCTCACAGACCCTGCGCGGGAGATAGGGTGGGATCAACGCATCGGGGACGCGGAGGCGCTCCCCACCGGGCCACCTTCGACGATTGGACCCTCATGAGCACGCCTGACGTCCCTCCGAACGGCTCTGAGCAGCCGGAAGAGGGGGCGCCGACGCACCGGCCGTCCGAGCCACAGGACACGCAGGGCAGTCGTCAAGAGCCTAGCGCCCCGGCAGGACGCCCTGCCCCCCGCTACGGACAGTACGCGCCCGGGTTCGAGCCGAATGCGCAGCAGCAGCCCCCGGCCTACGGCCAACCCCAGTACGGCCAGCCCCAGTATGGGCAGCAGCCCCCCGCCTACGGCCAGCCCCAGTATGGGCAGCAGCCCCCCGCCTACGGCCAGCCCGAGTACGGGCAGCCCCAGTACGGCCAGCAGCCCCCCGCCTACGGCCAGCCCCAGTACGGCCAGCCTCCGTATGGACAGCAGCCGCCCTACTCCCCCCAGCCGCCCGCCTACGGCTACGGAGGGCCGGGCTATGGGGCCCCAAGTCCCGAGGCGCAGCAGGCGGCGGTGCGCCGGGCGTCCCTCCTGCTCTTCGTGACGGCGGCGGCAGAGGTCGTCATTGGCTTCATCGCGACTATGGCCGAGCTCAACTTGCCGGCGAGCTCACTCCGCGATGTTTTCAACCGGGCTGGCGGCGCGCAGGCGGGAATCACCTTCGAGCAGTTCCGCCAGATCATCAGCACGTTCGTGTGGGTGGCGATGAGCGGAGCGGTGGTCAACGCCATTGTCCTTGTCCTGTGCGGCGTGTTCCTCTCCCGGGGCCGCCGGTGGGCCAGGGTCCTCGGCACGGTATTCCTGTGCCTCACGATCTTGGCGTTTTTTGCCGGCGGACTGTTCTCGCTCCTCACAATGGCGCTCGCGGTCGCCTCGATGGTGATGATGTTCCGGCCAGCCGTCACGGCATTCCTGAACGCAAACAACCAGTTCGCCAACCCCTACACCCCGAAGGGACCCACCTTCGGCAATCCGTACGGCCAGTGACCCTGCGCGGTGTACGGCCAATGGAGGTGCGACAAGTGAGAGTGCGGAGCGTGTGATGAGCCAGCCGACCCCACCGCCCTATCAGCCGGGCCCCCCGTACCAGAACCAGAGCCCGCAGCAGTATGCCGCCGTGCCCCCGCAGGGTCCGTACCAGGGCCCGTGGCCTAGCCAGCTACCCGGGGGAATGTTCCCCGGAATGCCCACTACGGGCATCGTCCGGCCCGTCACCATCACCCTCGCGTTCTGGATGCTCGTGGTCAGCGCGGTCCTTCCTCTGGCGGGCATCCCGGCCGCTCTGGACTGGATGCACACGTACCTGCGCGCGGCGATCCTCGAGGCCACGGCGCCGTCGGGCAGGGCCAAGGCCTTGACCTTCATCGAGCAGTTCAACGCGACGTCCGCGCCTCTCGTGTGGATCTCGGCACTCGTCGGGATCGCAGTCAGCATCCTCATTGCCTTGGGCATCCGTGCTGGCATGAACTGGGTACGCATCCTCCTCACGGTGTTCGCGGGACTCTCACTCCTGGGCTACCTCGGCAACGCTGCCGTCGCCCTGATGGTCTCGATCCCCGGAGCCGTGATGTTCGTGCCGCCCGTGATCGTCTACGTCTTTTCCATCCTCTCGGCCGTGCTGTACATCGCGGCAACGGTGCTGACGTGGCTGCGCCCCTCGAACGAGTACGTCGCCGCGCGCCGAGCCGCGGCCCTCGGCGGCGGCTACCTCCGCTGAGGACCCGCATCGCAGGTCGGATCCTGCGCCCTCGCGCGCACGACGGCGAGCAGTCGCCTCAGGTGCGCCGCTCGCCCCGGTAAGGGGCGGCGTCGTGCGCCGTATCCGCGGGCGACCCGCCAGTAGACGCGTTGTCAGCAGGCGCCAGAAGCGCGGACGCGTCAGCAGGCGGCGTCGTGCGCCGTGGGTGCAGTGTCCGCAGGCGCAGTGTCCGCAGGCGCCACGAACGCGGGCGACCCGTCAGTCAGCAGGCGGCGGCATGTCCGCGGGCCGCGTGTCAGCGGGTGGCTGTATGTCCGCGGGCGCCACGTCCACGGCCTCGGGCGCGCCGGCGGACGGTTGCCCGGTCTCGCCGCCCGACTCACCGCGCTGGGCGTGATACGCGAGGATCTGGAGCTCCGTGGCCATGTCCACCTTGCGCAGGGTCACGCCCGGAGGCACCTGCAGGATCGTGGGCGCGAAGCTCAGGATGCTGCGGACCCCTGCGGCGACCACGCGGTCGCAGACGAACTGGGCCGCGGAAGCGGGGAGCGCGAGGACCGCCATATTGGTCCTGGTGCGCTCGAAGACGGCCTCGAGGTTGGCCGCATCCGAGACACGCAGCCAGCCGATCTCGTTGCCGATGATCTGCGGGTCGGTGTCCAGGAGAGCCACGACGTCGAAGCCGCGCGTCTCGAACCCGCCATACCGGGCCAGTGCGCGGCCCAGATTGCCCGCGCCGACGATCGCGACGCGCCAATCACGCGTGAGCCCCATCGCGACCGAGAGGTGCGTCAGAAGGTTCTCGACCTCGTAGCCGACCCCACGTGTGCCATAGGAACCGAGCTGCGAGAGGTCCTTGCGCAGGGTCGACGAGCTCACACCCGAGGCCTCGGCGAGGGCATCAGAGGAGACGCGGTCCACGTCGTCGGCCAGGAACGAATTGAGCGCGCGGAGGTAGACGGTGAGTCGGGCGACGACGGCCGGTGGGAGCCCCTTGCCCTCGGACAGCGAGACGGACGGCTCCCCCTCGTGACTCGCCCGACGTACCACTGACACTCCTCAGTCCTGCTGCTCCGGGGCCCTGAAGGGCCGCCGCACTCACTCTAAGTTCCGTCCGCAGGCCGGGCCAAATGGGCCTCAGCCCTGCCGGGCCGCCTCGACGGTGCGGCGCAGACGGGCCTCGTTGATGGTCCAGAAGTCGCGTTGGACCCCATCAACGAGGACCACGGGAACCTCCTCGGCGAAGCGGTCGCGCAGCGCGGCGTCCTCATCGATACGGCGCTCCTGCCACCCCACGCCTGCCTCCGACGCGACCCGGGAGACGACCTTCCTCGCGGCTTCGCACAGGTGGCACTCGCTCTTGGTCACGAGGATGATCTCGGGGATACGCATGCCTCCCACGGTAGCGCGGCCCGGTCCCTGCGCCGCGAATGGCTAGACTCTGACCATGCCCGGAGAGAAGAAGGCGCAGGCCCCGGTGCGCCCCGCGCCGGTGGAACGCTCACGCGAGGCGGCCTTCTTCGACGTCGACAACACGCTCATGAAGGGTGCGAGCCTCTTCCATGTGGCGCGCAAGATGTACGAGCGCAAGGCGTTCACCCTCCGCGATGCGGCAGGCTTCGCGTGGAAGCACCTCGCGTTCCTGCTGCGAGGCGAGAACCTCGAGGACGTGCATTCGATCCAGGCGTCCGCGCTGTCCTTGGCTGCGGGCATCCTCACGGTTGACGTCGCCACCGTGGGCCACGAGGTCTACGACGAATTCATCGAGTCCCGCATCTGGCCCGGTACCAAGGCGCTTGCCGAGCAGCACCTCCGCATCGGCAGGCGTGTGTGGCTCGTGACGGCGACGCCGATCGAGATCGCCTCCGTCATTTCCGAGAGGCTCGGCCTCACGGGTGCCCTCGGCACCGTGGGCGAGATCGTGGACGGCACCTACACGGGACGTCTCGTCGGGGAGATCCTGCACGGCCAGGCGAAGGCGGACGCCGTGGCGGAGCTCGCCGAGCGCGAGGGCCTGGACCTGCGGCAGTGCTGGGCGTACTCGGACTCGCACAACGACATCCCGCTCCTGACCCTCGTGGGGCACCCGGTGGCAATCAACCCGGATGTGCGGCTCCGGGCCCACGCGAACGCGAACAACTGGCCGATCTACGACTTCCGAGCGGGACGCCGGGCCGCAACGCTCGGGCTCAAGGCCGCCACCGTGGGCGGCGTGCTGTACGGGCTGTGGCGGGGATATACGCGCATCCGCAGGTAGCCCCGCCGGCTCCTCGGGCGCCGGGATCGGGTGCTGGGACCCCCCAACTCTGCCCCGCGCGGAGTCCACGAACGGTCCGCGAGCGCCACAACGCGCCCAGAACGCCACGAGGCCCGCCCCCAACAGGGACGGGCCTCGCATCACCTTCGCCCGTGAGGGCGGGGCGCCTACTTCTTGTTGCGGCGCTGGTGACGAGTCTTGCGAAGCAGCTTGCGGTGCTTCTTCTTGGCCATGCGCTTGCGCCGCTTCTTGATGACTGAACCCACGTGCAGTTCCTAACCGATAGTTGGTGTCCCGGCCGCTGGCCGGCGCGCTCGGGGCGGCTTTCAACCAACTGCTGGTGACGGGACGTTAAACGTTCCTCAACAGGATACCGTACACGTCAGGCGGTCTCACTCCGGCCGTCGACCACCGCATTGCGCAGGTACTCCTCCACTGCGGCCTCAGGCACCCGGTACGAGCGGCCGAAGCGCACGGCCGGCATCTCTCCAGAGTGGACAAGACGGTAGACCGTCATCTTGGACACGCGCATCATCTCCGCAACCTCAGCAACGGTGAGGAACCGGGAAGTGGAGAAATCAGCCATACAAAATACTCTAGTTGCTGGAGTGGCTCTTGTGAACGCGGCGCTGTCTGGCCGCACCCGCGAGGCCAGTCAGGACCTGCGCGGTGACGTCCCACTCCATACATTTGTCGGTCACGCTCTGCCCGTAGACGAGCTGCGTGCGACCGGCGGCGAACTGCGCGACGTCGAGTGCCTGCGCCCCGCCCACGAGGAAGCTTTCGAGCATGACACCCGCGACCGCGTCGGCGCTGGCGCCCCCCGTAGCGAGGTGGCTTCCGATCTCGAGGGCGACCTCAGCCTGGCGGTGATGGTCCTTGCCACTGTTGGCGTGGCTCGCGTCCACGATGAGGCGCGGGTTGAGCCCCTTGCCGGCCATCTTGGCCGACGCCGCCGCGACGTGCTCCGCGCCGTAGTTGGGTCCGTCCGAGCCGCCGCGGAGGATGAGGTGGGTGTCCGGGTTGCCGGAGGTCGCCACGAGGGCGGCGCGACCGCCGTCGTCAATGCCGAGGAAGGCCTGCGCGGCGGCCGCGGCGCCGCATGCGTCGATCGCGACCTGCAGCCCGCCGTCAGTGCCGTTCTTGAACCCGACCGGCATGGACAGGCCCGAGACGAGCTGGCGGTGGATCTGGCTCTCGGTGGTGCGCGCACCGATGGCGCCCCACACGATCGCATCGGCCGTGTACTGCGGGCTGATCGGCTCGAGGAACTCGGTCGCGGTGGGCAGACCAAGCTCGAGCACGTCCAGGAGGAAGCGACGGGAGGCACGGAGGCCGGCAGCGATGTCGTGGCTGCCGTCGAGATTCGGGTCATTGATGAGGCCCTTCCACCCGACAGTCGTGCGCGGCTTCTCGAAGTACGTGCGCATCACCACGAGCATGTCCTCGCGGTGTTCGCGGGCGACGGCGGCGAGCCGGGTCGCGTACTCGAGGCCCGCCTCGGGGTCGTGGATGGAACAGGGGCCAGCGATCACGAGGAGGCGATCGTCGAGGCCGTCCATGATGGCGCGCACCTCGTCACGTCCGCGGGCCACGGTGCTGGCAGCGGCCTCGCTGAGGGGCAGCTCCGAGAGGAGGTCGGCCGGCGCGGGAAGGGGGGTGAACTCGGCGACGCGGAGGTTTCCGGTCGAGGAGTCGATGGTGGTGCTCTGGGTGCGGGGCGGGGTCATGGTCAGTCCTTGTCCTGACAGGCCCCCAGGGATCCAGAGCCTGCCATTGAAATGGCAAAGGGCAAGGACCGTGTGGTCCCTGCCCTGTTGGCTCTGGAGTCGGTACGCGAGGATCTACGCTTGGCCCTCCAGAGCCAACGCAAAATACGCATACCAACGCTTGAACATGCTCGCACTTTAGGCGCGGGAGTCTTAGCCCGCAAACAGCCGTCCGCATGCTGGACGCCTGCGGTCGCAGAGGGGATGGATTGCGGCCACGATCTCGGCGAGGCGCCGCCCGGTCAGACCAGGCGCTTCCGCAGCCACACGAGCTGCCGCGCGACGTGATGCTCTCCCCCGCCCTCGTGGTTGTTGAACTGGTACTCCTCGATCGACTTCTCAACGGACTCCCCGGACGACGCCGCGTGCCCAGCGCGGGCCGCTTCCTCGCCGTAGCGGTTGAACGCCGCGTAGACGGTCGATGGCGGGCACGTCGTGTCGCGCAGTGCCACCGAGAAGTACGCCGGAACCCGCGCGAAGCGGGCGTGGTTCACGGCGTCGAAGTACGGCAGCGTCATGAGGGCCGCCTCGACGTGATCGCGGTGGCGCACGAGGTACCGCTCGAGTTCGGGGTACGGCCCAGTCGAGGCGACCTCGAGGGCGCGGGGGTAGTCGCACAGGAACGGGACGTCCGGCAGGCAGCCGACCACGCCGTCGAGCCTGCCCGCCGCAAGGCCCGCCGCAGCGAGCGCGAGGCCACCGCCCTGCGAGACGCCTTGCACCACCACCCGGGCGGCGTCGACGGCCGGGTGCGCCGGGACGGCCTCGATGGCCCGGAGGGCATCGGTGTAGATGCGCCGGTAGTAGTAGTCCTCGCGGGACAGGAGCCCGCGAGTCATGACGCCCGGATACTGGTTGCCTCCGGAGCTCGGATGGGGATCAGGTGTGTGGCCGAGCTGGCCCCCGTAGCCCTGGCCCCGCGAATCCATGATGAGCATCGCGTAGCCGGCCTGCGCCCAGAGGGTGTTCTGGTGCGGCAGCCCTCGCCCGCCTGAATACCCGAGATAGGTGACGACCGCAGGGAGCCGCCGCGCGGCGTCGTGCGTGGAGGGCGGCGCGTCCCGCGGGAGCCGCCGCGCGGCGTCGTGCGTAAGGGTCTGCGCGTCCCAACCGGCGGGGAGGTGCAGCCACGCCTTGATGGGCTGCCCTCCGAAGCCGGCGAAGGTGACGTCGAAGGTGTCGATGAGGGGCAGGAGCGTCTCGACGCCCTCGAACCGCACGTCGAGGGGGTGGGCCCGCGCCTCGGCGATGGTCGCGTCCCAGAACTCGGAGAAGTCGGCGGGGATGGCCGCGCCGCCGGCGTAGGCGCGGAGCTGATCGGACGGAAGGTCGACGACGGGCATGAACGGCCTTTCTGCGGTGGTGTCCCGACCGGCAGGATATCGCTTTCCCGTCTGCTGCGTAACCGGTTGCTATGCTGTGCCCAACCCACGATCGGAGGATCCATGGCCCGCATGAGCACGCGCCCCTCGGGGCGCGTCACCATCGCCCACGTCGCCGCGGAGGCGGGCGTCTCCCGCGCCACTGTCTCCCGGGTCATGAACGGCCTCGCCACGGTGGACCCCGCGATCGGCACGCGAGTCCGGGCCGCCGCTGAGAAGCTCAACTACACCCCCAACACTGTGGCCCGCAGCCTCGCGATCGGGCGCACGCAGACCGTCGCGATCGTGGTCCCGGACCTCGCGAACCCCATGTTCCAGGAGACCCTGCGCGGGCTCTCGCGGGCAGCCGCCAAGGACGACTATCGGGTCCTCGTGGCCGACTCGGTCGAGAACCCCGAAGAGGAGGTCATCCTCGCGCGCGAGGCCCGGCGGCGCTGCGACGGACTTGTGCTCGTCGCGCCCCGCATGGACGCAGCCCGGCTGGACGCGCTCCTGCCGGAGCTCGCTCCGGTGGTCCTGGTCAACCGATCCTCCGGGGTGCCAGGGGTGCCCGTGCTCGCCGTCGACTACGCATCTGGAATCCGCAGCATCATCGCGCATCTGAGCCAGCTCGGACATCGGCGCATCGCGTACGTGGCCGGACCGAGCGCGAGCGCGGGCGACCGAGCCCGGCGCGAGGGACTCCAGCATCCACTGCCCACGGCCGAGGGCGCCGAGATCGTCGTGATCCCGTGCGGGGCGATGTTCGAGGACGGCTACGCCGCACGCGACGCCGTCATGGATTCCCGCGCAACGGCCGCCGTGTGCTTCAACGACCTCGTGGCCATGGGACTCCTGGGCGCGCTGCACGAGACCGGCGTCGCGGTTCCCGGGCAGCTGTCCGTCACCGGCTTCGACGATATCCAGTTCGCCCGCTACACGGTCCCGGCGCTCACGACGGCCTCCGTCCCGCAGAACGAGCTCGGCGAGCAGGCGTGGCAGCGGCTCCGGGCCCTCCTCGATGGGCGCGAACCGGATCAGGATGTCGACGTCAAACCCCACCTCGAGCCTCGCGCGAGCACCGGCCCGGCACCTGGCACCGAGGCTCCGGCTGGCCGGACGCCGCGCGAGGCTCCAGCTGACTGGATGCCGCGCGGGACGCGAACCGAGGCCTGAGATGGCGAACGACGCCTGGGCGGGCTGGCAGCGCGAGGTTGCCGGCGCCGTCGTGCGCAGCAAGCCCCTCTTCGCCGAGCGCGCCGCGGAGCCTCCCGAGGAGCTCCGCGAGGCACTGACGGCGGCCCTGGGGGTGCCGGGATTGCGGGCGGATCCCGACGTGCGCGTCGAGGACACATTCCGGCGCGACGGCCTCGAGGGCGCTGACCTGAGCTGGACCTGCGGCTACGGGCCGCGGACCCGGGCCTGGCTCCTCCGACCCGATGGCGCTGGAGAGCCGCTGCCTGGCGTCCTCGCGCTGTTCGAACACGGCGGAGTCAAGATGCTCGGTCGCGAGAAGCTCTCCGATGGCGCGGGGCTGGAGGGGCCGGTGGCGCTCGCCGCATCCGCCCACAGGGAGGCCTGCTCGGGCGGCCGGGCCTGGGCGGAGGAGCTGGCGCGGCGGGGCGTGGCGGTGCTCGTGCACGACGCGTTCGGCTTCGGATCGCGGCGGCTGCCCGCGGCGGAGGCTTCGGCGCGGACCGTGCGGGCGGCGCTCGCGCAGGGGTCGCTCGCGCGCGAGGAGGCTGCCGAGGCGTCCGGTGACCCGGCGGCGTCGAGCCCTGCCGTGGACCCCGAGGCCCTGCACGCGGGCTTCGAGGGCGAAGCCGCAAAGGCCGCGGGAGTCCTGGGGACCTCGTGGGCCGGGCTGCTCGCCGCCGAGGACCTCTTCGCGCTCGACGTGCTCGGCTCGCTTCCCTGGGTCGACGGCGCACGGCTCGCCGCGGCGGGAATGTCCGGCGGCGGCGCGAGGGCCGGAGTGCTGCGCGTGCTTGCGCCGCAGCTTCGCGCCACCGCGATCGTGGCGATGATGAGCACCCTCCCCGAGCTCATGGCCGGGCACGCGGATGCACATTCGTGGACGTGGCTGAGCCCCGGTCTCGGCACGGTGGGTGACTGGCCGTCGGTCGTTGCCTCGTGGACCTCGAACCCCCTGCTGGTGCAGTACGGGCTCGCGGACCACCTGTTTCCCCGGTCCGGCATGGAGCGCGCACACGAGCAGATCCGACGGCGGTTCGAGCACTTCGGGGACGCCAGCAACTACACGGGGGCGTTCTATCCCTCCGGCCATGTGTTCACGGCCGCGATGCAGAACGAAGCGTTCGGGTGGCTCGCGAGCAGGCTGGGGCCCTGAGCCGTTTCTGAAACCGGTTACTCAGATCCGTTGACGGTCATCTCACGCCCACCTAGGGTGGAGAGAAATCGGTTTCTACGCCATCCGAGGGATTCTTCATGCCGTTCCCCCACACCCATGCCCCCTACGCGCGGGTCCCCCACATGGACGCCTCCCACATGGACGCCTCCGTCGCCGCCCAGTCCGCCGACGCAAGCGGCCGCGAGCATGCCGAAAAGCGCCGCCGCGTCCTGGCCCTGCTGGATGCGGCCTGCGCGGACGCCGTTGCCCTCACCTCCCAGGCTGCGCTCGGGTGGTACCTGCAGGGGGCACGGACCCACGTGAGCCTCGCGGGCGGCCCGATCGTCGCCGCAGTCGTGGACCGCGACGGTGAAGCGGTGCACGTGACGTCGAACGAGGAGCACCGGCTCGTGGCCGAGGAGCTGCCCTCGTGGGCGCAGCCCGTCGTCGTCGCACACCCGTGGCACCGCGACGTCGTCGCCACCGCCGAGGCGCAGGCCCTCGCTGCGGGCGGGCTACGGGAGGAGGCACTCGCCGCCGGGCTCCGGAACGCGCGGCAGTCGCTCCATGCGGAGGAGGCCGCGCGGTACCGGATCCTGGGTCGCGACGTCGCACGGCTCCTCACGCGTGAGCTCGCCGCGGCCCGACCCGACGAAGCCGAGGTGGATCTGGCCGCACGGCTGACTGCAGGGGTTGTGGACCTCGGGGCCGAGCCACTCGTGGTCCTCGTGGGCGGGGACTCGCGCGCAGCCCACCGGCATCCCCTCCCGACGCGAGCCCCGCTCGGCCGGCGCGCCATGGCAGTGGTGTGCGCGCGGCGGCACGGTCTCATCCTCAACATCACGCGCTGGGTGCGCTTCGGCCCACGGACCGCCGACGAGCGGACCGCAGATGCCAGGATCCTCGGGGTCGAGGCCGCCTACCTCTCAGGATCCCGGCCCGGTGGGTCCCTCCAGCGGGCCTTCGACGCCGGCACCGCGGCCTACCTCGCCAACGGATTCGCCTCCGACGAGTGGACTCGCCACCATCAGGGCGGCGTCGCCGGATACGCAGGGCGGGATCCGCGCGCCCTGCCGGGGCTCGATCTGGGCCTCGGTGCGGACGTCGCCTTCGCGTGGAATCCCACGGCAGCGGGCTGCAAGGTCGAAGACACGATTCTCAGCACCCAGGGGGGCTTCGAGGTCCTCTCCGTTGACCCGGAGTGGCCGACCGTCGCCTCTGTGGTCCCTGCCTCGCACGACGGCGCGTGGGCGCCGCAGGTGCTGGACCGCCCCGACGTTCTCGAGCTCTGACCCGGAGTCACCTCCCAACAACTCGAAGTCACCTCCCACGGATGCGGAGTCACCTCCCACGGATGCGGAGTCACCTCCCACGGATGCGGAGTCACCTCCCACGGATGCGGAGTCACCTCCCACGGATGCGGAGTCACCTCCCAAGGGATTTAGCAAAGCGAGGAACTAGCGTCGCTGGAGAGATGACCCCGCATCGCAGAGACATGACCCCTCATCGGGGGGGGGAGGTGACCTCGCGTTGCTAGGTGAGGGGCGCCGTCGTGAGCTCGCCATCGACGCGGCGGACGATGCTTCGCGGGTTCTCGTCGCGCAGGGCCTCCGGCAGGACGGACGCGGGCGCGTCCTGGAACACGACCGGCCGCTGGAACCGGCGCACCGCAGTGGCCCCGACCGATGTGTGGAGCGCGGACGTCGTCGCCGGCCACGGGCCGCCGTGGTGCTGCGACCACGTCACCGCGACCCCCGTTGGCCAACCGCCGAACAGAACGCGACCGGCGCGCTCGGCCAGCCGAGCCGCAAGCTCGGTGACGTCCTCGTCCGGTTCGGCGTGGACGGTGGCGGTCAGCGAGCCGCCGACGGCGTCGAGCACCGCGTCCCGCTCAGCGTCCGACGCGTACCGCACGAGCAGCGTCACGGGCCCGAAGCACTCCTCGAGCAACACCTCTGGCCGCGCGAGGACGCGGGCGGCGTCGGCCATGAGGACCGCAGGACGTGCCACGCCGTCGGAGGCGTCCTGACCGGGATTCCCGATCAGGAGGTCTGCCTTGCCGTCAACCACGAGCCGCCTCAGCCCGGCCGGGAACGCCTCCGCGATGCGTGGGGTGAGCATCACGCCGCCGCGATGGGACGAGGCCTCGATGGCCAGCGCCGTCTCGAACCCTGCCTCCGCGGGCACCAGGACGAGCCCGGGCTTGGTGCAGAACTGCCCGACGCCGAGTGTGAAAGACGCCGCGAGCCCGGCAGCGATCTCTGCCGTCCGGGCCTTGGCCGCCGCCGGCGTCACGACCACGGGGTTGATCGAGCCGAGCTCGCCGTAGAAGGGGATCGGATCGGGCCGCGCGCACGCGAGGTCGAACAGGGCGCGTCCTCCGGACAGCGAACCGGTGAACCCGACGGCCGTGATGCCCGGAGCCTGGACAAGCGCGTTCCCGGCTGGCCGCCCGAGCACGAGCCCGAACACGCCGTCGGGCGCACCGGCAGAGGCGAGCGCATCGGCGACGACCTGCGCCGTCCGCACCGACAGCTCGGGGTGACCCGAGTGCCCCTTGACGACGACGGGGCACCCCACTGCGAGGGCGCTCGCCGTGTCGCCGCCGGCCACGGAGAACGCGAACGGGAAGTTGCTCGCGGAGAACACGGCGACGGGCCCGAGCGGACGCAGGATGCGGCGCAGGTCGGGCTGCGGCGGCGTCGCACCGGGACGCGCGCGGTCGATGACGGCCTCGAGGTATGCGCCGTCCCGGACGACGGCGGCGAAGAGCCGCAGCTGGCCGGTGGTCCGTGCCACTTCCCCGGTGAGCCGCAGGGTGGGCAGGTGCGACTCCCGCTCCGCGATCGCGACGAGCTCGTCGCGGGCCGCATCGAGCGCGTCGGCGACGGCCTCGAGCCACGCGGCCCGTGCGTCGTCCGACGCCGCTGCGGACGGCCCGGCGGCCCTGACCGCGGTGGCCACGACGGCGTCGAGCTCCTCTGGCGTAGTGTCGGCGGTCGTCTGGGGGATGAGCAGGGCGGCGGCGGTCATGCGGGGACTCCTGAGGTGTGGGCGGCGTGGGGCAGGTGCGGTTCGTCAGCTGCGAGTCGCTCGACGAACTCGAGGCCGAGGCCAGGAGCCGGCTCGAGGTGGATGGTTGCGCCCTTCCGAATGACGGGCGACGGCGCGGCGAGCAGGCCGAGCGTCTCGAACGAGGTGTCCTCGACCTCCTCAATGTGCACCGCGCCGGGCAGGGTCGCGGCGAGCTGTGCCGAGAGGTCGGTGAGCAGGTGGGGCGCGAGTTCCACGGAGCCCGACTGGGCGAGGGCCGCGATACGCCGGAACGGCGTGATGCCGCCGACGCGGATGATGTTGGGCTGGATGACGTCGCACGCGCCGGCCGCGACATACTCGCGGAAGCGCTGGAGCGTGTGGAGGTTCTCCCCCACCGCGATGGGCACCGACACGGATCGGCGGAGCTGCACGTGCCCGTCCAGATCCTCGGCGCGCAGCGGTTCCTCGAGCCAGTGCAGCCCGTACGGCTCGAGCGCGGCGACGGCACGCCGGGCGGTGGGCAGGTCCCAGCGCTGGTTCGCGTCCACCATGAGGCGCCGGCCCGGGCCGAGGGCCTTCCGCACGGCGGCGACCCGCTCGACGTCCTCCTCGATCTCCGGCTTCCCGACCTTGATCTTGACGGCGCCGTACCCGGCCGCGATCCATCGCTGCACCTGTTCGAGGAGCTCCTCGAGGCTGTAGTGCAGGTTGACGCCGCTCCCGTACGCGGGCATCGACGCACGACGCCGCCCCAGCAGCCCCGCGATCGGCTCGCCGAGGCGCCGGGCCGTCAGGTCCCAGAGAGCCAGGTCGAGGCCCGCGAGCGCGATCGTGGTCAGCCCTCCGCCGCCGGCCTCGTGGAGATGGCGCCAGAGCACCTCCCACACGGCCTCGGGGTGCGTGGGGCCCCCGAGAGCTGCCCGCGAAATGTCCGCGTCGAGGAGGCTCTGCACCGCCCCCGCGCCAATCGTCGGAGTCCAGGAGAACCCGGTTCCACGGTTCCCGTGGGAGTCCTCGACCTCCACGACGATCACGTGCACTTCGGGGACATCCGGTCCCCAGGGCCGCGGGAGCCTCGGAACGAGCAGCCTGGTCCGGAGCGAGGCGAGCACCGGCTCACGCGCGGCACTCATGAGGCCACGAACGCGTCGGCCGCCAGCTCAGCACCGGCGAGGTCACCACCGGCCAACTCAGCACCGGCCAACTCAGCACCGGCGGGGTCGTCACCCCGGCGGCGCGCGCCGTCGTGCGCGAGGTCGGCGAAGGCGACGGGCTCGGCGGCCACCAGCTCAGCCCCGATGGCGAGGATGCGCTCGAGCTCGGCGAGATGCTCGGCGGACGGGTCGAGGAGCGGCGCCCGCACGCCGCCGACGGGCAGGCCGCCGAGCCGGACGCCGGCCTTGACGAGCGAGACCCCGTAGCCGGGGACCGTGTCCCGCAGCGCGACGAGCGGCCGGTAGAAACGCGTGAGGATCTCGTGCCGCCGATCCTCGTCGCCGGAGGTGTACGCACGGTAGTACGCGTTCGCGACCCCCGGCGCCATCGCGAACGCCGCCGAGGAGTACAGCGGCATGCCGATCCCCCGGTACGCGCCCTGGGTGAGCTCGGCGGTGAGGAGGCCGTTGAAGAACTGGAAGTCGGTGCGACCGGTGGCCTCAACCGCGAGGACCACCTCCTGCGTCACGCCGATGTCCCCCACCCCGTCCTTGAACCCCACGACCTGGGGGATTCCGGCGAGCCGCGCCGCCGCCTCGGGCGTGAACCTCGCGTTGCCGCGGTGGTAGACGACGAGCTCGAGCGAGGTCGACGCCGCGATGGCTTCGACGTACCGCTCAAGCCCCGCGACGGGTGCGTTGACGAGGTACGGCGGCAGGACGAGGAGACCGTCCGCGCCTGCATCCTCGGCGGCCTTCGCCGCCTCGATCGCATGGCCGAGCGGTCCACCCGTCCCTCCGATCACGGGGACGCGATGCCCAGCCTCGGGACCGCCCTCCGCGGTGTGCTCGCCCACCGCCTGGACGGCGGCACGCACGACGGCGCCCGCCTCCTTCGCGGTGAGGGCGTGGTATTCGCCGGTGCCGCACGCGGCGAACACGCCGCCGGGTCCGTGGGAGAGGCGCGACGCGATGTGGTCGCGCGTGAGCCCGGGATCCACGGCGCCGGACGAGTCGAAGGCCGTGATGGGGAAGAAGAGGATGCCGTCGAAGTGCATGGGTGCTCCTTGGGTCGGTGGAGGGGCCGGGCGGGGTGGGCGGGATGGGGGCCTGATGGGATGGGTGGAAAGCCCTGCGGCCCAGGTCAGGAGAGGTGCGCGGCGGTGGCCGCGAGGGGCTCGCCGGCGAGCTCGGTGCGCCACGACCGCTGGGGCCGCCAGCCGAGCAATCGCCGGGCCTTGGCCGAGCTGAAGGCCGCCTGCGTTCCGGTGAGGTGCTTCGCGATGCGCTCGGTGCCCGGGAAGTACCGGGGCACGAGCTCGGCGAGCGAGTCGCGGGCCATGGCGTCGTCGGCGCTGACGAAGAACACGTCCCCGTTGCGCACCTCGTCCGCGGCCTCGAGCCAGCGCTCGGCGAAGCCCGCGGCGTCGCGGGCGTCGACGTAGTTGAAGAGGGACACGGCGGCGAGCTCGGGCCGGGCGAGCCGCTCGGCCACGGTGTGGCCTTGCTGCGTCGGGGTGCCGTTCCATTCCTGCGGGCTGATGACGAAGCACGGCCGGAACGCGCCGACCCGGAAGGAGTCGCCCCGCGCCGCGACGAACATGCGGACCGTGGCCTCCATGGTGGCCTTCGAGAGCGCGTAGGCGTTCCACGGCGCGATGGGGTGCTCCTCGTCGATCGGGAGGTACTGCGGGGCCCAGCCCTGCGGCGTCCCGTAACCGAGCACCGTGGGACTCGACGCAACGAGCGCGCGGCCGGCGCCGGCGTCGGCCGCCGCGGACAGCACCGAGAGGCACAGCTGGGCGTTGGTCCTCAGGATCACATCCTCGGGCGCGCTGAACGGGACGGCGATCGCCGCGAGGTGCACGACGCCGTCCGGCCGCAGCCGCTCGAACTCCCCACGGGTGGCGGACGCGTCGGCGAGGTCGACGGTGAGCTGCCGCACGCCGTCGTGCACGAGGTCCGACGGCGCGCGGTCGAGCGAGATGACCTCGTGGCCGCGGGAGGCGAGGTGGTTGACGACGCTCACGCCGAGCCGGCCCGAGCCACCCGTCACCACGACGCGCGAAGCGCTGCGCCAGGTCATCGCGCACCTGCCTTCTCGGCGGTGTGCGCCTCGCCCTCGACGAGCGGGAGGCCGAAGTCCGCGAGGCGGACGGCCTGGCCGGTGCGGAGGGATTCGTTCCCCGCGATCCCGACGAGGACGCTGCGCACGCCGTCGCCCCAGCCAGCCTGGCGGTGGAGCGGATCGACGCCCGGGCCGCGGAAGACGTCGTCGAGCAGCATGGCGTCGCCGCCGCCGTGGCCACCCTCTCCCTCGTGGATCTCGACGATCCGCGCGGGCTCCCAGAGGCGCTGGACGCGCACGAGGGTTCCTTCGGGCCGTGCGGCCGCGCCGGCGAGATGCGGGTCCACGGCTGCGGACGGGTCGAGCGTGTGCCGGTCCGGAGCCACAGAGCCGCGCTCCACGACCTCGATCTCGACGCGCCCTTCGGTACCGTTGATGGCCACGCGATAGCCCTCCCACGGGGAGTGCGCCACCAGCGTGTACGCCATCGACGCGCGACCGCGGTAGCCGACCACGAGGCTCAGGTTGTCCTCGATGTCGATGCCCTCCGTGAACACGTCGCGGTCGCGGAGGTAGCCATCGTCGGACTCGCCTTCGAGGTAGAGCGCGCGGAGCTTCGGATCCGCCGCGAGGTCCAGATTGAACGGGTCGGCGCGGTCAGGGTTGTCGCGGCTCAGCTGCGGGCGTGGGGCCCCGCCGCGCTCTGCGGCATTGGCCGCTCCGTAGAAACGCAGGCCGCCCTGGGCGTAGACGGTCTCGGGGACATCCCCGAGCCACCAGTTCACAAGGTCGAAGTGGTGCGTCGACTTGTGGACGAGCAGTCCGCCCGAGTTGGCCTTGTTGCGGTGCCAGCGGCGGAAGTAGTCGGCGCCGTGGACCGTGTCGAGGCACCACTCGAAGTGGACCGAGGTGACCTTGCCGATCTGGCCCGAGGCGATGATCTCCCTGATCGCGGCATTGCGCGGCGAGTAGCGGTAGTTGAACGTGACAACGAGCTTCGCGCCCGAGGTCCGCGCCGCGGCGTCGGCCGCGTCCACGATGCTCCGGAGGCCCTCGACGCTCGTGGTGAGCGGCTTCTCGCACACGACGTCGACGCCGCGGGCCAGTGCCTCGGTCACGTAGTGCGCGTGGGTGAAGTCCGGGGAAGTGACGACGAGGGCGTCTGGCCGCTCGACGTCGAACATCTCGCCGAGCCGGTCCGGAGTGTAGTGGAGCGGCGCGGTGCCGGAGGCGAGGGCCGCATGGGAGTCGTAGTGGGCCATGCGGTGCTCGTTCGTGTCGACGAACGCGACCACGCGGCCAGCATCCCTGTGGCTGCCTGACAGGGCATCGATGTACATCTGCGCGCGCGAGCCGGTGCCGGCGAGGGCGTATTTCTTGGGAGCTTGCATGTGGCGAGGTCTCCTTGCAAAGGCTTCGGCCGGCGCCTCCTTCGACGCCCAGTAACCGGTTTCTCACCACGGTACTCCGGCGGAGGGCTTCTGCCAAGGGATATGGGAAAACGCTTGCCCAGCGAGAAGAGGATCGGCAGCCCGGTGTGGGGCTGCCGATCCTCTTCTTCGTTGGCCCGCGGTCAGACCGCTGCGGGAACGTACTCCCGCAGCTCCACGCTGGCCCGGACGGCCGCGCGGAGGGCGACGAGGCCGCCGTCGAGAGCCCCGGCCGCGCGGGCCTGGACCAGCACGTTGCCGAGTGCGGTGGCCTCGACGGGCCCGGCGATCACCGGCAGCCCGGTCGCGTCGGCGGTCAGGCGGCAGAGGAGCTCGTTCTGGGACCCGCCGCCGACCACGTGGACCACCTGCGGGCGCCGGCCGGACAGCTGCGCCGCCCGGGCGATGGTGCGGGCGTAGGCTGCGGCGAGGCTGTCGAGGATGCAGCGCACGACGGCGCCGGGCTCGTCCGCGAGCACGTCGCCGGCGCTGGGATGGGAACCGCCCGAGGCGCCGGCACGCGCGGCGGCCGCATGGATCCGCTCGGGCATGCCGCCCGGAGCGATGAACTCCTCGGAGTCCACGTCGATCTGCGGACCGCCAGCCGGCAGCGCCGCGGCGGCGGCGAGCAGGACCTCGAGGGAGGACTCCCGCCCCTCGGCGGCCCATTGCCGCTGCGACTCGGACAGGAGCCACAGGCCGCCCACGTTGCGCAGGTACCGGATGGTGCCGTCCACGCCGCGCTCGTTGGTGAAGTTCGCAGCACGGCTGGCATCCGTGAGCACGGGGGCGTCCAGCTCGACGCCCACGAGCGACCATGTGCCCGAGGAGATGTACGCGACCTCCTCCCCTGGGCTGCCCCCTCCCGGTGCCGCGGGGACGGCGGCCACAGCGGAGGCGGTGTCGTGGGAACCGACAGCGACGACCGGCGTGCCCTCGGGCAGCCCCGTGCGCTCGGCCACGGCCGGCAGGAGGGTCCCGTAGGTCTCCCCCGGGGCGATGAGCTCCGGGAAGAGCGCCTCGGGGAACCCAAGGGCCTCGAACAGCTCCCGCGACCAGGTGCCCGTGCGCGCGTCGAGGAGCCCGGTGGTTGACGCGTTGGTCTCCTCGGTCCGGCGCGCGCCAGTGAGCCAGAATGCGAGCAGGTCCGGGATGAGGAGCGCCTCGTACCCGTCCAGGCGCGGCTCGGCGGCGAGCTGGTAGAGCGTGGTGAACGGCAGGAACTGCAGCCCGTTCACCCCGTAGAGCCTCTCCGGCGCGGCCTTCGCGTGGACCACCGGGATCGCGGCCTCGGTGCGCCCGTCGCGGTACGAGAACACGGGCTCCTTGAGCCGGCCCGCGCTGTCGACGAGGCCGTAGTCCACGGCCCACGTGTCGATCCCGATGCTCTCGATCCGCAGTCCGCGCGCCGCAGCCGCATCGTGGGCCTTCGCCAGGCCGGTCTGGACCTCGGCGAAGATGCCGGGCAGGTCCCAGCGGAGCACGTGGGCCCCATCGCTGGTCACACCGTCGTCGATCACGCCGTTCGGGAAGCGGTGGACGACGTCGAGCGCGACCTTCGGCGCGCCGTCGTTCGTTGGAGCGTCGTGCCTTGCGCCGTCGCGCATCCGGCCGTCGTGCATCCCGCCCGGCCCCCCGCCGGCTGGCTGAGGAGCGCCCACCGTGGCGAGGATGACGCGCCCGGACGAGGCCCCGACGTCGACCGCTGCGAAGCAATGGCGGTCAGGGCGGGGCGCGGCGGACTCGTTCACCGGAGGAAGGCGGCGGCGACGCCGGCGTCGACGGGGATGTGGAGGCCTGTGGTGTGGGAGAGCTCGCTGCTGGTCAGGACGGCAGCGGCGTTCGCGACGTGCTCGGGGAGGACCTCGCGCTTGAGGAGGGTGCGCTGGGCGTAGTACTCGCCGAGCTTCTCCTCCTCGACCCCGTACACGGCCGCGCGCTTGGCGCCCCAGCCGCCGGCGAAGATGCCGGAGCCGCGGACCACGCCGTCGGGGTTGATGCCGTTGACGCGGATGCCGTGCTCGCCGAGCTCGGCGGCCAGGAGGCGTACCTGGTGGGCCTGGTCGGCCTTGACCGCGGAGTAGGCGATGTTGTTCGGGCCGGCGAACACGGAGTTCTTCGAGGAGATGTACACGATGTCCCCGCCCATCCCCTGGGCGACCATGGCGCGCGCGGCGGCCTGCGAGACCAGGAACGAGCCCTTGGCCATGACGTCGTGCTGCAGGTCCCAGTCCTTCTCACTCGTCTCGAGCAACGGCTTGGAGATGGACAGGCCTGCGTTGTTCACCACGAGGTCGATGCCGCCGAACGCCAGGACCGTAGCATCAACGGCCGCTGCGACCTGGGTGGCGTCGGTGACGTCCGCCCGGACCCCGATGGCGACGTCGGCGTTGCCGAGCTCCGCGGCGGCCGCCCGGGCCTTGTCCAGGTCGAGGTCCGCGATGACGACGCACGCGCCCTCCGCGGCCAGGCGGGTCGCTATGGCCTTGCCGATGCCCGACGCGGCGCCGGTCACGAGGGCGATGCGGGTCGCGTGGGACTTGGGCTGGGGCAGGCGCGCGAGCTTGGCCTCCTCGAGCGCCCAGTACTCGATGCGGAACTTCTCGCCCTCCTCGATCGGGGCGTAGGTGGAGATCGCTTCGGCGCCGCGCATGACGTTGATCGCGTTGAGGAAGAACTCCCCGGCGACCCTGGCGGTCTGCTTGTCCTTGCCATAGGAGAACATGCCCACCCCCGGGATGAGGACGATCGCGGGGTCGGCCCCGCGCATGGCCGGCGAGTCGGGCTCGGCGTGGCGCTCGTAATAGGCCGCGTACTCCTCGCGGTAGGCCGTGTGGAGATCCTTGAGCCGCGCGATGCTCTCCTCGATCGAGGCATCCGCGGGCAGGTCCAGGACGAGCGGGGCGACCTTGGTGCGCAGGAAGTGGTCCGGGCAGCACGTGCCCAGGGCTGCCAGGCGCGGGTGCTCGGCGGAGGCCAGGAACTCCAGGACCCGGGGGTCGTCGTCGAAGTGGCCCACCTGCGGCCGGTCGGTCGAGGCGAGGCCGCGGATCACTGGGGCCAGGGTAGCGGCCTTCGCACGGCCCTCTTCCCAGGGTAGGGCACAGTAGCCCGGGAGTGCGGGGCCGAAGGGTTCGGGGCGGCCGTTCTCTGCGATGTACTTCTCGGCCTGGGCGATGATCCACAGCGAGTTGGCTTCAGCCTCTTCGCTCGTCGCCCCCCACGCGGTGATGCCGTGGCCGCCGAGAATCGTGCCGATGGCCTCGGGGTTGGCGGCTTTGATCGCTGCGATGTCGAGGCCGAGCTGGAAGCCCGGACGCCGCCAGGGCACCCACACGACTCTGGCGCCGAAGACCTTCTCGGTGAGCGCCTCGCCGTCGGCCGCGGTGGCAATCGCGATGCCCGCGTCCGGGTGGAGGTGGTCCACATGCGCGGCGTCGACGAGCGCGTGCATCGCGGTGTCGATCGAGGGAGCGGCCCCGCCCTTGCCGTGGAGGCAGTAGTCGAACGCGGCGACCATCTCGTCCTCCCGCTCCACCCCCGGGTACACGCCGGCCAACGCGCGGAGTCGATCCAGGCGCAGGACGGCGAGGTTCTTCTCGGTCAGGGTGCCTAGGTCACCGCCGGAGCCCTTGACCCACAGGAGCTCGACCGGCTCGCCCGTCACGGGGTCGGTCTCGGTGCCCTTGGCCGAGGTGTTGCCGCCGGCGTAGTTGGTGGTGCGCTTGTCCGCGCCGAGGCGGTTCGACCGGGCGATCAGCTCGGTCACAGTCTGGTTCTGTGTCATGTCTTGAGGGTCCTCTCAGGCGCCCCAGCCGGCCTGGGTGCCGCCGACTCGGGTGTCGTTGATGAGCTTCTGGTAGCCGGAGGCGGCGTAGGCGGTCATCGGGTCCGCCGGGAGGCCGCGCTCCTCGCGCCAGGCGGCCAGGGCCGGGCGCACGTCGGTGTAGAACGCGTCCATGAAGACGGCGTTCGCCGCCAGGACGTCGCGGTTGGCCTGGGCCTCCTGGAGCGCTGCGCGGTCCAGGAGGAGTGCGCGCGCCGTCATCTCCTGGACGTTGAGGACCGAGCGGATCTGGCCCGGGATCTTCTCCTCGAGGTTGTGGCACTGGTCGAGCATGAGGGCCACCCCCGAGTCGGGCTCGAGGCCGCCGCCGCGGACCACCTCGACCATGATGCGGAAGAGCTGGAACGGGTCCGCGGCGCCCACGATCAGGTCGTCGTCCGCATAGAACCGCGAATTGAAGTCGAAGGATCCGAGCTTCCCCAGGCGCAGCAGCTGGGCGACGATGAACTCGATGTTCGTCCCCGGGGCGTGGTGGCCGGTGTCCAGGCATACGAGCGCCTTCTCGCCCAGGGCGACGGTCTGGGCGTAGGAGGTGCCCCAGTCCGGGACGTCTGTGTGGTAGAAGGCCGGCTCGAAGAACTTGTACTCGAGCACGAGCCGCTGGTCCGCCCCGAGGCGCGCATAGACCTCCTGGAGCGAGTCCGCGAGGCGGTCCTGACGGGCCCGGATGTCGTCCTGGCCCGGGTAGTTCGTGCCGTCGGCGAGCCAGACCTTCAGGTCTCGCGAGCCCGTCTCGTCCATGATGTCGATGCACTCGAGGTGGTGCTCGATCGCGCGGCGGCGCACAGCCTCGTCGGACGAGGTCAGGGAGCCGAACTTGTAGATGTCGTCCTGGAACGTGTTCGAGTTGATCGTCCCGAGCTTCACGCCGAGGCCTTCGGCGTGGGAGCGCAGCGCCGCGTAGTCCTCGACCTTGTCCCACGGGATGTGGAGCGCGACGCTCGAGGCGAGGCCCGTGAGCTCGTTGACCTTGGCAGCGTCCTGGATCTTCTCCTCGACGGTCCGAGGCGTGCCCGGCGTGCCGAAGACCTTGAAGCGCGTGCCGGAGTTGCCGTACGCCCACGAGGGAACCTCGATCGCAAGGGCGTCGAGGCCCTCGGGGGCGGTGGTGGAGGTGGTCATCGTCATTCTCCTGCGGTGCGTGGTGCGGGGCCGCACCTGCTCAGCGCGGCCCCGCGTCGTGGGTTTAGAAGTTGTACTTGTCGACGTTGTCCGCGGTGAAGACCGTCGGGTCGCCGAGCAGGACAGTGCCGTTGGCCCCGATCTTGAACTCGCCGAGGCTGCCGGCCTTGAACGTCTGGCCTTCGGCACCGGTGATCTGGCCGGAGGAGAGGGCCGCGCCGGCGTAGGCGGCGAGGTAGCCGAGCTTTTCGACGTCCCAGAGGGCGAAGGCCTTCATGGTGCCGTTCTTGACGTAGTCCTTGAGCTGGCTGGGGAATCCGAGGCCGGTGAGCTGGACCTTGCCCTTGTACGAGGAATTGGCGAGGTACTGCGCTGCGGCGGCGACGCCGACGGTGGTCGGGGAGATGATCCCCTTCAGCGTCGGGTGCTGCTGCAGGAGGGCCTGGGTCTCCTGCTGGGACTTCTGTGCGTCGTCGTTGCCGTAGGCGGTGGCGACGAGGTGGAGCTTGGAGTACTCGGGCTTCTCCAGGTCTTTCTTCATGAGGTCGATCCAGGCGTTCTGGTTCGTGGCGTTGGCGGTCGCGGAGAGGATGGCGATGTCACCGCCGTCAGGGCCAACGGCGTCGGAGATGAGCTTCACCTGGGTGTCGGCGATGCCCTGGGCCGTGGCCTGGTTGATGTAGAGGTCGCGACAGGACGGGTCAGTGTCGGAATCGAACGTGACAACCTTGGCGCCGTTGCTGCGTGCGTCGCTCAGCGCCGTGCAGAGCGCCTTGGGGTCGTTGGCCGAGAGCGCGATGACGTCCGTGCTCTGCTGTGTGAGCGTGTTGATGTAGCTGACCTGGCTCGAGGCGGAGGCGTCTGAGGGCCCGACTTCCGAGAAGCTGCCCTTGAACTCGTCGACGGCGTTCTTGCCGCCGCGGTCGGTGACGGTGAAGTAGGAGTTGTTCAGCTGCTTGGGCAGGAAGGCGACCCTCAGGCCGGACTTGAGGGGCGCGCTCGGATTGGCTGAGGCACTTGAGGTGCTACCGCCGGCAGCGGCGCCGGTCGAGGAGCTGTTCGTGGTGCCGCCACAGGCGCTCAGGGCCAATGCCGCTGCCGCAGCGACAGCGACGTAGGCCGGCGCGAGCTTCCGCAGAGAGCGCGCGGACATAGTGGAACGATTCATTATTGGTCCTTTCGGGGAGGGTCCGTCTGCCTGTGCTAGGCGGATCGGGGTCTTGCTGAGACAGATCGCGGAGCCCTGCTCCTGATCCCGGTCAGTGCGCTGGGGCCTACGACGGCGATGATCAGCAGGCCGCCGGTGAGCATGGAGAGCGTGTCCTCGGGGACACTGGCAAGCTGGAGTGCGTTGCGCAGCACGGCAAGCAGTGCGACTCCGGCGACGACGCCGGGGAGGTTGCCCTTTCCGCCGAAGATTGACACGCCCCCCAAGAGCACGGCGGCGACCACCGAGAGTTCGAGCCCGGTGGCGTTGTCGCCGCGGGCACTGCCGTAGCGCAGGGTCCACCAGACCCCCACCATGCCCGCGACGGCGCCGGAGACGACGTACAGCCAGAATTTGGTCTTGGCCACCGGAATGCCCGCAAAGCGCGCAGCATCGGTGCTGTAGCCCATGGCGAAGAGGGTTCGGCCGAATCCGGTGAAATGGAGCGCGATCCCGAAGGCGACCACGAGCACGAGCACGGGGATGAGCCAGACCGGGATCCCGGTGGCGCCGATCTTGGCGGTGATCCCCTTGGTGATGGCGAGGGGGAAGCTGGTGACTGCCTGGTCGCCGAGTGCCACGAACGCCAGGCCGCGGAACAGCGCGAGGGTGCCGATGGTCACCGCGAGCGACGGCAGGCCGGCGGCGGTCACGAGGACGCCGTTGAACGCCCCGCAGACGGCACCGAGGAGTACCACGAGCGGCACGATGGTCTCCATCGGCACTCCTGCATTCCAGAGGACGCCGAAAACGCAACTGGTGAACCCGGCGACACTGGCCACCGAGAGATCGATCTCCCCTGTGAGGACGATGAGGGTCATGGGCAGCGCCAGCAGGAGGATCGGGATGATGTCGATCAGCAGGAACCCAGTGTTGCGGATGGAGGCGAAGCCGGGGATAAGGGACCCTGCGGCGATGATTCCAATGACCAGGACGGCGATGACTGCGGCGTCCCATCCGCGGAGCGCGCCGAAGCGTGGAGCAGCGGGAGCGGCCTCGGCTGCGGCCGATTCAGTACGGCGGGGAGTCTCAGTGGACACGGGCGTCAAGTCCTCTCAAGCGCAATTCGGTGCGGTGGGCCAGATACTTGTCCAGGCCGATGGATGCCAGGATGAGGGCGCCGACCATTGCCCCCTGCCAGAACGGGGAGACCCCGAGGACGGGAAGGGCGGACGTGATGGTGGTCAGAAGCACAGCGCCGATGGCGGCTCCGTAGGCGGTCCCGACGCCGCCGGCGATCGCAACTCCGCCGACGACCGCTGCGGCGACGACGTTGAGCTCGAGACCTTGGCCGGCTGTGGCATCGAGGTTGCCGTACTTGGCTGCGTAGGCCACGCCCGCGAGGCCCGCGAGGGCGCCGGAGGCGACGAAGGCCGTGAAGACGCGGCGGCCGACGCGCAGGCCGTAGAGGTTCGCGGCATTCAGGTCAGAGCCGATGGCGTAGAACTCACGGCCGGAGCGCAGGTGACGCAGGTACAGGCCCACCGCGAGCATGACGATCATGGCGATGATCGCCAGGTAGGGGATGCCGAGGAGCGAGCCGCTCCCCATGTCCAGCAGACCTTTGGGGAGGTCCGACGGATTGATGTGCTGGCCACGGGCCCAGGCGAAATCGATGCCGCGAAAGATGTACAGGGTGCCCAGCGTCACCACGAGGGCAGGGACCTTGGCCAGGGCGATGAGGGCGCCGTTGACTGCACCGAGGACTCCGCCGAGCGCCACTCCGGCCAGGATGACGAGAGGAATCGGCAGGTCCGGCATCGCTGAGCAGAGCTTGCCGGTGGCGAACGCGGTCAACCCAAGGACCGATCCGACGGACAGGTCGACGTTGCGGGTGATGACCACGATCGCCTGCCCGACGGCCAGGATGACCAGGATCGAGGAGTTCAGGAGCATGTCCCGGAGGCTCTGGGCATCGGCGAAGCGGGGATTGACGGTGGTGGTGACCGCGACGAGCAGGATCAGGGCGAGCAGGACGCCGAACTCCCTGGCCTTCGTCACGGAACCGATCCAGCCTGGTACGGCAAGGGTGCGGCGGGGTTGGCTGATCACGCTCACTGCGCGGCTTCCTTTCTGGTGGTCGCGGCAGGTGTTGTGCGCACACCGGCCGCGGCGGCCATGACCGTCTCCTCGGTGGCCTCTGCACGGCTGAGCTGAGCGGCGATGCGACCCTCGTGCATGACCAGCACGCGGTCAGACATCCCGAGGATCTCGGGGAGCTCGGACGAGATCATGAGGACTGCGAGTCCCTTTCCGGCGAGCTCGGAGATGAGCCGGTGCACCTCGGCCTTCGTGCCGACATCGATACCGCGAGTGGGTTCGTCGATGATCAGGACACGGGGGTCGGTGGAGAGCCACTTGCCCAGGACAACCTTCTGCTGGTTCCCTCCGGAAAGAGTGGAGATGGGAGAGGTGGGCGTCCCGGCCTTGATCTGCAGCCTCTTCGACCAGTCGCCGGTGACCCTGCTCTCCGCCCGGCCCGAGAGCAGGCCGAAACGGCTCAGGCGTTTGCGCAGCGTCAGGGTGAGGTTGCGGCTGACGCTCATCTCCATGACCAAGCCCTGCTTGCGCCTGTCTTCGGGGACAAAGGCCATTCCGGCTTTGATCGCATCCACGGGGGATCGACCTCGCAGCCGTTTGCCGCCCAAGGTGACGTCCCCGTCGTCGTACGCGTCAATCCCGAAGACGGCCCGGGCTACCTCCGAGCGACCCGCTCCGACGAGGCCGCTCAGACCGACGATCTCGCCCGCCCTGAGGGAGAAGGTGATGTCATGGAACGTCCCGCGCCGGCTCAGCCCGCGCACTTCAAGGACGGGGTCCCCGATCACGGCCTCCTGCTTGGGGTACAGCGACGAGACATCTCGGCCGACCATCTGGCGGATGACCCCGTCGACCGTGAGCTTCGAAGCCTCGGCCGTGGTGACGTGGGCTCCGTCGCGCATGACCGTGATCCAGTCTGAGATCCCGAAGACCTCATCGAAGCGATGCGAGATGAACAGCACCGCCGCGCCCTTGGCGAGCAGCGTCCGTGTGACGCGGAAGAGCCGCTCGACCTCCGTGCCACTCAGAGCGGCCGTCGGCTCGTCCATGATGAGGACCCTCGCGTCCATCGAGATGGCTTTTGCGATCTCGACCAGCTGCTGGTCTGCGATGGAAAGGCCCTGGGCGATTCGGTCAGGGTCGATGTTCACTCCGAGCGCGCTGAACAGGCCGTTTGTCTGCTCTCGCATTGCGCGTCGGTCGATCCGGCGCAGGCCACCCTTGACCGGCTGACGGCCCATGAAGATGTTCTCGGCCACTGTGAGGTCCGGGAACATCGTCGGCTCCTGATAGATGACCGCGATGCCTGCGCTCCTCGCTTCGAGCGGGTCTCGAAACACGACCGGCCGCCCGTCGAGGAGCATGTGGCCGCTGTCTGCCTGATGGACCCCAGCCAAAGTCTTGACGAGGGTGGACTTTCCGGCACCGTTCTCGCCGACGAGGGCGGTGACCTGCCCTGAATACAGGTGGAGGTTCGCCCCCTGCAGCGCTCGGACCGCGCCGAAGGACTTGTGGATGTCCGTCAGTTCGAGAACCGGCACTGTTGGACGGCTGGCGACTTGTTGTCCCGCCTGCCCTCTAGCATCCGTGTCTGGCATCTTTGCCTCTTCTGAATCGATTCAATTCGTAATAGACATTACTGTATTGAGTGATCCACGCCACGTCAACACCCAACCTCAAAGCACGCTCGCATGCGTCGCGGACGGCGGACTCCAGCAACTCGTTGGTCGCCGCCGCCTACGACGGCCGGGGGCCTGGACCAGCCACAGTCGCCCTGGCCGCGGCGAGCTGGGATTCGAGGTTGAAGACCTCCTCGAGGGGGACGAAAGCCTCGTCCGGGGGTGTGTCGACTCCGGCGAAGAGGTCCGCCATTTCGGACTGCCAGCGAGCATTGACCTCGTAAGCGGCCATGCGGGCGGTCGCGGCATCGAGGCTGTCCGTTTCGACGTATCCGATGAGCAGCCCATCCGGGCGGAGGAAGAGCGAGTAGTTGTGCCAGCCGGCGGCCTCAAGGGCCTCGAGCATCTCGGGCCAGACGGCGGCGTGGCGCCGCTTGTACTCCTGGATGCGGTCGGGCTGGATCCACTGCTGGAAGCAGATTCGGCGCCGCGTCGCTGGGGTCTCGCTCATGGCGTTCCTTCCTGTCCGGATCAGATCTGTGTAGCCATCCAGAAGTGAATCGATTCAGATCGTCTTTCCGGAACGGTAGATGAGTCCGACGCGAAGGGTCAATGCCTGACCTGGATTCGTCTGAATAGTTCAAGGCACCGATCCGCCCGTTGGTCTCGGCCGCTTCTCGTTGCCCGGTCAGCTCTCCTGGCCCCCTCTCCTCGCCTGGACCTCTCCCTGTCTGGCTCCTTGGCCGGACCTCTTCCGCCGAGGTCGGCCGGTTCTCCTTGTGTGAGCGCTTCTCCTTGCGTGGGCCGCTCCGCACTTGCGTGAGCAGACAAGGAGAAGCGGCGGGCGCGGCAATGCGCTCTCTGCCGAAGGCAGCGCCCCAAGGCTCTGGACGTCCGCCCGCGGCTCGTGCCAAACTGGATCCGGAAAACGCTTTCCCACAGCCTGAACCGGTCGCAAAGGAGCCAGATGATCACGCACGTCTCCCACCCCACCGCCTCGGCCTCAGGGACCGAAGATACGGGAGGGCAGGAGCACGCCCCGGCCCGCGTCGCCCTCGTAGGCGCCCACGGCTTCGGCCTTGTGCACCTCCGCAACCTCGCACGTCTCGCTGCCCAGGGCGCCCTGGTCCTCGACGCCGTAGCAGACCCCCGAGAGCCGGAACCCGGAAGCGTGCCGGAAGGCACGCCGTCGTACGCGTCCCTCGAGGATCTCCTCGCCGGCCGCCCCGCGCCGGACATCGCGATCGTTGCGACGCCCATCCAGATGCACGGTCCGCTCGCCGCCGCGGCACTCGCCGCCGGCGCCCGGCTCTACCTCGAGAAGCCGCCCGTGCCCTCGATTGCCGCCTACCGCGAGCTGCTCGCAGACGCCGAGAGCCGCGGCGCCGCAGTCCAGGTGGGGTTCCAGAGCCTCGGATCGCACGCGCTGCCCGCAATCGAGCAACTCCTTGCCTCGGGAGAGATCGGCGCCCTGCGGGCGGTCGGGGCGATCGGGGTCTGGACCCGCGACCTCGCATACTATGCGCGTTCGCGCTGGGCCGGGAAGCGCCTCATGGACGGCGTCGAGGTCGTGGACGGCGTCGTGACCAACCCGCTGGCCCATGCGGTCGCGACGGCGCTGCGTATCGCCGGGGCGCGGCGGGAGGAGGATGTCGCGAGCGTCGACGTCGACCTCTACCACGCCCACGGTATCGACGCCGACGACACGTCGGTCGTGCGCCTCGTCACCGCCGGGGGAATCCCTGTCACGTGCGCACTGACGCTCTGCGCGACCGAAACCGCGGAGCCGTGGGTCACGGTCTACGGCACCGAGGGCGAGGCCCAGCTCTTCTACACGCAGGACAGGCTGATCGTCCGCACCGAGGCCGGCGAGCGCGAGGAGCGCTACGGCCGCACGGACCTGACCGAGAACCTCCTCGACCACCTCTCCCACGGGACCGGGCTCCTGAGCTCGCTCGCGAACACGGGTGCGTTCATGCGGGTCCTCGAGGCTGTGCGCACCGCGCCGGAGGTCCGGGCCATCGCACCCGGGTACGTCGACTGGGTCGGCGAGGGGCAGGCCGCCCGGCCGATCGTGCGAGGCATCGAGGCCACGCTCGAGCGGGCCGTCAAGGCGCAGGCAACGTTCGCCGAACTCGGCGTCCCCTGGGCCGCCGCCGTAGGGCCGGCAGGGTTGCTCACCCTCCCTGACGGGCAGCCGGTGGCCGAGCTGTGCGACGGCGCCCACCTCGCTCCGGCACTCTCGCCCCGGCCGTACCTGCACCCGGTCCGCACCCTGGCGGGGACCACGGTCACTGACCACCTGCCCCTCGACCATGTGTGGCACCTCGGCCTCGGGCTGGCGCTCCAGGACGTGTCCGGGACCAACCTGTGGGGCGGCCGCACGTACACACGCGAGGCGGGGCGGTACGTGTGGCGTGCCGACCACGGCCGTGTCGCGACGGAGTCCATGGACGGTCCACGGGGCCGAATCCTGCAGCGGCTGCGCTGGGAAGCGCACGACGGCGCCGCCCTCCTCGCGGAGGCGCGAACCCTCACCGCCGAGCGGGCCTTGGGACCGGCGGACGACGGCGCATGGCGCCTCACGCTGCACTCGCGCCTCACCGCTGCGCGGGATGTGATCCTCGGGGGTCCCGGCTCGAACGGCAACGCCGGCGGTGGCTACGGCGGCTTCTTCCTGCGCCTCGCCTCGTGCACGGGGGCCCGTGTGTTCACCGCCGACGCCGAGGGCGAGACCGCCGTGCATGGGCATGCCGCCCCCTGGATCGCCTGGAGCGCGCGCTTCGACGGCGGGCCCGCCGGTCGGGACGGCCAGGGCGCCGAGGCCGGCGTCGTCATCGCGGCGGCGCCCGAGACACCCGACGATCCGTGGTTCGTCCGTCTCGCGGGGTACCCCGGCATTGGCTCGGCCCTCGCATGGGAGCGGGCTGTGGAGCTCCCCGCCGGCGAGGCGCTCGAGCGGACGTTCCGAGTGTGGTTCGTGGACGGTCCCGTCGACCCTGAGCGCGCAGCGGCCCTGGTCGCTGCCCCGGACGCGACGGCCCCGGACTCAGCAGCCCCGGAAGCGGGCGCCTGAGGGCATGGCGACCACCGGTACCGAAACGTCCAACGACTCCCAGGCGACCGCCCGCGAGGCCCTGGGCCCGCTCGTCCCCGTCCGGCTTCGCGTCGAGGGCGCCGAGCGATGCCTCACCGCGGGTCCGACTCCGCGGTTGTCGTGGCAGGCCGAGGCCCGCGCGGGCGCCGGGGATCCCTCGAGCGCCGGGACCCGCACTGGGGCCGAGGTGCCGGACGGACGGCTCACGCCCGTCGCCGCCGAGGCGAGGATCCTCGCCGTGGACGGGCGTGTCCTCTGGGCCCCGGGTCCTCTCGCGCTGCCGGCTCACGCCACGACGCGCGTGGTCGTTCCGGCCGCGTCCGCCCTCCCCCCGGACACGGAATGCTCCTGGACCGTGCGGCTCCGCTCGGCCGACGGCGCGTGGGGACCGTGGAGCGCAGAGCATGCCTTCGGCACGGGGCTCGGGGACGCTGACTGGACCGCCCAGTGGATCACGCGCGCGCCTGGAGGCCGCGCACCGATCCGAATTGTGCACGGGCTCGGAGGCAGGCCCGAGCTGCGTTGGCACGGGATCCCGTTCGTGCCCGCGCCGGCCGAGGCCGAGTTCGACTTCACCCTCGAGGCCGAGCTGCGACCCGTGCTCGGCGCGTGTGGGATCGTATTCCACAGCGGCGGCCCGGGCACCGGTCTCCTCCTCGAGCTCGGACCGGGGGACCGCATCACGCTCCGGCCGCTCGCGGCGTGGGGGCAACCGTGCGGACCCGAGGACTGGGCCAGCGCGCCACTGGCCGAGGCCGCGCTCCCCGCGCCCTCCCCCGCCTCGACCGACCGGCACCCGGACGGTCGCGTGCGGCCGGGCGAGACCCCCTGGCGACACCTCCGGGCGGAGGCCCGCGGCGGGAGGCTCGCGGTCGCCGTCGACGGCACGCCGGTTCTCGATACCGCGCTGCCCGCGCCCGCGGGGACGCTGCTCGGGCTGCACGCCACGCCCCGGGCCGAGGGCGCCCTGCGCGGTCTGACCTTGAGCAACGGCACAGAACCCTTCCGGTACAGCACCGCGGCCGACGGCCTCGCAGGCTGGCCCGCTGACACGCCCTTCCGCCAGCCCGACGAGTGGTCGCTCCTGCGCACCGAGGTACGGCTCGCAGGCCCCGTGCGCCGCGCCGTCCTCTACGCCGCGGCCCGGCATCAGGCCTGGGCATCCGTGGGCGGGCGTGAGGTCCTGGCCCTCTCCTCGTTCGGGTATCCGGGCGAGGACTACTACGATGCCGCGGACGTCACCAGCGCCGTCCGCGCGGCCGAAGCCGAGAGCGGCCGCATGGCCCTCGGCGTCCTCACGCACTGGTATGGCCCGGGCCAGGGACGCGCGTCGGGCCATCCCGGCCTCCTCGCGCAGCTGCACCTCGAGTACGCCGACGGGCGCCGCGAGGTGTTCGGCACCGGTCCGGGCTGGCGTGCCGCCGAGGCGCCCTACGCGCAGGCCGGCTATCGCAACGACGAGGGCGACCCGATCGAGCACGCCCTCGCTCCCCTCCCGGCGGGCTGGGACTCGCCCGGGTTCGCGGAGGGGCCGGGGTGGGGCCCCGGCGTCGTCCTCGGGACCCACCCACGGGAGGAGTTCCCGGCTCTGCACCCCCGCCGCGCGCACACGGCCGAGGAGCAGGTCGACCCGGTGCGCTGGCTCACCGCCGCGGACGGGACACGCGTCGCGGACTTCGGCGCGGTCCGGGCGCTGCGGCCACACGCGCCGTTCGACGGCGCGTCGGGGCCCGGCGAGACCGTGCGGCTCCGCGCGGGGTACAGCCTGAGGGCGGACGGGCGCGTGGACGAGGCAAAGACCCCGAGCCAGAACACGGACATGAGTTTCCTCGCCGGGCCAGGGTTCGCGGACACAAACACGGACACGGACACGGGCGCGGCCGACGGCGCGGCGCCGGGCGCTCCGTTCGAAGCCCGCGTCCACCTCGGCTTCCGCTACCTCGAGATCGAGGCCCGCGGAGCGCAGGGGGGCGTACCCGCGGGGGTGAGCGCCGCCGTCGTGCGTGCCGCGCACCCCGAGGCGCCGGCCGCGGTCGAGACGTCGGATTCCCGCCTCAACCGCGTCCTGGCGCTGCTGCAGGATTCGGCACTGCACGGAGTGCAGGAGCGTTTCACGGATACGCCGACCCGGGAGAAGGGACAGTTCCTCGCGGACGCCGTGAACATCTCACTCGCGACCATGGCCGCGTTCGGCGAACGCGAGTTCACGCGACAGGCACTGCGGGAGTTCGTGTGGTCAGGCACACGGTACTGGAACGCGCCCCAGGAGCGCGGCCGCCTCAACGCCGTCTACCCGAACGGGGACGGCAAGCGGGACATCCCCGACTTCTCGCTCATGCTGCCCGAGTGGGCCGAGGCCTACTGGCTGAACTCGGGCGACGACACGTTCGCCGCCGAGCTGTTGCCCGCGCTCGAGGCGACGTGCGGCTACGTGCGCCGCGCCATCCCTGACGCCGGCCCGTGCACGGGACTCGTCACGGACCTGCCGGGCGGCGGGGGGCCGTACCTGCACGGGATCGTGGACTGGCCCGGTCCGAACCGGCACGGCTACGACATGGCGGCTGCCGCCCGGACCGCAGTGAACGCGCAGGCGTACGCCGCGCTCACGTCGACGTCACGGCTCGCTGGCGTGCTCGGGCGCGAAGCACTCGCGGCCTCCCTGCGCGACTCCGCCGCCGCCCTGGCCGCGGCGATGGAGGCCAAGCTGCGGGTCGACGGGGTTCTCGTAGACGGCCTGCACGCGGACGGGGTGCCGAGCCGGCATGGATCCCAACATGCGTCGGCGAGCCCGCTCGCCGTCGGCGCCACGCTCGCGGACCACCGCAGTGCGGATGCGTGGCGTGCCGCGTCCCTCGGCCTGCAGATGGGGCCCATGACGTGGCACCGGCTGCTCGCCGCGCTCGTCCGCGAGGGGCTCGTGGAGGAGGCGCTCGCCCTCGTGCTCGACGACTCGTCACGCGGGCCGCTCGCCTGGCTCGACGCCGGCGCGACGTTCGCGTGGGAATCGTGGGAGATCGTCGAGGGGACCGACTACAGCCAGTCCCACGCGTGGGCGGCCGCCGCGTGGCCCGTGCTCGTGGACGGGATCCTCGGGCTGCGGCGCGTGGCGCCCGGCCGGTTCGAGGTCAGACCGCCCGCGTGCCGCCTCGAGCGGGCTCGTGCGGAGCTCCCCGTCGAGCAGGGCAGGCTGGGGATATCGTGGCGCCGTTCCGACGCCGGGGTGGAGCTCGAGTGCGAACTGCCTCCGGGGACCGAGGCGCTGGTCACCGTTCCGGACACGACGCACGACGCCGCGCCCCGCCTCCTCGGGCCGGGTCGCCACACGCTGGGGCCGGCTCGCTGGGGCATTCGGTGATCGTCACGTCCGCGGCTCGGGGGCGAGCCGCCGTCGTGCGCGAGGAACCGAGGCTCGCCCGGAGGCCCCGGAGCGGCTGCGGGGAAGGCGGTAGTCTCCCAGCATGAGCCGTTCCCGAACCGCGTCCGCCCCCGCGTCCGGCACCGCGAGCATCCGGGACGTCGCGGAGCTCGCGGGCGTGTCCGTGGGCACGGTCTCCAACGTGCTCAACCGGCCTGACATCGTGCGTCCTGCGACCGTCGAGCGCGTGCATGCGGCCATCAAGGAGCTCGGGTTCGTGCGCAACGACGCCGCGCGGCAGCTGCGCGCGGGCCGCTCGACGACGATCGGGCTCGTGGTGCTCGACGTCCGGAACCCGTTCTTCACCGACGTGGCACGCGGCGCCGAGGACGAGGCCGCGCACGACGGGCTCTCCGTCGTCATGGCGAACAGCGACGAATCAGCCGAGCGCGAGGCCTCGCATCTGGACTACTTCGAGACGCAGCGCGTGCTCGGAATGCTCATCTCGCCGATCGGCGACCTCGGAGACCGGCTCGAGCGCCTCCGGGCCGCGGGCACCCCGGTGGTGCTCGTGGACCGGACGGCGGGCAACCGCAGCCTGAGCTCGGTGGCCGTCGACGACGTCGAGGGCGGCCGCCTCGCCGCCCAGCACGTGCTCGGGCTCGGTCGGAGACGCCTCGCGTTCGTGGGCGGCCCGCACGATCTCGACCAGATGCGCGACCGCCTCGCCGGGGCCCGGGCCGCAGCCGACGGCGTCAAGGGAGCGAGCGTCGAGGGGATCGCGACGGCGGGACTCGGCTTCGAGGATGGTCGACGCGCCGCCAAGGCCCTCCTCGGGCGGCCAGCTTCCCAACGCCCGGATGCCCTCCTGGCGGGCAACGACCTCGTGGCGATCGGCGCGCTCCAGGTGCTGATGGGGGAGGGCGGACTCCGCGTCCCCGAGGATGTCGCGATCGTGGGCTACGACGACATCGACTTCGCGAGCGCCGCTGTGGTGCCCCTCTCGTCCGTGCGCCAGCCCCGTGAGCTGATCGGCGAGACCGCGGTGCAGATCCTGCGAGAGGAGGCCGAGGATCCGTCCCTTGAACCCCGGCAGGTGGTGTTCAAGCCCGAGCTCGTGGTGCGGGACTCGACCGTGGGGCGCGGCGCGCAGGGATGACCCCGGTGAGGACATAGGCCGTTGGTCCGTATCCTGCTCACGGGCCGGGGTTGTAGGTTCGCCGGTGGAGGCGCCATGCCCTCCTGAGCTGTGGCTGCAGCACACCCCGTGTCGAGGAGGTTCCACCATGAAAGCACTCGTCTACCACGGCCCCGGCCAGAAGGCCTGGGAGGACGTCCCGGACCCGGTCATCCAGGACGCCACCGATGCGATCGTCAAGATCGAGACCACCACGATCTGCGGCACCGACCTGCACATCCTCAAGGGCGACGTCCCCGCCGTGACCGATGGCCGCATCCTCGGGCACGAGGGCGTGGGAGTCGTCACCGAGGTGGGCCCGGACTGCACCAAAGTCAAAGTGGGCGACCGTGTGATCGTCTCGTGCATCACCAAGTGCATGGACTGCGACTTCTGCCGCGCCGGCCTCACGTCCCACTGCCAGACCGTGGGCGGCATCGGCTGGATCTTCGGCCACCTCATCGACGGGACCCAGGCCGAATACGTGCGCGTTCCGTTCGCCGACAATGGGCTCATCCCGCTCCCTGAGGGCGTCACGGCCGAGCAGGGTGCCATGCTCAGCGACATCCTGCCCACGGGCTACGAGATCGGCGTCCTGTACGGCGCGGTCAAGGAGGGCGACGTCGTCGCCGTCGTGGGGTCGGGACCGGTGGGCCTCGCGGCGATCATGACGGCGGGGCCCGCTGGTGCGTCGAAGGTCATCGCCGTGGATGGCAACGAGTACCGACTCGAGGAAGCGCGGAAGTTCGGCGCAACGGATACCGTGCTGGTGGCCGACGGCGTGGACGTCGCAGCCGAGCTGAAGAAGCTCAGCCGCGATGGGCTCGGCGTCGACGTCGCGATCGAGGCCGTGGGCATACCCGCGACGTTCACCACGGCGCTCGACTCGATCCGTCCCGGCGGCCGCGTGGCCAACGTGGGCGTGCACGGCAAGCCCGTCGAGTTCCCGATCGACCGCGACTGGATCAACAACATCACGATCACCACGGGCCTCGTGAATGCGACGACGGCGCCGGAGCTCCTCGACAAGATCAGCTCCGGCGCGATCGACCCCGCCAAGTTCGTGACCCACCGGTTCACCTTCGGGCAGATCGCCGCGGCCTATGACACCTTCGCCAACGCCGCGACGGAGAAGGCGCTCAAGGTCATCATCACCGCGGAGTAGCGGGCGGGGCTCGTCCTCACCGCAGGGACGCGAGCCGTGCGAGGACGGTGTCGGGGTCGGCGGCGGCAGGAACCGCGGTGAGGAGGAGCTCCGCATCGGGCGCTGGCGCACCGTCGGTCCAGAACGCGTCGGGCAGCCGTGCGGCCGCGCGGGCCTCCCCGGGGACGCCGACTCCCTCCTCGGTCATGTGGAGCACCCCCCATCGGTAGTGCTCCGCGGCATTGACCACCGGGCTGTAGGCTGCGAGGTCCTCGGCGGGCAGCACGCGCGAGCCGCCTTGGCTGTCCACTCCCTCATGACGGCCATCGAGGACCAGGCAGGTGATCGGCCTGTCCGCGTACCGGCGCAGCCAGTCCGAAACGTACATCGCTGCGGATTCCGCGTGGTCTGGGGTGATCGCGGAGAGGTCCGGATTCCCGGCGGCTCCCTGCGCGATAGCGAGCCACGCAAGCGGCGAGGGGGCCAGCAGTGCCAGCGGGGCGTGGCTCATGTGCGGAATCGCGGCGAGGGCCCGGCCCACCGCCTCGCCGACCGCGTCCGAGGCGAGCAGCGTGCGCAGGGCGTAGCCGGTCCTTGAGCGCGCCGCCATATCCTCGACGAGCGAGGGGTGCTCGGCGAGGACGGCGTCGACCAGTGGCGCGACCGGCACGACGGTCGCGTCCGAGCCGAGCAGAGCCTGGGCCTTGCCATAGTAGGCCGCGAGCTCGGGCGCGTCGGTCCAGGGCAGGGGTGCCCGGAGGATCCGGCGTGCGCCGAACGCAGTGTGGTCGATGAAGAGCGCGGGTGGGGAGGCGGCGCTGCGGGGCGCCAGCAGGTCGTCGAGGGCGGTGGACATGGCTCTCCTTGGGATGGACGACGCCGGGCGCGCACCGAGGCTTCGAGGCTCGCCCGGGGCTAGGGGATTGGGGGTTAGAGGGCTTGGAGGCTCGGGGGGGCCCACGGGGCCGGCCGCTGGCGGCGCGACCCCGCAGGCGGGTGGAGTACGGCGTCCCGGCTAGGACTTGACCGGCTGGCGGTCGTTGTACTTCGTCTCGAGCTCGAGGATCCGCTGCTCGAGCTTGGAGATCTTCACTTCCCGGCGGTCCGGGATCATGATGATCGGCATCTCGTCGATCATCTTCGTCACGCGCTCAGGGCCGTTCACGGTGAAGACGGTCGCGGTCAGCTCGTCCGTGTCGTCACCCCAGGACCCGTAGTAGAGGAGGTCCGCGGGCGGCTCCTCCGTGACGAACTCCTTGATGAACTCGGCGTACGGCTTGCCCTGTGCCCGCCGGCGCTCGCGCTGTGCCGCGCGGAGGCGCTCGGTGCCCTCGGCGTCGAGGCGGAAGTGCTCCTCGTCGTACGCCACGCAGAAGATGTCCCGGGCGACCTTCGCCGAGACGCGGCCGAGTTCGGCGTCGCGCACCACGGACTCCGGGTCGCGCTCGAGGGGATCGCCGTAGCCGCCGCCCGCGCCCTGGCTGATCATGTAGAGCTCGCCGTCCTTGGCGACGTCGAACTGGAGGCCCATGTGCGCCGTCGTGTACTTCGCGCCCTCGAAGGGCTGCTCGTTCATGACCTTCTCCATCGAGAGGTCGAACGTCTTCGGGTCGCGGCGGAAGTGCTCGTAGGCGTTGACGCCCTTGACCATCGCCAAGGGGTACGTCCCGCAGCCGTATCCGCCGAACATGCCGTAGACCGAGCTGAACTTCGCACCCGAGGTCACGGTCATGAAGCCCCAGTGAGGGGTGCCCTCGGAGGCCACGATCATCTCGTAGCCCATGCCGCCGGTGAACTTGCCGAAGCCCATGTTGTCCTTGACGAGGCGCTTCGAGACGAGCTGCATGAACGGCACCTCCTCCTCCATGACCTCTTGCTCCGCAGTGTCCGCCATGGCGCAGAAGAGCGGGGACACCGAGTCCTCCCCGTCCTTGAACGGCTTGGCGCCGCCCGGCATACCGTTGAGGTCGGCACAGAGGTTGCCCACCTGATCCCCGTGCTGCGTCTCGCCGCCCCAGAGGAACGTGTTGATCTGGTTGAACCAGTTGGCCACCACATTGGAGTACTTGATGTGGTTGGAGAACTGCAGCTTCCCGAAGGACGCCTGGAGCGCCGAGAACCCGCGGAAGCTCGCCTGCAGCGACTGGCCCATCGGGGCGTCATAGCCAGCGTCGGCCCAGGTCCCCTCGTCGGAGATGATCTCGATGCAGCTCATCGCCGAGGTGCATCTCGGGAGATCGGGCCACCAGAAGGCGAGGATGGCCTGCATCATCATCGACTTGACGGAACACAGGGGCGAGTTGATGGCTCGGTTGAAGATTTCCGGCCCGGTGCCGCGCAGGTCGATCGTCATGTGTTCGCCCTTGACGGTGATCTTGCACGCGAGCTTGATGAGGATGTTCTCCTTCAGCGTGCTGTCCATGAACTGGTTGAAGCTCACCGTCCCGTCGGGCAGCTCGGAGATGCGGCGACGCACCTCCACGTCGACATCCTCGACCGTCATGCGAAGGGCCGCCACGAACGTCTCGACCCCCACCTCGTCGATGAGTGTGTTGATGCGGTCCATGATGCGGTTGACCGCACCCATCTTGACCTTGAGGTCGGCGAGCTGGAGCTTGGGGTCGCGCACCGAGTGCTGGAGGAACGTGAGGAGATCCCGGCGGAGGTATCCACCCTCGACGATCTTGAAGGGGCTCATGCGGAGACCGTCGTCGAAGGCGGTCTCGGAGCCGGAGGGCATACCGCCGGGCTCGCAGGCGCCGTTCTCGCCCTCGTGGATCGTCGCCGCCACCCAGGCGATGATCTGATCATCCCGGATAATCGGCATGATCATCGACTGGTCCGTGTTGTGGACGTTCCCGTAGCGGGCGTCGTTGTGGATGAACCCGTCGCCCGGATTGACGCCCACGGTCGGCTCGTCCTTCCAGTACTTCATGATGTACCGGATCGGATGGTGGAGGATCGCACTGAAGGCGATGACGCCATGGCACGAGAGGTAGGAGACGTCACCGGCGGCGGTGTAGATCGCCGTCGTGAGGTCGCCCCATTTCGCGCCGGGTGCCGCGCCCTGGGCCTCGCACATCTCGTAGCCCTCATCGAGGGCACCCGCGACGCGCTTGCGGATGCGCTCGGCCTCGAGCCGGTCCACGCCCTGGGCGATGCACGCGTCCTCGTAGGGCGAGCGCTCCGCGATGCTGTGCGACCTCATGATCTCGGGGTCGGGGCCGAGGAAGAGGGTGGTGTCGTCCATGAACTTCTCGACCCACTCCTGCTCCTGCGGTGTGAGGGCGGCCTTGGTGGTGCTGACCGCGTCGAGGCGGTCGTCGTTGACGATGGTCATGATTGTTCTCCTGGTCGTACGACAGTCAGTCCTGCAGGAACCAGACGGCACCCTGCGCGGTGGGTTCGAGCCTCCAGCCGGGCTCGACGAGGAAGGTGGTGGTCTCCGTGGTGACGATCGCGGGCCCCGGGATGACCGCTTCGCCTGTCAGGGCGGTCTGGTTGTAGACCGGGGTCTCGAGCGGCTGCGGCTCGTCGACGAAGTGGACGCGCCGACTGCCCGCCGCTGCGGGCACGGAGCGCTCGCCGCCGTGCTCGAGCGAGCCGAAGGCGACCTTGTCGCCCTCGACGTAGGCGGCCACCCGGACGGTGCCGACCCGGATTCCTGCCTCAGGGGCGGCGCACGAGGCTCCGAAGCGGTGGCTGTAGACGTCGCCGAACGTCTTGATCATGTGCAGGACGTCGCCGACGCCGGTCATCCTCGTGATGTCGAGCGGGACCGCCTGCGTGAGGAGCTGGTTGCCGTAGCGCATGTCGAGCTCGAGCCGGTACCGGACGTCCTGGGGAGCGAAGCCCTGGCGCACGAGGTCCTCGCGGCCGCGCGCCTCGAGTTCCTCAACGATGGCGTTGAACTCGTCGTACTCGTCGAACAGAGCGCGGGTCGTCGCGTTGTACATGATGATGTGCGCACCACGCTCGTGGAAGTGGAGCTGCTCGACGTTCCCGGCGCCGCATGCCGAAAACACCGAGCTGAAGGGCGGGGCGAGGACCTTCCGGATCCCGGCGTGCTTGGCGATGCCGCACGCATGCAGCGGGCCGTTGCCTCCGTAGGCGAGCATGGTGAAGTCCTCCGGGAGGTAGCCGCGGACGCGGAGCTCCTTGCCGATCCCGATCGCCATCTGCTCGTCGACGCTGCGCTTGATGATCTTGGCAATCTCGAGGACGTTGAGGTCGAGTTCGTCGCTGAGCGTCTCCTCGATCGCGAAGTACGAGCGCTTCGGGTTGAGCTTGATGTAGCCGTTGGCGTAGTTCTCGGGGTCCAGATAGCCCAAGAGGAGATCGGCGTCCGTCACCGTGGGGCGCAGGCCGCCGCGGTCGTAGCAGGCCGGGCCCGGGTTAGAGCCGGCGGACTCGGGCCCGATCCGGACGCTGTGGTGGATCCGGTCGTAGCTCGCGATCGAGCCGCCGCCGGCACCGAGGGTGTCGAGGTGGACCATGGGCACCGAGACGAGCCAGCGGTCGATGGTCGGCTGGAAGTCGTAGTGCTTGACGCCCCCGGCGGGGACGAGGCCGATGTCGAAGGATGTGCCGCCCATGTCGGTGGAGATCACGTTGCCGAGGCCGGTCGCGTCGGAGAGGTGCTGGGCCGCCCCGACTCCTGCGATCGGGCCCGAGTGAATGGTCTGCAGTGCGTCCGTCGAGTTCATCTGGGCCATGCCGCCCGAGTTGTGGTTGACCAGCATGGGCTTGGTGTAGCCGGCGTCGCGCAGGTTGTTGGACAACTGGGAGAGTGCGTGGAACATCGTCGCGTGCAGGAACGCGTCGACGATCGTCGAGGTCGCCCGGACGTACTCGCCCTTGCGACCGGACACCTGGTGTCCCAGGAGCACAGGGATCGCGCCGAGTTCGTGGGCGGGGTACTCGTCGAGAATGATCTCCTGGATCTGCAGCTCGTGCTCGGGGTTCTCGGTGGCATTGGTCAACGAGACGACGATCGCCTCGGCGCCGGCGTCCACGAGCTCGCGGACAACGCCGCGGACGTCGTCCTCCTGGAGCGCGGCCACGACCTTCCCCGCGGAGTTGACCCTCTCCCTGACAGACCGGATGAGGGCCCGCGGGACGAGCGGCACGGGGCGCTCCGCGGCAGGCAGGTTCTGCTGCATCTCGTAGCCGAGGCCCTCCCCATAGCCGCGGCCGCGGGACAGCGGGATCGTGTCCTCGAATCCGTGCGTGACGATGGCTGCGACCTTCGGGCCCTTGCGCTCGATGAGGGCATTCGTCCCGAGCGTCGTCGCATACCGCACGGAGTCAACCTCGGAGAGCACGGTGGTCCTATCGAGACCAGCGCGGGAACAGGCCAGGTCCAGGGCCTCGTTGAAGCCGAGGGCGAGGTTGTGGTGGGTGGTCAGTGCCTTTGCCTCAATGTAGTTGTCTTCCCAGACGAAGAAGCAGTCGGTGAATGTGCCGCCGATGTCGACGGAAATGCGCTTCATGGTTCGGTGTCTCCTTTGACGTGTCGGGGGGCGCTCAGCGGGCCTGGCGCGCGGCTTTGAGCCGTGCCGCGTACTTCCGGGCGTCCTCGCCCGGGCCATAGGTGAAGGCCTCCTCGGGGTCGACGCCGCGCGCGGTCCACTGCTGGCGCAGGGCAGGGAGGTCCCACACCATGTCGACTGTCGGCGGGTGGCCCGGTGGCACGTACTCGGTCTCGAGCTGGGTCGCGCACCCGGGGCAGTAGAACTCGAGGATCCGGCAGTACGAGGGATCGGGGCTGAAGGTGTACTCGTACCGCTCCGGGTCGATGATCGGCTGGTGGATCTCCCGCGGATCGCGGTCGTAAACTAGGCAGCCTGGCTTGTAGTTACCGTTGGCGTCGCCGAGGTCGTGGCCGCACACGCGGCAGGTCCAGCGCTCGCCGTCGAGGTCGATCAGCAGGTACTCGGTCATGGGGACTCGCATCGTCGGGTGTCCTTCTCTTGTTCCAGGGTGAGGGGGTCAGCGGGGATCGGTGAGGATGAGGTCGCCATTGGAGGTCACATCCAGCTCCCATCCGCCGGAGACCCGCGCCGTGAAGAAGGGGCCCTCGACAATGGCCGGTCCCACGGCGTGCGCGCCGTGCCGCTGGTCGTCGAGGACGTAGACAGGAAGCTCCGCACGCTGGGTGTCGGACATCCGCACCAAGCGGCTGCCCGCGCTGGTGGCGGTCTGGCGCACCGCGGCCGAGCCGTCTGCCAGCGGGGAATGCGGCAGGTTCGCGCTCACCTCGAGGCGCAGTGAGAGCTGCTCCCCTGAGACGGCCGAGGCTTCGCCCCGGGCGTAGGCTGCGTCCTCGATGGCCTCGCCGCGCGCGTCCTCGCCCACGAGCGTCCAGTGGAGCGTGCACCCCTCAAGCGCGTAGCCCTCCTGGAACATGTCCCGTCCGGCGCGCGCCGCGAGCTGGTCGGCAAGGGACGCCAGCGCCGGGGCACTACGATCCTCGACAGCCGCCTCATACGTCTTGCCGATGTCCGAGAAGCTGATCCCGAAGGCCGAGAAGACGGCTGCCATGCGGGGGACAAGGACGGTCTTCACGCCGGCAAGCTCCGCCGCCCCACACGCGCTCATTGGACCGGCTCCCCCGAAGGCCGCGAGCGTCGTGCGGTCCTCGGCGAGGTGCCCGACGGCACCGGCCATGGTCGCGTAGTAGGCCTGTTCCATCTGGACGAGGGCCTCCTCGAGGGAGATCCCGAGAGGCTCGGCGATCGTCGAGCGGATCACGGCCTCCGAGCGTGCGGCGTCGAGGCTCATCTGGCCACCGAGATAGCTGGCGGGATCGAGGACTCCGAGCAGGAGGTTGACGTCGGTGATCGTGGCCTCCTTGCCCCCGAGGCCGAAGCAGGCCGGCCCCGGGGCGGCCCCGACGGAGCGGGGGCCGACGGTGATCGCGCCGTCGCGCACGGCGATGATCGAGCTCCCCCCGACGCCGGAGGAATGGACGTCGCTCATAGGGAACGAGGTCGGGGCGCCCTCGACGACCCCACGGCGCGTGGTGCGGATGACGCCATCCTCGACGACGCCGACGTCCGTCGTCGTCCCCCCGACATCCATCATGAGCACGTGCTCGAGGCCGTAGCTCTCAGCGAGCGCCCGCGTCCCCTCGAGCCCGCCGCGGGGACCGGACGAGTACGTCTTGAGCGCCACGGACTTCGCGACCCGGGACGACGCCCCGTCATTGCGGTACACAAGGAGCGGGTTGCTGACCTTGTGCTCGCGCAGCCGTGCCTGGGCCTGGAAGAGGAAGCCCTCCATGACCGGGTGGAGGAACGTGTTGATCACGGAGGACCAACCGCGGCGCGTACGAAGCCGGTCGGGCACGAACTCCCAGCTGTACAGGAACGGCACAGATCCCAGAAGGTGGCGCGGGAACGCGCGCAGAAGGACGGTCCTGATCGCGGCCTCGGCCTCGGGGGTGTCGGCAATCACCACGATCCGCGCCGCCCCATTCGTCGTGAGGGCGTTGACCTTCTGCACGAGCGACCTCTCGAGCGCGTCTGCCTCCAACGAGGTGTCGACGCTCTCCACGCGGGTGCCCACGAGGTCATCGAAGAGGGCCCTCGCACTGTCCGGACCCGAGCGCATCTCGTCGACCACGCCCGGCTCCTCGACGATGAGGCCGATCGCGGGGCCCTTCCGTTCGACGAGGGCGTTCGTGCCCTGAGTGGTCGAATAGCGGATGTGGGCCGTGTGGTGGAGGAGGCGCTCGAGGTCTGTCTCGCCGTAGAGCGCCTTGGAAGCCTTGGATATCCCGTCGAAGAGGCACTCCGACAGGTCGTAGGGCGTGGTCAGGGTCTTGGTGAACGAGAACGACGAGCCATCCCAGACACAGATGTCGGTCAGTGTCCCGCCATTGTCAATGTTGATGAGGTGCTCCATTGCTTTCCTTGCATCGAAGGGTGTGGGGCGGCAGCTCTGCCCGCTTGGATCCATCATTCGAGTGATCCAGGTCACGGCGCTGTCCCACCGTGGGACACCCCCAAACGCTGCCCGGGCTCGTGTGGGAAGCAGTGCCAGGGTGTCCCAGATTGGGACATTCATCGGACCCCCGTCCTGAGACCGGGGTCACAGATGAGAAAATGGATGGATCACAGCAGGCATGGGTCACAAGGAGGTGATGCATGGACCGTTTGGAGCGTCAGGTTCAGATTGCCGTGGCCCGCGAACAGCTGCTCCAGAACGCCCGTGCGGACACGAGCGCGGTCTCGGAGGTTGTCGCCGCGTCGTGGCGGCGGAGCGTCTCAGCCGGGGTCGACACGGGCGCGCTATCCGTCAGCTTCCATGCGGACATCGACACCGCATCGCGCCTTGCCCGCTGCGCCCAGCCCGTCATCGACCGGCTGCACGGGGAGACGTCGGACCTCGCGCTCGTCATCGCCCTGACCGACAACCGGGCTCGGATCCTCTCCCGCGTGGACACCTCGTCCCAGGCAGGGACCCTGTTCGACGGCGTCCACCTGGCTCCCGGCTTCGAGTACGCAGAAGGAGTGCTCGGCACCAACGGCGTCGGCTCGACCCTCGAGTCGGGGCAGCCGGTGAGCATCGTGGGAACCGAGCACTTCCACGAGCAGCTCCAACTCTTCGCCTGCACCGGGGCCCCGATCCTGGACCCCGTCTCGGGGCGGGTCGAGGGGGTCTTGGACCTGAGCCTGCTCAGCCGGCACTGGACTCCGGTGCTGCATTCCCTCGTGCGGGCCGCCGCGCACGACATCTCCCGGAACCTGCTGATCGACCGGAGCCAGAGCCAGCAGGCGCTCTTCGAGACATATGTCAGAGCCGACGCGCGCACGCGCCACGCAGTCCTGGCGTTCGGCGCGTCCATCGAGATGGCCAACGCTGCCGCCCAGCTCACCTTCACGCCGCAGGAGCGGAGCGTCATCGGCGACCACGCGCGCTTCGTCTTCTCCAACCGCCACAAGGCCAGCGAGAACCTCGTCCTCGAGTCGGGCAAAGTCGTCAGACTCCACGGCACCCGGATCGTCGTCGGGACGGACATCGCCGGCATCGTCGTCGTGGCCGAGGTCAAGGCCGGAACGGGCCTGGCGCGGACCCCAGAGATCGCCGACCGGGTCCTGCCCTCCCCCTCGGCGCCCCCAGACTCCTCCGGGGCGCACCTCCCGGGGCTCGCGCCCCCGCTGTTCCGCGCGGGCAGCGCCCGCACGGCCGCCTGGTGCCGGGCGGCCGACGACGTCCGGTCGAGCGTGCGCGAACGTCGCCCCGTACTCGTCCAAGGTGAGACGGGCACGGGCAAGTTCACGCTCGTCCTGGAGCAGTTCCATGGGATCCGCTGCACCGGAAGGAGCCTGTCCTTCGACGCGGGCTCCTTCGACGCAAAGGCCTATGAGGACGCCGACCTCGACGTCCTCCTCGCCGCCGAGGAGACGCTCTGCGTCTTCCGCAACATCGACGAGCTGAGCACCGAGGGCGCCCAGCGTCTCGACGAGCTCCTGACGCGTCTGCGGGCGTCGGGCAGGAACGTACAGATCGCCGCCACGCTCTCGGACGCCGCGGTAGACAGCGGGCTCCCGTTCCGGCAGGCACTCGCGCACTTCAAGGCCTCGGTGACGGTGCCGCCGATCCGCTTCCGTGCGGAGGACATCCCCGAGCTCGTGTCCGAAATCCTCCAGGCCCTGGCCCCCGACCGCGAACTCCGGGTGGATGCGGCGGCTATGGCGGTCATCAGGCGCTACCCGTGGCCGCGCAACCTCGACCAGCTGAGGGAGGCCCTCGCCCACGCCGTCGGCCGACGGCCAGCCGGCACGATCACGCGGGAGGACCTCCCCGCCTACTGCTACAGCCATCCCCGGCGCCAACTCACCACCGTGGAGCAGTCCGAACGCGACACGATCGTGTCCGCGCTCCAGACCACCGAGGGGAACCGGGTCAAGGCCGCCGAATACCTTGGCATGTCGAGGTCCTCGCTGTACCGGAAGATCGAGCGGTTCGCCATCACGACCCTCTAGCCTCCACCGGCCCGCCGTCCCCACCGGACCTCTGTTCTCCCCCGGCCTTCTCCCCTGCAGAGACGAGCTCTCCCGGTTCAGGGACGGGGACTCAGACGGCCTCGAGCACGCTCACGTAGTTCGCGATCGCGAGGCCGCCCATGTTGTGCACGGCCGCCCGGCGCGCGCCGGGGAGCTGCATCTCCCCGGCGCTCCCGGTGAGCTGCATGGCCGCGACCACGTGCTGCGACACGCCCGTGGCTCCCACAGGATGGCCCTTGGCCTTGAGCCCGCCGGACAGGTTGACCGGCAGCCGACCGCCCCGGTACACGGACCCGTCCTCGATCGCCACGCTCCCCTTGCCCCGCTCCGCGAGCCCCATCACCTCGTACATGAGGAGCTCGGCGATCGTGAAGCAGTCGTGGACCTCGGCGAGGTCGAGGTCCACGAGGTCCGCGCCGGCCATGGACAGGGCCCGGGCCCACGCGGCCCGGCTGCCGGCGAACTCGAGCGGGTCGCGCTTCGCGGCGGGCAGGAAGTCGTTCGCGTGCCCGAACCCTGCGAGGCGCACGGGATCCGCGGCCGCGCCCGACGGCGCGTGGTCGGCCGAGAGCACGAGGGCGGCGGCGCCGTCGGACACCGGCGAGCAGTCGGTGCGCCGCAGCGGCGCGTCCACGATGGGGTTCTTCTCCGAGACGGTGCGGCAGAACTCCTCGCCGAAGTCGCGGTGCATGTGCGCGTACGGGTTGGCCATGCCGTTGCGGTGGTTCTTGGCGGCGATCGATCCGAGCACGTCGGAGACCCTGCCGTAGCGGTCCTCATAGGCCCGGGCCACCTCGGCGAAGAGCCCGGTGAAGCCCGTGGTCGAGGGCTTCCCGGCCGACTCGTACCCCGCACCCAGGAGTGCCGCGCCCACGGTGTCGGGCCCGGCGGCGGTCATTTTCTCGGCGCCGATCACGAGCACGTTCCGCGCCGTCCCGGCCAGGAGCGCCTTGACGCCCTGCTGGAACGCGCCCGAGCCGGAAGCGCACGCGTTCTCGACGCGCGTCGCGGGCACATTGGCGAGGTTGTCGGAGACCTGCAGCGCGAGCGAGGACGCGAACGCGAGCGGCACCATGCCGGCGTTGTAGTTGCCGAGGTAAATCTCGTCGATCTGGCCCGGCTCGAGGCCCGAGTTCTCGATGGCCTCGCGCGCGGCGGTCACGATGAGCGACTCGAGCGTCTCCCCCTCGAGCTTCCCGAACCGGGTGTGGCCCCACCCCGTGAGCAGGACGTCGGTCCCGAACTGGTCCTTGAGCGACATCAGCGCGTCACCTCCGCCAGGGCATCCGCCTGCGCAGCCTCGGGGGCTACGTCGAATTCCGCGCCCGTCTTGTCCCGCAGCTCCTCGAGCCCGACGCCGGGGGCGAGCTTTACGAGCGTGAGCCCCCGCGCGCCGTCGTGCGCATCGCCTTGCCCGAGCACGTCGAACACCGCCAGGTCGGTGATGATCCGGTCCACGACCCCAACTCCGGTGAGCGGCAGGGTGCACTCTGCGACGATCTTGGGGGTGCCGTCCTTGGCGACATGCTCGGTGAGCACGACGACGCGCGGCGTCCCCGCCACGAGGTCCATGGCCCCGCCCATGCCCTTGACCATCTTGCCGGGAATCTGCCAGTTGGCGAGGTCACCGCTGCCGGACACCTGCATGGCCCCGAGGATCGCCACCTTGACGTGGCCGCCGCGGATCATGCCGAAGCTCGTGGCGGAGTCGAAGATCGAGCCGCCGGGCAGGACCGTCACGGTCTGCTTGCCGGCGTTGATGAGGTCGGCGTCCTCGTCGCCCTCGTAGGGGAACGGGCCCATGCCGAGCAGCCCGTTCTCGCTCTGCAGGTGCACGGTCACGCCGTCGGGAAGGTTGTTGGCAACGAGGGTCGGGATGCCGATCCCGAGGTTCACGTAGTCGCCGTCGCTCAGCTCGGTGGCGGCGATCGCCGCCATCTCATCGCGGGTCCAAGCCATGGAAGGTCTCCTTATGGAAGTCAAATTCTGGGAGTCAGGTTCTGGGGGTCAGCCGGCGACGGCGGAGGGCTGGGTCTGCCGCTGCTGGGTCTGCCGGTGCTGGTCCTGCCGCTGCTCGGCCTGAGGGCGCGGGCGCGTCGTGGTCTGCTCGATGTGCTTCACGCGGTCTGTGGCCTGCACGAGCCGCTGGACATAGACGCCGGGTGTGACGATGTGGTTGGGATCGAGCTCGCCCGCTGGCACGACGTGCTCGGCCTCGGCGACCGTGATCCGCCCGGCGGTCGCCACGATCGGGTTGAAGTTCCGGGCGGTGTAGCGGTAGACGAGGTTGCCCGCCGTGTCCGCCGTGTGGGCATGGACGAGTGCGACGTCGGCCACGATCCCGCGCTCCCGGACGTAGAGCTCGCCGTCGAACATTTCGTGCGGCTTCCCCTCGGCGACGAGCGTACCCACGCCTGTCTTGGTGTAGAACGCGGGGATCCCGGCACCTCCGGCCCGGAGCCGCTCAGCGAGCGTGCCCTGGGGCGTGAACTCGACCTCGAGCCTCCCGGCGAGGTACTGCTCCGCGAACAGCCTGTTCTCGCCCACGTAGCTCGCAATGACCTTCGCTACCTGGCCGGCCTCGATGAGGACGCCGAGGCCCTCGCCGTCGATACCCATGTTGTTGGAGGCGACGGTGAGGCCCGTGACCCCGGAGTCCCGCACGGCGTCGATGAGGTCGGCCGGGATTCCGCTCAGGCCGAACCCTCCCACCGCCAGCGTCATCCCGTCCGTGAGCGTGCCGGCCAGCGCCTCGGCGGCATCTGTGTACATCGTGAGCATGGGCTCCTCCTCGAGTTCGGTGGCGTCCCTGATTCAGCCACGTTGTGGACTGTTCTGGTGAGGAGCCTAGGGCCGCTGTTCCTTGGGTCACAAGGGAGAAGGACTCCGACTGTTCACGTGATGGTCGGTGCGACCTAGAATGTCCACATTGTGGCGTGTTTGTTGTGAGGAGGCCGATGGCAGACGTCCAGGGTACGCAGGTCGTGGGGCGGGTTGCACTCCTGCTGCGGATCGTCGCGAAGGCGGGCGGGACGGGGCTATCCCTCCCGGGGATCGTGCGCGCCTCGGCCCTGACCCGACCCACGGTCCACCGGCTCCTCAAAGCCCTCGCAGCCGAGGGCCTCCTCGACCTCGACGAGCCGACCGGCCGATGGCACCTCGGCCCCGAGCTGTACGTCATGGGCACGGTTGCGGGAGGCCGGTTCGCCGTCGAGCACGTGGCGCGGCCGGCCCTTCGTCGCCTCGCCGAGGCGACGGGCGAGTCGGCGTTCCTCTCGATCCGGCGCGGCAACGAGACCGTGTGCCTCGCGCGCGAAGAGGGGAGCTTCCCTGTACGCTCGTTCGTGCTCTACGAGGGCAAACGGTTCCCGCTGGGCGTGGCCTCGGCGGGCATCGCAATCCTCGCCTTCCTGCCGGAGGAGGAGTCTGAGGCCATCATCGCCGACGACGGCGAGCGCTCCGCCGAGTACGGCCCCGCCCACGCGTCCGGGCCGCTCCGCGACAAGGTCGCCGAGACGCGCGAACTCGGGTACTCAGTCAACCCGGGCCTCATCGTGGAGGGCTCCTACGGGCTCGGCGCGGCGGTCTTCGACCCCGCGGGCCGGCCAGCATGGGCTCTCTCGCTCACGGGCATCGAGCCGCGATTCCGGCCCGGGCGCCGCGAGGAGCTAGGCGAGCTGCTGATGGCCGAGGCACACAGGCTCTCGACAGCGATCGCCTGACGAATCAGCCGCCCCAGACGTCCCCTGCTGCAAGACGCGCCAGATGGGCTCGGGCCTCCTGCTCGCTGACGCCGATCCGGACCAGGCTCTCGATGCTGGCCCGCTCATCGACATACGGAGCCGAGGTTCTGGGAGTCGCGGGTGTGTGTTCTGCGGGGTGAGGGGCGAGCGGACGGCGTCCACCGACCCGTCCAAGTGCGGTCGAGGTGGTGCGGTCGGTGGTGCTGGTGTGCATGAGCGGTCAACCTTGTCTCGAAGGTGCCCATCGCCGTGACGCCATCGTCGCGGCCTGTGGGCTGCTGCGGATACCAAGAAAGCTGTGGAGCCGGAAAAGGTCTGCCACACTGTGGTGCCGAGGTGCTGGCCTCATTCGTCACAAGAGGCGCGTCCTCCCTAGGATGCAGCGAAAACCACAGACAACAACAGAGGACAAAGTCCCTGCCCTGCCGCAGTTCCGGGGCGCAGGGCTAGGGTAGGACCATGCCGGACACGGTGACCGGGTGGCTTTTGGACTCCGACCCAGCGCTCCGCTGGCAGGTCGAGCGCGATCTGGCCCACGCGCCGTCGGACGCGTGGGAGGCCTCGCGAGCCCGGGTCGCGACCGAGGGGTTCGGCGCGGGGCTCCTCGCGTGTCAGGATCCCGACGGGCAGTGGGCCGGGGGCGCATACTTCCCCGCGGACTTCGACTTCCACGGTCCCGACGCCGCCGAGGGCGCCGGCCAACCGTGGACGGCCACCACATGGAGCCTGAGCACCCTTCGGGAATGGGGCCTCGAGGCATCCGCCCTCGAGGGAACGGTCAGGAAGCTCGCCGCCAACAGCCACTGGGAGTACGACCCCACGCTCCCCTACTGGGGCGGCGAGGTCGATGCGTGCATCAACGCCGCCACGCTCGCCAATGGCGCCTGGCTCGGCGCCGATGTCACCAGGCTTGCCCAGTGGTTCGTCGACCACCAGACGGCTGAGGGCGGCTGGAACTGCGAATGGGTCAACGGCTCCGTCCGCTCATCGTTCCACTCCACGATCAACACGCTGCGCGGGATCCTCTCCTACGAGAAGGCCGCCGACCGGCCCGAAGGGCCCGAGGAACCCGGCGATCAACTCCGGACCGCCCGCAAGGCAGGCGAGGAGTACCTTCTCGACCGCCGCCTGATGCACCGAAGGAGCACCGGCGAGTTCGTCCCGCAGGGCGCCACGGTCTTCGCGTACCCGTTCCGGTGGCAGCACACTGTGCTCCGCGCCGTGGACTACTTCCGCGAGGCCTCGATCCACGACGGCGCCAGCCCGGACCCGCGCCTCGGTGAGGCGATCGAGGTGATCCGCTCGAAGCGGCGGGACGACGGGACCTGGCTCCAGGAGCACCGCTACCCGGGCCGCGTGTGGTTCGACGTCGACGTACTGCCCGGCGAGCCGTCGAAGTGGCTCACGTTCTACGCGACGCGCGCCCTCAGTTGGTGGGACGAGGCGCGCGCCTGACGGCGCGGACCCGGGCTACTTCCGGCGGCCGAACTTCGGCAGGTTGGCCATGAGCTCCGTCGCTCGAGCGGCGGCCCGCTCGACCGTGCGCTCCACGGACCGCTGGATCTGCGCGGGACGGCTCGCTTCGGTGCCGCCTTCGTGGGTGTGGGGCTCGTGGGTGTGGGACTCGTGGATTTGGGACTCGCCCGGGCGGTGCACGACGGCGGCCGGCACCAGGGCGGCCTCCTCCCCGGATACGGTGGTCTCCTCAGACTCGGCCACAGCGCCCGGCGGGACAGCCGCGGCGGCCGGGGACCCCGGCGTCGTGCGCAGCGCGGCGATCCAGCCGCCGACCTCGCCGAGGGGCTCGACGCGGAGGGCGTAGAAGCGCTTCTGGCCCTGGGCGCGCGTGGTGACGAGACCCGCGTCGCGCAGGACCTTGAGGTGCTTGGACACCGTGGGCTGGCTCGCGGAGAGGGCCTCCACGAGTTCGCCGACCGCCTTGTCCCCCGTCCGCAGGGTGTCGAGGATGTCCCGACGTGTGCGGTCAGCGATGACGGCGAAGATGTCTGTCACCATGCCCCCAGCCTACCCACCTCAGTCGAACCACGGGTCGAGCCCATGGAGGGGGAAGACCTCCCTGCGCGTGGCCATGACGGCCCGGTCCACGGGATCGTTCGGGTTGAAGCCGATCTCCCACGACCGCCACCACAGGTCCGCGCCCTCGCCCATGAGCGCGGGGGCATCCTTGCCGTACTCGTCGCGCACATAGTCGCGCCAGGACTGGGGAGTGGGCGTCTGCAGGTTCACGGGATGCCCGGCGGCGATGCCCACGAGATGCGCCCAGGCCCGTGGCACGACCTGCACGACCTCGTACCCGCCGCCGCCGGTGGCAATCCAGCGCCCCTCGCAGAAGCGCCGGGCCAGCGCCGATACGCTCAGCGCCACCTCGCGCTGTGCATCAACCGTGACCTGGAGGTTGGTGAGGGGATCCAGGTGGTGGGCGTCGCAGCCGTGCTGGCTCACGATCACCTCGGGCCGGAACGCCTCGACCAGCTGCGGGACCACGGCGTGGAAGGCCCGCAGCCAGCCCGCGTCCCGCGTGCCGGCGGGGAGGGCCACGTTGACGGCCGTGCCCTCCGCGTCGGCCCCGCCCGTCTCGGTGGGGAAGCCCGTCCCGGGGAAGAGGGTGAGGCCGCTCTCGTGGAGGGAGATGGTCATAACGCGGGGCTCGTCCCAGAAGATCCGCTCGGTGCCGTCGCCGTGGTGCGCGTCCGTGTCGATGTACACGACGCGGCCGACGCCGCGGTCCAGCAGCCGCTGGATGGCTGCGGCAGCGTCGTTGTAGATGCAGAAGCCGGAGCCGCGGTCGGCGGCCGCGTGGTGCATGCCGCCGGCAAAGTTCACGGCGTGGACGGCGGACCCGTCGAGGATCGCCTCCGCGGCCACGAGAGAACCGCCCACGAGGCGTGCGCTCGCTTCGTGCATCCCGGCGAATGCCGGATCGTCCTCGGTGCCCAGGCCCTGGGTCGGTTCGGGCCGATCGGGGTTCTCGCTCACCCGGTGGACCGCGGCGATGTACTCGCGCGTGTGCACCGTCGCGAGCTCGTCGTCGGTGGCCACGTGGGGCTCAACAAGCGTCACGGTCGGCAGCGAGAAGAGGCCGAGCGCCTCGCACAGGCGGGCCGTGAGGTCGAGCCGCGCGGGGCTCATGGGGTGCTGGTCACCGAAGTTGTAGCTCAGGACCGACTCGCTCCAGGCCACGGCCGTGGGGTACTCGATGCGCCGGATTGCGCTTGGGGAGCCGCCGGCGATGCTGTGCACAGGGCCGGTGGCCCGCTGCTGCGCTGCGCCCTCGGACATGGGGCTAGGCTACCGGACCTCCACTGCGGTGCAGGCCACAAGGCGCCGCAGGTGGTTTACTGTGACACGAAGCCGCCGCCCGGGTCCTCTGGGCGACCAGTACACCCACAGGACACGCTTTCCATGGCCCAGACCAAGCCGACGTGGCAGCCCGCGCCCCAGCGCGAGGGCCTCGGTCCGCTCACCGGACTCCGCGACGTCGTCGACCGGTTCGCCGCCTCGTCCCCGGCACGGCTCGCGGTGCTGACCTTCTCGGTCGCCATCATCCTGTTCACCCTGCTCCTCGCGCTCCCGATCTCGTCCACTGACGGCAGGGTCACGCCGCTCCACGAGGCCCTGTTCACCGCCGCATCCGCGGTCTGTGTGACGGGCCTGACGGTCGTCTCGACGGCGGCGCACTGGACGTTCTTCGGGCAGCTCGTCATCCTGCTCGGCATCTTCGTGGGCGGCCTCGGAACGCTAACCATCGCGTCGCTGCTCACGCTCATGGTGAGCAGGCGGCTCGGCCTGCGCAGCAGGCTCATCGCCCAGGAGGGACTCAACACGAGCCGTCTGGGCGAGGTCGGGGAGCTCCTGCGCGTCGTCATCATGACGTCGGTCCTGATCGAGGGCTCGCTCGCCGTCGTCCTCACGGCGCGATTCGTGACGCTCGGCGAGGACTGGTGGCAGTCCCTGTGGCACGGGATCTTCTACTCGATCTCATCCTTCAACAACGCGGGCTTCACTCCCCACTCAGACGGGATCGTCCCCTACCAGCAGGATCTCTGGATTCTCGTGCCGATCGCGCTCGGGGCCTTCGTGGGCTCGCTCGGATTCCCCGTGATCCTCGGCCTGCGGCAGGGCGGATTCCGGTGGAAGAGGTGGAGCCTGCACGTCAAGCTCACGATCCAGGTCTCCGCAATCCTCGTGGCCCTCGGCAGCGCGCTGTGGGGCTGGATGGAGTGGGACAACCCGCGCACGATCGGCGCGATGAACGTGGGCAACAAGGTCATCCACTCCGTGTTCGCGTCCATCATGACCCGCTCCTGCGGGTTCAACCTCGTTGACCAGAACAGCCTGGAGGGCACCACACGGATCCTCACGGACGCACTCATGTTCGTGGGAGGCGGATCGGCCTCGACCGCGGGCGGCATCAAGGTCACTACCCTCGCGGTGCTGTTCCTCGCGATCCTCGCCGAGGGGCGCGGCGACCCAGACGTCAAGGCGTACGGGCGCACGATCCCCCACAGTGCACTGCGGGTGGCGATCTCGGTGATCGTCGCCGGGGCGACGCTCGTGCTCGTGGGCTGCTTCCTCATGGCGGCGATCACGGGGCAGTCGCTCGACCGAGTCCTGTTCGAGGTCCTCTCGGCCTTCGCGACCGTGGGACTGAGCACGGGCCTCAGCGCCGAGTCCCCGCCGGCCGGCATGTACGTCCTGACGGTGCTCATGTTCGCCGGCCGCGTCGGGACGATCACGCTCGCGTCCGGACTGTCCGTCCGCCAGCGCATCCAGCTGTACCACTACCCGGAAGAGAGGCCGATCATTGGCTAATCCCACCACCAGCACGGCGGCCGCCAGCCGGCGCCCCAACCCCTCGGCGCCCGTCCTCGTGATCGGGCTCGGCCGCTTCGGCGCCGCCACCGCCGAGCAGCTCGTGAAGCAGGGCCGCGAGGTCCTCGCGATCGAGCGGGACGTCAACCTCGTCCAGAAATGGTCCGGGACCCTCACGCATGTGGTACAGGCGGATGCGACGAACATCGACGCGCTGCGCCAGCTCGGCGCCCAGGAGTTCCAGTCCGCAGTGGTCGGCGTGGGGACCTCGATCGAATCGTCGGTGCTCATCACCGCGAACCTCGTGGACCTCGGGATCGAGCAGATGTGGGTCAAGGCGATCACCCCCTCGCACGGCAAGATCCTCGCCCGCATCGGCGCGAACCACGTGATCTACCCCGAGGCGGACGCCGGCGTCCGCGCCGCGCACCTCGTGAGCGGGCGCATGCTGGACTTCATCGAGTTCGACGACGACTTCGCGATCGTCAAGATGTACCCGCCCAAGGAGACCCAGGGCTTCACTCTGGCCGAGTCCGGTGTGCGGTCGAAGTACGGCGTGACCATCGTGGGCGTCAAGAGCCCGGGCGAGGACTTCACGTATGCCCAGCCCAACACGAAGGTCACGGGCAGGGACATGCTCATCGTCTCGGGACACGTCGACCTGCTCGAGCGGTTCGCAGCGCGGCCGTAGGACGCGCTGCACGGCGAGGCGGAGCCAAAATTCGCGCGACGCGGTGCGGCCAGAAGACGCACGGCACGGCACGGCCAGAAGAAGCGCGGCGCGGCCACGCGTCACGCCCGGGGCGCGCACGACGGCGCGTGGCGGCGAGCGCTCAAAGGCGGCGCAGCGCGGCGTCGAGCATCTCCTCGGTGAGCCTACCGGTGGAGGTGTTGTGCGGGCTGACGTGGTAGCAGCCCCGCAGCCGAACCTCTGCGCCGCCCGGGAGGCGCAGGAGCACCTCTGCGCCGTGCCCGAAGGCCGGCTTGGGCCGCGGCGCACCCCAGCCAAGCCGTCGGGCGGCCCCGAGGACCGCGTTCCAGCCGACCGCGCCGAGGGCAAGGATGGCTGAGAGCCCTTGGGGCGAGGCGGCGCTGAGGGCAAGATCACGGTCGAGCCAGTGCCCGCACGTGGCGAGTTCGGCCGGCGTCGGCCGATTCGCGGGCGGCGCGCAGCGCACGGAGGCGACCATGCGGATCCCGGTGAGTGCCATGCCGTCTCCCGCGGCGACCGACGTGGCCTGATTGGCGTAGCCGGTGCGGTGCAGGGCGGCGTAGAGCCAGTCGCCGGAGCGGTCGCCGGTGAACATGCGCCCCGTCCGGTTCGTGCCGTTGGCCGCGGGCGCGAGGCCCACGATGAGCTTCGACGCCCTCGGGTCTCCGAATGACGGCCCGGGCCGGCCCCAGTAGGGCTGGTCCGCGAATGCTGCCCTGCGGCCGCCGATTGCGACCGATTCCCGCCATTCGACGAGGCGCGGGCACGCGCGGCACACCGAACTCATCGCGTCCACGTCCTGGACCGAGCCCGCCGAGGAGGCGAGCCGCGCGACGTCGTGCGCGGTGCGCGCGACCGGAGTCTGGGCCGTTGCGGGGTCGTCGGGCCACCCGGTCCCGGGCGGAACAGGCGAGGCGAACGGCTGGCCCGTGACGGGGTGCGGATCTGCGCGCATGGGACTACGGTATGTCGCACCCCACGGCGGGTGGCCCCCCGGCGGGAATACGCCACCCCGGGCGATGGGTTGGCGCAGACATGACAACGATCGGAATCATCGGAGCAGGACACATCGGCAGCCAGATTGCGCGCAAGGCGGTGGGGCTCGGCTACGACGTCGTGATCAGCAACTCCCGAGGACCGGAGACGCTCGCTGATCTCGTCGCCGAGCTCGGTCCGCGTGCGAAGGCTGCGGTTGCAGCGGAGGCCGCCGAGGCGGGCGACTTCGCGGTCGTCACCGTGCCGTTCAAGAACCTCGAGCAGGTGCCGGTCCAGCCGCTCGCCGGCAAGGTCGTCATCGACACGAACAACTACTACTGGGAGCGCGACGGCCACATTGCCGTCCTCGACGAGGGGCAGGCCACGGTCTCGGGGCTCCTCCAGGAGCACCTTCCGACGTCCAAGGTCGCCAAGGGCTTCAACCACATCCGCTACACAGACATCACGACCGATGGCACGCCCGCTGGCACCCCCGACCGCCGTGCCCTCGCTACCGCGAGCGATTCGCCCGAGGCCGCGGAGCTCGTGACGAGGCTCTACGACGAGTTCGGCTTCGACACCGTCAACGTCGGGCCGCTTGCGGGCAGCTGGCGCGTGGAACGGGACCGCCCCGCGTACGCCGCTGGACGTCAGACCGCAGCCGAGCTCGAGGCCAACCTCGCCAAGGCACCGCGCACCATCTGAGGCGCCCTGCTCTGGGGCGCCTGCAGCGGAGGTTAGGGGCGCACGACGGCGAGGGCTCGCCGTCGTGCGCCTCTCGCCCTCTCACGACGCGGACTGCACCGCTGCGCGGTCGAGGAATTCGAGGAGGGCGCTGGCCAGGAGGTCGGGGGCGGTCATGTTTGCCGCGTGGCCTTGGCCCGCCAAGACTGCGATGCGAGCGTCCGCGAACCTCGCGGCAACGGACTCATACCATGAGCGGCGCTGCGGTTCGGTGGCTTCGCCGACCACGATCAGTACCGGCGCGGCAACTCTATCGGTCTCCAACGGGTCGGCAGCGTGCTCGTTGACCGCGCGCAGTTCACGCGGGATCGTGTACGCCGAACGGAGCATCGCGTGCCAGATGGACTGCGACTTGAGGGCTTCAATCTGCGCAGGTTCCATCCGGGCTGCCGCGGGCAGGAAGAGGTCGAGTGCCTCTTCCGGCAGGCCCGAGGTGACTAGCCGGTCGAGCTCGTCGATGAACGCACGGGGGATGATCTCCACTCCAGAGGGAGCGGTGCTGCCCTCATAGAGTGTGAGACTGCCAAGGTTCGGGATTCGGGGCGCAGCATGGACGGCGACGAGTCCTCCAAACGAATGGCCGTACACATGTACTGGGCCCGGGAGCGCGGCGGCGACCGCGACGGCGTCCTCCACCTCGCGCTTGGTGTCGTACGCCTCGGCGTCCCCGCTCGCGGGGCGTCCGCGCCGGTCGAGGGCTGCGACCGTCATGTGAGGCGCAAGCAGCGGAATCATCCGGTCCCACGCTGTGTGGTCGCACGCCGCCCCGTGGATCGCGAGGAGGGTCGGTCCGGATCCTGTGATCCACACCGCGATCGGGGTCCCGTCCGCCGAGGGCACCGTCTTGCACTGGGTCTCGGTCATGGTTCTTCTCCTGTCAGTGTTGGTTCGGTCATCCCGGAGGCGCGCGGACAGCCTGCCCAGAGTCTGGCGAGTGAGGCCGCGACGTGGTCCGGCTCGGTGCGGTGCGGCGGGTCGAAGTGGTGCCGACCGGGGAACACTTCCAGGCGGAACCGGGGGAACACCCCGGAGAGTCGGTCCGCGATCTCACCGTAGTCGTCCGGGTTGGACAGGGCGCCGAGGGCGAAGTAGACGGGCTTGTCGAAGCGCGTGAGTACATCCCGATCGAGGTCGTAGGTCGCGAAGGTCGTCAGGAACGCGCGGATGCCTGCCGGTCGCAGCGCCATCCACGGAGGCTGCTCCCCGCCCGGAACGGGCAGGCCGGCGGTCACGCCAGGGCGGACGCCGAGCCGGACGAACCGGGCCATGAACTCGTCGGGCTCAAGGCCCTCGAGCTCCTGGTACTGCTCCCACAGGGCCCGGTGCGCCGGACTCCAGCCCCAGTTCCCGGCCCACGCGGGCTCGAGGAGCGCCAGCGATTCGAGCCGCTCGGGGTGCTTTGCCGCGAACGCGAGGACAGAGGCTCCACCGCCCGAATACCCCACGAGGTGGAACGTCTCCCACCCGAGCGCGTCCGCCATGCGCGCGACGCCGGCCGCTTCCGTGTCGAGGGAATAGTCAGGTGGCGGCGTGGGGCTGGCATACACCTCGAGATCCTTGGATACCGCGTGGACGGATTCGCCCAGCCTGTCGTGCAGAGACGAGATGAGCGCCCCGTAGGCGGGCGTGGCAGGCAGGACGCTGCCCGGGAGGAGAATCGCGCGGTGGGCGGGGGACGTGTTCATGACCCAAGAATCCCGCACCGGGGAGTGGAGCGACATCGCGTGATCGCGCTATCTCGTCCATGCGGCAGGCACCCCCGCGTGGCCGGAGGCCAGCCGGACACGGGCCGGACACGAGGCTTGCCTCTGGTCGAGCCGCAATCTGGGGTCCATGATCAACCCATGACGCGCCCGCTTCGGCTCGCGGAGTTCATCGCGGCCATCTCCCTCGCTACAGACCTCGGCATGGGCCAACCGCTCGAGCAGTGCCTGCGGACGTGCCTCACGGCCCTCGAGCTCGCGGAGGCGGCGGGCGTGGAGCGGGACACGCTGCCTGAGGTCTACTACACCGCGCTCCTGCGCTTCCTTGGCTGCACGGCGGATGCCCACGAGACCGCGGACCTCGCCGGGGGAGACGACATTGCGCTCCGCGCGGCCATCGCGCCAGTCCTCGGCGCCCCGCCGCGGGAGTTCCTCGGAGCTGTGCTGCCCTCCCTCGCGGCCGGCCGAGGGGCGCCCGCGCGCGTCGCAGCCGCGGCGGGATTCCTCGCGCACGGAGCGGCCCGGCTGCGCGAGGGCGTGCGGGCACACTGCGAGGCCGCGGAGATGCTCGCGGTCCGGCTCGGGCTCCCGGACGGCACGCGGGCCGCGCTCGGGGCGGCGTTCGAGATGTGGGACGGGCACGGCTTCCCGAACGGGCTCTCGGGTGAGGCCATCCCGCCCGCGGCTCGAATCGTCATTCTCGCCCGCAACGTCGAGGTGATCGCCCGGCTGCAGGGGCCCGACGCCGTCCGCACTGCTCTGCGGGGCCGCGCGGGCCACTCACTCGACCCTGCGCTCGCCGCTCTGGCAGTGCGGAACCTCGACGGGCTCCTGGATGCCGCGCGGGCCGAGATGCCGTGGGACGAGGCGCTGCGCCGCGAACCCAGCCCGCGCGCGGAAGTCCCCGCAGAGCGGCTCGAGGAGGTCCTCGCAGTGTTCGGGGACTTCTCCGATCTGAAGGAACCGGCGCGCGCCGGGTTCTCGCGGGACGTGGCCGCCCTCGCGGCGTTCGCCGTCCCCGACAGCGCCGAGACCGTGCGCCAGACGGCGCTTGTCCAGGACATCGGGCGCGTCGCGGTGCCCTCAGGGGGACGCACGTCCCCCGCCAACGATGAGCGGCTGCGCCTCCACCCGTACTACAGCGAGCGCATCCTGGCCCGCACACCCGCAACAGCCCCGCTGGCCCGGCTCGCGGGAATGCACCACGAGCGGCTCGACGGCTCAGGCTACTACCGGGGCGCGAGCGCCTCGGAGCTTCCCTGGGCCGCGCGGGTCCTCGCCGCAGCCGATGCGTTCCGGGAGCTGCTCGTGCCCGCGGCAGGGCACACGCGCACCGTAGCGCAGGCCGCGGACGCCCTTGCGCGGGAGGCCCCTGGCAAGCTCGACCCCGATGCGGTGGACGCGGTCCTCGCGGCTGCAGGCCTGCATGGGCGGCGTGCTCGCACTGCCGCACCTGCAGGGCTCACGGATCGCGAAGTCGAGGTGCTGCGGCACCTCTGCCACGGTGCCACCAAGAAGGAGATCGCCTCAGCCCTGATCATCTCTCCGAGCACCGCCGACCACCACGTGCGGCACATCTACGCCAAAGTCGGTGTCTCTTCCCGCGCTGCTGCGACGCTCTTCGCGGTCGAGCACGACCTCCTCTGACGCAAGCCTCCTCTCGGCCGCGGCCCCAACGCACCCCGAGCGGGCGGCGGGATACGCGCGACGGCGACCGCTCGCCGTCGCGCGCCAGTCGCGTCAGGCGCGAGGCGCCCAACTGTGAGCCGCGCGATCAGGCCTGCTCTCGGGCGGCGTCGAGCTCACGGGTGATCTCCTCGGACCGGGCGAGCGCCGCACGCGCGCCGTCGGCGATGATTCCCGGGAGCCCCCGCTCGTCGAAAACGCGAATGGCCTGCTCGGTGGTCCCCCTTGGGCTTGTGACAGCCCTGCGGAGCGCGGCCGGGTCGGCGCCCGGCTCGTCGAGCATGTACCCGGCGCCAACCACGGTCTCGCGGGCCAGACGCAGGGCGAGCCCGGCGTCGAGCCCGAGTGCCTCGCCGGCCTTGGCCATCGCCTCGGCCAGGTAGAACGCGTACGCGGGCCCGGAGCCGCTGATGGCACTCGCTGCGGCGATCTGGGCCTCGGGAACCTCGACCACGAGGCCGAGCCCTGAGAAGAGCTTCACGACCTTCTCGACGTGCTCCCGCGTGGCGTGCGTCCCCGCGGACAGGGCCACCACGCCCTTGCCGAGCCGCGCGGGCGTGTTCGGCATGGTGCGGATCACCGGCTGGCCGTCGGGGAGGTCACGTTCGAGCTGCTCCACCGACACGGCAGCCGCGACGCTCACCACAACGGCGCCGGGCGCGAGGACGGGCGCGATCTCGCGTGCTACGGCCGCTACCCCCACGGGCTTCACGCCGATGATCACGACCGATGCGCCACGGGCCGCCTGGGCGTTGGAATCGCTCTCCTCTTCCGACGCGATCACGGTCACCCCATAGCGCTCGGCGAGCTCGGAGGCGCTCTCCCTGCGGCGGACGGTCGCGATGATGTCCGTCTTGGGGTACCCCGCTGCGAGCAGGCCGCCCATGATGGCCCCGTTCATGGAGCCCGTACCGAGGAATGCGATCAGGTTGCTCATGACCCCATCCTGCCAGTCGATGCCGACAGTTCGGCATTCCCAGCCTTTTCCCATGCTGGACCCGGGGTTCTCCCAAAGTCAGTCCCTACAGTAGGGACTACCTCACAGGGTGCGAGTGATGGGGCGGTCAGTCTCCCCCCAAGACTGACCGCCAGGCACTGGCAGTTCGGATGCATGGTCCCCTAACCTTCCCCGAACTGCCAGTGCCGAACTCATTTAACGTCAGGTTTCCAGGGCGCAGCGGGGTGGCACCAGCCGCAGAATCCACTCGGGGCACGCGGATCCGCTCGGGGCACAGGGATCCGCTCCTGGCATGAGGGCGCGCAAGCGCGACGCCCCGGGTCCGCGCGAGGGGCTCCCGCCTGTACCCGCCCGCCTCTACCCAGATGGCGAACCTAGATGCCGCCTCCGGCATCGAGCCGCGCACGCTGGCCCAGATGGGTCCGCGCGAACGCGAGCGTCTCGGCCAGCATCCGCTCCCGCTCTCCGGCAACCTTGGCCTTGCGGGTGCTGATCTCCGCGACGATGACGCCGTCGAACTCGCTCTGCGCCAGATGCGCGAGGCAATCGGCGACGCGCTGGGTCCCCTGCCCGGGGAGCAGGTGCTCGTCCCGGAAGGTGCGGCCGGAGCCGTCGGTGAGGTGAACGTGCCTGAGAGTGCTCCCGAGCGCCTTGATGGCCGCGAGGCTGTCCTCGCGGGCGGTGGCTGCGTGGGAGAAGTCCCACGTCACGTCCGTGTAACCCTGTCCCACGGGATCCCAGTGCGGGAGGTAGGCGAGCGTCTCGCGCCCGCGGACGCGCCACGGGTACATGTTCTCGACGGCGATCCGGACGCCGAACGCGTTGGAGAGATCCCGCACCCCATGGGCGAACGTCTCCGCATAGTTGCCCTGCCAACGGAACGGCGGATGCACCACCACCGTGTCACAGCCCACCTCGACCGCCATCTTGCAGGACTGGCTGATCTTGTTCCATGCAGAGCCCCACACCTGCTGGGTCAGCAGGAGCGTCGGGGCGTGGATGGAGACGATCGGCTGGTCGTAGCGCAGGGCCAGGTGGATGAGCTCGTCGGCCTTCTGGCTCGTCGAGTTGTTCGTCACCATGACCTCCACCCCGTCGTAGCCGAGGTCGGCGGCGACGGCGAATGCGTCGTGGACGCTCAGGGGGTAGACGGATGCGCTCGAGAGCGCGACGGGGATCCGGTCATTGGGGTCGGTGGAGCCCGAAGGCACAGAGGTTTCGATGGCTGTCTCCATTTCGGAGCTGTCGACGCTGGTCATATCCGGTTCATCCGCATCCGGTTCATACCCTTGCCCTCGCGGGATGTGTGCGCTCGGCGCGGAGCCGCTCGCTCTGGATCGGCCCGATGTGGGCCGGCGGCTCGAGGGGCCCCTCGAAGACGAGCTGGTCGAGCCGCCGGAGGATGAGCCCCTCGCGCAGGGCCCACGGGCAGATCTCGAGCTCGTCGACGTCGAACAGCTCCATCGCGGCCTCGGCGGCGAGCGCGCCCGCGAGCAGCTGCCGTGCGCGTGCCTCCGAGACACCCGGAAGATGCACGCGGTCCGAGGCCGCCATCGCCGACATCCGCTGGGCCCACAGGCCCAGATCGGTCCTCAAGAGGACGCGCCGCACGTAAGGTCCCGCGGCCGACGGCGCGGCGCCGGCGATGCGGGCGAGCGAACGGAATGTCTTGGACGTCCCCGTGACGAGGTTGGGCCTGCCGAGCTTCTCAAAGCCCTTGACCGCGGGCCGGAGGGTATCGCGGATGTACTTCCGCAGGTCCTTGATGCTCTTGGCGGTCGGCGGGTCCTGCGGGAGCCAGTCGCGGGTGAGGCGCTGGGCACCGAGTGGCACCGACGTCGCTAGGGCGGGGAGGGAGTCGTGCCCCATGGCCATCTCGAAGGATCCGCCGCCGATGTCGAGATCGAGGATGGTGCCCGCACCCCAGCCGTACCAGCGGCGCACTGCGAAGAACGTCATCGTGGCCTCTTCTGGGCCCGTGAGCTCCTGGAGGGTCACGTTGGCCTCGCGCTGCACGCGGTCGAGGACCGCCTCTCCGTTCGCTGCCTCGCGGATCGCGGACGTGCAGAACGCGAGGAGGTCCTCGGCGTTGTGGCGTCCCGCGAACGCCCAGGCCTCCTTGACGAAGTCGATGAGCTCGGTCTGGCCGCGCTCGCTGATGCTGCCGTCCCGCTCGAGGAACTTCACGAGCGAAAGCGGGCGCTTGTGCGAAGCGTAGGCCACGGGCTGCGCGCCGGGATGGGCGTCCACCAGCAGCAGGTGCACGGTGTTCGAACCGATGTCGAGGACGCCTAGACGCATGAGCCTATTATTCCCCGGCCTGCCCGGACTGCAGGTCCGGGTGCTCGGCGGGCACTGTCTCCTCCGGCGCCAGCTCGCCGGAATCCGCCGGGCGGAAGTCCCGCAGCACGGCGGCAATGTGCTCGGTGCTCAGCTCGAATCCGTAGGCGCTCCCAGGGTTGAGGACGAGGCCGAGCTCCGTCCCGAGATTCTGCAGGAGCATGGCTCCCTGCGTCTCGACGATGGTCGGAGCGTGATCGAGGAAGTCCGGCCGGATCCGCTGCCGGTGGGTGAAGGCCGCGACCACGGGCTTCCCCTCGCCGTTGTTCAGCACGAGGGGCTCCACGTAGTGGGTCTCCCCCGGCACCGGCTCGGGCACCAGGAGGCACACAAGGCTGTTGAGGAACACGAGGATCGACTGCTGGCCGTCGTCCTCCGTCCCCGACTCGCTGGCCGCCGCGAGGGATTCCTCGAGCTCGGTCAGGGGTGCCGGGTCGAGGTGCAGGGGCACCGCCCCGTTGGCCGCCCGGACACCCTCGCCGGAGGCTGCCGCGTGGTCGCCGCTGCTGCTCGCTGACACGTGGTCGGAGCTCATGCCGCGCCCGCTGTCGGCGGCCGTCACTTCGCGCCCGCCGTCGTGCGGCCGCCGGTACGCCGGACAGGCTTCTTCACGGGCCCCTTGGCCCGCTTCTCGGCCAGGAGCTCGATGGCCTGCTCGCGCGTGAGTTCCTCGATCGCGGTGGCCCGCGGCACGGTGATGTTGGTGACGCCGTCCGTGATGTATGGGCCGAAGCGGCCCTCCTTGACCACGATCGGCTTGTTCGACGTCGGGTCCTCGCCGAATTCTGCGAGAGGCGCCGCTGCGGTGCGCCCGCCACGGGTCTTGGGCTGCGAGTAGATCTCGAGGGCCTGTTCGAGGGTGATCGTGAAGATCTCCTCCTCACTCCCGATGGACCGGGAGTCCGTGCCCTTCTTCAAGTACGGGCCGAAGCGACCGTTCTGGGCCGTGATCGCATTGCCCTCCGCGTCCTCGCCGAGCCTGCGGGGAAGCGTGAGCAGCTGGAGCGCCTGCTCGAGCGTGACCGTGTCCAGACTCATCGACTTGAAGAGCGATCCCGTGCGGGGCTTGACCTTGACGGGCTTCTTCGGCGGCTTGGGCTTGCCGTTCTTGTAGTACTCAACCGGCTGCGCCGCGATCTGCTCGGGCGTCAGCTCGGGAATGACCTCCGTGACGTAGGCGCCGTAGCGGCCGTTCTTGGCCACGATCGTGTGGCCCGTGTGCGGGTCCTGGCCCAAGACCTGTTCCTCGGGCCCCGAGCTCTCCATGAGCTCGAGCGCCTTCTCGGCGGTCAGCTCGTCAGGAGCGAGGTCCTCGGGCACGTTGGCGCGCTCGGGGGCGGTGCCCTCCGGCGCGTCTGCGGGAAGGGGCTTCTCGAGGTAGGGGCCGTACTTGCCCACGCGCAGCACGATCCCCGGCGCGATCTCCACCGAGTTCACCTCACGGGCATCGATCTCGCCGAGGCCGTTGACGATCGTTGTGAGGCCGGGGGTCGTCCCGTCGCCGAAGTAGAAGTGGCTCAGCCAGTCGGAGCCCGCAGCCTGTCCCGCAGCGATCCGGTCGAGGTCCTCCTCCATCGCTGCGGTGAAGTCGTAGTCGACGTAGTTGCCGAAGTACTCCTCGAGGAGGCGCACCACGGAGAACGCGATCCAGCTCGGCACGAGCGCCGTGCCCCGTGCCCGGACGTAGCCGCGGTCCATGATCGTGGAGATGGTCGCCGCGTACGTCGACGGGCGGCCGATCCCCCGCTCTTCGAGCGTCTTGACGAGCGAGGCTTCGGTGTAGCGCGGAGGCGGTGACGTCTGGTGCCCGTTCGAGGAGATCTCGAGGGCCTCGAGCGACTGGCCCTTGGCCAGCAGGGGCAGGCGCCCGCCGTCGCCGGCCGCGGACCCGCCCTTCGTGCCGCCTGTACCGTTCTCAGTGTCTTCACGAACCTCGTCGCGGCCCTCCTCGTATGCAGCGAGGAAGCCGCGGAAGGTGATGACCGTGCCGGAGGCGGCAAACTCCGCGTCCCTGCCGGCGGCGTCGCCCGAGACAGCGATGGCCCCGAGTCGGACGGTCGCCGTCGAACCCTTCGCGTCCTCCATCTGGGACGCGACGGTCCGCTTCCAGATGAGCTCGTAGAGCCGGAACGCGTCGCCCGAGAGTTCCTTCGCCACCTGTGCCGGGGTGCGGAACGAGTCGCCGGCGGGGCGGATGGCCTCGTGGGCTTCCTGCGCGTTCTTGGACTTGGACGCGTACACACGGGGGCGGGACGGGATGTACTCGGACCCGTAGAGCTCCGAGGCCTGCCGCCGCGCGGCCGTGACGGCCTGGTCTGAGAGCGCGGTGGAGTCGGTACGCATGTAGGTGATGTAGCCGTTCTCGTACAGGCGCTGGGCAACCTGCATGGTCACGCGCGCCGAGAACCGCAGCTTGCGGGCGGCCTCCTGCTGCAGCGTCGACGTGGTGAACGGGGCCGCGGGGCGGCGCGTGTACGGCTTCTCCTCGACCGAGCGGACGGCAAACGCCGCGCCCTCGAGTCCATTCGCAAGCGCCGTGGCCGTGGCCTCGGTCAGCAGCTCCGCGTTCTTCGCCGTGAGCTGGCCGCGGTCGTTGAAGTCGCGGCCGGTAGCCACCTTCTTCCCGTCCACCGACGCGAGGCGGGCCTGGAAGCTCTGGCGAGCGTCATCGTGTGCGCCGTCCTCGGCGGCCGGGGCGACCGTCGCAACGAGATCCCAGTAGTCCGCGGCGCGGAACGCCATGCGCTCCCGCTCGCGCTCGACCACGAGGCGCGTCGCGACGGACTGCACACGGCCGGCCGAGAGGCCGCCAGCCACCTTGCGCCACAGCACTGGGGAGATCTCATAGCCGTAGAGGCGGTCGAGGACTCGGCGGGTTTCCTGCGCATCCACGAGCGACTCGTCGACGTCACGCAGCTCGGCCATCGCGCGCTGGATGGCCTCCTTGGTGATCTCGGGGAACGTCAGGCGGTGCACGGGCACCTTGGGCTTGAGCACCTCGAGCAGGTGCCACGCGATGGCCTCGCCTTCGCGGTCACCGTCAGTGGCGAGGTAGAGCTCGTCGGCGTCCTTGAGCTTCGCCTTGAGCTCGGCGACCTTCTTCTTCTTGTCCGGGGAGACGACGTAGTAAGGCTCGAAGCCGTTGTCGATGTCGACGGCGAACTTGCCCACAGAGGTCTTCTTGAGCTCCGCAGGCAGGTCGGAGGGCTGAGGGAGGTCGCGGATGTGGCCCATCGACGCATCGACCTCGAAGCCCTCGCCCAGGTACTGGGCGATCGTCTTGCTCTTGGCCGGCGACTCCACAATCACGAGCTTCTTGCCGGTTTTAGCCTTCGTGGCCACGGTACTCCTCGCCAAACTGCACATTCACCTCAGCCAACCCCGCCCCGGGCAGGCCTCGACGCTGGATCACAGGGGCGCGGCGGGGCGCCGCGCAAGTCCCTAGTTCACCATACGACGCCCCGAGGCGTGCAAGTGCCGCCCGGTCTGTGTGGATACCGGCGGCGTCAGCCGGGCGTCGGGCCGGTCAAGCGCCGGGCCAGTCGGGCGCCGGGCCAATCAGGCGTCGACAGCCTTGACGCGCTGCGGCCTGCGCACCGAGGGCTTCGGCTTCGCGGCGTCGCGGACTTCGGGGAGCATCGACCACAGCAGGTACATGCGCTCGGTTTCCCCCGAGTCACCGCCGGGGAGGTCCTCGTGCTCGAACTCGTCGAGGAGTTCGAGCATGCGCTGCTTGAACCTCGCACGCTGTTCGAGGGTGAGGTTGATGACGTTGCCCGAGACCATCATGACGGGCGAATCGTCCGGCTCGCCCTGCCGGCGCGCGGCCTCGCGGTGCTTCGCGTGGCTCGCGATGCGGGACCGGAGCGACTCGATCTCCATGTCGATGATCGCGAGGCCCGGCGTCTGGCCCGTGCTCGCCGTGTCGATGTTGAGGTCGGTGCCGGCGGCCATCCACCGCCGCTCGCGACCGTCGCCGTCGCTCGGGGCGTCCACGACGATGCCCCACTTCTTGAGCGCCCGCAGGTGATAGCTCATCGCGCTCGGGGTGAGGCCGGTGAACGCCGCGAGCTCCGTGGCGGTGCGGCTCTGCTGGCTCGAGTACAGCTCGTTGATGGCCTCGAGGCGGGCGGCATGGGCCAGCGCCCTCATGGCCTTGGGGTCGGTGATCCGGACCGGGTTGTCGGTGCGGGAGCTGCGCTTCTTCTCAGTCATGGTGCTTTTTCTTCGTGGTGATATTGCTGTGTAATAAACGCCACATTCAGGCACGATGTCAAGCTGATTTTTCACGATTCCGTGTCGCGCCGTCATGAGGGCCCAGGAAGCCGTCCGCCACGAGGTTCGCGGCGTCCGCGAGGAGGCCCTTCCGGAACCCGTCGTCGTCCCGCTCGAGCAGCGCCGCGAGCGCCGAGGCGATCTGCCCAGCGGTGAGCTCGCCGTCGCACGCAGAGACGAATCCCGCGAGCTCGGTGCTCATGAGGTTCGTTCGGCGGAAGCCCGCGCCCTGGCGCAGAAGGATGACGCCAGGGTGCTCGGCCCCCGGGCGCTGGTGCCGCTCCTCGGTCACGTCCTCGGCCACGACGAGCCGCTCCGCGCCGAGGTCGGGGTGCGCCGCAAGCCAGTCCGCGCGTTCAACGGCTGCGAGCCAATGCGGTCCGATCGGCTGCTCGAGAGGATGGGTCAGCTGCTCGAAGCGGTCCAGCCGCGCCTGCCCCGCGGCAGGGCGGCGGAGCCAGATGGCACCGAAGCCGATCGCGGCGGTGTCCCGGGCTGCGAAGTCTGCCAGGTACGCGGCGTAGGCGTCGTGGTAGGCGCGGGGATCCCGCTGCTGCGACGCGTCGGCCAGCCACGTCTCCGCGTACTGGCCCGGGCCGACCTCTTCTCGCTCCAGTACCCAGGCGTCGATGCCCTCGGGGACCCATGAGCGCACGCGCTCGTGCCAGGCGTGGCCCCGGCGGACCTCCCAGTTGCCGAGCATCTGGGCCGTCCCGCCCTCCGCGAGCACGCCACCGATGCCCGCCGCGAGGCGCGCGACGAGCTCGTCCCCGGGCAGCCCCCCGTCGCGGTAGGTGAACTGGCCGTCGGGGCTCTCCCCCTCGGTCCGGGGTGTAATGACGAACGGTGGGTTGGAGACCACGAGGTCGAACGTCTCCCCCGCCACGGGATCGAGGAGGGAGCCCTTGCGCAGCTCGAAGCGGTCCTCGGGGTGGGCCGGATCGATCCCGAGGGCGGCAGCGTTCAGCAGCAGGTTGAAGCGGGTGAACGCGAGCGCACGGTCCGAGATGTCGGTCGCGACCACGTGCCGAGCGTGCCCGAGGAGGTGGAAGGTCTGGATCCCGCAGCCGGTGCCGAGGTCGAGCGCCCGCTCCACCGGCCTGCGCGCGGTGGTCTGGACGAGCGTCGCCGAGGCGTGGCCGATGCCGAGCACATGATCGGTCCGCAGCACACCCGCGCGCTGATGGGCCGCGAGGTCCGACGCGACCCAGATCCCGATCTCGCCGTCCCCAGCGTCCCACGCGTAGGGCCGCAGGTCCACGGAGGCGGCGAGGCCCGCGCCGTCGTGCGTCTCCTCAGCGAGCCCCAGCGCGACGAGCCCGTCCGAACGGATCCCGGGCAGGACGGCGTCGAGCGCAGCGGCCTGGAGCGGCTGAGCCAGGAGGAAGAAGCGCACGACGGCGCCGAGCGGCTCCCGCACGGGATCCTCGCCTGCCGTTCGGGTCGTCACAAGGGCTGGCACGGGCTGGTCTCGGGAGAGGGCCGCATGCGCCTCGGGTCCGAGGAGCCGGGCGACGGCGTCGACCGTGTACCCGACCGCTGCGAGGTCCTGGGCCAGGGCGCGCAGGAGGTCCGGCCATTCGGAGACGGGCGTATCCGGGCCGGGCGTATCCGAGGCGGACGCCTCTGCCGGCGTGGTTGAGCTGGTCACCTGAGAAGTCTAGGCGGGTGTCATCGCCAGGGCCTGGCTGGTCAGCAGGGGCTGGCAGGTCAGAATGGAGGCATGGGTTCGCACACGCCCGAGGGACGCAATGCTGCGGGGCGCCGAGGAGCACCGCCCGTCGCGGCGGCCCTCGGGATGTCCGTCGCGCTGTGCATCGCCGGCTGTGCCTACCAGTACGACGACGGCCTCGCCCCTTTGGGACGGCGAGACGCGTCCGCGCAGGCATCGGCCTCTGCCTCTGCCGCCGCGGACGCCTCTGCCTCGGCTTCAGCTGCTGCCCGGGACCTCGCGGGGCGCACCCGTTCCCAGCGTGGAGCAGCGACGGAGGCTCCGTTCGGACAGCTCCTCGGCGGAACGGCCCTGCAGGCGTGGGCGGACACGGTGCTCCCCGACGACTCCGGCCTCTCGGCGGGCTCCGACGCGAGCGCAGTGTGGCCGGACAAAGCCCCGTACACCATGGGAATCGACACGGATCCGGGCCCGGCAACGCTGCGTTTCGCGTGCCGCGGCATCGGCCTCGCGTCCGTGCGGGTCACCGCCGACGAGGCCCCGCTCCTGGACATCACGTTTGCCTGCAACCGCGCATGGTCCCGCGCCGTCGCCGTTCCCAGTTCCGGGCACCTTGAGGTGCAGTTCAGCGCGGCGGGGGATGCGGCGTCGGACGTCGCCTACCGGCTCACACGCCCCTGATCAGCCCTGATCAGCCCTGCGAGCATCAGACCGCACAGCCCTCCGGACACCGCAGCGTCTGGGGGGATGCCGCGCATTCGGCGCAGTAGAGGGTGAGCTGTCGGCAGGCTGAGTTCGAGCAGTTGTGGAAGTCGCTCGTGGGCGCGTCGCAACGGGTGCAGCGTCCGATCGTGGCCGCCTCCTCGCTGAACTCGAGGCGCATGCGCCGGTCGAACACGTACAGCGAGCCCTCCCACAGCCCCGCATCCTTGAAGGCCTCTCCATAGCGGACGATCCCGCCGTCCAGCTGGTACACCTCCTGGAAGCCGCGCCGGCGCATGTGCGCGCTGAGCACCTCGCAGCGGATGCCGCCCGTGCAGTAGGTGACCACGGGTCTGTCCTTGAGGTCGTCATACTTGCCCGAGTCGAGCTCGGCCAGGAAATCGTGGGTCGTGGAGGTGTCGGGGACGACGGCGTCCTTGAAACGGCCGATCTCGGCCTCGAAGGCGTTGCGGCCGTCGAAGAACACGACCTCTCGCCGCGGGTCGTCGCTGGCCTTGCCCGCGCCGACGAGCTCATGGACCTGTTCGGGTGACAGGTGGGCTCCGCCCCCGACCACCCCGCCGGCGTCGACCTCGAGCTCCTGCGGAGCACCGAAGGAGACCAGCTCCGGGCGCACCTTGACCGAGAGCCTCGGGAAGTCCTCGGCACTCCCCTCCGACCACTTGACGTCGAGCTCACGGAACCCGGGATGCTCCTTCGTGACGCGAAGGTAGCGCTTGACGGCGTCCAGCTCGCCCCCGACAGTGGCGTTGATCCCGTCCTTGGAGACGATGATGCGGCCCCGGAGGCCAAGCGACTCGCACAGGGTGCGCTGCCACAGCCTGACCGACTCCGGGTCGGGCAATGGGGTGAAGCAGTAGAAGAGGACGATACGGTGCAGGGCCACCCATCAAGGGTACTGGGGCGGCCGGGTGACGGCCGGGTGACAGTTGTGTCACACCTCTTATCAGGGACTGGCGGGACCGGTTATCGTCATGGCTATGGGAGAGGCATCGCTGGGCGAACTTCTGGGCATCTGGGTCGAAGGCTGGGCCTCCACGCGACGTTATCCGGTGCGGGACGTGGGCGCATTCAAGGCGGTGGAGCTGACCGACAAGACCGGCGACTGGGAGGCCTTTGCCGTCCATCCGACGGCGCGCGAGTTTGCCGACCTCGCCTCGTTCGTGACCGAGTCCCAGCCGAGGATCGTCACCATCCTGACGGATGACGTCGCAGCATACCGTGCCCTTGCGCAGGAGCATGGCCTCATCGAGCTCGGCGCCGACCAGGAGCTCATGATCATGGACTTCGAGGGCAAGGACGTCGAGGCCCCCTGGCTGAACGACGACGAGCTCAAGCTCACCACGGAGTACGAAGACCACAGCGCCACGGTCACGGTCAGGACCACCGACGGCGTCCTCGCCGCCCAGGGCCATGTTGCGGTAACCCAGGGCTATGCGGTCTTCGATCGGATCATCACCGAGCCGGCCTTCCGACGACGCGGCCTCGGAAGCTTCGTGATGCGCGCATTGACGGCCGCGATGAGCGAGCACCGTCTGGACCAGGGCCTGCTCATCGCGTCAGTCGATGGCCAGCACCTCTACCACCACCTCGGCTGGTCCGACGTCTCGGCCGTTGTGATCTTCGCGAATCCCGGCGCATCGAAGGGCGCCTCCCTCTCCGACTGAGCACACCCCGTCCACACCCGGCAGGGACCACGTTCGCTTGCAGGTGATCCACCAGCACCCGGCAGCTGCGGGCACGCGGCGGCTGGCAGAATGCTGAGGTGGCCGCGCATGATTCCCTCGTCTCCCTTCTGGGCCGGTCCGCGGCCCCCGAGGAGCTGCGGCACCTGCGCACCATCCCCGCACGGGCCGCCCGCAACGCACCCTGGCCCCGCTGGGTCCATCCCGATCTGATCGAGGCGTACGCCCGCCGGGGAATCCACGAACCGTATACGCATCAGGCAGCAGCCGCCGATCTGGCGCACAGTGGGCGCAACGTCGTCCTCGCCACGGGGACCGCCTCGGGCAAGTCGCTCGCCTACCAAATGCCTGCCCTCGACGCCGTCCACCGCTCGGAGCTGCGGGTCGCCGCGGAACCGGGACGGATCCACGACGACGGCGCAGTGGTCCTGTACCTGTCGCCCACCAAGGCCCTCGCGGCCGATCAGCTGACCGCGATCCGCGCGCTCGGTCTCCCCACGCTGCGCGCGGAAACGTATGACGGAGACACGGAACAGTCTGCGCGCCGCTGGATCCGAGACCACGCCAACGTCATCCTCGCCAATCCCGACATGCTGCATTTCGGTATCCTGCCGAACCACGCGTGGTGGTCCTCGTTCTTCCGGCGGCTCCGGTTCGTGGTCATCGACGAAGCCCACTCGTACCGCGGGGTCTTCGGGTCGCACGTCGCCAACCTCCTGCGCCGCCTCCGGCGGGTGTGCGCCCACTATGGGTCTTCCCCGGTGTTCATCGCGGCGTCGGCGACATCCGGGGACCCCGAAGGATCGGTGGGGCGTCTCATTGGCGACGGCGTCACGGCGGTCACGGAAGACGGCTCGCCTCATGGCGCCACCGAGGTGGCGTTCTGGGAGCCGGCGCTGACCGAGGCGCGCGGAGAGAACGGCGCCCCGCAGAGGCGCACGGCGATCGCCGAGACGGCGGGTCTCCTCGCCAACCTCGTCTCGGCGCGCGTGCGGACCATCGCCTTCATCAAGTCCCGCCGAGGCGCGGAGACGATCTCCTCGATCACGCAGCGGCTCCTCGACGAGGTCGACCCGAGCCTGCCCCTGCGGGTCGCCGCCTACCGCTCGGGGTACCTGCCGGAGGAACGGCGCGAACTCGAGCGCCGTCTGCGCTCCGGCGAACTGCTGGGCGTCGCGAGCACCTCCGCGCTCGAACTGGGCATCGACATCTCCGGACTCGATGCCGTCCTCATCGCAGGATGGCCCGGAACACGGGCGTCCCTGTTCCAGGAGATCGGCAGGGCCGGCCGCTCCGGCCAAGATGCTCTGGCTGCGTTCGTCGCGAGCGACGACCCTCTCGACACCTACCTCGTGAACCATCCCGAAGCGATCTTCGACACCTCGGTCGAGGCAACCGTCCTCGACCCCTCGAATCCCTACGTGCTTGGCCCGCACCTGTGTGCCGCCGCGGCCGAGAAGCCCCTGACGGCCTCGGACCTCGAGCTGTTCGGTCCGTCGACCGCGGGCCTCCTCGACCAGCTCGAGGCTCAGGGCTACCTGAGGAAGCGGCCGTCCGGCTGGTTCTGGACCCATCCCCAGAGCGCTGCCGGCATGGTGAACCTGCGGGCTGATGGCGGGGGGCCGGTGAACATCATCGAGTCGGAAACCGGCCAGCTGCTGGGCTCGATGGACTCCCCCCAGACGCATTATCAGGCCCATCAGGGCGCGATCTACGTCCACCAGGGCGCGAGCTACCTGGTCGAGGACCTCAACGAGGCCGAGCACTGCGTCGTGGTGCGCCGAGTGAACCCCGACTACTACACGAGCGCGCGGGACATCACGACCGTCGAGGTGCTCACCGAGATCCGCTCGCAGCAGTGGGGGCCGGTGGGCGTCCACTTCGGCGAAGTGCGGGTGACCACTCAGGTCGTGTCCTTCCAGCGCAAGGCGCTCATCTCCAACGAGGTTCTAGGCGAGGAGCCCCTCGACTTGGGCGCGCGTGACCTGTTCACGAAGGCCGTGTGGCTCACGATCCCCGAGCCCACCCTGGCTGCGGGGGGCCTCCTCGCTGCGCAGTTCCCCGGAGCCCTGCACGCGGCCGAACACGCATCAATCGGGCTCCTTCCGCTCGTGGCGTCGAGCGACCGTTGGGATATCGGCGGCGTGTCGACAGCGCTGCACTCAGACACCGCGCAGCCCACGATCTTCGTGTACGACGGGCATCCGGGCGGCGTCGGCTTCGCGGAGCGGGGGTACGACCGGATCCAGGTCTGGCTCCGAGCGACGCAGGAGGCCATTGAGGCCTGCGAATGCGAGGCCGGGTGCCCCTCCTGCGTACAGAGCCCCAAGTGCGGCAACAAGAACAACCCGCTCGACAAGGCCGGCGCTGTTGCACTCCTCTCAACGGTCCTCCGGCAGGCCCGGCTTGCCACTGAAACAGACTCGGCGCACACCCCCAGGGACTGAAGGCCCGGGGACTGACCCCCGGGCCTCACCCTCGGGAACTGAACCCCACTGCGTGAATCTCCGGGGACTGAACCCCGGGGTAGGGGCATCACCCTCCTACGTCCTCGGCTGGCGGCCCTGCCCTGGCTCTGCCTGGGGCAGGGCCCCACGGTGCGCCGGTGTCGATCTCGACGACGACCCGCACCGTGCTGCCGGGGCCCTCGATGGTGCACGAGACGAGCGCGGCGCCGTTGAGTTCGGCCACCGTCCGCGCCAGATCGCAGGTTGCGCCGCTGCGGAGGCCGCGTTCGGCGTCCGCGGCGGCTAGGGCCGCGAGGTCGGCGGCCGACGCCGCACGGGCCGAGGCAGCGAGGGCTTGGCCCATCAGCGCGACGGCAGCGCAGGCCAGGATGAGCAGCAGGCCCAGTCCGAGAGCGAGAAGCGTCCCGGAACCGCACTCGCCCCGGCGGGCCGGGCCGCCTGGTTGGGAATCGGAAGACTGGCGATCCCGCCCTTGGTGACCGTCCTCGGCTCTTCGGGAGGTCATGGGACGCCCTCGCTGCTCAGGCTGGCCGCGGCATGGGCCTGGAGTCCTGCAGCTGCAGCAATAGGCCCCGGAACGGGGGCGCTCACGCGCACTGTGACCACTCCTGCAGACGCTTCGACCGTGTGCCGCGCATCGGGTCCCGCGACCCGCGCCACTTCCTCCGCAACGGCCGCCGGACCCTCCCCTCGGGCAATGGTCCGCGCCGCGGCGCGCGCCGCCTCCTCGGTCCGGATCTGGCACACGGCCGCGGTTCCGGCGCTGAGGAGGAAGCCCAGCAGCACGATCACGGCGGGCAGCGCCACGGCGAACTCCGCAGTGACGGAGCCCCGCAGGGACGCCGAGCTCGGCCGCTCCTCGGCGCCCCCACGGCGCGGCCTCACGGAAGCGCGAGCGCTGCGCGGATGATTCCGAGGAGGAAGCCTCGTACCTCATCGCTGCGCATGATCACCACGAGGAGCCCCGCGAACGCGACCGCACCGAGGGTCGCGATCGCATACTCGGCGGTCGCCATCCCGTGCTGGCCTGCCGCCCGGCCCTCGAACCAGAGCCTCAGGAGCTGCAGTCGAACGGCCGCACGACGGTGCACCGTGCGAAGGGACAGGAGCGGACCGCGCCGCGGGGCCGTCTGCACCGGCAGCCAGCGAGTGTCAGTGCGCGCCACAGCTTCGCTGTCGGGGTCGCCGTCGCGGTCGCCATCGGTGGTGGGCCGGCCAATGTTCGGCCCGTCGACAGCCGATCCGCGCGCCGTCGAAGCGCGTGTGCCGGGCCTGCCATCGTCGCCTTCACGCCGGGCGTCGGGAAAGAGTTCAATGACCTGGCACGGCCCTCCGGTCGAAGGGACTGCATGCGGACCCGGCCCCGGCGTGGGTGCGAGTTCGAGGTACGCGGGATCGGGGCTGGGAGCAGTTCGACCCGTGCGGGCCGCTGGCTGAACCATGGCGGACATGTGATTCTCCTTTCGAGTGGGGACGGACCACTTCCACAGCGAGAAGTGCCCGGGCCCGTGGAGTCCCGTGCCGGATGGCCGGAACCGGTGGCGCCTGTGCGCCGCCTGCCGTGAGGGCAGGAGTCATCGGGGGCGGGAGATCATCCGCCCGGAATCATGGCCAGGAGGACTGGAACCACCCCAAGGCACAGGAACGCTGGGAGGGAGCAGACGCCGAGGGGTATGACGAGCCTCACGCCGAGAGCCGCAGCACGCCTCTCGAGGTCGCGATGCCTGCTGCGGCGCAGCTGCCGCGCGCGGGCATAGAGCAGTTCGGCCGACGGCGCACCGGTTGCCGCCGCGAAATCCAGGGCCTCGCGGAGCTGCCATACGTCGGAGGACGGCGGCGCGTCAGGCCATGCATGAGCCCAGTCGGTGCCGAGCTGGAGCGCCGCGGCCGCTCGCGTGAGGGCATCCGCCGGCCCGTCGGCCACGCGGGCCGCGACCTCGAGCGCCCGTGGGAGGCCGAGACCGGCCTGGAGCATGACTCCGAGAAGCTCGAGCAGGAGGGGAACGTCGTCCGCGGTGGGGCTTCTTCTGTTCACGAGGCTTGGTGCGCGGTCGGGACGATCTGTGCGATCCGGGGAGCCTCCTTGCTGCCTCGGCACGTCGCCGGAACGGTACCGAGGGCCACCGTCCTCGAGCACCCGGCGGACCCTCTGGGCACCGTCTGACCATCCCAGGGCCAACCCGGCCACGATCGTCACGAGCGCGCCCACGATGATTCCGCTCATCGTGACTCCGAGGCGGAGCGCAGGAGCCGAGCCGACCACCAGCGACCCGCGAGGGTGAGTGCGAAGCCGAGCCCTAGGCAGAGCGATCCCAGCGGCGTGGAGAGCAGCATCCCGACGGGATCGGCTCCCATGAGGATTCCAAGACCGAGACCCGCGAGAGGAAGCACGCCGAGGACCTGTGAGGTAGCCCGTGGGCCGGCAAGGGCAACAGCCCGTGCCGCGGCCGCGTCGGCGTCTGCCTCGAGCTGGGCTGCGAGCCTGTCGAGGACCCCCGCCAGAGGACTTCCGGAAGCCTCAGCGGTCTCGATGCATGCCGCGACGCTCAGCCAGACCCCGGTCTCGGCCGATGACGGGCCCTCCCTTTTCCCTCCCGGGCTTGCGGCCCGCGCGCAGGCCTCGCGCAGCGCGGCCGCGACGGGGCGTCCGAGCGCCGCAGCATGAGCGGCGGCCGCCAGGACGTGTGAGGACGCGTCGGCTCCCACCCCTTGCGCCGCAGACTGTTCCGCAGCGTCCTCCGGGCGTTCCGCAGTCCCCGATCCAATGACCACATCGCCGCGGGAATGGGTGCCTGAACGTGGACTCGCTCCCCGAGGCGAACTGGGCCGAAGGGGCGCCGAGTTCCGAGGACGCGTCTGGGAGGCCTGCCGCCACATCTGCTCCGGCGTGCGGCCTGCGCGGAGGAGTGCGGCCAGCTGCCCCACGAGAAGGGCCGCACGTTGAAGCTCCAGCGCTGGCTCCGCGGGCTTGACCCTGCGCCTGTGGCCAGTCAACCGGCCATGGAATCCGCGGCTGGCGCCTCCGGCTCCAGCCCCGGTCCGCCCTCGTCCGACGATCCCTGGGACGCGCACCAACAGTCCGCCGCGCTGGACCGCGAGGCACCATCCCACGAACAGTGCTCCGGATACCGCCACCGCCCCAAGCAGCGTGCTCATGCGACTGCCCCCAGGTTCCGCGCGAAGCCGAGAAGCGAGGCGAGCCGGTCCCAGCCGGGGCCACGCTCCGAGCTCCCCGCCGGCGAGTCGCCCCGGAGCAGGGCGTCCTCGACCGCAAGGCCCCGAGGGCCATAGGACACGACGGCGATGCTCGCCACTCGCCGTCCCGCGCCCGACCGTTCAAGGTGCACCACGGCGTCCAGCGCGCTCGCTGCCTGGAGCGCGGTCGCCTCGGCGCTGAGGCCAGCGAGGGCCCCGAGGGCGGCGAGGCGCGCGACAACCGAGCCGGCGGTATTGGCATGGACAGTGCCCGCACCGCTGTGGCCTGTGTTGAGGGCCGAGAGGAGCTCCCTGACTTCGGGGCCTCGGCACTCGCCGACGACCAGCCAGTCGGGACGCATTCTCAGCGCCTCCCGCACGAGCTGGGCAAGGTCCACTCCCCCCGCCCCCTCGACATTGCCGTGCCGGGCCTCGAGGCACACCGTGTGCGCATGGTCGGGCGCCAGCTCGGCCGCATCCTCGACCAGCACGATCCGCTCCTTGGCCGGGATCAGGCCCAGCAGGGTGCTCAGGAGCGTCGTCTTGCCTGAGCCCGTCGCTCCGCTCACGAGGAAGCTCCTACGGTGTGCCACGAGCGCCTCGAGGACTTGTCTCTGGTCGGGCAGGACGGCCCCCACACGTTCGAGTTCGTCCAACGTCATCGACGTCTCCCTGGCGATCCGCACGGAGAGGAGGGTTCCGCCGGTCGAGACCGGAGGAAGGACCGCATGGACGCGGTACCCACCGGGGATGCGCACGTCCACACACGGATACGAGTCGTCGAGCCGGCGGCCGCCCGCTGACACGAGACGGACCGCGAGCGTCCTGACCGCTTCCTCCGAGGGGAATGTCACTGAGCTGCGTTCAAGCCCCTCGCCGCGGTCGAACCAGACGTCGTCGGGGCCGTTGACGAAGAGGTCCGTCACCGCGGGATCGTTCGCGAGATTCTGCAGAGGTCCGAGTCCTCGGAGCTCGGCGGTGATGAACTCGACGGCCGCGAGCGCTCCGGAGGTCCCGAGGAGCCTTCCGCTGTCCTGGACTGCGGTCGCAATCCGCGCCGGAGTCACGGGGCCGGGCTGGGCCAGCACCGATCGCCGGACCGAGTCGAGGAGCGCAGGGTCGAGGACGTCAGGGTCGAGGCGGTGAATGCCCCTCATCGGGCCGCCCTCCGCCCGCGTTGGACGAGCCGTGCACCCAAGGCGAGCGCCGCGTCGTCGTCCACTTGACCCGCCGGCCTGCCGTCAGGCAGCCCGTCCAGAACCGCGCGTGCGAGGCTCCTGACGGGTCTGAGACGTGCCAGCTCCATGAGGCGTCCGGCGTCCGCCGCCGGTGCGGCGCGGCGGAGATGGGGAATCTGCCCGACCAGCGGGCAGCCTACGAGTTCGGCCAGCTGCTCGGCGTCGACCCCTTCCGCCGTCCGGCCCCTCACCACGGCGCCGACCGCAACCGGCGGCAGCTCGTGGAGCAGCTGGGCGGCAGACAACGCCCCGCTGAGCGTCCCCGGAACGACGACGAGGAGCCGATCGCTCGTCCACGCGAAGTCCTCGAGCCCCTCACGGCCGCGCCCGATGTCGACCACTACGAGGTCGAACGCCGTGCGTGCCGCCTCGAGCACTTCGGCGATCGCCGACGGCGGGACCTGTACCGCTCGCCCCGGTGCCGCGGGCCACGACAGGAGCCCCACATCGCCGACCCGGGGCAGCGAGTCCGCGAGCTGACGGGGATTGATCGCGCCGCTCGCTGAGGCCAGATCGGGCCAGCGCAGCCCTTCTCCGGGATCCGCGGCGACAGCGGCCTCAAGCCCACCAGCCAGGCGATCGCCGTCGACGAGTAGCGTTTCCGTCCCTGCGAGCGCCACTGCTCCCGAGACGAGCGACGCCGTCGTGCTCGCGCCTGCGCCCCCGCATCCTCCGAGGACCCCGAGCACGCTCCCCGCGGGACCCTCGCCGCTGCGTCGGCTGAGGAACTCGACCAGCCAGTCGGCGGCTTCCGGCAGCTCGGCGACGTGGTCAATCCCCAGACTGGCGGCACGCTGCCACAGCTCCCGCCGCTGGGCTGGCCTGCCCACTAGGACGCTCGAACTGCGGCGCTGTGGGGGCAGCTCGGCGACGTCGGGGCCGAGCAGCACGAGGTCCGCGCGATACCAGAGGCCGGGCGCGTCGTCGGCGGAGCGCACTCCCTCGAACTCGACGCCCGCTACCGCAGCCACCCGCGCGCACTCCTCGCGGAGCGCATCGTCAGCACTCACGCAGCAGACCACCGACCCTGCCTCGGGAAGCCATCCCCGCTCTTCCGCCGCGCTGCTCAGCCCGTTTCTTGTCATGCCTCACAGCCTTCAGAGGCGGCCGCAGCCCCGGAACCACCCGCCTGCCGTATGTGGACAACACGCCGAGGCGGCATCTGTGGAGGACAACTGCAGTCCGCAGGCAGGCGAGAATAGAGGTCGTGTATGAGCTCGTCGCCCCGGCCCCCGACGGCGGCGTGTTCCTCCAGCGTCTGGGCCGCGCCGGCTATCCGACATCGGACGCCGAGGCCCTCGATCCCACGGATCTCGCCGTCGCCATCCGCGGAATCGAGGAGCGAGATCGGCCACGGTGGGTGTGGCAGCGCACCACCGACTGGTACCCGGCGCTCCTCGCGGCTGGAGTTGAGGTTGACCGTTGCCACGACCTTTCGCTCAGCGCTGCGATCCTCGCCCATTCGGCCTACACCCAGGACAGCGGATACACGCCGGGCGTTCCGGCGGCGGGTGCCGTCGACGCCGATCACGTCCTCGCTCGCGTCCCTCCACCGCCCCATCAGGGCACCCTCTTCGAGCACGACGCCCCGGCCGGTCCCGGCCCAGACGTCCTCGCGTCCGAGCTGCGGGACCAGCTCGGCGCCGTCGCCCGTTCACCCCAGGCGAAGCGCCTCACGCTCCTCCTCGCGGCCGAGTCGGCAGGCTCCCTCATCGCCGCCGAGATCCAGCACGCCGGAGTGCCCTGGGATGCCGCCGCCCACAATGCCCTCCTGACGGACCGACTTGGCCCACGCCCCACTGGATTCGCCCGCCCTTCGCTCCTCGAGGCCAAGGCGGGCGAGCTGAGGACCCTCCTGGGGGCCCCGATGCTCAACCCGGATTCCCCGCAAGAGCTCATGCGCGCGCTCCACCGTGCAGGAATCGAGGCCCGGAGCACGAGGGCGTGGGAGCTGCGTCAGTACACGCATCCGGCGATCGCGCCGTTGCTCGAGTACAAGAAGATGGCTCGACTCCTCTCGGCCAACGGCTGGGCGTGGCTCGACGCGTGGGTCGCGGACGGCCGGTTCCGGCCCGAATACGTGGTGGGCGGCGTTGTCACCGGGCGGTGGGCGTCGCGGGGCGGCGGTGCGATGCAGATCCCTGCAGATGTCCGCTCCGCCGCGCGGGCCCTGCCAGGGCACCGCCTCGTCGTGGCCGATGCCTCACAGCTCGAGCCGCGGGTCCTCGCCGCGCTCGCGGGCGATGAGGCCATGGCGGCCGCCTCCCGGGACCGGGACCTCTACGCCGGCATCGCGGCCGCAGGCTTCGGCGGCGACCGCGCGCAGGCCAAGGTCGCACTGCTCGGAGCGATCTACGGCGCGACGACCGGCGAGTCGGGTCGGCTCATGCCTCAGCTCACGCGGCTGTACCCAAGGGCCGTGGCGCTCGTGGAACAGGCCGCGCGCGACGGCGAACGCGGCCGCACCGTCACGACCCACCTCGGGCGCAGCACACCCCCACCTTCAGAGCGCTGGAGCGCCTCCCAGCGGACTACGACGGCCGAGGAGCAGCGTCGGGCCGACGCGATCGCCCGCGACCGGGGCCGGTTCACGCGGAACTTCGTGGTGCAGGGAACAGCCGCGGAGTGGGCGGAGTGCTGGATGGCGGATCTCCGCGGACGGCTACGCAGGCTGAGGGCCGAGGGTCTGACGGCCGAGCTCGTGTACTTCCTCCACGACGAAGTGGTGGTCCATGCTGAGGAGGCCGCTGCCGAGGCCTGTGCCACCGCGGTGCGGGACGCCGCTCGCGCCGCGGGAAGGCTCCTGTTCCCGGGTGCCCCCGTCGAGTTCCCGCTCAGCGTGGCGGTGGTCGAGTCCTACGACCAGGCCAAGTAGTCCGCGCCTTCTTCCCGACACAAGGCCACCCGCTAAGTCCTTCCTTGCACCACTGGAGTCCTTCCACCGGGGTTATCCACATAGCGCACGACGGCGTCGCGCCGCCTTTCGCTCGGAACCTACCTTGGTGGGGTAAACGGACTTCGGGGGAAGGCAGGACATGACAGCCATCGTGGTGGACGCTCATCGGCTCGTGGAATGTGCGTCACACGTTGCGCAGGTACAGGGCGAGGTGCTGTCGGCCGCCGAGTCTATCGCTGGCGGGCTCGCGCAGTGCGGCGGGATGGCCGGCAACGATCCGGCCGGAGCGGACTGGTCTGATGCCTATGACCCCGCCGCAGCATGGTTCCTCGGGGTCTCGGCCGCCCTGGCCAACCGCATGGGCTCCCACGTCCGTGCCCTGAACGAGTCCGGGGCGGCCTACGAGGCAACGGAGGCATGGTTCGGTGGCGGTACGCCACAGGCACTGGTCCCGGCACTCGCGCACAGCGAGACCGCAGCGCAGACGTTGCCCGAGGCGCGGGGAGGAACCGCCTTCGCTTCCCCCGATCCAGTGACGCAGGCCGTCGTGGAGGCCATCGGCACGGTGTGGCCGAACGGCGACGCCGATCAGCTGCGCACGGCGTCTTCGCAGTGGGCAGCAATGGCCACCACGCTCGATTCGGCGAGGAGGACGTCCCTCGCGTGTGCCGCGGGCTGCCTCGAGGGGATGTCGTCGCCCGCGGTCAGCGCCGCACGCGATCGCGAACGGGAGCTCGATGCGGCCCTCTCCGGTCTCAGTGGCGGCGCGACCGAACTCTCGGCTGCGTGCGGCGACCTTGCATCCCATATTGACGCGGCCCATCAGGACGTCCGCAACGAGATCCGCGACCTCGCGATCGAGCTCGGGGCAACGGTGGCGATCAGCGCACTGACGGCCGTCCTCACAGCGGGGGCGAGCGCGGTGGCCGGTAGCGCGGCATCGGCTGGCCGAGTGGCCCTGGCAGTTGCGCGGGTGACCGCGATGTTCGAGCGGCTCGCCTCGCTCGCCCGGATCATCGCACGCAACATCGGCCGGCTCAAAGAGGCCCTCACGTCTCTGGCTGCCCGCATCGTCCGCTGGACCGCCGGCAGGCTCCCGCCGCCCATCCGTCGGCTGCCTCTCAACAGAGTGCCGGGGGCGCTGGAGCGGCTCACCGACAACTGGGTCGTCAGACTCGCCACCGAGGGGCCCTCCGCCGCCTTGGCCAAAGTCCTCGAGAAGCCCGCGACCGCGCTGGGCAAGCGCCTCGGCGAGTCAACCGCTCGGCGCGCACTCGTCCTCGGCTGGCGCCGCGACTTACCGGGCGTTCGCGAAGCCCTCGCCCGGACCGCAGTACATGGGGAGGCAAGTGGTGGCGCCCCGCCGCGCGCGCAGTCGGACACTCGCATGCCGGGGATCGCCTCAGGTCAGCCCGCAGACCGGACCCCGCTCGCATCCATGGCGGGCCGCGGTGCCCAGTCCACGGTCGGCGCCGGGCGGGAGGCTGTTGCCCGGGCGGTCGAGGAAGCGCGGACTACCGGCGTCGCAGGGCGCGTCGGGCAGGCGCTCACGAAACAACACGATGCGGTCGTGGCCTCAGTGTCGAACAGCGTCAAGGACAGCATCGACAACGAGTCGCTCGCACCTGAGCTGGGCTCTGAGCCCAACCTGGACGCTGCCAGCCGCCAATCCCACGTGGACGGTGCAGGATCCCGATCAGGCTTCGCCGCCGCATCCAGCGCCGCAGGACCGCCTCGAGAGGACTCGGTGGCCGGGGAACGCGGCTCCGCGGAGTTGCCCGCCCGATGGGCTCTGGACCTAGGGCTCCCTAGCGGTGAGGGCGTACGTGTCGACGTGCCGAAGGCACTCCACCTCGTGCCCGGGGTAGATGCCGACATCGCAGGGAAGAAGATCACGGGTCCGTTCGGCACAGAGTTCGCGGTCTCCCTCCCCGGACCTGGCGGAAAGCTCGTCGACTCTGGACTGAACATCCTCAATGCCGCAGATCTCGGGGAGAACTGGTGGCACCAGCGTGCCGAAACAGCGGAGGCCTTCAGGTCCGCGGCGCATTCGCTGCGTTAGACGCAGTCGCAGCATTAGATGGGGCCGCCCACAGACGCGCCGCCGCCCACAGACGGCCACCGCGGCCGGGCGCCGCCCCCTCAGAGTTCGATCCGGTACTCCCGGTCCCGATTCCATGGGACTGTCCATCCGAGCGCGTTGAACAACGAATCGAGGACCATGGCAGTGAATCCCCAGACGAGCACGTCGCTGACGAGGAAGCCCGGGCTCGCGAACCGGGCGCCACGGTGGAACACGACCGTGACCCGGTTGTCGGGGTCGAGGAGGTCGCGGACGGGTGTGCGGAAGACCTGTGCGGACTCACCGTAGTCGACCACGTCCACAGGGGTCGGAGACGCCCACCAGCCGATGACTGGAGAGACCAGGAAGGAGCTCACCGCCATGCCAAGCGGCGGAAGCTCCCCGAGGACGTCGACTCCTGAAGGATCGAGGCCGGTCTCCTCCTGAGCCTCCCGGAGGGCGCAGTCAACGAGCGTTGCGTCCTCGGGGTCCTTCCTGCCCCCCGGAAAAGCCACCTGACCCGGATGGGACCCCAGGGTTGCGGCGCGTTCGAGCAGGAGTACGTCGAGCTCCGCCGGCGCGAGTGGACGGCGGGACACCGCCGGAATATCGTCGAGCTTTCCGAACAGCACGAGCACGGCGGCCTCGCGGAACCCGGGTGGCAGTACAGCCGGGTGCCATCGTCTGTCGAAGGGGTCGGTCTCCCCCGCCCTGATTGCCCGCACGAGTTCTTCGAGCTCGGACCGTGCGCTCACGACTCGGCGCCCGCCGCGAGGGGTTCACTGACCACGGCCAAGGTCCCCTCGGCCCCCGACGTAGACGCGTCGCGCACCGCGGACCCCGTCGCGGGGCCGCTGGCGAAAGTCTCCGTCCGCTGGCGGATCTCCGCGGCGAGCGCAGTGTTCGCTACCAGTTCCGCGTGCAGCGCTTCCTTGCCCGGCGCAAGCTCGAAGCGCAGGAGCCTGCGGGCCTTCTCCGGATCGGTCTCGCCTTCGCCGTATGACGGACACAGGGCTGCGACCGCGCACGCCCCGCAGGCAGGCTTGCGTGCAAGGCAGACACGGCGGCCGTGGAACACGACACGGTGCGAGAGCATAGTCCAGTCGCGGGGTTCGAAGAGCTCCATGACGTCCCGTTCGACCACGACAGGATCGTCCGAGGCGGTCCACCCAAACCGCTTCGCGAGGCGTCCGAAGTGCGTATCCACCGTGATGCCCGGAACCCCGAAGGCATTGCCCAGCACCACGTTGGCTGTCTTCCGCCCGACTCCCGGGAGCGTGACGAGCTCGGCGAGCGTGCCGGGGACCACGCCGTCGAACTCGTCGACGACCTTCCCGGCCAGCGTGTGGAGACTCCTGGCCTTGGCCCGGAAGAACCCAGTGGGGCGGATGATCTCCTCGATGTCGGCGAGCTCGGCCTCCGAGAGCGCCCGCGCGTCGGGGTAGCGGGCAAAGAGCACCGGGGTCACCTGGTTCACGCGGACGTCGGTTGTCTGAGCGCTCAGGACAGTGGCGACGAGGAGCTCGAACGGGCTCCGGAAGTCCAGCTCAGCGTGGGCATAGGGATACGCCTCGGCGAGGACCCTGTTGATCTTGCGGGCACGCCGTTTGAGGGCGAGGGGCGACTCATCGGGACTCATCCTCCTCAGCCGAGGCCCGCTGGCCCCCGTCCCACTCACCCGCGTTCGATTCCCGACAGTTCGCGCAGGATCCCGATCCGGCCGTCCGGGCTCTGGACCACGAACTCGTGCCCGCGGTCCTGAAGGGCCAGAATCCACTGACCGGGGTGAAGGCTGAAAACGGGGCGCCCGGTCGACGGGTCCACGGCGGAGCGCGCCTGGCTGACCGCGAACCAGAAGGCCTCAGACTGCCCCGGCTCCTCGTACGGCCTCGTCGCGCCGATGTCCCCGTGGTCTGTGGGAGCCTGGGGCTGAGCGTCCCTGCCCGAAGACGCAGGGAAGACGGCCGTGGCGGGGCCCGCGGTGTTCTCGGCCTCGGACCCGGCCTCGGACCCGCCCCTGGGCCCGGCCGCGTTGTCGGCAAGAGGCTCGGGCGCACCGTAGACCTCACCGTCGGCGTCCCCGATCGTGCTCATGGCTGCGGTGCTGCCCTCGACACCAGCACGACCTTGATTGTCGTCTGCGGGCCGCATGGGGTGGAGCGACGCGGAGGCGTCCGACGACGTCGTGCCGCCGTCCTCCCGGGCGGCAAGGTGCGCTTCGGTCGCCTCGAGGGCCGCGGCGTCTCCGGCGCTCACCGCCCCGAGGGTGCCGCGCGACCCCGTCCCGGCTGCGTCCGCCGCGCCGCCAAAACCTTGCCGCGCGTGCTGTTCGTCCTCAGCCCCGAATGGTTCGTCAGCGGCCGGCGCAAGGAGGTCGGCTGCACCCATCTCTCTCGGCTGGCCCGCATCGAGGAGCCCCGCGGACCCAACCGCCTCGGAGGCCATGGCGGTGCCCTCCGTCGACGTCCCTGACGGCTCTTCAGGCCCGTCCCAAGCGGCGTCGTCGGCGTGGCCGGCCCACGCGCCCGCGCTGAGAGCCCCCGCTCCCACCGCGCCGGCACCAACCACAGGTGCAACAGCCGTCCTGCCTCCGAAACCGGCCTCCTCCGAGCCCTCGGACCCCGGACGGGATGCGCTGGCCTTGCCTCCGGCGAGGCGCGCCTTCATATCCGCGAAGCCAGCCATCGCCCCGGCCAACGGCCCAGCCTTTTCACCGGTCTTTGCACCGGCCTTTTCACCGGTCTTTGCACCGCCAGCTGCGCCGGCATTCTCACCGCCATTCCCGATCGAGGCCTCGACGGGCTTCGGCCGCCGAACCGGCGCAACGGCGTCACGCGCAACGATATGGGCGGGAACCTCCGCTCGGCCGTCGAAGTCGCCCGCGAACTGCGGGATGACGCGGGCCAGCGTTGTCGCTGCCAGCATCGCAAGGCCGCCCAGCAGACCCACGAGGCCGCCGGGCGAGAGCGTCGTGACCGCGAAGACGAAGTAGAAGGAAGCGCAGAGGACAGCGGCAACCGAGGCGAACTGGTCCACGGACAGAGACCCGACGCGGAGGCTCCTTGTGGGTTCCAGCCTTCGCCACGCGAAGAGGGCCGCCGCAGCAGCCGGGACGAGGAATCCAACCCCGATGAAGAAGAGGCTCGTGGAGTTCCACATGGTGCCGTACCCCAAGGCCCATAAGGGCAGGAGTGAGCCCACGAACGTGACGAGCACACCCCCGAAAAGGGTCAGATCGCGGAACGTGAACGGGCCCAGGATGGCCTCGTTGCGGCGCCCCTCGGACGGGCTCTTGCTGGGTTCAGACATGAGTCACTCCTTCGGTCTTGGGGTTCAGCCTAGCCACATGAACCTGAGCGCACCTAGACAGACGGTGCCGCAGGGAGGCTCTCGAGGACGACGGCGCGCACCCGCCGCTCGCCGTCGGACGCCTACCGTCCGCCGCACGGTTGGGGCCGCCCAGCGCCGCAGTGTGACGCACGCAACGTCGCCGCGACCCCGTTGGGGCTACTGTGGATGAAGGCAGCCGATGTGCGCGCCCTCACATCCGACGGAGGCCGGGAGCGTCCCTCGCCGGGGGCCGTACGTGTCGGTTGGACCATGCGAGGAACGAGCCGAAAGGACATCCATGTCCAACGAAACCGTCAGCGGAGACGCTTTCGAGAACCTGCTCCGTGAGGAGCGCAAGTTCGCCCCGTCCGAGGCGTTCGCCGCGGCCGCGAACGTCCACGCGGACATCTACGCCGAAGCGGATTCCGACCGTCTGGCCTTCTGGGCCAAACAGGCCCGCACGCATCTGACGTGGTCCAAGGACTTCACCGAAACGCTGGACTGGTCGGACGCGCCCTTCGCCAAGTGGTTCGTGGGCGGCGAGGTCAACGCCGCGTACAACGCCCTGGACCGGCACGTCGAGAACGGCCTCGGAGACCGCGTCGCGATCCACTTCGAGGGCGAACCGGGCGATACGGAGACGATCACGTACGCGGATCTGACCGAGCGGGTCAAGCGCGCGGCCAACGCCTTCGAGGCGCTCGGCGTGGCCAAGGGCGACCGCGTGGCCGTCTACCTGCCGATGATCCCCGAGGCCGTCGTGACGATGCTTGCGTGCGCCCGCATCGGCGCGGTCCACTCCGTGGTGTTCGGCGGCTTCTCCGCCGAGGCGCTGCGCTCCCGCATCGACGACGCCGAGGCCAAGCTGGTCGTCACGGCGGACGGCACGTTCCGCCGAGGCAAGCCGAGTGCGCTCAAGCCGGCCGTGGACGAGGCCCTCGCCGAGGACGGGCACACGGTCCGGCACGTGGTCGTCGTCGAGCGCAACAAGCAGGAGGTCGCGTGGACCGACGGCCGGGACCTCCGCTGGTCCGAGGTGATGGAGGCAGCCTCGCCTGAGCACACCGCGGTGGGCCACGATTCCGAGCACCCGCTCTTCATCCTCTACACCTCCGGAACCACGGGGAAGCCCAAGGGCATCCTGCACACGACCGGCGGCTACTTGGCCCAGACCGCATTCACGCACTCGGCGGTGTTCGACCTCAAGCCCGAGACGGACGTCTACTGGTGCACCGCGGACATCGGCTGGGTCACTGGCCACTCGTACGTCACGTACGCGCCGCTCGTCAACGGCGCGACCCAGGTCATGTACGAGGGCACGCCGGACTCGCCGCACCAGGGCCGTTGGTGGGAGATCGTCGAGAAGTACAAGGTCTCCATCCTCTACACCGCGCCGACGGCCATCCGCACCATGATGAAGTGGGGCTCCGACATCCCCGCCAAGTACAACCTCTCCTCGATCCGCGTGCTCGGTTCGGTGGGCGAGCCGATCAACCCAGAGGCGTGGATGTGGTACCGCGACGTGATCGGCGGCGGTCAGGCCCCCATCGTCGACACGTGGTGGCAGACCGAGACGGGCGCGATCATGGTCGCCCCGCTCCCGGGCGTCACGGCGACGAAGCCGGGCTCAGCGCAGGTCCCCCTGCCCGGCATCGCCGTGGATGTCGTGGACGAGGCCGGGCAGTCTGTCCCGGACGGCCACGGAGGTTTCCTCGTGATCCGCGAGCCGTGGCCGGCCATGCTCCGCACCATCTGGGGCGACCCCGAGCGGTTCAAGGACACCTACTGGTCCCGTTTCGATGGCATGTACTTCGCGGGCGACGGCGCCAAGAAGGACGACGACGGCGACATCTGGCTCCTCGGCCGCGTTGACGACGTCATGAATGTCTCCGGCCACCGCCTGTCCACGACCGAGATCGAATCCGCGCTCGTGTCCCACCCGTGGGTCGCCGAGGCTGCGGTCGTCGGTGCGGCGGACGAGACGACCGGCCAGGCCGTCGTCGCGTTCGTGATCCTGCGCGGCGAGGCGGATCTTCCGACGGGCGAGAATGCGGCCAGCGAGATCGTGCTGACCCTCCGCAACCACGTCGGCCACGAGATCGGCCCGATCGCCAAGCCGCGGCACATCCTCGTGGTCCCCGAACTGCCCAAGACCCGCTCCGGCAAGATCATGCGCCGACTCCTCAAGGACGTCGCCGAGGGCCGCGACCCGGGCGACGCCACGACCCTCGCCGATCCGAGCGTCATGCACAAGATCGCCCAGGACCTGCGCAAGTAGGGAACGCAGCCACGCCCGACGGCGGCGCCTCACCCCAAGTGGTGAGGCGCCGCCGTCGTCCGTGGCGTCAGCGGATCGGAGGCCTGGCACCCGCACGAGGCGCGGCGCACGAGGGTCGGCGGGAAGATGCGGTTGCTCGCGGGGCCATCGCCCACGAGAGCCTCGACCGCTGCACGGGCCATCTCTTCGATCGGCTGGGCGAGGGTCGTGAGGCCGGGCCAGCTGAACTCCGCCTCGGGCGAGCCATCGAACGAGACGATGGCGATGTCCTCAGGCATGCGCACACCGGACTCGTGGAAGGCCCGCAGGAGCCCCACAGCGAGGATGTCCGAGCTCGCGAAGAGCGCCGTCGGCCGATCGGTGGACGCGGCGAGCTCGAGTCCCACCCGATAACCGTCCTCGCGCCGGAACGGCGCTCGCACGATCGGGCCGGGCACGAGCCCGGCAGCCCTGATCCCCTCGAGCCAACCGACCTCGCGCGCATCCTGCCCGCCTCCGGTGCTGGTCCCCATCACGAGGCCGATGTCCCGGTGCCCGTGGCCCGCAAGGTGCTCGACGGCAACGCGCGCGCCCCCGCGAAGGTCTACGCCCACCGACGCGAAGCCCGGGCTGTCTGTGCTGTGGTTGAGCAGCACGACGGAGATGTCTGCGGCCTCGAGGTCGCGCAGGTCCGGCTCGAACAGGACGCTTGAGAGGAACACCCCGTCGACGCGCCTGCTCGCCAGGCTTTCAACGTGGCGTCGCTCAGCGGTGACGGACGCGTCCGAGTTGGCAATGAGCAGCGCGTAGCCCCGTTCGGCGGCGGCTACCTCGACAGCGTGTGCGAGCAGCACGAAGAACGGGTTGGTCGTGTCCGGGACGATCATCCCGAGCATCTCGCTCGAGCCTAGCTTGAGCGCGCGCGCCGCCGCGTTCGGCCGGTAGCCGAGCGCGGCAATGGCGTCGCGCACCTTCGCCTCCGTGGCCGGGGAGACCCGCTTGGGCCCCCCGTTGACCACGTAGCTCACGACCGCGGTGCTCACCCCCGCGAGCCGCGCCACGTCCTTGCGGGTGGCGGTCGGCTTCGCGGCGGCGGGGATATGCGGCATGGCCCCCATGCTAGCCGCGGGGCTCCCCCGGAATGGCGGACGACGGCGCTCCAACGTGGGCGGGCACGTCACCCGGCGCGTCGCCGAAGTCGGGGATCGGAAGGCGCTCGCCGCCCGCGAGCGCGGACTGGTGGGCGATGATGCCCGGGAGGGTGTAGCGAGCGGCCTCCCACGCGTTGACCGGCGGGAGGCCGCCTTCGGTGACCGCGCGGACGAAGTCGTCGACGAGGAAGTGGTGGCTTCCCTCGTGGCCGTTGGGCATGCCGCGGAGTTCCCGCGGCAGCCGCCCGGCGTCGTGCACGGGGGCGAGGCCCGAGACGAAGGCGTCCCGCAGCGCGGGGGCGACGTTGGCGAGCGAGGGGTCGTCGGCGTCGAGCGTCGCCGCCGTCTCCACGAGCTCGCTCACGTCGGTGAAGCCCTCCTTGTCCTGCCATACGGCAGAGCCGACGAGCTGCTCGAAACTGCCTTCGGTGCCGAAGTACCGGAAGCGGCTCTCACGCAGGTGCGAGGGGTACCCGACGCGCCGGAACTCGTTGATCCGCATGGACCCGCCGCCGGCGAGCTCGAAGAGAGCGGAGGCGTTGGAGAAGTCGTTGTCGAACATGCTCACCTCGCGGTCGAACACGCCGTCTCCGCGGTCGTCGCGCACACCGATGCAGCTCACACTCACAGCGTGGGAGCCGATCGCCCCGATCACGCCGCCCACGGAGTGGGTCGGGTAGAGCATGGGCGGGTAGCTGGCGGTCTGCTTCCAGTCAGGGCCGCCGCTGTACTGGTAGGCATCGTAGAAGCCGAGGTCCATGTCGTGGACGTAGTCGCCCTCGGCGTAGAAGATCCGCCCGAAGGCACCCTCCGCCCGGCGCTGGCGCGCATAGACGGTAGCCGGGTTGTAGTAGCTTGTCTCGCCCATCATGTAGGTCAGGCCGGTCTCGCGGACGGCCTCGATGATCGCCGCGATCTCGCCGAGGCTGATGGCCATCGGGACGGCGGAGTAGACGTGCTTGCCGGCGCGCAGCGCCTGGACCACGAGCGGACCGTGGGTCCACCGCTGGGTGAAGATCGCGACGGCGTCCACGCTGCTCGCGAGCATGTCCTCGAAGCTGGCAAACGTGCCCGCGAGTCCCTGTGATTCGACGAGCGCATCGGCGCGCTCCGCGAGGACATCGGTCACGTAGACGGCTGAGACGCCGGGGTGGGCGTTGAAGAGCTTGGAGAACTGGCCCGAGAACTGGCCCGCTCCGACGACGCCGAGGGTGAAGCCTGTGGTGTGAGTCATGCGGGAAGTTTCGCATCCGAATCTACTCGAGTCAACAGTTTCTCCACCACTGAAGCCAGACCTCATGTTTTCCGGGAAAGCCTCTTGCTATTCCAAAAGTTACTCGTGTAGATTTTGGGTCACTTGTTATCCACATCACAGCGAGGAACCAATGACGACCACCTCAGTGGGGCCCCGGAAACCGACGCGGCCCAGCGCCGATTCCGGAGGCAGCCAACGCATCGTCCGCCGTCGCGGCCGCGGCGACCTTCGGGTCGCGCTCATCTTCGTCGCACCGGCCCTCGTGGGGTTCGTGCTCTTCTACCTCGTCCCCACGATTCGCGGGATCTACCTGAGCTTCACCGACTACAGCATCCTGGGGAACCCGGTCTGGGTCGGGGTCAAGAACTACGTCAAGATCTTCCAGGACAAGCTCTTCTGGAACTCCATGGGCGTCACGCTCGAGTACGTCCTCCTCAACATCGTCGTCCAGACGGTGGTGGCACTCGGGCTCGCCCTCCTCATGTACCACGTGGCCAAATCCACGGTGATCCGCGGGATCCTGCTGCTGCCGTACCTCGTTGCCAACGTCATCGTCGCCCTGCTCTGGTTCTGGATGCTCGACTACCAGATCGGCATCGTCAACCAGATGCTGCAGTGGCTCGGCATTCCCAAGGTCGCCTTCTTCGGCAACGAGTTCTGGGCGATTCCGACCATTGCCTTCGTCAACGTCTGGCGCCACATGGGGTACACAGCGCTTCTGCTCTTCGCCGGCCTCCAGGCGATCCCCGGCCATCTCTATGAGGTGGCGAACCTCGACGGCGCGAGCAAGTGGCAGACCTTCTGGAAGATCACCATGCCCCTGCTCCGCCCGGTGCTCCTGCTCGTCCTCGTGGTCACCGTCACCGGCTCGTTCCAGATCTTCGACACCGTTGCCGTCACGACGCAGGGCGGCCCGATCAACGCTTCCCGCGTGATCCAGTACTACATCTACCAGCGCGCGTTCACACAGCAGGACTTCGGCTACGGCTCGGCGCTGAGCGTGATCCTGTTCATCATCCTGGGGGTCGTCGCGTTCCTCCAGATGAAGTTCCTGCGCGGCAACGAGAACGACCTGGCCTGAGAGGACATGTCATGACCACCTTCGCTCCCGCCTCCCGCCGCGCAACAGGCCGGCGCCCTCTCAACTGGGGTCGCATCGCAACCTGGGCCGCGCTGATCCTCGCGATCATCGTGACGCTCGGCCCGTTCCTCTGGATGCTGCGGACCGCCCTGTCCAACAACCACTCGCTCGCCACCCACTCGGGTGACCTCCTCCCCGCCGACTTCACCTGGGGTGGCTTCGCGAGAGTCCTGGGCCTGCAGTCCACCGCCCAAGCACAGGCCGAAGGCGGATCCGGTGCCTCGATCAGCTTCTGGCAGTACCTCCTGAACTCGGTCATCGTCTCGACCCTGATCACCGCCTCCCAGGTCTTCTTCAGCGCCCTCGCCGCCTACGCGTTCGCCAGGCTCCAGTGGAAGGGCCGGAACAAGGTGTTCGCGCTCTTCCTCGGCACGCTCCTCGTCCCGGGGATCTTCACGGCGCTGCCCAACTTCCTCCTGATCAAGAACATGGGCCTGCTCAACACCTACCTCGGGATCGCACTGCCCACGATGCTCATGACCCCGTTCGCGGTGTTCTTCCTGCGGCAGTTCTTCCTCGGCATGTCCCGCGAGGTGGAGGAGGCCGCCATGCTCGACGGCGCGAAGCACGGCCGGATCTTCTTCCAGATCGTCATCCCCAACGCCGTCGGTCCGCTCGCGACCCTGTGCCTGCTCACGTTCATCGCCGCCTGGAACGACTATTTCTGGCCCCTCCTCGTCGGCAACGCGCCAGCGGTCCGAGTGCTCACCGTCGGGCTCGGCGTCTTCAAGTCGCAGTCGCCTCAGGGCGCCCCCGACTGGTCCGGCCTCATGGCGGCCACCCTGATCTCGGCGCTGCCGATCCTCCTGCTGTTCATCGCCTTCGGGAAGAAGATCGTCAACTCGATCGGCTTCTCGGGCATCAAGTAGCCCCACCCAGCTCAATCTCCCCCTCAGGCACTCGGCATGACGCCGCGGGCCACCCCCTCCCTGTCCTGAAAGGACCCCCCATGAAGAAAGCACTCGGTGCCGCGGCCGTTGCCGCTGCCGCAGCCCTCGCCCTCTCCGCCTGCGCCGGCGGTGGAAGCCAGAACGCGTCGGCCAACTCCGATGCGAGCGGAACCATCAGCTACTGGCTGTGGGACGCCAACCAGCTCCCCGCCTACCAGCAGTGCGCCGACGACTTCCACAAGGCCAACCCCAACATCACGGTCAACGTCACCCAGACGGGCTGGGACGACTACTGGACGAACATCACCAACGGGTTCGTCGGCGGCAACGGGCCTGACGTCTTCACGGACCACCTCTCCAAGTACGGCGACTTCGTCAAGAACAACCAGCTCCTCTCCCTCGACGACGCGGTGAAGGCCGACAACGTCAACCTCGGCCAGTACAACAAGGGCCTCGCCGACCTCTGGGTCGGCCAGGACGGCAAGCGCTACGGCCTGCCCAAGGACTGGGACACGATCTCGCTGTTCTACAACAAGGACCTCATCTCCAAGGCCGGCCTCACCGCCGACCAGGTGGGAAGCCTCTCATGGAACCCGACGGACGGCGGCACGTTCGAGAAGGCGATCGCCCACCTGACCGTGGACACGAGCGGCAAGCGCGGCGACGAGGCGGGCTTCGACAAGAACAACGTGGCCGTCTACGGTGTGGGCCTCGCCGGCTCCGGCGCCTCCGAGGGACAGACCGAGTGGAGCTGGCTGACCGGGACCACCGGCTGGACCCACACCGACAAGAACCCCTGGGGGACGCACTTCAACTTCGACGACAAGAAGGTCCAGGACACCATCACCTGGTTCCACTCCATGATCGACAAGGGCTACATGCCCAAGCTCGAGACGACGGTCGGCGCCTCCATGCCCGATGCCTTCGGCGCTGGCAAGGCCGCGATCAACGCCAACGGCTCGTGGATGATCGGCCAGTACTTCGGCTACAAGGGCATCAACGTCGGCATCGCCCCGACGCCGACCGGCCCTGACGGCAAGCGCGCCTCGATGTACAACGGCCTCGCCGACTCGATCAACGCCGCCACGAAGAACCCGGCCGCCGCGACGAAGTGGGTCGAGTACCTCGGGTCCCCGGCCTGCCAGGACGTCGTCGCGGCGAAGGCCGTCGTCTTCCCCGCAATCTCGGAGGCCGCCGACAAGGCGTCGGCAGCGTTCAAGGCCAAGGGCATCGACGTCACCCCGTTCACCCAGCAGGTGAAGGACAACACGACGTTCCTCTTCCCCATCACGGAGAACGCTGCGAAGGTTGACGGCATCATGAAGCCGGCCATGGACGCCGTCTTCTCGGGCAAGTCGCCCGCGAGCTCCCTGACCGACGCCAACAGCCAGGTCAACGCGCTCTTCCAGTAGGCCAGATCGTCGGTTCCGATCGATCCGGCCCTAGGGGCCCGGCCCGCGCCGGGCCCCTACTCTGGACTCAAGCCCCCCCGTACCGCCCGCCCCACCGTCGAAAGAACCCCATGGACCCCCTCCACCTCCGTTCCGCCGGTACCAGCCTGCTCCTCGCCTTCGGTTCCGGCGAGGCCGAGATCGTCCATTGGGGCGCCGACCTCGGCGAGGCCCTCCCCGACCTCGCCGACCTGACCCCGCCGATCCCGCACTCGGCACTCGACGTGCCGGTGGTCGCGGGCCTCCTTCCGCAGGCGTCGTCGGGGTGGCTGGGGCGTCCCGCGGTCCGCGGCAGCCGGACGGGCGACGGCGTTCCCGGCCTCTCCTTCTCCCCCGCCTTCCGCGTGGTCTCGGCTGAGTCGACCCTCGACGGCCTCGGCGCGAGGATCGTCCAGTCCGACCCCGAATCGGGGCTGAGCGTGGCCTCCGACCTGCTCCTCCATGAGGGCGGACTCCTCGAGCTCTCGCACGAGCTGACCAATACGGGCACCACCGCGTACAGCCTCGACGAGCTCGGCGCTGTGCTCCCGGTGCCGGGGGACGCCGTCGAACTCCTGGACCTCACCGGCCGGTGGTGCCGCGAGAACCATCCGCAGCGGCAGGCGATCCGGCAGGGCACGTGGGTGCGTTCGGGCCGGCACGGCCGCACGGGCCATGACTCATCGCTGCTCGTGGCTGCGGGCACGGCGGCCTTCTCCAACCGGGCCGGCCGCGTGTGGGCGGTCCACTTCGGCTGGTCCGGCAACCATGAGCAGTACCTCGACACACTCGCGGACGGCCGGCGCATGCTCGGCGCGTCCGAGCTCCTCGGCTCGGGCGAGGTGGTGCTGGCACCCGGGGCGAGCTACCGCACGCCCGTGCTCTACGCGGCGTACTCCGACCACGGCCTCGACGGCGTGACCGATGCCTTCTACCGCTGGTTCCGCGGACGCCCGCAGCACGCTGGGCCCACTGCCCACAACGCAGCCCGCCAGCGCCCGGTGGTCCTGAACACGTGGGAGGCCGTGTACTTCGACCACCGCCTCGAACCCCTCCTCGATCTCGCCGACTCGGCTGCGGAGCTCGGCGTCGAACGCTTCGTGCTCGACGACGGCTGGTTCCGTGGGCGCCGCGACGACCACGCGGGCCTCGGCGACTGGTACGTCGACGAGACGGTATGGCCCGAGGGGCTCACCCCGCTCATCGAGCGCGTCAACGCGCTGGGCATGGAGTTCGGGCTCTGGGTCGAGCCCGAAATGGTCAACCTCGATTCCGACGTGGCGCGAGCCCACCCGGAGTGGATCGTGGGCCCCGCGGCGAAGTCCCACAAGGACGGCGGCCGCCTTCCGCTCGAGTGGCGCCACCAGCACATCCTCGACCTTGCCAACCCCGAGGCCTGGCAGTACATCTTCGAGCGGCTCGACACCCTCCTGACCGAGAACAGCATCGCGTACCTGAAGTGGGACCAGAACCGGGACCTGACCGAACATGGACACGCGGGCCGCCCATCGGTCCACGAGCAGACCCTCGCGGCGTATCGGCTGTTCGACGCGCTCAAGGCCGCGCATCCCCGCGTCGAGATCGAGTCGTGCTCGTCCGGCGGGGCCCGTGTGGACCTGGGCATCCTGCAGCGCACGGATCGCGTGTGGGCCTCGGACTGCAACGACGCCCTCGAGCGCCAGACCATCCAGCGATGGACCCAGGCCGTGCTCCCGCCCGAGCTCGTCGGGGCGCACATCGGGCCGACCCACTCCCACACGACGGGCCGGATCCACGACATCTCATTCCGCGCGATCACGGCGCTGTTCGGACACTTCGGCATGGAGTGGGATATCCGGCAGGCCACGCCCGCCGAGCGCGGGACGCTCCAGCGGGCCATCGCGCTGTACAAGGCGCACCGGGGGCTCCTGCACTCGGGGGTCCGCGTCAACGCGGACCTCGCGGAGCCCAACCTCGCGCTGCACGGCGTCGTCGCGCACGACGGCGCGTCGGGGCTCTTCGCGGCCGTCGCCTTGGGCACGCTCTCGGCCGAGATGCCCGGCCGCGTGGGTATCCCGGGCCTCGACCCCGAGCGGACGTACCGCGTCCGCGCCGCGCTGCCGACGTCCGACGACGCAGACCTGGCCAACACGTTCACCCAGGTCGTGCCGCCTGCATGGCTCGCCGAGGGTGCCACCGCGAGTGGCCGCTTCCTTGCGGAGGTCGGCCTGCCGCTGCCCGTCCTGCGGCCGGAGCACGCGCTTCTACTCGAGATCGCGGCGACCGAGTAGGCATGGTGCCCGGGCTGTTCGGGTCACGGACCCTCGGGGTGGCCCTGGGCTCCCGGGCCAACGCCCTCAACGGGCTCCGCCTCGTCTTCGCCGCGGCCGTCATCGTCTCCCACGCATGGTGGCTCGGCGGCTACGGACCGGAGCCCGCGTGGTACGGGATCAAGCTCGGCACGGCGGCCGTGATGGGGTTCTTCGCGATCTCGGGGTACCTCATCACGGTCAGCGCCGAGCGTTCCACCATGCTGGCATTCGTCGCGGCGCGGTGGACCCGCATCTATCCCGGCCTCGCGGTCGCGGCTCTGGCGGTCGCCTTCATCGCGGCCCCGATCGGTGCACTTCTCACCCAGGGACGCTACGAGGTGCGCGGCGCACTGGCCTTCGTGGCCGCGGCCCTCACGCTCGTCATCGGGACAACGAGGACACCGCCGATCGGGACCTCCCTCGCAGGCAACCATGATCCCTCGGACTGGGACGGACCCCTGTGGACGCTGACGTGGGAGGTGCTGTGCTACGTCCTCGTTGCGGTTGCGGTCTACGCCGTCAGGAGGGCCTCGCCCGGCACGACGCCATCGGGCAGCGCACACCACGGGTGGGCACAACGCGGCAGCGCGCCACACAGCATCGTGATCCTGTTCCTGTTCGCGCTGTTCTCCGGGGCCGTCGCCGGGAAGATCCTCGGCAGCGGGTACGGCTCGGACCGCACCGAGTTCGTCCTCCCCTTCGTCGCGGTCTTCCTGGCCGGCGCGCTCCTGGCAACCCTGCGGAACCAGCTGCGGGTGGGTGTCGTACCAGCCGCTGCCGCGAGCCTGGCGGTCTGGGGCGCACTGGCCACCGGCTACGGGACCGCCCTGGCCCCGCTGCCCTTCGCCTACCTCGTGCTGTGCGCGGGATCTGTCCGGTCGCGGGTGGGGAATCGCTGGGACATCTCATACGGCATCTACATCTACGGGTGGCCCGTCCAGCAACTCCTCGCGGCAGCACGGGTCCCCGCGCATGTATCGCCTCTCGCGTTCGCCGCCATCGCACTCGCCGTCGTGTGGCCGCTCGGCCTGCTCAGCTGCCTCGCGGTGGAGCGGCCAGCGCAGCGGCTGCGCGCGCGCATCCTCGGCTCGCAGCGCCCGGGCCACGACCCATCAGAGTTTGTTTCTGAATAGTTCTGTCTGTTTCTGTTCACATCTGTGTTCCAATGCTCTAGTCTGGCGTGACGGCAGTCACATGGATCGGCTCCACGTGACCGCCCTCCACGCCCTCGACGCAGAGGAACACCCGCCCCATGGATATGAACAACCTCACCCGGCGCCTCGGCGACGGGACTCCGCGCATCGCCTACGGCGCGGACTACAACCCCGAGCAGTGGCCGAGGGAGGTGTGGGACCGAGACGTCGAGCTCATGCGCGAGGCCGGCGTCAACCTAGTGAGCCTGGGCATCTTCTCGTGGGCCCTCCTCGAACCCGAGGAGGGCCGCTACGAGTTCGGGTGGCTCGACGACGCGATGGACCTCCTGCATGCCCACGGCATCGCCGTGGACCTCGCGAACGCGAGCGCCTCGCCTCCACCGTGGTTCACGGTGAAGTACCCTGACTCGGCACCCGTGGACGCGCGCGGAGTCCGCCAGACCCACGGTTCCCGGCAGGCCTTCGCGGCCTGCTCCCCGGACTACCGCCGCGCCGCCGCGGCGCTCACCACCGCGATCGCGGAACGCTATGCGTCCCACCCTGCCCTGGCCATGTGGCACGTGCACAACGAGTACGGCTGCCACAACCAGCCGGACTACGGACCGCACGCCGAGCGCGGCTTCCGCGCGTGGCTCGAGCGCAAGTACAGCACCATCGAGGCCCTCAACCACGCGTGGGGCACGGCTTTCTGGTCGCAGCACTACTACGCGTGGACCGAGATCATGCCGCCGCGCCACTCGGGCACGTGGGTCAACCCGACGCACCAGCTCGACTTCGCACGCTTCTCCTCGGACTCGCTCCTCGAGTGCTTCGAGGCCGAGGCCGAGATCCTCCGCGCGCACTCGGACAAGCCCGTCACGACCAACTTCATGGGCACGAACATGGGCCTCGCGGCGCCGATCGACTACTGGCGCTGGGCCCCAAGCATGGACGTGGTCTCCAATGACCACTACCTCATCGCAGAGGACCTGAGGAACCATCAGGAGCTCGCGCTCACGGCCGACCTCACGCGCGGCTGGGCCCAGGGCGCGCCGTGGCTGCTCATGGAACACTCGACCTCGGCGGTGAACTGGCAGCCGCGCAACATCGCGAAGGCGCCGGGCCAGATGCTCCGCAACTCAATGCAGCACCTCGCCCGCGGTGCCGACGGGATCATGTTCTTCCAGTGGCGCGCCTCGCGCGCCGGCGCAGAGAAATACCACTCCGGCATGGTGCCCCACGCCGGGACGGAGACGAAGGTGTGGCGGGAGGTCGTCGAGCTCGGCCGCGCGCTCCGGGCGGTGTCCGAGGTTGCGGGATCGCGCGTGGCCGCCGAGGCCGCGCTCGTGTTCGACACCGACGCGCCCTGGGGCGCTGAGCTCGACTCGCACCCGAGCGTCGAGGCTCAACCCGTCCGGGAGCTGCGCGAATGGCACGATGCCCTCTACCGCTCGGGAATCACCACCGACGTGCGGCAGAGCACCGACGACCTCTCGGGCTACCGGCTGGTCGTTGCCCCGATGCTGTACCTCGTCACCGCGGCCGGCACAGCCAGTCTCCGGCGGTACGTCGAGGGCGGCGGCACGCTCGTGGTGACCTACTTCTCGGGCATCGTCGACGAGAACGACCACATCATCATGGATCCCCTCACCGGCGGCGGATACCCGGGCGCCTTCCGCGAGATGCTCGGCGTTGAGATGGAGGAGTTCTTCCCCCTGCGGGCGGACGAGACCGTCTCGCTGGGCACCGGACTGGGTAGGCGGTGGAGCGAGCTCGGACGCGCGACGACGGCCGAGACACTGGCACGCTTCGAGGAGGGTCCGACGGCGGGCTCCCCCGCCGTGACGCGGAACGCCGTCGGCTCAGGCCACGCGTTCTACGTCGCCACGACGCCGGACGACGACGCTCTGGCCGCGTTCCTGCCCCAGGTCCTGGACGCCGCGGGAATCGCCCCTGACCCTCAGCTCCTCGAGTCCCCGGACCTCGAGCTCGTGGTCCGGCGCTCGGCGGACTGCGAATGGCTCTTCGCCATCAACCACGGCCCGGGCGAGGCGCGGGTATCGGCCAGCGGAACCGAGCTCCTCTCGGGCACCCCGACGAAAGGCGAGCTGAACATCCCCGGGGGCGGAGTCGCCGTCGTGCGCCTCGACCCCACCACGCCCTGACCTTCAGGTCACAGCACCATCACACTTTCGTTTCTGATCTTTTATGAACGTTTCTGCCCACCTACCATATCCACTATGTGACGCACGTCATAGGTGACGGCGTCTCCATCCGAGGAGAGAAGCACATGAATACGCAGCGCAGCGGTTCCTCCGCCCAGATCACCCTCCCGCCCTCCCTGATGAACCGCAGGGCGCTCCTCAAGACCCTCGGCGTCGGCGCCGTGGGCCTCGCGGGCGTCCCGCTCCTCTCCGCGTGCACGGGCGGATCGGCGCCCGGCGGCGGTAGTTCCGGGTCGAAGACTGTGTCCTTCGGTTCCTCCGCCTCCGACGACGTTCCCAAGCGCGCCTACCAGGCAGTCGTGGACGCGTTCCAGAAGAAGTCGGGTGCCACCGTGACCACCAACGTCGTTCCCCACAACGACTTCCAGAACAAGATCAACTCGTACCTTCAGGGCAGCCCCGACGACACGTTCACATGGTTCGCCGGCTACCGCATGCAGTACTACGCCGGAAAGGGGCTCCTGGCACCGATCGACGACGTGTGGGAGAAGATCGGCGCGAACTACTCAGACGCCCTCAAGAAGGCCTCAACCGGCCCGGACGGCAAGATGTACTTCGTCCCGAACTACAACTACCCGTGGGGCTTCTTCTACCGGAAGAGCTTCTGGGCCGAGAAGGGCTACGCCGTCCCGAAGACCTTCGATGAGCTCAAGACCCTTGCCGCCAAGATGAAGGCGGATGGCATCATCCCGATCGGCTTCGCCGACAAGGACGGCTGGCCGGCGATGGGCACCTTCGACTACATGAACATGCGTCTCAACGGCTACCAGTTCCATGTGGACCTGTGCGCCCACAAGGAATCGTGGAACCAGCCCAAGGTCCAGTCGGTCTTCGACACGTGGAAGGCCCTCCTGCCCTACCAGGACCCGGCAGCGCTCGGCCAGACCTGGCAGGACGCGGCCAAGCTCCTCGGCGACAAGAAGACCGGCATGTACCTCCTCGGCTCCTTCGTGACCCAGCAGTTCACGGACGCCGCGGTCCTCGCCGACATCGATTTCTTTCCGTTCCCCGAGATCGCCGTCGAAGGGCAGGACGCCATCGAGGCCCCGATCGACGGGCTCCTCCTGTCCAAGAAGGGCGGCCAGAACCAGACCGCGAAGGACTTCCTCGCGTTCCTGGGCACACCCGAGGCGCAGAACGCCTACTATGCAGTCGACTCGTCGAACATCGCTACCGCCAAGGGCGGGGACACGTCCAAGTTCACACCGCTGAACAAGAAGTGCGCAGACGCGATTTCCAACGCGAAGCACATCAGCCAGTTCTTCGACCGCGACGCGCTGCCCGCGATGGCGAACAACGTGATGATCCCCGCCCTCCAGGCGTTCATCAAGGACGGCTCGGTGGACATCAAGAACCTCGAGTCCCAGGCCGCCGCACTCTACGCGGCCCAGTAGCCGTCCCGCCCCATCGCAGCGACCGTGCGCGGGCGGCCCACCCCGACCGCGCACGGTCCTCCCACCGCAGGAATCCGCCATGCCCCGTACCCGCAAAGTCCGCCGGCTCTCGACCAGGGACAAGGTCATCCTTGCCGTCATGGTCGCGGTCCCCACGCTCATCGAACTCGCCTTCGTCTGGCTCCCCACGCTCTTCTCGATCGGCCTCAGCTTCACCCGCTGGAGCGGCCTCGACCTCACCGACATCCGCGCCGCGGGCACCGACAACTACAAGTTCGTGTCCCAGGACTACCCGCCCTTCTGGCCGGCCGTGCAGCACAACATCCTGTGGCTCGTCTTCCTCGCGCTGATCGCCACACCGCTGGGCCTCCTGCTCGCGGTGCTGCTCGACCAGAAGATCCGCGGGAGCCGGATCTACCAGAGCATCTTCTTCGTCCCGGTGATGCTCTCCCTCGCGCTCGTCGGCGTGATCTGGCAGCTCTTCTATCAGCGCGACAACGGCCTACTCAACTTCCTCCTCGGCACCGCGGGGACCCCCGCGGCCGTCGACTGGTTCGGAGACAGCAACGTCAACATCTGGGCCGCGCTTATCGCCGCGACATGGCGCCACGCGGGCTACGTCATGCTCCTCTACCTCGCGGGGCTCAAGGGCGTCGACCCTGCGTTGAAGGAAGCCGCCGCCCTCGACGGCGCCAACGCCGCGCAGACGTTCTTCCGCGTCGTGTTCCCGGCGATGCGGCCGATCAACATCGTCATCGTGGTCATCACGATCATCGAGTCCCTACGCGCGTTCGACATCGTCTACGTCATCAACCGCGGCACCAACGGGCTCGAGCTCATCTCCGCCCTCGTGATCCAGAACCTGGTCGGCGAGGGGCAGGTCATCGGTGTCGGCTCCGCGCTCGCGACCATCCTGCTCGTCATCTCCCTCGTGCCGATCACGTTCTACCTCTCGCGGACCTTCGGCAAGGAGGCCAAGGAATCATGACCACAGTCACCACACGGGTCCCCGTGGCGGGCCCGTCCGCACGGCCCGGCTCGAAGGCCAAGCGGCATTACGCGACCCACCTCGTTCTGCTCGTCCTCGCCGTCATGTGGCTCCTGCCCCTGGGTTGGTCGCTCTACACGGCTCTGCGGCCCATCGAGTCGACCAATGAGCATGGCTATTTCAGCCTCGCCGGGCCCTACAACTTCGACAACTTTGTCACGGCCTGGAATCAGGGCGGCTTCTCGAAGTACTTCTGGAACTCGGTGATCATCACCGTCCCGACCGTGCTGCTCACACTGTTCTTCGCCTCGCTCATGGCGTTCGCGGTGAGCCGCGTGAGCTGGAAGTTCAACGTGACCCTGCTCATCCTGTTCACGGCCGGCAATCTCCTGCCCCCGCAAGTGCTCGCGGCGCCGCTGTTCCAGATGTTCAAGCATCTGGACCTTCCCTACTGGTTCAGTGACTCGGGCTCCCTGCTGAACACGTACATCTCGGTCATCGTGGTGGACACGGCGTTCCAGATCGGCTTCTGCACCTTCGTGCTGTCCAACTACATGAAGGCGCTGTCCCAGGACCTCACGGAGGCCGCCCTCGTGGACGGCGCGGGCATCTGGACGCAGTACTGGTCCATCATCATGCCCTTGTGCCGGCCGGCCTTCGCCGCCCTCGGGACGCTCGAGGTCATCTTCGTCTACAACGACTTCTTCTGGCCTCTGCTGTTCATCCAGAGCGGCGACCGTCTGCCGGTGACCACGGCGATCAACAATCTCCAGGGTGTGTTCCTGAGCAACTACAACCTCCTCGCGGCGGGAGCCACGATCACTGTGATCCCGACCCTCGTCATCTACCTCCTGCTCCAGCGCCAGTTCGTGGCAGGACTGACGCTCGGCTCGAGCAAGGGCTGACGATGCTCGCGGCGGCGCGGCACTCAGCCATCATCGACGCGGTACAGCGGGAGGGCGTCGTGAAGGTCGCCGACCTCGCCCTGCGGCTCGGTGTCTCGGCCGTCACCATCCGGCGGGACATCGAGTCCCTGAGCGACGCGGGCCAGCTGACCCGCGTGCACGGCGGAGTCATGGTCCCCAGCGAGGGTGGCACGCACGAGCCCGGCTTCGCGCTCAAGTCGACCCAGAATCTTGAGGCGAAGGAGGCGATAGCCCGCGAGGCCGCCTCGCTCGTCACCGAGGACATGGCCGTGGGTATCACGGCTGGCTCCACCACGTGGGTCCTCGCGAAGGCCCTCGCGGCGGGACCGCGGATCACGGTCCTGACCAACTCCGTGCGCGTCATGGAGGCCTTCAGCACGTCGTCCTCGGGGTCCACGGTCCTCCTCACGGGGGGCCAGCGCACACCGTCGGACGCCCTCGTCGGGCCCCTCGCCACCGCGTCGGTCCGGCGGCTCCACCTCGACATCCTCTTCCTCGGCGTCCATGGCATCGACGAGCGCGCGGGGTTCACCACTCCCAATCTGCTCGAGGCCGAGACCAACGAGGCGTTCGCGTCCGCGGCCCGCCGCGTCGTCGTCGTGGCCGACCACAGCAAGTGGGGCGTCCAGGGGATCGGCAGCATCTGCGCCCTCGACGAGGTTGACTGTCTCGTGACGGACCGCGAGATGCCGCCGACCGCCGTCGGCATCCTCAACGAGAGGATCCCCTCGGTCCGGCTCGCGCGGTGAGTCTCGCACGACGGCGGCGCCTCACCCTCGCAGGGTGAGGCGCCGCGGTCGTTCGGTCCGGTCGTGTGTGACCGTGTATGCCCTAAGGCGTCACGATCACCTGGCCGACCATGCCCATGTCGTCATGGAACTCGCAGAGGTAGTGGAATATGCCGGTCTGGTCGAAGGTCACGTTGAACGTGGACGGCCCGCCTGCGAAGGCCGGAAGCAAGACGCCCGAGTCGACCAGCTTGCCTCCCTGCTTGAGGTCCGTGAACGTCACCGTGTGCGGGACGACCCCTTGGTTGGCGCTCATGTCGAAGGTGACCGTGGTCCCCTTCCGTACAGCGTCGGGCGACGGCATGAACCGCATCACCATCGCCTGGTCGTCCATCGCCCCAACAAATATGTGCGTCGGGCTCGACTTGGCCAGCGTCTTTGCCTCGAGAGCCAGGCCGTCGGCAATGATCTGGCCGCTCTGGACGCTCGCCTGCCAGTCGTAGTAAGCCTGCTTGTGCGGGAGAGTAGCCTGCTTGTTCATCACGTGCACCACGATGTTCATCATCTCGCCGTGGATAAGGCAGTAGAACGTGAAGTCACCGGGCGCGGCGAACTTGAGCTGGTACGACTGAATGAAAGGCGCATGAGGCACCGGCGGCGCGAGAATGCCCGAATTCGTCCACGGCGCCGTCGGGTCGAAAACTGGCCCGCCGACGGGTGTGAAGGCGTCCGCCTCCAGATTCGCGATCGATGTCGGGGGCAGGGGCGGCGTGCCATAGCTAACAGTGTGGATCTCGGCGCTGTTGGACACGAAGTTGATCGAATCGGTCTGATGGATCCAGATCTCCCCTGGGAGGAACCTCATGCCCTGGATCGCCATGTCCGGCGTCTGGTTGCCGACGAGGACCTTCCAGGTCTGCGCATTGGGGTTGGTGTTGACGGCAGCCTGCGCGGGCGCAATGCCGAGGACGCCGATGATCAGGGTCACGAGCGCCGTGAGGACCACGGCGGGTGTGCGGAATCGTGTGCGGGATGACAAGGGAACGCTCCTCACGAGAGGCAGCGGGGCCAGGTTCCTCCAGCAGGAACTACCGGCTCAGAAACGCCGGCCCACGCCAACGGCGCAAGCCAGCCATGCGGCGTCGTACGCTCCCAGCAGACGCTCAACCGCTTCGGCGCCGAGGCCGCGCCGAACCAGGATGCATGTTCCCCGTAACCCCAGGAACACCGCAAGAATAGCTCCGTCACGACACACAGGGAAGCACCCCACGCAAGCCGCCTAGAGTAAATCCATGACTGCTCAGACGCCCCGAGGCACGGTCCTCGTCATCAACGGCCCCAATCTGAACCTCCTCGGCACGCGCGAACCTGAGAAGTACGGAACCCACACGCTGGCCGACATCGAGCGACTCTGCGCCGAAGCGGCCGCCGGGCAGGGGCTCGCGGCCGAGTGCTTCCAGTCGAACCATGAGGGCGCGATCATCGACGCGATCCATGCGGCGCGGGGAAAGGTGCTCGGGCTTGTCCTCAACGCGGGTGCCTACACGCACACGTCCGTGGCGATCCGCGACGCGATCGCGGCAGCCGAGCTGCCGCTCGTGGAGGTGCACATCACGAACGTCCACGCGCGCGAGCCGTTCCGGCACCACTCGTACTTGAGCGACATCGCGAAGGCCGTCATCGCGGGCGCTGGCGTGCTCGGCTACCGCTTCGCCATCGAATACCTCGCGGACCTCACGGAGACCCGAAAGCCCGTCGCGCTGTAAGAGCCGGGCAGCGCGCCGCCCTGCAGCGCCCGGGCCCCACCGCCTGTGCCGCCGCTACTTCCTGGTGCACACGCCCGGCTGGACCGGCTGCGTGAGGCCGCTTGCCTGCGCCGCGACGGGCGTGAGCTCCTCCATGGTGATGGCGTAGCCGACGTCCGCCGTCGAGTCGCTCTTGGCGAACACCACTCCGGTCACCTGCCCGTCGAGGGTCAGGAGCGGTCCGCCGGAGTTGCCCTGCTGGACGTTGCCCGAGATCTGGTACACCTGCTTGGGCACCTCGTTGGCGCCGTAGATGTCCGGGGCGAGGACCGTCGTCGTGCCCTGGATGACGGCGGGCCGCAACTGGTACGGCCCCCCGAGCGGGTACCCGCCGAACGCCGCGGGCGTCCCCGAGGAGCTCGTCCCAGTGAGCGGGAGCGGGGCGACGTGCAGTCCGTCGACGGCGATGACGGCGAGGTCGCGGACGGCGTCGAAGTACACGACGCGTCCGCTCCTCGCGCCACCACCCGGAAGTTCGACGACGGGCTCGCTCACCCCCGCGACCACGTGGGCGTTCGTGATGATGCGGTCCGGCGCCACGGCGAAGCCGGATCCCGTCTGATTCTGGCCGCATTGGTAGGCCGTGCCGGTGATCCTCAGGATGGACGGTGCAGCAGCGCGAAGCTCGTTCGTATCGACCGATTCGGGCACCGGCACGGGCTTCGTGGGCGCGATGCTCTCGATGAGCTTCGGCAGACCGTCACCGATCACGAAAGCGCGCAGCGCCGCGGCCTGCTCCTTCACAGGGGCCGGCGTTGCGGCGTCGAGCGCGCGCACCACCGCCGAGCCGGCGATCTGCTGCGTGAGGACCGGGACGCCGATGGTTGAGACCGTGAAGGCCGTCATCGAGATGACGAGCGCGGCGACCACCACGCTGACCAGGCCGCCGAGTCCGCGGTCGATGGCGGTGGCTCCCCTCCAGCGAATCCCCCGCCGGATCCGGTGTCCCAGCGCCGAGCCGACGGCATTGCCCCCCGCCATGAGGACGACGGCCGCGATGATGATGCCGGCGGCGCGCCAGGCGCCCGCGCCGAGCCAACCGCTGACGAGGGGCACGGCGAAGAACGCGGCGATGCCGCCCGCGACGAACCCGAGGATGCCTGCCAGGCTCACCACGAATCCCGCCCGGATCCCGTTGGCGAGGTAGCCCACGAGAACGAGCACGAGCAGGACGTCCAGGAGATTCACCCTCGGATTCTATCGGCGCCGCCTGACGTCCAACTGAAGGCCAGAGGCGTCCCAGACCCCGTCAGGGGCCGGATTCCGGGCCTCCTTGGCTGTGTCGCATGCCAAGTTCGTCACAAAACGCCTTGAGCATCTGAAAGAATGAGTCAAGCGCAAGCATGTGAACGCACTGACATTAGGAGATTGCCTTGGACCTCGAAGTACTGCGCCGCGCCCCCCTCTTCACCACGCTCGACGACGAGGCCTTCCGCCTGCTGATGGACGAGCTGACCGAAGTCGACCTCTCGCGAGGCGCCTCGGTGTTCCGTGAAGGCGACCAGGGCGACCAGATGTACTTCATCGTCTCCGGCAAGATCAAGCTCGGCCGCACGTCCCCGGACGGGCGCGAATCACTCCTGGCCATCCTCGGCCCGGGCGAGCTCTTCGGCGAGATGGCCCTCTTCGATCCGGCCCCCCGCACGGCGACAGCAACGGCCGTCTCCGAGACTCGTCTGGCCGGGCTCAAGAACGAGGCGCTCGTGGCGCTGCTGCGCTCGCGGCCCGAGGTTTCCGCACAGCTCCTCCAGGCTCTGGCGCGCCGCCTCCGCCGCACCAACGACTCGCTCTCCGACCTCGTCTTCTCGGATGTCCCCGGCCGCGTCGCAAAGGCGCTCCTGGACCTCGCCGACCGCTTCGGACGCCCCGCGACCGACGGCGTGCTCGTGGCCCATGAGCTCACCCAGGAGGAGCTCGCCCAGCTGGTCGGCGCCTCGCGCGAGACGGTCAACAAGGCGCTCGCCGAGTTCGTCCAGCGCGGCTGGATCCGGCTCGAGGCACGCGCCGTCGTGATCCTGGACATGCAGCGCCTCCGCCAGCGCTCCCGCTGACGATCAAAGCCAGCTCGCGCGCCAAAGCCGGTTGAGCGCAGCCGAGACCGGCAGCCACGCAAACGTAAGGAGCCGGACCCTTCGGGGTCCGGCTCCTCATGTTTGTGGTGCGGGTGTTTGTGGTGCCTGCGGGCTTAAGGCCCGACGACGCGCAGTGCCTCGGTCGGTGGCGCCACGGCTCCGGGTGCATCGACCTCGAGGTAGAGCTGCCCGTCCTCTTCGACGAGGTGTGCCTGGTACAGGTGGTTGCTCCGCTTGACGCTCAGATACGCGATGCAGCCCTTGGCCTTGCCCATCTTGGCGAGGATGATCTCCGTCGCCGGGACCAGCAGCTCCGGCAGGGCGAGCCCGCGCGTGTCGGCCTCGCCGATCACGTCGCCGAGGGCGCTCGTGTCGCGTTCGGCCATTACCTCACGGGCGCTGACCCACTGGCCCCACACGCCCTTGCTCGGCAGGAGGGTGGGCGTCTGACCCACGGGAAGGGTCGCGGCAAAGTAGCGGGTATCGAATCGGCGGTGCGCGAAGTCGGGCGTCACCCAGTGCACGAGGGAACGCAGCAGGTCGGTCCTCAGCCCGAGCCCACGCTTCGCGAGCAGGTCCGCAAAGCTGATGTCCTGCCGGGCGAGCGCCTCGCGGGCACGCACCCACTCAGCGCTCGTGGTGCCCTCAACCACCACGGACTCGTCCGAGCCGGCGAGCAGGACGCCCGTCTCCTCGAAGAGCTCCCGGATGGCGGCGACGACGTGCAGGCGCGCGAGTGCATAGTCCTCGGTCCCGAGGATTTCGGCCCACTGGCCCACGGAGGGGCCGAACCAGTCGAAGGTGTCCTGATCGGCGTTCTCTGCCGACCCGCCGGGGAACCCGACGACGCCGAGCGGCGACTCGCCGCCGCGGTAGGAGAGCCACGTCTCGGTCCCGTCGGGTGCATCCCGGACGAGAGCCACGGACGAGGCGAGTCGCGGTTTGCGCGGAACGCGGTCGGCTTCCTCGAGCCAGCTGCGGGCCGCGCCCTGCATGCGCTTGGGCAGGGTGAAGCGGCGCTTAAGCGAAGTCGGCAATCAACTCAACCTCCACTGGCGCGTCGAGCGGCAGGACCGCGACGCCGACGGCGGAGCGGGCGTGGGTGCCCGCCTCGCCGAAGATCTTGCCGAGCAACTCGGAGGCGCCGTTGATGACGCCGGGCTGGCCCGTGAACTGCGGATCGGAGGCCACGAACCCCACGACTTTCACGATCTGCGTGACGCGGTCGAGGTCGCCAATCTGTGCTTTGACGGCAGCAAGCGCGTTGACGATGCACACCTCGGCGTACTTCTTCGCAGCCTCGGCGCTCACCTCCGCACCGACCTTGCCGGTAGCGGGCAGCTGCCCGGAGACGAACGGCAGCTGGCCGGAGGTGTACACGGTCGAGCCGGTGACGACTGCGGGAACGTAGGCGGCGACAGGCGCTGCGACCTCGGGGAGCGTCAGGCCGAGATCGGCCAGGCGACGCTCGACGGCGCTGCTCACCTCCGCGGCCGTGTCTGCCGCGCTCGCGAACTGCTCCTGGCTCATGCCTGCTTCTCCCTCTTCAAGTACGCGACAAGTCCGTTGCCGCCGGGTCCGGAGACGACCTGGACAAGCTCCCAGCCGTCCTCGCCCCACTGGTCGAGGATCTGCTTCGTGGCATGCACGATGAGGGGCACGGTCGCGTATTCCCAGGCGGTCATGAGGCCAGATTAGCCCCTCCCGTTAGACTGGCACACATGGCGTCTGGCAAGAACCCTCTCTTTGACACTGCCACCACCTTGGGCAAGATCCTTGCCTTCCTTGGGGTGAGTGCGATCTGTGGCGTGCTTGTCGCAGGCCTGATGGTGCCCGCAGCTGCTGTGACAGGCAGCGCGGCGAGCGGCTCGGTGCAGTTCTTCGAGGGGCTGCCCAGTGAGCTCACCGTCGAACCTCCTGGGCAGGTGACCAAGATCCTCGCCTCCGACGGGTCGCAGATCGCCACGCTGTTCTCGGAGAACCGGACCAAGGTCACGCTCGACCAGATGTCGCCGTACATCAAGGACGGCATCGTGGCCATCGAGGACTACCGGTTCTATGAGCACGGCGGCGTCGACACGACCGGCATCCTGCGCGCGCTCGCCGCGAACCTCAAGGGCAGCAAGCAGGGCGCCTCGACGCTCACGCAGCAGTACGTCAACAACGTCATCAACGAGAACCTCATCGCGCAGGGCAAGGACGATCAGGTCCTCCTCAACGGCCTCAACAAGGGCGTGGGAGACAAGCTGCGCGAGATGAAGCTTTCCATCGCGCTCGAGAAGAAGTTCACGAAGGACCAGATCCTCGAGGGCTACCTCAACATCGTCTTCTTCAATGCCAATGCCTATGGCATCCAGGCAGCGAGCCAGTACTTCTTCTCGACGAACGCGAAGGACCTCACCCTCCCTCAGGCCGCGCTCCTGGCAGGCCTCGTCAACAGCCCGTCGCTCTACGATCCGATCGCCCATCCGGACAACGCGAAGCAGCGCCGGAACCTCGTGCTCGACGCGATGCTCCAGCACGGCAAGATCGACCAGAAGGCCCACGACGCCGCCGTCGCGGCACCGGTCGAAACTAAGGTCACCCCGCCGAAGCAGGGCTGCCAATACGCCGCAACGGCCCAGTACTTCTGCGACTACGTGCTGCACCAGATCCTCAACGACCCCGCCTATGGCGCGGACGAGAAGGAGCGCACCGCCAAGATCATGCGCGGCGGCCTGACCATCAAGACCACGCTCGACCCGAGGCTCCAAGGCCCCGCTCAGCAGCAGGTCGACGCGACCGCCGGAGACAACCCGCTCAAGTGGGCGGCTTCCCTCGTGACCGTCCAGCCCGGAACGGGCAAGATTGTCTCGATGGCGCAGAACTCGCGCATGCTCGACGGCCAAGGCTCGAACTTCGTGACCTCCTACAACGTCAACGTCGACCGGGCCGATGCCTCCGGCAACCCCCTCGGCGGCGCGGGAGGCATGCAGCCCGGTTCGACAATGAAGCCCGTGACGCTCACGGCGTGGCTCAACGAGGGCAAGTCGAGCAACGCAATCGTGAACGCCGCCCAGCGCCGCTACCCCAAGAGCTATCCATGGAAGACCACGTGTGATCCGGTCGTCGGCTGGTATGACGACACGGTCTCGGGCTCGACGGACCTCCAGAACGACGAGCCGAACTGGTACCGGCCGATGTCGGTGCGTGAGGGCATCTACCAGTCCATCAACACCGCGACCTTCGCCTCGGCTGCTGCCCTCAACGACTTCTGCGACATCCAGCGCGCGGCGGACGCGCTGGGAATGCACGACGGCGAGGGCAACGGCAAGAAGCTCGACCTCCATATCCTCGGCAATCTGCTCGGCGGTATGAACGTGGCCCCCCTGACCATGGCCAGTGCCTTCGCCACGTTTGCGGCCAACGGCACGTACTGCACCCCGATCTCCATCACCGAGGTCACTGACCTCCAGGGCAAGAAGATCGGCGGGCAGGCTCAGACCTGCCAGCAGAACGCCATCAAGCCCGAGGTGGCGAAGGCGGCGACGAACGTGCTGCAGGACGTCCTGACGAAGGGCTCCGGCTACAACATCAAGGATGCTGCGGGCAACACCATCAAGCTCCCGTACGCGGATGCCGCGAAGACGGGTACGAACAACTTCAACAACCAGACCTGGGTGGTCGGCTACACGAAGGGCCTCGCCACCGCCTCCTTCTTCGGAGAGGCACTCAAGGACCCGTTCTCGTCCACCTACGGTCAGAACCTCACGATCAACGGCAGGTTCTACAAGTCGGTCGACGGTGCCTTCATCGCGGGTCCGCAGTGGGCGTACTTCATGCAGAAGGCAGCCCCGCTGTACGACAACGGCGGCTTCGACGCCCCGCCGCAGAACCTCATCGGCGGCCAGCCGACGCCCGCGCCGACGGCCTCCCAGACGGGACAGACGGATCAAGGAGCGTCGAACCAGGGCAACTCGCAGCCAGCGCCCGCTCCACAGCCCACGGCCACCAAGCCGGGCAAGGGCAACGGCTGACGCGTGACCGAGTCGATGCAGCGCTCGACGACGGCGCGGCTCGCCGCCTCGATGGGCGCCGGGGCGAGGCGCGCCGCACTCGTCGCAGGCCTCGGGCTGAGCGCCGGTGCGGCGGCTGCAGCCTACGGGTGGTGGGAGAAGGACCAGTTCACGCTCCGTGAAGAGTCGGTCCCCATCCTTCCCCGCGGCGCCCGGCCGCTGCGGGTCCTTCACCTGAGCGACATCCACTTCGTGCCGGGCCAGACCGCCAAGGTCCGCTGGCTGGCCAGCCTCGCGGATCTGGCGCCGGACCTCGTGGTGAACACGGGCGACAACCTGAGCCACCCGGACGCCGTGGTGCCCCTTCTCGAGGCACTGACCCCTCTCCTGCAGTTCCCGGGCGTCTTCGTTCCCGGCTCGAACGACTACTACGCGCCGGTCGCGAAGAACCCCGCTGCGTACCTGCTGGGACCTTCCAACCGGAAGCCCCTCCCCGACCGAGTGGACCTCGACTGGCGGCGCCTCTTCACGGGCTTCGGGTCCGCTGGCTGGATCGACCTGACCAACCGGTCCCAGTCGGTGAATCTGGGCGGGGTGCGCTTCGACTTCTCGGGCGTCGACGATCCGCACCTCAAGCGTGAGCGCTACGCCGACTGGCCCCGCGGGGCGTCGGGCCACGAGGAGAGGCCCCACGTCAAGGTCGCCGTCATCCATGCCCCCTACCAGCGAGTCCTGGACCACTTCACGGATGCCGACGCAGATCTGATCCTCGCGGGCCACACGCACGGCGGCCAGATCTGCCTCCCGGGCTACGGCGCCCTCGTGTCCAACTGCGACCTGCCGACGTGGCGGGCCAAAGGCCTCACGCAGTGGGAGAACGCGGGCCGCTCGGTCCAGCTCAATGTCTCAGGCGGCATCGGCACGTCCCGCTTCGCACCCATCCGCATCGCGTGCCGGCCCGAGGCCGTCCTGCTCACGCTCACGCCGAGGGTGTGATCCACAGCCCGGCACGCAGGCGTAGGGTAGTTGCCACCGCTAACTACTTCCTACCCCGAGGTGTGTGAGCCCCGGCATGCCACAGCACGCCCCCGTCGACCCCAAGCCTGCTTCCTCCCACAGATCAGGCCCCCAGCAGACCCCGTACTGGGCCTCGATCGCGCGCCTCGGCCCGATCGTGCGGCCCATCGTGCCGCGCCTCCTCGTAGGCCTCGTTGTCGCCCTTGCGGCGTCCGCCCTTGCCCTTGCGGTGCCGCAGGTGCTGCGCCTTGTCATCGACGAACTCGTGCACAGCGGAACCCAGCCGTCGGCCGTGTGGGGAGCGGCCGGCGTCGTACTTCTCCTCGGCGTGCTCGAGGCGACCATGATCTACCTGCGGCGCGTGCTCGTGATCGAGCCGAGCATCGGACTCGAGCGGCAGATGCGCGTTACCATGTACGACCACCTGCAGGACCTCCCCGTCTCATTCCACGACCGCTGGGGCTCAGGCCAGCTGCTCTCGCGCTCGATCGCGGACCTCGCGTTCCTGCGGCGCTGGCTCGCGTTCGGCGCGATCTTCCTCGTGGTCTCGCTCAGCACCGTGACGCTCGGCGTGGTCCTGCTGTTCACTCTCTCGTGGCAGCTCGCACTCATCTTCCTCGCGGCGGCCGTGCCGATCATGGTGTACGGCGCGATCTTCCGGCGCCGCTTCTCCCTTGCCACGCGGCGCAGCCAGGACCAGGCCGGCGACCTCGCCACCACGGTCGAGGAGTCCGTCCACGGCATCCGCGTCCTCAAGGCCTTCGGCCGCGCGCGCGAGGCCCTCGAGGGCTTCACCGAGCAGGCCCAGCAGCTGCGCGAGACCGAAGTGGCAAAGGCGAGGCACCAGGCCCTGTTCAGCCTCGTCGTGACCCTGCTGCCGGAACTCGCCCTCGGCACGGGACTCGTGACCGGGATATGGCTTGCCGCGTCGGGGCAGCTGAGCCTCGGATCCCTCGCGGCCTTCTTCGCGACCTCGGCCGCCGTGGCGCAGTTCGTCGAGGCGAGCGGCATGCTCGTGGGCATGGCCCTGACGGCGAAGACGGCGGTCGACCGCCACTTCGAGGTCATGGACGCCCGCAACACCATCACCGATCCTGAGTCGCCGCGGCACGTCACCGCCCCGCGCGGTGCGCTGGCCTTCCGCGACGTCCGGTTCGCGTTCAACGCAGCCGCGCACGACGCCGCGAGCTCGGCTCGCGCTGCAGCCCCGTCCACCGCGTCGCGACCAGCAGACCCGCCGCGCGACGTCCTGCGCGGCGTGACGCTGGACATCCGACCCGGCGAGACCATGGCGCTCGTCGGCGCGACGGGCTCGGGAAAGACGACGCTCCTGCAGCTCGTCTCACGCCTCTATGACGTCTCGGGCGGGGCGGTCGAGATCGACGGGATCGATGTCCGCGATCTACCCCTCGCTGAGCTGCGCCGGCTCGTCGCGGTCGCGTTCGAAGACACGACGCTGTTCTCGTCCTCGGTGCGCGAGAACGTCCTGCTCGGCGCGCCCGTGCAGGAGGGCGCGGAGGCCGATCGCCTGCTCGAAGAAGCGCTCGACGTTGCACAGGCCCACTTCGCGCGCTCTCTGCCCGACGGCCTCGACACGACGATCGGTGAGGAGGGCCTGAGCCTCTCCGGCGGGCAGCGGCAGCGCATCGCGCTCGCACGCGCCATCGCGGCGCGGCCCTCCGTGCTGATCCTCGACGATCCCCTCTCCGCGCTCGACATCGCGACGGAGGAGCGCGTGTCCGAGCGGCTCGGCGACGCGCTCGCGCACACCACGACGCTCATCGTGGCGCACCGCCCCTCGACCGTGGCTCTCGCGGACCGGGTCGCGCTCCTGCGGGACGGCGTCGTGGAGGACGTCGGAACGCACGCCGAGCTGCTCGCGCGCAGCGAGCACTATCGCTGGGTCATCGCGAGCCTCCCCGAGGAGCCGAGCGACCTCGACAGGGAGCACGAACCCGATCTGGACGATTTCCTGCCCGAGGAGGCCGAGTCCCGGTGAGCCAGCGTCCCACCCGGCCCGGCGGCGGCGTGCGTCGCAACGGCGACCGCAAGAATTCCGGCAGCAGCCCCCAGCCAACCCGCCCCCAGGGCGAACGTGGCACGCGCGGCGAGGACGCCGTCGACCTCACGTGGGAGGCGAGCCGCACCGTGCGGCGTCGCTCGCTCACACTCCTCGGCAACCTCCTGCGGCCGGTGCGCGCAAGGCTGTGGGCCACGCTCGCGATGGTGGTCGTCTCGCAGGCCACCCGCGCCGCCGGCCCGGCGATCATCGCGTTCGGGATCGACCGGGCGCTGCCCGCGTTCGCGTCCGGCGATCCGGCGCTCACGTGGCTCGCCGGCGGCGGGTACCTGGCTGCGGCTCTCATCACGGCCCTGCTGACGGCCGGGTATGTGACCTCCACGGCGAAGCTGAGCCAGGCGATGCTCCTTGACCTGCGGGTCTGGGTCTTCCGGCACACGCAGAGGCTCAGCCTCGACTTCCATGAGACGTACACATCGGGGCGCATCATCTCGCGGCAGACCTCGGACCTCGAGGCGCTGCGCGAACTGCTGGACTCGGGCGTGAGCTCACTCGCGTCCGGCCTGCTGTTCATGGCGTTCACGGCGATCACGGTGTTCGCGCTCGACTGGCCGTCGGGGCTCATCATGCTCGCCGCGGCCGTGCCGATGACGCTGATCGCGCGCTGGTACCAGATACGGTCGCAGCGGGCCTTCAGGGCCTCACGCGTGGTGTCAGCCCGGCTCATCGTGCACTTCGTCGAGACGATGACAGGCATCCGCGCGGTCAAGGCGTTCCGCAAGGAACGCGCCAACAGCGCCGCTTACGGCAAGCTCGCCGACGACTACGCCGTGGCGACCTATCGGTCCGTCATGCTCAACGGCGTGTTCCAGCCGGGACTCGTGCTCACGGGAAACGTGACCGTGGCCGTGATCCTGCTCGTCGCCTCGTTCCGCGTCCTTGAGGGGAATCTGGCAGTCGGCGTCCTGCTCGCCGTCGTGCTCTCCACCAAACGGTTCTTCAGTCCGCTCGAGACGATCGCCATGTTCTACAACTCGTTCCAGAGCGCCCAGGCGGCGCTCGAGAAGGTCTCCGGCCTGCTCGAGGAGGTTCCCACCGTCCAGCCGCCGCGCAACCCGGTGCCGCTCCCGGCGGCACGGGGCGAGGTGACGTTCGAGTCAGTGGCCTTCTCGTATGGATCCGGGCCAGAGGTGCTGCCCGAGTTCACGCTCCGGATTCCGGCAGGTCAGACGGTTGCGCTCGTCGGGGCGACCGGTGCCGGGAAGTCGACGCTCGCGAAGCTCGTGGCGCGGTTCTACGACCCCTCAGCGGGCGCAGTGAGGCTCGACGGCGTCGACCTCCGCGAGCTCTCGACCGCGGACCTGCGGCGCGCCATCGTGATGGTCACGCAGGAGGCGTTCCTGTTCTCCGGGTCCGTGGCGGACAACATTGCCCTCGGGCGGCCGGACGCCTCCCGCGCTGAGATCCAGGCCGCGGCGCGGTCTGTCGGCGCGCACGAGTTCATCTCAGCGCTGCCGGACGGCTACGACACCGATGTGACAAAACGCGGCGGCCGCGTCTCGGCGGGCCAGCGTCAGCTCATCTCCTTTGCGCGGGCGGTGCTGGCGGCCCCGGCGGTGCTCATCCTCGACGAGGCCACGAGCTCGCTGGACATCCCCTCGGAGCGGCTCGTCCAGACGGGCCTCGCGCGACTCCTGGGCGGGACTGCCGTCGGCTCTGCCCGAGACACTGCCGGCGACACTCACGCACGCGGGCGTGCGGACGACGGCGGCGGGGCGCCTCAGGGTGGACCGCCGCCACGGGTGGCTGGTCGGGACGAGCAGGACAGCCGTCCCAGCGCACCTGCGGATCACCGTGGCGTGGCCGCTTCCGCACCTCGCCCGACTGACGGACAGGAGGCTCGACCCGGCGTTCAGGGTGGTCGCCCTGGCGCCCAGTCAACTAGCTCCGACGCGCGGACGGCGATCATCATCGCCCACCGGCTGTCAACGGTCGAGATCGCTGACCGTGTGCTCGTCGTGGACGGCGGGCGCATCGTCGAGGACGGGACACCTGCGGAACTCTTGGCCGGCGGAGGACGCTTCGCTGCCCTGCATGGAGCGTGGCGCGACTCGCTCGTCTAGCCTGCGTGCGGTCGAGTCGCTCCCGTCTGGGTTCTTCCCTCTCTCCTCTTCCGCTCGAGCGTCTGGCAACCTATGATGGGAATATATTTTCGAATCATTAGAAGATTTACTGTATGTATTTTCGATAGAGTCGAGGGGATGAAACGACCATGACGACAGTGCCCAGCACCGCAGACCTGCACGATCGGCCCTCGGACTTCATGGCGTTTGCCCCACGCAGTTCCTCTGGGATCCGCGGGCGCCTCTGGACCGTTGACCCGTCCCTGATGGACCACCGCATCGCTGCTGAGATCCTCGCAGAGGTCCCCCGGCTCATCGCCTACGCAACGGCATTGCAGGCCACGGCCGTCGAACGCGTCCGGGAGGGCATCGCGAACGAGCCGCTCCCGGTGCGCGACGGCCAGCCCACCCGGCTCGACGGGAATTTGGCGCATGGGCTCGCCGTAACCGAGATTGCGACCATTCAGGAGACGAGCGAGTCGGCAGCCGCCAGGCTCCTCAACGTCTCTGAGGCCCTGTGCGCCACCCACCTCGGCGTTCTCGAAGCGCTCGAGTCGGGCGACATCCATGAGCACCATGCCCGGACCATCGTGGATCAGGCTGGGACGCTTCCCGAGATCGTCGCCGAGCCCTTCGGCCTTCAGGCTCTCGGGAAGGCCCGCACTGCATCCGGTCGCCTGCGGACACCTGCGGAGTTCCGCAGAGCGGTCCGGGACCTTCGCGAGAAGCTGCACCCAGAGAGCATCGCCGTCCGGAAACGCGCTGCGGCCTCGGAGCGAGGTGTGTGGTGTGCGCCCGAGCAGGACGGCATGATGTCGCTCACGGCCCTCATGCCTGCTGAGACTGGCCTCTCGATGTACAAGCGGATCGACTCCATCGCGCGGGCGGCCCACCGCGCACCCGCCGAGCATCGCACACTCCCCCAGCTTCGGCACGATGTCCTCGCCTCCCTTGGCCTCACCGGGACGATCAGCACCTCTCGGGCAGACACCGGCAGCCAGTCCGACGAGCCCGACCAGTCCGACCACACCAGCCGGCACGACAACGCCGCCCAGCCCGAGGCCGAGCACACCGGCCAGCGCGACAATATCGACCAGTTCCGATACGCCGACCAGACCCGAGCCGACACCGTCACAGGCATCGAGGCCGCCGACGTTCTCGGGCTTCCGGACCCGATCGATGTTCCAGAGGATCTCATCTCGTCGATCAAGGCCGAGATTGTGGTGCACTTGGCCTCGTCGAGCCTCCCTGCCGCTCATGCATCCAGTGACGAGGCATGCACATCAGGCACTGGGGGCGTCACCGATCCGGACACCGCCTACCTCGAGGGATTTGGGGTGATCGACGCAGCCACCGCGCGTTCCCTGGCTGCCTCTGCGCCAGCGTGGCGCAGGCTGTGGACAGACAGCGAGGGAACGCCGCTCCGGCTCGGGCGCACCACGTACCGACCGCCCGAAGCACTGCGTCTCTTCCTCAAGTATCGCGATGGAACCTGCACCTTCCCGGGCTGCACGCGCCCCGCTGAAAGTGCTGAGCTCGATCACACGCATGAATGGCAGGACGGGGGCGCAACGGACGCCGACAACTTGGCACACCTGTGCCGCAAACACCATGCCCTGAAGTCGGTGGCACTGGTCCAGGCGCGCCAGCAGGCCGCGCAGGCCGCATTCGATACCGACTCCCAGTATGCGGAGCCCACAGGGACAATGATCTTCACGACAATGCTCGGATATGAGCGGACAACCACCCCGAGCGATCGCGATCGGCTCCTCGGCATCGTCTACGACCCTCTGGCCCCTCAAACGATGACGGTGCCCCATGTGCAGGTCCCGATATCGTCGGGGGCCGTCAAGCCGGCAACGACACCGACCATTGGTTCGATCCCCACAGAACACACCGAGGGCGCACGGCGTCCCACGAAGCCAGATCGACCGTCGACGGCCGTGCAGAACAACGCGCACCCATCCAACGCACACCCGTCTGACGCGCAACCGCCCGTTCAGATCGACGGACCACCACCTGCCGGGCCACCACCCGCCGGGCGCGAGGAAGAACCCCCGCCATTCTGACCATCTGGGCGCTCCTGCTACCGTGCCCGCCGCGATCGCCATCATTCAGCGTCACCGCGGTCTGGGTGCGTGGGTTCGGATGCGGTGGTCCGGATGCCGTGGATCGGGGGCGTTGCGCAGTGGTTCGAGCCCGCTGCTCGGCCCGAAGCGGGCCGCTTTCCGATTTCACGATCACGGAGCGAATCGGGTACTCTAGATGAGTTGCTCCGGGGAGACCCAAGCGACGGATCGGGATGTAGCGCAGCTTGGTAGCGCGCTTCGTTCGGGACGAAGAGGTCGCAGGTTCAAATCCTGTCATCCCGACCAGACAAGAGCCCCGCGGCCGTAGCCGCGGGGCTTTCTTCATTGTCGGGGATGCTCATTCGACACTGTCCGGACGCCAGCGTCGTGGCGACGGGTCAGCCGTACAGAAAGCTCAGCGGCGCAGAAAGCCAATGGTGCAGAAGGCCCAGTTGCACAGAATGCTCAGTGATGCGGAAGCACGGGGTGCGTGCGACCCCGCCCGAGTCGGTGCCGGAGCGCCTTGTGCAGCGCGTCCCCGATGACGACGCCTGGGATTGCCAGCGCGGCAAGGACAAAACCCTCGAGTGGCGGCGGCCCCTGGCCGAGAAGCCTGGCCACCGGTCCGACGAACAAGAACAGGGCAAGCAGTCCAAGCTCGACGACGATGGCCCACAGGAGCATCCGATTGCTCCCCCAGGACAGCCTCCAAGCGGGCCAGCTCGCGCTGCGGCATGCATAGGCGTTGGCAAGCTGCCCCAGGACGACCGCGGTGAAGGCTGCGCCCGACGCCGCGGCGACAACACCGGCCGAGGGCAGGTCGCCGCCCGGCCGCCATCCTCCGAGCCAGAGGACCACGGCGAACGCGGTCATCTCGAACACCACCTCGACGGGTCCGAGGACCGCGAAGACCCGGAACATCAGGCTCCCGTCCATGAGGTGCCGACGCTCGGGTGGCCGCTTGAGAACGCCCAAGCTGGGCTTCTCACCGCCGAGTGCGAGCGCGGGCAGGAGGTCCGTCCCGATGTCGAGGAACAGGATCTGAAGCACTCCAAGCGCGAGGGGGAAGTGCCCCGCAGAGAGGGCCCACACGACGAAAGGCGTCAGCTCGGCCACGTTGTCGGTGAGGTGGTACGTGAGGAACCGCCGGATGTTCGCGTAGGTCGCGCGCCCCTGTTCCACCGCGACGATGATCGTCGCGAAGTCGTCATCGAGCAAGACGAGGTCCGCAGCGTTCCGCGCCACGTCTGTCCCGCTTCGGCCCATCGCCACACCAATGTCCGCAGCCTCGAGCGCGGGACCGTCGTTGACGCCGTCGCCCGTCATCGCCACGCAGTGGCCGCGGCCCTGCAACGCGTGGGCCACCCGCAGCTTCTGCTCCGGGGTGACGCGCGAGATGACGACGCCGTCGCGGTCCAGGAGCGCGCCGAGCACCTGGAGGTCCTCGGGAAGGCTCGCACCCTCAAGAACAGCCCCCGAGCCGCTCTTGTGGTCACCACTGTTGCGGTCAATCAGTCCGATCTCCCGGGCGATGGCGGCCGCGGTCGCCGGGTGGTCGCCCGTCACCATCGCGATCCGGATGCCTGCCTCGCGCGCCTGCCGGATCGCGCCCTCGACGGCAGGCCGAGGGGGATCGTGCAGCCCGATAAGGCCCCGCAGCACCAGTCCCTGTTCGAGCACGACGGCGCTGGCCTCACCGCGTGCTGCCGCCTCGGCCTCCGCCGGGGCAAGGCTGCGCGACGCCACAGCGAGGACTCTCAGGCCCCGCGCAGCGAGTTCCTCGAGCACAGCACCCGCTCTCGTGCGCCACGCGTCGTCTCCCCTGCGATCCCCGGCCGAACCGCCACCGTCCTCGAACACGCCAGCGCCGTGCCCGGCCGAACGCGCGCTGGCCTGAGTGCCGCCCGGCGTGGTGCGGGCCCGATCTCCGAGGCATAAGTCGAACAGCACCTCCGGCGCTCCCTTGACCCACAGCTCCGGGGGTGTCGCCGGCACGGTTCCCGGCACCTGCTGGGCCTCCGCCCCGGGCCCGGAGGAGTCGCCATCGAGCACAACGCTCTGCCGCTTGCGTTCGCCGTCGAACGCAAAGCTCGCCAGCGGAATAGGCCCCTCGGCTGCACCGCCAAGTCTGCGGTCGAGGGCCGCGAGCGCGGCTTCCATGGGATCGCCCACAGCGCGCCACTCGCCGTCATGCTCCTCGATGTCGCCCTGCGACGCCGCGTGTGCCCCGGTCGCCAGCTGCGCGGCCGCGACAAGGGCCTCGGGAGGGCCGTCGAGCGCGGCCTCGGGCGCGTACCCGTGTCCCTCGATGGTCGCGGATCCGGCGGGAGTCCAGACCTCCACGGCGCTCATGCGGTTCTGCGTGAGCGTGCCCGTCTTGTCAGTGCAGATGAAGGTGGTCGAGCCGAGCGTCTCAACGGCCTCGAGGTTGCGCACGAGCGCGTGGCGACGGCTCATCCGCTGGGCGCCCATGGCGAGGGAGAGCGTGACGGTGGGCAGCAGGCCCTCGGGTACTAGCGCCACGGTGACCCCGATGGCAAAGAGGAACGCACCGGTCAGCGGGTTGCCGATGAGCAGGGAGACCAGGAAGAACACGGCCCCGACCGTCACCGCGACGACCGCGATGATCTTCACGATCCGCTTGAGCTCAAGGTCCAGCGGACTCGGCGGCGGGACCGCCCGCGTGGTGAGGCGGGCGATCTCTGCGAGGCGGGTCGCCGACCCAGTCGCCGTGACGCGGCCGACGGCGTCCCCCACCGCGACGAACGTCCCCCCGGATGCGGCGTCGCCCGCCCCGCGCGGCACCGGAAGACTCTCTCCGGTCAGCATCGACTCATCGATCGACACTCCTGATGCCTGCAGGAAGTCGAGGTCCGCGGGCACGCGATCGCCTGCCGTGAGCAGTACGACGTCGCCAGGGACGAGGTCCACGGCACCGACGACGGTCGTCCGCCCGTCCCGGCGGACCTGGACGTTGCTGGGCAGTAGCTCCCGCAGCTTCGCCGAGGCACGTTCGGCGCGCGCTTCCTGGAAGAACGCGAAGAGTCCGTTGACCACCACCACAGCGGCGATCGCCCAGCCGAGCTCGGGCATGCCGGCAATGAACGCCAGAGCCGACGCTGCCCAGAGCATGAGTGCGAAGAAGTGCCCGAGTTCGGCGGCAAGGCGGAGCCACCACGGACGTGGTCTCTCGCGGGGAAGGCTGTTGGGACCGAAACGCTCGCTGAGCTCTTCGACCTGACCGCTGTCAAGGCCCTCCGGCAGGGTCATACCGGGCGCATGCGGTCTCGACGGTCCGATCGGAACTCGCGAGGAGACGCTCACGGACGCCATTCTTGCCGCCCGCGCGCCCTCCCGGAAGGGACCAACGGACCTGCTTGGGAGGGATGCCCAGGCGCACCGGGCATCGGAGATCAGGCACCGGGCACCGGAGATCAGGCAGCGGGCACCGGGGCCATGCACCGTACGACAGCACAGAGATGCCCCGGACCATCAGGTCCGGGGCACACGCCCAGCCTGTGTCAGCGCTCCCCCACAGCTAGCGTTCTCGCGCTGACACGGTTGTTGAGTTTGTCGTTCAGACTGGACGTGCAGACCGCGACGGGCTCCCCTCAGAAGCCAGCGGCGTTGACCTTCATGGGATCAGGCCAGTTGCCGATGGCGACGGGAGCCTGCATCGGATCGGGCCAGTTGCCGATCGCGCTCACCTTCATGGGGTCGGGCCAGTTGCCGATCGCCGTCGGGGTGCCGGCAACGCCGCTGATGGCAAGGGCTCCCCCGAGCGCGACGGTGGCAATCAGTTTCTTCAGCATCTTCATGTCCTTTGAGAGTCGGTCCCGATGTCTTGCACGGGACGGGGTGCGTCCGCTGGGGCAGAGCGTGCTTTGTCATGATTGACATGCCCAGTAAAATGGGTTCCACATGGCCTGTCAAGGAAGACCGTCGACCACAGACGCTCCATGATGGACATGACGCATGCGTAAAAGCCCGGGTTCACGATGTCCCGGGCGGGGGCCAGGAGGTCAGAGTGGGCAGTGGATTCGGCGAAAAGCTGCGGGCCGAGAGGCTGGATCGCGGGCTGACACAGGCGGAGCTGGGCAAGGACCTGTACTCACCCAGCTACATCTCCCTGCTCGAGACCGGACGCCGCGAACCGACCGCCGAGGTCATCCAAGAACTCGCCCGTCGCCTCCAGCTGGCGCCCAAGGCCCTCGAGGCCTGGAGCCAGCCGGTGAGCGCCAATGATGCCGAGTACGTGCTCGCAGGGCTCTACGCCCGCCAGGCGTGGGACCTGCGTGACTACGCCCAGGCGGCCAGCCACGCCGCGACCGCAGCACAGTTCGCGCTCGAGGGCAAGAACAACAGCGCGTGGTGGAACATGACGTACATGCAGGCCGAGTGCCTCATGAAGCAGGGCGAGCTCGCCGAATGCCAGCGGATCGTCCAGCATCTGCTCGAGCATCCCATCGTGGCGGAATCAGCCGGGCTTGCCGTGCGTGCGCGGCAGATGCTCGCTGCGGTGTGCCACGGTCTCGGCCAACTCGGAGCGGCGGTCGAGCATGCACGTGAGGCCGTGCGCCTCGGTGCCCAGCTTCCCGCGGGATCCACCATCTACATCGGCGCCCTCCGCGCCCTCATTGCAGCCCTCGCAGAAAGCGGCCGCCTCGAGGAGGCCTGGGACCAATGCCGCATCCTCGCGACGCTCATCGACGAGGACTCGATGGGACAGCTCGCGGGCGAGGTCGAATGGGTGATCGGCAACGTCGCATTCATGCGCGCCGACTACGAGGAGGGTGTCAAGCACCACGAACGGGCCGCCAAGCTCCTCTCCCCAGCCAACGACATCGAGCTGTGGGCACGGTTCAACAAGGCCTCCGCGGCAGTGAGGCTCTCGGGCGGGATCGTGGAGCCCGAGACGCTCGCCGCGATCGAACGCGCCGAGCTCGCCCTGAGCATTGTGGGCGGATCCCGTTCCGAGCAGCTCGAGGTGCATTTCATCCGCGCACGGTGGCTCTATCTCAACGGCCAGATCCCCGAAGCCATTGAGCTGCTTCGCACGATCCACGCCGAGAAGGGCGCGCTGGGACGCCACACCGCAGGCGAGGTCGCGCTGCTCTACGGTCGCGCACTCAAGGCACTCGGCGAGGACGAGCAAGCCCTCGAACTCCTCAAGGACGCGCGCGAGCAGTTCAGCTACGCGGGCGCTGCCGACAAGGTCCAGCAGACCATGGACGCGATCCTCGAGATCCGTCTGGCCGCCCAGCGCGCCGAAAGGACGGCGGAGCAGGGCACCGCGACCCACAGAAGCTGAGCTGGGCGGAGTCGATGGGTTCGACTCGGCCCAACCAGTCAGGCGAACGTTCGGCCGGTGAGCCGCTCGTAGGCCTCGACGTAGCGGGCGCGGGTGCGCTCAACGACGTCGGTGGGCAGTGCGGGCGGCTCCCCGCCCGCGGCGCGGTCCCAGCCGGACTCGGCCGAGGTCAGCCAGTCACGGACAAACTGCTTGTCGAACGAGGGCTGGGCGTGCCCGGGCTCCCACGTCTCAACGTCCCAGAAGCGCGACGAGTCGGGCGTGAGCACCTCGTCGCCCAGGGTGATGTAGCCGGTGGTCGAATCGACGCCGAACTCGACCTTCGTGTCCGCGAGGATGATGCCGCGCGCTCGCGCGATCCCCTCGGCCTCGCGGTACAGCTCGAGCGTCAGGTCCCGCAGCTGGGCGGCGGCGTCGTCCCCCACCATGCCGGTGACGTCCTCGTAGGTGATGTTCTCGTCGTGCTCGCCGTACTCCGCCTTGGCGGAGGGCGTGAAGATCGCCTCGGGCAGACGCGAGCCGTCCACGAGCCCCTCGGGCAGCGGGATCTCGCACACGGTACCCGACTCCCGGTACTCGGCGAGTCCGGAACCGGTGAGGTAGCCGCGGGCGATGCACTCGACGGGGTACATCTCGAGGCGGCGGCAGATCATGGCACGGCCCGCGACCTCGGCGGGGACACCGTCGTCGACCGTCGAACCGAGCACGTGGTTCGGCACGTTGAGCTGCTCGAACCACCACAGGCTCAGCTGGGTGAGGATGCGGCCCTTGTCCGGGATGGTGCTGGAGAGGACGTAGTCGTAGGCGGAGATGCGGTCGCTCGCGACGACGAGGACTTCACTGGACTCGCCGGGCTCGGCCTCAGCGGGCTCGTAGAGGTCACGGACCTTGCCTGAGTAGATGTGCCGCCACCCCGGCAGCTCGACGGCCTCGGCCTGGTACCCCTTGCTGCCGACGTTCTCGAGGTTACTGACGTTGCCGACGTTACTGACGTTCTCGAGGTTACCGACGTTCTCGACGCTGTCCATCATTCTGCTCCCGTTCCGGCGCTGTTCCTGATTCCCGGCAGAATGCCCGGCAGACTGATCTCGCCGCGCGCGGCCTTGGCGGCGATGTCCCGCCTGTACTGCCCGCCGTCGAGCTCAATGAGTCCGATGCCCGCGTAGGCCCGCTCGCGTGCCTGGGTCAGGTCATCTCCGAGGCCCACGACGGCGAGGACCCGCCCACCCGCGGAGAGCACCTTCCCGTCGTCGGACAGCGCGGTGCCCGCGTGCAGGACGTGGACGCCGTCGAGGGCGTTGGCCTTCTTGAGCCCCCGGATGCGGTCCCCGGTGCGCGGGACGTCGGGGTAGTTGTGGGACGCGAGGACGACGGCGACGGCGGTCTCCGGCGCCCACCGCAGGTCCTCGGCGTGGTCGAGACGGCCGGTCGCAGCGGCGAGGAGGAGCCCCCCGAGGGGTGTCCTGAGCCGGGCCAGGACGGCCTGGGTCTCGGGATCGCCGAAGCGGGCGTTGAACTCGATCACGCGCGTGCCGCGGGAGGTCAGCGCGAGCCCGCAGTACAGCACACCGACAAACGGCGTGCCGCGCTGCGCCATCGCGTCGATGGTTGGCTTGGCGACCCGCTCGATCACCTCGTCGACGAGGCCCGCCGGCGCCCACTCGAGCGGGCTGTAGGCGCCCATGCCGCCGGTGTTGGGGCCCTCGTCATTGTCGAAGATGCGCTTGAAGTCCTGCGCGGGCGCAAGCGGCACCACGGTGCGGCCGTCCGAGAGGACGAAGAGGGAGACTTCCGGGCCGTCGAGGAATTCCTCGATCACCACCGTCCCGCCCGCGCCGAAGCAGGCCTGGGCGTGCGCGAGGGCCGCGTCGCGGTCCGAGGTCACGACGACGCCCTTGCCGGCCGCGAGCCCGTCATCCTTGACCACGTAAGGGGCACCGAAGGCATCGAGGGCATCCGCGGCCTCCTCTGCGTTCTCGGCGACACGGGCCATCGCGGTGGGCACGCCGGCCTCGGCCATGACCTGCTTCGCGAACGCCTTCGACGCCTCGAGCTGTGCCGCCGCCCTGCTCGGGCCGAACACGGGAATCCCGGCCGCGCGGACGGCGTCGGACACTCCAGCCGCAAGCGGCGCCTCCGGACCGACCACCACGAGGTCCACCCCCAGCGCCGTGGCGAGCGCGGTGACCGCCTCCGGATCGCTCGCGTTGACTGCATGGGTGGGAACCAGCTGGGCGATGCCGGCGTTGCCCGGGGCCGCATGCACCTCGGTGACGCCCGGATCGGCGAGGAGGGAGCGGACGAGAGCGTGTTCGCGGCCGCCGGGGCCGATCACGAGAACCTTCACGCCCCCAAGGGTATCGGGATGGCCCCGCGCGGCACACCGCCCGCTGAACCGTTCGTGCGCGTGTGCCCCCATAAACTAGCGTCATGGCCCACGCAACCTTCACGGCAGACGACGCCGTCGAGCTCGCCGTGATCGAGCGCAGCGGCTTCATCGAGTCCCGTCATCTGGGCTCCGCCGTCGTCCTGGCCGGGGACGGTTCCGTGGTGACCGAGCTCGGCGACATCCACACGCCGGTCTTCGCGCGGTCAACGCTCAAGCCGTTCCAGGCGCTCGCCTCCATGCAGGCGGGCGTGCCGCTGAGGGGAACCCAGGTCGCACTCGCGTGCGCGTCCCACACGGGGTCGCTGGATCACATGGACGTCGTCGAGGGCATGCTCCACGCCGCCGGCCTGCGCGAAGAGGACCTCCTGTGCCCGCCCGACTGGCCCGCGGACGAGAACGCCCTCGCGTGGCTCATCCGCTCGGGCCGCGGGAAGAGCCGGCTCGCCTACAACTGCTCCGGGAAGCACGCCGCGTTCCTGTGGGCGTGCGTCGAGAACGGGTGGGACCGACGCAGCTACCTCGAGCCCAACCATCCGCTGCAGCACCGCGTGCGCACGACGATCGAGGAGTACGCCGAGGAGCTCATCGCGCACCTCGGGATCGACGGCTGCGGCGCCCCCGTCGCCGCGGTGTCGCTGCGGGGCCTGGCCCGCGCGTTCTCGCGCCTCGCAAAGTCTCCGGGGGACCACAGCTCGAACGCGCGCGCCGCGACCGTCGCGACGTCGATGCTCGACTACCCGTGGGCCGTCCAGGGCCGGGACCGGGCGAACACGATCGTCATGGAGGAGCTCGGGATCCTGGCCAAGGTCGGCGCCGAGGGTCTGCTCGTCCTCGCCACGCCGCAGGGGGCCACGGCCGCAGTCAAAGTCCTCGACGGCAACGTCCGCGCCACGACCCTCGTGGGGCTGACCATGCTCGCAGCCGCCGATGCGGTGGACGTGGCGGACGTCGCGCGAGTCCTCGAGCGCGTGGTCGAGCCGGTCATGGGCGGTGGCAGGCAGGTCGGCCGCATCCGCCTCGGCCGTGCCGTCTCGGCACTGCTCGACTAGTCGCAAAGACCCCCTGGAGGCACCCATGGCTGTCCGCCGCAGGATCGCGCACGACGACGGCCGCGCGGCTGTCGCTTCCTGGCGCGCCGCGCGCTCTGGTGACGTCGCCCGCCCAACTGACCAGAGCGCCGTCGTGCGGTCAGAGACGCCGCCCAGGGCCGATCTTCCGCGCCAGACGCTCGCCACCGCGGTGCGCTACCTCCTCGAGGAGCTCGCGGACCGCGCGCCGGGGAACTCGGTCGAGGTGCGGGTGCCGCCGTTCGGGGTGGCCCAGTGCGTCGAGGGGCCGCGCCACACCCGCGGGACCCCGCCCAACGTCGTCGAGACGGACGCCGAGACGTGGCTGGCCCTCGCAACCGGGCGGCTCGCGTGGCCAGACGCGCTCACGTCGGGCAGGCTCAATGCGTCGGGGATCCGGACAGACCTGAGCGAGTTCCTCCCGCTCGCCTGAGCGGACGCCAGCGCGTCGAACCGCCGTCCTCGACCGACGTGCGGCTCCCCAGCCGGGCTGCTATCCGCGGCCCACAAAGGGCATGCCGGCGGCAGTGATGAGCAGGCTGCCCACGCTCGCCTCGCGAGGCAGGGACGCCATGAAGGCGACGGCGTTCGCGGCCTCCGCGACGTCGAACGTCGGCTCGACCCGGCGCGACCCGTCCGCCTGGAGCGCGCCGACGCCGACGCCGATCCCGTGCATCATCTCGGTCCGCGTGTTCCCGATGTCGATCTGGCCCGCAGTGATGCCGTACGGGCGCCCGTCGAGCTCGATGCTCTTCGTCAGGCCCGTGATGGCGTGTTTCGTCGTCGTGTAGACGACCGATTTGGGCCGCGGAGTGTGAGCCGAGATGGAGCCGTTGTTGATGATGCGCCCGCCCTGCGGATCCTGCGCCTTCATCGCGCGGAACGCGGCCGCTGCGCACAAGAAGCTCCCCGTGAGGTTCACCGCGACCGTCGCCTCCCAGCCGGCCACGTCGATCTCGCCGACATCACCCGCTGGCCCGAAGGTGCCCGCGTTGTTGAAGAGCACATCGATGCGCCCGAACGTCCGGAGCGTCTCGGCGAAGAGACGTTCGACGTCGTCGGGTCGGGTGACGTCGCACGGCACCACGAGCGCGGGGCCACCCGCGCGAGGGGCTTCGCCAGCCGTCGCCGGCACTGCCTCCTGCCCTGCCTCGCGCCACGTCTCGCGCCCTGCCTCCTGCGCTGTCTCCCGCAGTGGCTCCTCGCGGCGGCCGGCAAGGGCCACGCTCCAGCCGTCGGCGAGCAGCTTCCGGGCCACTGCCCGGCCGATCCCGCTGCCGGCGCCCGTCACAACGGCAACGCGGGGCGTCATCCCGATCTCACCCATGAAGCCTCCTTCGCCTCACGTCACGGTATCCCAGAACTTGACGCAGCTCACGTCCGCACGGCAGGCTAGTTTCACATTACAGTATTTAGTTTCCATATTACGGAAGCAATAGTTCCCGGCGTGCAGCGAACCTGCACGCGGAAGGAGGACGGCCGTGCTCATTGGAGGGCCTACCCAGCAGTTCCTCGGCAGCCAGGCCCTCGGCAGCGGTGCCCCCATGGACCGCGACCCTGAGGAGACCGCCGAGTGGATCGAGTCCTTCGACTCGCTCGTGGAACGGCAGGGCACGCAGCGTGCCCAGTTCATGGTCCAGAGCATCCTGCAGCGGGCCGGTGCGCAGAGCGTCGGCGTGCCGATGGTCCACACCACCGACTACGTGAACACGATCGCCGCCGACCAAGAGCCCGAGTACCCGGGCGACGAGGACGTCGAGCGCCGGTTCCGGGCGTGGATGCGCTGGAACGCCGCGGTGCTCGTCCATCGCGCGCAGCGGCCCGGCGTCGGCGTCGGCGGCCACATCTCGACCTACGCGGGAGCGGCGACGCTCTACGAGGTGGGCTTCAACCACTTCTTCCGCGGCAAGGACCACCCAGGCGGCGGCGACCAGGTCTTCTTCCAGGGCCATGCCTCCCCGGGCATGTACGCCCGCGCCTTCATGGAGGGCCGGCTCACCGAGGAGGATCTCGACGGGTTCAGGCAGGAGAAGTCCAAGGAAGGCCACGCCCTCTCCTCATACCCGCACCCACGGCTCATGCCCGAATTCTGGGAGTTCCCGACCGTATCCATGGGCATCGGGCCCATGAACGCCATCTACCAGGCCCAGTCCAACCGCTATCTGCACAACCGCGGGATCAAGGACACCTCGGACCAGCACGTGTGGGCGTTCCTCGGCGACGGCGAGATGGACGAGCCCGAGAGCCGCGGCCTGCTCCAGCTCGCGGCCAACGAGAACCTCGACAACCTCACGTTCGTGATCAACTGCAACCTCCAGCGCCTCGACGGCCCGGTGCGCGGCAACGGCAAGATCATCCAGGAACTCGAGGCCTTCTTCCGGGGCGCGGGGTGGAACGTCATCAAGGTGGTGTGGGGCAGGGAGTGGGACTCGCTGCTCGAGCGGGACCGCGCGGGGCATCTCATCCGGCTCATGAACGAGACGCTCGACGGCGACTACCAGACCTACAAGACCGAGAATGGTGGATTCGTCCGCGACCACTTCTTCGGCAGGATGCCCGAGACCAAGGAGCTCGTCGCGGACTACACCGACGAGCAGATCTGGAACCTCAAGCGCGGCGGCCACGACTACCACAAGGTCTTCGCGGCGTACCGCGCGGCGGTGTCCCATCAGGGCCAGCCCACCGTGATCCTCGCGAAGACCGTCAAGGGGTACGGCCTGGGTCCGCACTTCGAGGGCCGCAACGCGACCCACCAGATGAAGAAGATGACCCTGCAGGACCTCAAGGACTTCCGCGACCACCTGCGAATCCCGATCACTGATGGACAGCTCGAGGCCGATCCATACCTCCCGCCGTACTACCACCCCGGTCCGGACGCCCCCGAGATCCGGTACCTCCTCGAGCGCCGTGCTGCGCTCGGCGGCGCGGTGCCGGAACGGCGGAAGGCGCACCGCGCCGTCGTGCTTCCGGCCTCGAAGTCCTACGAGGTGGCCAAGCGCGGCTCTGGGAAGCAGCAGGCCGCGACGACGATGTCCTTCGTGCGGCTGCTCAAGGACCTCCTGCGGGATGCGGAGTTCGGGAGGCGCATCGTGCCGATCGTCCCGGACGAGAGCCGCACCTTCGGGATGGACGCGTTCTTCCCGACCGCGAAGATCTACAACCCCAAGGGCCAGAACTACCTGTCCGTGGACCGCGACCTCGTCCTCGCGTACAAGGAATCGCCAGAGGGGCAGATCCTCCACGCCGGCATCAACGAGGCGGGCTCCATCGCGGCGTTCACCGCGGCCGGAACCTCGTACGCGACGCACGGCGAGCCGCTCGTTCCGGTGTACGTGTTCTACTCCATGTTCGGCTTCCAGCGCACGGGCGACTCCTTCTGGGCCGCCGGCGACCAGATGGCCCGCGGATTCATCATCGGCGCAACCGCCGGCCGCACCACCCTGACCGGCGAGGGCCTCCAGCATGCCGACGGCCACTCTCCCCTGCTCGCGGCGACCAACCCCGCCGTCGTGACCTACGATCCCGCCTACGGGTACGAGATCGGCCACATTGTGCGGGCCGGGCTCGAGCGCATGTATGGCGGTTCCGCTGCTGATCCGAACGTCATGTACTACCTGACCGTCTACAACGAGCCGATCGTCCAGCCCGCCGAGCCGGAAGGGCTCGATGTGGAAGCGCTGCTGAAGGGGATGTACCGGCTTCCCGCTCCCACGGTCGACGACGTGCCCGCCTTCGCTCGCCTCGGCGCCGATGCTCCCCGCGCGCAGCTGCTCGCGTCGGGCGTCGCGGTGCCGTGGGCCCTCGAGGCGCGCCGGATCCTCGCCGAGGACTGGAGCGTGGCCGCGGACGTGTGGAGCGTGACGTCGTGGACGGAGCTGCGCCGCGAGGGGCTCTCGGCCGAGGAACACTCGTTCGTGCACCCCGAGCTCGAGGCCCCGGTCCCCTTCGTGACGCAGCAGCTTGCGGACGCCCGCGGGCCCGTCGTGGCCGTGAGCGACTACAACAAGTCCGTGCCGGACCAGATCAGGCAGTTCGTGCCCCGCGACTACGCGGTACTCGGCGCTGATGGCTTCGGATTCTCCGATACCCGCGCCGCGGCGCGCCGGTTCTTCAGGATCGACGCGCATTCCGTGGTGGTCCGGGCCCTCCAGGAGCTCGCCCGCCGCGGTGAGGTGCGGGCCGACGCCCCGCGGGAGGCGATCGCCATGTACCGGCTGCTCGAGATCACCGCCGGCACGACAGGTACCACGGGCGGCGACCGCTAGCGCTGTTCCTTCCGCCCGCTGTTCCTTCCCGCACAGCCCCTTCCACGCCCAGCTCCCCATCGCGCATTGAGGGCCCTGCTCCAGGCGGGGCCCTCCGTGGAGTGACGGTCAGCTGCGAGCTGCGCTCGTACTCAGCTGCGCTTGCCGAGTCCGGCGGCGGCGCGGCCGAGCGCGACGATCTGGGCGATGATGCCGATGAACGAGCCCGCGATGCCGATCACGAGCAGGATCCTCGCGACGAGCGCCCAGTCGAACGAGCTGCCCGAGAAGTCGAACGGGAAGACGTCCCAGATGCGGAACGCGGCCACAATCCCGAAGATGAGCACCACGATCTCGCCGAGTGCTCTCAGGAGCGGCATGCCGGCGATCAGATAGACCGCGTTGGCCGCGAGGCCCGCGATCCACGCCGCATTGACGGCTCCCATGACCTGGGATGTGCTCGGGGTCAGGAACGGCACTATCGACCAGCCCGGCCACACGTTGGCCAAGTAGAGCAGCGCCGCGTTGACGATGATCCCCGGTACCGCACCCTCGCGCCCCGTGCGCACCCGTTGCCTGCGTGCCATGCCTCCATGACACACGTCCGGGGGCCGCCTCCGCGAGAGCCTTTCGTCCCGCGTGCGCGAGAAGCGACGACGGCCCCGCCTCCTCACGGAGTCGGGACCGTCGGTGCCGTACCGGCCGGAGGCCGGTCTCTGGGGTCAGCGGGCGATGAACCAGTTCAGCACGGGGATGCGGGCTGCCCAGCCGCCTCGGTTCTCGTGGCGATCGGCGCGGACGGCGAAGTCGGGGTCGATGTGGGTGACCTTCGGGATGTAGCGTTCGGCTGGCGGCTGCGGGAGGACCGAGGCCTCCCCTGCGGATGGACGCGTGCTGGTCTTGGTGATGGACATCTCTCTCCCCTTTCCGGGCGCTTCACGAAGTGGTCATTCTCATCAAGGATCCGTTTGCATTTCGCAGAACGGAAAAACTTTCTTGATATATGAAATTCTAAAGGGATACCAAGCTGACGGTCAAGGGTATCGTCGACACGTGCCGGTGGTAGAGAAGCAGCAGGAAGCGGCCACGAAGGCCGCTTGCCCGGCGGAGTCCTAGTCTTCGGCGCGCTTGGCGGAGAAGCGGCGCTCGAGGACCTCGGCGCTCGGCGTTCCGGCAAGGTACTTGCGGAGGGCGCGGCCGAGGACTGCCTGTTCTTCCCCGGTGAGGAGGGACGTCGCGTAGGAGTCCAGGTTCTCCTCGACGGCACGGAGCTGCGGGATGAGCTGCTTGGCCTCGGCGGCGACTCCCAGCTGGACCGCGCGCCGGTCGTGAGGAGACGACGACCGCTCGATGAGCCCGCGCTGGACGAGGACCTCCACGATCCGGCTCGGGCTTCCCGCCTCGCAGACGATGAGCTCACCGAGCGCACGCAGCGTCACAGGGCCGTACTCGTCCAGGACAAGCAGGATCTCCGCCTGCGACGGCGTCAGCTGGAGGTCCGCGAGCAGCCTCACCAGGGCTCGATTGCCTTCGCGCTGGGCAGCCAAGACGAGGTACCTGAGTTCCGTGGGAGCCAGGGCCGAGGCGTGGTCGCGTGGCGGTCGTCTGACGGTCGTCGTCATGGGAGGTCCTGCAGGGTCAGGGGCCGGACCGGGCCGGCGCGGTATGGGGCGGACGTTGTCGAGAACGATAGCATGTCATCGGTTTCGGGACTGGGTGCCGCGCCCGCGGTTATCGGCTGTCGGTGGGGGCAGGGACGGCTTTCGCCCTCCCCGCCCCTCCGTCGTCGCGCCCTTGTCAGGTGCCCGATGCGCCGGACGTCAGCGAGCGCCTGCAAGCTCCGGCGCCGGAGCGCCGTCGTGCGCTGGATGGCCGGCCGGGGCGCGCCCCAGGACGCGAGGCCCGACGACGCGCAGGATCGCGGGCATGATGAACATCCGCACCACGAGGGCGTCGAGGATGACCGCAATCGCCAGGCCGAAGCCGATCTCCCGGACGATGCTGATCTGCGCCGAGGAGAACGATACGAACACCGCGACCATGATCACGGCGGCGCTGTTGATCATCGATCGTGTTGCCCGAACACCGGTGGTCACGGCTTCGTGGAAGGCGATGCCGCTCCGGTAGGCCTCGACGATGCGCGAGATGATGATGACCATGTAGTCCATCGACAGCCCGAACATCACCGCGAACAGCAGAATCGGCGTGACAGAGTTCAACGGTGCGCTCCCGCCGAGGGAGAGCAGACCTGTCAGCAGGCCCAGCGACGCGAGCACGACGAGCGAGTTGAAGCCGAGCGCGAGCAGCGGCAGCAGGAAGGACCGGAAGGCGAACGCCAGCATCACGAAGGTCAGGATCACGACGAGGCCTGCGATGAGCGGGATGGAGCTCACGAGGGTCTGGTCGAAGTCGAAGCCCTGGGCCGTGGCCCCCGTGACGCGGACTGTGTAGGGGGCGGGGGCCGCGGCACCGTCGGCCCTGAAGTCCTTCACCAGCTCGTGCGCGCGGACGGAGTCCGGGCCCTCGACCGTATCAACGAGGATCCGCGTGGTGATCTGGCCGTCCCGCTCGCTCCAGAGGCTCTTGAGGGCCGCGGCCGCGGTCGGGTCGGAGAGTGCCGCCTTGACCTGGGCCGGGGTGGCCCCCGTCGAGGTCACCGAGGTGACGCTCGCAACACCGGCCTTCGCCTTGGCCGACGACGTCAGGCTCTCGACGCGCTCAGCCACTGCCTGCGTCCCCGTTCCGGACGGTGCGTTCACGACGATCTGGATCGGGAAGAGGCCCTCATGCCCGATGTTGCGGTCGATGACCTCGAGCCCCTGGCGCGCGGGATCACTCGCGGGGAGAATCGTCGCGCTGGCCACGGGGGACTGCAGGGAGATGCTCAGGACGGGCAGGGCGGCCAGGAGCATGGCAGCCACGCCGACGAGTCCTACGAGGCCGGGACGACGGCCGCCGGCGAGGGTCCGACGACCGGCAGGGGCCGCAGCCGGGCGTCCCCAGCCGAAGGGCAGCTTGATCGTGCCCCAGTTGATCCGGCCCCCGAGGAGCTTCAGTGCCGCGGGAAGGACCGTGACGCTCAGGCCGATGGCCACGAGCGTCACGAGGACGCCGCCGAGCGCGATGCTCGTGAAGGCCATGACGTTCGGGATGAAGAGGGCTACGAGCGCCACAGCGACCGCGATACCGCTGAAGACAACGCTGCGACCGGCCGTCTGCGTCGCCGTCTCGAGTGCGGCGACGGTGTCCTTGCCGGCGGAGAGTTCGTCGCGGTACCGCTTGATGATGAACAACGAGTAGTCGACGGCGACCGCGAGGCCAATCATCGAGACGATGTTCGAGTAGAGGATCGAGATGTCGGTGAAGCGCGTCGCCACGTATCCGAGGGCGCTCGCGACCGCGAGGGCGGTTCCCGCCATGAGCAGCGGAACGAGCGTAGCGACGATGGACCGGAACACGAGAAGCAGGACGATGATGAGGAACGGGAAGACGATCATCTCCGCCCGCGTGGCGTCCTCCTTCGAGTGCACATTGAGCTGGTAGTCGAGCGCGGGCTGGCCCGTCACATAGACCTGGGTGCCAGCGAGCTTGCCGTCAAGCGAGCGCTGCAGATCGGGGACCTTGTTCTGAACCGTCGTGTTGTCGCCCCCGAAGCCCGCGACGATGACCGCGGTCTTCCGGTCACCCGAGAGGAACTTGGGGTTCTGGGCCGGTCCAGTGACCGTGGACGCGCCGGCATCCTCGAGCACGGTGACGAGCGGAGCGAGGCTGCCAGCGTCCTGGGCCGCCTTCGAGTCGACGGCCACGATGACCTGGTTCGGGCGATCGCCGAACGCCTTCTCGACGTCGGCCTGGGTCGTGAGTGCCTCGGCGCGCGGGTTGGTGAACCCACCGGCCGAAAGGGCGCCGTCAAGCTGGATGGCGCCGGCCGCGGAGAGGAGGAAGACGATGATCCAGCCTGTGATGACCGTCCACGGACGGGCGATGGAAAAGCGGGTGACACGGTTCATGTGAGTGGCCTGTCGATGGTCGGGACCAGATTAGGTAACACGACATGCATGTTGCATCATCTATCAGCCCGGCGTCAACCGTCGTGGATCAGTCCGGGCACGGCCCACGGCCGCGCCAAAACCCTTCGCGCCCTGCATCACGGGAGCCCTGCACAAATAAGCCGGGCTGCGCGGAGAGAATTGTGGCGCAATTCACATTTCGACCCGAGTGCAAATTCCGGGGTCTCGCAACGAAGGGGCAAGGACTCGGTGAACCGTACGTGAAGGTTTTCCTCCAGCGTTGACAGGGACAATTCGCGTGATACAACATCAATGTTGGATCACCTAGTGGTCCCGCCCGGTTTTCCGGCGTTGATGTTACCCCTGCCGTGCATGATCCGGGTTCCCCAGACCGAAGGAATTTGCCGTGACGCTTTACGCTGACTCTCCCACCAGCACCATTACCCTCGCATCCGCCGAGGCCGCCATCAATGCCATTTCCCGCGGGGAAATGGTGGTGGTTGTGGATGACGAGAATCGCGAAAATGAAGGCGATCTTGTCGTAGCGGCCGAATACGCAACTGCAAATGTCATCAATTTCATGATCACGCACGGAAGGGGCCTCGTCTGCATGTCCGTGACCCCCGAGCGTGCGGCCTCACTCGCCCTCCCGCCCATGGTGGAGCGCAACGAGGACTCGATGGGCACAGCGTTCACGGTCAGCATCGACGGCACCCGCGCCAACGGCGTCACAACGGGCATCTCGGCCCCCGAGCGCGCCCGGACGATCGAACTCGCGCTCACCGGCAAGGCCGGCGACCTTGTCCGCCCGGGACACGTCTTCCCCCTCATCGCCCGTCCGGGCGGAGTCCTCGAGCGCCAGGGCCACACCGAGGCCTCTGTCGACCTCGCGCGGCTCGCGGGGTGCCGCCCGGCCGGCGTCATCGTCGAGATCATCGGCGACGACGGCGAGATGCTCCGCCTTGCGGACCTCGTCGAATTCTCCGCGAAGCACGGGCTCCTCCTCACAAGCATCGAACTCCTTCACGACTACCTCGCGGGGGCGTAGTGGAGGCGAGAACCGCTATCCGCGCCCTGACGTTCACGTGGGGTGAGCGCCAGGTCCTCAAACGCATGGGCTCCATCGAAGGCCTCGAGAACATTCCGGCAAGCGGGCCGTTTGTCCTCGCTCCCAACCATTCAAGCTACTTTGACCATTACGTCGTCGAGTTCCTGGTCAATGCCGTTCGCGGCAACCCCACCTGGTTCCTCACGAAGGCCGAGAGCTTCGAGCGGCCGCTGAGCAGAGTCTGGACCGAGGCATGGTACGGGATCCCGGTCGACCGCGACCGGCCGAGCCCCACGACGATCCGCGAGGTGCAGCGCGTGCTCTCGCACGGTCACTGCCTCTGCGTGTACCCGGAAGGGACGAGGGGCGACGGCGTCGAGCTGCTCCCGTTCAAGGCCGGAGCCTTCCGCTTCGCCCTGAGCGCGGGGGTACCCGTGGTCCCCCTCGGCATGGTCGGGACGAGTTCGGTACTGCCGCGCGGTGCTCGGCGCCTCCGGAACACCCAGGTGCATGTGGCGTTCGGCCGTCCTCTCGAGCAGGCCACCGAAGGGACAAAGCAGGCGCGGTCCGAGCAGCTCGCCATCTCCTCGCGTGAGGCCATCGAGGAGCTGATCGGCCGGGCGGCGGCGAACGCCTCCGGTGCCCGGGACACCGAGCTAGCCGCGCGCGGCGCTGCACTCGTCGATGCCCTCATCACCGACGGCTTCGACACCGCCGGGCGGCTCGCCGCCGGGCGGCTCGCCGCCGGGACGCGCCGGCGTCTTACGTACCTCACGGCGCTCTACCGACGAACGGCACCCGACCATCCGGACCTCAACGCGCAACGCGTCCGCCTTCTCGGCCTCTCGGCGCTCGAAGCCCCTCTGCCCCTCAAGCTCGGCTACGCGATGCAAGTTCGTCGCGGCGCCGAGCATGTGCTGACCAGCGTGCCGACCCACAAGGATGCGCACTACCTCATGGGACGCTGGCACCTCGGCTCCCCTGGCCTGCTCGGCGGGAGCACCTCGGCAGCCATCCAGCACTTCCAGGCTTCCGACGCGAGCTCACCTGAAGGCGACACGCGCGCGGTCGCTGCCCTGGGGGACGCGCTGGCCGCCGCGGGTCGCGACGCCGAGGCGGGCGAGGCCTACCGCCGAGTGCTCGCCGAGACCCCAGAAGATCACGCGCGCGCGGCCGGAAGGATCATGCGGGCGACGGAGTATCTTGGCCGGGCGAAGGAATTGGTGGCATAGGTGACCGCAATCCTGAAGACGTCGAGCGGCCACCTCATCGTGACCGAAGGCGCGGCGCGGCTGCTGTGGAGCCGCCGGGCGGACGGATCATGGCGACTTGCCCGGATCTGGCCGGACCGGCAGGAAAAGCAGGACATACTGCGGCACCTCGACGATGGGGGGTGCCTCCTGGTCCTCCTGGATGCCACGCCGACCGTGCTCACCGCCTTCCCGGACGAGCTCGACGACGTCGCGCTGGTCCGGGGCGACCGTGCCGACGAGTCCCTCGTCGACATCGCTGTCCCGTTCCTCGACTGGCTGCCCGAGCGCTACCGGCAGGAGGCGCGGAGATTCCAGGCCATCGCCGAGGCTCGGTCGGCAGAGGCGCCCGCCGTCCTGCAGGCGCCCCTCGCGGTGAGCCCGGAGTCCGCCTCCTACCCTACGGTGCGCTTCGCGGTGCGCAGCCGGGCCTACAGCGGGCACACGCCAGAGCAGCTGGCGGAGCTCGCGGACCACGTGTTCGGAGGACAGACCGACGACGCGGACCCGCGGGCCGCGCATTGGCTGACCCGTCTCATGCCGCTGCCCTGGGAGCGCACAGCCCGCTCGCTGCTAGGCACCCGTTCGATCGTAGGAGGAAGCCGTGTATAGCGGTCACATCACCATCGCCCATGACGCTGCGCCGATCCTTTCCGTGCTCACGGAGACATCGCGGATCGCTGCGTGGAACCCTGCCTTCAGCAGCTTCGAGGGTTCTGGACCGGCGGTTCTGGGCCATCCCTACCGGGTGATGGTCCGGGGCATCGCGAAGGCCGTCCTCCACTACACGCAGCTCGATCCGAACAGTGTCCGGTACACGATCTCGGGGATGGGCTCCACGGAAGAGGGAGAGTGGACGCTCGAGTCCGCTGACGGGGAAACTGCCGTCACCCACACGTTCAAGCACTCGGGTCCAATCCTGATGCTCATGCAGCCGGCGTTCACGCATGTGGCCGACTGGCGGCTTGAGCGGCTGCGGGACGAGGTGGAGAGGGCCTCGGCCGTCGGCGGCGCGACGTCCTGACTGGACGCCCTCGAAAGGATGTGGCCGCCCTGCTCTCCAGGGCGGCCACGCCTGCCTGTGCCTGCGGCCACGCCTGAACCCAACGGCCACGGCCTCAGGGGGAGACGTGAGGCCCGCGCCGGAAGCACGAGACCCCCCTCCTGCCGCCGACGTCGGGCCGTGTCGCGCCACACGGGGTGACCTCGGCGCCACACGGGGTGACCTCGGCGCCACACGGGGCGACCTCGACGCCACACGGGGCGACCTCGACGCCACACGGGGTGACCTCGGCGCCACACGGGGTGACCTCGACGAAGGGTCAGGCGCGGTTGAGTTCTGCCGAGATGTTGGCCGCGGCCTCGCGCAGGAGCGGGACTGCTCGTTCGCCGAAGGCCTCGTCGACGCGCGAGACGGGCCCCGAGACCGAGATTGCCGTGGGCGTCGGGGCGCCCGGCACGGCCATGGAGAAGCAGCGCACGCCGATCTCCTGCTCCTGCTCGTCGATCGCGTAGCCGCGCGCGCGGATCTTGTCGAGGTCGGACAGGAGCGAATCAATGTCGCCGATGCTGTAGGGGGTCGGAGTCGGCATGCCCTGGCGTGCCACGATCGAGCGGACCTGCTCGTCCTCGAGCTGGGCCAGGATCGCCTTGCCGACGCCGGTGTCGTGGGTGTGGGCGCGCCGCCCCACCTCGGTGAACATCCGCATCGCGTGGGGCGAGGGAACCTGGGCCACGTAGATGACCATGTCCGAGTCCAGGACCGCCATGTTGGACGTCTCCCCGAGCCGATCGACGAGCATCGTGAGCTGCGGCCGCGCTACCGCCCCGAGCTGCTTGTTCGCACCTTCGCCCAGACGGATGAGGCGGGGTCCCAGAGCGTAGCGGCGGTTCGGCAGCTGGCGCACGTAGCCGAGCGTGACGAGCGTCCGCAGGAGCCGGTGGATCGTGGGCAGCGGCAGTTCCGTCGAGGACGAGAGCTCGCTCAGAGTGACGTCACCGCCCGCGTCGGTGATGAGCTCGAGGAGCTCGAACACCCGCTCGACGGACTGGACGCCGCCCGATGACTTCTCTGCCATGTTCCCTCCTGAGGGGTTCCGCCGAGGCCGTACTTCGGCAAAAATTATCCGCATCCCGGAAACTAGCGGCATCCTCACGATACCGCAGCATGGGCGTCGCCGATAGACTCTCCCCGGCGGTTGTTTTTCCAAGATACAGAGAATAATATCCGTAGTACGGAAACTTGATCGAGGCGGACGCCTCCCGACCCAAGGACGATTCAATGGCGAGTCCCAGCCCAGGCAACTCCATCACCCTCCGCGTCGGAGCCCCGAGCCGCATCAGCATCACGAGCGAGCTCGCGGCCGCGGTGTCTGCCGCCGGCGCCCCCGTCACGGCGCTGGATGTGAGCGAGTCGCACCACGACGAGCTCGTCGTCGACATCACGTGCAACACGACGTCCGAGCAGCACGCCGAGGAGGTGGCTGCCGCCCTCGAAGCACTCGAGGGCGTGACCGTCCGCAAGGTCTCCGACCGCACCTTCCTCATGCACCTGGGCGGAAAGCTCGAAGTCGTCCCGAAGGTTCCCCTGCGCAACCGGGACGACCTCTCGCGCGCCTACACCCCCGGCGTCGCCCGCGTATGCCTCGCGATCGCCGCGAATCCCGAAGATGCCCGCCGCCTCACGGTCAAGCGCAACACCGTCGCCGTGGTCACCGACGGCACGGCGGTGCTCGGCCTCGGCGACATCGGGCCGGCCGCGGCGCTGCCCGTCATGGAAGGCAAGGCCGCGCTGTTCAAGCAGTTCGCCAACGTCGACGCGTGGCCGGTCTGCCTCGACACCAAGGACACCGAGGAGATCATCAGGATCGTCAAGGCGATCGCACCGGTCTACGGCGGGGTCAACCTCGAGGACATCGCGGCGCCGCGCTGCTTCGAGATCGAGGCCCGCCTGCGCGAGGAACTCGACATCCCGGTCTTCCATGACGACCAGCACGGCACGGCCATCGTGACCCTCGCCGCCCTCGTGAACGCGCTCAAGCTCGTGGGCAAGAAGATCGAGGACGTGCGCATCGTCGTCTCCGGCGTCGGCGCCGCGGGCAACGCGATCATCCAGCTCCTGCAGGCCCAGGGCGCGACAAACATCATCGCGTGCGACCGCAGGGGTGCGATTCACCGGGGCCAGGAGCTCACGGACGCACACCGCATCTGGATCGCGGAGAACACGAACCCCGAGGGGTTCTCCGGCACGCTCGTCGAGGCACTGAAGGGCTCGGACGTGTTCATCGGCGTCTCGGCCCCGAATCTCTTCGGGCCCGACGCGGTGGCCACGATGGCCGAGGACTCGATCGTCTTCGCCATGGCGAACCCCGATCCGGAGACGGACCCCGTCGCCGCCGCGGACCACGCCGCAGTCGTCGCCACGGGGCGAAGTGACTTCCCGAACCAGATCAACAACGTCCTCGCGTTCCCCGGGGTCTTCCGTGGCCTGCTCGACGCTGGCGTGGCTGACATCACGCCTGCGATGCTGGTGGCCGCAGCCCGGGCCATCGCCTCCCGCGTCTCCGACGAGGAGCTCAATGCGAGCTTCATCGTCCCGAGCGTCTTCGACCCGCACGTCGCCCAGGACGTGGCCGCGGCGATCGTGGCCGCGGCCAACGCCTAGACCCGACAGAGTGACACCAGGCCCAGGGAGACCTCGGGCGTCCTGGAGAAGAAGGAGAGTGAGCACCATGGCCATCACTGTGACCGACAAAGCGCCCATCGGGCGCGCCGACGAGATCCTCACCGACGAGGCGCTCGCCTTCGTCGAGGCCCTCCACGAGCGCTTCGCAGCGGAGCGCAACGCCCGGCTCGCGGCCCGCAAGGCCCGCCGCGACGAGGCGGCAAGCACGGGCAGGCTCGACTTCCTTCCCGAGACTGCGGACATCCGCGCGGGCGACTGGAAGGTCGCCGAGGCCCCGGAGCCCCTCCTCGACCGCCGCGTGGAGATGACGGGCCCCGCGAGCCCGGCCAAGATGGCCATCAATGCCCTCAACTCGGGCGCCAAGGTGTGGCTCGCCGACATGGAGGACGCCTCGAGCCCGCACTGGGCCAACGTGGTCGACTCCGTGCTCAACCTGCGCGACGCCGCGAAGGGCACGCTCTCGTACACCTCGCCCGAGGGCAAGGAGTACACGCTGCGCACGGACGCGCCGCTCGCCGTCGTGGTCACCCGCCCACGCGGCTGGCACATGGAGGAGCGCCACGTGACGGTCGACGGCGCGCCCGCCGTAGGCGCGCTCGTGGACTTCGGGCTGCACTTCTTCCACGTGGCCAAGCCCCTCATCGAGTCCGGCCGCGGCCCGTACTACTACCTCCCGAAGATGGAGAACCACCTCGAGGCGCGCCTCTGGAACGAGGTCTTCGTGTTCGCCCAGGACTACCTCGGCATCCCCCAGGGGTCCGTGCGTGCCACGGTGCTCATCGAGACGATCCCCGCCGCATTCGAGATGGACGAGATCCTCTACGAGCTCCGCGACCACGCCTCGGGCCTCAACGCCGGCCGCTGGGACTACCTCTTCAGCATCATCAAGTTCTTCCGCGATGCGGGCGAGAAGTTCACCCTCCCCGACCGTGCCTCAGTAGCCATGACGGCTCCGTTCATGCGCGCCTACACCGAGCTCCTCGTCAAGACGTGCCACCACCGCGGAGCATTCGCGATGGGCGGCATGGCCGCGTTCATCCCGAACCGCAAGGAGCCCGAGATCACGGCCGCCGCGATCGAGAAGATCCGCGCCGACAAGACCCGCGAGGCCACGGACGGCTTCGACGGCTCGTGGGTGGCTCACCCGGACCTCGTGGCGACGTGCCGGGAGGTCTTCGACGCAGTCCTCGGCACCAGGCCGAACCAGGTGGACCGCCAGCGCCCCGAGGTCACCGTGACGGCGGACCAGCTCCTGGACATCTCCTCCGCCGAGGGTCAGGCCACCGAGTCCGGCCTGCACCTCAACCTCTACGTCGCCGTCGCGTACACGGCCGTGTGGCTCTCGGGCAACGGTGCCGTCGCGATCCACAACCTCATGGAGGATGCCGCGACCGCGGAAATCTCGCGCTCCCAGGTGTGGCAGCAGATCAACAACCGGGTGGTCCTCACCGACACGGGCAACACCGTGACGCGCGAGCTCGTCGGGCAGATCCTCTCCGAAGAGACCGAGCGTCTGCGCGGCGAGGTCGACCCGACGGCGTTCTCGACGTTCTACGAGCCGGCGAGCCGCCTCATCGCGGACATCGTGCTCTCCGAGGACTACACGGACTTCCTCACCACCCCGGCCTACGAGCTGGTGGGCTGATGAGCGCGCCCCACGCGGAAATGGGTCCGCCGGCCAGCGTGTTCGGCGACGCCGACCTCGCCCGCATCGATGCCAGCCTCGCCGACACCGACCGGCTCCTCGCCGACGGGTACCCCGGCGATGCGGGGACACGCCAGCCCATCCACACGGTCTACGTGCCCGCGGACCGCTTCAGCCCGCAGCTCGCTGCGGACTGGGGCTCCGCGGCGCTCGCTGCCGCGGACGAAGCCGGCGGCATCGAGGCGCTGGCCCGCCGCGTGGGACTCGCCCCCGACCTTGCGGCGCAGGTCGCCCCACGCGTCGAGGCGAAACTGCGGCTCGAACCGATCGAGGACCTTCGCATCGACTTCGAGGACGGCTACCTCGCCCCGGGCAAGGCGGCCAGGTCAGGGGGTGACCCTGACGCCGTCGAGGACGCCGAGGCGGTCCTCGCCGCTGACCGGGTCCTCGCCGCCGCTGACGCCGGGAGCACGACGCCGTTCATCGGCATCCGCTTCAAGTGCTTCGAGGAGCCCACGCGTCGCCGTGGCCTCCGCACGCTCGAGCTCTTCGTGTCCCGGCTCGTCCAACGGCTCGGCCCAGCAGGCCTCCCGAAGGGCCTCATCCTCACGCTGCCCAAGGTCACCACGGTCGATCAGGTCAAGGCGATGGTGTTCGCCGTCGAACGCCTCGAATCCTCCTTGGGGCTGGCCCCGGGCCGTCTCGGCTTCGAGGTCCAGGTCGAGACGCCGCAGATCATCATCGGTCCCGACGGAACCCACCCCGTGGCCCAGCTCCCCCACATCGCGGACCAGCGCATCACCGCCCTGCACTACGGTACGTACGACTACTCGGCCTCGCTGCAGATCGCCGCGGCGTACCAGTCGATGGAACACCCCGCGGCAGACTTCGCCAAGGAAGTCATGCAGCTGGCCGTGGCCGGGACGGGCATCCGCCTCTCGGACGGCTCCACCAATGTGGTCCCGCTCGGCGACGCCGCCCAGCGCGAGGCTGCATGGGAGCTGCATGCCCGGCTCGTGCGCCGCTCCCTCGAGCGCGGTTACTACCAGGGCTGGGACCTGCACGCGCACCAGCTGCCCACCCGGTACATCGCCACGTACGCGTTCTACCGCGAGGGCCTCGGGGCCGCGACGACGCGCCTGCGCAACTACGTGGACCAGACCGTGGGCGCCGTCCTCGACGAGCCGGCCACGGCCCGCGCACTCGCCGCCTTCGTGCTGCGCGGCGTCCAATGCGGTGCGGTCGGTGCGGATGAGGTCCTCGCCTCAACCGGGCTCGGTGAGCCCGAGCTCACCCGCCTCGCCCACCCGCGCCTCGCGCACAGCACCCCGAACTGATCTAGGAGTCCCCCCATGGACAAGTACTACTACCCTGAAGGCGGCTTGCCGCCCCAGACGCACCTCACCACCGAGCGCGCCATCGTGACCGAGGCGTACACCGTCATCCCCAAGGGCGTCCTGACGGACATCGTCACGTCCAACCTGCCGGGCTTTACGAAGACGCGCTCCTGGATCATCGCCCGTCCCATCTCCGGGTTCGCCACGACGTTCTCCCAGCTCATCGTCGAGATCGCCCCCGGGGGCGGGGCCCCGAAGGCGGAGTTCGAGGCCGGCGTCGAAGGCGTCGTGTTCGTCGTCAAGGGCACCGTCAACCTGACCCTCAACGGCGAGCTTCACGAGCTCGGGGAGGGCGGCTACGCCTACCTCGCCGCGGGCGACGAGTGGGGCCTCGCGAACGTCTCCGACGAGATCGTCTCCTTCCACTGGATCCGGAAGGCCTACGAGCGGCTCCCGGGCTACGAGGCCAAGAGCTTCGTCACATCCGACGCCGAAGTGGCCCCGCGCGAGATGCCGGACGTCAACGGCGTCTGGAAGACCACGCGGTTCGCTGACCCCGACGACCTCGCGCACGACATGCACGTGAACATCGTGACGTTCCAGCCCGGCGGGGTCATTCCGTTCCCGGAGACCCACGTCATGGAGCACGGCCTGTACGTGCTGTCCGGCAAGGCCATGTACCTGCTCAACAACGACTGGGTCGAGGTCGAGGCCGGCGACTTCATGTGGCTGCGGGCCTTCTGTCCCCAGGCCTGCTACGCGGGCGGCCCCGGCGAGTTCCGCTACCTCCTCTACAAGGACGTCAACCGCCAGGTGAAGCTCACGGGGCAACCGCTCTCAGGGTGACCCGCGCGTTGGCTCACCGCGCACGACGGCGCGCACTCGCCGTCGTGCGCCCGTCCGCGCTCGCCTCGAGAACGCTCAGGCCCCGCCCGAACGACTGCGCGACCGGCCTCCCTCCGCTCCTACGGACCATCGCGCAGATCAGCCGCCCCATGAAGCCGCTGCCCACACGGTTCCACGCGATGTGGACGATGCTCCCGGCACCCTCCGGGCTGATCGTGGCGCTGACGTAGCTGCCCGGCTCCGAGAAATTGCTCGCCCTGACCGTCCAGCGCACGGTGTGCGGATCCGAGAAGTCGTACTCCTCGCGTGCCCACACCCTTCCTCCAGGGCCTTTGCTGCCCTCGCGGATCTCGGCGCACGTCGCTCCGACCGAGTAGACCTCGTAGAGCGACGGCTCGATCGCAGGCCACAGCTCGGGGCGGCGGGGCGAGAAGTCGAGGAGCGCGCTGCGGACGCTCTCGGGTGCCGCGGTGGTGTGGAGGTCGAATTCGACGGGTGCTGGGTCGGTGTTCATGAGTCCAGAATCCGTCGCCGGCCGGGGACTCGGCATCGCGCGATCGCGCTATCATTCAGTCCCGGTCATTCAGTCCTGGTCATTCAGTTCCGGTCATTCAGTCCCGAGACTTGATAGCGCAGCCCCCATCAGCGTTCCGGGTACACGCGCCGCATCTCGCCCGCGAGCGCGGGATTAGTCTCCTCGAGGTGGTCGATCACGTTCCGCACCACCTCGGGGTTCTTGTTCTGGCTGAGCTTGGCGCGCGCGTCGAACCGGGTCACACGGACGCGCAGCCCCGCAGTGCCCCTCGCGATCCGGCGCGTTCCGGCCTCGTCCTCGCCCAGATGCCGACCGCCCGCCCGGTGCTGCTCGAAGTGGTCGGTGAGCCGGCCGAGCATCTCGTAGTTCTCGTCGTCGGTGAGGATCTCGGGGACGCCGTAGAGGTGGGCCGTGACGTGGTTCCACGTCGGCACGAGGTCGCCCGGTGCGTACCAGCTGGGCGAGACGTAGTCGTGCGGGCCCTGGATGACGACGAGGATCTCGTGCTGCCCGAGCTCGTGGAGCTCGTCGTCGGGCCTGCCGAAGTGGCTCAGGATCGTGATGTCCTCCGCGTCCTCGTCCAGGAGCACGGGGTAGTGCGACGCGACGAGGCCGTTGCCCGTGGCCGAGACGAAGGTTGCCCAGGGGTGGTGCCGGATGAGGCGTTTGACCTCGTCCGGGTCTGTCATGAGGTAGCGCGGGGTGTATCGCATCAGGAGGGATCCCTTCGGCCGAGGCGGGTGCGGACGGCGAGTGCCGCGCACAGGATGACGGCAAGGCCGCCCATGACGGTGGCGGGCGTCAGCTGCTCGCCGAGGATCAGCGCGGCCCACAGGATGCTGAGCACCGGCTGGACGAGCTGGATCTGGCTCACCCGTGTCATCGGGCCGATCGCGAGGCCGCGGTACCACGCGAAGAAGCCCAGGAACATGCTGACGACCGCGAGGTAGGCGAAGGCAAGCCACTGGATCCCGGAGGCATTCGGCGGGTGCTCGGCCACCGAGACGGCGGTGAACACGGCCATGGGCGGTGCAGCCAGGACCAGCGCCCACGAGACGGTCTGCCACGAGCCTAGCTCGCGGGCGAGAATGCCTCCCTCGGCGTACCCGATCGCGGCGGCGGCCACGGCCCCGAAGAGCAGCAGGTCCGCCACGGTGAGCCCTCCGAGGCCGCGGCCTGTCAGCGCCGCGAAGACGACCGTAACCGCGGCGCCGAGGGCTGCGAGGACCCAGAACGACCGCGCGGGACGCTCTCGGCCGCGGAGCACCGCGGCGACGGCCGTCGCCGCCGGAAGCAGGCCGATGACGACGGCGCCGTGGCTCGCGGGCGCCGTCGTGAGCGCGTAGGAGCTCAGCAGCGGAAACCCGACGACGACGCCCGCAGCCACCACCAGCAGCCGCGCCCACTGCACCCCGGATGGCCAGCGCTCGCGGGCCATGAGGAGCGCGACTCCCGCGAGCGCCGCCGCGAGGACGGCCCGCGCCGACCCGATGAACAGGGGCGCGAGCGAACCGGCTGCGAGGCGGGTGAAGGGGACAGTGAAGGAGAAGGCGACGACGCCGATGGCGCCCCATCCCAAGCCCGATCGGGAGGGTAACGCTTGGCGATCCTTTACGATAACGCTACTATGTCCTGTCATGATCAACGATAGCACCGAGCGCATTGCGGCGGAATTGCGCACGTGGATCTCCAAGGCACCGGCAGGTGCCCGCGTCCCGTCGAACCGCGCGCTCTCGGCGCAGTACGGGGCAAGCCCTGTGACCGTCCAGAAGGCCATGAGCCGGCTCGCCTCCGCGGGCCTCATCGAGAGCCGCCCCGGGGTGGGGACGTTCGTGCGCGCCGCGCGCACAGTCCGTCCAGCCGACTACTCCTGGCAGACGGCGGCGCTCGGCGCACCGCCGTCGCGGATCCCCACGCTGTCCTCGACGCAGCGCGCCGTTGCCCCGGACGCGATCGCGCTGCACTCCGGCTACCCCGCGCGGGAGCTCCTTCCCGAGCGGCTCGTGCGCTCCGCGCTCGCCCGGGCGGCGCGGACCGACGCGGCGATGACACGCTCCCCCGCCGCAGGGATGCCGCAGCTCCAAGAATGGTTCGCTGGCGAGCTCGCGGAGGCGGGTCCGGTCGGCATTGCTCCCCCGACGGCGCGCGACGTCCTGATCCTCTCCGGCAGCCAGAGCGGGCTCAGCTCGATCTTCCGCGCGATCGTGGGACCGGGCCAGCCGCTGCTCATCGAGTCCCCGACGTATTGGGGCGCGATCCTCGCCGCAGCCCAGGCGGGGGTCACACTCGTCCCGATCCCGTCCGGGCCGGAGGGTCCCGCGGTTGACGACGTCGTGCGGGCATTCGACGAGACCGGGGCGAGGGCCTTCTACGCCCAGCCGACCTATGCCAACCCGAATGGTGCCCAGTGGCGGCCCGAACTCGGGCGCGCGGTGCTCGATGCCGTCCGCGAGCGCGGCGCCTTCCTCATCGAAGACGACTGGGCGCATGACCTGTCCATCGACTCGGACCCGCACCCGATCGCCGCCCGTGACGACGATGGCCACGTGGTATACCTCCGCTCGCTCACGAAGAGCGTCTCGCCCGCCCTGCGGGTCGCCGCGGCAGTGGCGAGGGGCCCGGCGCGCGAACGCATCCTCGCGGACCGCGCGGCGGAGTCCATGTACGTGTCCGGCCTGCTCCAGGCCGCAGCGCTTGACGTCGTGACCCAGCCCGCGTGGCACACGCACCTCCGTCGACTCCGCGATCAGCTCCGTGGCCGCCGCGACCTCCTGCTCGGCAGCCTCCAGCGCGAGGCACCCGAGGCTTATGTGGAGCGGACGCCCCTCGGCGGGCTGAACCTGTGGGCGCGGCTCCCGGACGGCACCGATGCCGATCTGTTGGCCAGGGTGTGCGAGACGCGGGGGCTGATCGTGGCGCCGGGCGCGGAATGGTTCCCGGGGGAGCCATCGGGCCCCCACATCCGGCTCAACTACTCGGGGCCGAACGCCGAGCGGTTCCCCGAGGCCGCCCGCATCCTCGGGGACGCGCTGCGCAGCCTCGGGTGATTTCCTCGGTCCCCGTCTGCGGGTTCGCTTGACCATGGGCACAGGATTGCGGCGCCGCCTGCGCGTGGCGGGCCGTCCCAACACGCGCGATGCGGGGTCACCTCCCCGCGATGCGGAGTCAGCCGCCCCGGCCAGACCCCTCGACGAGTTCTTCTGCCCCGTCATCTGCTGGGGCCGCGAGCGCAGCGTCGTCGACGGATTTCTCCCCGCTCCCGGTCGGCGCATCATGCTGGTTCTGGGGCCGCCAGCTCAAGTGGACTGCCACGCCGTCTGCCTGGCTCTCGCACCTCATCACGATGTCCTGCCCCAGCAGATGCTGGTGTTCAAGGTAGTCCCTGTCGAGCTTGGCGGCCTCGAGGAGGCGGTTGAGGGCGACGGCCATGGCGCGACCCCAGTCGTGCGGGTCCTTGCTCGAGGCATGCTCCGTCGCGGTGTAGGTCGTCATGGCTCCATACTGCCCAACTTGGGCGGACTCAACCAGAGTCCAGAGTCCCGGACGGTTTGGTATCCAATCTGGGTTGACCCAGCTCACACTCTGCCGCTAGACTTTCATTCAGAGAGAATTTTATTCCACTATTCGAAATTTGAAGGGAAGCCGACCATGACGTTCACGGTGAACTGTTCCATCCTCCTCACCGAGCTGCCGCTGCTCGAGCGCCCGGCGGCGGCGAAGGCCGCGGGTTTCGACGCGGTCGAGTTCTGGTGGCCGTTTGCGGAGGCCGTGCCCGCAGACAAGCATGTCGACGCGTTCGTCTCCGCGATCCGGGACGCCGGCGTCCAGCTCTCGGGCCTGAACTTCTTTGCCGGCGACATGCCGGCCGGGGACCGAGGCCTCGTCTCATGGACCGGCCGCGAGCGCGAGTTCCTGGACAACATCGACGTCGTCGTGGGCATCGCCGAGCGCACGGGCACCAAGGCCTTCAACGCCCTGTACGGCAACCGCCTCGACGGCGTGGCGCCCGGGGAGCAGGACGAGCTCGGCGTCGCCAACCTCGTCGCAGCGGCAGAGGGTGTGGGGCGGATCGGCGGCACCGTGCTGCTCGAGCCGGTCTCCGGCACTCCGGCCTACCCGCTCACGACGGCGGCGGACGCCCTCGCGGTCATCGCCAAGACCCAGGCGGCCGGCGTGGACAACGTCAAGCTCCTCGCCGACTTCTACCACCTCGCGGTCAACGGCGACGACGTCGCGGCCGTGATCGAGGAGCACGCCAAGGACTTCGGCCACATCCAGATCGCGGACAACCCCGGGCGCGGCGCTCCCGGCACCGGCACGCTCCCCCTCGGCGAGTGGATCTCCCGCTCGCGCGAGCTCGGCTACACGGGCTACATCGGCCTCGAATACAAGGCCCCCGCCGCCGACGCCTTCAACTGGGCCATCCGCCCCGTCGCCTGAGCACCAAGCACCAGCACGTACCCCAGCATTTCCCCAGGAGGACCAATGAGCAACGCATCCGCCAAGACCAACGCATCCGCCCAGACCAACGTTGCAGTCATCGGCCTCGGCATCATGGGCCTGCCCATGGCCGTCAACCTGGTCGAGGCCGGCCACACCGTCACGGGCTACAACCGCAGCGAGGACAAGGTCACCAAGCTCGTCGCGGAGGGCGGCCGGGGCGCATCGAGCATCGCCGACGCCGTCAAAGACGCCGAAGTCGTCATCACGATGGTCCCGGACTCCCCTGACGTCGAGGGCGTCGTCACCGGCAAGGACGGCGTGTTCGCCAACGCCCCGAAGGGCGCCGTGTGGATCGACGCGTCCTCGATCCGCCCGGACGTGGCGGTCCGTCTGGCCTCCCAGGCCCGCGAGGCGGGCCTCCGCCCGCTGGACGCCCCGGTCTCGGGCGGCGAGCAGGGCGCGATCGACGCGGTCCTGTCCATCATGGTCGGCGGCGAGAAGGCAGACTTCGACGACGCGCTCCCCATCCTCCAGGCGGTCGGCAAGACCATCGTGCACGTGGGACCCTCTGGCTCCGGCCAGACCGTCAAGGCCGCGAACCAGCTCATCGTCGCCGTCAACATCCAGGCGCTCTCCGAGGCGATCGTCTTCCTCGAAGCCTACGGCGTCGACACTGACGCAGCCCTCACGGTCCTCGGCGGCGGCCTCGCCGGCTCCAAGGTCCTGGACCAGAAGGGCCAGAAGATGCTCGACCGCAACTTCGACCCCGGCTTCCGCCTGGCCCTGCACAACAAGGACCTCGGCATCGTCACTTCCGCCGCCCGAGAGGCCGGCGTCGTGGTCCCGCTGGGCGCGGCGGTCGCCCAGCTCGTCACCGCCCTCGTCGCCCGCGGCGACGGCGGCCTCGACCACTCCGGCCTGTTCAAGCTCACCGCCGAGCTCTCCGGCAAGAACTAGCCTTCCGGCAAAAACTAGCCTTCGACGCACGACGGCGACCACTCGCCGTCGTGCGCCCCGCACCACTCACGCTGAACACACCTGCGGCGAGAGTGCCCACCCCACAGACAGCCGGCCCCGGGCGCGCAACCCCGGGGCCGGCCCACCACTTCCTCCGGCGACCCCTGCACCTGCACGGCGCCACCCTTTCTAAGGAGCATTCGACATGGCAAAGATGCGCACCGTCGACGCGATCGTGGCCATCCTGGCCAAGGAGGGCGCCACCGAGGCCTTCGGCCTGCCCGGCGCCGCGATCAACCCCCTGTACTCGGCCATGAAGGCCCATGGCGGCATCCGCCACACCCTCGCCCGCCACGTCGAGGGCGCCTCGCACATGGCGGACGGGTACTCCCGGGCCAAGGCCGGCAACATCGGCATCTGCCTCGGCACCTCGGGCCCCGCCGGAACGGACATGATCACCGGCCTGTACGCCGCCCAGGCAGACTCCATCCCGATGCTGTGCTTCACGGGCCAGGCGCCCGTGGCGAAGCTGCACAAGGAGGACTTCCAGGCCGTGGACATCGAGTCCATCGCCAAGCCGCTGACGAAGATGGCCATGACCATCCTCGAGCCCGGCCAGGTGCCCGGCGCCGTGCAGAAGGCGTTCGCGCTCATGCGCTCCGGCCGCCCGGGACCCGTGCTCCTGGACCTGCCGTTCGACGTGCAGATGGCGCAGATCGAGTTCGACATCGACGCCTACGAGCCCCTGCCCGCCGAGAAGCCCCGGGCCACCCGCCGGCAGGCCGAGAAGGCCCTCGACATGCTCACGGCCGCCGAGAAGCCGCTCATCGTGGCCGGCGGCGGCATCATCAACGCCGACGCCGCCGCGCAGCTGGTCGAGCTGGCCGAGACCCTGAACGTGCCAGTGGTCCCCACCCTCATGGGCTGGGGCGCGATCCCCGACGACCACCGCCTCATGGCCGGCATGGTGGGCCTGCAGACCTCCCACAGGTACGGCAACGCGACCTTCCTGGAGTCGGACTTCGTGATCGGGATCGGCAACCGCTGGGCCAACCGCCACACCGGCTCGGTGGACAAGTACACGGCCGGCCGCACGATCGTGCACGTGGACATCGAGCCGACCCAGATCGGGCGCGTGTTCTCCCCCGACTTCGGCATCGTCTCCGACGCCGGCGCGTTCCTCGACGCGATCCTCGAGGTGGCCCGCGAGCGCCAGGGCGCCGGAACGCTGCCCGACTACACGGCGTGGGCCCAGTCCGCCCAGGAGAAGCGCGGCCGCCTGCAGCGCAAGACGCACTACGACAACGTGCCCATGAAGCCGTTCCGCGTGTACGAGGAGATGAACAGGGCCTTCGGCCCGGACACCACGTACGTCACGACGATCGGCCTGTCCCAGATCGCGGGGGCCCAGCTCCTGCACGTGTTCGGCCCGCGCAAGTGGATCAATGCCGGCCAGGCCGGTCCGCTGGGCTGGACCGGGCCGGCCGCGCTCGGAGTGGTGCGCGGCAAGCCGGGCGAGACGGTCGTGGCGCTCTCGGGCGACTACGACTTCCAGTTCATGATCGAGGAGCTCGCGGTGGGCGCGCAGCACCACCTGCCGTACATCCACGTGGTGGTGAACAACTCGTACCTGGGGCTCATCCGCCAGTCGCAGCGCGGCTTCGAGATGGACTTCGAGGTCTCGCTCGCGTTCGACAACATCAACGCGGCGCCCGAGACCGGCAGGGCGGCGGGCTACGGCGTGGACCACGTCAAGGTGGCCGAGGGCCTCGGCTGCAAGGCCATCCGCGTGGAGCACCCGGACGATCTGGTCCCGGCCTTCGAGAAGGCCCGCGCGCTCATGGCCGAGTACCGGGTGCCCGTGGTCGTGGAGTGCATCCTCGAGCGCGTGACCAACATCGCGATGGGCACGGAACTGGACAACGTGACGGAGTTCGAGGAGCCCGCCGCGCGCCACGAGGATGCCCCGACCGCCATCCTGGCCCTGCGCGCCTGAGGCACGACCGATGAAGATCGTCCTCGCCCCGGACAAGTTCAAGGGCTCCCTCACCGCGGCGGAGGTCGCCGAGGCGCTCGCTGCGGGCCTGGCCGAGGCACTCCCGGGGGCGGAACTCGTCCTGGTGCCCGTGGCCGACGGCGGCGAGGGCACCGTGAACGCGGCGCTCGGCGCGGGATTCGCCCCGCGCCAGGCGGCCGTGGCCGGCCCGACCGGCCAGACTCTCATCGCAGAGTTCGCTGTCTCTTCCGGACCCGAGCCCCTAGCAGGAGACGGCCCAGGGACCGCGGTCATCGAGATGGCCGCCGCCTCGGGTCTCGATGTGCTCCCCGGAGGCGTCCTCGACCCCCTCGGCGCCACGAGCCTCGGCACGGGCCAGCTCATCCGCGCGGCGCTCGATGCGGGCTGCAGCGAGATCGTCCTCGGCGTCGGCGGGAGCGCGTGCACCGACGGCGGCGCAGGAATGCTCGCGGGCCTCGGCGCCCGGTTCACGGACGACGCCGGCCGCGACCTTCCGCTCGGGGGCGCGGCTCTCGCCCGCATCGCCGCAGCGGACCTCTCCGGCCTCGACGCCCGGCTCGCCGGTGCGGGCGGATCCGCCAGGCTCACCCTCGCCGCCGACGTGGGCAATCCACTTCTGGGGCCGAGAGGAGCGGCTGCCGTGTTCGGCCCGCAGAAGGGGGCGTCGCCGTCGGACGTCCCGGAACTCGACGCCGCGCTCGCCCGCTTCGCCGGAGTCCTCGGCGCAGCGATAGGCCCGGCGGCGGCCGTGGCGAAGGACTTGCCGGGCGCCGGTGCGGCCGGCGGCGTGGGCTATGCGGCGCTCGCCCTGGGCGCCGCGCGGAGGAAGGGGATCGACGTCGTCGTCGAGTTCACCGGCCTGCGCGGGAAGCTCATCGGGGCGGACCTGGTCATCACGGGCGAGGGTAGCCTCGACGCGCAGTCCCTTTCCGGGAAGGCACCCGTGGGCGTGGCCGCCGAGGCCGCGGCCCTCGGGATCCCGGTCGTCGCGGTGTGCGGGCGCAGCCAGCTCGACCCCGCGTCCCGCGCCCGCGCGGGGTTCCGATCGGTGCACGCGCTGACCGACATCGAGAGTGATGTCGCCACGTGCATGACGGAGGCCGCGCGCCTCCTGCGGCGGATCGGGAGAGATCTCGCCGCCTCCATCGTTGAGAACACGGACAGTAAGGAGCCTGTGCGGTGACTACCGAATACGACCTCGTGATCCGAGGGCAGAAGGTCCTCACGACCGCGGGCATCGTTGCCCGGGAAGTGGGCATCATCGACGGGCGCATCGTTGCGCTCGAGCCCCTCGGCAATGCCCTGGTGGGCCGCGAGACCATCGAGCTCGCCGAGGACGAGACCCTCATCCCCGGCCTCGTCGACACCCACGTGCACGTGAACGAGCCCGGCCGCACCGAGTGGGAGGGCTTCGCCTCCGCGACCAAGGCCGCCGCGGCCGGCGGCGTCACGACCATCATCGACATGCCGCTCAACTCCATCCCGCCGACCACGAACGTCGAGGCGCTCAAGCTCAAGCGGGCCGCGGCCCAGACCCAGTCGTTCGTCGACGTCGGCTTCTGGGGTGGCGCGATCCCGGGCAACACGGGAGACCTGCGCGCGCTCCACGACGAGGGCGTCTTCGGATTCAAGTGCTTCCTCCTCCACTCGGGCGTGGACGAGTTCCCGCATCTGGACGAGGACGAGCTCGAGAAGGACCTCGGCGAGATCGCCGGGTTCGACGGGCTCATGATCGTCCACGCCGAGGATTCCCGCGCGATCGACCACGCACCCAACCCCGAAGGCGATGTCTACGAGAGCTTCCTGCACTCCCGGCCCCGCGGCGCCGAGAACGTCGCGATCGCCCAGGTCATCGAGCGGGCCCGCTGGACCGGTGCGCGGGCGCACATCCTGCACCTCTCGTCGTCGGACGCCCTCGCGATGATCGCCTCCGCGAAGCACGACGGCGTCAAGCTCACCGTCGAGACGTGCCCGCACTACCTCACGCTCCTGGCCGAGGAGATCCCCAACGGTGCGACCGCATTCAAGTGCTGCCCGCCGATCCGCGAGGCCGCCAACCGCGAGCTGCTCTGGAAGGGCCTCGAGGACGGCGTCATCGACTGCATCGTCTCGGACCACTCGCCGTCGACCATCGAGCTCAAGGACCTCGAGAACGGGGACTTCGGCGTCGCGTGGGGCGGCGTCGCGTCGCTCCAGCTCGGCCTCCCGCTCATCTGGACCGAGGCACGGCAGCGCGGGATCCCGCTCGAGCGCGTCGTGGAGTGGATGGGCCAGAGGCCCGCCGAGCTCGCGCGCCTGCAGCGCAAGGGCGTCCTCGCGCCGGGCTACGATGCTGACCTGGCGATCTTCGCCGCGGACGAGACGTTCATCGTCGACGCCGAGAAGCTGCACCACAAGAACCACATCACGCCGTACCAGGGCAAACCGCTCTCAGGCGTGGTGCGTCGCACCTTCGTGCGCGGAACCGAGGTGGGCTACACCGAGCCCACTGGCCAGCTGATCCGCCGCGGGACGGCGTGACAGCTCGCTTTCTGATGGATCCACAGGAGGAACTATGACAGCACTGACGAAGCTCGCCGCTGGCCAGCAGGCCCCCGATTTCACGCTCCCGGACGCCTCCGGGCACGAGGTCTCGCTCGCGGACTTCCGCGGCCGCCGCGTGGTCGTGTACTTCTACCCGAAGGCCGCGACGCCCGGCTGCACCACGGAAGCCTGCGACTTCCGCGACAGCCTCGACGCGCTCAACGCGGCAGGCGTCAGCGTCATCGGCATCTCGCCGGATCCTGTGGAGGACATCGCCTCGTTCGCCGAGGACTTCTCACTCACCTTCCCGCTCCTCTCGGACGACGGCGCGCAGGTGGCCCGCGAGTGGGGCGCCTGGGGCGAGAAGATCGTCAACGGCGAGGTGCGCGAGGGCATCCTGCGCTCGACCGCGGTCGTCTCCCCCGAGGGCGAGGTCGAGACGATCGACTACGGCGTCACGGCCGACGGCCACGTTGCCGCGCTGCGCACGAGGCTCGGCCTCTGAGCCGTGCCGGCTGAGCTCAGCCGCCGCGGTGGTTGAGCGACGTCGAAACCAGGGCCCCGGGCCAGTTCACGGACGATGAACTGGACCGGGGCTCTCCTGCGTTCCCCTCCGGATCCGCCGAAGTCACCCCTCCCAACGCCGAGATCACCCCGTGCATTGCCGAGATCACCCCATCCCACTCCGAGATCACCGCGTGTGAACGCGAGATCACCGCGTGTGAGGCCGTGGACGGGGCGACGGCACCATGCCGGGCGTCCGGCGACATGCCCGTGGCTGGCCACCCCCGATGACCCAGGCAACCCACGCGGTGATCTCACGCGCGGACGGGGTGACCTCAGTGCCACACGGGGTGACCTCGGCAAGGGGTGAGAGTTCGGCGAGGGGTGAGACGATTGTGTATCCCAAATCACGCGGATGTGTTGACAGTCACAGCACGATGAGCAAGAATAATTGCACGTGCTGAAATAACAGTTCCACGATACGAAACCCAGACGATGATCTGGACACCGATGTTCCGTATAGCCGTCACCGTGGATGCCAGCACTGAGCCGTTGAGGACCAGACAAGCATGCTGCTTGATCAGTTCAATGCCGCCCCCGCCGAGAAGGCAAGAGAGCTCCTGAAGCCTTGCCTCGACGTCGACCGCTGGGTCACAGAAATCGTCGATGCCCGCCCCTATGCGCGTCTCGACGATCTCCTGACCACCGCACGGGGCGCGGCCCATCCATTCACCGACCAAGAGCTCGAGGCCGCACTCGCCCACCACCCCCGCATCGGGGACCGGGCAGAAGGCGCGAGCACCGAGGCGGGGATGTCCCGCAGCGAGCAGGCCGGCGTCGACCCTGCGGACCACGCGACCTCCGCGGCGCTCGCCGAGGGGAACCTGGCCTACGAGGAGAAGTTCGGCCGGGTCTTCCTGATCCGCGCAGCCGGCCGCACCTCCGAGGACATCCTCAAGGCCCTCCGCGAGCGCCTGGGCCATACACCCGGGCAGGAGGACCCCGTCGTTGCCGAGCAGCTCCGCGAGATCGCCGTGCTGCGTCTGCAGCAGAGCGTCCAACACAGCCCGCGGGCCCTCACCGAGCAAGGAGCCTGAGCGAATGAGCGCCTCACATGTGACCACCCACATTCTGGATACCGCGGCTGGGAAGCCGGCCGCAGGTGTCGCCGTCGAACTCTACGCCCGCGACGGCGAGGCATGGTCCCAGATTGGCACGGGCACCACCGATGCTGACGGGCGGGTGAAAGACCTTGGCCCCGAGCGGCTGGCGAGCGGCGAATACCGCCTCCAGTTCGCCACCGGAGCCTACTTCGCCGGCATCGGGCAGGACACCTTCTTCCCGGAGGTATCGCTGACCTTCACGGTCAACGGCGCAGACGCGCACTACCACGTGCCGCTCCTGCTGAGTCCTTTCGCCTATTCCACCTACCGAGGGAGCTGACCCGCCATGACTCCGAACAACGAGAACACCAGCAGGATCGTCCTGGGCAAGAACCAGTACGGCAAGGCCGAGGTCCGAGTCGTCAAGATCACCCGCGACACGGACCGCCACGAGATCGAGGACCTCAACGTCACCTCGCAGCTGCGCGGTGACTTCGACGCCGCGCACTTCGACGGCGACAACGCCCACGTGGTCCCGACGGACACCCAGAAGAACACCGTGTACGGCCTGGCCAGGGACGGCGTGGGCTCCCCTGAGGAGTTCCTCCTCCGCCTCGCGAACCATTTCACATCGGAGTTCGGCTGGGTCACCGGCGGGCGCTGGGAAGCCGAGCAGTACGCGTGGGAGCGCATCGTCTCCCACGGGGAGGAGCACGGCCACTCGTTCGTCCGCAGGGGCCAGGAGGTCCGCAACGCAGTGGTCGTGAAGGACGGAGGCGCGGTCCAGGTCATCTCGGGCCTGAACGGCCTCACCGTCCTCAAGTCGACGCAGTCGGGCTTTGTGGGCTACCCGCAAGACCGCTTCACCACCCTGCAGGAGACCACGGACCGCATCCTCGCCACGGATGTGTCGGCCCGCTGGCGCTACAGCACGGAAGCGATCGCGAACGGCGCGGTGGACTTCAACAAGTCCTACGACGACGTCAGGGCGCTCCTGCTCGAGGGCTTCGCCGAGGAGTACTCCTACGCGCTCCAGCAGACGCTCTTCCAGATGGCCCAGAAGGTCCTGGACGCCCACCCCGAGATTGATGAGCTGCGCTTCTCGACCCCGAACAAGCACCACTTCCTCGTGGACCTCACGCCGTTCGGCCTCGACAACCCGAACGAGGTCTTCTACGCGGCAGACCGCCCGTACGGCCTCATCGAGGCGAACTTCCGGCGCGAGACCGTCACGGACGACAACAACGCGTGGGACGGGATCGCCGGCTTCTGCTGAGCCTCCCTGGGCTCTCATGCCAGCATTCCCGCCCCTACGGAAGGCGCGCACGACGGCGGTGATCTCCGGCCGCCGTCGTCCTCCTTCCCTTCGCCTCACCTGAGGCGAGCCAGACCGCCGCGGGCGGCCCGCACTCCCTGGGCCGGCCGCCCGCGGCACCCATCCCCCATCAACCCCGTTCCCCGTTGCGCACTCGGAATATCCAGCTGACAAGGAGGTCCGCTATGTCCCGAAACCATGCGCCCGCACCCGGCTCCCAGAGCGCCGAGGCGGTCCGCCCCGAGGATCAGAAGCTGCCCATCGGCACCGCGTTTGCCTACGGCTTCCAGCACGTCCTGACGATGTACGGCGGCATCATCGCGCCGCCGCTCATCATCGGATCGGCGGCCGGCCTCAAGGGGCCGGACATCGCGCTCCTCATCACGTCCTGCCTGTTCGTGGGCGGCCTCGCGACGCTCCTGCAGACGCTCGGCGTCAAGTGGTTCGGCTCGCAGCTGCCGCTCGTCCAGGGCACCTCGTTCGCCTCGGTCGCGACGATGCTCGCAATCGTGAGCGGCGGAGGAGGGATCCAGGCGGTCTTCGGCGCCGTGATCGCGGCCTCGCTCATCGGCCTCATCGTCGCCCCGTTCTTCGCGAAGGTCATCCACTTCTTCCCGCCGGTCGTGACGGGGGTCGTCATCACGACGATCGGCCTCTCGCTCACGCCCGTCGCCGCGAACTGGGCCCTGGGCGGGAACGCCAAGGCGCCGAACTACGGCGACCCGGCCAACATCGGGCTCGCGGGGCTCACGCTCCTGGTGATCATGCTCCTGAGCAAGCTCGGCAGCGCCGTCATCTCGCGCCTGTCGATCCTCCTGGCGATCGTCATCGGCACGATCGTCGCGGCGTTCATCGGCATGGCCGACTTCTCCAAGGTCGGCACCGGGGCGATCTTCGAGCTGCCCCGACCGTTCGCGTTCGGTCTGCCCACGTTCGAGCCTGCCGCGATCATCTCGATGGTGATCGTGATCCTCGTGATCCTGACGGAGACCACCGCGGACATCCTCGCCGTCGGCGAGATCGCCGGCTCGAAGATCGACTCGAAGCGCATTGCGAACGGCCTCCGCGCGGACATGCTCTCCTCGGCCGTCGCGCCCGTCTTCAACACGTTCACCCAGAGCGCGTTCGCCCAGAACGTCGGCCTGGTCGCCGTGACCGGCATCAAGTCCCGGTTCGCGGTCGCGGCCGGCGGCGGCGTCCTGGTGCTGCTCGGGCTCCTGCCCGTCCTCGGGCGGGTCGTAGCGGCCGTGCCGACGCCCGTGCTCGGCGGCGCGGGGATCGTCCTCTTCGGCACGGTCGCCGCCTCGGGCATCCGGACCCTGTCGAAGGTCGACTACAAGGACAGCATGAACCTGATCATCGTCGCGACGTCCATCGCGTTCGGCATGGTCCCGGTCATCAATCCCGCCTTCTACGGGCACTTCCCCGCGTGGTTCCAGGTGATCTTCGACTCGGGCATCAGCTCGGCGGCAATCATGGCGATCCTGCTGAATATCGTCTTCAACGTGGTCAAGCGCGGCACCCCGCACAACCCGTCGGTGTTCGGTGCCGCCCCCGTGCGCATCGTCCCCGAGGAGGTCCTCGAGTGCCTTGAGGACGGCGACCGCTGCGAGAACGGCAAGATCTTGGACAAGGACGGCAACGAGGTCCCGGTGAGGGCCGCGAAGGGAGCCCACGGCCACTGAGCCGAGCGCCAGGGACCCCGCAAGCGCTCGCCAGAGACCCCACAACCCCCTCGTTGTGGGGTCTCTGGCGGGGCTTTGCGGGATCTCTGGCGGGGCTTTGCGGGGTCTCTGGCGTGGCGTTGTGGGGTCTCTGGTCACCTCACACGGGGTCAGCACCCCATGGACCCGCCCGGTAGGCTTGTCCTATGCCCACCCAGCGCCAGATCACCGTTCGCCGCGCACCCAAGTACGTCCCATTCCTCGTCGCGGGCGGCGTCCTGGGCGTCCTCGTCGCGGCGATCACCTCCTTCTCGGTCCCGGCCCCGAAGGACTACACGCAGGGCTCGGTCTTCGGGTACTTCATGATCCTCTTCGCCGCGGGAGGACTGCTCCTCGGCGGTGTGGTCGCCCTCGTCCTCGACCGCATCTCACTGCGCCGTTCGCAGCGCGCAACGGTCGAGGAAGTCGACGAGCCGGCGGAAATCGACGAGCCGGCCGAGGTCCCGGCTGCTGCCGACCCGCACGACGGCTACCACGCGCCGTCGTCCGAAACCGGCACCGAGGCGGGCGCGCAAGCCACCGGAACCACGTCGGAAGGCAACGGCGCGGACCCTGCCCCCGCTCCGTGAGACAATCAACCAGTGGTACGTGGTGACGGACTCCTCTCCCTTGATCTAGACCCCCTCGACAAAGGCCCCCAGGACGCCTGTGGCGTCTTCGGCGTGTGGGCGCCCGGCGAAGAAGTCGCCAAGCTGACCTACTACGGGCTGTACGCGCTGCAGCACCGCGGCCAGGAGTCGGCGGGCATTGCGACGAGCGACGGCGCGCGCATCAACGTGTACAAGGACATGGGCCTTGTCTCCCAGGTCTTCGACGAGTCGACCCTGAACACGCTCACGGGCCACCTGGCCGTCGGCCACTGCCGCTACTCGACGACCGGTGCGAGCCACTGGGCCAACGCCCAGCCGACGCTCGGCGCAACGGCCAACGGCACCGTGGCCCTCGCCCACAACGGCAACCTGACCAACACCGCCGAGCTCCGCGACATGATCGAGGAGCTCACGGGCGGCGAGCTCACGGGCGAGATGAAGCAGGGCAACACCTCGGACACCGCGCTCGTCACGGCGCTCCTGCAGGGCCAGAAGGGCCAGACGCTCGAGGACACGGCGATGGAGCTGCTCCCCAAGATCCGGGGCGGCTTCTGCTTCGTGTTCATGGACGAGTCCACGATCTACGCCGCGCGCGACACCTACGGCATCCGCCCACTGTGCCTCGGCCGGCTCGAGCGCGGCTGGGTCGTCGCGTCCGAGCAGTCCGCCCTCGCGACGGTCGGCGCGAGCTTCATCCGCGAGATCGAGCCGGGCGAGTTCATCGCCATCGATGAGAACGGCGTGCGCTCGCAGCGCTTCGGGAAGCCGACACCGGCCGGCTGCGTCTTCGAGTACGTCTACCTCGCGCGCCCCGACGCCGCGATCAACGGCCGCTCGGTGTACGAGTCGCGCGTCGAGATGGGCCGACAGCTCGCCCGGGAGAACCAGCACGACGCCGACATCGTCATCCCCGTGCCCGAGTCCGGGACGCCCGCCGCGGTCGGCTACGCCGAGGAGTCCGGCATCCCCTTCGCGCACGGCTTCGTCAAGAACGCCTACGTGGGGCGCACCTTCATCCAGCCCTCGCAGACCCTGCGTCAGCTCGGCATCAGGCTCAAGCTCAACGCCCTCGAATCCGTGATCCGGGGCAAGCGGGTGGTGGTCGTGGACGACTCGATCGTGCGCGGGAACACCCAGCGGGCCATCGTGCGCATGCTGCGCGAGGCCGGGGCCAAGGAGGTCCACATCAAGATCTCCTCGCCACCGGTGAAGTGGCCGTGCTTCTACGGCATCGACTTCGCCTCGCGCGCCGAGCTCATCGCGAACGGCGCGACGATCGACGAGATCGCCCAGGCGATCGGCGCCGACTCCCTCGGGTACATCTCCGAGGACGGCATGATCAACGCGACTCTGCAGCCGCGCGAGCGCCTGTGCACGGCGTGCTTCACGGGGACGTACCCGATCGAGCTGCCGAGCGCGGACAAGCTCGGCAAGAACCTCCTCGAACTCCGCGACGGCACGCAGGCTTCCGGCGAGGACGGCACGGACGACGGCGCCGCCCACCTCGACCCGGTGGGCGACACCGAGACGGGTGGTCACGCCGGCTCGACGGGCTGCGACCCGGGCCCAGACGCCGAATTCGAGCCCCTGCTGACCGAGGCCGACAGGAAAGAGACGATCGCATGACCGCCCGCACCCCGCAGCCGACCCCTTCGAACTCCGCTTCGTCCGGCGCGGCCGGCATGACCTACCCTGCGATCACCTACGCTGACGCTGGCGTCGATGTCGAGGCCGGCGATCGCGCCGTCGAGCTCATGAAGGACGCCGTCAAGGCAACCCACAGCGCCTCGGTCCTGGGCGGCGTCGGCGGCTTCGCCGGGCTGTTCGACGTCTCGCGGCTCCTCACGTACAAGCGCCCCCTGCTCGCGACCTCGACAGATGGCGTGGGCACCAAGGTCGCGATCGCGCAGGCCATGGACGTTCACGACACGATCGGTTTCGACCTCGTTGGCATGGTCGTGGACGACATCGTCGTGGTCGGCGCCGAGCCGCTCTACATGACGGACTACATCGCGTGCGGCAAGGTCGTCCCCGAGCGGATCGCAGACATCGTGCGAGGCATCGCGGCGGCCTGCTCGGTCGCGGGAACCGCGCTCGTGGGCGGCGAGACCGCCGAGCATCCGGGCCTACTGGGTGAGAGTGAGTACGACGTCGCCGGCGCCGCCACCGGCGTTGTCGAGGCCGACGCACTGCTCGGCCCCGAACGGGTCCGTGCGGGCGATGTCGTGATCGGCATGGCGTCCTCGGGCATCCACTCGAACGGCTACTCGCTCGTGCGCCGCGTCATCAACCACGCGGGCTGGGCGCTGGACCGCCAGGTCTCCGAGCTCGGACGCACACTCGGCGAGGAGCTCCTCGAGCCCACACGGGTGTACGCGGCCGACTGCCTCGACCTCGTGCGCGCCCTGAACGGCGCCGGCGGATCAGGCTCTGGCGGTGAGCTGGCACCTGTACTGCCACTTCGCGGCTTCTCCCACGTGACGGGCGGCGGCCTCGCCGCCAACCTCGCGCGCGTCCTCCCCAAGGGCCTCCTCGCGACCGTGGACCGCTCCACGTGGGAACTCCCGGCGATCTTCAAGGTGGTCGCGGAGCTCGGCAACGTGCCGCAGGCCGACCTCGAGCGGACCCTCAACCTCGGTGTGGGCATGGTTGCGATCGTCGCGCCCGACGCCGCCGATGCCACCCTCGCGCGTCTCGCCGAGCGCGGACTCCCGTCCTGGGTCATGGGCCAGGTGTCGGAGGACGCGGAGACGGGGACCGCCGGGGACCCGGACTACGTCCAGGGCGCCAAGGGAGTCGACGGCGGCGCCGTCAGGCTCGTGAACGCCTACGCCTGACCCACCCCCCGTCGGGGAACCCATCCTCGGCGTCGATGAGCCCGGAGGCCTAAGCCCGGCGACCCGGTCCTTCCCCCTGCCCGATGCATCTGGCACGGTTGTGCCATGGAGGAGACAACCGTGGACGCAGACGTTGAAGCAGCCCCCACCGCCGACTGGAACCCACGGGCCGCAGACGTCCAGGCAGACCAGATCGCGGCGTACGACGGCATGCGCGCCAGATGCCCCGTGGCCCTGGGCGAGCAAGGGAACTGGGCCGTCTTCGGGCACGCCGACAACCGGAGGATCCTCAACGATCCCAGGACGTTCTCCAACGTCGTCTCAACCCATCTGACCGTCCCGAACGGGATGGACCCGCCCGAGCACGGGCCGTTCCGCGCGATCGTGGACAAGTACTACACGCCGTGGCGCATGCACGCGTTCGAGCCGGCCTGCCGCGCCATCGCGAGCCGGCTCGTCGCCGCGCTCCCCCGGCAGGCCGACGTCGAGGTCATGGCGGACCTCGCCGAGCCCTTTGCCAACGAGGTCCAGTGTGCGTTCATGGGCTGGCCTGAGACCCTCCACGGGCCTCTGCGCGAGTGGACCCGGAAGAACCACGCCGCCACACTGAGCATGGACCGGGCAGCAATGTCCGCGATCGCGCTCGAGTTCGACGGGTACATCCGCGAGCAGCTCGACCTGCGGCGCGACCGTGCGCGCCTTCCCAGCGGCGGCACGCCCGACGCCACCTCCGAGCTCCTGGCCGAGGAGGTCGGCGGCCGGCTGCTGACCGACGAGGAGATCGTCTCGATCGTGCGCAACTGGACGGTCGGCGAGCTCGGAACGATCGCCGCGAGCGTCGGGTCCATCGCGAAGTTCCTCGCCGACCATCCGGACATCCAGGCCGACTTGCGCTCGCGGAGGCACGACGGCGGCCTGCTGGCCCGGGCGAGCGACGAGATCCTGCGCCTCGACGCACCGCTCATCGCGAATCGCCGTCGCACGAAGGCCAGCGTCGAGATCGGCGGCCGGACCATCCCAGCGGGCGAACGCGTGGTGGTGCTCTGGGCCTCGGCCAACCGGGACGAACGGGTATTCCCAGACCCCGACGAGTTCAGGCTCGACCGCAATCCGGCCGACAACCTGCTCTATGGGGAGGGCATCCATGCGTGTCCGGGCGCACCGCTTGCCCGGCTCGAGCTGAGTGTGCTCATGCAGGAACTGCTCGGCGCCACAACGTCGATCGAGCTGGCGTCCAACGCGCCGGTGCGGGCCACGTATCCATCCGGCGGATGGAACAGCGTGTCGGTACGCATCGCCTGACCAGCCCGAGGGTGCGCCCCCTTCGAGCGAACCTGACGGCCCGTGCGTCGCGGCCCATGCCTCGCGGTCAGAGTGCCGCGGAGAGCTCCCCGAGCGCCTCGCCGACGTCAGCACGCCACCGCCAGTCGGCGCGGGAGTCACCGCGCGTGGGGCCCTGGTTCACGATGCCCACGGGCTTGCCCTCGTGCACTGCGTCGAGGACAAACCGGAAGCCGCTCATGACCGCAAGGGATGACCCCAGCACGAGGAGGCTGCGCGCAGAGGCGAGCATCGCCGTCGCCCGCTGCTTGCGTTCGAGCGGGACGCTCTCGCCGAAGTACACGACGTCGGGCTTGAGCGCGTCTGAGCCGCAGACGAGGCACGGGACCATGACGAACCGGCCGACCCAATGCTCGTCGAGCTCGACGTCTCCGTCGGGGTTGACTGCCGCGGGATCGTGCGAGACGGCCTCGGAGTAGCCTGGGTTGGCCTCGGAGAGGCGCGCGTCGAGGCTCCTCCGTGCTTCGAGGTTGCCGCAGTTGAGGCACACGACCCTGTCGAGGTCGCCATGCAACGTCACGAGGTTGTTGGTCCCCGCCGCAGCGTGCAGGCCGTCCACGTTCTGGGTCACGACGCCGGCAATGTACCCTCGCCGCTCGAGGTCGGCGATGATCCGGTGCGCCCGGTTCGGCTCGGCACGGTTGAGGTGCCGCCAGCCGATGAAGCTGCGCGCCCAGTAACGGTGCCGCGCCGCCGGATCGTGGCGGAACTCCTGATAGGTCATGGGCCGGTGCTTGCGCCACGACCCCTGCGGGCCGCGGTAGTCCGGGATGCCCGATGCCGTGGAGACCCCCGCGCCGGTCACGACGAGCACGGCCCGTTCACCGAGCATTCCGAGGATGCCTTTGCGGGCGACGCCGGGGGGCTGGGGTTCGGCGGTCTCCGTCACCTCACGCGCAATAGACCGCAAGGCAGCTGCATGCGCTCCTGCGATGGCGGGGTGCTGTAACGAGTTCAGGGCCTCAACCGATCCGGCGAGAGTCCTCGTCCTCGTCCTCGCCTCCAAATTGATCCGCGTACTCCGAGTCGTCCTGCTCGGGTTCCTCAGCATATCGATGAGAAGTATGGCCGGTCTGTGAGCCCAGTTCCCGCTCGAGAGCCGCGTAGTCAGTGCTCGGGCTGTAGTACTTGATGTCCCGAGCCTGCTTGGTTGCCTTAGCCTTTTGACGGCCGCGCCCCATGGCGTGACCCCCTTTTTGCGTCGTTCCGGAGGTTGTCGCGAAGGCACGTTCGCGAGGCCCCAGAGTGTCTGATCAATTTGTCGTAGGTCTAGACTACATGTAATTCCAGCCGACCGCGCATCCGCGCAGCGATGGCTACTGGATGGCCACTGGCCGTGTGAGCTACAAGGAAGCGAGCCCAGTGCATGAGCACGTCCTACCCCCCTGGGGCACCACGACGGGGTAATTTTCCGCCCCCTCCCCCGCGACCCACGAGGTCACCGCTCGGCGCCGGCCCGACCCCGCCGGACCCCGCCGCGCCCGCGCGCCCAGCCGCTGCGAAGCGCCGCCCCTCTCTCGGCAAGGGAGCCCGGAGCGTCCGGAAGCCAAAGGCGGCTCCGGCCAGCCCGGTCGGGACGAGGCGTGAGCAGCGTAGGCGCCGCAAGCGCCGCGGTCCCCTCTTCGTGATCACGGCGCTCGTGGCGGTGGGGCTAGTCATCTGGGGCATCTCGGCCTTCGCCAGCGCGGGGAGGCCCAAGACGGCAGTCGAGTCCACGGCGTACGCGAAGGGCGACTGTTTCGCCGACTTCGACGCCGCCGCGAACTCGGGCGACAAGGTGACCTGCACCGACCCGCATTCCGCACAGCTCGTCGGCGTCGAGAACGCCGGCGACGCCGAGGCCTACCCCGGGCGCGATGCCCTAGAACAGCGCGCCAGCCAGCTGTGCAAAGCCCCGAACATCGTGCTGCCCGGGGACACCAGCAACCTCAAGCAGCGGTCGGCCTATCCGAGCCAAGACGGCTGGAAGGGCGGCGACCGCCGCATGGACTGCTACATCCTGAGCACGAACGGGAACACACTCACCGCATCATTCCTCCACTGACCCCCCGCCGAGGTCACCCCATGTGAGCGCGAGGTCACCCCGTGCGAGCGCGAGATCACCCCGTGCGAGCGCGAGATCACCCCGTGCGAGCCCGAGATCACCCCGTCTCAGCGCGAGATCACCCCGCGTAACGTCGACATCGCGCCCGAGAATCCGACCTCGGCGCCACCCGGGGTGACCTCGGCGCCACCCGGGGTGACCTCGGCGCCACCCGGGGTGACCTCGGCGGCTACTGGACCGCGGGTACCTTGCGCCTGACGCTCAGGCCGCTCGTCGCACCGGTGAGGTCCTTGAGATCCACCTCGACGTCGGCAACGTCGACGAGGACCGTGTCGCCGTCGACAATCTCCCCGGCGAGGATCTCCTTGGCGAGCCTGTCACCGATCTCGCGCTGCACAAGGCGCCGCAGCGGCCTCGCACCGTAGGCCGGGTCGTAGCCGGTCATCGCGAGCCACGCGCGGGCGCCGTCGGTGACCTCGAGCGTGAGCCGGCGCTCCGTGAGGCGGGCCTGGAGCGAGGCAACCTGCAGCTCGACAATCCTGGACAGTTCGTCGACGGAGAGCGCGTCGAACATGATCACGTCGTCGAGCCGGTTGAGGAACTCCGGCTTGAACGAGGCATTGACCACGCTCATGACGGCATCCCGCTTCGAGCCCTCGCTCAGTGAGGGGTCCACGAGGAACTGGCTCCCGAGGTTCGAGGTCAGCACGAGGATCACGTTGCGGAAGTCCACGGTGCGGCCCTGGCCGTCCGTGAGCCGCCCGTCGTCGAGGACCTGCAGCAGGATGTCGAAGACCTCGGGGTGGGCCTTCTCGACCTCGTCGAGGAGGATCACCGAATACGGCCGACGCCGCACTGCCTCGGTGAGCTGCCCGCCCTCCTCGTAGCCGACGTACCCGGGAGGGGCTCCGACGAGGCGCGCCACGCTGTGCTTCTCCGAGTACTCGCTCATATCGATGCGCACCATGGCGCGCTCGTCGTCGAACAGGAAGTCCGCGAGCGCCTTGGCGAGCTCGGTCTTGCCAACACCCGTCGGGCCGAGGAACAGGAACGAGCCCGTGGGGCGGTTCGGGTCGCTGATCCCCGCGCGGGCGCGCCGCACGGCGTCCGAGACCGCACTGACCGCCTTCGCCTGGCCGATGAGCCGCTTGCCGAGCTCCGCCTCCATGTGCAGCAGCTTCTGACTCTCGCCCTGGAGCATGCGCCCTGCGGGGATGCCGGTCCACGCTGAGATGACCTCGGCGATGTCGTCCGCCGTGACATCCTCGGCGACCATCTTCTTGCCTGCGCCCCGCTCGCGCCCCCCGGTGCCCTCGGCGGCTTCCGCCTCGGTCGCGGCTGTTGCCTCTGAGAGTTCGTGCTCGAACGTCGGGATCTCGCCGTAGAGGATGCGGGAGGCCTCGCCGAGGTCGCCCTCGCGCTGGGCCTTGTCAGCGAGGGAACGGAGCTCGTCGAGCTTCGACTTGAGCTCGCCGACGCGGTTGAGGCCGGTCTTCTCGGCTTCCCAGCGCGCGTTGAGGGCGGCGAGCTCCTCCTTCTTGTCCGCCATGTCCTCCCGGAGCGCGGCCAGCCGCTCGATGCTCGCGGCGTCCGCCTCGCCGTCGAGCGCCATCTCCTCCATCGTGAGACGGTCGACGGCGCGGCGCAGCTGGTCGATCTCCTCCGGTGCCGAATCGATCTCCATCCGCAGGCGGGAGGCGGCCTCATCGACAAGATCGATGGCCTTGTCCGGGAGCTGGCGTCCGGAGATGTACCGGTTGGACAGCGTTGCTGCCGCGACGAGCGCGGAGTCGGCGATGGCCACCTTGTGGTGCGCCTCGTAGCGCTCCTTGAGCCCGCGGAGGATCGCGATCGTGTCGTCCACGCTCGGCTCGCCCACGAACACCTGCTGGAAGCGGCGCTCGAGCGCCGCGTCCTTCTCGATGTTCTGGCGGTATTCGTCGAGGGTCGTCGCGCCGATGAGGCGCAGCTCGCCGCGGGCCAGCATGGGCTTGAGCATGTTGCCGGCGTCCATCGAGGAATCGCCGGTAGCGCCCGCGCCGACCACCGTGTGGATCTCGTCGATGAACGTGACGATCTGGCCCTCGGAGGCCTTGATCTCCTCGAGGACAGCCTTGAGCCGCTCCTCGAACTCGCCACGGTACTTGGCTCCGGCCACCATGGACCCGAGGTCAAGTGAGATGAGGGTCTTCCCGCGCAGGCTCTCCGGGACGTCGCCCGCCACCATGCGCTGGGCGAGGCCTTCGACGACGGCGGTCTTGCCGACGCCCGGCTCGCCGATCAGCACGGGGTTGTTCTTGGTGCGGCGCGAAAGGACCTGGATGACCCGGCGGATCTCCGAGTCGCGCCCGATCACCGGGTCGAGCTTGCCGGAGCGTGCGATGGCTGTGAGGTCCGTCCCGTACTTCTCGAGCGCCTGGAACGTGCCCTCGGGGTCCGGGGAGTCCACCTTGCGGTCGCCGCGGACGCCGGGCAGGGCGGCCTTGAGTGACTCGAGGGCGGCGCCGTTGTCACGCAGCGCCTTGCCGACCGCACCGCCGTCGGCCGCCAGCCCGAGGAGGAGGTGTTCGGTCGAGACGAAGGAGTCGCCCATCTGCTCGGCCTGCTGCTGCGCGGCGCTGATGACCTGCAGCCCCTGACGGCTGAGCTGGGCCTGCGCCACCGTGGTTCCTGAGCTCGAGGGGAGCGCCTTGATGGCAGTGCTCGCGGCGACACTCACGGCGTCCGGGTCCGCTCCCGTGGCCCGCAGGAGGGCGACGGCGACGCCCTCGCGCTGGTCCATGAGCGCCTTGAGGAGGTGCGCCGGTTCGATCTGAGGGTTGCCCGCCGTCGACGCGTTCATCGCGGCGGCCGACAGCGCCTCCTGGCTCTTGGTAGTGAATTTGACGTCCAAAACGAGCTCCCTTCCACGCAGCTTCCAGACCCATCCAACCGCGCTGACCTCACTCAGGTCAACGCATCTAAGTTGAGTGTAGATGACTCAGGTCTGGAGAACAAAAGCCGACGGGCAGGGAATTGCCCCTGCGGGACGAAGTCACACGGACCGGGCATCCGGTGGCATGCTGGTGCGCATGGCGATCCTCATCGATTCCCCTATCTGGCCCGCCCACGGGACGGTGTTCGCCCATCTCATCTCGGACACCTCGCTCGCGGAGCTGCATGCCTTCGCGGCCGCAGCAGAGATTCCCGAACGCGCCTTCGACGAGGACCACTACGACGTCCCCGAGCGCCGCCACCACGAACTCGTAGCGCTCGGAGCCCACGAGGTCTCTGGCAGGCATCTGGCCCGCACGCTCATCGCGTCGGGCCTGCGCATCCCCGCACGCGAGCGCGCGAAGGCCCTCGAACTGCCCCTGCTCCAGCGGTGGGACGCCGCACTCCCCGGGCGCGGGGACCTCGGCCGCGAGCTTCTGGACCGCTGGGCCGAGCCGCACCGCCGCTACCACACGCGCGCCCATCTCTTCGCGGTCCTGACGTCCCTGGAGGTGATCGCCGACGGGGGCGCGTCCCCGCGAGAGGTACCGCGCGCCGTCGTCCTCGCGGCGTGGTTCCACGACGCCGTGTACCGGGCTGGCCTCGGCGGTGCTGCGCCCGCTTCCGACGAGGAGGAATCTGCGCTGCTGGCCGAGGACCGTCTCTCCGCTGCGGGCCTGTCCGACGCCGAGATCGGCGAAGTGGGCCGGCTCGTCCGGCTCACCGCTGGGCACTCCCCCGAGACGCACGACGCCGCGGGGCAGCTCCTGTGCGACGCCGACCTCGCGGTACTGGGCCGCGACCAGAACGGGTACCGCCGGTATGCGGGACAGGTCCGGGCCGAGTTCGCCCATGTCCCGGACAACGCCTTCCGCGCGGGCCGCGCCGCGGTCCTCAATCAGCTGCTCGGGCTGGATCCGCTGTTCCACACAACCGCCGGGCGCTCGCTGTGGGACGCCCGCGCGCGTGAGAACCTGCGGACGGAGCTCGCCGCAGGCTCCTGGCTCGCCCAGTACTGAGGGCTCTCCCTAAGCACGCGGGGTCACATTCCAACGACCCGGGGTCAGCCGGCGTCCGATGTGCCCTCGCCCCACTCCCCGATCGGCATGCGCCACTCGGCGTCCCCGTCCGGGGCCATGTCCACGAGCGACACGCCGCCAAGGAGGACCGTCTGCCCCGGGTGGACGCGTCGCTCGCCCTGAACGGACACGTGCGGCCGGAAGCCCCGGCCGGTGTGATGGGGGCTGTGAATGCGCCCCCCGCCCGCGGCCACCGCCTTGAGGATCCGCTCGTGCAGGGCCTGCAGGCCGGCGTCGTGCTCCACGAGCGAGACCTGCACCCGGCCTCGATAGCCGAAGGCGGCGTCGTGCCCGATCCGGACGCGGAGAGGCTCACAGCACGAAAAAGCCCCGGACGCCGCCGTCAGGGCGGCCTCCGGGGCCATATCGAAGCGCAGGAGCGTCACGTGCAGCGGCCAGTGCCGCTTTCCGAACCGCTGCCCGACACCCGTGGCCTCGACGAACGCCACCGCCACGAACGGGTGGAGGCCTTCCTCTGGTTCATCCGCCACGGGAGGTGGAACGGATGATCAGTCGTGATCGGGCTTCTCGTTGCTGTCGTCGTCGCCGTCGCTGTCAGTAGACTTGATCGCTGAGATCTCGAACTCGAGCAGGATGCGGTCGGAGACCAGCACGCCGCCCGAATCGAGGCCAGCGTTCCAGTTGACACCGAAGTCCTTGCGGTCGATGCGGCGTGATCCCTCGAAGCCGGCGCGCATGTTGCCGAACGGGTCGGTCTCTATGCCGATGAACTCGATCGGAACCGCGATCTCCTTCGTCACGCCGCGGATCGTCAGGTCGCCGTTGACGATGAAGCTATTCTCCTCGACCTGGTCAATTCGCTTCGAGACGAACGTGATCTCCGGATGGTGCGGCGCATCGAAGAAGTCATTGGTCCGAAGGTGCTCGTCACGCTGTGCATTGCGGGTGTCGATGCTCTTCACCTGGATGACGACGTTGACGGACGAGTTGGTCGGCTCGTCGACGTCCACGTTGATGACGCCTTCGACGTCGTTGAACGCGCCGCGTACCTTGGTGACCATCGCATGGCGCGTCGAGAAGCCGAGTCGCGTGTGTGCGGGGTCGAACTTCCACTCGCCGGCAAGTGAACTATCGAGTTCGGGCATTCGTGCCTCCTTATCAGACCAAACCTATAGTGCGCTCAGGCACGTGTCCAAGAGCGCTGCAACCGGTTCGACGCGCCGGGTCAGCGCCCGAAGCCTGCGAGAAGGCGGTCGGTGGGCACGATTTCCTTGCCGAGCGGCATGAGCGAGACCGGAATGAGCTTGAGGTTTGCGATCGCGAGGGGGATGCCGATGATCGTCGTGGCCATGGCGATGGCCGTCGCGACGTGGCCGATGGCAATCCAGATTCCTGCCACGAGGAGCCAGATGATGTTCCCGATCATCGAGGCCGTTCCGACGCGTCCGCCCTTGTCCACGATCGTGCGGCCGAACGGCCACAGGGCGTAGGAGGCGATGCGGAACGACGCTATGCCCCACGGGATGGTGACGATGAGGGCGCAGCAGATCAGTCCCGCGAGGAAGTAGCCGAGGGCCAGGACGAAGCCGCCGAAGATGAACCAGATGAGATTCAGAAGAGTCTTCATGCATACCAGTCTGCCCTGCCGGACGGGATCCACAGAGTTCTCCGACGCGGTCTACTGCTCCGCCGGGTGGGGCCACGATTCGTGTGGACCTCCCACCCGGTTCAGAGTCGCGTGCACGGCCGGACTCACGGCGGTGGGCTAACCATGCGGTGTGCGGGTCGGGTTCGGCGTCTCGCTGGCGTTGGTAGGGCGCATGACGCCGGTGAGTCGGGTGACGCCGCACCGCCCGATGGAGCTCGGCTGGGTGCTACTCGCCCGAGGCCCGAGGGCCGCCCATGAACTGGGAGGCCCAGTGACCCGGGTCCGCAACCAAGAACTGACGACCGGTGATCTCGGACGGCACGATCCGCACGAAGAACGCCTTCTCCCCCGACTGCCACGGGAACAGCGGCAGCGCGACAGCGTCGACGATCTCTTCGGTGTTGAGCACGGGCTCGAGGACACCATGGATGACGACCGACCAGGCCTCGCGGACGTCGGCCTCGTAGCCGTCGACCTCGAAGGCGACCTTGAGCCGGCCCATCGACGCCGCGAGCTTTGTGCCCGGGGCTGTGCGGAAGAGCACAGTCCCGCGGTCCACGAGGTAATTGATCGGGAAGAGCTCGAGGCGCTCGCCGCTGCTGAAGGCCAGCCGGCCCACAACCATGGTTCGGGCCCGTTCCCAGGCATCCTCGGGCGAGAGGGTGCGGACGCCCTCAGACTGGGTGGGATTCGGGGTCTCGTGCTTGGCCATGCAGCCAGTGTATGGCGTGCTGAGGCGAAGCCTCAGGGCCGTACGACCCGACGTCAGCTCACGGACGAGTGGGGTGGGTCAGCGGGCGTTGGAGGCCGGCGCGCCTGCCCGGCGCGGACCACGGCCGCGCCCCTGGCTGCCGCGCTGGCCCTGGCCACCCTGGCTGCCCTGGCCACGCTGGCCCCCGGAACCCGAACCGCCGGAGTAGCTGCCGCCGGAGGTTCCGCCGGTCGTCGAGCTCCACACGGCTGCGCTCCCTCCGCGGGTCTGCTCGCCGCCCGTCCGCTCGCCGCGCTGCTGCCCTCGCTGCTGCTGACCGCGAACAGGCGCCGAGCCCTCAGCACGGGTCCGCGAGCCCCGGCCCTGCCGAGAATCCTGGCCGCCCTGCGAGGAGCGTGCGGTCTGGCCCTTCGCGGCCGGAGCGTCGTTGCGGTGTCCCTCGCCGCCGGCGCCGCCACGTCCGCGGCGAGCTACGTCGTCGCGCGTGCCCTGGCCTGCACCGGGGCCGCGGCGTGAGCGCTTGCGCTGCGCGTTGGCGCCGGTGGACGTGCCGCCGCCCTGCTGCGGCATCTTCGCGGCCACGGCCGCGGCGCGCACCTCCGGATCAACGTACTCGGCACGCTCGCCGACGAGCGCTGCGACCTCGGACGAGGACGACGTCACAGGCGTGATCTCGACCTTGACGCCGGCGTCGCGCAGCAGCTTGCGGACATCGTGCTTCTGCTCGGGCAGGACGATCGTCACAACGGTGCCGTCCGAGCCCGCACGGGCCGTGCGGCCTGAGCGGTGCAGGTACGCCTTGTGCTCGGCCGGCGGGTCGACGTGGACCACGAGCTCGACGTCGTCCACGTGCACGCCGCGGGCGGCGACGTCGGTGGCGACGAGCACGCGCACCGCACCGGATGCGAAGTCCGCGAGATTGCGGTCGCGGGCGTTCTGGGACAGGTTGCCGTGGAGGTCGACGGCGGGGATGCCGGACTTCGTGAGCTGCTGGGCCAGGCGCTTGGCGTGGTGCTTGGTGCGCATGAACAGCACGCGACGGCCCTGGCCGGACGCGAGCGCCTCGATGAGGTTCTTCTTGCTCGTGGCGTCCTGGGTGAGCAGGACGTGGTGCTCCATGGTGCTCACCGCGGCCTGCGGTGCGTCGACCGAGTGGGTGAGCGGCTCGTGCAGGTAGCGCGTGACGATCTTGTCCACGCCATTGTCCAGGGTCGCCGAGAAGAGCAGGCGCTGGCCGTTCTTCGGGGTCTGGTCGAGGAGGCGCTTGACCACGGGCAGGAAGCCGAGGTCCGCCATGTGGTCGGCCTCGTCGAGGACGGTGACCTCGATGTCGTTCAGGTTCACGATGCCCTGGCGGCCGAGATCCTCGAGCCGGCCGGGGCACGCGATGATGATGTCGACGCCGCCGCCGAGCGCACGCTCCTGGCGGGCCTGGGAGACGCCGCCGTAGATCACCGTGGTGTTCAGCCCCATGGAGGCAGCGAGCGGGGCGACCGTCGCATCGATCTGAGTGGCGAGCTCACGGGTCGGGGCGAGCACGAGCCCGAGCGGGCGGCCCGGACGACGGCGCCCCGAGCCTGCGCGGCCCGATTCGGCGAGGCGTGCCACGAGCGGGAGCGCGAAGGCGATGGTCTTGCCCGAGCCGGTGCGGCCGCGGCCGAGGACGTCTCGGCCCGACAGGGTGTCGGGAAGGGTCTTGGTCTGGATGGGGAACGGCGACTCGATGCCCTGGTCCGCAAGGATGCGGGACAGGGGCGTGGGCACGCCAAGGGAAACGAAGGTCTGATCAGCCATGGCTGTAGGAACTCCAGCGTCGGATCGGCCCCACAGGCCAAAGCGGCCCACAGGGTTCGCCGAGGAAAGGGAGCCTGGCCTCACCGCTGCCCGCCCTCGAGGGTCGGGGCTGCGGGGCCTGGAAACGCGTTCATCGACGCAGGCCGCGCGGCGCTCGGTTCCGGGAATCCCGGCCGGGCACGGCGACCTAAATATCTATACTAGCAGGGACTGCGAGGCCTTCCCGCATGCCAGCGCAGACACCACCAGCCAGACTGCGCGCACGCCTCAGTCCAGACCGGCCGGGATGGCCGCCGGAGCAAGGTCCACGCGCCCCCGCGCCCTGCTGTCCGGGCCGACGAGGACGCCCATGCGCTTCGTCACCCTCAGCACGACGATGCTTTCGAGGAACTCAATCCCCGGTACCTTTTCCGCCATGGCCATCTCGGCCGCCGCGACCTCCGCCACCGAGCGCAGCCACATCGTGACGATGAAGTTGGCCCGACCCGTGATGGACGCGGACAGGCGGACCGAGCGGATCGAGCGGATCGCCGCGGCCGCAGCGGTGTGCTGCCCTGACGGCACCTTCGCGTACCACGTGCAGGTCGCCGGGAAGCCGACGGCAAGCTGGGCCACATCGCAGCGGAACGCGACGAGCCCGGACCCGAGCACCTTCGCGAGCTGCCTCTGGACCGTGGACGGATTCCGGCCGAGCTCCTTGGCCATCTGCGCCGAGCTGGCCCGCCCGTCCCGCGCCAAGAGGGGCAGGAGGTCGTGGCACGCCGGCGTGAGCGGGCCGGAGGACCTCGGCCGCTCGGCGAGCTGGGCGAACGCTGCGGACTTCTTCGCGTCGAGGGCGGGGATCCGCCACGAGTGGCCGGCCTGGTGAAGCGTGCTGCCGAGCGCCGCATGGATCCTCTCGACGCCGGGGATGGCCAGGATGGCGGGTGCGACGACATTCGCGTAGTCGTAGAGGGATCGTGTGAAGACGGTCAGCATGGCGTCGTGGTGGCCGGCGGGGAGCTCGACGGTCTGGACCTCGGGGATCGCGTTGAGTGCGTCCGCCACGGACATGACTGTGCCCGGGGAGCAGTCGACGTCGACGAACGCGAGCGTCATCTCGGTGGGATCGCCCACCCCGTAGGACGTGATCCACGCGAGGCCCTGCGACTCGAGGCGCTCCCACCGCGCGGCAAGCGTGGCGGGACGCACCCCAAGGATCGCGCCCGCGTCCTGCCACGTGACGCGGGGGGCGATCTGCAGGGCGTTGATGAGTTCGAGGTCCTCCTCGGAGAGGACATCCAGCAGCGGTCCGTCCGCACGATTCTGACGACTTGGTCTCAGGGTCTGCATGATACTGACGAACTTAGTCGGTCACTTCGCATCTGGCCACACACTGGGGGCGGACATCGCCACGTGGCGCAGGTCACAGGAAAGGAATCATGGAGTTCATCGACACCGCCCGGAGCCTTCAGGGCCAGCTCACCGAGTGGAGGCACGCCCTCCACCAGGAGCCGGAGATCGGGCTCGCGCTCCCCCGGACCCAGGAGAAGGTCCTCGCGGCCCTCGATGGGCTCGGGCTCGAGGTCTCGACCGGCACCGACACCACGTCGGTCACTGCGGTGCTGCGCGGCACCGGTGGTGCCACGGCAAACGGTGCGCCGCACGACGGCGGAGAGTCGCCGTCGTCGTCCGCCTCGCCTGCCGTGACCGGAACGGGCCGCCCCACCGTGCTGCTGAGGGCCGATATGGACGCCCTGCCCGTGCAGGAGCGCACCGGGGCCCCGTTCACGTCGCGGATCGACGGCGCGATGCACGCGTGCGGCCACGACCTGCACACCTCGATGCTGCTCGGCGCAGCCACCCTGCTCTCCGACAACCGGCACCGGCTCGCCGGGGACGTCGTCTTCATGTTCCAGCCGGGCGAGGAGGGCTACGACGGAGCGTCCGTGATGATCCGCGAGGGCGTCCTCGACGCCGCCGGGCGCCGGGCCGACGCGGCCTTCGGCATGCACGTCTTCTCGTCGATGGCGCCCCACGGGCAGTTCGTGACGCGGCCCGGGGTCATGATGAGCGCCTCCGACGGGCTGTTCGTCAAGGTCCTCGGCGCGGGCGGCCACGGCTCAGCCCCGCACATGGCCAAGGACCCGGTGACGGTGGCCGCCGAGATGGTCGTCGCGCTGCAGACCATGGTCACGCGCCAGTTCGACATGTTCGATCCGTGCGTCGTGACGGTAGGCCGGCTCGCCGCAGGGTCCAAGCGCAACATCATCCCCGAGACGGCCGAGTTCGACGCGACCATCCGCACGTTCTCGGGCGCGAACCGCGAGCGCATGCAGACGGCGATCCCGCGGCTGCTGAAGGGGATCGCCAACGCGCACGGCCTCGATGCCGAGGTCCGGTACGAGGCCGAGTACCCGCTCACCGTGACCGACGAGCGAGAGACGGAGTTCGCCGAGGCCGCGATCGCGGAGCTCTTCGGCGCCGACCCGAGCGCGCCGAGCCGCCACGCGCGTCTGGCCCAGCCGCTGAGCGGCTCGGAGGACTTCTCCCGCGTGCTCGCCGAGGTGCCCGGGAGCTTCATCGGCCTCAGCGCCGTGCCCGCTGGCGTCGACCCTGCCACCTCAGCGTTCAACCACTCCCCCTTCGCCACGTTCGACGACGCGGTGCTCGCGGACGGCGCGGCCCTCTACGCGCACCTCGCCCTGACCAAGGCCGCATCCCTCGCGGGCGCCTGATCCTCACCCTTCGAAAGGCCACCATGTCCACCAACACCGCCGTTGCCGGACGACTCCGGAAGGCACCGTCCACGCGACAGACGATCATGAGCACCGGCGTGGGGAACGCCGTCGAGTGGTTCGACTGGAACGTCTACGCGACGTTCGCGCCGTTCTTCTCGAAGCAGCTCTTCAACGGAGCAGACCCCACGTCCGCGATCCTCTCCACTCTCGCCGTCTTCGCGGTGGGCTTCCTCGCACGGCCCTTCGGCGGGCTCGTCTTCGGCTGGATTGGCGACCGGATCGGGCGCCGCACGTCGATGACCTTCGCCGTGGCCCTCGCGGCCTTCGGCAGCCTGCTCATCGCGATCGCCCCGACCTTCACCTCGGTCGGCGCGTTCGCCTCGCTCACGCTGCTCATCGCCAGGCTCATCCAGGGCCTCGCGCACGGCGGCGAGCTGCCCTCCTCCCAGACGTACCTCTCCGAGGTCGCGCCGAAGGAGAAGCGCGGGCTCTGGTCCTCGCTCATCTACGTCTCCGGGACCGCCGGGGTCCTCTTCGGCACCTTCCTCGGCGTGCTCCTCACGAGCGTGCTGACCAAGGCGCAGATGGACGCCTTCGGCTGGCGCATCCCCTTCTTCCTCGGGGCGGCGCTGGGCCTGTACGGCCTCGTCATGCGCTTCCGGATGCCCGAGACCGAGGCGTTCGAGGGGCTCGCCGCCGGCACCACCAAGCCGAAGCACCGGATGTGGCGCTCGATCGTGGAGCACCGGAAGCAGGCCTTCCAAGTGATCGGTATGACGGTCGGCCTCACGATCATCTACTACGTGTGGGGCGTCGTGGCCCCTGCTTTCGCCATCTCGAGCCTCCACATCAATGCCTCGGAGGCGCTGTGGGCGGGTGTCGGCGCGAACGTCGTGTTCCTCATCGCACTGCCGCTGTGGGGAAGGCTGAGCGACCGGATCGGCCGCAAGAAGGTCATGATCATCGGCGGGGTCGGGGTGGCGGTGCTGCACTTCCCGATGACGTGGCTCCTCCACGACTCGGCCTGGCAGCTGTTCGTCTCGATGTCCGTCATGCTCGTGTTCATCGCGTGCTCGGCGGCGATCGTGCCGGCCGCGTATGCCGAGATGTTCCCCGCGCACATCCGCACCGTGGGTGTGGGCGTGCCCTACTCGATCTGCGTGGCGCTCTTCGGCGGCACGGCGCCGTACCTCCAGCAGCTCTTCGCCGATGTCCTGCACGCGTCCTGGGCGTTCAACGTCTATGCGGTGGTCATGGTCTGCGTCTCGATCCTGACGGTGCTGGCCCTGCCCGAGACGAAGGGCAAGGATCTCAGGCACTGAGTTTCCAGCCCGACGGCGCCCCCTCGCGCGCGTGACCTACGCGCGGGAGGGGGCGCCGTCGTGCGTCCCGTAGCCTTTAATGCGATGAGCGAGCACCCCGAATCCCCCACGCCGGCCCACGGCGATCCCCTCCAGGGCAACCCCGTCACCCCCGGCTCACAGGCATCCTTCGGGACGTACCGGCGGCAGCCGGTGAGCTTCGTGCGGCGCGGAACCCGCCTGCAGGGGCGGCGGCAGACTGCGTGGGACGAGCACGCGGACGCGTACGTGGTGGACGTTCCACGGCACGTCGCGGACACGTCCGTGCATCCGGACTTCGTGTTCGACGCGGCGGCGGAGTTCGGGCGTGCAGCACCGCTCGTCGTCGAGATCGGCTCCGGCCTCGGCGAGGCGATCGTCGCGGCGGCCGAGGCGCGCCCGGAGCACGACTTCCTCGCCGTCGAGGTCTACAAGCCCGGGCTCGCGAACACGCTCCTTCGCATCGCGCAGCGCGGCCTCACGAACGTGCGCGTGGTCCAGGCCAACGCCCCCGAGGTCCTCGGCACGATGCTCACCGCAAGGTCCGTGGCCGAGCTGTGGGTGTTCTTCCCCGATCCGTGGCACAAGTCGAAGCACCACAAGCGGCGCCTCGTGCGGGACTCGTTCGCTGACCTCGCGGCGCGGGTACTCGCCCCCGGTGGGGTGTGGCGGCTCGCGACCGACTGGTCCGGCTACGCCCAGCAGCTGCGCGAGGTGGTCGCGGACTCGCCGCACTTCCGCAACGCGCACGACGGCGAGCTGGCCGGCTCCCCGAGCCCCCTCACCGCCGCGTGGGCCTCCGGCGTGGATTGCGAGGCGACCGGGGAGGTCGACGAGGTGGGCGGCTGGGCACCCCGATTCGAGGGCCGCGTCCTGACGAGCTTCGAGAACAAGGCGCTCGCGGCCGGCCGCGTGATCTTTGACCTCACGGCCGTGCGGGGCTAGCTCAGCCGACTGAGGTGCTCGCGATGGTCTGCTGGGCTGCGTCCCGGATCTCGACCGTCCGGATCGAGGCCAGCTGGATCGACGTCGCACCGGTCAGGACCGCGCGGCTCGCGTAGCCTGCCGAACTCCAGCTGGCCGCCTGCTGGGACGAGCCGTCGGCGCCGACCACCCACACCGTGAACACCCCGCCGTTCGGCATCCCGTGGCACGTCAGGTCCAGCTCGGTGCCCCACCCCTTCCGTACGAGGGCGAGGTCAATCTGCGCGCCGGACTCCGACGCCAGGGTGAGGGTCTGGGCAGGGGCCGTCGCGGAAGGACGGGCCGATGGGGCGGGGCCCCCACCGAGCGCGGTCCCCACCACTGGTCCGGCCGCGATTCCCGCGGCGAAGAACCCCGCGGCCGCCGCAGCGAGGGACCCCGCCCACACCGCCGAACGCGCACGACGGCGCCGGGCCACCCGGGCAAGCAGCTCGCGCGGCGCGCCGGCTGGCCCGAGGGCATAGTCAGGCGAGCGGGCGTCGTCGTGCGCGATCTCCGCGGCGCGCGCGAGGGGAACCGCATCGAGGAGCGCCGGCAGGGTCTCGAGCGAGGCGAGCTCGGCACGGCAGTGGACGCACGCCGCGAGGTGTACCTCGACCGCCCTGGCTTCGTCCGGGGAGAGGGCGCCCAGCACGTAGGCGCCGAGGTCGAGGCGAAGCCCTTCGTGCCCGGAGGGATGCTGTGTGGCGGTCATCGGTCCACCCCCATCTCGTCGAGCGCGGAGCGCAGGGACTTGAGCGCGTAGAAGCAGCGGGACTTCACGGTTCCGGCCGGTACACCGAGCTCTTGGGCTGCTTCCGCGACGCTGAGCCGGCGGTAGTGCACGGCCACGAGCGCCTGACGGTGCTCCGGCGTGAGCCTCGCGAGGGCCTCCTCCATCACCACGCGGTCGAGGAGCTCGTCGATGCGCTCCACATCCACGGCCACGGCGAAGCCATCGGGCATCTCGTCGATTGAGGCCGCGGACCTCGGGCGCCGCGCGGCGAGGCGGTGCTGGTCCACGATCAGGTTCCTCACTGTCCGGTACAGGTAGGCACGGAGGCTCTGGGTGTCCGGCGGTGCCTGGCGCCACACGCGGATGATCGCCTCCTGCACAATGTCCTCCGCTTTCGAGCTGCCCACCGCCCCACGCGCGAAGCGGCGGAGCGCGGCACCGTGCTCGCGGTAGAGCGCCGCGACAGCGTCCTCATCCATGGGCATGCAGGCCTCCTCGCCACTCACACGCGCCCGGAGCCGATTCGGTTCATTCCGCCTGAACCATTCTGCGCCCGGAGGCGTCTGAGGGGCAGAGCGACGGGCCAACCGCCGCACCAACGGGAAGGCAAACCATGAACAAGCGAGCAGCCGTGTGGATGGCCGCAGCCTGGGCGGTGCCGGCCTTGGCACTCGCCGGCTGCGGCGGCACGAGCGGGGGGTCGACGTCATCCTCGGCAGGCGCACCGGCGTCGTCCTCCGCGCCAGCGTCGTCCTCCGCACCGGCGTCGTCCTCCGCGCCAGCGTCGTCGCAGGCGGCCGCCGGCGTCACGCTCAAGACCTCGAACGCGGGCGGGCAGACCATTGTCGTAGACGGGAAGTCCATGACCGTTTACGTCTACACGAGGGACAACAAGGGCACGACGGCGAGTGCGTGCGTCGGCGGGTGCGCGCCCCTCTGGCCTGCTGTCACCACTACGGGTACCCCGACACTTCAGGGGGTCACCGGCACGATCGGGAGCATCAAGACCGCCGACGGCAAGGATCAGGTGACGATCAACGGCATGCCCCTCTACTACTACGCCAAGGACACCGCGGCGGGCGACACCAAGGGTCAGGGCGTGGCGGGCGTCTGGTACGTCGTGGGTGCCAACGGGAACATGATCCAGGCGGCGCTCATGGCGGGCACCTCCGGCTACTGACGGGAGCGGCCCGCACCTTCGCATCCGTTCACGCGGCGGGAGCGGCTGCGCACGCCCAACGACCTCGACGATGCGCCGTGCCGGCTCCTCGCGTCGGCTGGCGCCCACAACTCCTGAGCTTCATGGACTCAGGAACCGTGGCCTGCCGTCGCCTCGAAGGCGTCGAGGTGCAGCATAGCCTTGGCCAGGAGGGAGCGCAGGGCCCGCGTTTCCTCCTCGTCGAGCGCGAGCGCCGCGGCGAGTCGACGCGGGACGCTCGCCACGCGATCCCTGAGGGCCATGCCTTCCGGCGTCGTCGAGATCAGGACGCGGCGCTCGTCGCCCGGGTCCCGGCGGCGCTCGACGAGGCCTGCGGCCTCGAGCCGCTTGAGGAGCGGGGTGAGGGTCCCCGAGTCCAAGCGGAGGCGCTCCCCGATCTCGCCCACGTTGACGGGATCGGCGGCGTCCCACACCGCGAGCATGGTGAGGTACTGGGGGTACGTGAGGCCCTCCTGAGCGAGTAGATGCCCGTAGGCGCGGGTCACGGCGCGCGTCGCCGCGTGCAGGGGAAGGCACAGCTGGGCGTCGAGCTCGAGCTGGGGGTACGCCTGAGTCGTCATCACCCCATAGTACTTTGCACAGTTATATTGTGTGCAATATGATTGCTCGCATGGAAACCCTCTACACGGCAAGCGCCATCGCGCTCGGAGACGGTCGCAACGGCCGGATCCAGTCCCCTGACGGCCATCTCGACGAGCCGGTCCGCGTTCCCCGGGAACTTGGCGGACCTGGTGGGGCCACCAACCCGGAGCAGCTGTTCGCTGCAGGGTATGCGGCCTGCTTCCACTCCGCGCTCAAGCTCGTCGCGTCGCGCGCGAACGTCAACGCGAGCGGCTCGGAGGTTGCCGCGGACGTCTCGCTGCACGCCCTGCCGACCGGCGGGTACGGCCTCAGCGCCCAGCTCGAAGTGAGCCTGCCGGAGATCGACGCGGCAACGGCCGAGGACCTCATGGCGCGCGCACACGAAATCTGCCCCTACTCCAACGCGACCCGGGGCAACATCGAAGTCACCCTCGCGCTCGCCTAGCCTTCGGACGCCTGGCCTTCAGGCCTCGGGGGACCTTCAGGCTCTGGCCGCGCCCGGGGGCCCGGCGTAGTGTGGGGACTCCCGAAGTCGAGGAGGAACCATGTCAGACTTCCGCGCCTACACGGAAGAAGAGAAGCACAGCTTCGTCGCACCGACGTGCGAGCTGTGCGGCCAGCACCGGCACATCGTGTGGCAGCAGGACGGGGACAAATGGACCCCGAGGGACAAGGGCTGTTCCAACGAGGCGTGCCCGCAGTACGCCGGCTGAGGATCCCTCAAATCCATACGCCGGTGCCGTGGGGGCCAGCGATCCAGGTCCTCACGTCGGGCGAGCACTTCGAGTCCTCTTCGCCCATGTTCCCGAGGGAGGGAGCGGCCTCGTCCCGGTCAGCCTCCATGGGCTGGTGCGCACCCTTAAGAACGAAACCGAGTGCGCCCCGTCGAGGTGCATGCAGGCGGCAGTCGAGTTGGCGAACTGAGCAGCACGACATCCTCCCGATCCTCGAACACGCCGAAGCGATCGGAGAGACCGCCGTCGCGTGGGGCATCAGCCAGCCGCTCGAGCAGTCGAGGCTGAGTGCGCGTTCTGGTCCGCGGTGTCCTCCTCCTGCTCGCGGGTGGCCTCCCAGCTGGCGAGGATGCGGAGCGCGTCGGCGGTGGGTGTACCGGGTTCGGCCATGTACACGTTCAGGCTCCAGCCCGGCTGATCGGGGAGCTCGGTTCCCTCGAAGAGGAACTCGAGGTCCCCGACGACGGGGTGCAGGAACCGTTTGACGCCGGTGACGTGGCGGCGGACGTTGTGGTCGCCCCACTTGATCCGGAATTCCTCGCTTCGCGTGCAGAGCTCGCCGATCAGATCCTGCATGTCTCGGCCATGGGGGTCTCGGCCGGCTTCGGCTCGCAGGATGGCGACGATCATGTCGGCGGCGAGGTCCCAGTCCGGGTAGAACCGCTCCGCATTCTCACGGTGCAGGAAGGCGAACCGTGCCAGGTTGACTGGCCGCTCGCGCAGGGTGCTGTACGCCTCGGCATGCAGGGCTCGGGCAAGGAGGTTGGTGGCGAGGATGTCCATCCGGCCGTTGCGGATCAGCGCCGGGCCTCCCGTGACGGCGTCGAGCATCAGCTGGAGACCGGGTCTGATCGTCGCGGGACGTGAACTGCTGCGTGGACGGCGGGCCGTGGACGCGTTCGCGGCGCGGGCGAGGTCGAAGAGGTGCTGCCGTTCGGCTTCGTCCAACTGCAGCGCCGTCGCGATGGCGTTCAGGACGGCCTCGGAGACGCCATTGAGGTTTCCGCGTTCCAGACGCGCGTAGTACTCGACACTGACGCTGGCGAGCATCGCGACCTCGGAGCGGCGCAGCCCTGGCACGCGGCGGTTCGGTCCGCCCGGTAGATCGACCTGCTCCGGTCGTACCTTCGCCCGACGCGAGGTGAGGAATTCGCGGACGTCGTCGCTGTTCTGCGTGCTCATGGCTCCCACCCCCTTCTCACAGGTTGGTCTGCGCTTCCAGGAATCCCGGGTAGCGGCCGCCCTGGATGTCGGCGTTGTCCGACGCTGCGGTCAGACGCGCGAGATCCTCCGGGGAGAGGGCGAGGTCGGCGGCAGCGATGTTCTCCTCGACGCGGTGCAGCTTCGTCGTCCCGGGAATGGGTACGATCCATGGTTTGCGGGCCAGCAACCAGGCCAGAGCCACCTGTCCAGGCGTCGCGCCGTACCCGACGGCGACATCCTTGACAGTCTCGACCAGGGCGAGGTTGTGCTCCAGGGCGGCCGGTGCGAACCGGGGAATCTGCGCGCGCAGATCGTTGTGCTCGTCAAACGTGGTCGAGGTGTCGATGGTGCCGGTGAGGAATCCCTTGCCGAGGGGACTGAAGGGTACGAACCCGATCCCGTTCGCCTCACAGACGGCGAGCACGCCCGCTTCGGGTCGACGCCACCAGAGCGAATACTCGCTCTGGACGGCAGTGACCGGTGTGACGGCGTTGGCCCGCCCGATCGTCGTTGCGGATGCCTCGGAGAGCCCCCAGCTGCGGATCTTCCCGGCGTCGATCAGTTCCCCGGCGGCGCCGGCGAAGTCCTCGATAGGGGCAGCCGGGTTGATGCGGTGTTGGTAGTACAGGTCGATCGTGTCCGTGCGCAACCTGGCGAGTGAGCCGTCGACCGCGGCCGCGAGATCACCGGGCAGCAGCATCCTTCCACGCGGCTTCCGTTCGACAGGGTCGATGTCCTGCGCGTACTTGGTGGCGATGACGACCGAGTGGCGCACCGGCGCCAGCGCCTCCCCGACGAGTTCCTCGTTCGCGTGCGGACCGTAGATCTCGGCGGTGTCGAAGAATGTGACCCCGCGCTCGACGGCGGCACGGATCACTTCGATCATCTGGGCACGGTCGGGCCGTCCGCTGTACCCACCGGTCATCGTCATACAGCCCAGCCCGATCGCGGACACGTCGAGCGCCGCAGTGCCGAGAGTTCGCTTCTGCATCGTCATGGCCTCCACCGTACGTGCGAAGCCAGCGCGATGGGGTTCCCTGCCAGAACACCTTTCACCAGGGCCTCCCGCCCGCATGGAATTGACGGTTCTCTTGATAGCGAACACCCGTTCCAACGAATCGCGAGTCCAGAGAGGAAGGCCATGCCAGCCAAGCGCGAACCCAGCGGCCTACGCAAAGCAATCGGAGACTTCACACCCAAGATCGTCGACATCACCGACGACGTCCTCTTTGGCGACATCTGGGAACGCCCCGAGCTGCCCAAACGCGACCGGAGCCTGATCACGGTCGCCAGCCTCATCACGGCCGGCAACTGGGAACAGCTCGAGGCGCATCTGAAGATCGCGAAACAGAACGGCCTGACCGAGACCGAACTGAAAGAGGTCATGATCCATCTGGCGTTCTACGCCGGCTGGCCCAAGGCGCTCTCCGCGATCAACATCGCAAAGCGCATCTTCACCCACTGACCCCCCACCGCCACCGGTCCGGAAGGACTTCTGTGCCCCGCACCGACCCCACAACGACTCCGGCACCCGCCGCTCCCGCCGATGCCACGGGGGGCCGACCGCGCATCACGCTGCTTCTGGCGTCGCTCGGGTTCTTCCTGATCACCCTCGACATCCTCATCGTCAACCTCGCCCTGACCCAGATCGGCATCGAGCTCGGCGGCGGCACTGCGGGGCGGCAGTGGGTGATCGACGGCTACACACTCACGTTCGCCGTGCTGCTGCTGTTCGCCGGCAACCTGTCCGACCGGATCGGCGCCAAGCGCTCCTTCGGATGCGGCATCGTCCTCTTCCTCGTAGCGTCGATCGGCTGCGCCGTCGCGCCGTCGCTGGGTCTGCTGATCGCAGCCCGTGTCGTCCAAGGCGCGGGCGCTGCGATCATGCTGCCCGCATCGATGGCGCTCATCCGCGAAGCATTCCCCGACCCGCGCAGGCGCACCCACGCCCTCGGCATCTGGGCTGTCGGCGGCGCTGTCGCCGGCGCAGTCGGCCCCCTCGTCGGCGGTGCGCTGACGACAGCTGACTGGCGGCTCGTGTTCGGCATCAATCTCCCCATCTGTGTCGCGATGCTGGCGCTCCGGGCCTTCGTCGCCCACTCGCCGAAACGGCCGACCCCGTTCGACTGGGCCGGACAGGCCATGGCCGTCGTCTCGCTGGCCGCCCTCATGTACGGACTCATCACCGGCGGCGACCAGGGCTTCGGACAACCCTCCGTCATCCTGGCGCTCGCCGTCGCCGCGGCCGGCATCGCCAGCTTCCTCCTCATCCAGGCACGAGTCCGCCACCCGATGATGCCGCTCGAACTCTTCCGCTACAGCGGAATGCGCGTCGCACTCCTCGACGGATTCGTCTTCATGGTCGGCAACTTCGGCTCCGTCTTCGTCGTCAGCCTCTACCTCCAACAACACCTCGGCCTGAGCCCCCTCCTCGCCGGTCTCGTCTTCCTCCCATCCGCAGCCTTCAGCATCACCGGCAACATCATCAGCGGGACCCTCGCCAACCGCTACGGCGCGCAGGTTCCAATCGTGTTCGGCTTCGTCCTCATGGCAGCAGGGTTCATCGGACTGCTCACCAGCGCGCCTACCGGCTCGCCGATCCTCGCCGGCGTGTTCCTGATCCTCACCGGGACCGGCGGCTCGATCGCCATGCCACCTGTGACCTCGGTCGTGCTCGCCAGCGTCCCGGCCGAACGCGCCGGCACCGCAAGCGCAGTCTTCAACACCTTCCGCCAAGTCGGCGGCGCAGTCGCGATCGCCGTTTTCGGCGCGTTCATCGCCAATCCCGACACTTTCGTCCCCGGGCTCCAGCTCAGCTTCACCATCGCCGCAGTCGCGCTCCTGGCCGCCGCTCTCATCAGCCTGCGCATCCGCACACCCCAGCACCACTGACCACGGCTGCCCAGGCCACGGGGCCGATCGCCGCATCTCTCGACCATCGAAGGACCCTTCTCAGAATGACCTTGCCCGCTACCGCACCAGCAACCCCCCGCCAGCGGCTTCCTGGACGTCGCTGCGCTCGACAGGCGCCGGGCCCTGCCGGTGCGGCCCTTGCTGACCGTCGTGCTGGATGACTGCTCCCGCGCCGACGCCGGATGCACCCTCTCCACCGGCGCTCCCGGAGCATGTGGTCGCGGGCCAGCGGTTCGCCACGACGCATTGACTCGGGTTGCTTGATTGAGCTGAGGGGGTCACGGGCGCATGCGGCGGGCTTCGATGGCGAAGAGCTCATCTGCGTCGACCCCCATGGCGGTCAGGTCGTTGGCTATCTCGAGGCTCACGAAGCCGTGCAGCCGGCTCCAGATCGTGACGGCTGCCAGCGCGGCCTCGGCGTCGGCGGACGGGCCGTGTCCGCGCGCCCAGTCTTCGAGCTGTGCTCTCAGGGCGTCCGTGAGCACCGCTCCCGCACCCTTGGCCGGCTTCGCGGTCAACACCTCCAGGAGCACTCGCATCGGTGCGCGGGAAGCCTCGACGAGGGACGTCGCATTGGAGTCGAAGTCGGGCAGCGGGGGCTGGAAGAGCAGTCGGTACCTGTGCGGCTCCTGCCTGGCCCAGGTGCGATAGCCGGTAAGGAGCGCGCCCAGGCGATCGCCGCCGTCGTGCGTCCGCTCGACGGCGTCTCGGAGCGCCCGCGCAAGGTCGAGGTATGCATCCGAAATGAGCTCGGTCAGCAGCGCGTCGCGGCTGGGCACGTAGCGGTAGAGCGCAGGCCCCGACATGCCCAGCTCGCGGGCAATGGCCGCGAGCGAGACGCCTCCTGGCCCGTCTTCGCGCAGCTGGCGCTCGGCCGCCTGCCTGATCGCCTCGCGCATCTCCGTGCGGTAACGGTCCCTCACTGTGGTTGCCATCCACGCCCCCCTTCCGAGCGAGTTCTTGACACCTAGAGTAACGCATGCTTACTTTAGTTAGAGCCTATAACAAACAAGATAGGCACTAGCACGTTGGAGGAATCATGAACACGAACGACATCCTCGCCCTGGTCGAGCCGTGGCGGCTGCTGTGGAACGGCGAACTCAGCTACACAGACCGGATCATCCACCCAGAGTGGGTGGCGCACGCGGCCCCGATCACCGGTGGGGCCCCCGGCGACGCGACGGGCCGCGAATCGCTCAACGCGTGGGTCGGTGGCATCCAAAGCGCGTTCCGCGGCCTCGACTTCCAACTCGCCGTCGGGCCGATCACAGACGGCGAGTACCTCGTGGTCCGCTGGGGGGCGCAGGGCACCTACACCGGCGGCATCCCGGGCGCCTCGCCGGACGCTGTGGGACGCACGATCACCTTCACCGGGACCGACACCCTGCGGGTCCAGGACGGCCTGCTGATCGAGTACTGGGCCAACGCGGACAGCCTGTGGTTCGCCCAGCAGCTCGGGATGGCCGTCCCAGCCCTTGCCTGAAAACGCCGTGGCCACTGCAGAAACGTCGTGCGGACCCTCTGGCGCGGCCGTTCCCGGGACGCTACACCCCCGCCGCCGACGGCCTGGATTCGTGCGATGTCCGCACCGACCATTGGTGCGCAGGAACGAAGCACGGCCTCGACCGGCCCGGGGATGATCCCAAAACGGGGTGCAGTTCTTGTCAGCGTCGGCAGCTGGAGCACACTCTGGAACGCGTCTTGATGGCCAGTCAACAGACTGGACGCCATGTCAAGAAACAACGGTTTCCGGGCTCCTGCGGGTCCGGGGTTAGGCGTCCGGGGCAGGCCGCGGGCCAGGAGGAAGGCGACTACGGCGGCGCTCGGCTCGGTCGCCGGTTCGGCGGGGCTCGCGCCCAAGGCTCCGAAATCGGGGCCGTGGATGATGTCGAAGAACAGGGTCGCATAGGCCATGCGGGGGATCCTTCACGGGAAGACCGGGGCTCTACTCGGCTTGTGCGGGTGGGAGCATTCAAGCCTCTGCCCCGGCCGCCTGGACAGCTTGGACGGCGCGAAACCATCCGGTGCATGCAGCCAGTGGACAACCCGTGTGAGGCCGCATTCTGTGATCCCGTCCGAATCATTTCGGGCCGGCAGCGACCTCGCGCGCGAACTTCTGGTTGAGCTCGAGGATCTCGGTGAACGGCACTGCCCGTCTCGAAGACGAGTCGATGTTCCTTCCCTGCTCCGTCCACAGGAAGGGGTAGACGCTGATCCCATCTTCGATAGGCATCGCCGCGACCTGGGTTTCCCATCCGGGCCAGCGGAAGTCCCTGTAGAAATCGGATAGGCCCCCGCCGAGGGCCCATCGGATGAACGCACTGTGCCCGACCCCCAAAGGGGACCAGGCCAGAGTGTCGGGGCCCCAGTAACAGACCTCGCCGGCCGGGGCTGCGCTGTCGTGATGATTTATGGCGAAGACGCCGCCAAGGATGTCGTAGGCGATCACGAGCTGCCCGGGCGCTGGTGAGACTTCCACCGGGTCTCCCAGGTTGTTTGCTGTCGCGAGGTCGTCCAGGCCTGGTGCACCTGCCCCGAGGATCCGCAGCCACCCACGGTCGATGATGAGTCCTCCGCAGTTGAGCGCGATGGCGCCGAGGGTCGAACGGGCGGTGACTTGGAGCCGGTACAGCGTTCTCCTGCCCTCAGAACCGCGCACCGGCAAGATCTCGACGACCAGGGGCGCCTCCGATGCCATTCTCGCGATGTCAGGCCACGCGGGATCGTCAACGCCGGCGAGTTCATCCTCGGATCTGGGAGAAGTCATGGCTCGATGCTGTCACAGAGCCGCCTTTGCGGCTTCTCAGCCGCCGACCTCATGAGCGTTCCTCAGAGGATGCCTGTGTCAGTTTTCGAAGTCGAAGCCGTGCGCACAAACCTCAGTTCGGGATCGGGGCGTTTACCGCACGAGGTCCGATTGACCAGAGGGCGCACAAGGCGGACATGGCCGTTCGGCCACGCTGCGTCAGACGGCGGACGGCCGCACGACGTCGTAGGGGTCCCAGTCGAGCTTCCAGAAGGCCTCGAGCCCGTGGTCGTGGATGTAGCGGCGCTCGGCATCGTGGATCGGTAGAGCCCGCAGATGTTGACCGGCAGCGTCTCGCCGACATCGATCCCGGCGTAGTCCGCCCTGTCCAGAACGGCGGGGGCGAAGAGGACGAAGCCAGTCATATCGGAGTCGGGAGCAATCCTCTCGCCGAAGTTGATCGTATCCCCATAGCAGAACGGGTTGTCTCCGCCTTGGACCTCGCCGATATGCCCGAGGGCAAGGGGCCAGCGGAGGTCGTCGGACTTCACGCTGATGCACAGCTCGGGCTTGCCGACGCGCCACACGGGGTGGTCGGCCAGGCTGATTCCATAGGTGATGCCGGTGAGCATCCCGGATTCGGGAACGTCGTCGTAGACGATTGCAGTCACGCCGGGCAGTCCGGGATGAGTCGATTCGACCGGGAAGAAACGCGGCTCGATCCCGCCGCTGAGGCGGTCGAGGTGAGAGAGGAACCGCTCGACGCGAGTGGGCACCCCGCCACCCTAGCAACGCTTCGGCTGACGGGGAGTGCAGGAGAAGAAAGGGAATGCTGATCAACAAGAGCTCGCCGGCACTCCGGATGAATCCTCGCGTCCGGTGAGGATCCTCTTGCAGCGCTGTCGAGCTAGAGCCTGCGGGCCCAGCAAGCAACGCGTCAGGTCTCGGCGAGGAGGTGTTCGTAGAGGTCGCGTGTGTCGGGGCTCGGGGAGACGCCGAGCTGCTCGCGGAGCGTGTGGCAGAGCTGGGCGTACACGTCAAAGGCCTCGGCGAGGTTGCCCTGCGCTGCGAGGGCATTCATGAGGTGGCGGTAGCCGCTCTCGCGCAGCGGCGCGAGCTGGATGAGCTGCCGGCCGGCACGGACCGCCCCGGCCAATTCGGTTCCGGCCATGCCGAGGTCGGTGACAGCATAGGCCTCCAGTGCTCGGAGGCGCAGGAGGGCGAGCTGGTCGCGGATCGCCGCGATCCATGGAGCGTCCTCGCCGGGGAGGAAGCCTCGTTCGGAGACGAACAGGGCAGTGAGGACGGGCCCCCATGCCCGGGTCCACTGGCGCTGGGCGACGGCGGACTCGGCCCGGTGGATCGCCTCGACAGCTGCTTCGAGATCGATCCAGGCGCCCGTGAGGCGCAGCCGCAGGGTTGAGCGGCCTTCGATGGCGTCAGCGCCGAGGACCCGGCGCAGCTTGGAGACCAGCGGGTTCAGCCGCGCCTCCACAGCAGCGGGGTCGGGCTCGCGCCAGAGAGCCTCGGCCACCTCATCGCGGGAGAGGTCGCGGTAGCGGTTGACGGCGAGGTAGGTGAACAGCAGGCGGCCCTGCCGGCCGGGCAGGGCGGACTCCACGCGCTGCCCGTCGCGCACGATCGCGAGCGGGCCGCACAGCTGGATCCGCAGCGGTACCGGCGCCAACGCCATAACACCATCTTGGACCCCTATGCTGGATGTGGTGGCGACGGCCTGGGAGGTCCGGTGACCAAGCTGATCCGATGCGAGTGCGGCTTCATCGCCCGCAGCGATAGCGACGACGAGGTGGTAGCCGCGATCCGCGCCCATCTGGCCTCGGATCATCCGGCGCTGTTCGACGCGGTGAGCGCGGACGACCTCCTCGGGTGGATCCAGGTCGAGTAGGGGCTGCCTGCGAGTCCGTCGGCGGTGCCAAGGAGTCGCCAACCTCGCGGCAACGATTCGCCAGCCGGGCAGCAAGGCCCCCGACCTAGCGTGGAAGCATCTTTCGAACCTGAAGGGATGCGACCATGACAACCACAGGAGCCCTCATTTCGGCTGAGACGTTGGCAGCCCAGCTCTCGGACCCGGGGCTGCGCGTCGTCGAAGTCGACGTCAGCCCCGCCGCCCACAACGAGTGGCACATCCACGGCGCCGTCCTCTGGAACATCTACGCCCACCTCAAGGACGCCGAGTACCGCCCGGTGGACGACGCAGCGGTCGAGGAGCTGCTGCGCCGCTCGGGCATCGAGCCGGAGTCGCGCGTCGTGTTCTATGGGTATGCGCCGGCGTTCGGGTACTGGCTGCTCAAGGCCCACGGACATGCCCGGACGCAGATCCTGGACTGTTCGCGGGCGGCATGGCAGGGCCACGGGTATCCGGTGACGAGCACGCCCAGCCAGCCGGTCCGCAGCAGCTACCGGCTCGCGGCGCCGGACCCGCGCCTCGGTGCCACGCGCGCACAGGTGCGCGAGGCCATCGGCGTCCCGTCCACCACGCTCCTCGACGTGCGCACACGCGCCGAATACGACGGCGAGCGGTTCTGGCCCTCGGGGGGAATGGACCCGAACGGCCGGGCGGGCCATGTGCCCTCGGCCGTCCACCAGCCGATGGCGGAGCTTCTCGACCAGGACGGCCGGTTCCTCCCGGAGGACGACCTCCGGCATGTGTTCGCCGGCATCGACCTCGACGGTCCGACCGAGCTCATCACCTACTGCACAGTGGGCGGCCGCGCCACGGCCGCCTGGTTCGCGCTCACGCAGCTTCTCGGACGCGACCACGTGCGCGTCTACGACGGCTCATGGGCCGAATGGGGGCGCACCTCCGATGCGCCTGTCGCGACCCTCGAGACACTCGTGTGATGCAGACACGACGGCGAGTGGACGCCTCGGGCAGCCACGCGCCGTCGTCCGCAGTCCTGAACCTGTCCATGCCCCCCTCTGGCCGCTGATCGCTGGCTGGACCAAACGAACCACAGGGGTACGACATTGCGCGTGTGCCCCTGGCGCGAGGCGCACGCGTCAGTGGGCGGTCTGGACCTCGTGGCCGTTCTGCGGATCGGCCGGGCGGGTCTCGTCCTCGGCGTCGACCGACTCATCCTCGAGGTCCCAGCCATCCTCGTCCTCGTCGATCTCCTCGAACTCGACGGCGGCGAGGATCTTCCCGTCCTCGGGATCGATCATGTAGGCCTCGTCGTCCTCCTCGACCATGAGGTACTCGCCCTGATCGGTCGTGAAGCGCCATGCGAGGGTCTTGACGCCGTGATGGAGGTAGTTCGGATCGCCCATCGTGATGGCGGTCAGATCGTGCCCTGCCACGTCGCACAGCTCGCGGATCACGAGCTCGAAGTCGGGCATGTCGGCGAGGTCCTGTTCCTCGGCCGCGGCGCGCCGCTCCTCGAGGTTTCCGATGAGCCCGACCCGGCGGGCGATCTCGTCCTCGATGCCGTCCTCGTCGAGGGCGAGGAGGCCTTCCTGGCCCCGAAGCCACGCGGCGTTGAGGGCCACGATGTCCTGCTCGTCCTGTAGCGCCTCGAACCGCTCATCGAGCTCCTCGAGCCTGGCCACGGCCGGGGAGGCGTCGTCGTCACCGTCGAGGTACGCCTCGGCATCCTCCTCGGAGAGCCCCTTGAAGGCGGAGGCGAGCTCGTCGAAGAGGGTTGCGTGTTCGGTCGCGCCCATCTCGCGCAGGCCGTCGCGGACAAGACCGTCGATACCCTCGCGCTCCCCGGACGTGAAGACGTACTGGGCGAATCCGCCGTCGAGCATCTGCGTCAGGTAGAAGTCGACGTAGTAGCCGCGCAGCGCGTTCTGCGCGATCTCGCGCTCGTCGAGGAGTTCCTCGTACATGGCGTTGACAACGTCGACGTTGGCGTCCACCACGGCCTCGTCGCCGCCCTTGAGGGCTTCGGCCGGAAGGACGACGGGGTGCTGGCTGGTGCTCATGAGGGGCTCCTCGCTCGTGCGGTCACTCACGCTTCGAACGTACGACGGCGCGGGGTGCGAAGGCCATGCCGAAGCGCCAGCGAAGGGTGAACGTTGGGCAAACCTTGGGCGAGCACCTAGCGCTGCGGGCTCCACAGCACGAGGGCACCCGGGCGCGGCTCGGGCCGCTGTCCCCTCGCGAGGCTCACGACGTCGCCGGCGATCCCGGCGGCGAAGATGCGGCGGGGATCGGGGACGCGCCGTGTATTGGCGAGCTCGGCCTGCAGTTCCGTGACGCGGGCACGCAGGGCAGTCACCTGGTTCTCGAGCTCGAGGATGCGCTTGATGCCCTCGAGGGACACGCCGTCCTTCGAAAGGCGCTGAACCTCGCGCAGCGTTTCGACGTCGCGCTGCGAGTAGCGGCGCTGGCGCCCGCCCTGGCGGGAGGGCGAGACGATCCCCAGGCGGTCGTACTGGCGCAGCGTCTGGGGGTGCATCTCGGCCAGCTCCGCCGCGACGGAGATCACGAAGATCGGCGCGTACGGATCGATGGCCATGGCCTAGAGCCTCGCTTTCTCCGCGAGGGTCGCGCGCGGATCCGACTGGCCGTTCTTCGACGTCGCCTCGGCGAACGCCCGTACGGCGTCCTCGGCCTCCTTCGAGAGGTTCTGGGGCACGACAACGTCGACCGTCACCAGCAGGTCCCCGGCGCCCTTGGAGGTCGTGACGCCGCGGCCCTTGAGGCGGAGCGTGCGCCCGGAGTTCGTGCCGGCAGGGATCTTCATCTTCACGCTCGTGCCGTCTACCGTCGGGACCTCGATCTGGGCGCCGAGGGCCGCCTCGTCGAACGTCACGGGGACATGGATGCGGAGGTTGTCGCCGTCGCGGGTGAAGAAGTCGTGGGGCTTGACGTTGACCGTGACCATGAGGTCACCGGGGCCCGCCGACCCGGGGCCGCCCTTGCCGCGCACACGGACCTTCTGCCCATCGCGGATGCCTGCGGGGATACGGACCTCGATGACGTCGCCGCTCTGCTCGCGCAGGCCGACAGTGGTGCCGCGCATCGAGCCGGCGAAGGAGATGGTGGTGGTTGCCTGCCGGTCCGCGCCCTTCTGGGGCGGGGCCTGGAAGCCCCCGGTGAACCCGCCCCCGCCGCCGAAGAGGTCGGCGAACTCGGGTGGGAGGTTGCCGGTGGAGAAGCCGCGCGAGTGGCGGCCGGCCGGCGCGCCGAACAGGCCCCCGAAGAGGTCCTCGAATCCTGCGGCGCCTGCGCCCGCGCCGGGACCGGCACCACCAGGAGCGAAGCGGGCGCCGCCCATGGCGCGGATGGCGTCATACTGCTGGCGCTCGTCGGCGTCGGACAGGACGGAATTCGCCTCGGTGATGTCCTTGAACTTCTTCTCCGCCTCGGGATCCCCGGCATTGGTGTCGGGGTGGTACTTCCGGGCAAGCTTGCGGTAGGCCTTCTTGATATCGGCCTCGGAGGCGTCCTTGGACACGCCGAGAATGGCGTAGAAGTCCTTTTCCACCCAGTCCTGACTTGCCACGAACGCTCCTTCTGCTGGTCGTCTTGCTTCAGTGTCCTACGGTTCGGGTACGCGGGCGCGCAGGCCCGCGTACCCGAACCGACGGGCGGGTCAGCCCTGCGGCGTCGCCACGATGACCTGGGCCGGGCGCAGGAGGCGCGACTCGGTCTTGTAGCCCACGCGGAGCACCTGCTGGACGGTGTCCACCTCGATGTCCTCGCCTGGCTGCTGGATGAGCGCCTCGTGGACGTTCGGGTCGAACTCGACGCCGGTCGCGTCGATCCGCTCGAGCCCCTGGCTCGAGAGAACCGACTCGAGCTTCGCTGCGATCGCCGCGAACGGGCCGTCTGTGAGGTCGCCGTGGGCTCGGGCCGCTTCGAGGTCGTCGACAACCGGCAGGAGCGAGCTGAGGACACCGAACACGGCAACCTCGCCCGCCACCGCGCGATCGCGGTCAACCCGCCGGCGGTAGTTCACGTACTCGGCCTGGAGCCTCTGGAGGTCGTCCCGGAGCTCCTTGACGACGACGGCCAGACCGGCGCCCTCTTCCTCACCCGCGGCCTCGCGCAGGATCCGCTCGGCCTGGGCGAGGGGATCATCGGCGTCGTGCGCCTCGTCGACGGGCCGCATGTCCTCGTGCCCGCCCTGTGCTGGCTCGGCCTGCTCGGCCTGCTCAGGGTGCCGGGCCTGACCCGTGACCGGGTCAACCTTGCGGTTGTCCCGGATCACGGGCTCGGCGCGCTCGCCCTCGTGCTCATTCTCGTTCTGGTTTCCGTGAGGAGCCATGGCTACTTCTTCTTCTCATCCTCGTCAACGATCTCGGCGTCGACGATGTCCTCGTCGGCGTGGGCCGAGCCGCTCGTGTGGGCGCCGGCGTCGGCCGTGCCGGCCTTGGCGCCGTCGGTCGGGGCCTGGGCCTGCGAGTAGATGGCCTCGCCGAGCTTGGTCTGGGAGTGCTGGAGCTTCTCGAACGCGGCCTTCACCTCGTCCGCGTTGTCCGTGCCCTCAAGGGCCTTCTTGAGCGCGTCGACGTCGGTCTGGACCTCGGCCTTGACGTCCTCCGGCAGCTTGTCCTTGTTGTCCGCGATGAGCTTGTCCACGGAGTAGGCGAGCTGCTCCGCGGCGTTGCGCGTGTCGGCGGCCTCGCGGCGCTGCTTGTCCTCGGCGGCGTGCTGCTCGGCGTCGGCGACCATGCGCTCGATGTCGTCCTTGGACAGCGCGGTGCCGCCGGTGATCGTCATCGACTGCTCCTTGCCCGTGCCCTTGTCCTTGGCGGACACGTGCACGATGCCGTTCGCGTCGAGGTCGAATGTGACCTCGATCTGCGGGATGCCGCGCGGGGCCGGAGCGATGCCGGTGAGCTCGAACGTCCCCAGCGGCTTGTTGTCGCGCGTGAACTCGCGCTCGCCCTGGAACACCTGGATCGAGACGGACGGCTGGTTGTCGTCAGCGGTGGTGAACGTCTCGGAGCGCTTGGTCGGGATGGCCGTGTTGCGCTCGATGAGCTTGGTCATCACGCCGCCCTTGGTCTCGATGCCGAGCGAGAGCGGGGTGACGTCGATGAGGAGGACGTCCTTGCGCTCGCCCTTGAGGACGCCGGCCTGGAGCGCGGCGCCGACGGCGACGACCTCGTCCGGGTTCACGCCCTTGTTCGGCTCCTTGCCGCCCGTGAGCTCCTTGACGAGCTCGGAGACGGCAGGCATGCGGGTCGAGCCGCCCACGAGCACCACGTGGTCGATGTCTGCCACCTTGATGCCGGCCTCGGCGATCACGTCGTGGAACGGCTTCTTCGTGCGCTCGAGCAGGTCCTTCGTGAGGTCCTGGAACTTGGCGCGTGAGAGCGCTTCATCGAGATGGACCGGGCCGTCGGGGGTGACGGAGAGGTACTGGAGGGAGATGTTGGTGCTCGTCGAGGACGAGAGCTCCTTCTTGGCCTGCTCGGCCGCCTCGCGGAGGCGCTGGAGGGCGATCTTGTCCTTGGAGAGATCGATGCCCTTGACCTTGAGCTGGCTCAGCAGGTGCTCGACGACGCGCTGGTCCCAGTCGTCGCCGCCGAGCCGGTTGTCGCCGGCGGTCGCGCGGACCTGGATGGTCGAGAAGCCATCGTCGTCCTTGCCGACCTCGAGGAGCGAGACGTCGAACGTGCCGCCGCCGAGGTCGAAGACGAGGATGAGCTCGTCTTCCTTGCCCTTGTCGAGGCCGTACGCGAGGGCCGCCGCGGTGGGCTCGTTGATGATGCGCAGGACGTTGAGGCCCGCGATCTCGCCTGCCTCCTTGGTGGCCTGGCGCTCGGCGTCGTTGAAGTAGGCCGGGACGGTGATGACGGCGTCGGTGACCTTCTCGCCCAGGTACGACTCGGCGTCGTTCTTGAGCTTCATGAGGATGCGCGCTGAGATCTCCTGCGGCGTGTACTTCTTGTCATCGATCTGGATCGACCAGTCGGTGCCCATGTGGCGCTTGACCGAGGCGATGGTGCGATCGATGTTGTTGACGGCCTGGCGCTTGGCGATCTCGCCGACCAGCACCTCGCCGGTCTTGGAGAATGCGACAACCGATGGCGTGGTGCGTCCGCCCTCGGCGTTCGCGATCACGGTCGGCTCGCCGCCCTCAAGGACGGAGACGACGGAGTTGGTGGTGCCCAGGTCGATGCCGACTGCACGGGACATAGGTTCCTCCTGATAGTTGCTGGTCTGGCGGGAGTCGCCCGGACCCAGCGCCCTGACGGGCCGCCAAGTTGAGCGGTCTGCACTCAAGTCTACGCATCGGCATCGCGGTGTCAAATGGACTTGAGTGGCATCGACTCAAGTTTCAGCTGCCGGAGGAATCCGGCCTCACCGGCGGCCGCTGACCTCGGTCCCTGCGTGCCGCGGCAGCAGCGCGCTGTCCGCGACCGAGACGAGCATGAGAACCGCGAGCGCAGCGAAGGCGACCCGGTACCCCGCCGCGGGGTCCGCGGAGGCGGCCAGGCCGGCGTCGTGCATGAGGGAGGCCGAGAGGCGGATCAGGAGCGCGCCGATCGCGATGCCGAGGGCGTGCGCGAGCTGGACCAGCGTGTTCGCGATCGCGTTGGCACTCGGAAGCTGCGTGGCCGTCACGTCCGCGTACTGGACCGTCATGTATGCGGAGAATCCGATCGATCGGAACATCCCCGAGAACAGGAGGACGCCGAAGAGCACCGGATCCGGCCAGATCGGGGTCGCGAGGGCGCACAGGGCGAACGTGACGGCGGACGCCGCGGCGGCCCCGATCAGGACGGGCTTGAACCCGAGCCGCCGGATGAGCGGGGTCGTGGCTGGTTTGATGCCGATGTTCCCGACGAACACCGCCGCGACCATGAGGCCCGCGCGGACGGGGTCCCAGCCGAAGCCGTCCTGGAGCATGAGCGGAAGCATGAACGGCACAGCGGAGATGGTGAGCCGGTAGACGAATCCGCCCGTCTGGGTGGCCCGGAACGTGCGCACGCGCAGCACGCGGAAGTCGAACAGCGGTGCCTCGGCCCGGCGCATCCACGCCACCGCCCCGGCAAGCGCGCCCACGCCGACCGCGAGGGAACCCACGCCCGCCGCGGAGCCGCCGGCGCTGTGGCCCAGCAGTTCGAGGCCGACGACGACGGCCGCGACGCCGAGTGTCGTGAGCCCGAGACCGGGCCAGTCGAGCCGTCTCCCGGGATCGGCGCCGCCGGAGGGCACCAGGCGCAGCGCAGCGACGAGGGCTGCCGCACCGAGCGGGAGGTTGATCAGGAAGATCCAGTGCCATGAGAGGTACTGGGTGAGCGCGCCGCCCACGAGCGGGGCGAGCACCGGCGCGAGGAGCCCCGGCCAGACAAGGAAGGCGGTGGCCTTGAGGAGTTCGTCCTTGGGCGTCCCGCGCAGCACCACGAGCGAGCCGACCGGCACCATCATCGCGCCGCCGAAGCCCTGCACGGCGCGGAACGCCGTCAGCGCCGCGAGTCCGGGGCTCAGGGCGCACGCGAGGGAGGCGAGGGTGAACAGCGCGATCGCGGAGACGAACACGCGACGGGGCCCGAAGCGCTCGGCGAGCCACGAGCTGAAGGGGATCCCCATGGCGACGGTGAGCAGGTAGGCGGTCATGGCCACGTTGACGTCAGCGGGAGCGACGCCGAAGTCGCGGCCAATCGCGGGCAGTGCCGTGGCGAGGGCCGTGCCGTCGAGGAACTCCATGAAGAACGTCGCGGCGACGAGAAGCGCCAAGCGCGGGTTCCAGGAGGTCGGAGCGGCGGAAGTCACCGGCCCAGCCTAGCCGCGCCGCCGGCGGGAGGTCAGCGCGGCCGGCGGGAGATCAGAACGCGGGGTACCCCACCGACTGGGTGAGCAGCGCGGGGCTGCCTGAGGCCGCGGCGGCCCAGACCATGCCGACGGTCAGCACGAGGCTGATGACGAGCCACACGGCACTGAACTTGACGAGCGTGCGGATCTCTGCGCGGCTCACGGAGGCGGTGTCCTCGCGGACTGCCTGCAGCTGAGCGCCGAGGCGTGCAACGGGCGACGGGGCGGAGGCGAGGATGGCGTTGGAAGCGCAGTCGGTGCTGCCGTCGCGCAGGGTGGCCACCATGCGGTCGGCCCGGCGGTCGAGGCGCAGGCTCTCGATGTTGTCGCCGTGGCGAGCGAGGAGGATGTCCTCGCCGAGGCGCATGCGGCCGCGGCGGATCCTGCGCGTGTGCTGCTGGTTCTGGATCAGTGACATGTGTGCTCCTCCCGATGAGGGGCACCATCGCCCGCCAGTTCGTATATGATTCGCCTTCAAGTCTACGGACCGAGGGGCGGCAGCCACGACGCATTCCGGGCTTTAGTTGCCAACTTCACAGGGGTGTGTGATCCCTTCGGTAACGTGGTGCCATGGATGCCTCGGACAGCACCCCGCAGACCCCGGACGATGTCTACACGCACGGCCACCACGAGAGCGTCGTGCAGGCGCACGCGGCCCGGACCGCGCAGAACTCGGCGGCATTCCTCATCCCCTATCTGACACCCGGGCTCTCGGTGCTCGACGTCGGGTGCGGGCCCGGGAGCATCACGTGCGACTTCGCGCGGATGGTCTCCCCCGGGACCGTGCTCGGGCTCGACCGGTCCGAGGACATCGTGGCGCAGGCCCGTGCCCTCGCCGAGGAGCGCGGCGTGGAGAACGCAAGCTTCGCCGTCGGCAATGTCTACGACCTCGAGATCGACGACGAATCGTTCGATGTCGTGCACGCCCACCAGGTCCTCCAGCACCTCACCGACCCCGTCGCAGCCCTGCGGGAGATGCGGCGCGTGGCGCGGCCGGGGGCCATCGTGGCGGTCCGGGACGCCGACTTCCACGGCATGAGCTGGTACCCCGAGATCCCCGAGCTCGACGAGTGGATGGACGTCTACCAGCGCATCGCCCGGCACAACGGCGCCGAGCCCGACGCCGGCCGGCGGCTCGTGGGCTGGATGCAGGAGGCGGGCTTCAGCGACGTGGCACCCACGAGCAGCAACTGGCTGTACGCGACCCCCCAGCAGCGCGCATGGCAGGCACGCGTGTGGAGCGAGCGGGTGCTGCACTCGGCGTTCGCGGACCAGGCCCTCGAGTACGGCTTCGCCGAGCGCGCCGACCTCGAGCGGATCGCGGCGGGGTGGCACCGGTGGGGCGCGTCGTCGGACGGCTGGTTCCTCATCCCCAACGGCGAGGTCATCGCCCGGGCGTAGGAGACGCCGGGCGCGGGCCTGGACTTGGGCCCGTTGCTCGTCCACAGGTGCGCGTCACGGCGCGTCGTCCACATACACGACGGCGACCCCTCGCTCCCGCTGGACGCGCGACCGTAGCGTCATGGCATGAGCTCATTCCTCGAGTACCCGCCGCACCGTCCACCTGAGGACCCTCGGCCCGAGACGCCGTTCCCGGAAAGACGATACTGGGAGCCGCAGCCATACGTCGCGGACATTGACCAAGTAGACTTGGTCAATGTGGGCCAGTACAACGTGCAGGACGCCAAGACACGCCTCTCCGAGCTGCTGAACCTCGTCGAGGCCGGTGAGGACGTGGTCATTGCCAAGGCCGGGCGGCCCGTGGCGCGGCTCGTGAAGATCGACCGCCCGCATAGACGCCGGCTCGGCTTCGTGAAGGGCCATCTGCCCGACGACTTCCTCGAACCGATGGGTGAGGAGGATCTGGCCGCATGGGAAAGCCCCCTTACCTCCTCGACACCCACGCCCTCGTCTGGGCACTGACAGAACCCCGCAGGCTCTCGCGCAAGGCGAAGAACGCCCTCGAGTCGTGGGACTCCGTATTGCTCGCTTCAGCCGCCTCGGCGTACGAGCTCTCCTACAAGCGGCGCATGGGCAGGCTTCCAGGACTCGATGGACTCTTCGTGGGGTATCGCCGGCATGTGCTCGAGCTGGTCTCGGAGGAAATCGGCATCTCCGGGGTCCACGCACTCGAGGCTGGGCAGCTCGACTGGGGGCACCGCGATCCCTTCGATCGGCTCATCGCCGTGCAAGCGCTCGTTGAGGGCTTCGGTTTGATCACGGCGGACCCCCCGTTCAGGGACGTCGAAGGCCTCGATGTCCTGTGGTGAGCGGCCGTCTCCTGCGTCTTCTAGGCTTGTCCAGTGCCACTTTCCATCTGGGGCGCCCTGGTGGGCGCCTGCCTGCTCATCAGCTTCACCCCCGGCGCGGGCGCCATCAACACGATGAGCAACTCGCTCACCTCGGGGTTCCGCCGGGCCATCTGGGGCGTGCTCGGGCAGCAGGCGGCGCTCGTGGTGCACCTCGCTATCGTGGCGGCCGGTCTGGGGGTGCTCGTGGCCAGCTCCCCCACGGCGTTCAACGTGATCCGATACCTCGGCGCCGCGTACCTCATGTACCTCGGGGTCCGGCAGTTCGTCAGCAAGCCGGACACCTCGCCGGACGCCGTCACCTCTCTGGCGAGGGAGCCCGCGTGGTCGATGTTCCGTCGCGGCCTGTGGGTCAATCTCCTCAACCCCAAGGCCATCGTCTTCTTCCTCGCGTTCATCCCGGGGTTCGTGCGGCCCGACCTGCCGCTGTGGAGTCAGTACCTCGTCATCGGCGCGACCATTGTCTGCGTGGACGTCGTGGTCATGTGGTTCTTCTTCGCGCTCGCCGCGAAGAGCTTCAAGCGGTTCACGACGAGCGAATCCGGGCAGCGCGTGCTCGGCCGGGTCTTCGGGGTGCTGTTCGTGGGCGTCGGCGTGCTGCTCGCCGTCGTGTGAGACGATGCGGGCCGCGGGGTCCCCTGACCCTATGCTTAGTCGCATGAACTCGCCGGCGAGCCCCTACCGCATCATCACGGTCTGCACGGGGAATATCTGCCGCTCGCCGATGGCCGAGTTCATGCTCGGAGCCGCGCTGCGGATCGCAGGCCTCAGCGAGAGCGCCGTGGTCGATTCCGCCGGCACCACCGCGTGGGAGGTCGGTCGGCCGATCGACCCGCGCGCCGCGCGCGTCCTCGACGGCCATGGACTGCGCAGCCACCAGCACATCGCGCGGCAGTTCGAGCCCGCGTGGTACTTCGAGCGGGAGCTCATCCTCGCCCTCGATGTGGACCACTACGGCCATCTGCGCGAGCACGCCCCCTCGGGCACCGAGGAGAAGGTCCGCATGCTGCGGGAGTTCGACCCCGCCGTCGCGGAACTCGACCACCTCGACCAGGGCATCGAGGACCCGTGGTTCGGCGACCAGAGTGACTTTGAGACGACATGGAAGCTCATCACGGCGGCCGTTCCGGGGATCGTCGCCCACGTGCGGCGCGAGATCGCCGCGTACGGCCTGCCCGCCGACGCGTGACGCCGGTGGCACCGGCACCCACGCCGCGCCGCCCCGCCATCATCGCGGTCGACGGTCGCTCCGGGGCGGGCAAGACATCGCTCGCCGTCGAGGTCGCGGCGGCGTTGCGCGAGCACCGTAGTGTCGCGCTCCTGCACCTCGAGGACCTGTACCCGGGGTGGGACGGGCTCGACGAGGGGATCCGCCGCGGCCTGCAGGTCCTCGAGTGCCTCCGGCGCGGCGAGCCGGCCCGCTGGCGCCCGTGGGACTGGGCCGCGGACGCCGAGGGTGCCGAACGCGTGACCCAGCCCGCCGACGTCGTGCTCCTCGAGGGCGTGGGCGCGAGCGCCGCCCCCCTGCGTGCGCTGATCGACGCGGTGGTCTGGGTGGAAGCGGCAGACGACGAGCGCAAGCGCCGCGCCCTCGCGCGCGACGGCGAGACCTACGCGCCGCACTGGGACCGCTGGGCCGCGCAGGAGGAGGCATGGCTCGCGCACGACGCCGCATCCTCGGCCGCCGCAGTCACCGTCACCTTGGATGGCTCCCGCCCGGGCGACGCCGGGGCCGAGCTCACCGCCGCCCTGGTCATCAATGCGCTCGCGGACCTGCCGTCCCTCCGCGACCTCCTCGCCCCCGAGCGGTCCGCGCGGGAGTCCGGGGGCGTCGTCGTGCGTCGGATGCCCGCCGTGCCGGACCCGCAGGCGCTCTTCGCCGAGCTGTTCGGCGCCTCGGAACGTGCCGTCTGGCTCGACTCCTCTGATGCCGAAGTCGGGTCGTCAGGGGCCGGAGTCGGGTCCCGCAGCAGGTTCAGCATCATGGCCGACGACGCCGGCCTCCTCGGACGGCACATGGCCCACCGCCGCGGACTGACCGAGGTGGTGCACGGTCCCGGATCGGCGACGCCGGTCTCCGCCCGGTTCGACACGCCCTTCTTCCGCTGGCTCGACGCCGAGTGGGGACACGGCGGGAGCGGAGTGCCTGGCCTCGAGTGCGGCTTCGCCCTCGGCTGGCTCGGGTACCTCGGCTACGAGCTCAAGCGCGAATGCGGGGGCTCCGATGTGGACCCAGGCCTCGCGGACGCCCAGCTGATCTTCGCCGCGCGGGCCGTGGTGCTCGACCACGCGCGAGGCGAGGCATGGCTCCTCGCCCTCGATGCGCCCGACGCCGAAGCCTGGCTCGACGTCGCGGCCGCGGCCGTCCGGCACGCACACGGGGTGACCTCGGGCGCACACGCGGTGACCTCGGGCGTGCATGGGGTGACCTCGGGTCCACACGGGGTGACCTCAGGCGCGCACGGGGTGACCTCGGGTCCACACGGGGTGACCTCAGGCGCGCACGGGGTGACCTCGGGCCCACACGGGGTGACCTCGGCGCATCTGGGGCCGGTGTTCTCGGGACGGGACTCGGCGTCGTCCTACATGGACAAGGTCCGCGCGGCCCTCGCCGAGATCGCCGACGGCAACACCTACGAGGTCTGCCTCACCACGACACTCGAGGCGACAGTCGCCGCAGGCGACAAACCTGCAGGCGACAGCCTTGGAGCCGACACTCACGCGGGCGGCCATCACAGCGGCCAGAGTCAGGACGTCGAGAGTCGCGACCTCGCCCGTCCCAGCGGCGACCGCCCCGCCGTCGTGCCCCTCGACGTCTACGGTGCCCTGCGGCGCCGCAGCCCGGCGCCCTTCGCAGCCTTCGCGCGGTTCGGGGGGCTCGCGATCGCGAGCACGTCGCCGGAGCGCTTCCTCGCCGTGACCGCCGACGGCGATCTCCGCGCCGAGCCGATCAAGGGCACCCGCCGCCGCACCCCGGGCGGAACGGCCGCCGAGGATGCCCTGGCCGATGCGCGCGTGCGCGCCGAGCTCGCGGCGAACCCCAAGGACCGCGCCGAGAACCTCATGATCGTAGACCTGCTGCGCAACGACCTCAGTCACCACGCGGTGCCCGGCTCGGTTGCGGTGTCACGGCTGTTCGCGGTCGAGACGTACGCGACAGTGCACCAACTCGTGAGCACCATCGACGCGCGTCTCCGCCCCGGCGCCTCGCGCGCCGAGGCGATCGCCGCCGCCTTCCCGCCCGGTTCCATGACGGGCGCCCCGAAGATCAGCACGATGGCCATCCTCGACCGCCTCGAGGCCGGCCCGCGCGGGGTCTACTCGGGCGCGATCGGCTACTTCTCGCGCACGGGCGCGGCGGACCTCTCGGTGGTGATCCGCACCCTGGTTATTCAGGAGCACGACGGCGCCGCGCGCCTCACGCTCGGAGTGGGCGGCGCCGTCGTGGCCGACTCGGACCCCTCGGACGAGTACGAGGAGATCCGGACCAAGGCCTTCGCGGTCCTCGGCGCGCTGGGTTCGGAGTTCCCGGGCTGACCGGCGGCGTCGCCAGACAGCCGCGCACCGCCCGAGACCGCACCAGACCGCCCCAGCCCGCGCCTGCGCGGACGGCCGCGAGCGCTACTGAAGCGTCGCCGTCAGCCGGGCGACGTTGTCCACATACCGGGTCAGCATCGGCCGGTTGCGCCACTCGTGCAGGTCGAGGCGTTTGCTCACGTCCCGGTACATGTCCTCGACCTTGCGCATCTGCCCGACGATGACCGAGCCCGGCAGCATGAGCGAGACCTCCATATTGAGCGAGAACGAGCGCATGTCCATGTTGGAGGAACCGAGGACGGCGACGTCGTCGTCGACCGTGAAGTGCTTCGCGTGCAGCACGAACGGTTTCGGGTAGCGGTAGATCTTGACCCCAGCGACGAGGAGTTGCTCGTAGTACGACTGCTGGGCGTGGTGCACAAGGAACTGATCCCCCTGCTCCGAAACGAACAGCTCGACGTCGACACCGCGCTGCGCCGCCGTCGTGACCGCGTAGAGGAGCGAGTCGTCGGGGACGAAGTACGGGCTGCAGATCGAGAGCCGGTGCTGCGCCGAATAGATGAGGGTATTGAAGAGCCGGAGGTTGTTCTCGTTCGCGAAGGCCGGGCCGCTCGGCACTACCTGCGCGGGCTCGTCGCCAGCCTGATCGGCGGCCTCGAGCTGGTCCTCGAGGATCTCGTCCGTCTCCGAGAGCCAGTCAGTGGCGAAGACGATGTTGAGCGTCGTGACGGCCGGACCGTCGATCCGGGCCATGAGCTCAACCCATTTCCGGTTGCCCTTGCGGTGGTAGGTCCGCTCGATGAGGTTCAGCGAGCCCGTGAAGGCGATCTCGCCGTCGACCACCATGATCTTCCGGTGGTTGCGCAGGTCCACCCGCCGCCACTGGCCGCGCACCGGCAGGAGCGGGAGCATGCGGTGCCACTGGATACGGGTCTCCTTGAGCCGCCTCACGAAGCCCCGGTAGCCCTTGACCCGCAGCGACCCGATGTGGTCGTACAGGAACCGGACCTCGACGCCGCGGTCCGCGGCGTCGGCGAGGGCCCTGAACAGCTCGTCGGTGACCTCATCCCAGCCGACGATGTAGAACTCGGCGTTGACGAACCGCTTGGCGCCGCGCACCGCCTCGGTCATCTCTGCGATCGAGTCCTCGTAGCCCGGGATGAGGCGCACCGTGTTGCCGTTGACCATCGGCAGGGACCCGAGGCCGCGGTTGAGCTCCGCGGCGGACTGGAGCCAGTCGGGACCCTCGAAGGCCGTGTCGACGTCATGCGAGTCGGCGAGCGCCGCACGGACGCGCGCGTTGACCTGCTGCTGCTGCTCGCGGCGCTTGCCGGAGACCCGGAAGTTGCCGAACATGAGGAACAGCAGCAGCCCGATGGTGGGCACGAAGAAGATCGCAAGGAGCCACGCCATCGCCGTCGTGGGCCGCCGGTTGCCGGGGATGATGCCCAGCACCGCCACGCGGATCACGAGATCGACCGCCGCCAGCAGCAGCGTGACCCAGTCCGGCAGGAACCCCACGAGGGGGAACTGGAACACCATAGGCACAGCCTAAGCTGTCCCCATGACTCAGACCGTTCTCGTGTTCCTCGACCGCGCGTTGCCCGACGGACGCATCGAGGACGCCACCAAGCCACAGCTGTTCGCCACCGATCTCGGTGCGACGCGCGGCGACGGGGTGTTCGAGACGGCACTCGTGCTGGACGGCCACGTCCGCAAGCTGCCCGCACACCTGCACCGCATGACCCACAGCGCCGCGCTGCTCGATCTGGACATCCCGGACCACACGGTCTGGGAACGGGCCATCGTCACCGCGCTCGACGAATACCAGCGCGTGGTGGGGCCCCTCACCGAGGTGGTCGTGAAGCTCGTGGTGACGCGCGGCGTCGAGGGAGCGCACGAGCCGACGTGCTGGGTCGCCGCGTCCGCGCCAGCGCCGGCGGCGAAGCGCCAGCGCGAGGAAGGCATCGATGTGCTCCTCCTGGATCGGGGCTACGACTCCGACGTCGCGGAGCGCGCCCCGTGGCTGCTCCTGGGCGCCAAGACCCTCTCCTACGCCGTGAACATGGCCGCGCTGCGTTACGCGCATGCACACGGCGCCGACGACATCATCTTCACGTCCACCGATGGGCAAGTCCTCGAGGGGCCCACCTCGACCGTGCTGCTCGCCCACGCTGAGAAGGACGACGCCGGCCGGGTCACCCTCAAGAGGCTTGTCACCCCGCGCCTGGACTCGGGGATCCTCCCGGGCACCTCCCAGGGTGCGCTGTTCGCGGCGGCGAAGGACGCCGGATGGGAGCTCGGGTATGGGCCGCTCGTTCCGGAGGACCTGTTCGACGCCGACGCCGTGTGGCTCATCTCCTCCGTGCGGCTGCTCACCCCCGTGAACCACCTCGACGGCAAGCCCATCGGCTCCGACCCGGACCTCTCCAAGGCCCTGACCGAGGAGCTCGCGGCCCTGTTCGACGCGATCCATTGACGCGAGATCGGGTCCCGTAACGCCGAAGTCACCCCATGTGGGCGCGAGATCACCCCGTGTGGGCGCGACGTAGGGCCCCCTGACGCCGAAGTCACCCCGTGTGGGCGTGAGATCACCCCGTGTGAGCGCGAGGTCACCCCGTGTGAGCGTGAGATCACCCCGTGTGAGCGTGAGATCACCCCGTGTGGACGCGAGGTCACCCCGTGTGAGCGCGACGTCGGGCCATAGGCGCATATCTACCATCGAGCGCGCACCTTTTCGGCGACCGGCTCCGCCCGAAGTTCCTTTGTTGCCCCCAGGTGCCGCTTTCGCTCGACCCCCTCGACCGGAAGTTCCTGTCTCGCGGAGCAGTTCGCCGGGAGCGCGCTTCGGAGCGAAATAGGAACTGCGGAGTCGAGAAGTTCATTTTCCACCGGCGCCGGCCCCGCAGTTGCCCGTCATTACCCAACCTCGCGCCCACACGGGGTGACCTCGTGCTCACACGGGGTGACCTCGCGCCCACACGGGGTGACCTCGCGCCCACACGGGGTGACCTCGGCGCGCCAGCTCTGGAAATTAGTTGGAAGTCCGAGTATCTTCGATCTCAGATGACCGGCATCACATTCCACCCCAAGCAAAGGAGCTTGCCATGGTCCGCGACCTCTCGCACTACATCGGCGGCGCACGCGTCGACGGCACATCCGGGCGTTACAGCGACGTCTACAACCCCTGCACGGGCGAGGTCCAGGCCCGCGTCCCGCTCGCGAGCACGGATGAGGTCAGCGAGGCCGTCGCCAACGCCGAGAAGGGTCAGGCCGAGTGGGGCGCCATGAACCCGCAGCGCCGCGGCCGGATCCTCCTGAAGTTCGTGGACCTCGCCAACGAGCACATGGATGAGCTCGCTGAGCTCCTCTCCTCCGAGCACGGCAAGACGTTCGCGGACGCCAAGGGCGATGTCCAGCGCGGCCTCGAGGTTGTCGAGTTCTCGGCCGGCGCCGCCCCGCACCTGCTCAAGGGCGAGTTCTCCGACAGCGTCGGTACGGGCATCGACGTGCACTCGCTGCGCAAGCCGCTCGGCGTCGTCGCCGGCATCAGCCCCTTCAACTTCCCCGCGATGATTCCGCTGTGGCAGGCGGGCCCCGCGCTCGCGGCCGGCAATGCGTTCATCTGCAAGCCGAGCGAACGGGACCCCTCGGTCCCCCTCCGCCTCGCCGAGCTGCTCACCGAGGCCGGTCTCCCCGACGGCGTCTTCAACGTGGTCAACGGCGACAAGGAGGCCGTGGATGCGCTCCTGACGCACCCCCGCGTCCAGGCCATCGGCTTCGTCGGATCCACCCCGATCGCCCAGTACATCTACTCGACCGCCGCGGCGCACGGCAAGCGCGCGCAGTGCTTCGGCGGCGCGAAGAACCACATGGTGATCCTCCCGGACGCAGACCTGGACATGGCCGCGGATGCGCTCATCGGCGCGGGCTTCGGCTCCGCCGGCGAGCGCTGCATGGCCATCTCGGTAGCCGTCCCGGTTGGCGAGGAAACGGCGGACGCCCTCGTCGGCAAGCTCCAGGAGCGCATCAAGGACCTGCGGGTCGGCGCGAGCATGGACAAGGACGCGGACTTCGGGCCGGTCGTCGCCGCGTCGGCCAAGGAGCGGATCGAAGGCTACATCGCCCAGGGCGTCGAGGAGGGCGCGGACCTGCTCGTGGACGGTCGCGGCCACACGGTCGAGGGCTACGAGGGCGGCTTCTGGGTGGGCCCCACGCTCTTCGACCGCGTCACGAAGGACATGACGATCTACCAGCACGAGATCTTCGGCCCGGTCCTGAGCGTCGTGCGCGCCACGGACTACGACGAGGCCCTGCGACTGTGCAGCGAGCACGAGTTCGGCAACGGCGTCGCGATCTTCACGCGTGACGGAGACGCCGCCCGCGACTTCGCGAGCCGCGTCGAGGTCGGCATGGTCGGGGTCAACGTGCCGATCCCGGTGCCGATCGCCTACTACACGTTCGGCGGCTGGAAGGCCTCCGGATTCGGCGACCTCAACCAGCACGGCCCCGATGCGTTCCGGTTCTTCACGAAGACCAAGACGGTCACGTCCCGCTGGCCGTCCGGCGTCCGCCAGGGCGCGAGCTTCGTCATGCCGGCGGGCAGCTGAATGGCGGCTGAAGCCGACGCGTCCGCGACCGTCCAGGCCACCGCGGAAGTCCTCTTCGAGCGGCGCGGCCGGCTCGGCGTCGTCGTGCTCAACCGCCCGCGCGCCGTCAACGCGCTCACCCACGGCATGGTCACGGCGATGCTCGCGCAGCTCACGGAATGGGCCGAGGACGACGCCGTGCAGACGGTCCTCGTGCGCGGCGCCGGCGAGCGCGGGCTGTGCGCCGGCGGGGACATCGTGGCGATCTACCGGGACATGGTCGACGGCGGCGACGCGAGCGCGCGCTTCTGGGCCACCGAGTACCGGCTCAACTCGCTCATCAGCCGCTACCCGAAGCCCTACGTCGCGTTCATGGACGGCCTCGTGCTCGGCGGCGGCGTGGGGGTCTCGGCCCACGGTTCGCACCGGGTGGTCACCGAGCGCACCCGCACTGGTATGCCGGAGACCACGATCGGGTTCGTGCCAGACGTCGGCGGCACGCTCCTGCTCGCGTACGCGCCGGGCGAGGCGGGCACCCATGCCGCGCTCACGGGCGCACACCTCGATGGCGCGGACGCGCTGCACCTCGGCCTCGCGGACTTCTTCGTCCCGAGCGACCGGCTGGACGAACTCGCCACGGCGCTCGAGACGGAGCGGGCGGACGACGCCGTTGCCCGGCTCGCGCGGCAGGCACCCCTTTCCGCGCTCGCGGCACAGCGCGGGTGGGTCGATGAGGCCTACGCGTCAGACGACGCCGAGGAGATCGTGCGCCGCCTGCGGGCCTCGGAGCTCTCCGTGGCCCGCGAGGCCGCCGACACAATCGAGTCCAAGTCACCCACCTCGGTCAAGGTGACGCTCGAGGCGCTGCGGCGCGCACGGGCCCGCGGCCCGATCGCCCTGGCCCTCGAGGAGGCCCTCGACGAGGAGTACCGGATAGGGCTGCGCCTCCTCGCCGGGCACGACTTCCGCGAGGGCATCCGCGCCCAGGTCATCGACAAGGACCGGAACCCGCGCTGGGAGCCGGCCACGCTCGCCGGCGTGACGCGCGAGCAGGTCGAGACCTGCTTCGCGCCGCTCGGCGAGCGCGAACTGGGCCTCGCCGCGGCGGTCGCTGCCCGGTGAGCGCAGACCCGGGCATTGAGCCCGCAGGACGTTCACACCCGCATCAGGAGACTGAAGGAGACACCATGACCGACCCCTCCGCCGCAGGCACCATCGCGTTCCTCGGCCTTGGCCACATGGGCGGGCCGATGGCGGCGAACCTCATCAAGGCCGGCTACAGCGTCATCGGGTACGACCCGGTCCCCGCCGCCGTCGAGGCCGCACAGGCGCACGGGATCCCGCTCGCCGGGACCGCAGCCGAGGCCGCGGCTGGCGCCGCCGTGGTCCTGACGATGCTGCCGAGCGGCCGCCACGTCCTGGACGCGTACCGCGGCATCGGCGGCGAGGCTGGCCTGCTCGCGGTGGCCGGGCCCAACACGCTGTTCCTCGACTGCTCCACGATCAACGTGACCGAAGCTCAGGAGGCTGCCGCGGCGGCCATCGCGGCGGGCCACCGCTCGGTGGACGCGCCCGTCTCGGGCGGCGTGGTCGGAGCCGAGGCCGCGACGCTCACGTTCATGGTGGGCGGCGAGGCCGAGGACTTCGACTCCGTCCGCCCGGTCCTCGAGGCCATGGGCAAGCGCGTGGTGCACTGCGGCGCCCACGGCCTCGGCCAGGCGGCCAAGGTCTGCAACAACATGATCCTGGGCGTATCAATGATCGCGGTGAGCGAGGCGTTCGTGCTCGGCGAGAAGCTCGGACTCACCCACGAGGCCCTGTTCGACGTCGCGGCCCACGCCTCCGGCCAGTGCTGGGCCCTCACGACCAACTGCCCGGTTCCCGGCCCGGTGCCCACGAGCCCGGCCAACCGGGACTACCAGCCCGGGTTCGCCGGTGCGCTCATGGCCAAGGACCTCCGACTGGCCGTCAACGCGGTCGAGCACACGGGCGTCGCGGCGGAGATGGGTCCGCTCGCCTCGAGGATCTACGACTCGTTCGTGGAGCACGGCGGGGCAGGGACGGACTTCTCCGGCGTCATCAACACCATCCGGGAGCAGTCGGACCACTAGCCCCAGCAGTAACCCCCTCCCCCTCCCCCTCCCCACGTTGAGGGGTCACGTCCCCGTTGAGGGGTCACATCTCTAATTCTTGAGGCCTGCTCTTTAGAGAAGTGACCCCTCATTTGGGAAGTGACCCCTCAACTGAAGGTCACGCGAAGTCCCCGGCCGCACGGCGGAAGTCGCTGAGGATGCGGATGAGGTCCTCGACGTCGCCGCCGGTGAACCCGGACCGGGCAAAGACCTCGGCGTTGAGCCGCGCGGTCGCCTCCTTGGCCACCGCGCGGCCGTCGGGGGTGAGCTCGATGAGCGTGGTCCGCCCGTCCGTGGGATGCGGTGTCCGCGCGACGTACCCGGCCTGGGCTAGCCGGTCGACGGCGTTGGTCACCGACGTGGGGTGCACCTGGAGGAGCGCGCTGGCCCGGTTCATGGGCAACGCCCCCGTGCGGGCAAAGCTCAGGAGCGCGAGCATCTCGTAGCGTGCGAACGTGAGCCCGAGTGGTCTGAGCACGTCCTCGATGCGCGCGGTGAGGATCTGCTGCGTGCGCATGATCGCCGTGATGGCGGCCATGGGCGCCGCGACGTCCCCCCACCCGTGCCGCTCCCAGTTGCGCTGGGCATCGGCAATCGGGTCGCGGGGAAGCGGGGCGCCCATGGTCCTCCTCTCCTGACGTGTCTGACGTGTCTGCCGCGCTGACTAGTCTTTCGTTGTGCTGACTAGTCTTTCAGAGACGGGAAGTCACTCTCGCCATATTCGATCCCGAATCCGCTCGCGAGCTCCACGGCCCGACCCTCCGAGCCTCCGTGCCGTGCCTCCTCACTGTGCCGCAGCTCGACGCGCCGGATCTTGCCCGAGATCGTCTTGGGCAGCTCAGCGAACTCGATGCGGCGGATGCGCTTGAACGGCGCCAGCTGCGCCCGGCAGAAGCGCAGGATCTCCTCCGCGACCGCAGGCCCCGGCTCGTACCCGCCCGCGAGCACCACGAAGGCCTTCGGGACGGAGAGCCGCACCTCATCCGGGGAGGGCACGACGGCGGCCTCGGCCACCGCGGGGTGCTCGATCAGCACGCTCTCGAGCTCGAACGGTGAGAGCCGGTAGTCCGAGGACTTGAAGACGTCGTCGCCGCGGCCCACATAGGTGATGACGCCATCGGCATCCCGCGTCGCCATGTCGCCCGTGTGGTAGTAGCCGCCGCGGAACGCGTCCGCGGTCTTCTCTGGGTCCCCGTAGTAGCCCTTCATGAGCCCCACAGGCCGGGGGTCGAGGCGCAGGCACAGCTCGCCGTCGTCCGACTCGTCGCCTGTCGTGGGGTCCACGAGCACGACGTCGTAGCCGGGGAGCGGACGTCCCATTGCACCGGCGGTGACGGGCTGGCCAGGCGTGTTGGCGACCTGGACGGTGGTCTCGGTCTGCCCGAAGCCGTCGCGGATCGTCACGCCCCAGGCCTTCTCCACCTGGCCGATAACCTCGGCGTTGAGCGGCTCGCCGGCCGAGACGACCTTGCGCGGCGGAGCCGTGAGCTGGGTCAGGTCGGACTGGATGAGCATCCGCCACACCGTGGGCGGGGCGCAGAAGCTCGTGACGCCCTCGGCACCCATCTGGGCCATGAGCGCGGAGGCGTCGAAGCGCTCGTAGTTGTAGATGAACACCGTAGCCTCGGCGATCCACGGTGTGAACACATTGGACCATGCGTGCTTGGCCCACCCGGGCGAGGCCACGTTGAGGTGCACGTCGCCCGGCTCGAGGCCGATCCAGTACATCGTGGAGAGGTGGCCCACGGGGTATGAGGTGTGCGTGTGCTCAACGAGCTTGGCCCGGCTCGTAGTACCGGACGTGAAGTAGAGCAGGAGCGTCTCGTCGGCCTTCGTGGGGGCATCGGGCGTGAAGTCGGTGGCCGAGGCGGCAGAGTCACCGTAGCTGAGGACGCCGTCGTTCGGAACACCCTCGTCGGACGCTCCCAGCGCGGAGTCCGCACCCGGCGTCGTGCTTCCCCCGACGACGATGAGGCGGTAGCCGCCCGGTACGTCGTCGAACTTGTGGGCGTTCGCGGCGCCCACGGTGACCCAGTGCGCGCCGCCGCGCTCCACGCGGTCCTCGAGGTCGCGGCGCCCCATGAGGGTGGTGGTCGGGATCATGACGACGCCGAGCTTGATGCCCGCGAGCATGAGCTCCCACAGCTCCACCTGGTTGCCGAGCATGATGATCATGCGGTCCCCGCGCTGCACGCCCTGCTCCCGCAGCCAGTTGGCGACCTGCGACGAGCGCGCGGAGAGCTCCGCGAAGGTGCGGCGCGTGGAGCTGCCGTCCTGCTCCACGATCACAAGGGCGGCCTGGCTGCCGCGGACTGGATCAGCGCCGAGGGCGTCGAACCAGTCGAGCCCGAAGTTGAACTCATCGAAGCGGGGCCACTCGAACTCGGCGTGGGCGCGGGCATAGTCCGCGCGGAGCTCGAGCAGCCGGTCCCGGGCCGCCCGGAATTCGTCGGTGACAGTCATTGTCTGCCTTTCGTGTCCGCCCCCGGGACGCCCTCGTCCCAGCAGTCGTGCTAGTGATCCGTGTCACGATGAAATATAGTAGGACTTCCTAGGGTTTGAACAGGGAGCCGTTCACGAGACGCCCCGAGATTGACGAAGAGGTCACATGCTTCAGGCACCAGAATCCCTCCTGGCCCCCGCCGCACCGATGGAACCGCCCTTCCCCGACGCCGACCTCATGCACGTCGTCGACCTGCTCTCACCCCGGGAGCGGGCGCGATTCAGCGAGCTGCGGACCGTGCTCCAGCGGGACATCCGCCCGCTCACGCCCGAGTACTGGAACCGCGAGGAGTTCCCGTTCGGCCTCCTGCCCCGGCTCGCCTCCCTCGGCCTCGGCCGGCTCCAGACCGACGGGTCCTCGCGCCTGTTCACGGGGCTCGCGTACATGGAGATGGCCCGGGCCGATGTCTCCCTGTCCGCCCTGGTGGGGATCCACAACGAGCTCATCGTGGGCATGATCAACGATCTCGGTTCGCCTGAGCAGAAGGCCCGGTGGCTGCCGGGCCTTCAGTCCCTCACCGAGCTCGGCGCGTTCGCGCTCACCGAGCCCGAGCACGGCTCGGACATCGCTGGCGGCCTCGCCACGACGGCGACGCACGACGGCGCGGGCTGGGTCCTGCGCGGGGCGAAGCGTTGGATCGGGGCTGGCACCATCGCCGACTTCGCCCTCGTCTGGGCCCGCGACACGGCCGACGGCGCGATCAAGGCCTTCATCGTCGAGACCGATCGGCCCGGGTTCACGGCCACGAAGATCGCCAACAAGATCGGCCTGCGCATCATGCAGAACGCCGACATCGTCCTGGACGACGTCCGCGTCCCCGACGGCAACCTGCTTCCCGGCGCGACCGCGTTCAGCCGGGCCAACGAGCTCTTGCGCGACTCGCGCGCATGGGTCGGGTGGCAGGCCGCGGGCATCCAGCTCGGAGCGTTCGACATCGCCCGGGCGTATTCGCTCGAGAGGATCCAGTTCGGGCGCGAGCTTGCGTGCTTCCAGCTCGTCCAGCAGCAGCTCGCGGAGATCCTCGGCAACGCGCACGCGTCGCTCTCGCTCATGGTGGAGCTCGCGCGCATCCAGGAGTCGGGGCAGCTCGAGATGGTGCAGTCCGCCATGGCGAAGTCGACCACCACCCGGCTCGCCCGCTCTTCCGTGGCTCTCGGACGGTCCATCCTGGGCGGCAACGGGATCACAACCGACTACGAGATGGCCAAGCTCTTCGGCGACGCGGAGGTCCTGTACACCTACGAGGGCACGTACGAGATCAACTCGCTCATCGTCGCCCGGGCGGTGACCGGCAAGTCCGCCTTCGTCTGAGATCCGCGCCCGCGACGCACGGTGAGACGCAAGGCTCTGGCGGTGGCGGCGTCGTGCGTCTACGGTGCGGGTATGGAACACACCGATCGCGTGCCCGCCCCACCGGGACTCCCGGCATTCGATGACGCCGCACCGCTCGACGACGGCTACAGCCAGACCGAGAACTACGGCCACAACCAAGAGTCGATGCAGCTGCGCGACCCGAGCCGATACGCCGACGCCCCGCCCGGGGAGCCCCGCACCGAGCTCCCGCCTGCGGCCCCGGCCGCGCCGGCGAAACGCCGCCCCCACACCTCGGGCCTCGGGACCTCCGGCGCCGCGGGCATCCCGGACTCTGCGGGCGCCACCCACACGGGGTTCGGGGACCCGGACCGCGACTGACCGCAGCCCCGCCGATCCGCACGGGGTGACCTCGGCGCCACATGGGGTGACCTCGGCACCACCCGGGGTGACCTCGGCACCACACGAGGTGACCTCGGCACCACCCGGGGTGATCTCGGCGTCACACGGGGTGACCTCGGCACCACCTGGGGTGACCTCGGCGTCACACGGAGTGACTTCGGCAGGGATGGTCGCGAACCGCGGCGCCCATGAGAAAGACTGGCGCCATGCAGAACGCGACTCACAACACGGACTTCATCCAGGTATCGCACGCGGGATCCCTCCCCCGTACCCCCGAGCTCCTCGCGGCCAACGCCGCGCAGGCCGAGAACCCCGGCGACGCCGCGGCGTTCGAGGAGCTCCTTGCCGGTTCGGTGAAGGACATCGTCGCGAAGCAGCGCGAGGCCGGCGTCACGCTCCCGAATGACGGCGAGTACGGCCACACGATGTCCAACTCGGTGGACTACGGCGCGTGGTGGAACTACTCGTTCTCGCGCCTGGGCGGCCTCACCCCGGGCGGCGTGGACCGCTGGCAGATGACGGACGAGATCCGCTCCGAGCCGGGCCACATCCGCCTCACCACCATGAAGGACCGCCGCGACCGCCTGCGCTTCGACGAGGCGTACAACGACCCGAACTCGTTCATCCTCACGGGCCGCAAGACGGTCCTGCAGCCCACCGTGACGGGGCCCCTCACATACACCGGCCAGGAGGCCGTCCAGCGGGACGTTGCCCACCTCAAGTCGGCCCTCGCGGCGAACGGCTTCGAGACCGGCTTCCTCCCGGCCCTCTCCCCCGGCTCCGCGAGCCGTATCGCCAACGAGTACTACAAGGACGAGGAAGAGCTCGTCTACGCGTGCGCCGACGCAATGCGCGAGGAGTACAAGGCGATCATCGACGCGGGCCTCATCGTCCAGATCGACGACCCCTCGATCGCCGAGAACTGGGACATGATCAACCCCGAGCCGAGCCTCGCGGACTACCTCAAGTTCACGCAGATCCGCGTCGAGGCCCTCAACTACGCGATCCGCGACCTCCCGCAGGACCAGATCCGCTTCCACCTGTGCTGGGGTTCATGGCACGGTCCGCACACCACTGACCTGCCGTTCAAGGACCTCGCGGCGACGATGCTCTCGATCAACGCCGGCTCCTACTCGTTCGAGGCGGGGAACGTGCGGCACGAGCACGAGTGGAAGGTCTGGCGCGATCTGGACCTTCCCGAGGACAAGGTCATCGTGCCGGGCGTCGTCTCGCACGCGACCAACGTCGTAGAGCACCCCGAGCTGGTCGCGGACCGGATCGAGAACTTCGCCCGGATCGTGGGACGCGAGCGCGTCATCGCCTCGACGGACTGCGGCCTCGGCGGCCGCGTGCACCCGCAGATCGCGTGGGCCAAGCTCGAGGCGCTCTCCGAGGGCGCGAAGATCGCCACCGATCGCCTCTGGGGATAGGGCATGACGCACGACGCCGCCGCCTCGCCTCCCACTGTCGCCTCGCCGGAGCATCCGGCCGGCAACGAGGTCACCCTCCGCTTCCTCGCCGCGCCCACGGACAAGGGGCACTCCGGCTCCGTGGACGCGGGCACCGTCCTCGAGTGGGTGGACAAGGCGGCGTTCGCTGCGGCGGTGGGCTGGTCGAAGACCTACTGCGTGACCGCCTACGTGGGGAACATCCACTTCGCGGACCCGGTCAACGTGGGCGACATGGTCGAGGTCACCGGGACGATCGTCTACACGGGCCGGACGTCGATGCACATCCGCACCGTGGTCTCCTCTGGCGATCCGAAGGGCGGCACACCCACGATGCGCAGCCAGTGCCTCGTGATCTTCGTGGCGGTCGGCGAGAACGGCCGCCCCGTCGAGGTCCCGAGGTGGGTCCCGCGGACCGACGCCGAACGCGAGGCAGAGGCGAACGCCGTCGCCCGTATCACGGTGCGTGACGAGATCGTCGCGTCGATGAAGCGCCAGGAGTACACGGACGCCGGAACGGCCGAGCGGGTGGTGCTGCGCTTCCTCGCCGCGCCGACGGACGTCAACTGGGGCGGCAAGGTGCACGGCGGCACGGTCATGAAGTGGATCGACGAGGCCGCGTACCTGTGCGCGTCGCGCTATTCCGGGCGGGACACGGTCGCCGTCTTCTCAGGCGGCGTGCGGTTCTACCGGCCGCTGCTCATCGGAGACGTCGTGGAGGTGGAGGCTCGGCTCGTGTACACCGGGACGAAGGGCATGCACATCGCGGTCCATGTACGCTCCGGCTCGCCCAAGGGCCACGAGCTGCATCTCACCACGTACTGCCTCACGGTCATGGTGGCCCGCGACGAGACCGGCGCCGCAGTCCCTGTCCCCCGCTGGGCGCCGGTCTCCGACGAGGACAAGCGCCTGTGGGAGCATGCCCGAGAGCTCCTCGAGATCCGCGGCAGGGCCCCCGGCGGGCGCCTGCCGAACCACCTCCTGCGGTCTTAGGCGTGCTGGGCCAGGGTCCGTAGTGCCTCATGTCAAGATGCTCGCGAAAGTGGTGCGCGAGCACCTTAGACGAGCCAAGTCGGGCCATTGACGCAGAGGCGGGGGAGAGAGATCCTCCTGCAGGCGGCCCCACCGGGAAGCCCATGATGAAGATCCGGAAAGCAGGGCATTTGCGGTCTCGACGCGTCTTCAGCGTCTGCTGCTTCGGCGTCTTCGTGTTTGCCACGATGGCGCTGCCGCTGACTCGCCCAGACCTGTCCTTGAGGCGAGACCAGATCAGCGATCTGTTGGTGGGCGAAGGGTCCGCAGCCGCTGTCGCTGCCTTCCTCGCCTTGGCGGCGGGGTCGGCATTGCTGGGCCAGGAGTACTGGCGCCGAGGACGTCAGCTGACCTCGGCGGTACTGCTCCTCTTTGCGGCAGCCACGGCCGTCGCGGGCCTGACGGCGCCGAGCTCGGCCCAGCACAACGTCGCGGCCCTCGCGGCGTTCTTGGCCGGGCCCATCGCTGCAGCCTCCGCGGGCTGGCTTCCGCCGCGAGCACGCATCAGCTGGGCAGTGGCGTTGATCGGGTCATTCGCCCTCTGGCCCTTGGGAGCCGGGCTGGGCGAGCGCGCTACGGTCTACGGCGAAATCCTCTTCTTCGCGTACCTGTCCGCAACGGCCGAGCGTTTGCCTAGCCCGCCGCGCTGACCCTAGACGAGTCAACTCGGGGTCTTGCGCGCCGGTGGCTTAGGGGGCTAACGTACAACCAAATGGTTGTAGATCAGAAACCCCGAGAATTCACCGACGAGGAGATCGACCGCATCTTCGGCGCCCTCGCGGACGCGACCCGCAGGGACATCCTGCGGCAGTCGATGCTCGGTGAGCAGTCGGTCTCGGGGCTCGCCAGGAGCTACACCATGAGCTTCGCGGCGGTGCAGAAGCACGTCGCGGTGCTCGAACGGGCTCTGCTCGTCACGAAGGAGCGCCGCGGGAGGGAGCAGATCGTGCACTCGAACCCCGCGGCGATCCGCAGAGCGGCGCGTCTCCTCGACGCCTACGAGGAGCTGTGGCGCGACCGCATCGCCCGGATCGGGGACATCCTGTCCGAGGCCACCCCACCCCCACAGAACCAGCAGCACCAACCGAGAAAAGACAGGGACATCGCACCATGACCTTCGTCAGCAGCACCAAGGACACCGAGAACCTCACCATGACTCTGGTCACCGAGTTCGCCGCGGACCGCGAGCGCGTGTGGCAGGTGTGGGAGGACCCGCGCCAGCTCGAGCGCTGGTGGGGTCCGCCCACCTGGCCGGCCACGTTCGCCACCCACAACTTCGCCCCCGGCGGCCGGTGCCACTACTTCATGACCGGCCCGGACGGCACCGAGGCGCACGGATGGTGGGAGATCACTGCTGTGGACGCTCCGCATCGCCTTCAGATCGAAGACGGATTCGCCAACGAAGACGGCTCCCCCGTGGACCCTCTCGACACGACCACCATGGTCATGACGCTCGAGGACACGCCGACCGGCACACGCATGACGACGGTGTCCAGATTCCGCAGCGCCGACCAGCTCGAACGCATGCTCGGCATGGGCATGGAGGAGGGCATGAAGGAGGCGTCCGGCCAGATCGACGCGCTTCTGGCCGCGTTGGCCGCGTAGGCACACCGCGGGATCCGTCCGTCTACGCGGTTCCTACGGGGTGTGGGACGAGTCCGGGCGGCTCAGCACCACGAAGGAGCGCCGGTGCGTGATGTAGTCGCTCGGCCAGGTCGCGACGGCGCGGATCTTCTGCAGGGTCCCGGAGAGCAGCACAACGTGGACCCCGAGCCACGCGAGGAACGCGAGCGGGCCGTTGAGCAGCACGCGCTTCGGGCCCGGACCGACCTCGGCGACGGCGGAGCCGCGGCCCACCATGGCCATGTAGCCCTTGTCCACGTAGGCGAACGGGGCCCGGTGGCCGCCGTCCCTGTCGGCGAGGATGTTCTTCGCCGCCCACGTCCCCGCCTGCAGGGCGCACGAGCCGAGCTGGGGCAGCTGGTTGCCCTTCGCGTCGGTCATGTTGGCTGCGTCTCCGAGCACGTAGACCCCCTCGACCCCCGGAGCCGTGAGGTCCGGGTTGACGTCGATGCGGCCGCCGCGGCCCTGGGGCAGGCCGGAACCGGCCACCACCGGCCCCGCCTTGAGCCCGCCGGCCCACACCACGAGGCTGGCCGGGATCTCGGTCCCGTCCTTGAGCAGGACTTTGTCCCGGGCGATCTCCGCGACCGGCGTCCCGAGGTGGAGCTGGACGCCCATGGCGGCCAGCCGCCGTCCTGCGTATTCCTTGGACTTGTCCGAGAAGACGTTGAGCACGTTGGGCACCATGTCCACGAGGTGCACGTGGCAGCGGCTGGCAAGCCGCGGTGAGAAGTAGTCGCTCAGCACGTACTTGACGGTCTCGGCGAGGGCGCCGGCCGTCTCGACGCCGGTCGGCCCGGCGCCGATCACCACGAAGTGGATCTCCGTGCCGTCGTCGGCCCGGTCGGCCGTCTCGAGGACGTTGGAGAGGGTCCCACCCAGGCTCACGGCGTCGTCGACCGAGTAGAGCGGGTAGGTGACCTCCGCGCCGGGGGTGTTGAAGAAGTTGGCCTCCGCACCCGAGGCGAGGATGAGGAACCGGCCCTCGTACGACTTCCCGTCGGACGTCGTGACGCGCTTGGCCCCGACGTCGACACCGGTCACCTCCGCGACGACCACGCGGACGTTGGGCTGCCCCCGGAAGATGTCCCGCAGCGAGCGGGCCACCTCGGAAACACCCAGCTGCACGGTCGCGACCTGGTAGAGGAGCGGCTGGAACTGATGGTAGGGGTTCTTGTCGATCAGGAGGACCCGCACGCCCTTGCGCCCGAGAGTGCGGGCTGCTGCGACCCCGGCAAACCCTCCGCCGACCACGATGACTTCGTAGTTCTCGTCCACCTGCCGCACACTACCCACTCGCGGACCGCGTGGGAACCTCCGGAAGCGAGCGGAGCACGAATCCGTGTGTTGCCAATAGTTACCGCCGATCCGTGGTCCGCCCCAGCGCCGCGTGCTACGTTCAATCGAAGAGTAACGAGCGCCAGCGCCAAGCCCTGACTTGCTGGCCGGCAACCCTCCATGTGGCGGGGTGCCTCAGGTGAGTACTCGGCATTCGTTTCTCGATACGCAAGCTACGAAGGAGCCCTGCCATGTCCGACACCGCGACTGAGCATTCTGAGCCGGCCGCCGCGACGACGCCGCTCAACGATCCCGCGGCCCCAGGCGACCCCGCCGAGGAGAAGCTGGCCTACCGGCTCCTGACCGGCCCCGACACCCGCGAATTCTGTGCCCGCATCTCCAAGGCCCTCGCCGACGGCTACGTGCTGCACGGGAGCCCTGCCGCGACATTCAACGGCATCGACGTGATCGTCGCCCAGGCGATAATTCTCCCCCACGCCGTGGCAAGGGCCGACGCCGCCGTCGCCTCCGCCGTCGATTCGCTCGAGTACGAGGGCGAGGGGCACGCATGAGCTACGCGGGAGACCTCACGCCCCACGAGGCATGGGCGAAGCTCGAGGGCGGCGACGCCGTGCTCGTGGACGTGCGCACCGAGGAGGAGTGGGCGCACATCGGCATCCCCGACACCAAGGGCACCGACAATGATCCGCTGTTCATCCCGTGGTCCTTCGAGGGCGGGATCCCGAACCCCGATTTCGTGATGGAGCTCGAGCTCCAGGGGCCGGACGACAAGGCCACCGAGCTGCTCTTCCTCTGCCGCTCGGGAGCCCGCTCTGCGGCAGCCGCCTCGGTGGCCGCGAACCTCGGCTTCACCGCATACAACGTGCTCGAGGGCTTCGAGGGAGTGCCCGGCCCGGACGGCCAGAGGACCGTCAACGGCTGGAAGAACCGCGGGCTGCCGACCAATCTGGGACAGGACTAAGTAACTTTCGTGAGCTTTGACATCAACAACGGAATATCAGGCGACTGGAGCCAGGACACCCAAGCCGTGCGCGGCGGACTCCTGCGAACCGAATTCCAGGAAACCTCAGAGGCGCTGTTCCTCAACTCGGGTTTCGTCTACGAATCCGCCGAGGCGGCAGAGCGGGCCTTCACCGGCGAGGACGAGCGCTTCGTGTACTCGCGCTACGGCAACCCGTCCGTGGCCATGTTCCAGGAGCGGCTCCGGCTGCTCGAGGGCACGGAGGCGTGCTTCGCGACGGCGTCCGGCATGTCCGCGGTGTTCACCGCCCTCGCGGCGCTCCTCGCCGCCGGAGACCGGGTCGTCGCGGCCCGGAGCCTGTTCGGCTCGTGCTTCGTGATCCTCAACGAGATCCTCCCCCGCTGGGGCGTCGAGACGGTCTTCGTGGACGGCCCGGACCTGGACCAGTGGCGCGAGGCACTCTCCGTGCCCACCACTGCCGTGTTCTTCGAATCGCCCTCGAACCCGATGCAGGAGCTCGTGGACATCGCCGCCGTGGCCGACCTCGCCCATGCGGCCGGCGCGCAGGTCGTCGTCGACAACGTCTTCGCGACCCCGCTCCTCCAGCGCTGCCTCGACTTCGGGGCGGACGTCGTCGTGTATTCCGGGACCAAGCACATCGACGGCCAGGGACGCGTCCTCGGCGGGGCCGTGCTGGGCACCAAGGAGTTCATCGACGGGCCCGTCAAGAACCTCATGCGCCACACTGGCCCGGCACTGTCCGCCTTCAACGCCTGGGTCCTCACGAAAGGCCTCGAGACGATGGGGCTGCGCGTGCGGCACTCGTCCGTGAACGCGCTCGCAATCGCCGAGTGGCTCGAGGCGCAGCCCGAGGTCAGCTGGGTCAAGTACCCGCACCTGCCCTCCCACCCGCAGTACGAGCTGGCCCGCAAGCAGATGAGCGCTGGCGGGACGGTCCTCACGTTCGAGCTCGCCGCACCGGACGGTCAGGGCAAGGAGGCCGCGTTCCGGCTCCTCAATGGCCTGAAGATCATCGACATCTCGAACAACCTCGGCGACGCGAAGTCCCTCATCACGCATCCCGCCACCACGACGCACCGTGCCATGGGGCCCGAGGGCCGTGCCGCGATTGGCCTCGGCGACGGCGTCCTGCGCCTGTCCGTGGGCCTCGAGGACATCGGCGACCTCATCGGCGACCTCGAGAAGGCGCTGCGGTGACCTCGCGCTGCCCGTCAATGCCCCCAAGGGGGGTTGACAAAACGCCCGTCATCACTCGGCTGGATCGGCCCGTGAGAACCGTGTAGGTTGCTGCGAGCAGGCGTGCTGCCGTTGGGGGCGGTCGACGACGCCAACATCCTTTGCCCGACGAACGGCACACATGCGCAGAATGCGCAGGAGGGACGGCTGCGTGGACTCCAACGCACTGAAGCGGACGTGGGCAATGGCGGCAGCCCTCGGTGACGAGGTGCCCCTGTACTTCTACTCGCACCTCTTCGCGACCCATCCAGAAGTACGCGACATGTTCCCTGTGGCCATGGGCGCGCAGCGCGACAAGCTGTTCTCCGCGCTCGGCCACATCATCAGCCACGCCGACCAGATCGACACCGTGGGCGGCTTCATCGGCCAGCTCGGACGCGACCACCGGCGCTTCTCGGTGGTGCCAGCGCACTACTCGATGGTGGGCGCCTCGTTCCTGGCGACCCTCCAGCGCTATCTCGGTTCCGAGTGGACGGATGAGGTCGCGCGCAGCTGGTCCGAGGCGTACGGCCTCATCGCGAAGGTCATGGTGGTGGCCGCGGAGGACGCCGCGGACGACTCCCCCGCGTGGTGGGACGGCGAGGTCCTCTCCGTGGACCGCCGCAGCCTCGACGTGGCCGTGCTCGAGGTCCGCATGCCGCACGATTTCACGTATGAGCCGGGCCAGGCCGTCGCGGTTGAAGTGCCCGCGCTCCCCCGCACGTGGCGGTACCTGAGCCCCGCGAACGCGCCCCGCCCGGACGGCATCGTGCAGTTCCACGTCCAGCTCATCCCGGGAGGCCTCTTCAGCACGGCTGCCGTGCGCAGGACCAACGCGGGGGACACCATCAGGGTGGGCGCCCCGATCGGCGACCAGCTCGCCGTCGACGGCCAGCGCGACCTGCTCCTCATCGGCGGGGGGACCGGCCTCGCACCGCTGTCCGCCGTGCTGGACCAGGTCGCGGCCCAATGGCGCGAGACCGGATGGGGCCCCCGCGTGGACCTCTTCCATGGCGCCCGCGTGCCGTGGAACCTCTACGACCAGCCACGGCTCACTGACCTCGCGGCACGCGAGCACTGGTTCTCGTTCCACCCTGTGGTCTCCGATGACCCCACCTTCCCGGGACTCACGGGATATGTGGGCTCTGCCGCAGCCGCGCACAGCTCGTCGTTGGGGCGACTGGTCCTCGTGTGCGGTTCAACGCCGATGGTGCGCCACACCGTCAGCGAACTCGCCGCTGTCGGGGTTCCCCGCAGCGACATTCGCTACGAGGACTACACCGGAGTCGAGGACAACTCTTCCCCCACCGGGGAAGACCAGCTAGAAGGGACACGATGAGCACTTCCCCCCACGGCGGCCGGATCAGCCCCTCCGAAGTCCGCCACGCCACGTTCGAGCAAGTCGGCCAGGGCTACGATACGGGAGCCGTCCACTACTTCCTGAGTTCCGTCGCCGACCAGATGGAGGCCGACCGCGTCCAGATCGAGGCGCGCGGGGCCAACGCCCAGGACGAGATGGTCAAGATCATCAGCCAGGCGCAGGTCCTCGCCGAGAAGTTCGTCGCCGAGGCCGAGCAGTACTCCAAGGACCTCGTCGCGAGCGCGAGGACCCAGTACAGCGAGATCCTGCGCCGCGCCGAGGAGTCCGGAGGCAGCCGCACCGGCAGCCAGGTCGTCGCGGCCAACAGCACCGGGCCGGAGTACACGACGCCGATCGACGAGATCGAATACGTCCGCACCTACACGAAGGTTGCACAGGTCCAGCTGCGCGCCGTCATCGACGCCCTCGCCGAGCAGGTCAACAAGCTCGGGGACGTCCCCAAGTCCAGCAAGTAGGTCCAGCCAACCCACCGCCGTCGTCAGTCCCCAAGGAGACCCCATGCTCTCGTCAAGCTCTGCCCCGGTGATCGAGGCGACGCTCCCCGTCGTCGGCGAGCACATCAAGACCATCGCCCAGCGCTTCTACGATCACCTCTTCGAGGCCCACCCGGAGCTCTTCGACGGGGTCTTCAACCGCGGGAACCAGGCCGACGGCCACCAGCAGCAGGCGCTCGCAGGCTCCATCGCGGCGTACGCCACGATGCTCCTCGAGCACCCCGACAAGGCGCCCGAGCACCTCCTGTCCCGCATCAGCCACAAGCACGCTGCGCTCGCCGTGACCCCCGCGCAGTACGACGTGGTCCACGAGCACCTGTTCTGGGCCATCGTCGACGTGCTGGGCGAGGCCGTCACCCCCGAGGTGGCCGCCGCGTGGGACGAGGTCTACTGGCTCATGGCCAACACCCTCATCAACCTCGAGCGCGGCCTGTACGCCGACTTCGGAGGCGAGCCGGCGAACGTATGGCGCACGTGGCGCGTCGTGGAGAAGCGGCCCGAGACGGACGACGTCGTCTCGCTCGTCGTCGAGCGGACCGACGAGCGGGACGTGTACCCCTCCCAGCCTGGCCAGTACGTGACCCTCCAGATGCCGACCGCGGACGGCCTGCGGCAGCCGCGCCAGTACAGCCTCACCCGCGCCGACGACGGCCACCACCGCACGTTCGCCGTCAAGCGCGTGCACGACGCCGGGCGTCCCGACGGAGAGGTATCGACCCTCGTCCTCGACTCGCTCCAGGTCGGCGACGAGATCACCCTGTCCGCCCCATTCGGCGACGTGGTCCTCGAGCCCGGCGACGGGCCGCTCGTGTTCGCGAGCGCCGGAATCGGCGTGACGCCGTACGCGGGCATGGTCAACCACCTCGCTGCGCAGGGCTCCCAGCGCGAGGTCCTGTTCCTCCACGCCGGAACCTCTCCGGAGAGCTTCGTGCTCCGCGACCAGGTCACGAAGGACCTCGAGTCCCTGCCGAACGCGAGCCTGCACGCGTGGTACGAGCAGCCGGGCGAGCTCGGTGCCAACGAGCACGAGGGCTTCATGGACGTGAGCGCCGTTGAGCTCCCCGCGGATGCGACCTACTACCTGTGCGGACCCCTGCCCTTCATGCAGGCGGTGCGCGAGCGGCTCCTCGGCCTCGGCGTTCCGGCCCGGAAGATCCAGTACGAGGTCTTCGGCCCGGACCTGTGGCAGGCCGACACCGAGTAGCCACTGGAACCCGATGGCACCGCGGCTGCGGCGCTTCGAGCTGACGCTCGGGACGCCCCTTCCGGCCTCCGAGGCGTGGGCGCGCGTCCTTGACCTGCGCGCCCACGACCGCCTCATCCCGTTCACCCACATCACCCAGGGGCTCGCCAGCGCGGACGAGCTGCACCCGGGCCACCTCTTCACCGCGTGCACGATGCTCGGGCGCGTGGGGTTCAACGACGTCATGACCGTCGAGAGCATCTCCCCGCCCACGGGCGTCTCCCCGGGCCGGGCGCGGATCGTCAAGAGCGGGCGCCTCGTCCTCGGCTCGATCGACGTCACGGTCACTGCGCACGACGGCGGGTCGACCGTCCGTTGGGTGCAGGACTTCGGTCTCGGCCGGTTCGCGCGGCCTGTGGCGTGGGCCGCCTCTGCCGTGGTCCCCGTCCTGTACCGGACGATGCTCAGGCGACTGCTGCGCGGCCGCTGAGCGCAGCAGAAACCCCGGTTTCGATCCCGCCACTCCGCCGGACTCGGCTACTGCGCCAGAATGTACCTCCTGAGGTCATCGAGGGTCTGCTGCATGTGGGCGTCCATCGCGGTGCGTGCGGCTTCTGAGTCTCGGCTTTTCAGAGCAGCGCAGATAGCCGCGTGCATCTCGATCGCGTGCTCCTGAATCTCGGGAACGGCAGACGTCTCGGAGCGGCGCTCGGCGAGGACTTGGCTCAGCGGCTCGAGAAGGACCGCGACGAACGGGTTTCCGGACGCGCGGAGCACCACGTCGTGGAAGGCAAGGTCCGCCTCGACGAATCGACCGACGTCCCCGGCCGCGTGGGCGTCCCGCATCTCGTCGACGATCACGCCCAGCTCCGAGAGCTCCTCATCCGTGATGCGCGCCGCGGCCAGCTCGGAGGCGCCGGTCTCGAGCATGCGGCGCAGTTCGATGAGCTGCACCGCGGAGTTCCGGGCGTCCGCGCCCTCGTTGGTGGCGCGCAGAACGGCGTGGAGCGAGCTCCAGTGGTTGATCGGGTTGACGAAGGTCCCCCTGCCCCGCTCGACGCGCAGGATGTTCTGCGCTGTCAGGGTCTTGATGGCCTCGCGGACCGTCATGCGGCTGACCTCGTGCCGTTCGGCCAGGTCGAGCTCGCCCGGTACTGGATCGCCGGGCGCGAACTCGCCGGCAATGATTCGGTCGAGGAGTTCGTCCGCGACTTCGACGACGAGTGATCTCCGCGCCACTGGGCCCCTATCTTCCACACCGTCAGGTTGTCGCGGCTCGCGACAGATTACCGCCAAGTCTACGAACGGGCCCCTCTTGCGTTGGAGAGGTCCGCCCGGCATACTCACATCAGATGTCTGACATCTTACATTCGTGATTCACACAAGGAAGTGTTCGCATGCTCCTCGAAGCCGAGGCCCTCGCCAGCTACCCCGCAGAGCGGGACATCGCCGCGCACGAGGTCGCTGAACGGGTTGCCCTATCCGGCCGTGTCCTCGTCGTCCTCGACGACGACCCCACCGGCACCCAGTCGGTCGCCGACCTGCCCGTCCTCACCGCTTGGGAGACTGAAGACTTCCGCTGGGCGTTCGGCTGCCGCATCGACGGCGCCCGCCCGGCCGCCGTGTACGTCCTGACGAACACGCGCAGCCTCGACCCCAGCGAGGCAGCGCAGCGCAACCGTCAGGTTGTCGTGGCGGCAAGCCGCGCCGCGCAGGAGGAAGGCATCCGGCTCGCCTTCGTCAGCCGGAGCGACTCGACCCTCCGCGGACACTTCCCCCTCGAGACGGACGTCCTCGCAGAGGCCATCGCCGCGCACGGCGGCGCAGCGGTCGACGGCGTCGTCATCGTCCCGGCCTTCCCCGACGCCGGCCGCGTCACGATCGGCGGCCACCACTACGTGCGCACGACGGCGGGTGGCGGCGGTGGCCCCGCCGGCTCGCCCGAGGCGTCACTCACCCCGGTGAGCGAAACCGAGTTCGCCAAGGATGCGACGTTCGGCTTCTCAAGCTCCTACCTGCCCGCGTACGTCGAGGAGAAGACCTCAGGACGCCGGTCCGCCGGCGACGTGATCGTGCTCGACCTCGCCACCATCCGCGCGGGCGCGGGCGCCATCGCCGACGCCATCGGCCCCGCGGCAGACTCGACCCCGATCGTCGTGGACACCACGGGCGAGAACGACCTCCGGGCCCTCGCCCTCGGGCTCGAAGAGGCTGAGGGGCGGGGGAAGCACCTCCTCTACAGGGTGGGGCCGCCCTTCGTCCGCGGCCGCATCGGCCAGGACGTCCGTGAGCCCCTCACAGCGGAGGAGGTCTACGGCCGCGTTCCCGGCGGTGCACGCACCGACCTCGCGCCCGGGGGCCTCATCGTCGTCGGCTCGCATGTGGGCCTCACGACCCGTCAGCTTGCGAGACTGAGGGAAGGGCATGCGTCTGCACGGACGATCGAGATCGACGTCAACCGGCTCCTCGACCCGGGAACCGCTCCTTTCCACCTCGACGCGACGGTGGCCGCCGTCATCGACTCCCTGGCCTCCGGGGATGTCATCATCCACACGTCCCGCGCGCTCGTGAAGACGGGCAACCCCGCCGAGAGCCTGCAGATCGCGCGGACGGTGAGTGCCGCCGTCGTGAGCGTTGTGAACCGCACGCTCAAGGCAACGCCCCCGCGCTTCGTGATCGCCAAGGGCGGCATCACCTCGTCCGACGTCGCGGCCCACGGACTCGAGATCCGCCACGCGATCGTGCGCGGTCCGATGCTCCCGGGCATCGTCTCCTTGTGGGAACCCGTGAGCGGTCCCGCCCGCGGCATCCCCTACGTCGTGTTCGCCGGGAACGTCGGCGACGACGAGTCGCTCGCCCAGGTCACCAAGACCCTCAGCGCCTTCTGACCCCTTCCGCAGCCCCTCAGGCCCAGAGTCCACAGGAGGACCACCATGCTCGACACCACCCCGACCACATCTGACCGCGACCACCCGGCCACCACCGAGACCGTTGCCGTCCTCGGCCTCGGTGCCATGGGCCTGCCCATGGCCACGCGGCTTGCGACCGGCCTGACGGTCCACGGCTTCGACATCGCCCCGGTCCGCCTCGGGCTCGCCGCCGCCGCGGGCATCGAGACGTTCGGCACGGCCAAGGAAGCCGCTGAGGGCGCCGACGCGCTCCTGCTCGCCGTGCGCAATGGCGAGCAGCTCGACGAGGTCCTCTTCGGCGAGGACGGCGTTGCCGCCTCGCTCAAGCCCGGCGCCGTCGTGATCCTCACGAGCACGGTCGGCACCGACGCCATCCCCGGCACAGTCGCGCGTCTGGCCGCGCTCGGCGTGGGCCTCGTCGACGCACCGCTCTCCGGCGGTCCCGTGCGGGCCGGCGAGGGCGACCTCCTCATCGTCGTCGGCGCGACGCCGTCGGACTACGAGAAGGCACACCCCGTTCTGGCGCTGCTCGCCTCGACGCTGACCGTGGTCGGTGACAGGCCTGGCGACGGGCAGGCCCTCAAGACGGTCAACCAGCTCCTGTGCGGGGTACACATCGCCGCCGCAGCCGAGGCACTCGCCCTCGCCGACGCGCTCGGCCTGGACCAGGCCAAGACGCTCGCGGCCCTCGAGGCAGGCGCCGCCGGTTCCTTCATGCTCTCCAACCGCGGCCCGCGCATTCTCGAGGCCTACACCGAGAGCGGTGCCGAGGTGCTCTCAAGGCTCGACATCTTCGTCAAGGACATGGGGATCGTGGGCAAGGCCGCACGCTCGGCGGGCCTCGCCGCCCCGGTCGCAGCCGCCGCCGAGCAGCTCTACCTCCTCGGTCAGGCCCAGGGCCTCGCTGCCGCGGACGACTCCGCAGTCATCAAGGTCGTGGCGCCCGCCCGGAGGACCGCCTAGCCCTTCCGGAGGGCGTCGGCGGGGGCTGCCAATCCCGTTGACAGACCTCATATTTCCTATAGGATCTTTTCGTGAGCCGCATCACGCGGCAGTTGTCTACCCCCTTCGACCCCCAACATCTGCAACGGAGCACCATGTCGACCGAACCAGCGTTCACCGCCGAATCGTGGCCCATCGCTACATGCCTCCACGGATTCCGAGCCGTGGACCGCAACGGGCTGGCGCTGCACGATGCACCCGCTGAGGTCTGGGATGACATGTTCGCCCAGATCGCCGACGTCGGCTTCACCCTTGCGGAGCTCGCCGACAGCCACGTGCGCCCCGCCGACCTCGAGCCCTCGCGCCGCGACGAGTTCCTCTCGATCGCCAGGTCCCACGGGGTCGGCATCCCGTCCGTGCACCTCCAGCGCCAGAGCGTGATCATGCCGGGCCACGAGGACCGCAACCTCGAGTACGCCCACCGCACGATCGACGCCGCAGCCGAGTGGGGCATGCAGGTCTTCTCCACGGGGCTCCACCAGCCCTTCAGCGCGGCCCAGCGCAATGCCCTGTGGTTCTGGACGGCCCAAGGCCCTCAGGACCCCGATGATCGCGACGTGTGGGACACCGCCGTCGGGCGCATCCGCGAGCTCGGCAAGCACGCCGCCGACCTGGGCCTGCGCGTCTCGCTCGAGATGTACGAGGACACCTACCTCGGCACCGGAGACAGTGCCGTCCGCTTCGTCGAGGAGGTGGGCCTCGACAACGTAGGCCTCAACCCCGACATCGCGAACCTCATCCGGCTGCACCGCCCCATCGAGGACTGGCGGGACCTCTTCGCCAAGACGCTTCCCTACGCCAACTACTGGCACGTGAAGAACTACTCGCGCGACGAGGCCGCGGACGGCAGCTGGGCCACCTCCGTGCCCTCGACGATGGAGACCGGCCTCATCAACTACCGCGAGGTGTTCCGGGACGCGATCGCCACCGGCTTCGACGGGATCATCCTGGCCGAGCACTACGGGGGCGACAGCCTCGGCGTCTGCGCCACCAACCAGAAGTACATCCGCACTCTGCTGCCCAAGGGCTAGGGGGAAACCATGTCTGAACTCACCGTCGCCGTCGTAGGCTCCGGCTACATGGGCGGCGGCATCGCCCAGGTCCTTGCCCTGGGCGGAGCCACCGTCCGGATCGCGGACGTCTCCGAGGAGATCGCAGCCAAGAACTTCGAGCGCCTCCTCGAGGAGGCCCGCCAGTTCGTGGCCGACGGGCTCTTCCCGGAGGACGCTGTGGAACGCCTCGAGGCGCATCTCTCGCCCGCGCCGTCCATCGAGGACGCTGTGGCAGGAGCCGACTTCATCGAGGAGGCCGTGCCCGAGAAGATCGAGGTCAAGCACGAGACGCTGCGCCGCATCTCCGCCGCGGCCCGGCCCGACGCCGTCATCGGCTCCAACACCTCGACGATCCTCATCGCGTCCCTCGCCGAGGCCGTGACCAACCCGGAGCGCTTCCTCGGCGTGCACTTCTCCAACCCGGCCCCGTTCATCCCGGGCGTCGAGCTCATCCCGCATCCCGGGACCGACCCATCCGTGCTGCCCCTGGTCGAGGACCTCGTGGCCTCCACGGGCAAGGAGACCGCACGGGTCAAGGACGCGACCGGCTTCGTGCTCAACCGGCTCCAGTACGCGCTGTTCCACGAGGCGACGCAGATCGTCGAGGAGGGCATCGCCACCCCGGAGGACATCGACACGATCGTCCGGACGACCTTCGGCTTCCGCCTGCCGGTGTTCGGGCCCTTCGCCATCGCGGACATGGCTGGCCTGGACGTGTACTCCTTCTGCTACGAGTCCCTGCAGAGCCGCTGGCCCGAGCGCTTCGCGACGCCCGCATCGCTCCAGGACCTCGTGGACGCCGGCAAGTTCGGCACGAAGTCCGGAGCCGGCTATCTCGACGTCCCCGCCGAGCGCACCCCTGAACTCGTCGCGTACCGCAACAAGGCGTATGCGGCCATCAAGAAGCTCATGGACGAGCTCGGCCCGGCGCCCATCGCGGCGGCTTCCGCGCACGGCGCCAACTAACCCCGACAAGGAGAAACACCATGACTGCCTTCCCCACATCCCGCACGGTCATCCTGACCGGCGCAGCATCGCCGCGCGGCATCGGTCGCGCGTCGGCGCACTACCTCGCCGAGCTCGGCTGGAACATCGGCATCATCGACGTCGACGCCGACGCCGCGAAGAGGGTTGCCGAGGAGATCGCCCTCGAACACGGCGTCGTCGCCGCGGGAGCCGGCGCCGACGTCTCGGACGAGGCCCAGGTGCGGGCCGCCTTCGACGAGCTCGAGGGCGCGCTCCCCCAGATCGTGGCACTCGTGAACCTCGCGGGCGTCTCCTCCGCCGTGTCCTACCTCGAGGTGACCCCCGAGGAGTGGAACAGGGTCATGGGAATCAACATGAACGGTGTGCACTATGCGACGCGGCGCGCCGTCGAATCGATGGTCACCCACGGTGTGGGCCGCGTGGTGAACCTCTCCTCCGTCTCCGCGCAGCGTGGCGGCGGGACGTTCAGCAAGACGGTCTACTCGGCCGCGAAGGCCGGAGTCATCGGCTTCTCACGCAGCGTGGCCCGTGAGCTCGGCCATGCCGGCATCACCGTCAACGTCATTTCCCCCGGGCCGATCGACACGGACATCATGGGCGGGACGCTCACGGACGAGCGCAAGGAGAAGATGGCGGCCGACGGCGTGCTGCCGCGCATCGGCACGCCGCTGGACATCGCCGCGGCGATCGCCTATCTCATCAGCGAGGATGCCGGCTTCGTGACGGGCCAGACCCTGAACGTCGACGGCGGCCTCTACATGCACTGAGAGGACCCCATGAAATCCCTCCTCGGAACCTGGTCCAAATCACGGATCGCCTTCCTCGCGATAGGCATCGTGTTCACCGCCATCGGCGTCTTCACGATCGTCCAGGGCCGCTGAATCCCGGCCCGCCGTCGCACCGTCCCACCGCATCACCCGCACCCAACCGTTCAACTCAGCAGTTCAACTCAGCAGTTCAACTCAAAGGAGAGCTGACGTGTCCTCACCCGATCAGAGAACCCTTGCGCCGTCGGCGCAGGAGACCACCCTCAAGTCCGCCATCTCGAAGGCCGCGCGGCACCTCATGCCGATGCTGGTCATCCTCTACTTCGTTGCCTTCCTCGACCGCACGAACGTGGGCTTCGCGGAAGCCGCCCTCAGGGTGGACCGCGGAGTGAGCGACGGCGCGTTCGCCCTCGGCGCCGGGATCTTCTTCATCGGCTATGCGCTCTTCGAGGTGCCGAGCAACCTGCTCCTCAAGCGCTTCGGCGCCCGTTTCTGGCTCGCACGCATCGCGATCACGTGGGGCATCGTCGCTGCGGCCTTCGCATTCACCACGAACGACACCATGTTCACGGCGCTCCGGTTCCTCCTCGGCGTGACCGAGGCCGGCCTCTTCCCCGGCGTGATCATGTTCCTTTCGGAGTGGTTCCCGAACAAGGTCCGCGTGCAGATGTTCGCGATCTTCTACCTCGCGCAGCCGTTCTCGCAGATGATCGGTGCTCCGCTGTCCGGCGGCCTCATCAGCTTCGGCGACTCCCTCGGATTCGCCCGGGGCTGGCAGGTCATGTTCTTCGGGGAAGGTGTGCTCGCGATCGTGGCCGGCATCGCCGCGCTGTTCTTCCTCACGAACAGCCCGGCCAAGGCAAAGTTCCTCAACGACAGCGAGAAGTCCGCGCTCTCGGACGCCATGGCGCTCGAGGACCATGTCCGCACCCAGGACGGCCCGAACGGGATCTGGCGCGCCATGGCCAACTGGAAGGTCTGGTACTTCACGGTCATCTACTTCGCCCTGCAGATCGCGGTCTACGGCACCACGTTCTACCTTCCCCAGCAGGTGGCCGGGCTGCTCGGCAAGAAGGTCGGCTGGGAGGTCGGCCTGGTCTCTGCCATCCCTTGGCTCGTGGGCCTCTTCGCCTGCTACTTCCTCGGCAAGGCCGCTCACACTCTCACGCGTCGTCGCAACTGGGGCTCGCTGCTCTACATCGGCACTGGTGTGTTCATCCTCGCCTCGGGCTGGGCCGGCGCCAACGGCCAGCCATTCCTGGGCATCGTGTTCATCACCCTCGCGGTGGCGAGCTTCCTCTCGGTCGGCCCGATCACGTGGGCCTACCCGACAGCCTTCCTCACCGGCACCGCCGCTGCTGCGGGCATCGGCCTCATCAACTCGCTCGGCAACCTCGGAGGATTCGTGGCCCCGCTCATGCGCACGGGCATCAATGCAGCGGTTCCGACGAGCTCGGGGGTCTGGGGCGTCGTGTCGCTGGGCGTGTTCGCGTTCGTCGCGGCCGGGATGGTCTTCGCCACCAAGTTCTTCAAGGGTGCGAAGTCGGATGAGCTCCTCGAGCAGGAGGCGCTCGCGCACTGACAGCGTCCTGCAGACGACGTCGGCCGGTCACCCCGCGAGGGTGACCGGCCGACGTCGTGCGGGTGTCAGTTCAGCTCAGTTCACTGCGAGGCGACGTCCAGGCGAGCCCGTTCCCGCACCCTGTCGATGTGGGCTCGCATCGCGGCGGCGGCCTCTTCGGCACTCCCGCCGCGGAAGGCATCGAGGATCGCGGAGTGCTCCACCACGGCGTCATCTGCATCGCTGACTCCGGACTTGACCGTCTGTCGCATCCGGTGCACGCGGGTAGAGATCGCCTCGGACATGTCGAGGAGGAACGGATTGTGCGTGCCCTCGAAGATGAGGTGGTGGAAGTTCCAGTCGATCGCGAAGTACTCGCGGATGAGGCCGACGGACAGCTTCTCACCGTGGGCAACGCTCTTGTGCACGATCCGCGAGATGGCGCGGTGCTCCGTGAGCGCCTGTTCTAGCCGCGGCACCAGCTCCTCAGCGTGGCGTGCCGCAAGTTCGGTGGCCCCGCCTTCCAGGACGAGGCGCGCGTCGAAGAGGGCCTCGAGCTGCCCGGCCGCCAGAGGCGGCGCAACGCGATAGCCCTTGAGCGCCTCACGGGTCACGAGACCCGTCCTCTCGAGCTGTACGAGTGCCTCGCGGACCGGAGTCGGGGAGACCTTGAGGTCTCGGGCAATGGCGTCGATGGACAGCCGCGTGCCCGGCGCGATGTCTGCCGTCATGAGCATGTCGAGGACAAGATCGTAGACGCGGTCGCGCAGGCCCCTCCGCTCCAGAGCGGCAGCCCCGGCCAGAGGGTAGACGGTCTCAGACATGGGCTCCTCCTGCGCCCCTGATCCTATCAGCCGGGGTCTGGCCGACGAGGGCCGAAACCTCGGTGAGGATCGCCTCGACGGCGGCCGGATCATGGGCGAACCTGCCCAGGAACAGGCCGTCCACCGCATCGGCGATCTGGGTCAGGAGCCCGGGGCCGGCGCTGCCGCCGTAGATCACGGCGGAGCCTTCGTGGCCCTCAAGGGCGCGGACGTGCTCCCGCAGCGGGCCGCACACCGCGCGGATGTATGCCGGCTCGGCCGGTTCCGGGGCTCCGATGGCCCACTGCGGTTCGTACGCGACGATAGCCTTGCCGGACAGGCCGGCCGCACCGGCTCCCGCGAGGGCGTCATCGATCTGCCGGATGCACTCAGTCGCCGCGTCCGCCGGGTCGCACCGGTCGGGCTCGCCGATGCACACGAGCGGGATCAGGCCATTGCGCAGGGCCGCTTCGGTCTTGGTCCTGACCACAGCCTCGTCCTCCCCGAAGAGGCGCCGCCGCTCGGCGTGGCCAACCTCCACGAGGTCACAGCCTGCCTCAGCGAGCTGCGCCCCGCTGACCTCCCCGGTGAACGGGCCGAAGTCCTCGGTGGCGAGGTCCTGGCCGCCCACCATCGCAAGGCCGCCGAGCGCCTCGCGCGCCGCCGCGATCGAGAGGTATCCGGGCACCACGAAGAGCCCCGCAAGTCCGTCCCGAGTTGCGGGATGGCTCCGGGCGATCGCCGCGACGGCACGGCACCAGTGCACGGTGGACTCATGGCTGAAGTACATCTTGGTGCTCGCGCCGATGAGCACCGGCGGGAAAGCCGCCATGCTCAGATGCCTTCGTAACTGCAGATCTCGCGGACCTTGTCATTGGACGCGCTCGTCTCGTCGAACACGTAGGTGAGCCATTCCCGCACGTTGCGCCGGGCCTGCTCGATGCCGATGACGCGCTGGCCCATGCACAGGACCTGGGCGTTGTTGGACAGGATGCTGCGCTCCACCGAGAAGCTGTCATGGGCAGTCACGGCGCGGATTCCCCTGACCTTGTTGGCAGCGACAGCCACCCCGAGCCCCGTGCCGCAGAAGAGGATCGCACGGTCCGCCTCGCCGCGGGCCACCATCTCGGCTGCGGTGGTGGCGATCGTCGGATAGTTGGTGCCGCCGTCGGCAGCCACGCCGACGTCTGCGAGGGACGTCACGAGATCGCTCGCCTCAAGGTCTTTCTTGATGGCTTCCTTGTAGTCGAAGCCGGCGTCGTCCGAGCCGACGACGATGCGCCATGCAGGCATGGGTTCTCCTTCAGATAGATGGGATTGGTGTCACTGAAGCGGCAATGACGGTGTGGATGCGCTCGGCGATGAGGGCAAGGGAGACGGCGCCGGGGTCCGGAGTGCCGAGGGACTTCGCGCCGTGCGAGCGGGCCCGACCCATGCCGGGCATGAGATCCGCGGTCGCCTCCGCCGCCGTGGCCGCCGCCGAGGCGGCCTTCCGCCAGGCCTCCGCGAGGCTCTCGCCCGCAGTCACCCGCGCAGCGAGCGTGTCGGCGAACGGGACGAGTGCATCGACCATGGTCTTGTCGCCGACCTTCGCCTTGCCATAGTCCATGACTGCGGTCTTGGCCGCCGAGATGCCGGCTGCGAGGGTCGCTGCCGTCGCGGGGCTGGTGTCGCCCAGGTGAGAGCCGACGGTCTTCAGGATCAGGCCCCAGAGTGCGCCGGAGGTGCCGCCGGCGCGGTCGGACCAGGCGTCTCCACATCGGGTGAGGAGGCTTTCGGCTCCCGCGCCCTGCCCGCCGAGGGCCATCGCGGCCTCGGCAGCGGCAACGGTGCCGCGCTGCATCCCGATACCGTGGTCCCCGTCGCCGGCAATCGCGTCGATCCGCCCCAGCTCGGCCGCTTGGGCGTCGATCGCGTCGCGCATGACGGCGAGCGCCTGGCTGATGACGCCCGCGGCCTTCCGGGACTCCTCAGACGACGCCGGCAGCTCGGCTTCCTCTCCCCACTCGCCGTCCCCGCCGTACCCGCCGTCCATCGTGACTGCCTCGAGCGCCGAGGAGTCAACGGAGCCCGCCGCGAACGCCGGGGTATCCGCGGGTGCGAGCCACAGGCGTTCCAGCTCCTCGTCGAGCCACAGGAGGGTCAACGAGACTCCGGCCATGTCGAAGCTCGTGCAGAATTCCCCGACCCGCGGGTCGACAAGGGTCAGCCCGGCCTCCGTGAGGAGGTCTGCGATGCGCGCGTAGACAACGTACAGTTCCTCATTCTTCACCGATCCGAGGCCGTTGAGGATCGGAACCACGCGGCCGCCCTTGATGGTGGCCCCCTCGGGGACCTCGGCGGCATCGAGGAGTCGGTCGACGAACAGCTCGGCGAGCCCGTCGGCGCTCGGGATGTCCGTGATGTCGATTCCGGGCTCGCCGTGGATGCCCAGGCCCACCGCCATCTTCCCCTCGGGGACCGTGAAGAGCGGCTCCTCCGCCCCCGGCAGCGTGCAGCCGGTGAAGGCAACGCCCATCGAGCGGGTCCGCGCGTTCGCAAGGACCGCGGCCCTTTCGACGTCGTCGATGCCGGACCCGGCCGCCGCCGCGGCGCCAGCGGCCTTGAACACGGTCAGATCCCCGGCAATGCCGCGGCGCCTGGCCTTCTGAGACTGCGGCGCGCTGAAGATGTCGTCGGTCACGACGACGGTCCTGCAGTCGACGCCATCCTGACGCAGGGCCTCCTGCGCCGCCCCGAAATGCAGAACGTCGCCCGCGTAGTTGCCGAAGCTCAGGAGTACCCCGCGACCCTGCTCGCTCGAGCGGATCACAGACTCGACCTGATGGGCCGACGGCGAGGCGAAGAGGTTCCCCATCGCCGCGCCGTGGGCCAGGCCCGGACCGACGAGGCCGCCGAAGGCCGGGTAATGGCCTGATCCGCCGCCGATCACCACCGCGACCTCCGGCTCGGGCGAGCGCGTTGAGCGGGAGACGCCGCCGGATACCCTGCGGACCCATCGGCCGTTGGCGCGAACGAAGCCCTCCACCATGTCATCCGCGAACGATGCCGGATCATTCCACAGCCGGGTCATCTGGTTCTCCTCGTCATTGAGCCACGGTTCCAGGGAAGGATTCCCTTGTCATCTTTCCTATAGGATATTTGACGAAGGGGACCCCGCGTCAAGCACGGCTCAGACGCCGCGGCCTCCGTGCGGGAGAATGAGCCTATGGACACGCCGGGCCGAGACCTCCGACTGCCGCCGCAGCCCGGCGCGCGGCACGGCCTAGTGATCCCCGCCAGCGAGCTCGTGGAGCGGTTCAGCCGTTCGAGCGGGCCAGGCGGTCAGGGGGTCAACACCACCGACAGCCGGGTCGAGCTGCTCTTCGACCCCGGCTCGAGCACGGCTTTCTCCGACGCTCAGCGCGAGCGCATCCTCAAGAGGCTGGCCGGGCGTCTCGTGGGCGGGCGGCTGAGCATCGTCGCGTCCGGCGAACGGTCGCAGTTGCGGAACCGGGAAGCGGCCCGTGAGCGACTCATCGATCTGCTGTCCGAGGCCATCCTGCCGGCGGGGCCCGCGCGGCGCGCGACGCGTCCCACCCGCGGATCGCAGATGCGCCGCCTCGAGTCGAAGAAGCGCCGGGGCGAGATCAAGTCGGCTCGGCGCCGGCCGCCGCCGTCCTAGCGATCTGACCCCGCAACCCAGGGACCTGACCCCGCAACCCAGGGACATGACCCCTCAACCCAGGGACATGACCCCTCAACCCAGGGACATGACCCCTCAACCCAGGGACATGACCCCTCAACCCAGGGACATGACCCTCAAGGGAACGGGCGCGCGGAGTCCGCGGGCTACGCGCCGTCGTCCCACCCGCCGTCACGCTGCTGGGTCGCCTCGACGGCGGCGCGCACGACGTCGGCCAGCCCGTCGCCGTCGGACGCCGCTTCGCGCTGGGCCCGCTCCCCCGAGCCGCCTGCCAGCAGTCCGTGGACGGCGCGCTCGGCCGGCGCCAGCTCTCCGCTCTCCCGCAGCACGGGTCCAAGATGCTCGAGGAGCGCGCCCATCGCGTCCGCTGCGGGAACGGGTCGGGCTTCGAGCGGGTGGACGAGGACCCCGTTGAGCCCGGACCGGCTCGCGCGCCACGAGGCGAGGCGCAGGAGCGCCACTTGCGTCCCGAGGGGCGGTCGGCCGTCGGAGGCGTCACGCGCGGCTGTCTCGACCAGACCGCGAACGAGGACGGCGATGAGGGCCGCGTCCGCGGCATTGAGGCACACGTCCTGTGCCCGCACTTCAACGGTGGGATGGCGGCGCGAGAGCCGCGCGTCGAAGTACACCATCCCCTCGTCGAGGATCGCGCCCGTGCCGACCATGGCGGCCACGAGTCGCTCGTAGGCCTGAGCCGACCCGAACAGCTGCTGGGGACCGGCCGTGGGCCAGCGGTTCCACACCTGGGTCCGGAAGCTCGCGTAACCGGTGTTCGAGCCGTGCCAGAACGGCGAGTTGGCGCTCAGGGCAACGAGCAGCGGGAGCCATTCTCGGATGCGGTCCAGGATCGCGACGCCCTCGTCTGGGGAATCGATGGAGACATGCACGTGCAGGCCGCACGTGAGCTGCTGCTGCGAGGTGAGGCGGAACTCCTCGACCATCGCGGCGAACCGCTCCCCCGGGCTCACGTGGGTCGCAGCGCGAAACGGAGACGTGCCGAGGGCCGCGATCCTCGCACCCACCTGCCGGGCGGCGCGGTCCAGCGCACGCCGCCCGTGGTAGAGCTGGCCGAGGAGTTCCTCGTGGGTGATGCACGGCTGCGTCTGGATCTCCACCTGCTCGAGCTTGAACTCGCGTTCGACGTCGCGTGGCCGGCCCATGACGGCGAGAACCCTGTCGACGAGCGCGAGCGGGTCGCCCGTGTCCGGGTCCACGATCAGCAGCTCTTCCTCCACCCCAAAGGTGCGCATGCAGCCATTCTGCCAAGGAGAGCCGTCCGGGTGCACGGGCCGGCGACCTAAGTCCGCAGGGGGTCAGGACTTACTCGGGCCAAGCCGGGCTGGAGCGGTCGCGGCGGCATCGGTCCGGACCTCCTTGAGCTCGACGAAGATGTTGTGCGTCGTGGTAGCGCCGATATTCGTGCCGGAATGCTCTTGGGCGTCGAGCCAGCGCGCCTGGAACTGCGGCATCTCGACCTCGACCTCACGGCCACCCGAGGACAGGCGTCTCGTGAAGCTCGACAGCGTGATCATGACGCTGTCCGGGTGCGAGTGGGTGCCCGTCGAATCGCCGGGCTGGTCGACATACTCGAGAACGCGGACGCGGTCGTTCTCGAAGACGACGCGGTAGAGGTTCGGGCTGACCTCGATGGGATCTGACATGGGACATCTCCTTCGGAATGGTCGAGACTGGGACTTATGGGACTGTCGTCCCATAACGGTATGCGAGTAGCATAAAGCGCATGGCCCCTCCCGACAACAACCATTACGCGGACACCGGCCGGACGCGGCAGAAGTCAAGGACTCGGGACGCGCTGATCGATGCAGTGCGTGACCTCATGGCACGCGGGGAAGACCCCTCGGTATCCGACGTCGCCGAAGCCGCCGGGATCTCACGTACCACGGCATACCGCTACTTCCCCGACAAGGAGTCCCTGCTCAATGCGGCGATGCCTCAGACCGGCGAGCGGTCGCTCCTGGGCGAGCACCCGCCGTCGGATGTCGTCGAAAGGATGGCCCGCACGCTCGACGCACACTTCGCCTTCATGCGCAGGTGGGATCCCCAGCTGCGGGCCGCACTGAAGGCATCCATCGCCCCCGGGGCCCAGCAGCCCAGCCTCCGCGGCGGTCGGGCCGTGCGCTGGTACGAGGAGGCTCTCGCACCCCTCGCCGAGACGCACCCGCATCTTGACCGCCATGCCCTCGCGGTCCGACTCCGTGCAGTGGCCGGCATCGAGTCCAAGGTGTGGCTCACGGGGGTCGGCGGGCTCAACTCCGACGAGGCCGACGCCGTCATGCGCGAGAATGCTCTGGACATTCTCCGCGCGGCGATGGCACGCGATCCACTGCCGAGCGGCCGCTGAACGTTCTCTCCTAGGCTGGTGCCATGAATCCCGCCGAATGGGCACTGGCCGTCGATCTTCTGGGCGTCTTCTTCTTCGCCGTCTCCGGGTGCATGATGGCCGCCCAGAAGGGCTACGACATCGTCGGGTCGGTGCTGCTGGGAGCGCTCACGGGGATCGGCGGCGGAGTGATACGCGATCTGGTGCTCAACCGCATCCCCAACTCGCTCGCGCAGCCCATCTACCTCGCGCCGCCCGTGGTCGCCGCGATCGTCGTCTACTTCCTGATGCCGGCCGTGCAGAAGCTCCGACGCACAGTCCTCTTCTTCGATGCCGGCGGCCTCGCCCTGTTCTGCGTCACGGGCACACTCACGGCGCTGGGGGCGGGGATCAATCCGGTCTCTGCGGCGGTCCTGGGCACTGTCACAGCGATCGGGGGTGGCCTCATGCGGGACACCGTCGCGAACGTGCGCCCCGGCCTGTTCGACCGGCACGACATCTACGCCGTACCGGCCATGTTCGGCGCAGGCCTCGTCGCACTGCTCTCATGGCTCGGCGCGATGTCCACCACCGCAGGCTTCCTGGTCGCGGTCGCGGTCTTCGCCTTCCGCGTCCTCGCCCTCCGGCTCCGCTGGCGCGTCCCCCTCGCTGCGTCGAGCCGCCACGAGAGCAAACGGGCCAGCGCGCGGTGACGCGCCGCCGTCGTGCGCTGGTCCCCGCCCTGCCCTACAGGCGGCCGGCCGCTGGAGCTCGTGGTGCTGGTCTGGGACGACGGAAGCGAAGAACTCATCCACGCGATGAAATGCCGCCCCCAATATCTCGAGATGCTCGGCTAGCATTACCTGGCCACTGTGAGCTTATCGATCCCCCTTTACGCGGCGAATTCCTTCTCCGAGTTGGTGTCTCAAAACCTCGGTGTCTCGAAACGGATGCCATGCAAGACGAGTTGAAGCTGCATGCTACCGGGGTTGCGACACCCAGCGACTACAGAGCCCCACCACAAAGCGTTGAAGTCCGACCCTGCTGTCAGCGAACTGTGAGTTACGCGTAGATCCCCGCCAGATAGTGACAGGGGAGGTTGCACGTGAGTCCGTCAGCCCGCGTGCGGACGAAGGGCCGTTGGACTCGGCTCCGCGGGCCTCGATGCGTGACCGCGCTGCGCGACCGTCGCGTTGCGCCTCGCCCGACCCAGGGTTTCAAATGGACAGATGGGCCTCAGCATCGCGGAAGTATCCGAGCAGACGGGCCTCAGCGCCCACACCCTCCGCTACTACGAGCGGGACGGGCTCATGCTCCACGACGTGCCGCGCACGTCGTCGGGACGCCGCGAGTACTCCGACCAGGACGTCACTGGGATCATCATGGTCGCCCGGCTCCGCGCCACCGGCATGCCTGTGCGGGAGATTCGCCGGTACGCGGCGCTCGTGCGCGCTGGGAAGAGCACCGAGGGCGAACGCCTCCAGCTGCTCGCGGAGCATCGCGAACGCGTGCTGGCCCAGCTTGAGGAGGTCCGGGACAACCTCCGCGCGATCGAGGCCAAGATCGACGGCTACCGCAACAGCGTCGGGTGCTAGGGCCCGTCTGCGGCCAGACGCCGGTCCCAGTCCCCACGGTCGCCACTGGAGGCGGAGACGCCGTCCGTTCTCTTAAGCCGTTCGAAGGGGCAGTATGGGGAGATGAATGCTCCCAGCGCCGACGGTCCGGGGCAGGGAGTCTCGGTGGGCTTCGGCGCCCGCCTGCACCCATGGACTCGTTATGTGGCCCTGGGGGATTCGTTCACCGAAGGGGTTGGTGACCCAGAACCCCGCAGCCCGGGCGGCCTACGGGGATGGGCGGATCGGGTCGCGGAAGAGCTCAGCGCCGGACACGAGGATTTCGCGTATGCGAACCTAGCAGTCCGGAGCCGGCTGCTCCCCCAGATCCTGGACGAGCAGGTGGCCCCGGCCCTGGCACTGCGACCGGATCTGATCACTCTCAACGCAGGCGGCAACGATCTGATCTTCCACAGGAGCGATCCCGACAAGCTCGCCGAACGGATGGACGCCGCGGTGGGACTGCTGGGGTCGACTGGGGCGACGATTGTGCTGTTCGTCGGCCCGGATTGGGGCGCGACGCCCGTGCTGGGGCGGGTTCGCAGCAAGCTGGCCATCTTCAACGAGAACCTGCGCACTATCGCGGGGCGCCACGATGCGGTAGTCGCCGACCTCTGGGCGCTGCGCGAGCTCACCCACCCGCTCATGTGGGATCCGGACCGTCTGCACTTCTCTCCGCTGGGCCAGCACACCATCGCCATCATGGTGCTCGAGACCCTCAACGTCCCCCACACCCTGGAACCAATGTCGCCCAAGGAGCTGCCCCCGCGCAGCTGGCGTGAGGCAAAGGCAGATGACATCGTCTGGGCCCGCGAGTACCTGGTCCCGTGGGCCCTGCGACGCCTCACAGCACGAATCCCCGCAGAAGAGCCGCACGCCAAGCGCCCGGTCGCTGGCCCCGTGTTCGGCGCACCGATGCCACCGGGGACGTCAATCGGAAACGATCCGCGGGACTAGGGGATACGGCACATGCGCCCGGCCGCCTCCGCGGCGAAGGGCCTTGACTTAGAGCGCGCTCTAAGCAGTTGAGTGGAACCATGACTGAACAGACCAGAACCCTCGGCACGGCCTCTCCCCTGACTGTCTCCTCCATGGGCCTCGGCTGCATGGGCATGTCCGAGTTCTACGGCGCGCCGGACGAGGCCGCGGGCCTCGCCACGATCCACCGCGCCCTCGACCTCGGCATCACGTTCCTCGACACCGCGGACATGTACGGCCCGTTCACGAACGAGAAGCTCGTGGGCCGGGCGATCGCCGGGCGCCGCGACGAGGTGCAGCTCGCGACGAAGTTCGGGAATGTGCGCGGCGAGAACGGCGAGCGCCTCGGCATCAGCGGCGCCCCCGAATACGTGCATTCCGCGTGCGACGCGTCGCTCCAGCGGCTCGGCGTGGACTACATCGACCTCTACTACCAGCACCGCGTGGACCCGAAGGTCCCCATCGAGGACACCGTCGGCGCGATGGCGGAGCTCGTGACGGCGGGCAAGGTCCGCCACCTCGGGCTCTCGGAGGCCGCCGCCGGGACCATCCGCCGCGCCCATGCCGTCCACCCGATCACGGCCCTCGAGACCGAGTACTCGCTCTTCACTCGGGACCTCGAGGACGAGATCCTTCCGACCCTCCGCGAGCTCGGGATCGGCCTCGTGCCCTACTCCCCCTTGGGCCGCGGCATCCTCACCGGGAAGCTCACCGCGGAGTCCGTCGCGCAGGAAGGCGATGCGCGCAGCCACCCCTACTTCCCACGGTTCCAGGGCGACGCCCTCGCGACCAACCTCCGGCTGGTCGAGAACGTCGAGGCCCTCGCCGCTGCCAAGGGCGTGACGCCGGGCCAGATCGCCCTCGCATGGGTCCTCGCCCAAGGCGAGGACGTGGTCCCGATCCCCGGCACCAAGCGCGTGGCCTACCTCGAGGAGAACGCCGCGGCGCGGGACATCGTCCTCACCGACGACGAGGTCCGGGCCCTCGCCGAGGCCGTGCCGCAGGACGCCGTCGCGGGCCCGCGCTACGGGGACATGGGCAGCATCGACAGAGGTTGATGGCGGGGCTTGAAGGCCACCCCGGGGGGTCCTATCCTCGAGGCGTCACGTCCGCTGCACAAGCGGGCGGCTTTCCAGCGACCTGCATGCTGGGTGGGCGGGCCGTCGGTGAGAGCCATCTACAGATTGAAGGCACTCCCATGAAGCACAAGCACACCCTCAGGCTCCTTGCCGCAGCAGTCGCCGTCGCCGCAGCAACAGCGCTCGGCTCTGCGGCCGGATGGGCCGACTCCCCTCCCACGATCACGTGCGGCGTCACCCAGCAAGGCCCGTGCTCGCAGACCGTGCATTTCTCGAGCCAGCAGGGGGCGACGACGCCCGTCGGCACACCCACGAACAGCTCGACGTGCCCGGACTGGTTCATCAACGACATAGGCTTTCTGGACTTCTCCGGAAACGGGGTGGCCCACGTGAACGTCGACAAGGCCCAGGATTTCTGGACGACGAGCACCTTCACGGGCACAGGGACACTCACTCTGTACTCGCCGCAGAACGTGGTCTTCTGGCCTGATGGGAGCATCACTCCCAAGGGGTCGCCGGACCAGATCCTCACTGGGCATCTGACCGACTGGTTCGGGATCTCGGCGAACGTTTCCTCGGCCGTCGTCACCGGAACCGTCGACATCACGGGGACCCTCGCAAGCGGATCGAGCCTCGGCGTGCACTATGCATCCCACATGAACTGGAACCGTGGCGCCATACCGTTCGTCGACCCGGCGGTCGTCTCGTTCAACAAGGTCAGCTGCAACTGAGCCAGCTGACCTCGGGCGGACGACGGCGGGCCCGCACCTTCGCGCTGAAGGTGCGGGCTCGCCGTCGTGAGGGGGTCGACTTCGCTCAACCCTCGGCCGCAGGGTCAGCCGGCGTCGCCTGCTGGTGTCGTGGTGGTCTTCTCGCCGAGGGTCTCGTTCGCCTTGGTGGCGAAGCTGTTGTCGAAGGTGTCGGTGTACTTGATCTTCGAGACGTCCTTGCCGAGGGTCGTGAACATGTCCGCGATGGTCTTCGGACCGCCCGCCGGCATCAGGCCGTCGGGAAGGAACTGCGCCTTGTCCGCCGTGAGGGCCTTGACGTAGTCCGCCTTCGTGATGTTCTTGTTCGAGGTGTAGTCCGAGGGCAGCTTGTCCGCGATCTCCTGTGCCGAGTGCGTGGCGATCCAGTGCATCGTCTTGACCATGGCGTTGACGACCTTCTGGACGGTGTCCTTGTTGGCGTCGACCCACTCCTTCTTGGCGATGATGCTCGCGGCCGGCCACGCGCCACCCAAGGCCTTCGTGACGCCGTCGGTCGTCGCGAGGTCGATCGCCGACTCGGCGACGCCCTGGCCCTCGAGCGCAGTGACCGTGGGCTGAGTGGTCATGACGCAGTCCGCAAGACCGTTCTTGATGGCCGCGATCGCCGTTGCGCCGGCGCCCGCCTTGACGGTCTTGTAGTCCTTGCCGGACTTGAGCCCGGCCTTCGACGCGATGAACTGCGTGAGCGTATCCGTGCCCGAACCGAGGTCCGTGACGCCCATGTTCTTGCCCTTGATATCGGCAGCCGAGTGGACGTTGGCGTTCGGGTTGCACATGATGCGCTCGCCGGGAGCGCCGGAGAGCTGGACGACGCTGATGATGTCCTTGCCCTGGAGCTGGAAGTCGTACGTGTGGTTGTACCACGCTCCCGACATGTCGACCTGGCCGGAGATCATCGCATCCTCCGCGCCCACGCCGCCGTCCTGCTCGGTGGAAAGCTGCATGTCGACGCCCTGCTCCTTGTAGTAGCCGAGCTGCTCCGCCAGCTTGTAGGGGAGGTAGATCTGCTTGTCGATGCCACCGATCATCATCTTCACCGTGGGCATCGGGCCGGAGGCCCCTGAGCTGCCTACGGCGCCGGCGGCGGAACTGCCGGAGCCGCCGCACGCGGTGAGGCTGAGCGCCGCCACGGTGACTGCGGCGGCGGCAAAGATACTGCGCTTCATCATTGTTTTACGCATCCTTGTTGATCAATTGGAGAGTTGCATTGTTGAGTGGACAGATATCTGCGGTCAGATGGCTTGGGCTTCAGACTTGTTCGGCGGCCGCCATTTGAGGAGCGTGCGCTCGAGAAGTCCGATGAGGAATTCGGCCAGGAGGGTGAAGACGGCGATGATGATCATGCAGGCAAAGACAGTGTCCGGATCGAACCTCCCCTGAGCCTGGCTGATGATGAGGCCGAGCCCCTGCTGCGCGCCAAGCACCTCTGCCACCAGGGCGCCGATGATCGCGAAGCCGAAAGCCGTGTGCAGGCTGGCGATGATCCACGTCATGGCGGACGGGATGGTCACGTGGATCGCGACCTGAAGCGGAGAGGCCCCGAGGACGCGGACGTTCGCAACGAGGTTCTGGTCCACTTCGCGGACGCCTTGGAATGCATTGAAGAAGACCACGAAGAAGACCAGCACGGCCGCGAGCAGGACCTTCGGGAAGGTTCCGAGGCCGAAGGCGACGATGAAGATCGAGCCGAGGATGATTCGGGGGATCGAGTTGACGATCCGGATGTACGGGCCGACGACCGCGGAGAGGTACCTGTTCGAGCCGAGAAGCAGACCGAGCACGATTCCCACGAGCGTTCCGAGGAGGAAGCCGAAGATCGCCTCTTGGCCGGTGACCCAGATGTTCTCCCAGATCGAGCCGAAGGAGGCATCTTCCGTGTTGGTGAAAAGCGTGACGAGGCTATCCCAGATCTGCGTCGGCATGCCGAAGAAGAAGGGATCTACCAAGGGGTGCTTGCCGTCCGGCTTCACGTTGGTGCACAGCTGCCACCCGCCGACGATGATGACGGCGAGGACGATCCTTCCGACCCAGATCAAAGCTGTGCGGCGACGATGGGCTGCCCTGCCGGCGGCCGCGGGCGTCGGCACGGGCCCTGGGACGGGGGCCGCTTCCCGCTTCTCCTGCGTGCTCACATCTTTCTCCTCGTGGACCTGAGTCGTCATGCTGCTGCACCTGCCGTCTTGGCGTAGGCCCGGGTGACCTCGTCCTTGAGCGACTCCCAGATACGGCCCTGCAGTTCGAGGAAGCGGTCCTCGTGCCGGATCTCCTGGACGTTGCCCCGAGGCCGGGGCAGATCGATGTCGAAGACGTCCTTCACCGTTCCGGGGCTGCTCGTCATGATCACCACACGGTCGGAGAGCGCCACGGCCTCGTCGAGATCGTGGGTGATGAACAGGACGGACGGGCGCAGCTCCTCCCAGAGCTTGAGCAGCTCGTTCTGCATGATCGCCTTGGTCTGCACGTCGAGGGCTCCGAACGGCTCGTCCATGAGCAGGATCCGGGGGTTGTTGATGAGCGCGGCGGCCATGGCGACGCGCTTGCGCATGCCGCCCGAGAGCTGGTGCGGGTAGCGGTCCTCGAAACCGGCGAGGCCCACACGGCGCAGCCAGTCCCGGGCAAGCTCCGTGGCCTCGCGCTTCGGTGTGCCGAGGAGGATGGGGCCCATCATGACGTTCGCTAGGACGCTCTTCCAGGGGAACAGCGCGTCCGCCTGGAACATGTAGCTCACGCCGTTCGTGACGCCGTCGACCGTCTGACCGGCCACCCGGACGTAGCCCTCGCTGGGGCGCTCCAGCCCGGAGACCTGGGCGAGCGTCGTCGACTTGCCGCAGCCGGTGGGGCCGACGATCGAGCAGAACTGACCCGGTTCCACCGAGAGGGTCACGTCCCGGATGGCTGTGAAGGTCTCGCCTTTGGGTGTCAGGTAGCGTTTTGTGAGCCCTGCTATCTCGATCCGTCCCGCGGATTCTCCGGCAGGCAGCGGATGGGATTTCATGACATTCATGGTTTTGTGGTAGATCCTTTCTTCATGCCCAGTGAGCTGGATCACAGCGAATGCCCCTACCGTAGAAAACGGCACGCCCCTGCAGGAACCGTTGCGATTCTTGCGAGGGTTATTAGCCTTCATTCATGTTTTGAAGCTTTTGCTCACCGGACCGGGAGACTGCCATGAAGAAGATGCGCCGCTGGTGGCAGGCGCGTCCGCTCGCCTCGCAGATCCTCGTGTGGACGCTCGGGCTGCTCGTGGTCACGGTGGCGCTGGGCGGCCTCGTGGCGAGCCGCACGACCGGACAGGTCCTCGACGACCAGTACGGCCTCAGGGCCCTCGGCGTCGCAGAGGTGGTGGCGCAGATGCCCGAGGTCGAGGCGGGCGTCACCGCGGAGGACCCCACGGGCCGGATCCAGGAGATCGCTGAGCTCGTGCGCACGCGGGCACAGGTGGACTACGTCGTGGTGACCGACCGGGACGGCATCCGCTACTCGCATCCCACCTCCGCGCTCATCGGGCAGCGGCTCGAGGAACCCGTCGCGGTCCTCGACGGCCAGACGCATGTCGGCATCAACCGCGGCAGCCTCGGCGACTCCGCGAACGCGAAGGCTCCCATCCTGGACGCGGGCGGCCGGGTGATCGGACAGGTCTCGGTCGGCATCCTCGAGGCCGCGGTCAGCACCGAGTTCACCCGCGACGTCGGAACCATCGCTGCCTATTCCGTGCTGATCGTGCTCCTCGGCGGGGCCGGATCCTTCCTGCTCGCACGCGGCATCAAGCGGGCCACCTTCGGCCTCGAACCCTCCGAGATCGCCTCCCTCCTCCAGGACCGCGAGGCGCTCCTGCACGGGATCCGCGAAGGCATGGTGGGGCTCGACGACGCCGGGCGGGTCACGGTGATCAACAACGAGGCCCGCCGCCTCCTCCACCTCGAGCACACCGTCCTGGGCAGCCCGGTCGAGGAGCTCATCCCTCCCGGGCGGCTGCGCGACGTGCTCACGGGGAGCGACGCCGGCGCAGACCAGACCGTCATCACCGAGGACGCCCTGCTCGTGGCCAACCGGATGCCCGTGAGCGTGGGCGGACGGAGCGTGGGCGCCGTCGTCACCCTGCGCGACCGCACCGAGGTGGAGGCGCTCGTGCGGGACCTGCGCTCGCTCGAGGGCCTCATGGAGGCGCTGCGCGCACAGGAGCACGAGTACGCGAACCGGCTGCACACCGTGGGCGGCCTGCTGGACCTCGGCGAGGCCGAGCAGGCCCGCGCGTTCATCTCGGGGGTCGGGGACACGTCACGCTCCCTCGGCGAGGGGCTCCGCGGCCGCATCGAGCCCCCCGAGCTCGCGGCGCTCATCCTCGCCAAGATCACCGTGGCCGCGGAGCAGGATGTCCTGGTGCGGGTGTCGGACGAGTCCCGCCTGCGCGAGCCGGCCCTCGCCACGCAGGACCTACTGACGATCGTGGGGAACCTCCTCGACAACGCGGTCGACGCCGTTGCGGGGCTCCCGGGGCCGCGCGAGGTCACCCTCACGCTGGACGACTCCTCGGGGGTCTTCGTGGCGGTGACCGACAGCGGACCGGGCGTGCCCGCGGAGGCGGTGGACGACGTCGTGCGCGACGGCTACACGACGAAGGAGCCGCGCACCGGGATGCGGCGAGGGATCGGGCTCGCGCTCGTGGCGCGGATCGTGCGCCGTGCGGGTGGCACGATGGACGTGTTCGCCGGTCCGGGAGGCCGGTTCGAGGTCTGGATCCCGAAGGGAGAGTCACGGTGAGCAGTCTGGCGATCAGGGTGCTCGTGGTCGACGACGACTTCCGGGTGGCCCGGCTGCACGCCGCCCAAGTGGCGCGGATCCCGGGGTACGAGTGCGTCGGGGAGGCACACACTGCGGCCGAGGCGCGGGCCGCCATTGCGCGCGAGCGGCCAGACCTCCTCCTGCTGGACGTGTACCTGCCGGACGAGGACGGCATCTCGCTGCTGACGTCGTTGCGCGAGGCGGGAGAGGACGTGGATGTCGTCATCATCACGGCGGCGCGCGATGTCGCCACCGTGCGGGCGGCGATGCGCGGAGGGGCGGTCTACTACCTCGTCAAGCCGTTCGGGTTCGGGCAGCTCGCCGAGCAGCTCGGGGCGTACCGGCGGTGGCGCGCGGACGCCGAGTCACGCAGCGCCACCGGGATCACAGGCCAGACCGACGTTGACGCGCTGTTCGCCTCGCAGCGCGCCGCCGCGGCGTGGGGCGGGACGGGCCCCACCGCGCCCCGCCGCCTCCCGCCGACCATGCAGAAGGTGCTCGACGCCGTCCTCGCCGCAGGGCATCCGCTCGGCGCCCAGGACGTCTCGGACCTCGTCGGCATTTCCCGTCCGACGTCTCAGCGCTACCTGAGCGAGCTCGAGCGGAAGGGCCGGCTCGCGCTGCACCTCGAGTATGGCGCCACCGGGCGGCCCGTCAACACCTACGTCCCGAGGGGCCGGGACTGATCTGGCGTGGGCACGTCCCGCCCGACCCCCGCCCGGCGGGCGGGCGGGCGGGCGGGCGGGGGTCGGGCGGAAGGCGAACATCAGCGCCCGTGGGCCGCGAGGACCTGCTTGGTCATCTCCCCCGCGCTTCCGAGGTAGCCCGACGGCTCGCACAGCCCGTGGATCCGAGCGGCACCGAGCTTCTCCACGAGGATGGGCTCGGCGAGGAGCTGCTCCTCAAGGGTCGTGCGGGACTCGATGGCCGCCTTGCACGCCCCGTACACCACGGTGTGCGCGCGCTGCCGTCCGAGCGCGGGCGCGACGGCCATCATGACGGCCTCGGCGACGATGAGGCCGCCGGTCAGGCGGGTGTTGGCGCGCATGCGGTCGGCGTCGACCTCGAGGCCCGAGAGCATGAACTCGGCCTGGTGCAGCGAGCTCGAGATGAGCAGGAACGACTCGGGCACGGTGGCCCATTCGAGATGCCACGGGCCCGTGGCACGCTCGAAGTCCTGGATCATGGCATCGAGCATCGTGGATGACTTGTCACGCAGCATCTTTGCCGCGGCAAGCATGAGCTCGCACGAGATCGGGTTGCGCTTCTGCGGCATGGTCGAGCTCGCGCCGCGGCCCATGACGAACGGCTCCGCGGCCTCGCCGAACTCCGACGAGCACATCAGCATGACGTCGAGCGCGATCTTGCCGAGGGACGCTCCGACGGAGGCGAGGAGCGTGACGATCTCCGTGACGCCGTCGCGCGCCACGTGCCACGTGATCTCCGGATCCCGCAGGCCCAGCTCGGCGGCAAGCCCGGCGCGCACCTCGAGCCCCTCGGGCCCGGTACCGAGCGAGGCGAGCGTCCCCGCCGCCCCGCCGAACTGGACCATGAGCGCCCTCTGAGCCACTTGGGCGAGCCGTTCCGAGTGGCGGTCGAGCGCCGAGAGCCACACGGCCGCCCGGAACCCGAACGTCACGGGCAGCGCGTGCTGGAGGTGCGTGCGGCCCGCGGTGATGGTGTTGAGGTGGGCCTCGGCGAGCCCTGCGACGGCGGCCCGGACGGCATCGAGCTGCTCCCCCACGATCCGCAGGCCCTCCTTGCACTGGAGCATCGTGGCGGTGTCCATGATGTCCTGCGTCGTGGCGCCCCAGTGGATGAAGCCGCCGTCGTCGCCGCACTGCTCGCTGAGCTGCTCGACGATCGGCAGGATCGGGTAGCCCACGATGTCCGTCTCGCGGCGCAGCCGCTCCTGGTCGAGGCCCTCGAACGAGGCGGTCGCGGTGATCCGCGCCGCGGCGTCGGCCGGGACCAGCCCGACGGCGGCCTCGGCCCGGGCGAGCGCCGTCTCGGTGTCAATGATGCGGCGCACGTAGGCCTCATCGCTGAAGACGTCGCGCATGCCGGGGGTGCCGAACATGTCGCGGAACAGGAGGGAGTCGTAGACGGTGCTGCTCATGGTGGTTCCTTTACTTCTCTGCGGTGACCGAGGCGGCGGATGCGCGGACGACGGCGGGCGGCCGGGCGGCGTCGTCCGTCGCCACGGCTGGGGCCTGGACTGGAGAGGGGTTACGGGGGCCGGCGATATCGTGGCCGGAGGGCGAGGCGTCGAGCTCGGCGAGGAATTCGCTCGGGTTGGCGAGGGCCCAGGCGAAACGGCCGCGGTCGAGTTCCTTGGTGAGCCGCGAGATCACGACGGTCGCGACGACATTGCCGAACGTGTTGCAGAACGCGGTGGCCATGGACATGAAGCGGTAGACCCCGAACAGGATCGCGACGCCCTCGACCGGGAGGTAGCCGGTCGCGGCGACTGTCGAGGCGAAGACGACGTACGTTCCGCCTGAGACGGTCGCTGCGCCCTTGGAGGTGAGCAGCATGATGAGCAGGAGCCCGATCTGCTCGGGCCAGCCCATGTGCACACCGTAGGCGTTGGCGAGGAAGAGGGTGCACACGGCCATGTAGATGCTCGTGCCGTCGAGGTTGAACGCGTATCCGGTCGGGACGACGAGGCCCACGCTCTGCTGCGAGCAGCCCATCGCGGGGAGCTTGCGGAGGAGCCCCGGGAGGGCCGATTCCGACGACGCCGTGCCGAGCACCATGCTCATCTCGTCGCGCACGACGACGAGCAGGCGGAACAGATTGAACCCGGCCGCGAGCGCCACGAGCCCCAGGACAACGGTGATGAACACCGCGACGACGATCCAGTACTCGGCCACGAGGGCAGCCAGGGCCACGAGCATCGATGAGCCATTGGACGCCACTGAGTAGGCGATGGCGCCGAAGGCGCCGATGGGGGCGAGCTTCATGACCACGTTGACGAGGCCGAAGAACGCCTCGGAGATCGTGTCGAGGCCTGAGCTGATCTTGGCCAGGACGTCCGGCTTGATGGCCAGGAGGCCCGCGCCGAAGATGATCGCGAGGATCACAACCTGGAGCAGCTGGGTGGACGTGAACGCCCCGACGAAGCTGCTGGGGAAGACCTGCGTGAGGAATCCGTCGAGCGAGTGGTCGCCGTTCGTGGCCGGGGGTTTGCCGGACGACGACGTCAGCGCGCCTGCGCCTTGGCCGACGCCGAGCAGGTTTCCGGCGAGGAGGCCGATCGCGAGGGCGAGCGTCGAGATGATCTCGAAGTAGATGAGGGCCGAGAACCCGATGCGGCTCGCGCGCTTGAGGTTCCCGGCGGAGGATGCCCGTCACGACGGTGAGGAAGACGAGCGGCGCGATGCCGGTCTTGATGAGCGCCAGGAACAGGTCACCGACGATCTTGAGGGACTTCGCGAAGTCCGGGAACGCGAATCCGACGGCGATGCCGAGGACCATGGCAATCATCACCTGGGCGCCGAGCCCCCGGTACCAGGCCTTCCTGGGCCGCGGCGCGGTGGCCGTGGACATGAGCTGTTCTTGCGACTTCATTGACGCCTCACCTGTCTAGACATTTAATCTGTCTAGACAAATGTGAGGCATGACGCAGACGGGTGTCAAGGCCTCTGCTGCCTCAGCGCGGCGAGGGCGGGCGGCGGGACGAAGCGGAGCGGGCCGGAGCTCCGACCGAAACCTCAGCCCGCGCGCTCGAGCACCGACTCGTAGACGAACGATTCGCCCGGGTGCACACTCTCGACAACCTCGAACACGGCACCGTCCCCGTCGACGTAGCGGCGGGTCAGGCGCAGGCCGAGGCTCCCGGGCTCGCGGCCGAGGAGTGCGGCCGTGTGCGGCGGGATCTCGATCGCCTGGATGCTCTGGAGGACGCGCACCAACCGCCGTCCGGTCCGGGCGGCAACGATGTCCGCGATGAGCTGTTCGCCGCTTCCCAGCTCACCGGAGACGGCGTCGAAGTCAGACTCGAGGAGGTAGACGTCGGCCGCGGAGACCGGGGCGCCGTACTCCCCCGAGTGCTGCCCGGGCAGGCGGCGCGTCGTCGCGATGCGCACGAGGCGCGTTTCCTCGTTGACGCCGAACCAGCCGGCCGCAGCGCCGCGCGCTGGTAGCCGCTCCACCGACTCGACGCGCCGCCTGGCCTCCTGGCCGTATTGCGCGAGCTCCTCGATCGAGGTGAGCCGCGAGTGGAACTCGTTGGCCGGCGTCGTGCGCAGGACCCGCGTCCCCTGGCCCTTGCGGCGGGCAATGAGGCCCTGGTCCTCGAGCTGGGCGAGGGCGGAGCGAACGGTCTCGCGCGAGCAGCCGTACTCCGCGGCGAGTGCCGGCTCCGCCGGCAGGAAGGCACCGACCTTCCAGGCTCCCCGTTCGATCTTGCTCGCCAGATCGGCCGCAATGGCCTTGTACCTCATCGTCATGCCGATGCCTCCCCGCGTGCCCACTTGTCTGGACATATTAGACACCCGTCCGCGAGCGCGGCCGTCGAGCCCCGCCTCAGGCGTCGACGTTGCGCCGCCGCCCGGCGAGGTATCCGAACACCGACGCGCCCACCCCGATGACGAGGAAGGTGTACCCGGCAGGCACGAAGCTCCCCGTCGACTGGTGGATCTGCGCCACCATGAGCGTTCCCACGGACCCGACGCCGTATCCGACGCCCTGCATCATGCCGGACAGGTTCACGGCCGTGTGCGAATCGCGGGTGCGGAGCATGATCATCGTCAGCGCAGCGGCGGTCAAGGCCCCCTGACCGAGGCCCAGGAGCGCGATCCAGACCCAGATGAGCTCGAGGGGCCCGAGCACGCTCAGCGCGAAGCCGAGGGACGTCATGACCGCGAGCGTGACGTTGAGGGCGCGCTGGTCCCACAGGCGCGCCGCGAGCGTGGGGGCGAAGAGCGAGCCGAGGATCTGGAGCCCGATCGACGCCGACACCATGAGCCCCGCCGTCACCCCGTCGACCCCCCTCTCGCGCAGGATCGGCGCGAGCCACGCGAACACGCTGAACGAGGTCATCGCCTGGAACAGCATGTACAGGGTCACGTGCCACGCGGTGGAGGACCGCCACACGTTCGTCCCGCCGCCCTCCACCCTGCGGCGGACCGGGCGCGCCCGCACCGCGACGGGAATGAACAGGAGCGTGACGGCAAAGGCGGGGAACGCCCAGGAGAGGAGCGCGGAGCTCCAGCTCCCCGTCGCCTGGAAGAGCGGGTAGGTGATGCCCGCGCCGAGCGCAGCGGACGCAACGATCGCCGCGGTGTAGAGGCCGCCCATGAGGCCGAGCCGGTGGGAGAAGTCCTGCTTGACCTCGCTCGGCAGGATCACATTGCACAGCGCAATCGCCGCACCGCACAGGGCCGTGCCGAGGATGAGGCCGGGGAGGTGCCCGGCGGCGCCCCACTCGGAAGGCCGGACGAACAGGCCCGCGGTCAAGAGGGCCATGGCCCCCAGGAGAACCCGCTTCGGCCCGAACCGTCGCGCGAGCACCGGTGCGAGCGGTGCGAAGATCCCGAGAAGTGTCACGGGCGCCGTCGTGAGCAGGGAGACGGCCCAGTCGGGCACGGAGCCGCTCGCGCGGATCTCGGTCAGCACCGCCGAGAAGCTCGAGAAGGCGGTCCGCAGGTTGACCCCGATGAGCACGAGGCACAGGCCCAGGAACGCAAGCCGCCCGGGGCTGTGCTGGGAGCTGCCCGCGGGCGGTGCATCTGTTGGTGCTGTCACTCGTGCCACGTGTCAGAGGGTATCGGTCAGACCACACAGGTTTCGACTCCGCTCAACCACCGGACAGCCCTACCACCGTAGGCTGGGCGCATGAGGATCGCCGTTGTGGGTGGAACCGGCACGGCCGGATCGAGGGTCGCAGCGCTCGCGCAGGAGCAGGGGCACGATGTCGTGGTGATGTCGCGCAGCAGCGGCGTTGATCTCGTCACGGGCGCAGGGCTCGCGGAGGCGCTCGACGGCGTGCAGGTCGCCATCGATGCCTCGAGCCCCACACCGCCGGATGAGAGCATGAGCCGTTTCGACGCCGTCGTGCGCTCTGCCCGGAATCTCGTGCACGCGTGCGTGGACGCCGAGGTGCGCAGGCTTGTGGCCCTCTCGATCGCCAATGTCGAGAAGCCGGACTTCGACACGTTCAGCTACTACGTGGCCAAGCGCGATCAGGAGGAGACCGTCCGGAACAGCGGACTCGAAGTGTCGGTGGTCCGCTCGGCGCAATGGTTCGAGTTCGCCGAGCGCTCGAGCGCCGTCAGCTACGAGCCCGACCGCGTGACCGCCCAGGACTGGTACGTCCAGCCGATTGCGGTCGACGCCGTGGCCGAGGTCCTCGTCCGCGAGGCCACCCGCAGGCGGGCCCAGGATGTCACCATCGCGGGCCCCGAGGCCGTCCGCCTCCCCGACCTCGTGCGGCGGCTCCTCGCAGCCCGTGGCGACGCGAGGCCGGTCATCGTCGTCGAGCCCCCGCTGCCCGGATTCGGGAACGGGGCGCTGCTCGCCGGACCGGGAATGGAGATCCTCGGCCCGAACGTTGCTGGCTGGATTGCGGGAAGGCACTCCCGGCTGGCATGAACCGGCCGCGTAACTTCGGGGCCGACCGCGTCGGTACAGGAGGTGGAAGCGTACTGCGCCCACTCACTCCACCGCCGTCCCAGCGAAAGGACCCCCGCGTGCCCCTGCCCGCCAGCCTCGAAGAATTCCTGACCGCGTGGGACGCGTTCCGCGCGGGCATCGGCTTCGAGGAGATCACGGACACGCTGGGGATCGAGCCGCACGCGTGCGACGGCGCGACGCTTGCCATGCGCATCCCCCTCGCCCCGCGCCTGCGTCAGGCAGGCGGCATGTTCTCAGCCACGGCGCTCTTCGGCGCCGCGGATGTCACGGGGACGTTCCTCGCGATGCAGGCCCTCGAACCTGGGCTCTTCCCGCTCGCGGTGCAGTCGAGCCTGAACTTCATCGACAACTCGCGCAGCGGCCCCGCGGTGGCGACGGCGCGGCTCGTGCGGGCGGGGCGGACGATCGTGGTCGCCTCGGTGGATGTGGCCGACGCCGACGGCAAGCTCCTCACGACCTCGAGCTTCACGTACGTGCCGAAGCCGTTCAGCCCGAAGGGCGACTGACGGACAGCTGAGGGGCAGTTGAGGGACAGCTGGGGCCCTCCGGGCAGAGAGCCGCCGACCCCCTCACGCGGTCAGTAGTATTCTGCAAAGCAGAACGCATAGATCGACGATAGGCCTAGATATGGGCTTCTTTGCCGATCTTGGCTCCGATTTTTCTGCACAGAAGAACTTATTAGCACTTTCGTGAGCCGTGTCACTAGCCTTGGTGACAGGGGTCCCGCCCGGCAATGTCGCCCGCGGGATCCAGCCCGGGGTCCACGGACCCGAGCGATCAACGCGAGCAACGAGGAGCAGCCATGCAGTTCTACCTTGACGGTTACCGCCCCGGAGACCCCGACCTCCGCCCCGCGGCCCCGGGGGGCGTTGAGCCCCGCTCGGGCAGCGGCGAGCTGCCCCAGGAAGTCGACGTCCTCGTCGTCGGCACCGGCCCTGCCGGTGTGGTGCTCGCGGCCCAGCTCGCCGAATTCCCCGGAATCACCACGCGGGTCGTCGAGCGCCGCAACGGACCGCTCGAGCTCGGCCAGGCGGACGGCGTCGCATGCCGCACGGTGGAGATGTTCAACGCGTTCGGCCTCGCGGAGAAGCTCATGCGCGAGGGGTACTGGGTCAACGAGACCACGTTCTGGGGCCCGGAATCGGCGGACAGCAGCGGGATTGTGCGCACAGGACGCGTCCAGGACGTGGCCGAGGGCCTCTCCGAGTACCCCCACGTGATTGTCAACCAGGCGCGCATGCAGGAGTATCTGCTCGAGCACATGCGCAACTCCCCCGCCCGCCTCGAGCCGGAGTACGGCCTCGAAGTCACCGACGTCGAGGTCCTCCCCGACGGTGGCGACTACCCCGTGAAGGTCACCCTGCGTCGCGCGGCTGACGGCGAGGCAGGCGCTGCCGCCGTTCCGGCTGAGGCGAGCACCGTCGTCGTGCGCGCCAAGTACGTGGTGGGTGCCGACGGCGCACGCTCGGCCGTGCGGAAGTCGCTCGGGATCGAGCTGCGCGGCGATGCGCGCAACCACGCGTGGGGCGTCATGGACGTACTCGCGGTCACCGATTTCCCGGACGTCCGCGTGAAGTCAGTCATCCAGTCGCCCTCGGGCGGCAACATCCTCATCATCCCCCGCGAGGGCGGGTACCTCGTGCGGTTTTACGTGGACCTCGGCGACCTCGATCCCGCCGACCGCGATGCGCGCAAGCGCTTCACCCGTGAGTCCCTCGTCGAGGCGGCGCAGAAGATCCTGCACCCGTACACGCTCGAGGTGAAGGAAACCGCCTGGTGGTCGGTCTACGAGGTGGGCCAGCGGATCGCGGACCGGTTCGACGACGTCTTGGACGCCGAGCGAGGGACCCGCACCCCGCGCGTCTTCATTGCCGGCGATGCGTGCCACACCCACAGTGCCAAGGCCGGTCAGGGCATGAACGTCTCGATGCAGGACGGATTCAACCTGGGCTGGAAGCTCGCGGCCGTGCTCGAGGGGCGCAGCCCCGAGTCGCTCCTGGACACCTACGCCGGGGAGCGCAAGGCGATTGCTCAGGAGCTCATCGACTTCGATCTGCGCTTCTCCACGATGATGGCGGCCAAGCCCAAGGACCCGGAGCACGCCGAGGCCGGCGGCGTCGACCCCGCCGAGAAGCAGCAGATCTTCACCGAGGCGGGCCGGTTCACTGCCGGATTCGCCACCGAGTACACGCCCGCTCTGCTCACCGGCACCACCCAGCACCAGGCTGTGGCGACGGGCTTCCCTGTGGGCCAGCGCTTCTACTCCGCACCGGTGGTCCGGCTGGCCGACGCCAGGCCCGTGGGCCTCGGGCACGTGGCCGAGGCGGACGGCCGCTGGCGCATCTACGCGTTCGCCGGCGCCGGGGACCCGCAGTCCCCCGAGTCGGGCATCGCGGCCTTCAGCCGGTTCCTCGCCGAGTCGGAGAACTCGCCGGTGCGCCGCTTCACGCCGGACGGCGCGGACCCTGACGCCGTGTTCGACGTCCGGGCCGTCTTCCAGCAGGGCCATCGCGACCTCGCTCTCGAGAAGCTTCCGGAGTTCCTCATGCCGCGCAAGGGCCCGCTCGGGCTCGTGGACTACGAGAAGATGTTCACCGCGGACGCCGCCGGATCGGACATCTTCGAGGAGCGCGGGATCGACCGCACCCGCGGCGCCATCGTGGTGGTCCGCCCGGACCAGTACGTGGCACAGGTTCTCCCGCTGGACGCGCACCAGGAGCTCGCCGACTTCTTCACGGGGTTCATGCTGCCGACCGCTGTCCTCGTCTGAGCCGCACGACGGCTCGCGCTGACGGCCGGTGCCCGTCGGGCTGAGACCGGCGCCCGCCGCATGGCAGGCCCTGACCGGCATGACCGGTGTGCGCGCGCACCTGTTGTGCCGGTCAGGGCCTGTTAACGCGCAGAGGTCTTCGAAGGCGTGCGCCCCGGCGTCACCGCCCCACACCGAGGCCCACCGTGATCCGGTCCCCTTCGGCCTCGAGCCACTCGAGCCGGCGCAGGATCGTCTCCCCCACGCCGTCCGCCCACATCCGCGCCCAGCCGCCTCCGAGCGTCTGGGCGCGGTGGCGCATAAGGTGCCAGGACCGCTCGGTCCTCCGGATGGCTGTGGGCACCAGCAGGGCGCGGGCGGGGTCGTCGAGGCCATAGGCATCCGCGACGAGGCGGGTGCGCACGACGGCGTCCGCTCGCCGGAGCGGATCGCTGCGGTCCTGCTCGGGAGACAGCGGGGCCCAATGCAGGCACAGGTTGACCACCTCGTCGACCCGCGTGGCGGGCCTGAGGAGGTCGAAGTCGATGAGGGCCACGGCCTGGCCGCCGCGGAACACGACGTTCTCGGGCGTGACGTCCAGGTGTCCGATGAACCGCTCGGCCCCGTCGGGCACGGAGGGCTCGGGCGGCATGCCCGGCAGGTCGGGCGGGGCGACCGCGTCGAGGAGGTGGGCCGGAGGCTCGAACCCGGCCACGGCGTCGTCGTACGCGCGGAGCAGCCGGGCCACCGAGGCGAGGCGTGCATCATCGGCGAGCCAGGCCGGGTGCGGGCGGCCGGCGACCTCGCCCTCGACGAAGGTCAGCACCTCCCGCCCGCGGTCGTCGAGGCCGAGGAACCGCGGGGCACCCTCGAACCCGACGGACTCAAGGTGCCCCAGGACGGCATGGACGAGCGGCGAGTGCGGGCCGAGCGGCCGGCGCACGGTGCCCCCGACGCGCACGATCCCCTCAGTGACGTCCCCGCCGGGGAGCGGGACCTCATTGGTCACGGCGGCTGAGCGACGTCGAACCTCCGGAGGGCTCAGTGCTCGTCGTAGTGGTGCTCGTGCTCGGCGTGCTTGTGCCCGCCGTGGAGGTAGTCCACGTGGTCGCCGTGCTGGATTTCCGCGTGGCCGCAGCCGGGCTCGTGCCTGTGGTCGTGGACGTTGTGCTCTGCGACGTGCTCGTGATCGTCGTAGTGGTCCACGTGGAGGGCATGCCGGTGGTCGTCGTGCACGTAGTCGACGTGGTTGCCGTGCTCTACCGTCTCGTGTCCGCAGCCGTCACCGTGCTCGTGCTCGGTGACAGTGTGGCTCTCGTGGACGTGCGTCTTCGTCATCGTGACAAACCCCTTCGCCTCGGGTTCCGCGGCCCGGCATCTCGCCGAACGCTTGTCGCCTAGCCTACGGACGGCGCCCGGGCGCGGCCAGTCCTGCGGACGACCACTTGGCGCAGATCCGGGCCCTGCGAGGGACCTAAGGACGTAGCTGTGGCGGTGCGTGGCCGAAGGTGATCGGCCCGATAGCATCCTCGGGGACGTTCACCGCCCCACCCCGGCACCACACCTTCGATCCTGGGACTCGACGTGCTCTTCCGCCTCGGCTACCGCCTGTTCGTCAAGCCTGCCGCGCGCATCGCGGCGGACGTCGCGTCGGCGGTGACCCAGGGGACGATGGGCCCGCCCGTCGAGCGGTCAAGGCCCGGGCGGGACTGGTGGCTGACCACCCTGCTCGCGAGCGCGATCAGCGCCGTAATCGGGGTCTGGTACGCCACGACGACGTGGCCCGCGGCGCTCCTGTGGTTCACGATCGCGCTGGCCCTGCCTGCCCGTGCGGTGAGCGAGGGCCTCCGGACGGTGCCGTACTTCCTGCTCGCCGCCGTCCTGCTCTCGACCGTTCCCGTGGTGGGGTGGTGGCTCGCGGGCGCCGTCACGGTCGTCGCGCTGGTCGCCACCGTCCGCGCGTGGACCAGATGGAGGTCCCGCGCCCATGCCGAGGCCGCGATGTACCGGAGCGAGGAGCAGGTTCCCGCCGGCCAAGGAGCTGCCGGCGGCCCAAGCGGCCGGCGTTAGGACGGCGGGACGGGAGGGGCGTCGTCGGGCGCGGCTGCGGCGCCGATGAGACGGAAGAGATCCTGCGCCCGGTTGGGGGTGTTCCCCGAGCTGTCGAAGGCGTCCGCGCTGTAGGTGGCGGCGACGGCGACGGCGATCTTCTGGGATGGGAGCGAGGCCTCCACCGCGGAGTACCCGGCAAACATCGGGTTCTGCAGGAGCCAGTCACCGCTGATCACCACGCCGAGCCCGTAGGTGTACCCGACGCTCTGCTGCGCGCAGGTGGGGCACCCGTCGATCTTGCTGCCCTTGCCGCGCAGGCTCGGGCTGACCTGCAGTGCATGGGATTCCGGCGAGAGCAGCGTGCCCGAGCCGATCGCGTCCGCGGTCGCGGCCATATCCGCAATGTCCGTGGTCTGGATGGCGCCGCGGGCGAGCGTCCAGGACGGATTCCAGTACGTCGAGTCCTCCAGGAACCGGATAGCGGCCGGGATCTTCAGCGGCTCCCGGCGCTCCGACGTGTAGGCGTGGAGGACGGGCTCAGGGATCGCTGGAGAGCCGGGATCGCGCGTGTTTCGGAGCCCGAGGGGCCCGAGCACCTTCTCCTGCAGGAGCGCATCCAGCCGCATGCCGGTGATCTTCTCGAGGGCCAGACCGAGAAGCACGTAGTTGGTGTGGGCGTAGTCCCAGTTGGTCCCGGGCTTGTAGAAGAGCGGCTTGGACGCGCCGATCGAGGCGAGCTCCTCCGGCGTCCACGTGTGGAACGGGTCCTTGTACAGCGCGTCGATGAGGCCTTGGTCCTGGACGTAGTCGGCGTAGCCCGAGGTCATCTGTGCGAGCTGCCCGAGCGTGACGCTGTCGCTGTGGGGCACCTCCGGGAGCCACTTGGAGAGCTTGTCGTCGAGGCTGACCTCCTTCGCGTCGACGAGCTGGAGCAGCGCCGTGGACATGTACGAGATCGCCACGGCTCCGTTGCGGAAGTGCATGTCCGTGGTGGCGGGCACCCCCGGCATGGACTCACCGAACGCCTCGGTGATGACAGCCTGGCCGTCCACCGTGACCCGCACAATCACCGCTCTGAGGCGGTCCTTGGCCATCGTGTCGGTGACGATCCCGCGGACCTTCGCCGCGAGTTCGGGGTTCACGGACGACGGCGCGCTGGCGCCTCCCGTGGTCGCGGCGGCGTCCGCGGTCGGCTGGGGCGTGCACGCGGTGAGGGTGAGGAGCGCGACGACGGCCAGGACCGCGGATCCGTGCGCCCATCGTCGGGGCACGCGCCCGGACATCACACGGCCCTCTCAGCCATGATTCCCGCTGCCCTGCCGGACGAACGTCCCCAGGCCGGTCTTGTCGTAGAAGTCCAGCCTGACGCTCGAGGCCGCTCCGTCGGCCCCGAGGGCAAAGATCGCTCCGGCCAGGCCGTTGCCGTTCTCGCCCACCGATTCGAAGGAGAAGGTGTCTCCGTCGAAGTGCGTGAGCCGGAACGTGGTGGGCTTGCCGGAGGGGCCCATCTGCAGGGTGAGCTCCCCGTCCGCCTCAGCCACGGCCATTGGGCCGTAATAAGGGTTGGCGTAGCTCCCGGTGTAGGCAGTGTTCGCGCGGGCCGGGGCGCTCTGGGCGGGGGGCTTGGAGTAGTCGACCGCCGGCTTCTCGGACTCGTCCATCGCCCGGAAGACGCCTCCCGTGAAGCTGAGCCAGTCGACGGTGGGGTCTCCGTTCTGGGCGACGTCGAGGAAGCCCGCGCTGATCGCCTCGGGGATGCCCTCGGGCCGGCCATTCGTCAGGACCACGATTCCCAGCTGCTCGCCGGGCAGCAGGGCCACCGCCGTCGCTGCGCCGAGGTTGAAGGCGCCCGAATGCCCAAGCTGGACCCGGGCGTGGTCGTCATAGGAGACGTTCCAGCCCATGCCGTAGAAGCGGGTCCGGGCGGCGGGTCCGGAGGGTGGCCCGGACACGATCTGTGGAACGTGGGTGGCCGCGAGCGCCTCGGGGTCCACGACGGTCTGGCCGCCGTAGGAGCCGGCCGCCAGCTGCAGGCGTATCCACTCGGCGAGGTCCCGGACTGAGGAGCTCGCGCCGCCGGCCGGTGCCTCCGCGTCGGCGTCGCGTGCGTACTTGGCCACCCAGCCCTGCCCATCCCGGACGTGGATGAGCGCCTTGTCCGCCGCATTGAGGTAGTCGCGGTGCCGGTAGCTGGTCGAGTTCATCTTCAGTGGCTTGAACAGGACCTGGTCGGCCAGGTCCTCCCACGGCATCTTCATGGCCGCTGCCGCTGCGACGCCGCCCTCGGTGAAGCCGAAGTTGCTGTAGTTGTAGCTCGCGCGGAAGGAATCAAGGGGCTGCTGGCCGATGTGCGCCAGGATGTAGGACTGGTCGAAGCCGAGGTCCTCGAGCAGGTCGCCGGACCCGGTCCTGAGGCCGCCTCGGTGGGACAGCATGTCCTCGAAGGTGGCGTTCCGGGTGACGAACGGGTCACTCAGCGCGAATCCCGGGTTGTGCTTGATGAGCGGATCGGTCCACTGCACGGCCTTGCGTCCCACAACCGCCGCGATGACGGTCGAGGCGAGGGGCTTGGACACCGAGGCGAGCTGGAACACCGTGTCCGGGCCCACCTTCTCGGGCTTGCCTGCCTCGCGCACGCCGAAGCCCTTGAGGTAGGCGACCTGGTCCCGGTAGACGACCGCCACGGCGATGCCAGGCACTCCGGTGCTCTTCATCGCATCCTGGACAATCCCGTCCAGCTTCGCCAGGGCGCTCTTGACCTTCTCCTGGTCAAGGAGGGGCGGGACCTCCCGCGCAGGGCTCGGCGCGAGCGAGGCCGTGGGGGTTGCCGAGGCTGCGTCCCGGGCGGGGACGCAGGCGGAGAGGAGTGGAGCTGCTGCGACTCCCGCCGCGCCGGCTCCCAACACCTTGAGCAGGGTGCGCCGCCCGGCCACGTGGTTCGCGGCCGTGTCCGGTCCGGGGGACGTCATCGTTCTGAGGGGTGCCGTCGTTCACAAGCGTGCATGACAGCAACCTAGCGACGCGATCCACTCCCCCGGAATGGACTTAAGTCGCGTGTCTCAGGCCGGCCGGACGGCGAAGTGAGCGGGAACGACGGCGGGCGCGCACGCTCGAGGTGCGGCCCGCCGTCGTCCGTTTATCAGGGTTTCAGCGGCCGAAGATGCGGGAGAGGAGGCTCGGGCCCTTCGCGGCGTCGATTTCCGCCTGGGAGTGCTGGCCGTTGCACCAGTCAGCCTTCGCGACACCGCGCTTCACCTGATCCACATGCTGGCCGCAACCGGACCAGGTCGTCTTCTTGCACGTCTTGCACGTCACTGGGTAGCACATCGGCAAACTCCTCTATCGTCGGTCGAATACCCCCTGGGGTATTACGTATACCCCCGAGTGTATCAGGAGCCGGCCGCCGTCGCTCATGCCCCTGGCCCGGGATGGCTGAGGGAGCCGGAGCTTCACGCACGACGGCGGGCCCGCACCGTTGATGTGCAGGCCCGCCTGTCGCTCGGTTGGTTACTGCCCGGCGCCGCCTCGGACCGGTAACGCTGCGGTAACGCCTCTCACTCGATCATGTACCTGACCACTCCGACACTCGAGGTCAAAGACCCGCGTCTCGTAGGAGCTAGGACATGTCAGTAACCGCAGCGACTCCCTCCACCCCACGAAGTTCAGGGCTCACGCCGGAAGAGCTCGCATCAATTCGACCGAACGTGATCACGCTGTCTCAGGGCAGACTCGCGACGGATGGCGAGCTGCCCACCTCGCAGGCCGACGTGGACCGGATGTTCGACCCGGCCTGGGACAAGAGCCTTCCACAGTTCGTTGCCGACCATGGCCCAGGCCCGGTGCCGGTCGTCCTCTGGGCCCACGGCGGGCTCGTCGACGAGGGCGCCGGGCTGAAGAATGCACACGACCAGATCGACTGGTGGAAATCCAACGGCGTCTATCCCGTCTATTTCGTGTGGGAGACCGGGCTCGCCGAGAGCCTCAGCGCGCTCGTCCAGCCGCCGGTGACCCGTGGGGCCCGAGGGTTCTTCAGCAACGCCAAAGACCGCATCATCGAGTTGACCCTGCATTTCGACGGTGGTCCCGCCGTCTGGGGCAATATGAAGGACAGCGCCGCGAACGCCTCGCGGCCGGCACTCGGGACACAGCCCGAGGGTGGGGCGGCGTATTTCGCGAACCTGCTGGGGGACTACGCCAAGCACAACGCCGGCGCAATCGCCACCAACGCCATCGGCCACAGTGCAGGCGCCATCTTCCACTCGTACCTCGTGCCCACAGCGTTGGCAGTGGGAGTCCCCCACTTCGACAACGTGATCTTCCTCGCGCCGGCCGAACGCGTAGACCTGTTCAAGAGCACCATCGTTCCGGAAATCGGAGGGCGAATTTACCGGATGTCGATGTTCACGATGGACCGCGCGCACGAACGCGCGGATAACTGCCTTCAGGTCTACAACGCTTCCCTGCTGTACCTGATCAGCCACGCCCTCGAACCCGAGTTGGACTGCCCAATACTCGGGCTTCAGGACAGCATCAGCGCCGACAGCGACTTGCGCACGCTCTTCGGTCCCCCGGCCGTCCCCGCCTCGCCAGCGGACGTCGTCTGGACTCCGACCGTCGCAACGACTGGGGCCGACGCAAGCCAGGCCACCTCTCATGGGGACTTCGACAAGGATCCGGACACCATGAACAGCCTCGCAACCCGCGTGACTGGTAACTCTCCGGCGTTCCCCTATCCGACGGATCGAGGCCTCGGCCCCGACCCCTGGTCGTACTCCAAGCCGTTGCCTCTCAAGCCGGTGGACACCAGGCCGAAGCGCGCCCTCTGCATCGGCATCAACGACTACCCGGGCAACCTGCGCCTGTCCGGCTGCGTCGCGGACGCCGAGGCGTGGGGAGCCCAATTCGAGACACTGGGGTTCGACGTCGAGAAGCTCATCGATCAGGACGCCACACGAGAGAACATTCTCGAGCGGATCCTGGCGCTGGTGTCCGAGAGCCAGTCAGGAGATGTCGTCGCCATCCAGTACTCGGGCCATGGGACCTATGTCCCGGACCTGACCGGCGACGACGACGCGAGCTGGCCCTACGAGCAGGCGCTCTGCCCGGTCGACTTCCTGTCCGGGAATCTCATCATCGACGACGACCTCGGCGCGGTCTTCGACCTCATCCCCGACGGGGTGGACGTCACCTGCTTCTTCGACTCCTGCCACTCCGGGGAGGCGACCCGCTCCCCGTTCCCGGAGGCCGACTCAGCCGCACCCGTAGCAGACCAGGGCCGCAGGCCTCGCTTCGTGCACCCCACCGAGGACATGGTGGCCGCCTACAGGGCGCAGCGCGGGACGCCATCGAAGGCCGACCGCCGCACGTCGATACGCGAAGTCGCCTTCTGTGCATGCGGCCCCCGCGAGGTCGCCTACGAGACGGGCGGGCACGGGGACTTCACGGCCGCGGCCGCCATCCTCATCGTCACCGCCGCCGGCAAAGTCACCAATGAGGACTTCCTCCAGCAGGTGCTGGCGAAGTTCAGGGACCAGCCTAAGCAGAACCCCGAACTGGACGCGGCACCCGTCGTCGCCGCCCGACCGTTCCTCGCGACTCTGGCACCCGCCGCGATCACGCTTCCGGGCGGCGTCCCCACCGATGCCAACGTACTCAACGCCGAGACGAACATGGCCCACGCCCGTGCCGTCTCGGCCGCCGAGTTCCTGAGAGCCACCGCGGACTTCATCGAAGGCCGCGCGCACGAATGAAGCAACGTCATGCCGCTTGGAGGTCCCGTGAACCACGCCGCAGTCCGCCGAATGTCCCCGCTCACGGTGCTCGCCGTCGTCTCGCTCGTGGGCGTGCCGCCCGCAACCGCTGCGCCACCCACGCCCGTTCCGTCCGCGCTCTTCTATGATCTGCCGGCCGGCCTCGGGTGTGCCTTTCATCTGCAGGTCTCGGGCACGGATGCGAAGACGCACATCCAGGAATTCAGGGACAAGAACGGCAACGTCATCCGCACTATCACCGCCGGCGACGGGTACACGCTCACGTACACCAACGCGGACACGGGGAAGTCGCTGGCCATCCAGTCCAGCGGCTCCGTCCAGCACACGACGCTCAATCCAGACGGAACAAGCACCGTGACGCTCACCGGCAACAACGGCCTCATCCTCTTCCCCACGGATCATCCCGCTGGCCCGACGACCACTCAGTACGTGGGGCGCGTTGTCTTCACCACCGATCAGAGCGGCAATGCCACCGTCGTGAGCACCTCGGGCAAGAGCACAGACATCTGTGCCGCTTTGGCCCAGTAACTCGCTCGCCCCCAACCCACCCAAAAGCGCTCGCCCCCAACCCACCCAAAAGCGCTCGACGCCGGGACCCCGCGTTACTGGTCTTCCTCCCGCCTTTGCTTCCCGGTCCTCTCCCGCCTTTGTCTGGGGTTTCCGGTCTGTCAGCACGGTTGCGGCGACCGCACGTAGCCCAAGCCAAGCGCAGGGCCGCGGACGTTCCGGGACCGCCGGGAATATCCAGCGGGCCAAGCAAGGCCATCTATGGCCGGCTCGAACACCTCGGCGACTCAGCCCTAGGCCTCCGGAAGCCGACAAACGACATCGCCCGGTCCCTGCTCGGGACCGGCGGATTCAGACACGGCTACACTCCACATTGTGAAGAGCCAGTTATGTGAATTCGTACTTCGCATCGGCATTTATGGCACTGGTGCCAGCAGGAGTCGTCACGGTCACATCTACCTTTATCGGGTCCGGCATCTTCGGACTCTTTATGGTAACTTGGGTGTCCCCTGCACTCACGATGTTCGTGGTGGCATCTCCAAAACTGACCTTAGTTGCATCTTTGAATCCGGTACCGGTAATTGTGATATCTGTTCCCCCGTCCTTCGTACCACTGCCCGGGTCAACCTTCGCAATGGATGGCAGGGGGGCCGTCTTGACGACGATCATACGTGCTGATCCTGCTACGGGGCCAGGGGGCGGATCTTGGCTGATGACGATGTCGTTAGGGTCAGGTGATGGCGAGGGCAACTGAAGCGAAAATGTAGTGCCCGCAACTACCGCCTGAACCTCACTGACCGCCTTCCCTTTCAAGTTCGGCACCGCAAGCTGCCCGAAACTGTATCCAAGAATATCTCGCCGCGTTTCGTCGGCCGCCGAAGAGGCAAAGTAGTAGGCGACTGCCGACCCGGCAAGAGAAACTATGGCACCAACCAGCAGCTTCTGGAGATCACCGAACGAGCCTATTTCGATAGACGCCGCCGTAAATATCAGGATGCCGCCGACAAGAAGCATCGCCAATAGAGGCCTCGTCAAACTCGTCGCTTTGGGATCCTTGGACCTTTTCTGCTGAGCGAATCTAAATCTAATCAGGAAGCCAATGGAACCGACGACGATTGCCATTACCACCCAGAGAAGAATCGTCGCATCACTTAGCAAGTGGATCACCCTTTCCCTGCCCATGGAACTCTCAGTTCCACTCACAGGGCGATTATCGCGGCAGCGCGTTACTCCGCCGTTACCGATCACCGACACGACGCGCCCCGGCACCCGAGCCCCGTGAATCTGTCCGGACGCTCCGACGCATGACGGCGGGCCCCGCACCTCTCGGTCCGGGCCCGCCTGTCGTTTCGGCTGAGATCAGTCGGCCACAGTGGCGGCGGCGACCGCGTCGGCCGGCGTGGCGCCGTCGTCCGCCGCCTGACCGCCGGCCTGGGCGAGTGTCATGCCTCGGGTCTCCTCGGCGAGGAACAGCGAGGGCAGGAACCCTGCGAAGGTGATCACGGCGGCGACCAGCTTGGTCGGGCCGATCCCCCATCCCGTGAGTGCGAACGGCAGGCCGAACGTGCCCGACACGGCGCCGATGCGGGAGACCGCGGTGGTGATGCCGACGGCCGAGGCTCGGACGTTAGTCGGGAAGAGCTCGCTCGGGTAGGCCCACTCGAGGATGCTCGGGCCACCGGAGAAGAGCGCGTAGGCCAGGAAGCACGCCACGATGACGCCGACCGGTGCGGACGGCGCGAAGCCCAGGACGAACAGTGGCATGGACATGAGCGCGAAGCACCAGATGATGAGCGGCCTGCGGCCCCACGTCTCGATGACCGTGAGCGCCGGGAGGCAGTCGATGAGGAAGACGAGGTCGTCGCCACGGATCCTGAGGTTCGAGGCGTTGCCCTGGCCGAGCCTGAACGCGGCGAGGATGGACGGCCCGAACGTGTAGATCGCGAAGAGCGGCCCGACCTGGAGCACGTAGAAGCCGGCGCAGAAGATGATGCGGCGGAGGCAGATGGGCTGGAGCAAGATCCGGAGGTCCACCTTGCCCTTCTCCGACTCATCCCTGTGGTCGGCATGGAAGACGACGGGCTCGACGCTGAGCTGGTCTGCTAGGGCAGCGCGGAGGGCGGCCTTTTGGCATCCTTGACGCGGCAGTGGTGGAGGAGCCAGCGGGGCGATTCCGGGGTGCCGAGGCGGAGCAGGAGCACGATCACGCCCAGGAAGGCGGAAGAGACCAGCATCCAGCGCCACGAGTCTGCGCCGAAGACCTCGAACATCGCGTAGCCGACGATCGACGCGACCGCGGCACCGATGAACCAGCCAACCTGCAGGACGCCGAGCATCTGGCCACGGCGCTTGCGCGGGAGCCATTCGGCCAGGAGGGAGTTGGCGATCGGGTAGTCCGCGCCGATGGGCCAGGCCCATGATGAACCGGGCGATGACAAGCAGGATCGAGTCCTGGACGAAGAACTGGAGCACCGAGCCGAGCACGAGCACCCAGAGGTCGACCGCGTACATGAGCTGGCGGCCAAACTTGTCCGTCAGCAGGCCGAGGAAGAGGGCTTCGAGGAAGATGCCGACGAGCGTCTTGTCGGAATAGGCATACTCGAGCGGTTAGGCCAAAGCTGTTTCGGTTGCCGCTCAGGTGGTCATGGAGCAATCAACTCGAGCTCGCGACTGGTGCCGCCGTGCCCTCTATTGCAGGGGACACACAGCGCACGAGCGTTGCTCAGCGAAGTTGGGCCTCCCTGAGAATGCCATTTCACGTGATCCGCGTCAACTTCTTCAAGAGTTTGAAGTGGACGACCGCAGCTGGCACAACGCTTATCAGACCGCTGCCAAAGAACCCAGCGCTCCTCGGTCGTAAAGCCTCTCTTTGTATCTTTCAGAACAACTTCTGGATGCGCGAGCAAAAAGCGTTTGACAAGAATGTCTCGTCGCTTTTCCATGCTTCCCGAATCGTTAGTTCCCTGCTGCATTAAACGACCGAATTCTGTGAGCTCAGAATCCCTCGATTCTTCATCTCGGTTGAGATTTTCATTCCTCGCAAGACGGAACTCAACCAGGAATCTCTTCATCATCTCCTTGATGCCTGCCCCACCATAATTTCCCAAAACGTGAGTTGCAAAAACGTACATTAGTTGTGGGTAGGACTGCTTCGAGAGTTCCATGTCATTCTGGTCGAAGATCGGCGAGATGTCCTTCAACCGCGCAGCAACTCGGTCGGCAAGCTTTGTGGCATCCGCGCCCGGCATCTTCTTCCCGTCGCGCACGAACTTGTCGAGGTACTTCTTCTTTAGGTCTGCGGTCCTGTCTTCTCCAAATTCAAGAAATGTCTTTTCGAGGTAAAGAAGTTTGCAAGAAACTTCATAGTGAGCATACCGCCGATTCGAGAACTTCAACTTTGTCTTGAAGAATGGTTCCTGCGCCAGATCGCGGACCGCCTTGGCGACAGGGCCGCCGATTGCATTCCTGCTTTCCGCGGCATTGAGTTTTTCGCCGTTATTCAGACGGGAGAATAGCTCTTCAATGTCATCCTCGTCTGCACCTCGAATCAGCGTGACATCCAGAGATATCTCCTTTATGATATCGCGCGTCTCCTCGCGAAGATCCTTGAAAAGCTGCCCCGCCTTCGGTGGCACCTCGCAATCTACGCCCGAATACTTAAAGTCCTCGGCAAGTGCGAGATTCGAGTCCAGAAACTGGAGAAGAGTGGATATCCGCTGTTTTCCGTCCACCACGGCGAACTCAAAGCCCGCATCATCAAGGTCTACTACGTGCATGTATATCTTGGGGATGTCAAAACCATTAACGATAGAGTCAATGAATAGCTGTTTCCGGTCCTTTGACCAGACGCCGCTTTCTCGCTGATAGACGGGATCCATATTGATGATTCTTCGGCTCCGACCAAACCAGGAAACAGCCTTCGGCTTCGTATCACACTCCATAGTTCGCCAGGGTACCAAGCCGCTGGCCGCGGAGAGGGAGGAATCCAGTCCCAAGGGATCGTTTGAACGCCGAGACCGCTGTCGATTGCGACTACTCACTGGTCCGGGAGATCTCGGAAAACCCTGAGACGATCTCGGGACGGTGCCCTCCGGAGGAAGACCAGGGCGACTCTAAGCCTTCCCCTGCTCCCGCTTCCGCCGCTCCGATTCCTCGCGGTGTCGGCGGATCTCCGCCTGGATGAGCTGCTCCTCCTCCGTGAAGCGGAGGGCGTTGGCGTCGTCGACGGAGTCGCGCGAGCCGTCTGCCTCCTGCTCGGCAGGGAACTCGGCGTCGTCGTCGGCGGGTTCGGGGGTGGTGGCACGCTGCTCAGTCATGGCCACACTGTAAACCCGTTGGAGTGAGATATGGGGTTTCGACTTCACCGCGGATTTCGGCTTCACTCTGCCACCGTCCCGGTACGCTCGCAGCATGACAATCGGCATCACCGGCGTCACTGGGACGATCGGCGGGCAGGTCGCCCGGTTCCTCGCCGCCGACGACCTCCCGCTCGTTCTGCTCGCGCGAACCCCAGCGAAGGCACCCAAGCTGCCACGCGCCGTCGTGCGCCCGGCCGACTACGGCGACCGCCCTCTCTGCGAGCGCTCGCTCGAGGGCGTCGAGACGCTCTTCATGGTCTCCGGGCGGGAGAGCGAGACGCGTATGGACGAGCACCGCAGCTTCATCGATGCAGCCGCCGCGGCCGGGGTGCGGCACGTGGTCTACACGTCCTTCATGGGAGCCGAGCCCGACGCGACCTTCACCCTCGCCCGCGACCACTTCGCCACCGAGGAGTACATCAAGGACGCCGGCCTCGCCTACACGTTCCTTCGCGACTGCCTCTACTCCGACTTCCTCGAGGGCATGGTGGGGGACGACGGCGTCATCCGCGGGCCCGCGGGCAACGGCGCCGTCGCCGTGGTCGCCCAGGCGGACGTCGCCAGGTGCGCCGCCGCCGTGCTGCGCGACCCGGCCGCCCACGCTGGCGTGACCTACACCCTCACCGGCCCCGAGGCCCTCACCATGGCTCAGATCGCGCACATCATCTCCGCCATCCGTGGCACCCACGTGACCTTCCACAATGAGACCGTCCCCGAGGCCTACGAGTCGCGCAGGAAATGGCCGGCGCCCGACTGGGAGTACGACGCCTGGGTCTCCACCTACACGGCCGTCGCAGCCGGCGAGATGGAGCACGTCACCGACGACGTCGAGACCCTCACCGGACGCCGATCTATGAGCCTCAAGGAAGTACTGCTGGCCGAGTAGGCATCAGCCGACCGGGTGGCCGTGGCTGCAGACATCCTGCCCAGGAAGGATGTCGTGGCCCTGGATGCATGTCCTTTCGGGCGCGAGGGGCGCGTCATGCTGGCTGACGAATAGGCTGCTCCGGCCGTGGGCGATGCCGTCGCCCTCCCGGGTGTGCCATCTCTTGTGCGGACCTTCTTTGGGCGGGACCGCATGCGAGGAGGCCTCGGACTTGGGTGCGAATGGATTCTTCATGATCCCCACCGCCTCGGGTGCTGGGCGGCGCCCCTACGGCGCCGATAGTCAAGGATAGGCTCGAAATGTGGGGCCATCACCCCCGCAATGTGGGGCGAACGCGGCTTTGGCTGGGGTGCGGCGAGTCCCGGCCAGGCACCTCGACCCGAAGGCGCGGGAGGCCGCCGTCGTGCCTTGGTCCCGGAGGTGGGCCGACCGTGGACCACGGGCTCTACACCCGCGGGCCCAGCGGCGGTACCGTTACGCCACGAGCGGCGGAAGGACTGTGATGGCACGCTTCCTCATCACCTACCACGGCTACCCCTACCCGGACATGGACGTCCTCACCGCCCAGCGGCGCGACTTCCGGGCATGGGCCCAGAAGGCCCTCGGACAGGCCATGGTGGACTTCGGTGCGCCGGTCTACGACGCCGGGCAAATGTCCACCAAGGGGCCGCCTCTCCCGCCGGTGGAGATCGACGGCTACACGATCATCGAGGCGCGTTCCGTGTCCGAGGTCCGCGCTCTCCTCGAGGACCACCCGTTCCTCGAACTCGGAGGCACGATCCAGATCAACGCATGCTTCGACGTGTGACCTGACCCGCGGCCCCGCGGAGGCCGAGGAGCTCGAGGACCCTCGCGACGGTCGCGGTCGCCGCGGCGAGGCCGGCGTCGGCCTCCGTCCCGTCGGCGTGGAGTAGGCCCGCCGCGATGACCTGCATGACGAGCTCGACGTCGCGGTCCGCGAGGCGGCGGCCGGTCATGCGCTCGAGGGCGGCGTTGACCGCCTCGGCCAGGAGCGGCCGGTGGGCCTGCATGATGCGCTGCAGGCCGGCGTCGCGCCCGGCGTCGAGCATCGGGAGGAGTCGGAGCACTACGACGTCCGCGGCGAGCCCCGGCGCGAAGAACACGTCCATGAGCTCCCGCGCGATCTCCTCGAGGGTCCGCGGCTGCGCGTCCAACTCGGCGGCTCTCGCTTGGGCCGCACGTAAGCGGAGGTCCTCCGCGCCCTCCACCGCCGCCGCATAGAGCACCTGCTTGGTCGGGAAGTAGTAGTTGCCCGATCCCGGCGCGAGCCCGGCGGCCTCCGCGACAGCGCGGTGCGTGATCGCCGCCGGCCCGTCGGAGATGAGGAGGCGGGCCGCGGCGTCGGCCATCCGGCGGCGCCGCTCGCGGCTGCGCTCCTGCTTCCCCTCCACCCTGCCCATTGTGCCGGAATAAATCCCGGGGGCCCGTTGCTCCACTCCATGTCTATACACGTGTATAGGTTTTAGAGAGGCGGGCAATCCCCGCACCATGACCAAGGAGTCAGACATGTCGGTTCCCATGGGACTGAAGATCGACTGGTCGACGATGCCGACCTACAACACCATCATGTCGGTGGCCGCGGGCGCCGCGCTGATCGCGCTCGTCGTCCTCGGCAAGGACCTCATCAAGGCCCGCACCAACGGACCCGGATCGGAGCCCCTGCAGACAGACGGCTGGGCCGTGGCCCTGGGCATCCTCGGCCTGGTCCTGTTCCCGACCGGCCTGCACATGACCCTCACATGGCCACTCGCCAAGGGCGGCTTCCCGTTCGACAACGTGATCTTCGGTGAGACGAGCCTCGGCCTGAGCGCACTGCTCCTCGGCGCGGCGTTCTACCTCTGGAAGCGCGGCACGGTACTTCGCGAAGCCGCCGACCCGGTCGCAGCGGCAGCGCGCGTGGCCCGGCCGATCTCATGGTTCGTCGGCGGGCTCGGCCTGAGCCTCTTCGGGATCGCCGCCGCCGGAATCACCTACCAGCTCTTCGCCGCTCCCCCACAGGAGCCCATCTCCGGCGCGTTTGCGCAGTGGCCGTGGCTCGAGGCCACGTTCATGTCCGGCCTCTTCGCCCTCGTTGGCCTCGGCGCCGTCCTGTTTCCGTTTGCCGCGCGCCAGCTCCGCTCCGGCTACAAGCACCAGGTGATCGTCCGCTGGATCGGCGCACTCTGGATGATCGCGGGCATCGTCTTCCTGCTCTTCGGTGCCATGAACTTCTTCACGCACATCGGGCTCATCGTCAACACGATGTGAGCCGTCAGGCTCAGACGGCGCCCCGTAGACCACGGTCTGCGGGGCGCTGCCGTGTCGGGTGTCCTCGGGGCCCGCGCGGAGAGGGCCCGGCTCACCGCGCGGCCGGGCCGCCCGCCGTGGCACCGGCAACCACCACGGACACGACCTCGGGATGAGCCCATTCGGCGCGATGGAGGTCCTGCCAACAGCGCGGTGCGGAGCCTACCCGGGCGCCGCGCTGCGGGGGTACCTTTACGGCACGCACCGCGGAAGGACGGCCATGACACGCTTCCTCATCACCTACCACGGCATGCCGTATCCGGAGACCGACGTCGTCGCCGAGAGCCGGCGCGCCCTGCGTGCCTGGGCGGATGCAAAGCTCGGCGCCGCGCTCGTCGATTTCGGGGCGCCCGTGCTTCTCGGAGGGCAGCTGTCCGCCGGTCAGGCTACAGATCCGGTCGAGATCGACGGGTACACGATCATCGAGGCACGCTCACTCTCCGAGGTGCGCGACATCCTCGCCGACCACCCTTATCTGGCGCGCGGCGGGACCCTGCAGATCAACGAGTGCGTGGCGATGTGACGCCGAAAAGAGGGAGAAAAAGCATGAAGAAGACCATTCTTGCCAGCATCGCCGCGGCGATCATCGCCGTCAGTCCGCTCGCGGCTGTGCCTGCGGCAAGCGCGAGAGACCAGCCGCCTTCACACGTCGCGGGGCAGATCCTCGTCAAGTTCAGCGACAATCGCGCGTCCGCGGGTGTGCTCCGCGAGCACGGGCTGAGCGATGGCCCGAACATCGGCAGCACAGGCGCCCGCCTCATCACGGTCCCGGCCGGCATCGTCGCCGCCATAGCCGACAACTCGATCGGGGTCGCGGGCGTGTGCCCGGGCTGCGTGATCCTCAACGGCAAGGTCCTCGACGACAGCGGATCGGGCTCTTCCTCGGCCATTGCGCGGGGCATCGACTGGGCTGTTGCCAACGGCGCGAAGGTCATCAACATGAGCCTCGCGATGCGCTTCTCGTCCCTCACCCTCGAAACCGCTGTCAACAACGCGTGGAACCACGGGGTGGTCATCGTTGCCGCGGCGGGCAACTCCGGCTCCCAGGCCAAGATGTACCCGGCCGCCTACACCAACGTCATCGCCGTGGCGGCCACCGACAACAACGACGCGAAGGCATCCTTCTCGACATACGGTGCCAAGTGGGTGGATCTCGCGGCGCCCGGGGTCAGCGTCTACTCGACCTTCCCGAATCACCCGTTCGCCCTGCAGACCACCTACAACCGTTCGCTGGACTACGACATCGGCAGCGGCACGTCGATGGCCTCTCCCATCGTCGCCGCCACCGTGGCCTTGGCGTGGAACGCGCATCCCGCCTACACGAACGCCGATGTCCGAGCGCACGTCGAGTCCACTGCCGACAAGATCGCCGGAACCGGGTCCTACTGGGCGAATGGCCGCGTGAACGCGAACGGCGCCGTCCACTAGGCCGCGCGGCCACACTGTGGCTGGGCGCACGGGCGCGCTCAGCCTGCCAACCTGGACGTCACGTCGTCCTGTTGCCAGCCCTCCTCCCCAGCTTTAGGCTTCAAGTTACGGGGTGTCGCGGGCCTCTCGCGGCGTGTCGGACAATGAGATCGCACGAGAGCCGGGGACGACGGCACACGGTGTCGGCCCAGGCCTCCGGCGACGACCCTCACGAGATGCCCCCAGAAGGTGACTCGTCGAGGCTGAGGTAGCCGCCGCCGTCCCAGCCGTCGAGACAGCACTGGCTACCGGAGAGTAACAATGGCAGACTCCCAGTTCATGACATCCCGGACGACGGCGCCCGGCGCCACCGCATCCACCTCGCCTGCCGGCGGGCCCACCACCGCGCCCGACGCTCCGCGCGCCTCCTTCGAGCAGCTGGCCTCCCTCGCCACGGGAACCGGCCCAGCGCTCGAGGTGACCTCCCCGTTCGATGGGCAGCCACTCGGCGTCGTGCGCCAGGCCGCGGAGGGCGAGGTCGCGGCGGCTGTGCAGCGCGCCAGGGAGGCGCAGATGCGCTGGGCGGCGACCCCCGCGAGGACCAGGGCCGCCGTGGCCCGGCGTTTCGCGAAGCTCGTGCTGGACCGGCGGGACGAGATCCTCGACGTGGTCCAGGCAGAGACCGGCAAGTCGCGCCTCGCCGCCCTCGAGGAGGTCGTGGACGCCTCGATGACGGCCTCGCACTACGCGCACACGGCCCCTGGGCTCCTGCGTCCGCGGCGCCATGTCGGCACGTTCCCGCTCCTGACGCAGACCACCGAGCTGCGGCATCCGAAGGGCGTGGTCGGGGTCATCACCCCCTGGAACTACCCGTTCACGCTCGTGGCGAGCGACTCCATCCCCGCGCTGCTCGCGGGCAACGCCGTAGTCATCAAGCCGGACCACCAGACCCCGTACTCGGGCCTGATGGTCCTGGACCTCCTGTGGCAGGCCGGGCTCCCCGACGGGCTCGCGCAGGTGGTGCTCGGACCCGGCGCTGTGGTGGGGCCGCAGCTCGTCGACGCGGTCGACTTCGTGATGTTCACAGGCTCGACGGCGACCGGACGGGTCGTGGCGCAGCGCGCCGCCGGGCGGCTCATCGGGTTCTCCGCGGAGCTGGGCGGCAAGAACCCGCTCATCGTGCTGCCCGACGCGAACATCCCTGCGGCCGCGGCCGGCGCCGCGCGGGCCTGCTTCGCCAATGCGGGCCAGCTGTGCGTGGGACCCGAGCGGATCTATGTGCACGAGGCCGTCCGCTCGCGGTTCACCGAGGCGTTCCTCGACGAGGTCTCGAGGATCCGCGTCGCGCCCGGGACATCCTGGGACGCGGACATGGGCTCGCTCATCTCCCCCGCGCACCTCGCGCGGGTCCAGGCGCACTTGGACGATGCCGTGGGCAAGGGCGCACGGATCCTCGCCGGCGGCGCCGCCCGGCCCGATCTGGGTCCGGGCTTCTTCGCCCCCACCGTCCTCACCGACGTCCCCGAGACCGCGGACCTCGTGCGTTCCGAGACCTTCGGTCCCGTCGTGGCCATCTACCCCGTCCGGACCGAGGACGAGGCCATCGCCCGCGCCAACGACAGCACGCTGGGGCTCAACGCGAGCGTGTGGACCACGCCGTCGCGCGGGCGGGCGCTCGGCTCCCGGATCGAGGCCGGAACCGTCAACGTCAACGAGGGCTACGCGGCCGCGTGGGCCTCCCACTCGGCGCCGATGGGCGGCTGGAAGGAGTCCGGACTGGGCCGCCGCCACGGAGCAGAGGGCCTCCTGAAGTACACCGAGGCCCAGACCGTCTCGGTGCAGCACGCCCTGCCCATCGCCCCCTGGACCGGGATGAGCAACGAGCGCTTCGCGAACCTCTTCACCCGGGCCACGGGCATCCTCAACCGGTTCCGCTGAGGGGCCCGCGCCGGACTTCCTCCGCATGCAGGGCGCGGCCGATGCTACTCGCTGGTAACCTACATCACATGTACCGAGGAACCCGCCTGCGTGGCACCCGCGTCCTGATTACTGGAGGAGCCTCCGGGATCGGTCGCCTCATGGCCCTGGAGTCCGCCCGACGCGGCGCCGAGGTGGTCATCTGGGACCTCTCGGCCGACGGCGGCGCAGCGGTCGCCGCTGAGATCGTCGCCGCCGGGGGCCTCGCCAGCTCGTACTCCGTGGATGTCACTGACACCGCGCACGTCGGAGAAGCAGCCCGGCAGACGGGGGACGTGGACGTCGTCGTGAACAATGCCGGCGTCGTGTCCGGGAAGACGCTGCTCGAGGCGAGCGAGTCCGCCCTGCGCCGGACCCTCGAGGTCAACGTGCTGGCCCTCTACTGGGTCACGCGCGCCTTCCTGCCGGGTATGATCGCCCGCGGCCGGGGCACGGTGGTGACGATCGCGAGCGCTGCCGGGCTGGTCGGCGTCGCCCGCCAGACCGACTACTCGGCGAGCAAGTTCGGCGCCTTCGGCTTCACGGAGTCGCTGCGGGCGGAACTGCGCGCGGACGGGCATGACGTCGGCACGCTCGTGGTGTGCCCGTACTACATCAACACCGGCATGTTCGAGGGCGTCGAGACGAAGTTCCCCGCCCTCCTGCCGATCCTCGAGGAACACGATGTAGCCCTCAAGGTCATCGACGGGATCGAGTCCGGTCGCGAGCAGATCATCCTGCCGCCGTTCGCCCGGCTCGTGCCGCTCATGCGCTTCCTGCCGACCCGCGCGTTCGACCGGGTGGCGGACTTCTTCGGCATCAACCACACGATGGACCACTTCGTGGGGCGGGCCGGGGCGAAGCGGGTTGCAGCGGGGAAGGCCGAGGCTGCGGCGGAGAAGTGAAGGTCGGCTGACGACTCGGGCCGAAGCCGCGTCAGGACGCGGCCGCTTGGTACTACCCGTTGAGGCTCCGGGGCCCTAGTCTGTGCGCATGACGACGGGGCTGCCGTTCGCGGGCAACGGTCTGGTGCATGGCGTGTTCATGGGACTCGGCATCGCGGCCGCACTCGTCTTCTACGCATTCGAGAAGCGGCGCCGAGGCCTCAGCGACCCTCGGCTGTGGACGCTCGCAGGCTTTGCCCTCGCCTTCGGGGCCATCGGCTCGCGTATCACGTGGGACCCCACGCGCCCCGTCTCACCGGTGGAATGGTGGGTCGACGGCGACCGCAGCATCCTCGCCGGGCTGGTCGGGGCCTGGCTCGGCGTGCACCTCGGCAAACGGCTCATCGGGTACCGCATCTCCACCGGGGACCTGTTCGCGCCGTCCGTGGCGCTGGCCATGTCCATCGGCCGGATCGGGTGCCTGCTCACCGAGCTGCCCGGCACGCCGACGGGCGGGAATTGGGGATTCGTGCTCACCCCTGACCAGGCGGCGATGTTCGGTGCCCAGGCCGGGGTGGGGCTCCACCCCTCCTTCGTGTACGAGATCGCTTTCCACGCCGTGGCCTTCACGCTCATGCTCCGGTTCCGGGACCGCGCGCGTCGCTCGGGCGACCTGTTCGTGTGCTACGTCGCGGCCTACGCGCTGTTCCGCTTCGGCGTCGAGTTTGTGCGGGGCAACGACGAGTTGTGGCTCGGCATGAGCCGGCCGCAGTGGTTCCTGCTCGCGATGCTGCCGCTGCTCGCGTGGCGCGTGTGGAAGGTGTTCGCCAGCCCTCGGCGCACACCTGAGAGGCAGGCTGCGTGAGCGCGAGAAGGCGGCACCGCTGGCGCGACGCGAACCCCAGGCCCGAGAGATTCCCAGGCCTCGGGGAGGAGCCCGGGCGGCAGCGCTCCACCGGCGGCAGCGGCAAGCCAGAGCATCGGTTCGACGGTGGGTCCTTCGGTATGGGCATCATCTTGGGCGTCCTTGCGCTCTGGGTGGTCTACCTCGTGATCTTCTTCGCTGCCGGGGCGCCATACGCGCGCATCGGGGGCTTTGCGTTCGTCCCGGTAGGCATCTACGCGGCGGCCGCCGTCGTGCTCACGGCGAGGGCGCGCAGCGTGAGCCTCGGCGGGGGAATGCTGCTGGGCCTCGGCATCTGGCTGCTCATCGGAGGGGGAGCCTGCATCGCGGGCCTCTCCCGGACCGGCGGCGGGCTCCTGTGAGCCGTGATCCCGCCGGAACCCCGGAACATCAGCCCTCGGGCAAGGAGCCGCGCCGACGACTGAACCGAGTCCAATTCAGCGCCGGTGCTATCGTCGGCGCCATCCTCTTGTACGTCGTTTACTCGATCATGGGGATGGATGCCGTCTTTGCTCAGTTCCAGCCGCCTTACGAATACAAGGCGCTAGGCGCCGCCGGGGCGGCTCCTGCGCTTCTGTACATAGTGGTCGCGACTGCCTTCACCGTCAGTCACCCGACCAGGGACCTGGGCACAGGAATGCTGCTCGGCGGAGGGATCTGGTTGCTCCTTGGTGGCGGACCCTGCCTTGCCCAACTGATGTTCGGGCCTCCCTGAGCCAATCATGGAGACACCTCGCCAAGACTCAGGCATGAGGCCGTCGTCGGCCAACCACCGAGTTCCCTGCGAAGAGAGCCGCCCGACAGGAGGAGCCGAATGAACGCCAACCCTCCGGACGACGGCGCCGGACCACCTCCGCAGGCGCCCCCGCCGCCTCCCCCACCGCCACCCAACGGCTCGCGTGTGCCGGACCGCGGCGGTTCCATGCTGCTTGCCCTCACCCTCGGGCTCCTGGGCCTCTACATTTTCGGCATCGCGCTCGTCGGGGGCCGAGCAGTGATGCCATACCAGTACACCGGAAGCCCCGTCCCGCTGTGGCTCAGCCTCGGGTTCTGGGTGCCACTCGTCGTGTACGTCGCGCTCGCAGTGTTCCTCGCCACCCGCCGCAGGACCTCGCTCACCGGGGCTGGCATGCTCATCGCCTTCGGCGTCTGGGTGCTCCTCGGTGGCGAATTGTGCATCACAGCCATGTTCCGAATGCCGAGCGCGGCATGAGTGACCCCGCGATCCGATCTACCGGAGGACCCATGAAGAGGAGCAGAGTATGAGTCGAACCGTAGCCGGCCGCGCGCCGCTCGGCCCGGGGCAGCCGCTGCGCGGCGACCGGATCCACCGGTATGTCACCGCCTTCTGCCCGGAGTGCCATCAGGAGAACCCTCCCCTCGCCGAGGTGAGGAGGCTCGCGGGGGCGCTCATGGTGCGGGACGGGCGTGTGTGGCTCGAACGCGGATGCCCCGACCACGGCCTGGTCCGGACGATGTACGACGAGTCGCCCGAGATCCTCACGTACCTCGAGAAGTGGCAGGCGCCCACCAAGCAGCATGTGCCGGACGCCGCCGGCAACTACCGCCCGATCCCCGAGGCCTACGCCTACGGACTGCCGGCCATGCAGACCCAGCACACGTGCATCCTCCTGCAGGACGTGATCGAGCACTGCAACCTCCGCTGCCCCACGTGCTTCACGGCGTCGGGCCCTCAGCTGCAGGGGGTCGCCCCGCTGGCGGAAGTTCTGGCCAACGTGGACACGCGGCTGTCCCGCGAGAACGGCCGCATCGATGTGCTCATGCTCTCCGGCGGCGAACCCACGCTCTACCCCTACCTCGAGGAGCTGCTCGACGAGCTCGTGGCGCGGCCGATCGTGCGGATCATGGTCAACAGCAACGGCGTCCTCATCGCCCACGACGACGGGCTCCTGAACCTCCTCGCCAAGCACCGCGAGCGCGTCGAGGTCTACCTCCAGTACGACGGGCCGTCCCGCGAGTCCTCCGTGTACCACCGCGGCGGGGACCTGACCCGCATCAAGGACGCCGCCATCTCGCGGCTTTCCGAGGCCGGGGTCTTCACGACCCTCACCATGACCGCGACCCTCGGCGTGAACGACGGCGAGATCGGCGACGTCGTGCTCCGCGCCCTCGAGACCCCCTTCATGGGCGGGGTCGCGCTCCAGCCCGTCTTCGGCTCCGGCCGCGGCCACGGCATCGACTCCATGGACCGGCTCACCCACGGCGGCGTGCTGGCCCGGCTCGAGGAGCAGACCGGCGGCGCGGTCTCATGGCACGACCTCACCGCCCTTCCGTGCTCGCACCCGCACTGCGCCTCCGTGGGCTACATGCTCAAGGACGACTCCGGCGTGTGGCGTTCGCTGACCGAGCTCATCGGACACGACCGCCTGCTCCAGTGGCTCGAACTGGACCCGGACAGCATCGCGAACCGCATCGCCGACAGCGCGCTCCCGCTCGGCCTCCGCTCGATGATGAAGTCCTCCCTGCTCGACCTCCTGAGTGAGCAGTCCTCCCTGTCCCACCCGAGCACCGCGGAGCTGTGGAAGAACATCTGCACGCAGTGCGATCTCGGCATCGGCACGCTCACAACGCTGGCGGTGGGCTCGCTCCCGGGGCAGTACCAGCGGCTGCGGAAGCTGCTCGCCGAGCGGGTCACGCGCATCACGGTCAAGCCGTTCATGGACATCTCGACCATGATCGAGGAGCGGCTCATGCAGTGCTGCGTGCACGTGGGCACGAAGTCGGACGACGGCGCCCACCAGTGCGCTCCGTTCTGCGCCGTCCAGGCCTGGCCGCAGCTGTCGCGGCAGCGGATGAGCACCGCGACGGGGCACCGCGCCAGCGGCCAGGCCGCCGGTCTGGGGCTCCCCGTGGTCCGTCACGAGCCGGTCTTCTCGACCCTGGAGACCCCGTGAGCGAGCAGGACGAGCGGGCCGCTGCAGCGCGGCGCATCGCGGCCGGCCCGACGCCGTCGCGCCTCGTCGGAGCGGGAGGTGCGCAGGCGCCGTCGCCCGCGATCGGCGCGGAAGGCGACCCGCCGGCGTCGTCCGCGCCCGACACCGCACCGGCGACCGCCGCGCCGTTCGACCCCCTCCGGCTGTGCATCTTCGCGACGATCGCGCTGCTCGGGTGGATCGCAGGGCCGGTGGCGCTCGTCGTGTTCTCCGGCGTGGGTTTCGCGGGGTACTGGAAGGCGCGGCGGGCCGGGCTCACGCGGTCGAAGTGCTATCTCCGGGACACTCGGCTCGTGCTCGCGTACCTCGCGGTGCTCACGGCGGCAGGGCTGTGGGGCGTCTACGCGGCGGTGCACTCGCTCATCGCCTGAGGCCCGGGAGAGGCATGCGGTCAGCGGACCGCGGGCTCCCGAGTCTCGCTGACGAGATTGTCCGAGGCGGAGTCCATGTGGGTCAGGATCGTCTCGCGGGCGGTCGCGGCGTCGCCGGACTCGACAGCGTCCACGATGGCGCGATGGCGGTCCACGCTCATGTTGCTCGTGGCCCGCTCGAGGCCCGCGAACATGATGGACATGCGGATCGAGCCCTCGAGGGACTGCCACTGGTGCAGGAGCGTCTCGTTCCCGGAGAGCCGGCAGAGGAGGCGGTGGAAGTCGAGGTCGGCCTCGATCCGGTCCTCGAGAGAGAACCCCGCGGCCGCGTCCATGTGCTCGAGCGCGTCGCGCAGCTCTCCCACGGCCTTGGCACGCCGCGGCTGCTCGATGAGCGTGCGGGCGGCGAGCGACTCGAGGGCCCCCCGCACGGCGAAGATGTCCCGGATCTCCTTGGCGTCGAGATGCCGCACGCTGAGCCGCCCGCGCGGTCCGGCCGTGGCGAGGCCCTCCTGCTCCAGCTGGCGCAAGGCCTCGCGGAGGGTTCCGCGGCTGATGCCGAGCATCTCGGACAGCTCGGTCTCGACGAGGTGCTGGCCCGGTGTGAGCTCGCCGGACGTGATGGCGCGGCGCAGGGCCGTAACGGCCTGCTCGCGCAGGCTCTTCTTCTCGAGCCCCAGCAGGGATGCTGCAACGGCCATGTCACCCTCCCGGGAGATTGTCGACTGTCATCCGGCAGTCGTTAACAGTGATGATACGGGCATGCGTGGCCCCCCTTTCGGATCCACGCATGCCCGCCTTCATGACCTCGCGTCAGCCGAGCTCCGCGAGGACCTTTGCGACGATCCGGTCCACGCTCAGCCCGTATTTCGAGTGCAGAGTGGGGAGCGCACCGGCGTCGAGGAACTCGTCCGGCAGGCCGATCGGCACCACCCGTCGGGTCTGGCCCGAACGGACCAGCGCCGACGCAACCGTCTCGAACAGCCCGCCGACCACGGTGTGGTTCTCGAGGGTCACCGCGAGCCGGTCCCCCGCGAGCTCGGCGAGGACGGTCGCTTCGTCGAACGGCTTGATCGTAGGGGTATGCACGACGGCGACATCCACCTTGTGCTTCTCGAGCTCGGCCGCCGCTTGGAGCGCCCGCATGGTCATGAGCCCCGAAGAGACCAGCACGACGTCGCGCCCGCCCCGCAGGACCTTGGCCTTGCCGAGTTCGAACGTGTAGTCGTACTCGTCCAGGACGGTGGGCACCTTGCCGCGCAGGAGCCGCAGGTACGTCGGCCCCTCCGAGGCCGCGAGCTGCGGGACGGCCTGGGCGATGTCCACGGAGTCGCACGGATCCACGATCGTCAGGTTGGGCATGCCGCGGAAGATCGCCATGTCCTCGGTCGCCTGGTGCGAGGGTCCGTACCCGGTGGTCAGGCCCGGGAGGCCGCCCACGATGTTGACGTTGAGGTTCGGCTCCGCGATGTCCAGGCAGATGAAGTCGTAGGCCCGGCGCGCCGCGAACACCGAGTAGGTCGAGGCGAACGGCACGAGGCCGGCCTCGGCCATCCCTGCGGCAGCTCCGAAGAGCAGCTGCTCGGCCATGCCCATCTGGAAGAACCGGTCCGGGTGGGCCTCGGCGAAGACGTGCATGTCGGTGTACTTGCCGAGGTCCGCCGTGAGGCCGACGATCCGGGAGTCCGCCTCGGCGGCTGCCGCGAGCGCGTGCCCGAACGGGGCCGGGGCCGTCTTCTGGCCCGCGTCCGCGAACGAGGCGATCATTGCCGAGGTCTTGAGCCTCGGCGTCGCGCCCGTTGCCACTGCTACCGTGCTCATGCCTTCTCCTCCTGACGCGCTGCGCCCTGAATGCCGTCGTGGCGTGCTGCCCAGCCAGCGTCCAGCTGCTCGTTGCAGATGGCCCACTCGTGCTCCTCGATCCGCATGAAATGCGCCTTCTCCCGCTGCTCGAGCAGCGGAACCCCTCGGCCCACCTTCGTGTCGCAGAGCACGACGGCGGGTGCGCCGTCGCGCTCCCCCGACCCCGCGGCGTCGAACGCCTCCAGCAGCGCGCCGACGTCGTTCCCGTCCACGCGGAACACGCGCCAGCCGCACGCGGCCCACTTGTCCGCGACCGGCTCGGTGCGCAGCACGCCCTCGGTGGCACCGTCGGCCTGGAGCGCGTTGATGTCCACGACGGCGGTGAGCCGGCCGAGGCGATGGTGCGCGGCGCCCATGGCGGCCTCCCACGTCGAGCCCTCGTCGAGCTCGCCGTCGGAGAGGAAGTTGATGATCCGGGCCTGGTTGCCCCGGTAGCGCAGCCCGAGGGCGAGGCCCACGGCAATCGTGAGCCCGTGCCCGAGCGAGCCGCCCGAGATCTCCATGCCGGGCGTGTAGGTCGACATCCCGGACATCGGCAGGCGCGAGCCGTCCGAGCCGTACGTCTCGAGCTCCTCGACCGGGATGATCCCGGCCTCGGCAAGCGCCGCGTAGAGGCCGATCGCGTAGTGGCCGGTGGAGAGCAGGAAGCGGTCGCGCCCCTCCCACTCGGGGTCCTCGGGGCGGAAGCGGAGCTGGTCCGCGTACACCGTGGCGAGGATGTCAGCGGCGCCGAGGGCCTGGCCCACGTAGCCCTGGCCCTGGACCTCGCCCATGAACAGGGCGTGGCGGCGGATCCGATGGGCTGCCGCGTCGACGGCCATGCGGCGCTCGCTGAGGGTGGCCGGCGCGCGGCGTGATTCCTTGACGATGGTCATGCAGCCACCTTCTCCATTGACATTTCTCCTGACTTGATGGGCGCCGTCTCCTTCATGAAGACCGCTGCTGCTGTTGAGATCACTCCGAGAAGGACGAAGATCAAGGCTGCACCCATCCAGCCGACCGAGCCGTATACCGCGACGGCGATGAACGGGAGGACGCCGGCGACGAGTGAAGCCGCGTTGTAGCCCAGCGAGATCCCTGACGAGCGGACATTCGCAGGGAACTGCTCCGAGAACCAGCTCGATTCGACCGCAAAGATGGGGTCGTGACTCAGGAGGAGGGCGAGAGCGACTGCGACCACGACCATGATCACCGAACCGGTGTTGATGAGCAGGAACATCGGAATCCCGAACAGGATGGTGAAGATGGCCCCGATGAGAAACACGGGCTTGCGGCCGATGCGATCGCTGAGGGCGCCGAAGAACAGGTGACTGACCAGCCCCAGGGCCGAGCCGACCATAGTGCCGATGAGCACGGAGCTCTTATCTGTGATCGACGCCAGACCCACATATGAGAGCACGAAGCTTGTGGTCACGTAGTAACCACCCGTCTCCGCCATCCGAAGCGCCGTGATCTTGAGGACCATCCGCCAGTCGCGGCGGAGGACCGTCAGCGCTGGCTGCCGCACGATCGCATCCTGCTCTTTTACCCTTGTGAAGTCGGGCGACTCGCTGATGCTGAGGCGAATGAAGATGCCGATCACGACCATGATCAGTGAGGCTAGGAAGGGGGCGCGCCACACCCAGTCCCCGCTGAGGAGTGCCTGAGAGAGGAGGAACGCTCCGTTGGCGAGCAAGAGGCCGGCTGGGATCCCGATCTGTGGAATGGCCCCGAAGAATCCTCGCCGGGCCGCTGGCGCATGCTCAACCGCCATGAGGACTGCGCCGCCCCACTCGGCGCCGAACCCGATGCCCTGGATCATGCGGAGCAGGATCAACAGAATCGGCGCGACCACGCCGACTTGGGCGTAGGTCGGCAGCGCACCCACCAGCACGGTAGCCGCACCCATGATGATCAGCGACCAGAAGAGCACCGCTTTGCGCCCCACCCGGTCACCGAAATGGCCGGCGAGATACCCACCGACGGGTCGCATCAGGAAGCCGACGGCAAGCGTGGCGAAGGAGGCCAGCACTCCCACGATCGGCTCCTGGGCAGCGAAGAAGACCTTACCGAAGTAGGCCGCGGACGCAGTTCCGTAGATGAAGAAGTCATAGCTCTCGACGGCGCTTCCGATCATGGAAGCGATCGAGACCTTGCCTGACTGCGTTAGGGCCCGTGTCGGGTTCCCCACAATGTTCTCTGTCACTTGTTCTCTCCTTCGGCGACGGTGCCGTCAGTGGGCACTGGAATGCTGGTAGGTCTCGATCACGCGCGAGTCGTCACGTCCCAGGAGCCCACGGGCTGCGGCCATCTCGTAGCGTTCCTTGGCAACATCGAGCAATGGCGTCGCGGCGCCGCTCCGCTGCGCTGCGGCCGCGACTAGGGAACTGTCCTTCACAAAGATTCCAACCGTGCTGGTCACTTCCACGTCGGTGGACTGGAGCATGCGGGGTCCGCGGTCGTTGAGCATCCAGGAGCCCGCAGCACCTCCCGCGATGAGGTCCAGCACCGCCGTCTTGTCCAGTCCGAGGGTCTCGGCCAGGCTCAGTGCCTCCGCCGCTGCAACGATGTGCACCGAGCATAGGTGTTGGTTCACGACCTTGATCGACTGGCCGTCGCCGATCGTCGCCCCGACGTTGCGCACCGTTCCGAGCGGGCTGAGGACACCCCGAACACTCTCGAGAGCTGCCGCGGGGCCGGAGGCGAAGACCGTGAGCTCGCCGGTGACTGCGCGCGCGACACCGCCCGTGACGGGTGCATCGACAACTTCGGCGCCGGCGGCCTCGAGGCGCCTGCCCTGCGCCCGCACTGCCTCGGGCCCGACGGTGCTCATGATGACCCACCTCTGGCCGTTCACGTCAGGGCGGCCGACCGCCGAGGAGACAACGGCCTCCAGCTGATCCGGTGTCGCGACCATGACGACTACAATTTCCGCCTCCGGCGCATCGGAGAGCCGTTCGACCGGCGTGATCCCTGCGGCCCGGGCGCGATCGTGTGCAGCCGGAACAGGATCGACCCCTGTCACGCTGAAGCCGGCGTCGACCAGCCTGCGCGCCATGGGAAGGCCTATGGCGCCTATGCCGACGAAGACAAGATGCTCTTGTGAGCTCATCATGAAAGACTCCTCCGGCGGTGGATCTGGGCGCGTTTGAGCAGCCAGGCACCGCGTCAGTGGTGGGAAGAAGGAAAACGAGGGTAACGCGCTAGCGGATGTCAGGTCCGGCAGTCATGGTGCGCCACACGTCGAAATGGCGCTTCATAGCCGCGCGGGCCGCATCGACATCGTTGGCGGCGAGGGCGTCGACAATCTCGTAATGGACCTTGTCGGTGACGAAATCCTCGGTCGTCTCGACCGACGCCAGCGCTTTTGCACGGCGATCCGCGACCACGTCGCGGAGGACGTCCCGCAGCGCGTCGTGGACGATGTTGAAGACTGGATTGTCTACGAGTTCGAACAGTGTCCGGTGGAAGTCGAAATCAGCAGCAATCGCTTCCTCAGCGTCCCCGTCCGATGTTGCGCTGACCATCCGATCAACGTGCCTCCGGAGGGCGGACACCTGAGCCCGTGTCGCCGTGATGGCTGCCTGCTCGATGATTGCCAGCTCGAGCATCTCGCGGGCCTGTTCAAACTGCTCCGCCGTGAAGTGGCCGAGCTGCAGAGCAAGGCGCAGATGCATGCTGAGGAATCCCGAGTCAGGTGATTCCAGATAGGTTCCCCGACCTTGGGTGCGGTTCAGGAATCCCAGCAGTTCCAAGGTGAGAAGTTGCTCCCTGAGGGCTCCGCGGCTGACCTCGAGTGCCGCTCCCAGCTCGCGCTCCGGTGGCAGCCGGAGTCGGCCGGTTCCTACCTCCGCTGTGGCCTCACCGATAAGCGATTCCACAAGCGAGCTGAGATCTCTAGTCACTACTTCCTCGATTGGTTGTACCAATATTGAAAGCCTAATCATCCCCCGCAAGGGTGTCAAGGATTGGTTGTACCAATCTAGAACAACCGCCTCACGAGTGAATGGGCGCTGGTTCCGGCGTCTCGGCGGAGATCCGCTCGGCGGCCTCGCGCTCGCGCTGGCCCCACGTCTCGCGGGTCGCGAGCGCGGCCCAGAGGCCGATCGCCCCGTAGAGGCTGAAGAGCAGCGCCGGGCCGATCCAGCCGAAGCTCACGAACAGGAGCGTGGTGATGAACGGGGTGAAACCGGAGACCATGGCCGAGATCTGGTAGGCGAGCGAGGCGCCGGAGGAGCGGGTCTTGGCCTGGAACAGCTCCGGGAACCAGGCGCCCTGGGCGCCGGCGAGGGAGTTCTGGCAGACGGCGTAGGCGATCACGATGGTCGCCACGATGAAGATGAACATGCCGGTGTTGACGAGCAGGAACATCGGGACGCCGAACAGGACGGCGAACGCCGTGGACCAGATGTAGACGGGCCGGCGGCCGACCCTGTCGGTCAGGGCGCCCCACTTCCAGGTGGCGATGATGCCGATCGCGGCGGCGATGCAGAGGGCGATGAGCGTCTGGTTCTTGTCCGCGAGCTTGGTGGAGTTGATGTAGGAGATCATGTACGTGATCGAGACGGCGTAGCCCGCGGTCTCGGCGATGCGCAGGCCGATGCCGCGCAGGATGTTGCGCCAGTCCTCGCGGACCACCTGGGCGATGGGCGACTTGGCGATCTCGCCGCGCTCCTTGACCTCCTCGAACACCGGCGACTCCGGCACCTTGGAGCGGATGATGAGGCCCACGATGACGAGGGCGATGCTCGAAAGGAACGGGATGCGCCAGGCCCACTCGTTGCCGAGCTGGACGCTGAAGAGGAAGACGAGGTTGGCCAGCAGGAGGCCCACGGGGAAGCCGGCCTGGACGATGCCGGTCACGGCGCCCTTGCGACGCCACGGTGCGTGCTCGTAGCTCATGAGGATCGCGCCGCCCCATTCGGCGCCGAACGCGAGGCCCTGGATGATGCGCACCGTGACGAGCAGCACCGGGGCGAGGACGCCCACCGCGGCGTAGGTCGGCAAGAGGCCGATGAGGAACGTCGCGAGGCCCATGAGGACGAGGGAGGCGACGAGGACGGGCTTGCGGCCGAGCCGGTCGCCGAGGTGGCCGCCGATGATCCCGCCGAGCGGGCGGGCCGCGAAGCCCACGCCGAGCGTGGCGAAGGACGCCAGCGTGCCCGTGACGGCATCCGCGCCGGGGAAGAAGGCCGTGCCGAAGTAGAGTGCGGCGGCGGTGCCGAAGCCGATGAAGTCGTAGGTCTCGATGACGGCACCTACGGCGGAGCCCACGGCGACGCGCTTCGCGTCCTTGGTGCCGTGGACCGGGCCGCGCATGGCCAGAGCCTCGTTGCTCATTGCGTTCCTTCCGGAGGGGGATACTTTGCCGCCGTCGTTGTTGACAGTCGACATGATATGCCAGTGTGCGGTGCATCACCTTTCAATGTCAACAGTCAACTTTCAAGGTTGACTGTTGACAGTCAGCGGCCGTACCGTGGTTGAGGTCACACCACGTGTGCCGACCCACCGCCTGTTTCCCCGACCCACCGCCTGTTTCCCCCACCCGCCGCCCTGTTTTCTCCAGAAGGACCACTGATGTTCCACGACCGACTCGGCTGCTCGTCGATCAGCTTCCGGCACCTGCCACTCGCCGACGCCCTGCGCACTATGGCGGGCCTCGGCTTCGAGGAGATCGACCTCGGCGCACTGCCCGGAGTGTGCGACCACGTGCCGTACGGACTCACGGACGCCGATATCGACGAGGTGGCCGCCCGCGTTGCCGAGTCTGGCCTGCGCGTCCGCTCGGTGAACGGGGACATCGGCGACCTCAACGCGGTCCTCGAGGATGCGCCCGAATCGGCGCACGACGCCGGCGCGCCGGCCGAGCGGGCCGCGCACCTCGACCGTCTCCTCACCCTCACCCGGACGGTCGGCGCCCGGGCCCTCGTGCTCCCGTGCGGGGCGCTGAGCCCCGAGCCCGTGCGCACCCTCGACGACGACCTCGACCTCGTAGCAGCCCAGCTCGCCGCAGCCGGCAGGCGCGCGGCCGCGTTCGGCGTCGAACTCTGGACCGAGTCCCTGCACTACTACCGCCTGTGCGGGACCCTCGACCGGGCCCTCGCCCTCGCCGACCGGCTCGAGGGCACCGGGGTTCGGCACGTCGTCGACCTCTCCCATGTGGTCGCGTCGGGGAGCCGGCCGGAGGACGCGATCGCTGCCCTCGCCGGCCGGGCGGGGAACGGGATCTCCCACGTCCACCTCCGCGACGCCGTGCCCGGGAACATCAACCTCAGCATCGGCAACGGCGCGGTGGACTTCGCCGGCGCGCTCGCCGCCCTGCGCGAGACGGGCTTCGATGGGCACTTCTCGCTCGAGCTCGAGGCGCACGACCTCACCCACGACGAACGCCCCGCAGCAGCCGCGAAGGCCGCAAGCTTCATCACCGACCTCATCTAGAGCAACCAGAAGGAACCACCATGACCAGCATCCAGCGCACTGCCATCCTCACCGGGGCCACGTCCGAGAAGGGCATCGGCGTCGCCACCGCCCGCCGCTACGCCAGCGAGGGCTGGGGCGTCGTCATCCTGGACCTCGACGGCGAGAAGTCCGCGAAGACCGCCCAGGACATCGCGAACGAGTTCAACGTGCCCGCGTTCGGGCACGAGGTCGACGTCGCGGACGAGGCCTCGGTCGCCGCTGCCGCAGCCGCTGTCGCCACCGAGGTCGGGGCGGGCCGCCTGCCCGTGGTCGGCGCGCTCGCGAACATCGCCGGGATCACCTCCCCGGTGCCGTTCCTCGAGACGGACCTCGCACTGTGGAACAAGGTCATGGCCGTCAACGCCACGGGCACCTACCTCGTCACCAAGGCGTTCCTGCCGGCGATGATCGAGGCCGGCTGGGGCCGCATCGTGAACATGTCCTCGGTGTCCGCCCAGCGCGGCGGCGGGGTGTTCGGCAAGGTCCCCTATTCGGCCGCGAAGGCCGCCATCCTGGGCTTCACGAAGGCTCTCGCCCGTGAGATCGCCCCCACCGGGATCACCGTCAACGCGATCACGCCTGGCGCCGTCGACACCAACATCCGCGTGGGCAGCACCGACGAGCAGGAGGCCGCCATCGCGCGCGACATCCCCCTCGGCCGCACCGCGAGCACCGAGGAGATCGCCTCGGTCATCACGTGGCTCTCCTCCGACGGCGCCTCGTACCTCACCGGCACCACGGTGGACATCAACGGCGGCAGCCACATCCACTGATCCGTCCCCGCCAGACTCTGTCCTTCAGGAGACACCCATGACGCGCCTCTCCAACGACCCCGCGGACTTCGCCGACGAAGCCCTCGCGGGCTTCTGCGACCTCCACGCGGGCCTCGTCCGCCAGGTGCCCGGCGGCGCCGTCCGCCGGCGCCGCCCCGCCGAGCCCAAGGTCGCCGTCCTCGCGGGCGGCGGCTCGGGCCACTACCCCGCCTTCGCCGGAATCATCGGCACGGGCTTCGCCGACGGAGCCGTGGTGGGCAACATCTTCACCTCGCCCTCGGCCCAGCAGGCCTACACCGTGGCCCGCGCCGCGGAGTCCGGCGCCGGCGTCGTGTTCACGTATGGCAACTACGCTGGCGACGTCATGAACTTCGGCCTCGCCTCCGAGCGCCTCACTGCCGAGGGAATCCGCGCCGAGAACGTCCTCGTCACGGACGACATCGCATCCGCTCCCGTCGCCGAGTCGGAACGCCGTCGCGGGATCGCGGGCGACTTCGTGGTCTTCAAGGCCATGGGCGCGGCCGCCGAGGCGGGGATGGACCTCGACGAGGTGGTGCGCGTGGGCCGCAAGGCCAACGAGCGCACCCGGACCCTCGGCACCGCGTTCTCGGGCTGCACGTTCCCCGGCGCGGACGCCCCGCTGTTCACGCTGCCGGAGGGTCACATGGGCCTCGGCCTCGGGATCCACGGCGAGCCCGGCCTGCGCGACGTCCCGCTGCCCACGGCCGCCGAGCTCGGCCGCATGCTCGTGGAGGGCGTCCTCGCGGAGGCGCCCGAAGGCGCCGCACCTGATCGCGCCGGTGCGCGGATCGCCGTCGTGCTCAACGGGCTCGGCAGCACGAAGCACGAGGAGCTCTTCGTCCTGTGGGCCACCGTTGCGCCGCTGTTGCGCGAGGCTGGGTACGAGATCGTCGCGCCGGAGGTCGGCGAGCTGGTCACGAGCCTCGACATGGCCGGCGTCTCGCTCACAGTCACGTGGCTCGACGACGAGCTCGAGGAGCTCTGGCTCGCGCCCGCCGAGACGCCTGCGTTCCGGCGAGGATCGGTCGCCGCCGGTTCCGCCGTAGAGTCCGCGGACGACGGCGCCGGGCCGGCCGCCGCTGAGGAGGCCACGCCGTCCTCCGAGGGCTCGCGCGAGTACGCCGCGGCGTGCGTCGAGGCTCTCGGCGCGGCATCCGCGCGGCTCGTGGAGCTCGAGGCGCAGCTCGGAGCGCTGGACGCCGTTGCGGGCGATGGCGACCACGGCCGCGGCATGGTCCGCGGGGCGGGGGCCGCGCTCCTGGCCGCGCGTGAGGCGCTCGAAGCCGGGCGAGGGGCCGGATCGGTCCTGGCCGCGGCCGGGGACGCGTGGGCCGACCGGGCCGGCGGGACCTCCGGGGTCCTGTGGGGCGCCGGGCTGCGCGCGTGGGGCGAGGCGATCGGGGACCTCGAGGTGCCGGACGCCGCGGGCGTCTCTGCCGGGGTCGCCGCCTTCTCCGCCCGGATCGCCGCGCTCGGCGGGGCGCAGCCGGGCGACAAGACGCTCGTGGACGCGCTGGTGCCGTTCGAGACCGAGCTGCAGCGCGCCGTCGTGCGCGGGGCCAGCCTTGCCGATGCCTGGGCGGACGCCTGCGGCGCAGCCGAGTCCGCCGCGGCGGCAACCGCGGGGCTCAGGCCGCTCAAGGGCAGGGCCCGACCGCTCGCCGAGAAGAGCGTGGGCACGCCGGATCCTGGCGCGACATCGCTCGCCGCGGTGTTCGCGGCACTCGGTCCGGCACTTATCGCTGCTGCCAACTACGAGGAGGTGTCCGCATGAGCGGGCAGAACACAGGTCTCGCGACGAGCGGACTGCGCATCGTCATCGGCTCCGACGAGGCCGGGGTGGACTACAAGGACGCCCTGCTGGCGGATCTCGAGGCGGACCCTCGCGTGGCCGAGGTGATCGACATCGGCGTACGCCGCGAGGCCGACGACTTCACCCGCCCGTACCCGTACGTGGGCCTCGCGGCCGGGCAGATGATCAGCGAGGGCCGGGCTGACCGGGCACTCCTGTTCTGCGGGACCGGGCTGGGCGTCGCGATCGCGGCGAACAAGGTCCCGGGGATCCGGGCCGCGACAGCCCACGACTCGTTCTCTGTGGAGCGTTCGGTCCTGTCCAACAACTGCCAGATCCTCACGATGGGCCAGCGCGTCGTGGGGCTCGAGCTCGCCCGCCGGCTCGCCCGCGAGTGGATCGGGTACACGTTCGACCCGGCCTCTGCCTCCGCCGCCAAGGTCCAGGTCCTCAGCGACTACGAGGGCTGCTGACCGCAGACCTCGGCGATTGAGCCGGAGTCGGCACCGAGCCCCGCAGCGCCGCACCGCAGCATGCCTTCCCCTCTGAGGGAGAATGGCGTGCCGCGGTGCGGCGCTGCACTGCGTTGCGTGGAGCGCTTGAGGCACTGGCGGCGATCAGGATGCGTGCTCCGAGTTGGCGCGGAAGAGCTCGGTCATGGCCTGGGCCACCTGGCGCGCCCGATCCTCGCCGAGGACGTCGATGAATGCCTCGTGATTGATCCGCTCCACCAGCCGGAGCAGATCGTCCGCCACCTTGGCCCCCTCCGGCGTGAACTCGAGAAAGGTGACGCGCCGATCGTCGTCGCAGGCGGCGCGGGCAACGAGCCCGCGGCGGGCCATCTTGTCGGCGAGCTTGGTGAACCCGCCCGTCGTGAAGGACGAGGCGCGGGCCAATTTCGCCATCGGCGCGCGGCGGTCCGGAGTCCTGAGCAGGTTGAGCATGACCTGCGTCTCCGCCTCATTCAGGGACAGTTCGCGCTGGATGGCCCGCTGGATCCGCCTATTGGTGACATCGAAGCCGTTGATCACACGGCCCCAGAGCTCCACGGGTTCGCTGCCAGTCGATGCCTGGATGTCCACCGGTGTCGCGTCTCCCATCTATCGCTCGCTGACCCCCACCACATTAGCTTCCTTGGAAGCAATATGGCACCGCAGAACCGGCCATTGTGGCGTGCCAGACAGGATCCCATGGCCAACATCACGGCATATTTCCTTGTTTCGAAACGCTACGTAGTGCAACTATCTTCTGCGGAAGCAATTGGCGCGGAAGCGACCGGAAGGCAACCCGTCCAGCCGGCCACGCGGAGTCGGGCCTCCACCAAAGGCCCCTGAACTGAGGAAGTCATGAGCACTGTGAACAGAGGCGAGTCACGATGACCGCACTGGGCTTGATTGGCATCGTTGTGGGCCTGGCCCTTCTTGTCTACGCCATCTACAAGGGGTACAGCCTCGTGATCGCCGCTCCCGTGGCCACGATGGTCGTCATCCTGTTCAACGGCATGCCCTTCATCGGAAGCATGTTCGGACCGGAGAAGTCCTACATGTCGGGGCTCGCCTCGTTCATGCTGAGCAACTTCCCGGTGTTCCTCTTCGGGGCCATCCTGGCGAAGTACATGGACAAGAGCGGCGCCGCGCTCTCCATCGCAGAGAAGCTCATGTCCCTCGTAGGAACCAGCAGCCCCTACCGAGCGCTGGTCTCGCTGTTCGTGATCGCTTCGGTGCTCACCTTCGGCGGTATCAACGTCTTCGTGGTGATCTTCATCCTGATCCCCATGGCACTGCCGATCTTCAAGCGCTACAACATCTCCTGGGGCCTCGTCATCATCCCGATCTTCGGCGGCGGCGCGACCTACACCATGACGATGATCCCCGGGTCCCCTTCCCTCCACAACGTCGTTCTCTCCAACGCTCTGGGGACACCGCTGACCGCGGCACCACTGGTCGGCGCCCTCACGAGCGTGGCGGCAGTCGCCTTCCTCCTCATCTACATGAAGGTCGCTCTGGCCCGGAGCCTGAGGAAGAACGAAAAGTTCGAGGGCGAGGAGGGAAGCGTGGGCGGCACTGACATGTTCGCCCGCGAGCGCCCGTCCTTCCTGGTGAGCATCCTTCCGATCGTCGTCCTTCTGGCCCTCATCCTCTCCCTGAGCTTTGTGATCCAGATCATCATCTATGCGCTCCTCGCCGCGATCGTGCTGAGTGCGGTGCTGTTCCGTCGCTACATCAAGCAGAAGGACGTCATCAACCAGGGCACCGCCGACTCGCTGACCTCGGTCCTGGCCACCGGCAGCACGATCGCGTTCGGCAGCTTCGCCGTGGGCGTTCCGGCCTTCTCCTCGGTATTCCACGCCATCTTGTCCATTCCGGGAAACCCCTACATCTCGTTGAGCGTGGGCACCATGGTCCTGGCAGGGATCACCGCATCATCCGTGGGAGCGGAGGGGATTGCCGTCAAGTCGTTCGCCCCCGCGTATCTGCACCTCGGTCTCAACCCCGAGACCATCCACCGCGCCATCGCGATCTCCGCTGGAACGTCCCTGTTCCCCCACAACGGGTTCCTGGCCGTGTTCAACGGCCTGGCACGGCTCACGCTCAGACAGTCCTTCGTCCGAGCCTTCATCAGCCTCCACGTACCCCACTACATCGGAATCGTCATCCTGGTGATCCTGGCCAGCAGTGGCCTTGCCTGAGCGGTTAGCGTTCACAGGGAACCATGACAGCCGAGATCAAAACACAACACCCACTGAAAAGGATCTGATCATGAGCAAGAGAATCGGTTTCGTCGGACTGGGGACTATGGGGCTGCCCATGGCAGTGAACCTGAACAGGGCCGGGTTCGAGGTGATCGGCTACGACGCCTTCGAGGGCAGCCGCGTCAAGGCCAAGGCCGCCGGCATCACCATCGCCGCGAGCCTGAAGGACGTCGCCGCGCAGGCCGAGGACACCGTCATCTCCATGGTCCGCGACTACGCCCAGAACCTGGACGTCATCCTCGGCGAGGACGGGCTCCTCTCCGCCGTCCCGAAGGGCCTGACGATCATCGTCATGAGCACCCTGGACCCCGACACGATGAACGAGCTCGGCCAGAAGGTCGAGGCCGCCGGCGACGTCAAGCTCATCGCCGCAGCCGTCAGCGGCGGCGCCACCGGCGCCCAGGCCGGCACCCTCTCGATCATGGCCTCCGGTGCCCAGCAGACCGTGGCCGCCGCCCGGCCCTACTTCGACGCCGTCGGCTCGAACGTCTTCTACTACGGCGCCCAGCCGGGCAACAGCCAGGCAGCGAAGCTGGTCAACAACCTCGTCCTGGGCATCACCATGAACGCCGTGGCCGAAGGGCTCACCTTCGGCGCGCACTACAGCCTGCCCCAGGACGAGCTGCTGAACCTGTTCAAGGCCAGCACCGGGGACAGCTGGGTCGCCCGGAACTGGGACTCCGTCTCCGAATGGACCGCGGACACGGCCCTCGCCGTGCTCCTGAAGGACCTCAAGGCCGCCCACCTCAAGGGACTCGAGCACAACATCCCCATGCCCTTCAACGCCCTCTCCTCCACCCAGCTCTTCCACTCCATGGGCAAGGAACCCAAGGCCAAGTGAGCCGAGCCGCCTGGCCGAAGGACGGCTGGGCGCAGCCTCCCCGGGAAGCGGCCCGCCAGGGCCGCTTCCCGGGGAGGCTCTCTGTCTTCCACCGTCTCCGCCTTCCATCAGCCGCGAGATCCAATCCACGGAACCTCCCGGTCGGTGCGGCTAGCATTCCGTTCATGAGCGTCACATCCCACTGCGTGTAGCCGTGCCGCGCACCCCCACCGGCGAGTCTGTCCTCGCCCGCGGCGCCCGTGTCGTCGAGGCGTTCGACGCCGCGCACCCGGTGCTCAGCGTCACCGAGATCGCCCAGCGCACGGGTTTGCACATCGCCACCGCGTCCCGTCTGGTCGAGGAGCTCGTGAAGCTGGGTTGGCTCGCCCGCGACCCACAGCGCCGCCTGCGCCTCGGCATGAGGCTCTGGGAGGTCGCCACACGGGCCGCGCCAACGCTGAGCCTGCGCGAGGCTGCCCTGCCGGTCATGGAGGACCTCCGCAAGGTCATGGGCCATCATGTCCAGCTCGCGGTGCTGGACGGTGAGGAGGTGCTCTTCCTCGAACGCCTCGAGGCCCCCGGCGCGGTGATCAACTACTCCCGCACGGCCGGTCGCCTGCCCGCCCACGCGTCGTCGTCCGGGCTGGTCCTGCTCGCCCATGCGACGCCGGAGGTGCGGGAGCGAGCCGTGTCCGCCCGCCTCGAACGGTTCACGGAGGCGACCATCACGAGCGCCGAGGGGCTCCGACGGGCCATCGCCGAAGCGCGCCGTCAGGGCTTCGCCCTCCTCCGCGGCCACGTCCACGAGGACGCCGCGGGCATTGCAGTCCCGCTCCGGGATCCCGACGGGACGGTCGTCGCGGCGCTCTCGCTCATCGTTCCGAACGACGACGTCGCCCTGGCCCGCGTGCCGCTCCTCCAGGCCGCGGCCCTCACCATCACTCGCGCCATGCGGACGGCGGCGCCACCCTCCTCCTAACGCTCCGCAGCCTGCGATTCTCAACCATTGAGAACTGACTGGCAGCGGATGTGACCCGCATCTCAGAATCGGCTCAGATGACCTCGAGCAAAGGAGCCGAGATGACACTGACAGCCGAAGCCGCTCCGCGCCCCAAGCGCGCAGCAAAGCCGTCCCGCACGGCCCGCACCACCGACCAGCGTGCCGCCGACCAGCACGCCGTCGTCACCGCCGTCGAACGCGCCGCGGACGGCGTCGTTGCCATCACCCTCGCCCACCCCGAGGGCAGGCGGCTGCCGGACTGGACGCCCGGGGCGCACATCGACCTCGTGCTCGCGGACGGCACCATGCGCCAGTACTCCCTGTGTGGGGACCGCTGGGATGCCCACGCGTACCGGATCGGCGTGCTGCGCGACCCGGCGAGCCGGGGTGGATCGGCGACGATCCACGACACGCTGCGCGTCGGCGACACCGTGCGACTCGGCGGCCCACGGAACACCTTCCGCCTCGTCCCATCGCCCCGGTACGTCTTCGTCGCGGGAGGGATCGGCGTGACTCCGCTGCTGCCGATGATCCGTCAGGCAGAACTCCTGGGCGCCGACTGGCACCTGTTCTACCTGGGCCGCTCGCGCTCCACCATGGCGTTCCTTGACGAGCTCGTGCCCCACGGCCAACGCGTCACGGTCCTCGCCAAGGACGAGGTCGGCCCCTCGGACCTCGGGGCCCTCATCGGTCCAGCTCGCGCTGACACCAAGGTCTACGCGTGCGGCCCACAGCGCCTCCTCGATGGGGTCCTCGCCGCAGCAGAGGCGGACCGTTGGCCCGAAGGTTGGGTACGTGTAGAGCGTTTCGCCGCGGCGGAACAGGGCGAGCCCGCCCGAGCGCAGCCGTTCGACGTCGTGCTGGCACGCTCCGGCGCGACCGTCACCGTAGCACCGGGCACTACGGTGCTCGACGCGGTCCAGGCGGCAGGCGCGGCGGTCCTGAGCTCATGCCGAGAGGGCACGTGCGGGACCTGCGAGGTCGCCGTGCTCGACGGCGCCCCCGACCACCGCGACTCCATCCTCAGCCCCGCCGAGCGGAGGGCCAACACGTGCATGTTCCCGTGCGTCTCGCGCTCGTGCTCTGACCGGCTCGTGCTCGACGTCTAGCGCGATCCAACCGTCCCCCATCCGTTCCCTCAGCCTTCGCCACTCCAGGAGCCCCACTATGCCCACCGCCGCCTCCACCCTGCCCATCATCGACGCCGACCCGTTCGGTCCGCGCGTCCTCGCCGACCCCCTGCCGTTCCAGCACGAGCTCAGGGAGGCGGGGCCTGTCGTCGTCCTCGCCAAGTACGGGGTCTACGCCATGGGCCGGCACGCGGAGGTGCAGGCCGCGCTGACCGACTGGCAGTCGTTCGAGTCCGGCGCGGGCGTAGGCCTCGCCAACTTCCGCACCGAGGCTCCGTGGCGTCCGCCGAGCCTCCTGCTCGAGGCGGACCCGCCGCACCACGACGCGCCCCGTGCCGTGCTCACGACCATCCTCGGGCCGCGGCAGCTCGCCAGGCTGCGCGAGGCGTGGGAGGCGGACGCCGCCGAGCTCGTCGACACCCTGCTCGCCCGGGCCTCCGGCGGCGCCCTCGAGTTCGACGCCGTCCCGGACCTCGCCGGGGCCTATCCCCTGCGCGTCTTCCCCGACGCCGTGGGCATCGGGCCCGACGGCCGCGAGAATCTGCTGCCCTACGGGGACATGGCGTTCAACGCTTTCGGGCCGCGGAACGCGCTCGTCGAACGCGACGCCGAGAGAGTCGGCGCGCTGTCCGGCTGGGTGGCCTCGCAGTGCGCCAGGGAGGCCCTTTCTGAGAGCGGGTTCGGGGCGCAGATCTGGGAGGCCGCCGACCGCGGCGACATCACCCACGAGCAGGCACCCCTCATAGTCCGCTCGCTCCTCACGGCTGGCGTGGACACGACCGTCAACGGGATCGCCGCATTCCTCCACGCCGTCGCCACCCATCCCCGCGCGTGGGAGCGGCTGCGCCGCCAGCCCGCACTGATCCGGGGGTCCTTCGACGAGGCCGTCCGGCTGGAGTCCCCCGTGCAGAGCTTCTTCCGGACCGCGACCCGGGACGTCGAGATCGGCGGGACCGTCATCCCGGCCGGTTCCAAGGCGGTCCTCTTCCTGGGCGCCGCGAACCGCGATCCCCGCCGCTGGGAGGACCCGGACGTGTTCGACGTCGACCGCGACCCGTCCGGGCACGTGGGCTACGGCTTCGGCCTCCACCAATGCGTGGGCCAGCACGTCGCGCGGGCCGAGGCCACCGCCGTCATGGGCGCCCTCGCCCGACGCGTCGAGGCCATCGAGCTCGCGGCGACCCCGCGGCGGCACCTCAACAACACCCTCCGCTCGTGGGCCAGCCTGCCCCTGCGGTTCACCGTGGCCTAGGCCGCCGGCACTGCCGCAACGGCGCCGGGACCTTGCTCAACGAGGACTTCAACATGGGCCAGCGCGTCGTGGGGACTCAAGCTCGCCCGCCGGCTCGCCCGCGAGTGGATCGGGTACACGTTCGACCCGGCCTCTGCCTCCGCGGCCAAGGTCCAGGTGCTCAGCGACTACGAGGGCTGCTGACGGCAGACGCATGCGCGGCCAGGTCGACAGGGTAGATACCCTGTCGACCTGGCCGCGCACTGGGGCGTCTGTGATCAGGCCTGGGCCTTGGCCCACGCGCGCTGCGCACGGTTGGCGCTGCCCGGGATGATCTGGAACAAGGCCTTCGGCACGGCGCCGCTGAAGCCGAAGGTCTTACCGTCCCGGGAGACGCTGTGCGCCGGCTTGGCCTCTGGCGCCTTGGCGGCTCCGCCGACCATCACGGCGAAAGCGCACTTGTTGTCGAACTCGATCGTCTCGCTGCTCATGGGTGCAACTTCCTCTTCGGGTGTTCGCGGGATCCCGCGGGGGTCATGCTAACGGGGCGACGTGGCGCAGATGTGACGCACAGATGCATCACCCCACGCAGACACCTCCTGCCCGCATCCGTGCAGCTCACAAAGTCCCGCACCGTAACCGAGGGCGCGGTGCTCGACGCCCTCGCCGCCGCAGCCTCGCCCAGCACCGGTACACCCCGCGGCGCGGCGGCTGACCGGCACGGCGTCCGTGACGATAGTGTGGCGCCACCACCGCGGAAGGACGATCACCATGGCACGCTTCCTCATCACGTACCACAACATGCCCCACCCCTCACCGGATGTCGTCGCCGCCAACCGCGCCGCCTTCCATGCCTGGGCCGACGAGGCGCTCGGCGACGCTTTGGTAGACCCCGGGGCACCCGTGTACCTCGCCGGCCAGCTCGCGTCCGGCGCCGCCGCCGCACCGGCGGAGATCTCGGGCTTCTCGATCCTCGAGGCCAAGTCACTCGCCGAGGCGCGCGACCTCCTCGCGGGCCACCCCTACCTTGCCCGCGGCGCGACCATCCAGATCGACTGGTGCCTCGACGTCTGACCTCGCGTCAGGCGCCTCACGCGAAGCACCTCACCGCACCGGCGGACATGGCGCACGACGGCGACCACTCGCCATCGTGCGCCATGCCGCCTCGCGCTGCGGCCCCCTCGCTTCGATCCGATCAGGTCAGCTGAGCGTCCAGGACCGCTTGGAGAGGCCGAACCAGAAGCCCTCGATCGCCGTCTTCGCCTCGATCCCGCCGGACTCGGAGGCCGCGCCGAGGGCCACATAGAGCGGGGCCCAGTGCTCAGAGCGCGGGTGCGCCTGGCGGGCGGCGGGCGCCTTGTGGATGAAGTCGAGGATCGAGTCGACGTCTCCGGCAGCCATCGTCTCCTCGGCCCAGTGGTCGAACTCGGAGGACGCCGCCGGCGGGGTGCCGTCCGGGCCCGCGGCGGGGTTGAACCAGTGCAGGTTGTGGGTCGTGAAGCCCGAGCCGACGATGAGCGTGCCGCGGTCACGCAGCGGCGCGAGGGTGCGGCCGAGCTCGAAGAGCCCACGCGGATCGAGGGTCGGCATGGACATCTGCACCACGGGGACGTCGGCGCCGGGGAACATCTCCTTGAGCGGCACGTAGGCGCCGTGGTCGAGCCCGCGGCTCTCGTCCCGCTCGACATGGTGCCCGTGGTCCGAGGTGAGCTTCGCGACCTCATTGGCCAGCTCGGGGGCGAGCGGCGCGTCATACCGGACGTCGTAGTACTTCTGCGGGAAGCCCCAGAAGTCGTAGACGAGCTCCTGGCGGCGCTCGGTGGCACTCAGCGAGACCGGGGCGTTCTCCCAGTGGGCCGAGACCATGAGGATGTCCTTGGGCTTGCCGAAGGTCGCGGACCAGTCGGCGAGCTGGCGCGTCCACAGCGCATCGTCGGCGAGCGGCGGGGCGCCATGGGAGAGGAACAGGACGGGAGGCTTCTCGGCGGTCATAGATCCATGATACGCCTATTTTAGTTGAAGCTTCAATAGTTCTAGGCAAGCTCAGTGTGGTGGCGGCGCCCCGAGGGTTCGCCCTGGGAGGAAAGTCCCGGGGAAGCGCTCATGGCGGATCTCCACACTCCCCCGGTCCCGGACCATTCGGTCGAGGACCTCGACGCCGCGGACGGCCACCTCGCGCACCGGGATGCGCAGTGACGTCAGCCCCATCCGTTCGATGCCCGGCATGACGCCGTCGATGCCGGTGACCGACATGTCCTCGGGCACGCGGAGCCCCTCGGCGTCGGCACGGTCCAGGAAGCCGAGGGCCCGCCAGTCGGAGGGGAAGAGTGCTGCGGTGATGGATCCTGCGCGCACGAGGGACACGACGTCGTCGTACCCGTCGACGTTGGTTCCGAAGCTGTTCGCCTCGACGCGGTGCACATCGAGGCCACGGCCTTCGAGATCGGCCGCCATCCCTAGCCCCCGCCGATTCTCGGCGGTCGAGACCCTGATGTCCGGAATGATCACCGCCACGGAGCGGTGGCCCGCTTCGGCCACCCGCCCGGCAACGATCGCGGCGTTCGTGTCCTCGTCGTAGCTGACCCCGTAGATTCCAGGGTGCTCCTCGATCCTTCCAACGGAGACCACAGGGACGGCGTCGAGGAACGGTTCGAGATCCGCCGCGCGGATCACGCCCGTGGAGACCATGAGCCCCCCGACCCGCAGGCCGAGGAGCCGGCGCAGCCCTGCCAGCTCGTCCTCGACCCCCTCGGTGGGCGTGGGCACCACGCTGATGAGCTGCAGTCCATGGCGCGCGGCCTCCGTCTGGACCTCGGCGTGAAGGAGGCCGTAGGCCGGGTTCCGGGGGTCGCGCAGGAGCAGCCCGACGAGATCGGTGCGCCGGGCGGCGAGCCCTTGGGCGATCGTGTTGGGCACGTAGCCGAGCTCGCGCATCGCGTCGAGGACGCGCACCTGGGTGGCCTCCGAGACCCGTGCGGTTCCCATGAGGACCCTCGAGACGGTGGCTCGCGAGACCCGTGCCCGCTCGGCGACGTCGTCCATGCGCACGGCAAGCGGCGACCCGACGGCGGCACCCGGGGTCTCGGCGTCGCGCGGCATGCGCCTCACTCTACTGGCCGTCTCTACTGGCCGTCGTCCTCATCCCCAGGCCCCGGCTCACGCCGTCGCCGGCTCGCTCGCGCGCTCCACTCCGAGCGCATCGCGCCACGGCACGAGCAGGCCCGGCCAGTCGGTCTGGATAACGTCCGCCCCGAGGGCGGCGAGCCGGCCCCACCCGAGGTCCGGATCGGCGAGGACGGAGGTCTCGTCGTCCCAGCCGCAGAAGAGCGGCACGCGGTTGTTGAGGTTGATCGCGTTCAGCAGGGCGAAGCACCCCTGCGAGTGGAGCCACTCGATGTAGCCGGCCTGCGCGAACTCATGGTCCGGGGACTCGGCGAGCAGCTCGAACCCGACGGTGTTGATCTCCTGCATGGCGAGAACGCGGATCACGTCCTCGTGGCTGCGGACCATGGGCGCGAACGCGTGCTTGACCGGATGCGCGGCGAGCAGCCCGAGCCACTCGTCCTCGACCGGGGACTTGAGGACGGCGCGCCCGAGGACGTCGAGCCGGTCGAGGGTCGGCAGAAGGTCCGGCCAGAACCACCATGAGCGGTCCACGTTGAACAGGGCCGCGGGGTGGGCACGCACGACGTCGGCCAGCTCCGCCACGCCGTACCGCACCCCGGCGGCGTCCGAGCACCACCGGTACTCGAGCGCGCGAATCTCGGCGGCGCTCATCGTGCGGATGTTCTTCTCCACGCCGAAGTGCATCGGCTCGTAGCCGTCGTGGAAGAGGAAGAACTCGCCGTCCGTGGACTGCACGACGTCGATCTCGACCATCTCGGCACCCTGCCGCAGCGCCGCGGTCACGGCGGCGGAGGTGTTCTCCGCGATCGTCCCAAGGCCCGTGCCGCGGTGCACGGCGACGAGCGGCCGCGCTGCGGCGAGCGCGGCGTTGAGGGGGGCGTTGGCCTCGGCGAATCGGGCCTGTCCGAACATGTTCTACTCCTTCGGGGTGCCGGCGAGGGCCGGCTCGGTCTGGGGCACGGGCTCGACGGCCGGCTCGGCGGGCCGCTCGGCTCGTGGTTCGGCCGGCGCGGGCGCACGACGCCGCCGCTTGGCGGGGCGGGATGCTCCCCGCCCGTAGACGAGCCACATGGTGATGCCGCTGATGACCATGAGGATCACGGTGTAGACGAACGTGAGCGCCGTGGCATCGCTCATCGTGTCCTCGCTCGTGGCGTTCTTGATGACGATGCCGAGCGGCTGGTACAGCGGGTGCGCGAGGAACACCGCGGTGTCGTACTCGTCGAGCAGGCTGTTGAAGTTCAGGGCCGCGATGGCTGCGGCCGCCGGAGCCACGATCGGCAGGATCACGCGGCGGAAGCGGGTGAACTGGCCCGCGCCGAGGATCGCGGCCGCCTCGTCGAGCTGGTCCGGCACCGCGGTGAACGCCGCCTTGAGCATGCGCAGCGTGAACGGGATCTTATGGATGATGTACGCGATCGCGAGCAGCCCGACGGTCCCGGTGAGCACCATGTTCCCGACGATCCACTCCTTGTGGTCGTAGGCGAGGATGAGCCCGAGCGCGATGAGGGTGGAGGGCAGGATCCACGGCAGGTGCAGGACGTATTCGATCGCCGCGGCGACGGGCCCGCGGAACCGTGTGAGGGCCCGCGCCACGAACAGGATCCCGATCACGACGACGGCGGTCGCGACCGCCGCGTACCCGATGCTCACGAGGAACGGCCACAGGGCGGCGTAGTCGGTGAGCGCGCGCACGTAATTGTCCAGCGTGAACGAGCCCCACGTGAGCGAGGCGCCCTGGATCGACGCGGCGTCCGTGAAGGAGAACAGCACGATGAGCACGGGCGGGACGGCGTAGACCACGAACAAAGCGTAGGCGAGCACGTGCGCGGCGGCCCTGGCGAACGGGTTGGCGATCCGCTGCTTCTGCATCGGTGCTGGGACCTTGGCAACGGAGAAGTAGGTCCCGCCCTTCTCGAGCCGGTTGAGCAGGGCCAGGAGCGCCACCGTCGCGAGGCCCAGGACGAGCGCGAGCGTTGCCGCGAGGTCGCGGGAGGCAGGCGCGTTGGCGAACGTCAGGATCATCGGGGTGATGGTCTGGGAGTCCGTCCCGCCCAGGACCTGCGGGGCCGCGAGCGCCCCGAGGCCGCCGAGGAACGTGAGGATCGTCAGGGCGTAGACCGTGGGCATGAGGGTGGGCAGGACCACGCGGCGCAGCACGGTCCACTCCGAGGCGCCCATCATGCGGGCGGCTTCGATCGTGCCGAAGTCCACCTTGGACAGGGCGTTGCCGAGGAACAGGAGGTGGTGGCCCGTGGTGGCGAACGTCATGACGAAGACCACCGCGAACATGCCCGAGAACCAGCCCGGGTCGAGGCTCGGGACGAGGTTCACGGCGAGCTTCGTGAGGAAGCCGTGCTCGCCGTAGATGAACTTGTACCCGGCCACGAGCACGATGCCCCCGTACACGAGCGTGGTCGCGTAGCCGAGCCACAGCAGGCGCGCGCCCCGGATCGCGAAGTACCGCGTGAGCAGCACGATCGCGATGCCGACGGCGTTGACCGTCACCGAGAGCACGACGGCGAGCAGGAAGCTGTTCCGCAGGGACGTCATCGCCCGCTGGGATGAGAGGAGCCGCTCGAACGCGCTGAAGCTGACCTGGCCCTCGGGTGCGAACACGGTGGTGAGCACCCTCAGGGTGGGGTAGACGAGGAACGCCGCCGAGAACCACACGAGCACGATGCCCACGACGACGAACAGCGGCGAGCGCAGCAGCTGCCGCACCGGGGCATTGGCGCTCATGCCGAGACTCCGGTGACCAGGGCCCCGGCCGGCTCAGGAGCCACGGCTCCGGCTGTCAGGAGCCGGCCGTCCGGACCGTACTGCAGGACGTCGACCGGGTCGATGAGGGCGGTCACGGCGTCGCCCGGCGCATAATCGTGGCCGCCGGACTCCTGCACGATCGCCCGCAGCTCACCGGTGCCCGTCTCGATCCGGTAGGTGCTGGCCGTGCCGTGGTAGCGGCGGCCCACCACGCGGCCCGGGATCTGGACGCCCGAGGCGACCGGACCGGCGTCGTGCGCTTGTGCGGCCCGGCCTGCGAGGCGGATCCGCTCGACGCGCAGGTAGGACGGCAGCGCCGGGTCGAGGTGCGCGCCGGCGGAGCCGAGGCGCTCGAGGAGTGCGGGGCCGAGGCGGACGGCGTCGCCCACGAACGTGCACACGAACTCCGTGGCGGAGCGCCGGTACACCTCCTGCGGGGTGCCCACCTGCTCGACGCGGCCCTGATTCATGACGGCGATGCGGTCGCTGAGCATGAGGGCCTCGTCCTGGTCGTGTGTCACGTAGACGGTGGTGATGCCGAACTGCTCCTGGAGGTCCTTGAGCTGGACCCGCAGCTGCTGGCGCAGGGCGGCGTCGAGGTTGGAGAGGGGCTCGTCGAGGAGGAGGATCTTGGGGCGCAGCACGAGGGACCGGGCAATCGCGACGCGCTGCTGCTGGCCGCCCGAGAGGTCAGCGACGTTCTTCTCGAGCTGCTCGCGGGTGAGGTTGACCTGGCGAGCGATCGCGGCGACCCGCTCGCGGACCTCGGCCGCCGGGACCTTGGCGGTCTTCAGGCCGAACGCGATGTTCTCGCCGACGGAAAGGGTCGGGAACAGCGCGTAGTTCTGGAACACCATGCCGATGTCCCGGCGGTGGCTGGGCAGGTGGGTGACGTCCCGGCCCGCGATGCGGACCTGGCCCGAGGTGGGGGCGATGAAGCCGGCGAGGGTGCGCAGCGCAGTGGACTTGCCGCAGCCCGAGGGGCCGAGGAGGGTGAAGAATTCGCCCTCCCCGACCTCTAGCGCGTAGTCCGGCAGTGCCACGAAGTCGCCGAAGGAGACGCGGACGCCGCGAAATTCGATCGCATTGTGGAAGTCGACCATGGTCAGCCCTTGAGGTCCTCGAGCTCGATCTTCTCGACCCACTTGTCGATGTTCTTCGCCACGAGCTGCCAGTCGATGTCCTGGCGCGTGAAGGCGTCCGTCTGCGCCATAGCGTCCTTGTTGGCCGTCGCGGCGGCCTTGGTGTTCGTCGGGGCCGTGAAGAACTGGTTGGACCACTTCGACTGGACCTCGGCTGAGCCGAACCAGTCGATGAACTTCTTGGCCGCCTCGGCGTTCTTGCTGCCCTTGACGAGCGCGACCTGCTGAACCGCGTAGGGCACCCCGACGGCGGGCTTCACGGCCTCCGTGGCGATGCCGTACTGCTTCTCGCGGCTGGCCTTGCCCGCGAGCCACATCTGGCCGGCGTCTACCGTGCCGTCCTTCATGCGGGCGTAGAGGTCGGTGCCCTTGACCGCGCGGGAGCCGGTGGCGAAGTACGCCTTGACTGCGTCCCAGCCCTGCGGGCTCACTCCGAGGGTACCGTTCGGGTCAGGGTAGCGGGCGAGGATTCCGGCCAGGACCATTTGGGTCGTGGCGCCGCCGAGCGACGTCGGCACCTCGTAGCGGCCCTTGAAGGCGGGGTTGGTCCAGAGGTCGGTCCAGTCCTGCGGGGCGGCCGACGGGCTGGCGTAGGCGGCCTTGTTGTAGACGAGCATGATGGGTTCCCGGACGATCGGCCAGAACGTCTTGCCCGCCTTGTCGCCGAGGGCCGGGTCCACGTCGCCCGCCCAGGCGGGAGTGTACGGCTCGAGGACGTTCTGACCCTTGAGCTTCTCGAAGTACACGTTGTTGAGGCCGAACGTCACGTCCGCGACGGGGTTGTTCTTCTCCGCGCTCAGTCGGTTCATGACGTCCCCGCCACCGAGGTCCACGAGCTGGAGCTTGAAGCCCGCGGCCGAGGCCTCCTTGGTGAGCCAGTCTCCGCGGCCGTCCGAGACCGAGTTGCTGTAGACGACGAGGGAGGCCTGATCGCTGCCGCCCACGGAGGCTGCGGTCTGGCCGGGCGGCGTGCAGTCGGTGAGCAGGGCACCGGCCACCGCAAGGGCGGTTCCGGCGAACAGAGATCGGCGCTTCATGGAGTACTCCTTGGTCTGAGGGAAATGATCGCGCTTTCATTTGCACCAATGAACGCGCTTTCATTTCGATCGTCGGCCCAAGGGGTGTCCCACGTGTGGAACCATCGTGACGCCACGGTGAACAGACGGCGAACGCCCGGCGCCGATGGCGCTCGGGTGCCCCGGAGGCTCAGCCGGTTTTGCGGGTGCGCCGCTTGGGTGGCGCCTTCTCCTCGGACGGTGACCCCTCGGCGTCGGCCGCCTCCAGCTTCCCAGCCCGCCCCCGCCCAGCCGCGGATGCCCTCGAGACCGCGGCGGGCTCCTCCGCCCCTTTGGCGGCCTTGCGCCGGTTTTCGACCGAGCGCCGCAGCGCCTCCATGAGATCGAGGACCTCGGCGCCCTCGCCCTCCTCGGCCGGAGCGCCGAAGGTCTCCTCGGTGTCCACGGCGTCGCCCTTGGCGAGCTTGGCCTCGACAAGCTGGCGCAGCTGCTCCTGGTACTCGTCGGCGAACTGCTCAGGCTCGAACTCGGACGAGAGGCTCTCCACGAGGGAGGATGACATCTTGAGCTCCTTGTCGGAGATCCTGACCTCGGTGTCCTCCAGGACGGGGAAGGCCGCCTCGCGCACCTCGTCCGGCCAGAGCAGCGCCTGCAGGACCATGACGTCACCGCGAACCCGCAGCGCGCCGAGGCGTGATTTCTGGCGCAGGGCGAACTTCACGACGGCGGTCAGCTCCGTCTCCTCGAGGGTGCGCCGGAGCAGCTGGTAGGGCTTGACGCCGATCTTCTCTGGCTCGAGGTAGTAGCTCTTCTCGAAGAACATGGGATCGATCTGCGAGTCCGGGACGAACTCGACGACCTCGATCTCGCGGCTGCGCTCGACCGGCAGGGACTTGAGATCCTCGTCCGTGAGGACCACGGTCTGCCCGCCCTCCTCGTAGGCCTTGTCGATGTCCGCATACTCGACGACCTCGCCGCACACCTCGCAGCGGCGCTGGTAGCGGATGCGCCCCTTGTCCCGATCGTGGACCTGGTGGAGCTTGAGGTCGTGGTCCTCGGTGGCGCTGTAGACCTTGACGGGCACGCTGACCAGGCCGAAGCTGATGGCGCCCTTCCAGATAGAACGCATGTGCCTAAGTGAACCGCACAAACGCGGGCTTGGATAGGTCCGCGGGGAGGACTCGGCGCGGCGCCCGGTGTCCTTCGGCCCTGTCGGGCGCGCCGATCCGGGACCACCGTGGAGGCGAGCCGACATTCCAGGCCCGCCCATCCGCACACCTTCGAAGGACCAGCCATGAACATCCTCGTCGCCTACGCCAGCAAGCACGGGGCTACCGCGGGCATCGCCGAGCGGATCGGCTCGACGCTCAATGCCGCGGGGCTCTCAGCGACCGTCAAGCCCGTCGAGGAGGTCGACGACGTCACGCCCTACGACGCCGTCGTCCTCGGCAGCGCCGCCTACATGTATCACTGGATGCGCGAGGCGACGGCCTTCGCCAAACGGCACCAGTCCGAGCTTGCCGAGCGCCCGGTGTGGCTCTTCAGCAGCGGCCCCGTCGGCGAGGAGACCGTCGACAAGGAGGGCCGTGACATCCTCGAATCGTCCGAGCCCAAGGAGTTCGAGAAGTTCGCCGACCTGCTGCATGTCAGGGACGGGCGCGTGTTCTTCGGCGCGTGGGATCCCTCCGCGCCCCCGGTGGGCTTGGCCGAGAGGGCCATGAGCCACCTCCCAGCAGCCAAGGGTGCCCTGCCGGCCGGCGACTTCCGCGACTGGGCGGACATCGAGGCCTGGGCGCAGACGATCGCCAACGAGCTCAAGGCCTCCTAGCGGGCACCCGCGGCCGCGCGGGCGGCACACAGGAGGGGCGGACGACGGCGGGTGCGCACCCGCCGTCGTCCGCCCACCGCGATCAGTGTGTCAGCGGGTGAAGACCCCCGAGAAGATGTCGGAGTTGCCGAACCGCGATGCCGCGCCGCACGCAGCGGGCGGGAACGGTCTGGCCGGGGTCGTGTCGGTGACGGCCGACGGTTGGCTGTCCTCGCCCCAGTCAGTGCCCACCGACTGGTTCGCCGCCGTTCCGGACGGCGTACGCAGCGCGGTGCGGTAGTCGTTCACAGCGGCGCAGTTGTCCGCGTTACGCACGTCGTTCCAGGCCGGATAGACCGACGTGTTGCTCGCCACGGCCGCGTTGTAGTCGCCGAGGAACTCGCTGACGAGGCTGTTGGAGCTGGACGCTCGCGCGTCGCCGGACGTGCCACGGTGAAGCACAGACACCGCGCCGCTGAGATTGCCGTCGAGTGCGACCACGACGCCCTCCATGGGGCGGCGTGCGCTGAGGTCCGTGTAGACGGCGTGGAAGGCGTTGTACACGGCGTAGGCGGACCGGCCGTCCGGGCTGATGGCCACGGCGGTGAAGTTGGGACGGTCGCCCGTGGCCTGGACGGCCCTCGGGTTCGACCACGTCGCGCCGCCGTCGGTCGAGGTCTGCAGCAGCGACTCCTCCGCCCCGAGACCGTTGCGCGCGTCGCTCCAGCCGAGCAGGATGCGGTCGGTCGCACCGGCCCCGGACGGGGCACCGTTGGCGATGTCCACGCTCGGGAAGCTGTCCGTCCGGGCGCCTGCGAAGCCGTCGAACGTGAAGCGGCCCGCGAATGCATCGAACACGCCGACGTCGGTCACGTCTGCGACTGGCCGGGGTGTGCCGAACTGCTTGCCACCGTTCGTCGACACGGCCATCATCTGCACGCTCTGGGTTCCCACGGTGCCCTCGAAGAACAGGTAGACGTTGCCCTTCGAGTCGGTGCGGATCATGGAGCCCTGTCGACCCCCGTTGTGGGCGTTGTCGTGTGCGGAGCTCACTTGGACGGGGTTCGACCAGGTGACGCCGCCGTCGTCTGAGTAGGCCGCCATGATGGGCTCTGGCTCAGAGGGCGAGTGCGTGTTGTTGGCCGCGCGGAACGAGGTCCACGATGCGTAGACGCGCCCGAAGTAGTGGCTCGAGGCCGCGTTGTCCGCCCACATGTTGTTCTTGTCGTTGAACACGACGGGGTTGAGGCGGCCGCTCGCGATGGCGGGGCTGCTCCACGCCGAATTCTTGCCGGCCAGGGCGCTGGCGATGTCGTCGGTGTGCGATACGGCCACCGCGTAGTTCGGCGTCACGAGCGTGTTCGCACCCGGGAAATTGCCCACGAGGTTCGAGTAGTAGTAGCGGCTGCCGTTGCTCCACGAGAAGTGGCCCTGGGCGTCAGGGGCCGGGCCGACGGCCAGATTCGGGTCGCCGTTGGAAACGAGGCCGGCCTCGGCGTAGTTGGGGAGGGTGCCGATCGGCCCGCCCTGTACACCCTGGCCTGTGCGTGCCGAGTACCCGGTGTACGCGGGCTGCTTCCAGGTCGTGCCGTTGTCCGTCGAGATGTAGACGCCGCTCAGGCCCACCCCTGGCGTGAACGGGCAGGACCCGGCCCCACTCGAGGTCTGCCTGCATGGCGCGAGGTCGATCTCTTCGTTGGCTCCCGCGATGAGTGTTCCCGAGATGGGGTCACGGGCGATGGATGGCTCATTCTGCTTGTTACGCGGGAACATGGTCCAAGGACTGCCCGAGGTCACCAGGGCGTCACTGGAGGAGGGCGGCGCCGGGGGTGCTGCGCTGACGCCGGTGGCAGCCGAGAACACTAGGGCAGAGGCCGCAGCCAGGGCGCCAAGACGCCACAGGGACGAATGAATGGACATGAGAGGAAGCTCCTCGAACGGGGCCTACGGTCCGCGCCGTCGGGCACGGACACCAAAGGATCGCCGACCGCGCCGAGCACGGACGGACGGTGGTGCGTGCGCGCTGCGAAGCGCTTCCCTCAGCGCCCTGCACCGCGTCGCGTCGGCGTCGACATCCCGCCGACCAAGATCACAGTCCCTGCCATGCCCGGTCGCGCCGGGACAGGCCACCGCCAACACTAGGCCCCGACCGCGGGCTCGACAACGGCCCGGGATGCCATCTTCCGGTCATTCGCCGGACGTCGGGGTCGGGCCCGAGCCCTCGCGCCGTCCGCGGTCCGCTGGACGCCCGGCGCCGCGTCCTCGTGAGGGTTGCCCCACCCAGCCGCTCTGGGCAGGATAGGAACCGGCGCACCCAGCGCGCCCGGTCCGGGCGATCGCCCGGGCGCGATCTGACCACTCGAGGCGGGAACGTCCGCCGGGAGGAGAGCAGCATGGGACTCGGCGACAAGATCAGCAACAAGGCAGAGGAGCTCGGAGGAAAGGCCAAGGAGACCACCGGCCGGGCTACCGACAACCCGGACCTCGAGGCCGAGGGCCAGGCCGATCAGGCCTCGGCTGGCCTCAAGCAGGCTGGCGAAAAGCTCAAGGACGCCGTCAAGGACATCAAGGACGGCTTCTCGAAGTAGCCCCGGCTCCTCGCCTGCACGCCGAAGAGAAGGGCAGAAGCACGACGCCGCCGGGTCGCCTCGCGGGAGGCGACCGGGCGGCGTCGTGCGCTGGAGAATGCCGGAGGTCAGTTCCGGGACGGGAAGACGCCCACCGTGCAGATCGAATAGGTCATGTTGTTCGGCGCCGCACTACGCAGGTCAGGGAGCGCGAAGTTCGTCGTCCCATTGCCGCCGTAGGTGGTTCCCAGGAGCGAGAACAGGGCGGCGTTCTGGTTGATGGACAGGAGCTGGCCGTTGGCCGGGGTGCCCTGGGCCACGCTGCCTGCCGTCAGCAGCACCTCGCCGATATAGCACTCGATGGCGCGCCCCGCAGCAGCGGTGTTCGTGTTAGTCCCGAAGGCCGTCGTGCCGGGACCCGCCGGGCCTTGGATCCCCTGGGGGCCTTGGGGGCCCGCAGGTCCGGCCGGGCCCTGGGCGTTCCACTGGGTCAGCGTTTGGGCGTTCGAGCAGTGGGGCTGCGTGTTGAGCTCAATGGTGGCTGCCTGGACGTTGGCGCCGTTGGTGCAGGCATAGAAGACACCGCCGGCAGAGGCCGGGGTCACGGCATTGGCAACCGTGACTCCCCCTGCAGCGAGCAGCACGGCAGCGGCACCAACGGAGACGGCGCGGACGCGGGATCGCTTCAGGGACGAGACGAGGGCAGTGAACGACATGGACGTGCCTTTCGACGCTTTGAGACCGCGGCTACTCCCCGCACTGGACGCTACGTCCGCTCCCCAGGATCTGGAATAGACCTAGGTCTATTGCCTGCGCGGGGCCGGTCCCTTTCCCACCCTCCCGGCGGCCCTTCCCACCCTCCCGGCGCCCCTTCCCACCCTCCCGCCCTGCGTGGCAGGGTAACCGCATGGCATCGCAGCGCGAGACCGTCCAGATCGACGGCCGCAGGATCAGCCTGTCCAACCTGGACAAGGTCATGTACCCGGCTGCGGGGACCACGAAGGGCGATGTCATCGAGTACTACCGGACGGTGGCGCCCGTGATGATTCCGGCCGTCCGCGACCGGCCGGCCACGCGCAAGAGGTGGGTCCACGGCGTCGGCACCGCAGACGAGCCCGGCGAGGTGTTCTTCCAGAAGAACCTCGACCCGCGGTCCACTCCCGAGTGGGTCCAGCGCGTCACGCTCCACCACCGCCATTCCACCAACACGTACCCCCTCGTCAACGACCTGCCCACGTTGATCTGGCTCGCCCAGATCGCGGCACTCGAGATCCACGTCCCGCAGTGGCGTGCAGTCGAGACCGACACGATGATCAACCCAGACCGCCTGGTAATAGACCTCGACCCGGGGCCCGGCGCAGGGCTGCCGGAGTGCGTCGAGGTCGCACTCCTCGTCAAGCCGATCTTCGATGACCTGGGCCTCGCATCCGTGCCCGTCACGAGTGGGTCCAAGGGCATCCACCTCTACGCGCGGCTCGACGGCAGCCAGGAGTGGGAGCAGGTCTCCGCCGTGGCGCGCGAGTTGGCCAAGTCCCTCGAGGCCGATCACCCCGACCTCGTGGTCGCAGACCAGAAGAAGACCCTCCGCGAGGGCCGCGTCCTCGTCGACTGGAGCCAGAACAGCGGCCAGAAGACCACCATCGCGCCGTACTCCCTCCGCGGTCGCCTCCAGCCGATGGTCGCCGCGCCTCGAACGTGGGAGGAGATCGGCGCGCCCGATCTGGCACACGTGCGCTACACCGAGATGGCGGGGCGGCTCTCGACGTTCGGGGACCTCTTCGCGCCGCTCCACCCCACACCCCTGAACCCGACCACCCTCCCCGGCACGCACGACGCCGTCGGGTCGTCTCGCCCGCGCCCGCGCGCCTCCGCGGGCGCTCCCCGCGACGGCGCGCGTTCGTCCGGCGAGGACGACGACGGTACGGGCCACGCGCCGTCGTCCGCCCAAGTCCCGACGCGGGACGGCGACCGGCTGACCGCATACCGCGCCAAGCGCGACGCGGCCAAGACCCCGGAGCCCGTGCCGCCCGAAGCTGTATCTTCGGCTACGCCACGCGCCGGCGACGCGTTCGTGATCCACGAGCACCACGCGCGGCGGCTGCACTGGGACCTGCGGCTCGAGCACGAGGGTGTGCTGTCGTCGTTCGCGATCCCGAAGGGCATCCCGGCCACAACCGGGCGGAACCATCTCGCCGTCCATACCGAGGACCATCCGCTCGAATACCTCACGTTCTCGGGCACGATCCCGCACGGCGAGTACGGCGCGGGCGAGATGTCGGTATGGGACACGGGCACGTATGAGGTTGAGAAGTGGCGCGAGGACGAGATCATCGTCATCCTGCACGGGCTGCCCGGCGGCGGCCTCGAGTCGGTGGCGGAGGGGATCGGCCGGGCGGGTGAGGGCGTGCGGCTCGCGCTCATCCGCACCGATACCGGGTCGGGCAGTGTGTCCGGTGGCAGGGAGAACTGGCTCGCGCACCTCATGAAGGACCAGGCCAAGGGCCACTGGCGGCGCGGGGCCCTCGGTGCGCCAGACCACCCAGCCGAGACCGGGGCCCCTGCGCCCGAGATCGCGGCTCCGGGCGCGCGAGGGGGGCCACCGCCGTCGCCCATGCTCGCACAGGCCGGCACCGAGGGGCTGGTGCGGGACGGAGACTGGGCGTTCGAGATGAAGTGGGACGGCATCCGTGCGATCGTGGATGCCCGGGCCGAGCCGTTGCGCCTCTTGAGCCGCAACGGGATCGACCAGACGGCCACCTACCCCGAACTCGCGGGGCTCGCGGAGCTGGGGCCCGCGGTGCTCGACGGCGAGATCGTCGCCCAGGACGCGAGGGGCCGGCCCGACTTCGGGCTCCTCCAGCAGCGGATGAACCTGGTCGGGCCGGCCGACGTCGAACGTGCCCGCCGCAGCGTCCCGGTCCGCATCATCCTGTTCGACCTCCTCGAGTACGAGGGCAGAGACCTCACACGCCTCCCGTTCCGCGAGCGCCGCGCCGCGCTCGAGCTGCTCGCCGCGGGCGGTCTGCCGGCCAACGTGCAGCTCTCCCCCGTCTTCGACGGCAGCATCGACCACGTCCTCGACGCGTCCGCCGAGCATGGCCTCGAGGGCGTGGTCGCGAAGCGGCGCGGCTCCGCCTACGAGCCCGGCCGCCGCTCGGGCGCGTGGCTCAAGATCAAGCACACCCAGACCCAGGAGGTGGTGGTCGCCGGCTGGCGGGAGGGCAAGGGCGGCCGTGAGGGGACGCTCGGCTCCCTCCTCGTGGGCATCCCGGACGACGACGGCGTGCTGCGGTACGCGGGGCGGGTCGGCTCGGGCTTCACGGACCGCATGCTCGCCGAGATCTCAGGACGCCTGCGGCCCCTCGAGCGCGCGACGAGTCCCCTGGCGGACATCCCGCGCGAGGACACCCGGGATGCCCACTGGGTCACCCCGAAGCTCGTCGCCGAGGTGCGGTACGGCGAGCTGACGTCCGCGGGCCGGCTGCGCCACCCGGTGTGGCGGGGGTGGCGGCCGGACAAGGAGCCCAAGGACGTGGTCCGGGAGGCGTGAGACGCGGCGCGCAACCCGCGGAAGGACGCACAGAAGCTGACCCTCAGGAGCTGACCCTCAGAGAATTGTTGAACAATCTGGGGAAGTGATGCATGCTGGATACAACACACCCCTGAGACGGAGATCACTACCATGGCCACCATCGACCTCAACAGCGACGTCGGCGAGTCGTACGGCAACTGGACGTTCGGCGACGACGCGGCGATCTTCGAGAGCGTCTCGAGCGCCAACGTCGCGTGCGGCTTCCACGCCGGTGATCCCCGCGGTATCCGCGCAACGCTCGAGGCCGCGGCCTCGGCCGGCGTCGTCGTCGGGGCGCACCCGGCCTACCGTGACCTCGCGGGCTTCGGACGGCGTTTCATCGACGTCGCGCCGGACGAGCTGACCGACGAGGTCATCTACCAGATCGGCGCCCTGCAGGGCCTAGCCCGCGCGGCGGGCACCGAGGTCCGCTACGTCAAGCCCCACGGCGGGCTCTACAACGCGATCGTCCACCACGAGGCCCAGGCGAAGGCCGTCGCGAAGGCAGTCGCCGAGGTCGCTCCCCACCTGCCGCTCCTCGTCCTGCCCAACTCAGAGATCCAACGGGCCGCCGAGGCCGCGGGCCTGCGCACTGTCGTGGAGGCCTTCGCCGACCGCGCCTACACTCCCGAAGGCACGCTCGTGTCCCGCCGCGAGCCGGGCTCGGTGCTCCACGACCTCGACGAGATCGTCGAGCACGTCCTGCGCCTCCTCGACGGCAAGGTCCGCGCCATCGACGGCACTCACGTGGCCGTCACGGCAGACAGCATCTGCGTGCACGGCGACACCCCCGGCGCCGTCGCCATGGCGGCCCGCATCCGGGCCTCGATCACGGGCGCCGGATTCGACATCGCGAGCTTCGCGTGACGGCCCTCAGCGGTGCCCCCAGCACCCCCGGGACCGAATCGCGCGCGGACCCGATCATCAGCCTGCGCGCCGCGGGCGACCGCGCGGTACTCGTCGAACTGCGGACCCTCGGCGGCGTCCTCGCCCTCACGTCCCACCTCGCCGCGGCCGAGCACGCCGGTGACATCGACGTCGTCGACGTGGTGGCCGCCGCGACCACGGTGCTGATCGTCGCGGAGTCCGCGAGCGCCGTCGCCCGCGCCGCCGCCTACGTCCGTTCACTGCACCTCGAGGACGCGGCGCACACCCCGGGACGTCTCGTGCGCATCACGACCGTCTACGACGGGGCCGACCTCGACGAGCTCGCCCAGCTCGCAGGCCTCTCCCCCGAAGCGCTCGTCGCCTCGCACAGCGGCACGGTGTGGGACGCGGCGTTCGGCGGCTTCGCGCCCGGGTTCACCTACCTGACGCACGACGCCGCGCCCTCGGTCCCGCGGCGCACCTCGCCGCGCACGGTGGTACCGGCAGGCTCGGTGGCGCTCGCCGGCGCCTATTCCGCCGTGTACCCGGGGGAGTCGCCCGGCGGATGGCAGCTCATCGGTCACACCGACGCGGTCATGTGGGACCTCTCGCGCGAGGACCCCGCCCTCGTCCAGCCCGGCGACAGGGTCCAGTTCGTCCCGGTCCGGGAGAGTACTTCGCTCGCGGCCACCGCCGCGGACGGCGGGCTTGTGCAGGGTGCGGGCCCCTCGCAGCCCGCAGAGCCCAACACTTCTGGCGAGCGAGGGCCCGCCGAGGCGAGCCGGCCAGCAGAGGCGGGGCTCGTCGTCGTGCGCCCCGGCATGCAGACCACGATCCAGGACCTCGGGCGGCCCGGCCGCGCGGCGCTCGGCGTGAGCCCGGCGGGGGCGCTCGACCGTGGCGCGCTGCGGCAGGCCAACCGGATCGCGGGCAACGCGCCCGGCGACCCCGCACTCGAGGTCCTCCTCGGGGGACTCGAGCTGCGCGCCGCGTCGGACCAGGTCCTCGCGGTCACGGGCGCCCGGGTTCCGCTGCGCATCACGGCGGCCCCCGCCGCGGTCGTCGAGCCCGAGGCGCCCACGGGGGCGGACGGACCAGAGACCCCTCAAGCGCGCGCCAAAGACCCCTCAACCGTGAGGGAGGCGCCGTTGGACACGCCGTTCGCGCTCCTCGCGGGCGAGACGCTGAGCCTCGGCATCGCCACCGAGGGGCTGAGGGCGTACGTCGCGGTGCGCGGCGGCATCAACGCGCCTCTGGTCCTCGGCAGTGCGAGCACCGACTCCCTCTCCGGGATCGGCCCTGCCCCGCTCGCGGAGGGCCAGACCCTCCGCGTCCGGCCGATGCTCGGCGCGCACGTCGTCGGTCTCCCCGAGGTCCCCCGTCCGCTTCCGGGCGGGGCTATGGGCGGCGCCACGGTGCTGCGTGTGCTCCCCGGGCCTCGCGAGGACTGGTTCACGGATGCCTCGGCCCGCGCGTTCTTCGGGCAGGAATGGACCGTCACGCCGCAGTCGAACCGCGTCGGGCTCCGGCTCGACGGCGCACCCCTCGAGCGAGCCCGCGAGGGCGAGCTCACGAGCGAGGGCACGGTACGCGGCTCGGTGCAGGTCCCTGCGAACGGCCTGCCGGTGCTGTTCCTCGCCGACGCGCCGGTGACCGGCGGATACCCGGTGATCGGCGTCGTCGTGAGCGCCGACCTCGACCTCGCCGCCCAACTCCCTCCCGGCGCCACGGTGCGCTTTGTCCCCCTGACCAGCTCCGAAGGAACCTCTCATGCGTAAAGTCCTCATCGCCAACCGCGGCGAGATCGCCGTCCGCATCGCCCGAGCCTGCGACGACGCCGGCCTCGAGAGCGTCGGCGTCTACGCGGATCAGGACGCCGACGCCGTCCACGTCACCGCGTGCACCGAGGCGTACGCCCTGGGCGGGACCTCGCCGGCGGAGACGTACCTCGACATGGCCAAGATCCTCTCGGTCGCCGAGCGGTCCGGCGCCGACGCCGTCCACCCGGGCTACGGCTTCCTGTCGGAGAACGCCCGGTTCGCCCAGGCCGTGCTCGACGCCGGGCTCGCCTGGATCGGCCCGTCGCCCCGGACCATCCGTCTCCTCGGGGACAAGGTGAGTGCACGCGAGGTCGCCGTGCGGGCGGGCGCGCCGCTCGCTCCGGGCAGCGACGGGCCCGTGGCCAATGCGGCAGAAGTCCGCCAGTTCGTTGCGGAGCATGGTCTCCCGGTGGCGATCAAGGCGGCGTTCGGCGGCGGCGGCCGCGGCCTCAAGGTCGCCAGGACCATGGAGGAGATCGACGAGTCCTTCGACTCCGCCGTGCGCGAGTCCCGCGCCGCGTTCGGGCGCGAGGAGTGCTTCGTGGAGAAGTTCCTCGACCGCCCGCGGCACGTCGAGGCCCAGATCCTCGCGGACACGCACGGCAACGTGATCGTCGTCGGCACCCGCGACTGCTCCCTCCAACGGCGGCACCAGAAGCTCGTCGAGGAGGCCCCCGCGCCGTTCCTGAGCACGGAGCAGCGGGCGCGCATCCACGAATCCGCCAAGGCGATCTGCCGCGAGGCGGGGTACGTGGGCGCGGGCACCGTCGAGTACCTCCTCGACGCGCACGGCACCATCAGCTTCCTCGAGGTCAACACGCGCCTCCAGGTGGAGCACCCGATCACGGAGGAGACCTCGGGGATCGACCTCGTGGCTGCCCAGCTGCGGATCGCCGCCGGCGGTGTGCTCCCCATCCTGACGGACCCGGAACCGCGCGGCCACTCGATCGAGTTCCGCATCAATGCCGAGGACCCGGGCCGCGGCTTCCTGCCCGCTCCTGGCACCGTGGAGCGGTTCGCGGCCCCGACAGGCCCGGGGATCCGCGTCGATTCCGGCGTCCGCGACGGCTCGACCATTCCGGGGCAGTTCGACTCGCTCCTGGCCAAGCTCGTGGTCACGGGCGCCGACCGCCGGCAGGCCCTGCGCCGGGCTCGTCGCGCGCTGGCCGAGTTCGAGATCCGCGGCCTCGCGACGGTCCTGCCGTTCCACCGGGCGGTCGTCGACTCCCCGGCGTTCAGCGCCGATGGCGATGCCGATGAATTCAGCGTGTACACGACGTGGATCGAGTCCGAGTTCATGGACGAGCTCGCGGCCAGCCCCGAGTTCACGGCACCCCGCACCCAGGACGCGGGCCGGCGCACGTTCGCGATCGATCTCGACGGCAAGCGGATCACGCTGGGCCTGCCGGCATCGCTGCTCGCGGGCCTCGCCTCGGCCGCGTCCGGCTCCGCAGCCTCGGACGCCGCGCACGACGGCGCCGCCTCCTCGCGCGAGGACGTCACCGGTGCAGAGCTCACCGCAGAGATGGGCGGGACCGTGGTCAAGTGGCTCGTAGCTCCCGGCACTGCGGTGGCCGCGGGCGAGGGCATCGTGGTGCTTGAGGCCATGAAGATGGAGACCACGGTGGCTGCGCACCGGCCCGGCACGGTCGGTGAGCCTGCCGCGGCGGCGGGCGACGCTGTCGTTCCCGGCACCGTCCTGACGACGATCCACGCCGGTTGAGCGGGGGGAACCGGTGGTTGGGCCGAGCCGAAGCTTCGCGTCGATAGGGTAGATCCATGACAACCGAGGGGGTTCTGGACAGCCTGCGCACCGCAGCCGAGAACACGAAGCACGCCGAAACGGGCACGTGGGTCGCGGAGCGGCTGCGGCAGGCGATCGCGGACGGCCTCCTCGCGCCGGGCGCCAAGCTCGCCGAGGAGGCACTGCGCGAGGCCCTCGGGGTGTCCCGGAACACGCTCCGCGAGGCGTTCGCGACCCTGCACGCCGAGCGCGTCGTGACGCGGATCCCCAACCGCGGGGTGTTCGTCTCGCACCCGACCTCCGAGGACATCCGGGAGATCTACCGCGTGCGGCGCCTCGTGGAGCCGGCGGCCCTCCTGTGGGGTCCCGCGGCGCCCGCGGACCCCCTCAAGGACATCGTGCGCGCGGCCCGCGAGGCCGCCGTCGCCGGCGACGTGCCCAGGATGGCCAACGCCAATCAGGAATTCCACCGCAAGCTCGTAGCCCGCGTGGGCAGCGAACGTCTCGACACCCTCATGGGGCAGGTCCTCGCGGAGATGCGCCTGGTCTTCGCCACGATGGCGGACGACACGCGTTTCCACGCACCCTACATCGAAGAGAACGCGAAGATCCTGAGCCTCCTCGAGGCCGGGAAGAACGCCGAGGCCGCGAGCGCCATGACCGCCTACCTCGACCGCGCGGAGGAACAGCTCCTCGCCGCCATCGCCGCCTGAGCGCCGAGCGGGCATCTCCATGTCCCCGCCTTCCCTCCGTTGCGGGGTCACGTCCCCACGTTGCGGAGTCATCTCCCCACGTTCGGGAGTCACATCCGAGAACCGAGGAGGTCGGACGGGACGCTCCCCACGATTGTTCAACAAGCCCTTGCGTGATTGTTGAACAAAAAGATATGCTCTAGGTCACAGCGTCGCGCGGCGCACGCTACACCCCCTGTCGCAGGACCTACGCAGGACCCGTGCAGTCCCACACCGGAACGGATCATCATGCTTGTACTCATCGGGGTACTTCTGGTCATCGTTGGCTTCGCCATCCGACTGAACCCCCTCGTCGTCGTCACCGTGTCGGGCATCGTCACCGCCCTCCTCGGTGGCCTGAATCCCATCCAGATCCTTGATGCGTTCGGCTCCGGCTTCGCCAGCAGCCGCTCGGTGACGATCTTCGCGGCAGTGCTGCCCGTGATCGGGATCATCGAGTACTTCGGCCTCCAGGAACAGGCCAAGAACCTCATCGGCAAGCTCGCCAGGCTCACCGCCGGCCGAGTCCTCCTGGCCTACCTCGCCATCCGCCAGATCACCGCGGCCGTCGGGCTCACGAGCATCGGCGGCCACGCCCAGACGGTCCGGCCGCTCGTCTTCCCGATGGCCGAGGGCGCCGCGATGCGCCGCTACGGCCACGTGCCCGAGAAGGTCAAGGAGAAGATCAAGGGCCACTCCGCCGCGGCGGACAACGTGGGCGTGTTCTTCGGCGAGGACGTCTTCGTGGCCGTTGGCTCGATCCTGCTTATCACCACGTTCGTGGACACGACCTATCACCTGCACCTCGAGCCGCTCCAGCTCGCCGTCTGGGCCATCCCGACCGCCATCGCGGCCTTCCTGATCCACGGCTTCCGGCTCCTGCGTCTCGACCGGGCCCTGGACCGCGAGTACGCGAACACCACCAAGACCGACGAGGCCGCAGAAGCGGCGGAGGGCGCACTGTGATCAACGTCGAAGCCGTCTACTGGCTCATCGGAGCCCTGTTCATTGGCTGGGCATCGCTCATTGCACGGGATGAGAACCATCCCCATCGCTGGGGAGCCTCGTCCTTCTGGGGCCTTCTCGGGCTCTGCTTCTTCTTCGGCACCTGGGTCCAGGCCGGCACGGCCCCCGCGTGGATTCTGGGCGTCGCAGTCCTCGTCCTCGTCGCCATCGCCGCCACCGGGCGCCTCAAGCACGGCCCGGCCAAGACCTCCAGCCCCGCCGAACGCGTCGAGTACGCAGCCAAGTTCGGCAACAGGCTCTTCATCCCCGCACTGGCCATACCCGTGGTCACCGTGGTCCTCGTGCTGGCGGCCCCGGCCCTGACCATCGGCAACACCCCAATCCTCGATCCCAAGAACACGACCCTCGTGGCCCTGGCCATTGGGGCCGTGGTGGCGGCCGTCCTCGCCGTCGTGCTCCTGAAGCCGAAGAACAAACTCAACCCGGTCATCGAGAGCCGCCGGCTCCTCGAGTCGATCGGCTGGGCCGCGCTCCTGCCGCAAATGCTGTCGACCCTCGGCATCCTGTTCACGAAGGCCGGCGTCGGCACCGCGGTGGGCACGCTCGCGACCACCGTCATGCCCAAGGGCTCGCTTTTCGCGGGTGTGCTCGTCTACTGCGTGGGCATGTTCCTCTTCACCATCCTCATGGGCAACGGCTTCGCGGCGTTCCCGATCATGACGGCGGCCATCGGCTGGCCGGTCCTGGTCCAGGAGTTCCACGGCGACCCGGCGATCGTGTTCGCAATCGGCATGCTCGCGGGCTTCTGCGGCACGCTCTGCACGCCCATGGCGGCGAACTTCAACCTCGTCCCGTCCGCGCTGCTCGAGATGAAGAACAAGTACGGCGTGATCACGGCCCAGATCGGCACGGCAGTGCCGCTCCTCGCGGTCAACGTCGCGCTCATGTACTTCCTCGCGTTCCACTAGACGGAAGGATCTCCCCATGGGCGACTCCCCCGGCGTGCCCACCGCGCCGTCCCCCTCGGACCGCTTACCCGAGGGCCCGTTCCCTGACGGCCTCTTCCCGCATGCGGCGGGCCGCTGTGCCGCCGTCGTGCTAGACAACCTCGCACGGCCCTATCCCTACGCGGCGCACCACGTGCGGCGATCCGCCGAGGACACAGCCATGCCCGGCGAGCTGCACCCCGCCTTCGGGACCTCGTTCGACTGGCACTCGTCGGTGCACATGCACTGGCTCGGCGTGAGCGTGCTGGGCTCGGGGCAGCTCGAGTCCGAGGCGGCCGAGCAGCTCCGCACCGCGCTCGGCGCCAACCTCACGCAGGAGAAGCTCGCCGTTGAGGCCGCCTACCTCGCGGCGAACCCCACGTGGGAGCGGCCGTATGGGTGGGCGTGGCTCGTGCGCCTCGCCGCCGCGTGCGCCGTCTCGCACGACGCCGAGGTGCGCGGCTGGGCGGTGCACCTCGGCGGATGCGTGGACACGGTCGAGGGGCTCGTGGTCGCGTGGCTCGACAAGGCGGAGTACCCGGTGCGGCACGGCCTTCACACCAACTCGGCGTTCGGCCTCGCGTGGCTCGTGGACGCGTTCCGGACGCTGGGCCGGGACGACGCCGCGGCCGCCTGCGAGGCCGCCGCCCGCCGTTGGTTCGCCGACGACGCCGGCTGGGCCGCCGAGTGGGAGCTCTCCGGCCAGGACTTCCTGTCTGCCGGCCTGAGCGAGGCCGACCTGATGGCCCGGGTCCTCTCTCCCGCCGAGTTCGCCGCCTGGCTCGACCGGTTCCTGCCCAACCTGGCCGCTGGCTCGCGGATGCTCACACCCGTGGGCGTTACCGACGAGACCGACGGCTACATGGTCCACCTCCACGGCCTCAACCTGACCCGCTCAGGACAGCTCGCGCGCGTGGTGGCTGTGCTCCGATCGGGGCGAGCGGGCGGAACGCACGACGGCGGCAGCCCGGCTCCCGCCGCGGGCTCGCCCGAGGCCGTGCTCGCCGCGGCTGTCCGACCACTGTTCGAGGCCGGGCTCAGGGGCCTCGACAGCGGCGACTTCATGTCCACGCACTGGCTCGCGAGCTTCGCCTGGGACGCGGCAGAATCAATCGGCGCCCTCGACCCAGCCTGACCATCATCACGTGTACCCGAACAGGGATGACCCCCAGGCCAGATCGGCCTGGGGTCATCTCATTCCGACCGAGCCCCTATGCTGCGAGCGCCTTGTCGGTATGCCGTGCCTCGGCGAGCTCCTCCTTGGGCTTCATCAGCGCCATCACGACGACGAGGATCCCAGCGAGCGCCACCAGTTCAGACACCACCGGAGCCGCGATGACCGCGGCGCCCCAGTGCTCGAAGACGTCCCACACCATCATGGCGCCGAAGAACGCGCCCGCGACCACGTTGACCCAGCGGGCCACGGTGTCCGTGAGAACGAACGTCAGGAACGCCAAAGCCAATGGAATGAGCACGAACCCGGGCATCATCAGCGTCATCGGGCTGTCAACCGCCATCTCTGCGATCCGGCCGGTCCTCAGCTGGTCGACGGACCCCGGTTCCATGAGCACCAAGATGAACAGAAGGACCATTCCCACTGCGTAGAACACCCACAGCGTGGCGATCCGGAGCTTCCACATCAACGACCGCATCGTCGCCACCTCCTCCAGCGGAGGGACCGCCCGCCCGGGCGGGCCTCCACTTTCAGGATGCGCGGCTGGACGCCGACTGCGAAGAGCCCAAGGTCCCGCTCATGTGCAGCATGGAGCCGGCGCGGGGCCCTTGGCCACGAGCGGATCCTTCGCAACGGTCCTAGCACGCGAGGGTGGACGAATCCCAGATGAGTGGCTGGCGCAAGCCTCGCGGCGCCCCGGCAGGGGCCGGCGGAGCAACCCGAAGGCACCCCCGTGACATGGTGAGGGTTCTCGGCGTCCGCAACTTCGCCTTCTTCTGGACGGGCCAGCTGGTCTCCGGCACGGGAACATGGATGCAGACCGTCGCCATGGCGTGGCTCGTCCTCCAGATCAGCCACTCCCCGGGGATCTTGGGCACCGTCACCATGCTGCAGTTCCTGCCGATGATGCTGTTCACCCTTCCGGCCGGGGTCGTGGCAGATCGCGTCCCGAAGCGCGGGCTGCTCATTGCCACCCAGAGCCTCGCCGCGCTCCAGGCCCTCGTGCTCGGCATCCTGACCCTGCTCGGCACCCCGCAGATCTGGGAGCTCGCTGTCCTGGCCGTCGTCCTCGGGCTCTCCAATGCGTTCAACAACCCGACGCAGCAGGCGTTCCTCCCCGAACTCACGGGCCACGATCTCCTGCCCGACGCGGTGGCGATGAACAGCCTCCAGTTCAACGGAACGCGCATGATCGGGTTCGCCCTCGGCGGTATCGCCCTCGCAGAGCTGTCCGCCGCGGGCGTCTTCCTCATCAACGCCGCAAGCTTCGCCGCCTCGTTGGCCGCACTCCTGCTCATGCGTCCGGCTGAACTCCACGCGCCGGCGGGCCAGCGCCCGGGGCACCACGCCCTGCGGGAGGGCCTGACCTACACGCGCCGCACGCCCGCCGTCGTCTTCGTCTTGGCCTCGCTCGCGGTGGTCGGGACGTTCGGCTTCAACTGGCCGGTCGCGGCGCCCCTCATGGCCCAAGACCTGCTCGACGTCGGAGCGGTCGGCTTCGGGGCGCTCATGGGAGCGTTCGGTGCAGGCTCGCTCGTCGCGGGGGCCGGATTGATCCTCCTCGGGCCCGGCGGACGACGTCGCATGGTCACCGCAGGGGCGGTCCTCGCCCTCGTGCTGATCGCCTTGGGCATTTCACGGTCCTATCCCGCAAGTCTCGCGCTCATGGCCGTCGCCGGCATCAGCGGGACCGTGTACACGACCACCGCGAATTCGTCACTGCAGGCCATCGTGCCGGATCGCCTGCGGGGACGCGTCATGAGCCTGTTCGTGCTCCTCATGGCGGGAACGACCCCGATCGGCGCAACGCTGCTGGGGTGGGGTGCGGACGCCTTCGGCATCTCCGCGACCACGATTGCCTTCGGCGCAGTCACGGCCGTCGGCCTGGGCGCCCTCCTGCTTCACCACCGCCTTGCGTCGAGAAGGGCTCAGCCGCCAGTCGCGTGATCCCGCTCCGCGGCCCAGGCGGCAAGGGCCGCACGGTTGCGCACGCCGAGCTTCGCTGTCGCGTGCGCGACGTGGTTCTCCACCGTCCGCTCGGAGACGCCGAGCCTTCGGGCGATCGACCCGTTCGTGTGCCCGCGCCGGACCAGCTCGGCGACCTCGAGCTCGCGCGGGGTGAGAGCGGAAGGCGAGCGCCCGCCGTCGTGCGCCCGGAGCGCGGCCGCTGCGTCGGCCATCGAGAGCCGTTCGCCCTCGCGCCACGCCGCGGCCACGGCCTCGGCACCGGCCTCCCGCTCGGCCGCCGAGCGCACGGCGTCGATGTCGCCGAGGGTGATCACGTGGTACCGGCCACCAGCACCTTCGCGGCGGGCCGCGGACGCAGCGGCCCGCACGGCCCCGAGTGGATTCCGCCGCACTTCGATGGCCGCGAGCCGTGCGAGGGCGATGCCGAGGAGGGAGATGTCTCCGACCCGGGAGAAGTGCTCGACCGCGCCTGCCAGGTATGCCCGCGCCGAGGAATCCCGGTGAAGGTCTGACTCGGCAATGCCAAGGTAAGTGAGGATCTGGCCCTGCGACCACCCATCACCCGCCGACTCCGAGACCTCGAGCGCCTCGAGCAGCGCCGGCACCGCCTCCGCGGGTCGACCGCCGATCACAAATGCGGTGCCGCGCGTGCTCATCGCGCGTCCCCGTCCCGGATCGTCGCCCACCGCGGTGAACGCCTCGACGGCCGCGGTCCCCGAGTCGATAGCTCCGTGGACGTCGCCGGACAGGAAGCATGACACCGCCCCTAGGTAGTGGCTCATGGCCGCGCCGAGCGTGTTCGGCTCGAAGATCGTCAGCGCCTCTCGACTCGCGGCATGGGCCAGGTCAGTCTGCTGGTTGGCGTTGTGCAGGAGCGCCGCGGTGACGAGGCCGCCGCCCCGGACGGCGTCTGCGCGCGGGTACCTGTCCAGAAGCGCGCGGACACGGAGGAGGCCCTCGTCCTGCGCTACGCGGAACCAGAGGTCACGGCTCGACGCCATGAGGGCAAGTCCGGATGCCGGATCCGCCTCGGACGCATAGTCGAGGGCCGCACGGAGCTCCGGCAGCCTGAAGCTTGGCGTCGCGAAGCGGGACGATTCGGCGATCGTCGGGTACTGCGCCCCACCGAACTCGGCCACCATCCACGCGAGGTGCCTCCGCCGCGTGGCCGAGACCATCCCGCTCGCGTCGAGGCCCTCCCTCGCGAACTCGCGAGGGCTCTCGAGGAGCCGGAAGGTCGTGCGGCCTTCCGGGTCGGTCTCTGATTGGAGCAGGGACCGCGATACGAGATCCTCGAGATCCGTCAGCGACGCATCGACGACGGCGGCCGCCGCCCGGGCGTCGAAGGGGCTCGCGAAGACCGAGCACGCCTCGAAGACCTCCCGCTGCCGCCCGTTGAGGGCTTCAACGCTCGACGCGATGCAGGCGCGCAGACTCCGGTGGCGTGCGGGCGCCGTCGGCGGCCCGGATGCGAGCGGTTCGAAGCGGCGATCGAGCATCGGGAGCATCTCGGCCGGGGTGAGTACCGCCATGCGGGCGGCCGCGAGTTCGAGCGCGAGGGGCAGCCGGTCGAGGCGTTCGCACAGCTCGGCGGCAGCCGCGCGGGACGCCGGTGTGACGGGGAGCGCCGCGCGGACGGCAAGGGCGCGCTCCCAGAAGAGGCTCGCGGCCTCATCATCGAGCATCGGCCCCACAGGGACCACCCGTTCGCCCGCGACCCGCAGGGGCTGCCTGCTCGTGAGCAGGATGCGGCACGTGGCGGCGCCCTCGAGGAGGGCCACGACGAGCGCCGCGGTCTCGGCGAGGACGTGCTCCGCATTGTCCAGGACGAGCAGAGCCTCGCCGTCGGCGTCGAGCCACCACAGGATGGAGCCGAGCGCCGATGTCCGCCGGGCGGCGCGAATCCCCGCGGCATTCGCCACGGCGAGCCCCACGGATCCACCGTCCGTGATGCGGGTGAGGTCCACGAAGACCGTCCGCGCGGCGGCGTCCGACCGCACGGCCTCGATCGCGAGACGCGTCTTCCCCGCCCCGCCTGGACCCGTGATGGTCACGAGTCGGCTGAGGCTGCGGGCTTCGGCGACGGCGGCGAGCTCTGCAGTACGGCCAATGAAGCTGCTCGCGGGAGCAGGTAGACGCCCAACGATCGGCACCTCGGGTGCTTCCGGCGGCGCTCCCACGTCCATTCCCACAGTATCGGCGGGGCCGAGAACGGGTGTCCAGTGCGCGGCCTGAGTACCCCCTGAGTACTTCCACCGATGCGGCGGCCGAGCCACGAAACCTACCGTGAAGGCACCACCGCAAGCCAATGTCATCAGGAAGGACGCGCCGTGGACGCCTCAGCAGATGCAGTGATCGTGGGCGGGGGGCCGACCGGACTCACCGCGGCCGTGGCCCTCACCCTCAGGGGGCGCTCGGCGACCGTCGTCGATCCGGGCGAGGACCGGAGCGTGGGTTCCCGGGCACTCGTGGTCCACGCCGGCACGCTCGCCGTGCTCGAGAAGGCCGGCTGCGCCGCACCGATTCTCAGTGAAGCGGTGCAGCTGCGTTCGATGCGCATGAACAGCCGGCGCGGGCTGCTCACCCACAGTCCCTTCGATACCCTTCCGGGGCCTTACCCCTTCGCCGCCTCCATCCATCAGGCGCGCACCGAGGCAGCGCTCCGGCGCCGCGCCGAGGAGCTGGGCGTCCGCTTCGTGACCGCCCACGCCACCGGCGTCGATCAGGACGAGGGCGCGGCAGCAGTCGCGCTCGACGTCGGCGGGTTCCTCGAGGGCCGCGCGGTGGTCGGGGCCGATGGCATGCACAGCACGGTGCGGGAGGCTTCGGGCATCACGTTCCCGGACACGGGGGCCGCCTGGGGCGACGACGCCAACATGGTGCTCGCCGACGTCGTCGCCTCTGGTCCTGTGGACAGAGTCCACCTGAACGCTTACCCCGGCAGCGGACTGCTGGTGCTGATCCCCCTGCCGAACGGGAGGCTGCGCGTGCTCGCCAGTGTGCGCGACGGCGAGCGGGCCGAGGACCTCTCGGCCATCCAGGAGCTCATCGACTCACGCGGCCCTCTCCCGCGTCGCGGATCTTCCGGCCGGATCATCGTCGACGAGCTCGAATGGGCCTCGCGGTTCCACTTCCGGCACCATCTTGCGGAGGGGTTCAGGGTGGGACGTGTGCTTCTCGCCGGAGACGCGGGCCACGTCCACAGCCCGGTCGGGGGCCAGGGGATGAATCTCGGGATACGCGACGGCTGGTACCTCGCCGAAGCGATCGATGCATCGCTGCAGGCCGACGAGGCCGGGGAGCGCGAGCGGGCGAGCGCCCTTCTGGACGCCTACGCGACGAACCGGCGTGCAGCAGCCCAAGGCGTCATCGCGGCAACTGGCCGGATGCACCGCATGCTCTTCGCACCCCCGCCCGTCCGGCCTCTTCGGAACCTCGCCATGCGCATCACCGCCCGGACGCCCGCCCCGGCCCGCCAGGCGCTCGGCCTGTCCGGGCTCCTGGACCGCGGGCCGCAGCTCCTGAGCCGTGCTTCATCGCCAACTGGAGTGTGAAGCCGCTCTTTCGAACCACCCTCAGCCCCCGACCGGGTGGTCGGCTGCCCAGCCAGCCAAGGCCACCCGGTTGCGGATCCCCAGCTTCGCCGTAGCGTGCGCGACGTGGCTCTCCACGGTCCTCTCCGAGATCCCGAGGCGCCGAGCGATCGACGCGTTCGTGTGGCCCCGCCGCACCATCTCTGCGACCTCGAGCTCGCGCGCGGTGAGCAGCCCGCCACGGGAGGCGCCGGCGTCGAGCGCCCGCAGTCCGGCAGCCGCATCGGCGAAGGTGATCCGCTCGCCCTCGTCCCAGGCCTGCCGTGCCGGGCCCTCCCCGATGAGTGCGGCCGCGGCCGTCCTGACCCCCGCGATGTCGGCGAGGGTCCGGGCGTCGTATCGTCCGCTGCCGCCCTGGCGTCTGGCAGCAGAGGCTGCCGCGCGGACCGCCGCCGCGGGCGCTCTGCGGACGTCGAGGGCTGCGAGCTGAGCGAGGGCGCTGCCATAGACGACGACATCGCCGATCACACCGAAGCGGTCGAGCGCCGCGAGCAGCTTCGCGCGAGCCGACGCGGTGCGGCCGAGCGCGTGCTCCGCCATCCCCCAGTGGGTCAGGATCTGGCCCTGTCCCCACACGTCGCCAGCCTTGGCGGCGAGTTCGAGGGCGCTCGCGAACCCTGCGACAGCTTCCTCCGCCTTGCCCGCAAACAGGGCAGCGGCGCTGAGGATTCCGCGCGCGCGTGCCTGCCCGGCCTCATCCCCGACGGCGGCGAAGGCCTCGAGGGCACGCCGAGCGGCCGCCTCCGCCCGCTCGGCCTCCCCAGCGTAGGCGAGCCCAGCAGCACGGAAGATCTCGACAGCGCCGGCCGCTTCCGTGTGCGCGTCGAGGATATCGAGGGCCTCCGCGGACCGAGTGCGCATCGACTCCGCGTCCTGTCTCACGAGGCTCAAGCAGGTCGCCGCGACGAGACCCCCGGCGCGGACCTCGTCCGGGGCCCGGTAGGCATCGAGGAACGCGTCAACCCGGGCCGCGCCCTCGTCCGCCGCCACGAGGCGCCACAGTTCCTCGGTCGAGGCCATGAGGCGGAGTCCGGCAGCGGGGTCTGCCCGGAGGGCGAAGTCGAGGGCGGCGCGGAGATCCGGGAGGGCATCGTCGCGGTGCGAGGCTCGGAGGCGGTCCGCGACGCTCGGGAACCCTTCCCCGCCGAGTTCCTGCACCATCCACGCGAGATGGGCCTCCCGCACGGCGTCGAGGCGCCCGGCCGCCGCGAGCGACTCTGTCGCGTACTCGCGCAGCGTCCCGAGCATCCGGAAGATCGTCCGTCCCGCCGGCTCGGAGGACGCCTGGAGGAGGGACCGGGACACGAGGTCCTCCAGGTCTCCGAGCGAGGCGTGCGCGACGACGGCCGCGGCCCTCGCGCTGAACGGCCCCGCGAAGATCCCGCACGCCTCGAACACCTCGCGCCCACGCCCGTCGAGGGCACCGACGCTCCCCTCGATGGTGGCGCGGAGGCTGCGATGGCGAGCGGGCGCCGTCGTGGGTCCCTCACCGAGGGCGTCGATGCCCCGTTCAAGCTCCGCGAGGAGTTCGGCCGGGGCCATGACCAGCGAGCGGGCCGCGGCGAGCTCGATGGCGAGCGGCAGCCTGTCGATGCGCTCGCACAGCTCGCGGGCGGACGCCCGGGAGGCGGGCGAGTCGGGCAGCGATGAGCGCACGGCGAGGGCCCTCTCCCAGAAGAGTGCCTCGACATCCTCGGCGGACATCGGCCCGACGCTGATCACGCGCTCCCCCGCGACATTCAGGGGCCGCCGACTGGTGGCCAGGATGCGTGCGGCGGCGGTGCCTTCAACGAGCTCAGAGGCCAGGCGGGCGGCCTCGCCCAACATACTCTCCGCGTTGTCCAGGACGACGATGGACTCGCCCCCGAGGTCGAGCCACCACACTACGGCGGCAACTGCCTCCGTCGAAGTGATCCCTCGGAGGCCAGCCGCCTCCGCAACGGCTGGCGCTAGGGGCGCCCCGGCGGGCAGGCCCGACAGGTCGGCGAACGCGATGCGCTCCGGCGGCGGCGGGTCGCGCCGCAGGGACTCGAGCAGGATCCTCGTCTTGCCGGCCCCGCCCGGGCCTACGAGGGTCACGACCCGGGTCGCATCGCGGGCTCGGGCTAGGGCGTCAAGCTCCTCGGCCCGACCGATGAAACTGCTCGCGGGAACCGGAATCCGCGCAGCGAGCGCGGTCATGGCGGCCGACGTCGTATTCCGCGTGGCCATGCGCCCAGTATGTGCGCACCCTCATGCAGTGTCTAGGCGGGCGTCTCCGTACCGGCTCCGTAGTTCTGCGGATGTTGCGGTCGGCCCCGAAACCTACCGTGAAGGCGAAGGGTCGGAGGGTCTGCAACCCTCGCCAGAGGAAGGGAGCCAGTCATGAATGCTCAGCCAGACGCAGATGTCGTGGTTGTGGGCGGCGGGCCCGCGGGGCTCGCGGCCGCCGTGGGGGTTGCGCTTATGGGGCGCACGGCGATCGTCGTCGATTCTGGTGGCGATCGTGGACCTGGTGGACGCGCGGTCATGATGCACAGCGGCACCCTCCGGGTGCTTTCAACAATGGGCTGTGCCGACGCCATCGTGGCCGAGGCTGCGACGATCGACAGCATGGAGACGCGGACGCCTCGGCACGTGCTGACCACGGCGCGCTTCACTGCGCTGCCCGGCCCCTACCCGTTTGCCGTGACCCTTCTGCAGGCTCGGACCGAGGCCATCCTCCGAGCGCGCGCCCAGGAGCTCGGCGTGCGCCTCGTCACGGACCGCGCCATGGGCGTGGTGCAGGACCATCGCGGCTCGGCTGCCCTGCTCGAGGGCGGAGCGTCTCTTGGCGGGCGGTATCTCGTCGGCGCAGACGGAATGCACGGCACAGTACGCAGAGCCGCGGGGATCTCGTACCCCGATACCGGCGCATCCAGCGGAGATGCAGAGAACTTGACGCTCGCGGACGTCGTGGCCCCCGGATACGAGCTGCGCGATCGAGCGATCATCCTCACGGGCCCGGGCGGCATGCTTGCCCTCGTACCGCTTCCTCAGGGCAGGCTCCGAGTGGTCGCGAACCTCCCGGAGGGTCACACAGCTCCCACTGCCGACTCCATCCAGAGTCTTATCGATACCCGGTGGTCACCGCGTCGTTCGGACCGTCCCCAGATCAGCGTCGATGAGGTTGTCGCTTCTACCCACCTCCGGATCCGGCATCACCTCGCCGACCGGTTCCGGGCGAACCGTGTGCTGCTCGCGGGGGACGCTGGTCACGTCCACAGCACCGCGGGCGGCCAGGGCATGAATCTCGGGATCCGCGACGGATGGTATCTCGCCCGCGCAATTGCAGGCGCTCTCGATGCCGAGGAAGCCGCGCAGCCCGACAAGGCTGACGCGCTCCTCGACTCGTACGCCTCGAACCGTCGCGCAGTCGCGGCGCGGGTCATCGACGTCACGAATCGCATCAGTCGGATCATGTTCCCTCCCGCGCCGTTCCGACCGCTGGTCTACCTGGGCGTGCGTCTCGCGGAACGTTTCGGTGCGGGCGAGCGCCAGGCACTCGCACTCTCAGGTCTCCTGGATACCGGCCCCGACATGCTCCGCAGCTCCTCCCAGCACCTGCTGGCTGAGCCGTCAGGCCAGCGCGGGCTGGCCTGACGGCTCCGTTGCGGCTCAGTAGCGGCTCAGTAGTTCTGCGGATGTTGCGAACGCCGCCCAAACCTACCGTGAAGGTGAAAAGAACCGGCGGACCTGGAGCCCGCCACGCATGAAAGGAGCCGGTCATGCCAAGCGCACGCAAGGAAACCGCGCCCGTCACCATTGACACCCCTGCCTACGCCGCCCGTCTGGTCGAGCTCGGCGGGTTTACCGTCGCCTATGAAACGATCCGCATCCAGCACGACGCTGCGCCCTTCTTCAAGGGGCTCCCCGACGATCGATGCCCGTGCCCGCACTGGGGTCTGGTCGTGGCTGGCCAGCTGACTCTCCACTACTCCGACCACGACGAGACCATCGAGGCGGGCGAGACGTACTACGCCCCTGCAGGTCACCTACCGTCGAGCCTAGCCGGCACCGAGCTGATCACCTTCAGCCCGACCGACCAGATCAACGAAGTCAATGCCGTACTCGCCGCCAACTAGCTCGGGCGAACGACTGAGGAGGTCGCGATGTACGCCACGAAACCCGACGGCACGATGCTGGTCTACGAGGAACATGGAGCGGGTGAGCCGGCGATGGTGTTCGTCCACAGCCTGGGCGTCCCCAACCATTACCGACACCAGATCGATCACTTCGCGCCGCGGCACCGCATCATCGCGCCGACTCTGGCGGGCTTCGGCGCGAGCACGGCTCCCGTGCAACGCGACCTCACCTTTGCACAGTGGGCCGAGGATCTCGCCTGGCTGTGCGAGCAGCTCGACCTCCGCGCCGCGGTAATCGTCGGGCACAGCATGAGCGGCGCGATTGCCCTCGAACTCGCCGCCACACACCCCGGGCTGGTTGGCGCGGTGGTGCTCCTCGACCCCGTGCCGGTAGCCCCCCTCCCGGCCTTCCGCCAGGGCATCGGCGGGCTCGCCCAAGCGTTGGGCGGGCCGAACTACCGTGACGCCCTACGCGACTTTGCCGAGGCCCGCATGTTCCGAGAAACCGACGACTCGGCCTTGCGATCACAACTGGTCGAGGACATGTGCGCGGTACCGCAGCACGTGCTCGTCGGTGTCTTCGCCGGCCTCCTTGCCTGGGACGGCGAAGAGGTCGCGGGACATGTGAAGGCGCCGATCCTGCAGATCGTGCAAGGCGGCGGCATGCCGGTGGACGTGGCCCGCATCCAAGCGGTCCTCCCCGACCTTGAATTCGGTCAGACCGTCGGCGCCGGACACTGGGCCCACCTCATCGTTCCCGATCAGGTGAACTCGATGATCGAGCGCTTCCTTGCTGTACACCTGTAGACCGATTCGTGAGCCGTTGAGGCGGTACACCGCGGAACGCGGATGCTCCGCGGATCCTTTCTCCCACGGAAACAGCGGGATGAGCCGTCAGGCCAGCGGGGGCCGGCCTGACGGCTCACTGCGTCTGCTCTCGGCGGGGCTACGGCGACGGCTTGAGGACCATCGCCGATCCGCCGCCGCGCCTCACGGGCTCGGCCGCTGCGAGCATCTTCCCGCCCGGCAGGAACTCGATGGCAGTCTCAGCGCCGATCTCGGCTGCGGACGTGAACGCGTCGCCCGAGGGAACGAGCAAGTGGCCGAACGGAGCCAGGCCGGTTCCGTATTTCGAGATGAACCCCGGCTCTGCCGTCACAAAGGCCCTGCCGGAGGAGTTGGCGAAGTTCCGATCCGACGCACGGGGAGCCGCGATGGCCTGGGGCGTTGTCATGCCGAGGTCGACGCGGTTGACGATCGTCTGCAGGACTGTCGTGATGATCGTCGAGCCGCCCGGGGAGCCGAGGGCGAGCCACGGTTTGCCGTCCTTGAGCATGATCGTGGGCGACATCGAGGATCGCGGGCGCTTGAACGGCTCGATACGGTTCGGGTCGCTCGCGCTCCACACCGCACTGAAGTCGGTCAGCTCGTTGTTGAGGAGGAACCCGCGTCCTGGAACCACGATGCCCGAGCCGCCGGTCTGCTCGATCGTGAGCGTGTACTCGACGACGTTGCCCCACTTGTCCGCGACGGTCATATTCGTTGTCGAGATGTTCTCGGTGTCCTTCTCGGAAGCGGCCGCAGCCGGGCGAGCCGGGCACACGCCGTCGTACGAGGTGACGTCCCCCGGTTTGAAGGGGACCTGGGTCGCCTTGTTCGGGTTGATCTGGCACGCGCGCTCCTTGCCGAAGACCGGGTCGAGGAGGGCCTTCTGCGGGACGTCGACGAACGCCGGATCGCCCACGTACTTGCCGCGGTCGGCGAACGCGAGGGCACTCGACTCGAGGTAGTAATGGAGGGCCTGAGGCACGGACATCTCGGACAGGTTGACAGTGTTAAGGATGTTCAGCGCCTCGCCCACCGTCGTCCCGCCGGAGCTCGACGGGGCCTTGCCATAGACATCGAGCCCACGGTAGTTCACGTGGGTCGGGTCCTGGTCGAGGGTCGTGTAGGCGGCCAGATCCGCGGGGGTCATCGACCCCACGGGGATCGGCAGAGTGGCAGAGGCAGACTTGGGCGGGCTCTGCACGGCCGCGGAGATCTCAGAGGCCAGAGGCCCGCGGTACAGCGCATTCACGCCGTCCTCGGCCAGCATGCGGTAGGTCGCCGCGAGATCGTGGTTCTGGAAGATGCTGCCGACGGCGGGCGCGTCGCCACCGGGCAGGAACAGATTGCTCGTGGACGTGAACTGCTGGAAGCGGAGCTTGTTGTCCTCGGTCTGCTGCCGAAAGGTCCCGTCGACCACGAAGCCGCGGTCCGCGACCTTGATCGCGGGTTTGAGTGCCTCACCGAGGCTCAGGGTCCCCCAGCGGTCGAGCGCCCGCTGCCAGGTCGCAGCGGTGCCGGGCACGCCCACGGAGACTCCGCTCGTCACGAGCTGTGGTGTGAAGTTGTAGGGCTTGCCGGTCTTGGGGTCGATGAAGGCGTCATGGGTGATGCCAGCGGGCGCGGTCTCGCGGCCGTCGATCGTGCTGACCTTGCCGGATTTCGCGTCGTAGTACACGAAGTATCCGCCGCCCCCGATCCCGGCGCTGTACGGCTCGGTGACTCCGAGGGTAGCGGCTGCTGCGACGGCAGCGTCGACCGCGTTGCCGCCCTTCCGGAGCACCTCGAGCGCGGCGGCCGAGGCCTCGGGGTCCACGGTGCTCACGGCGCCCCCGTACCCCGTGGCGGTGGGCGTCTTGTCGACGGCGCGTGGGTCAGCGGACGCTGGGCTCGCGACGGCCCCTGTGGTCAAGGCCAGGGCAAGAGCCGCCATTGCGGCCGCGCCCCTGCGGCGCACGTTTATCCAGTCCAGATGTTTCATGGGTTCCTCCCCGGAATCCTTCAACTGACAAGGTGTGACATACGCTACTTTGAGCCTCCGACACTCAACACCCTTCGCGAATGAACCGATGCAGCCCGGCGCTCGTTGGAGAAGTAGGGAGAGGGAGGAACGCGATGGGACTCGACAGCATTGAAGTCACCACTCTGGACGGCCGCACGACGACGTTCGGCGAGTGGGCGGGCCAGATCCGGCTCGTAGTCAACGTGGCAAGCAGGTGCGGACTCGCGCCGCAGTACAAGGCCCTCGAGGCACTCCAGGAGAAGTACCGCGACCGCGGCTTCACCGTGCTCGGCTTCCCGAGCAACCAATTCCTGCAGGAGTACCTGGACTCAGAGAAGATCGCCGAGTATTGCTCAGCGACGTGGGGCGTCACCTTTCCGATGATGGCCAAGGTCTGGGTCAACGGCCGCGGCCAGCACCCGCTCTACCGCGAGCTCACCAAGACGCCGGACACCGCCGGCAAGGCAGGGCGCATCCAGTGGAACTTCGAGAAGTTCCTCGTGATGCCCGACGGCGCGGTCCACCGCTTCCGGCCGCAGACCGTGCCCGACGACCCGGCGATCATAGGCCTCATCGAGAGCGCCCTCACTCGGGCCGCCTCCTGAGGTCTGGCCAACGAGAGGGCGCGTGGGCAGGATGGCCTCATGCCAACGCAGTCCGCGCTGTCCCTGTGGTCACGAGGCTCGGTCCTCTCGATCGGGTCTGTGGGATCCGTGCTGTCGATAGGGTCTGTCGGCTCAGCGCTCTCCGTCGGCTCGCTCGGCTCGGCGCTCTCGCTGTTCTCGGCCGGCTCCTGGCTGAGCGTCGGCTCGTTCCTGTCCGCACAGTCGCGGTGGTCCACCCTGTCGTGGCGGTCGACCCGCGCCAACCGCGCGGCCAGGACCGGCGGGCCGCAGTGAGCGGCCGCACGACGCCGGCCACGCGCCGTCGTGCGCAGACTTGGGAGTCCCTGCTCGAGGCCTGCCACATGAGCTGTCCGCTGGGGCGGGCGGGATTCATCCATCCATCATTGGCTACGGGCCGCCCAGCAGTCCGCACGTGTACGTAGCGTTGTCTGCGGCGACGACGATCCACGTCGTGGCTCCACTCGAGGACGACGCGTAGATGTCTCCTCCCCCGGAGGTGGTTCCCCGTTTGACCAGCCCCTCGACGGACCCGGCGCCCGCACCCGGATGTGCGCCGCACTCGTAGTCACGGTCCGCGAACTGGACTCTCGAGGGCACCGCCCTGGGCCAGAGGACCCAGTCCGACGTCGTCTCATGGACGCCCCGCAACCGAATCCCCAGCACCAGGAGGACGATGGCGAGCACCACCCCGAGCGCTGCACCGAGCGCCGTCGTGCGCCCTCGCCTGCCACTGGTCATGGCGCAACTGTGTTCGACGTCCCGTGACTGCGTCAACCCCTGGGTCGGCACCGCGCCGGCCACGCGCCGTCGTGCGCCCCGTGCCGAGACTCCGAGCACCTCGAGAGCGCCCTCCTCGTTCCTAAGACGTGCCCCCGGGCGGGATCAGTCCTGGAAGTACTCGATCTTCGCGCCGAGCGAGTTGAGCCTCTCCGCAAGGTCCTGGTACCCGCGCTCAATCACGTAGATGTTCCGCAGCTCGCTCGTGCCGCGGGCAGCGAGCATGGCCAGGAGGATGCAGGCGGCCGGGCGCAGGGCCGGCGGGCAGCCGACCTCCGCGGCCCGCCACTTGGTGGGTCCGTTGACGTAGATGCGGTGCGGGTCCAGGAGCTGGATGTTCGCTCCGAGCCGGTTGAGCTCGGTGAGGTAGATGGCGCGGTTCTCGTAGACCCAGTCGTGGATCATCGTCTGGCCGGTCGCGTTCGCGGCGATAACCGCGAAGAACGGCAGGTTGTCGATGTTCAACCCCGGGAAGGGCATGGGGTGGATCTTGTCCGCAGGTGCGTGCAGCTCGGACGGGAGGACCGTGACATCCACAAGGCGCGTCAGCCCGTTGCGGGCCGTGTATTCGCCGGAGACCTCGAGCTGCTGGCCCATCTGTGCCAGGGTCGCCAGCTCGATCTCCATGAACTCGATGGGCACCCGGCGCACGGTAATCTGCGAGTTCGTGACGATCCCGGCCGTGATGAGGCTCATCGCCTCGATCGGGTCCTCGGACGGGAAGTAGTCGATGTCGGCGTCGATCCGTGCCTTGCCGCGGATACGCAGCGTGGTCGTTCCAACGCCCTTGATCTCCACACCGAGGCCCTGCAGGTAGAAGCACAGGTCCTGGACCATGTAGTTCGGGCTCGCGTTGCGGATCACCGTCACGCCCTCGCGGTGCACCGCGGCCATGATGGCGTTCTCGGTGACGGTGTCACCGCGCTCGGAGAGCACAAAGGAGCGGTCAGCGCCGTCGGCCTCGGGGGCACGGACGGTGTAGAACCCGGCGGTCGCCTCGACGTCAAGGCCGAACTGGCGCAGGGCCTGCATGTGCGGCTCGACGGTGCGGGTGCCGAGGTCGCAGCCGCCGGCGTACGGGAGACGGTATTCGCTGCTCTCGTCGAGGAGCGGACCGAGGAGCATGATCACGCTGCGGGTGCGGCGCGCCGCCTCGACATCCATGCCCTCGAGGTTGAGGACGGCGGGGCGGCGGATCTGGAGGTCACGGGGCTGCTCGCCCACGCCTGCGTCGAGCCATGTGCACTCGACGCCGATCGAGGTCAGGACCTCGACGATCCGGTTGACCTCCTCGATCCGGGCCAGACGACGGAGGGTGGTGGTTCCGCGGTTGATGAGGGAGGCGCACAGGAGGGCGACGCCCGCGTTCTTGGACGTGTTGACATCGACAGCGCCCGAGAGCCGGTGCCCGCCCTCGACCCGCAGGTGGGTCATCTTGGGCGGCCCGATGTTGACGATCCGCTGGCCGAGGATGTCCTCGATGCGCTGGATCATCTTCAGGCTGAGGTTCTGCTTGCCCTGCTCCATGCGCGCGACGGCGCTCTGGCTGGTCCCCAGTTCGGAGGCGAGCTGTCCCTGAGTCCAGCCCCGGTGGGAGCGGACGTCACGCAGGAGGATGCCGACGGTCTCAGCGGTCTGTTGTGCCATAGGCACGAAAATATCACAAGTGCTATACCGAACCTCAAATCACGCGCTTAGGCACGCAAAAATAGGTCTAGACCAATCAACAGCATTCTTTGGTGAGATAAAGCGGGTGCGCTACCCTGCAGTAATCGAGAGGACGTTGCCCGCCGGATCCTTGAACCACGCGATGCCCATTCCGCTCTCCGGGTCGCGCAGAACGCCCCGGTCGTCGACTGGCATCTCGGGCGTGGACGGGTACTTCTCGAGGGACACGCCGACTTCAGCGAGCTGCGCAATGGCGGCATCCAGATCGGCGACCTGGAAGTTCAGGACCGTGAACGTGGCCGGCTCGTGGTTCGGCTTGGGGTACACGAACACGGTCTGCCCGCCCGGGACGGTGACGAGCAGCCCGCCCATCTGATCCTTCGTTTCGAGTCCAAGCGTGCCGCCGTAGAAGGCGCGCGCCCCCTCGATGTCACCGGCGCTGAAGCTTGAGAATGATCCGCTGATATCGAACATCGCTGACTCCTATTGCAGTGGCCAAGGCCTCCCCCCGCTACGATCCCACCACACGACGGCAGGCGCCAGAGCGCACGACGGCGAACGGTCGCCGTCGTGCGCCCGCTCGCCCAGCTATCCCCACACCACGTTCCAGGTGCCGAGCGCGACGGCGGCGCACACGGCGAGCGCGGCGATCGCGGCTCCCCCGGCGATCACCCACGCGTCGAGGCGCGAGAAGTTCGACTCGCGGGCCCAGGTCCGCGGCGCGGGCTTCCCGTCGACGATGCCGCCGAAGCCCCGCGCCTCCATCGCGACGGCGAGCCGCGTGGCCCGGCGGATGGCCTGGACCAGGAGCGCGAACGCCTGCCCGAGGAACGCACGGAACCGGGCCGGGAGGCTGTGCCCGCTCCCCACTCCTCTGGCGCGCCGCGCGAGCCCGAGCGTGCGCCACTCGTCGACGAGGAGCCCCACGAGGCGCATCCCGGCCAGCGCCCCGAGCACGAACCGCACCGGCAGGCGCAGCTTCTGGGCGAGGCCGTCGGCGAGGTCGGTCGGATCGGTCGAGAACAGGAGGAACACGCCGGGCAGGGCGATCGCGAGGCCGCGCAGCCCGATCGCGGCCCCGGCGAGGACCGAGTGCTCGGTGAACGTGACGGGCCCAAGCTGTAGCCATACCGGTCCGGTCTTGGCACCGAGCAGTGCGGTCGAGTATGCGGCCAGCCCCGCGGCGACGATCAGCGGCCACGTGCGCCTGAGCAGGGTCCCGGGGCGCACGCCGAGCAGCGGGACGAGCGCGAGCTCGCACACGAGCGCCACCGTCGCGGACACCCAGTCCACGCTGAACAGGAGCGCAATGGTGACGCACAGGCCCGCCGCGAGCTTCGCCACCGGATTCGCCCTGGCGAGCGTCGAGTTCGCAACGTCCGGGGTCAGGATGCCCGCACTTCCCACATTGGCCGCGCCCGGCGTGTCAGCGCTCATGCCGCGGCCCCCACGAGCGCGGCGCGGCCGGAATCCACCCGGTACACGGAGTCGGAGAGTGCCGCGGTGAAGTCCTCGTCGTGGGTCACGGAGAGCAGCGACGTGCCCTGGCCGAGGAGCTCGGCGAGCAGCTTCACGAGCTCGGCCCACGTCAGGGCGTCCTGGCCGAACGTGGGCTCGTCGAGCATGAGGATGCGCGGGCTGGTGGCGAGCATCGTCGCGACGGAGAGCCGGCGCTTCTCCCCGCCCGAGAGCGTGAAGGGGTTGGCCCCCGCAAGCTGGGTCAGGCGCAGCCGCTCGAGGAGGGGGTCGACGGCGGCACGCACCTGAGCTTCCTTCATGCGGGCCACGCGGCGCGGCCCGAACTCGAGCTCGTCGATCACGCGCGGCGTGAGGAACTGGTGCTCGGGCTCCTGGAACACGCTCCCGATCCGGGTCACGAGCTCGCTCGAACGCCATCGGTGTGGGCTCGGGCCTGCACCCCGCGCGAGCGGCGCGAGCGCCTCGAGACGCCCTCCGAGCGCGGGCAGCAGCCCCGCGAGGGTGAGTGCGAGCGTGGACTTGCCGGCGCCGTTCGGGCCGGTCACGCTCACCGACCGGCCCTCGTGCAGCGCGAGGTCGATCCCGGCCACCACGGGCGCCGCCTTCCGGGCACGGCCGACGGCGAGCCCTCCTGCCGCGAGCAGGGCATCGTGGGAGGGGGTGCTTCCGGACCGGTGGCCATTGGCCGCTCGGGGGCCTGAGCTGTGGGAGCCGGAGCCATCATTGCCAGCCCCCGACGCGGCGGCCTCGCCAGCGGCGCCGGGCTGCCAGTCTGATCGGGATTCGCGCAGCGGCCGCACCGGCCCCTCGCCGGTGAGCGGATGCCACCCCGGCACCCAGACACCCATGGCGGCCAGCCGACGTCGTGCGTCCGGTTCGGCGAGCACAGCGTCCGGTGTGCCGTCGGCGGCCACTCCTCCGGCGGCGTCGAGCACCACGACGCGGTCCACGAGCCCCGACCAGACGGAGACGCGATGCTCGACGACCACGAGCGTCGCCCCGGTGCGGTCGAGGCTGCGGCGCACGGCATCGCGCACCTCGTCGACGCCTGCGGGGTCGAGGTTCGCGGTGGGTTCGTCGAGGAGGACGAGGCCGGGCTCCATCGCGAGGATCCCGGCGAGGGCAAGGCGCTGCTTCTGGCCGCCGGAGAGGGAGGATGTGGGGTGGTCGAGGGGGACGGCGAGGCCCACGTCGTCGAGGGCACGGTGCACTCGGGGCCAGATCTCTTCGCGCGGCACGGCGAGGTTCTCACAGCCGAAGGCCACCTCGTCGCCGACTCTGGCCATCGCGATCTGGCCGTCCGGGTCCTGGAGGACGAGCCCCGCCCGCCCGCGCGCGAGCGGCGCGGGCACGCCGTCGATGGTGAGCTGGCCGCGTTCCTCGCCCTCCTCCGCGGCACCGAGGACCCCGGCGAGGGCGTGCAGGAGGGTGGACTTGCCGGCACCGGACGCCCCGAGCAGCAGGATCCGTTCGCCGGGGGCGATGTCCAGATCCACCCCGTCCACGGCGAAGGCCTTCCGGCCCGCGTGGCGCCAGCCCCACCCGCGGGCCTTCACGCCCGCAGGCCTGTTCCCGCTCACGCCGTCCGGCACGTCAGACGTCCGCAGCGCGCCCGGCCGCGAACGCCGAGAGTGCGCCCGTCTTCGCGAGGCCCCGCACAGCGAGCCAGCTCAGCAGGCCAGCAATGACAGCACCGGAGAGGACGGCGAGCACGGTGTAGACAGCCTGCCAGCCGAACTCCCACTCGGGGAAGTAGATGATGACCTCGGAGACGCCGAGCGCGAGGCCCGAGAGGGCGCCGGCAAGCAGCGCGACGCCGAGGTTCCAGCGGCGGTAGCGGAAGATCGCGAACGCAGCCTCGGCGCCGGCACCCTGGACGAGGCCGGAGAGGAGCACCGCGAGGCCGAACTGGGAGCCGAGGAGCGCCTCGACCACGGCTGCGACGATCTCGCAGAACAGCGCGGCGCCCGGCTTGCGGATGATGAGCCCGCCGAGCACGCCCGCGATGACCCAGCCGCCCGCGTAGAGGCCGCCGAGCGGGGCGAACGCGGCCGTTGCGGCCTCGACACCCACGTAGCCCTGATCCCAGAGCCAGAAGATGACACCGCAAGCCACCGAGACGACGGCGGCCACGACGATGTCGACGACGCGCCACGTGTACTTGGCGGGCGCGGTGCCAGTGGTTCCAGACATTGCAGTTCCTCCTGGAGGCAGGAGGGGAGGGCAGCCGCAGCTGCCTTGAGAACTCGACTCCCTTCGCCGGTACTAGCCGGAGCAGGTTCGAGGGTCTGCGGTAGCCCGCACTCTCAGCGCCCTGCTCCCAGACCGGCTCGGTGCCGGCTTGGGGGCGACGCTCCCCTGTCGTTGGTGAAGCCCATTGTACGTCGTGTCCGGACGCGCGGGACCGGCGTGGCGGGAGGGTCCGCCCTGATCGGCGCACGGTCACGTTAGGCTGGCCACCATGAGCATCCTCATCAAGCTCCTCGGTACGGCCATCAGCATTGGCGCGGGAATCGTTGCGACCAAGCTCGTCGACTTCGCATGGGAGAAGGGCACCGGGAACAAGCCTCCGAAGGACGCGACCAACCTCGAGGAGAGCCTGCGGGACACGCTCGTGTTCGCACTTGTCTCGGCCGGAGTGGGTGCCGTGATCCAGACTCTGGCGCAGCGGTACACGCAGCGCGCGATCGCAAACTTCAAGAAGACCCCCGAGCTCACCTGAGCCCGCCGTCCTAATTCGGTGGGTCGCCTTCCGTGGGTCACCTCCAGTGGGTCACCTCCTGTGACCGACGGTGCAGGTTTCCCCAGCTTTAGGCTTCAACACACCGCGTGTCGCCCCGCTTGATCGGCGTGTCGCCACCTCCGGCTCCGGAAAGCTGGGGAGTTTCGTACGGTGACCGGACTCATGCGCGCCTAGGGCGTGGCATCGCGGCGTCCCGGGCAGGTGCGGAACGCGCACGACGCCGCCACTCGCCGTCGCGCGCCCGCCGCCCCGCCCGCCGCGCGGAACCCGCACTCGGTAACCTTCGGAAGGTGACCCCCAGAGGGTGACCCCTGGACGGCTATGGGGCGTCGTGCTCCGATCCGTGTTCCTGCTCGACCCGCGCCACGACCTCCTCGAGCTCGTCGACCGAGAGGCGCGACCGGTCGTAGTGCTTGGTCCGGTAGCCGGCACGGCCCACCATGTGTGCCGAGACGGGGACCGTCAGGAGCTGGAAGATCCAGGCAACCACGAGCAGCGGCACGAGGGACCACGTGCGCCACTGCAGGCCCGCGGCCGTGAGAAGGAGCAGCGACCCGAAGACCTGTGGCTTGGTCGCGGAGTGCATGCGCGTGATGAGGTCCGGGAAGCGCAGGACCCCGATCGCCGCCGCGAGGGACATCGCCGATCCGAGGACCATCAGCACGGCGGCGGTCCAGGTGAGGGCGGTGTCCACGGCATCGGCGCTCATGGGCGCCTCCTGTCCTGCACGAACCGTGCCACCGTGACCGAGCCGATGAAGCCGATGATCGTGATCGCCACGACGAGTGCGATGTTGTTGGTGTGGCGATTGGCGGCCATATCGACGCACAGGGCCGAGGCGACGACCGCGAGGAGCACGTCCGCAGCGAGCACCCTGTCCAGCAGCGCGGGCCCCTTGATCATGCGGAGGATCGCGCCGAAGGCCGCAAGGGAGAGCAGCACGCTGCAGATCCCGAGGACCCAGGGCATCACCATCGCGCTGGCCCCGCTCATCGGGTCCCTCCCTCGCCCCGCTCCGCGGACATCATCCGCTCGAGGTGGTGCTCTTCGTTGACCAGCGCCAGCTCCTCCTTGGTACCCATGATGCGGATCAGCTCGGCCTCGGCGTCGAGCACCTCACGGCGTACCCGCTCGGCACCGGCGGCGTCCTCGACGTTGATGAAGTGGACATAGAGCGTCGCGTTGGCCCGGTCGACGTCGACCACCATCGAGCCCGGAACGAGCGAGGTGACGTGGCCGGTCGCGGTCACCATGAGGTCGGTGTGGCTGCGCAGGGGGACGGCGACGACGGCGCTGCGGACGCGCGGGCCCTTGGCAAGGGCGAGCCACAGGAGCTCGAAGCTCGCGACGGCGACGTGCCACACGAACACAAACGAGTAGCGCACGGCGTGCAGTACGTTGAACCTCCCGCTCAGCCCGACGGGCGGAAGGTAGAAGAGCCTGGTCACGATGAGCGCGATGATCGCGCCGAACAGCAGATTCCCGGGCGAGAAGTCCTGCCACAGGGCCCCCCAGATGATCACGAGCCAGGCGAGCAGAGGGACTTCAATCCGCAGCGGGTTCCTCGACTGCTTCATCGGTGGCCTCCCGGGGTGAACTGGGCCCGTGCGGCGTCCGACGCCTCCGTGCCGAGGACAGCGGAGATGTACGGCGAACGGTCCAGCATCTCCCCCGCAGCCTGTTCGCTGAGCCGGTACAGCGGCCCAGCGAACACCGTGAGGGCGAGGCCGACGACGACGAGTCCCGCCGTCGCGCTGAGCATCGGCACCGGCATCGCGTTGGCCGCGGCCGGCTGGAGCAGCGTGGGCGCGGGTGACAAGGCGTCCTCGGCCCGCCGCCAGAACACGCGGCTCCACACGCGGGCCATCGCGAGCAGGGTCAGTAGGCTCACGACGACGCCGGCGGCCACGAGCACGAACGCGAGCGGCGTACCGAGCTGCACGCCCGCCTGGAGGAGGCCGAGCTTCCCGAGGAACCCGGACAGCGGTGGGATGCCCGAGAGGTTCATCGCAGGGAGGAAGTAGAGGAGCGCGAGCACGGGCGAGAGCTTCGCGAGGCCGCCGAGCCGGTCGATCGACGACGAACCGCCGCGCCGCTCGACGAGCCCCGCGACGAGGAAGAGGGAGGTCTGGACGGTGATGTGGTGCACCACGTAGAACACTGCAGCGGCCAGCCCGAGGACTGAGCCCAGGGCCACGCCGAAGACCATGTACCCGATGTGGCTCACGAGCGTGAAGGACAGGAGCCTCTTGATGTCCGTCTGGGCCAGGGCGCCCAGGATGCCCACGACCATCGTGGCGAGTGCCACGACCATGAGCGGGACATTGAGCGCGTCACCGGGGAAGAGGAGCGTCTCGGTGCGGATGATCGCGTAGACGCCGACCTTCGTCAGGAGGCCCGCGAACACGGCCGTGACGGGTGCCGGTGCGGTGGGGTACGAGTCCGGAAGCCACAGGGACAGGGGGAACACGGCAGCCTTGATGCCGAACCCCACCAGCAGCATCGAGTGCAGGAGCAGCTGCGTTCCCGGGTCCAGCTGGCCCAGCTTCACCGCGAGGTCCGCCATGTTCACGGTTCCGGTCGCGGCATAGACCATGGCAATCGCAATGAGGAACAGCAGCGACGAGACAACGCTCACGACGACGTACGTCACCCCCGCGCGTATGCGCGGCCCCGTCCCTCCGAGCGTCAGGAGGACGTAGCTTGCGGTGAGGAGGATCTCGAACCCGACGTAGAGGTTGAAGAGGTCCCCGGCGAGGAACGCGTTGGAGACGCCCGCCACGAGGATCATGTAGCTGGGGTGGAACACCGAGATGGGACCGTCCTTGTCCCCGTCGGCCACGCCCTGCGCCGTGGCGTAGACCAGGACGGCGAGGCTCACCGTGGTCGAGATGACCAGCATGAGCGAGGAGAACTGGTCCACGACCATCGTGATGCCGAACGGAGGGGCCCACCCGCCGATCGTCACGGCAGAGGTGCCGCCGTCCCACACCGAGAGCAGGAGCAGCACCTCGAGCGCAAGCGTCAGCGCGAGCACGGAGATGGTGACGGTGCGCTGGGCGCGCTGCTGCCGCAGCAGGAGGAACGCGAGGGCGGCCCCGAGGATCGGAAGGGCGACGGCGAGCGGTGCGAGGCTGGCGATGTTCACTCTCGCGTGGCCTCCTTCCGTTGTGCCGCGTGGGTCCTCGGATCGAGCATCGCGAGCGCCTCGCGGTCCGCGGCGGCAGCGGCCTCGGGGATGGGGAACTCCGAGAGGTCGACGGGAACGTCGGCATCGTCCTCCGCATGCCAGCTGGGCTGCGCGGCCACGCGGCGGTCCTCGATATCGTCCGCGACGATGTCCCCCCGGCCAAGCTGCCACGTCCGGTAGATGAGGGCGAGCATGAAGGCCGTCACAGCGAACGAGATCACGATCGAGGTCAGGATGAGGGCCTGCGGCAGCGGGTCGTTGTACGCGGAGGGGTCAGCACCCTTGACGATCAGCGGGGCGAGCCCGGCTTTGCCCCCGGTCGCGAGCAGGAGGACGTTCGCGCCGTTGGTCAGGAGCATGAGCCCCAGGAGCACCCGGGTGAGCGACCGTTCGAGCAGCAGGTAGATGCCGGCGGCGAACAGGAGTCCGGCGACGACCGTCAGGGTGAGGTTGATGGTCATCTGGCGGCCTCCTCGCCGGCGCGTTCTCTGCGGACCTTCCCGGCCCCTTCCTTCTGCCCCACCTCGAGCTGTTCATCGATGCGCGAGCCGAGGCTGCGCAGCACGTCGACGACCAGGCCGACCACCACGAGGTAGACGCCGATGTCGAAGATCGTGGAGGTCACGAACTTGACGTCGCCGAAGACGGGCAGCCAGAGCTCGACGATCGCGCTCTGGAACATCTGGCCGCCGAGGGCCAGGGGTACGGCCCCGGAGAGTGCGGCAGTCCCGAGGCCCGTGCCGAGGAGGACGCCGGGCCCAACAGAGGCTGCCTCGTGCAGCTCGAAGCGGCCGCCGGCGAGGTAGCGGACGGTCAGTGCGAGGCCCGCGAGGAGCCCACCTCCGAAGCCCCCGCCGGGGAAGTTGTGCCCGGCGAGGAGGATGTACACCGAGAAGACCACCAGCGAGTGGAAGATGAGCCGAGTGATGACCTCGAAGATGATCGATCGCCGCTCGGGCGCGAGGGTCCGCCCTGCAACGAGCCAGGCGTCGCGCGTGATGGTCGCGAACGTGCGCGCGACGGCGAGCTCGGCGCCGCCCCGCGATCGCTTGTCGACACCGCGCATGCGGCCGATGCTGCCCGTCGGGACGTCCGCCGTGTCCCCGAGCCTGCCGCCGCTGTGCCTGATGAAGATGAGGCTCGCCACCCCCGTCGCAGCGAGCGCGAGGACGGAGACCTCTCCGAACGTGTCCCACGCGCGCAGGTCCACGAGGGTCACATTGACGATGTTGAGACCGCCGCCCCCGGTGTAGGCCAGGTCCGCGAAGTGCAGGGAGACAGGCTCCGCAATGCGCGCGTCCATGGCCACGAGCGCCGCGAGCACCATCACCGTGCCGAAGACGAGGGCGATGACGATGCGGGCCACGCGGTATCTCCCTCCCATGCGGTCCCGCAGCTGCGGCGGGAGGCCGCGCATCCCGAGGATGAACGCGACGAGCACGATCGTCTCGACGAGCATCTGGGTGAGGGCCAGATCCGGCGCGCCCTGCAGCGCGAAGATGAGCGAGATGCCGTATCCCGTGACGGACACCATGAGCACGGCGAGGAAGCGCTTGTTGGCTCTGAGCGCGGCGAGCGCGGCGACGACGATCGCGACGCCGATCACGGGCGTGAGCGGCGAGCCGGGATCCACAAGCGTGATCCGGTCCGGCCCCGGCAACGGCGCACCGCCGGCCAGGAGTGCCGCGATGGGCACGAGCGCCGCGACGGCCAGGATCACGGCGAGGTAGAAGAACAGCGAGCCGCGCTGGGTGCGGCCCGTGACCCAGATGGCCACATCATCCGTGGCGCCGATGATCGCCCGGTAGCCGCGCTCGGCGTCCACGGGCACGCCGAGGCGGGACTGCGCACGCTCCACGGCGCCGCGCGCCGCGAACAGGAGCGCGCCGATGAGCCAGCCCGCCGCGGAGAAGGCGAGGGGAAGTCCGACGCCGTGCCACACCGCGAGGTGCGGTACCCCGCCGATCCCGGCGGCAGCCGCCCGGGCGGCGTCGTGCGTCGCGGCGGCCGCCCCCGCTGCGACGTCGGCGGCGTACGGACCGACCCACGAATCCACCGGGCCCGGCCACAGCCCGTAGACGAGGCCCGCGAGCGCGAGCACCGCCGGAGGCGCGACGAACAGCGGCGGGGTGGGCTTGAACGGGGTGTCCGGCATGCCGGGCTTGAGGGCGAACGCGCCCCACACGAAGCGGGCGCTGTAGGCGACGGTGAGGGCGGATCCGAGCGCAAACCCGATGAGCATGACGTCGCGCCAGCCCGCCCCGAGCGGGGCGTGGTCGAAGGCGTCGAAGACGGCTTCCTTGGCCACGAAGCCGCCGAACAGGGGAAGGCCGGCCATCGACGCCGCGGCGAGGGCACCCGTGACCGCGAGGGCGCGCGAGCGGCGGAATACGCCCGAGAGCCGGCGGAGGTCCCGGGTGCCAGTCTGGTGGTCGATGATGCCCACCACGAGGAACAGCGCCGCCTTGAACAGCGCGTGGGCCACGACCATCGCGAGGCCCGCGAGCGCGGCCGAGGGGGTCCCGAGGCCCACGATGCCGATCATGAACCCTAGCTGGCTCACGGTGCCGAACGCGAGGATGAGCTTGATGTCGGTCTGGCGCAGCGAGCGGTACCCGCCCAGCAGCATGGTCGCGAGGCCGAAGCCCAGGACCACAGGCTGCCAGTAGGGCGTCTCGGCGAGGCCCGGAGCGAGGCGGGCCACGATGTAGACGCCGGCCTTGACCATGGCGGCCGCGTGCAGGAACGCCGAGACCGGGGTCGGTGCCGCCATGGCCGCCGGCAGCCAGAAGTGGAACGGGATGAGCGCGGACTTGCTGAGCGCACCCACCAGCACGAGGACGGCACCTGCGGCGACCGCGCCCGCAGTGGCCGGGTCTGCGACGAGCGCGGGTACCTTCTCCAGGAGCCCCGAGATGCGGTAGGTTCCCGCGGCGTGGCCGAGAAGGACGAGTCCGATGAGCATCGCGAGGCCGCCGGCGGTCGTGACGATCAGGGCCTGGAGGGCCGAGCGGCGTGCCGAGAGGCGCACGTTGGCGTACCCGATGAGGAGGTACGAGAGGACGGACGTGAGCTCCCAGAAGACGAACATGCCGATGAGGTCGTCCGCCGCGACGAGGCCGAACATGGCTCCCGCGAACGCGAGCATCTGGCCTCCGAAGCCGCCGAGCCCAGCGTCGTCGCGCTTGAAGTAGCGCGCGCAGTACAACAGCACGAGAGAGCCCACACCCAGGACGAGGAGGCAGACCACCCAGGCCAGCGGATCGAGCCGGAACGCCATCTGGACGCCCAGGGTCGGGATGAAGTCCCAGGATTCGACGACGCCACCGCTGTACGCCGCGCCGTGCTGGAGCACCAACCAGACGAGAGAACCGGCCGGCACCGCGGCCAGGAGGAAGAACGCCGCGCGCCCGAGCCGCCGGAAGATCCACGGCGCGCCAGCCGCCACCGCAAAGTGCAGGGCGAGTACTGGCAGCACGGGCGACTCCGCTCGGTTGGAGGTTCAATTTTCCACGCGTTGGGTATGGCGGCATATCAGTTGGGTTCGGCTCGGGCAGTCTATCAATCGCCTCGGTTGGCGTGCCGGGCGCCGGCCTGCTGGCACCGGCTAGAGTTCGGGGTATGCACGCGTCCGGTGTCTCCGAACTCGAACGGCACACTGCGCCTGTGCGGCGCGGCCAGGTATTGGCCTGGGCCTCGTGGGACTGGGGGTCGGCGGCCTTCAACGCCGTCATGACCACGTTCGTCTTCACGGTCTACCTCACGTCCAAGGCGTTCGGCGGCGAGGACCATGCCTCCGCCGTCCTCGGGGCCTGCCTCGGCGCCGCTGGGCTCGGCATCGCGCTCATCGCACCGGTGGCCGGCCAGCGCTCCGACGCCGGCGGGCGGCGCAAGCTGTGGCTCGGCGTCCACACGGGCGTGGTCGCGCTCCTCACGGGCCTGTGCTTCTTCGCCTTCCCCCGCCCCGAGTTCCTCCTCTACGGCGCTTCCCTGATCGCCGCAGGGCACGTCTTCAGCGAGCTCGCGGGCGTGAACTACAACGCGATGCTCGAGCAGATCGCCACCCCCAGGACCATCGGCCGGATCTCCGGGCTCGGCTGGTCCGCGGGGTACTTCGGCGGAATCGTCGCACTGCTCCTCGTGCTCGCGCTGTTCGTGCAGCCCGCGTTCCCCTGGTTCGGCGCCTCGACCGGGGATTCTCTGAACATCCGCCTCGTCGCCGTGTTCTCGATGCTGTGGATCATCGTCTTCTCGCTCCCGGTGATGTTCGCGGTGCCCGAGGTCCCGCGGCAGCCCGCGGCCCGGCTCGGCGTCGTGGCCTCCTACGGGCTCCTGTTCCGGCGGATCCGCGCGATCTGGAAGACCAGCCCCCACACGATCTACTTCCTCGTGGCCTCGGCGGTCTTCCGCGACGGGCTCGCGGCCGTCTTCACCTTCGGCGGCGTCATCGCCGCGGGCACGTTCGGCTTCACGCTCTCCCAGGTCATCTTCTTCGCGATCTTCGGGAACGTCGTCGCGGCGGTCGGCGCCATTGCGGGAGGGTTCCTGGACGACCGTCTGGGGCCCAAGCGCGTGATCATGGGTTCCCTCGTCGGGCTGCTCATCGCGGGGACATCCATCCTCGTCCTGGGCAAGGGGACCTACGAGCTCGGCGGATTCACTTGGACAGGCACCGTGACGTTCTGGGTCTTCGGCCTGTTCCTGTGCCTCTTCGTGGGGCCGGCCCAGTCCGCCGCCCGGGCCTACCTCGCGCGGCTCGCGCCCGACGGCGAGGCTGGCGAGCTCTTTGGCCTGTATGCGACGACCGGGAGGGCCGCAAGCTTCCTCGCCCCCACACTGTTCAGCCTGTGCATCACGATCGCCACCCCGTTCGTCGCCGCAGGCGAGGCGCAGCGCTGGGGGGTCCTGGGGATCATGGTCGTGCTCCTCGCGGGGCTTCTCGTGCTGCTTCCGGTCAAGCCGCCTGCTCGGGTCGCGACCGCCGTCGTGCCCGCGGCCTGATCCCGCGCCCTGACCCCGCGCCCTCGTCCGGCCGGGGCCGAGCTGCGCCGTCTTCCGGTCTCACGTGCCACGCCGCGCACTAGAGTTGAGCCATGAACGTTGACGAGACGGACCTGCCCGGGTTCGGGGTCCGCAAGGACTTCATGACACAGTCGGGCCGCAGACTCGGGGTCGTCACCCACCGCGACGGCGAGACCGAGCTCATCATCTCCGCCTGGGACGATCCGGACACGTGCCAGGCAAGCATCCCGCTCACAGGCGAGGAGGCCGCGACCCTCGGGAACCTGCTCGGCGGCCAGCGGATCGTCATGCAGCTCACCGAAGAGCACCGTGACCTGCCCGGCATCTCGACGCGGCAGTTCCACATCGCCGCCGAGTCCCCGTTCCGCGGCCATCCCATGGGCAAGGCCCAGATCCGGACGCGCACGAGCGTCTCCATTGTGGCGATCATGAGGGAGGGCGAGGTGCTTGCATCGCCGGGGCCCGACGTCGTCCTGCACGTCGGCGACCTCATTGTGGCGGTCGGCACCGAGGAGGGCCTCGACCAGGCCGCCACGATCCTCCGCAACGGCTGAGCCGCGATGGACCCACTCGCCCTGACACTGATCGAGCTGGGGGCGGTCGTCTTCGCGCTGGGCCTCCTGGCACGGCTCGCCGCTCGGATCGGCATGTCGCCGATCCCGCTGTACCTCATCGGCGGGCTGGTGTTCGGCGCGGGCGGCCTCGTCGACCTGGGCCATGTGCGGGACTTCGCCCATCTGTCGGGCGAGATCGGCGTGATCCTCCTCCTGCTCATGCTTGGACTGGAATATACGGCGCGGGAGCTGTTCACGGGCCTCAGGAAGTCGTGGCAGGCCGGGGTCATGGACCTCGTGCTGAACTTCCTCCCGGGCGCGGGGATCGCACTCCTGCTCGGCTGGGGCGGCGTCGGCGCGCTCGTCATGGGAGGCGTGACGTATATATCGTCATCGGGAATCGTCGCCAAGGTCATCACGGACCTCGGTCGTCTCGGCAACCGCGAGACGCCCACCATACTCGCTGTCCTCGTCTTCGAGGACCTCGCGATGGCGATCTACCTGCCCATCCTCACCGCGACCCTCGCTGGTGTGAGCTTCCTCGGCGGCCTCCAGACCGTCGGGATCTCGCTGGTGGTCGTGACGGTCGTCTTCTTCGTCGCGCTCCGGCATGGACACCGCGTCTCCAAGGCGGTGCACAGCGAGAACTCCGAGGTGTTCCTCCTGAACGTCCTCGGCCTCGCCCTCCTCGTGGCAGGCATCGCCTCGGCGATGCAGGTCTCCGCGGCAGTGGGTGCGTTCATGCTCGGCATCGCGATCTCGGGCACGACGGCCCACCTCGCCTCCCGTCTCCTCGAGCCGCTGCGGGACCTCTTCGCGGCGATCTTCTTCGTCGCGTTCGGCCTCAACACGGATCCCACGACGATCCCTCCCGTTCTGGGCTGGGCCCTCCTGCTCGCGCTCGTCACCGCGGCGACGAAGATCGCGACAGGGTGGTGGGCCGCTGCCCGGGCAGGCGTGGCTGTACCCGGCCGGGCGCGCGCGGGTGCGGCTCTCATCGCGCGCGGCGAGTTCTCGATCGTCATCGCCGGCCTCGCGGTCACCACGGGTGCTGTCAACAGCGAGCTCGCGGCCCTCGCCACCGCCTACGTGCTCCTCATGGCCATCATCGGCCCGCTCGCGGCGCGCTTCGTCGAGCCCCTCGTGAAGGCGATCCGCAGGCCGCGCGGTGGCGGACCGCGGGAAGCGTCGGCGAGGGTTCCCTTCTGAGGGTGGCAGGGCGCGGCGCACGACGGCGCGTGGCCGGCCGGGTGCGACGGCTGCGGGTGCCAGCCACGCGGCGTCGAGCTTAAACGCCCCGGCAATCCGGGCGAAACAGCCTTCCGTTTGGATAGGGTGCATGAGCACCTTCACGCACACGCCCCCTCCATCCGAGCTGGCCTGCGAAGTGTGTGGCCGGTACCCGGAGCCAGCCAAGCTCAGGGCAACGCTCGCGAACATCCTCGCCACGCTGCCCATCGAGCTCTCAGCCAACGCTCTCCTGCTCGAGACACACTGGCCCGTGGCGGTACAGGTCGTCCTGCTCGGGATCGCCTCGACCGCACTGGTGATCTGGGTCGCCGAGCCGGGCGTCCGGCGGATCTTCCGCTCGTGGCTGCACGCGCCGGCGCTGCGGAGGCGGCGCGAGCTTGCCGTCGCACCCGCCTTGTGGCGAGCCCGGGCCACCCTGTCCGACTCCCCCGGCGCGCTCGAGCACCTCACGCACGCGCTGGCGCGGCTGGGCGTGAACATCCTCGCAATCCAGGCGCAGCCCGTCCGCAGCGGAGTCGTGGATGAGCTCGTGCTGTCCGCACCCGGCGGGCTGACAGAGGCCGACCTGCTCGAGGCGCTCGCAGAGGGGGGAGGCGAGGCACCGCGCGCCTGGCCGACCACGCCGCTCGCACTCATCGACGGGCCGACCCGTGCACTCTCGCTCGCGGCGCAGGTCGCAGAGGCCCCGGCGGAGCTTCGTTACGCGGCTGCCGAGCTCGTGGGCGCCCAGATAGTGCCCGCCGAGCGTGCCCTTCCGGATGACTGGCACGCGGCGGGGACCGTCCTGCGGATCCCGACGCCATGGGACGAACCGCTCGTGCTGATCCGGCCCGGGGTCCCCTTCACCCCGGCGGAAATCGCCCGGGTCAGCAGACTCGCGGAACTCGCGGAGGTCGCCGAGGGCGCACGACGGGGGCTTCGGTAGCGCCTCAGTGGTGGAGGTGCATCCGTTGGAGGATGGTCGCGGCCATCTCCTCGACAGACATCACGCTCGAGTTGACGTGCGGAATGCCATGGCCGAGGTAGAGGGCCTCGGCGCTGCGCAGCTCGTAGCCACACTGCTGGAGGGACGAGTACTGCGACCGGGGCCTTCGCCCAGTGCGCACCTGGTGCAGGCGCAGGGGGGTCGAGGAGAGACCGAAGCACTTCCCGACGTGCGGCAGGAGGGGGGCCGGCAGCTCCCCACGCTCGAAGTCCTCGTCGACAAGTGGGAAGTTGGCGGCAAGGATCCCGTGCTGCAGGGCCAAGTACATGGTGGTGGGCGTCTTGCCGCACCGGGAGGGGGCGATCAGGATGAGTTCGGCGTTCTCAAGGGCCCGGATGGACTGCCCGTCGTCGTGCTCGATCGCGTACTCGACCGCCGCCATCCGCGATTGATACCGCAGAACGTTGCCCTGCCCGTGGGCCTTCCCGAGTTCCCCGCTCGCCTGGGTGCCGAGAGCACGCTCGAGCTCGCCGACGTGTCCCCCCAGCAGGTCGATGAAGTGCGCGCTCGCGGTGGAGAGGATCGCCCGGATGCCGGTGTTCACGGCCGTGGAGAAGATCAGGGGAAGCGGGCCGAGCGATGCAAGTTCATTGATGGTCGCCACCACCTGATAGGCGAGCTCGGGGGTCGAGATGAAGGGAACGGTCTCTCGGGCGAAGGATTCCTGCGGAAACTGGGTGAGCAGCGTGTTGCCGAACGTCTCGGCCGTAATCCCCGTTCCGTCGGAGAGGAAGAAGACTGGCCGGTCGCGCTGATCTTTCACGGTGTTCCTGCCTTGGGTCATAGGTCGCCGTGCGGCCCGGCGTGTGCCGGGCCGCACGGAGGAGGTTGGCCTGCGCCAGACCTACCGGGCCGCTCCGGCCAGGCGCATCCGGGTGTCGACCACCGTGTCGGGGTTGAGGGACATCGAGTCGATGCCCTCGGCCACGAGCCAGTCCGCGAGATCCGGGTGATCGCTGGGACCCTGACCGCAGATGCCCACGTACTTCCCGCGCGCCTTGCACGCGCTGATGGCCAGGCTCAAGAGCTTCTTCACGGCCGGGTTGCGCTCATCGAACCGGTCTGCGACGAGGGCCGAGTCGCGGTCGAGGCCGAGCGTCAGCTGTGTCAGGTCGTTGGACCCGATCGAAAACCCGTCGAAGAAGTCGAGGAACTCGTCGGCGAGCAGTGCGTTGACGGGGAGCTCGCACATCATGATGATCTTGAGGCCGTTGTCGCCCCGCTTGAGGCCGTTCTCCCCGAGCAGCTCGATGACTCCCGAGGCCTCCTCGAGCGTGCGGACAAAGGGCACCATGAGCTGGACGTTGGTCAGTCCCATGGTGTCCCGCACGTACTTGACGGCCTCGCACTCAAGCTCGAATGCGGCGCGGAAGTCCGCGGACAGGTACCGCGAGGCCCCACGGAACCCGAGCATGGGGTTTTCCTCGTTCGGCTCGAAGGCCGGGCCGCCGAGCAGGTTCGCGTACTCGTTGGACTTGAAGTCGGACAGCCGCAGGATGACGGGCTGCGGCGCGAACGCCGCGGCGAGCATGCTCATACCCTCGGCCAGACGCATGACGTAGTAGTCACGGGGCCCGGGGTAGGCGCTGATTCGCTCCTGAATCCGCGTGACGGTCGCGTCCGTGAGACCCTCTTGACGGTGCGACGGGTCCTTCTCGAGGGCCAGCAAGGCGTTGGGGTGGATCCCGATCTGACGGTTGATGATGAACTCGAGCCGGGCCAGCCCGATCCCATCGTGCGGGAGCTTGGAGAACGTGAAGGCCTGATCGGGCGTACCGACGTTCATCATGATCTTCACGGGGAGCTCGGCGAAGGCGCCCAGCTCACTCTCCTCGATCGCGAAGTCCAGGAGGCCGTCGTAGATGAAGCCCGTCTCGCCCTCCGCGCACGAGACAGTGACGGAGCTGCCCTCGGCGAGCATCTGGGTGGCATCGCCCGTGCCGACGACGGCGGGGATCCCAAGCTCGCGGGCGATGATGGCCGCGTGGCACGTGCGCCCGCCCCGGTTGGTGACGATCGCCGCGGCGCGCTTCATGATCGGCTCCCAGTCGGGATCGGTCATGTCCGCCACGAGCACGTCCCCCGCCTCGAACTGGGCCATCTGCTCGAGCGAACGGAGGATCTTCACCTTCCCCGCGCCGATCCGCTGCCCGATGGCGCGGCCCTCCGCGAGGAGGGGCCCCGTCTCGTGGAGCCGGTACCGGGTGGAGGTGCTCGTCGAGGTGCGGGACTGTACGGTCTCCGGGCGGGCCTGAAGGATGTAGAGCTTCCCGTCAACCCCGTCCTTGCCCCACTCGATGTCCATCGGGCGTCCGTAGTGCTCCTCGATCTTCACCGCCTGTCTGGCAAGTTCCTGGACCTCGTCATCAGTGATGCTGAACCGACCGCGCTCGCCCTTGGCCACGTCGGTGAACTCGACCGTCGCACCGCCGCCCGCAGCGTCGGAGTAGACCATCTTGACGGCCTTCTCGCCCAGGCCTCGCTTGAGGATCGCGGGGCGCCCCGCGAGCAGGCCGGGCTTGTGGACGTAGAACTCGTCCGGGTTGACCGCGCCCTGCACCACGGCCTCGCCGAGACCGTACGAGGACGTGATGAACACGGTGTCCCGGAACCCGGACTCCGTGTCCATCGTGAACATGACGCCGGAGGCGCCGACATCGGAGCGGACCATCTTCTGCACGCCCGCCGAGATCGCCACCTCGGAGTGCGTGAAGCCGTGGTGAACCCGGTAGGCAATGGCGCGATCGTTGTACAGCGACGCGAAGACGTCCTTGATCGCGGTGAGGATGTTCTCGATGCCCGTCACGTTCAGGAAGGTCTCCTGCTGCCCCGCAAACGAGGCGTCCGGCAGGTCCTCCGCCGTGGCACTGGACCGGACAGCCCAGGAGACCGTCGCCGTGCCGGAGGCCTCGCGCCCCGCGAGGTCCGCGTACGCGTCGCGGACCTCGCGTTCGAACTGCTCGGGGAACGGCGCGGAGGTGATCGCCGCCCTGATCTTCGTCCCAGCGGCGGCCAGCGCCGCGACGTCGTCCGTATCGAGCCCCACGAGGGCCTGATCGATCGTCTCCTCGAGGCGGGCACCGCGCAGGAACTCCCTGAAGGCCTCTGCGGAGGTCGCGAAGCCCGGCGGGACGCTCACGCCGGCGGCGGACAGATTGCTGAAGAGCTCCCCCAGCGAAGCGTTCTTTCCACCCACCCGGTCCACATCGCCCATGCCGAGCTCGGAAAACCACAAAATATCAGCCATAACGTCTCTATCCTTCTCCGTTGAAGTCACAAGGGTGCCCATGGGCCCAGCCGGCCTCAGACTAGCGGACGATCAAGACATCCAGGATTCGGGGGCCGTGGACGCCCTCGACGCGCTCGAGTTCGATGTCACTCGTTGCGCTCGGCCCCGAGATGAGGGTGAGCGGGCGCGTGATGTCGAGCCGCGCGAACCCCTCGGGAACGAGCCCCACGATCGTCTCGACCGGGACCACGCACACGTGGTGGTCTGGCACGAGCGAGATCGCACGCCGCCCCTGGTCCGGCGACCCGTCGAGGATGATCGTGCCGGTCTCGGCGACGCTCACCGCGGAACTCGTCACGACCGCGTCGAGCGCATCGAGGCGGTCGACGCCGAGCGGGGCCTCCCGCGAATCCGTCACCGCGTGCTCGGCGAGACTCGAGTGCAGCCACTCGCTGGGAAGCCCGGCGGGCGCGACGAAGGTCTTCCCGTCAAGCCGCACCCTGATGGCCTCCACGAGGCCGTCCCGGCCCACGATCTCGACGCTCGCCTTGTAGTCCTCGAGGCGATCGACCAGCAGGGCGACGAGCTCGTCCTGGGCGAGCCCCGACGTCGTGCGATACGGCCGGGTGACTTCGCCGCTACCCGGGGTGACCTCAGCCCCACCAGAGGTGACCTCGCCGCCACCCGGGGTGACCTCAGCACCACCAGAGGTGACCTCGCCGCCACCCGGGGTGACCTCAGCACCACCAGAGGTGACCTCAGCACCACCAGAGGTGACCTCGGCGGCACTAGGGGTGACCTCGGCGGGGGCGGTGCCCAGTGCCGCGTGGATCCTGGCCAGGATGTCGTCGCGCGCGCTCACTTGCTCTCCCCTTCGGTTGCTGGGCGATCCGTTGCCGGCCGACTGCCGTCTCGCTTCTTCCATTGCTGCCGGAACGACTCCGCGGGCGGGGCGGGGATGTCGCGGCTCTGCGTCCAGCCGGCACCGATGCCGGGCAGCTTTGAGATGACCCCATAGCGCCCGGCGGCGGCCTTCCCCAGCGGGAGGCCGCGTTCGAGCAGGCCCATGCGCGCGCCGTCGGACATCGCCCAGGACGCGCCGGTCATGGCGAGGTCGAACTGCGAGGGCAGGCGCCGCGCACCAGGCTTGGACCGCCGTTCCTCGACGTCCTCGCCGCGCAGGTGCACGAGGATCTCGGGGATGTTGATCTTCACCGGGCAGGCGTCGAAGCACGCCCCGCACAGCGAGGACGCGTACGGCAGGGACTTGTTCTCCTCGGCCTCGATGCCGGTGAGCAGCGGGGACAGGATCGCTCCGATCGGACCGGGGTACGTGGACCCGTAGGCGTGGCCGCCGGCCCTCTCGTACACGGGACACACGTTCATGCATGCCGAGCAGCGGATGCAGTGCAGCGCGGAGCGCCCGTGGCGGTCCGCGAGCGCCCGGGTGCGGCCGTTGTCGAGGATCACCACGTGGACGTTCTGTGGGCCGTCGCCAGGGGTCACCCCGGTCCACAACGACGTGTAGGGGTTCATGCGCTCCCCGGTAGAGGACCGCGGCAGCAGCTGCATGAACACGCCCAGGTCCTCAGCGCGCGGCAGGACCTTCTCGATGCCCATGACGGTGATGAGGGTCTCTGGCAGCGTAAGGCACATGCGCCCGTTGCCCTCGGACTCGACGACGCCGAGGGTACCGGTCTCCGCGATGCCGAAGTTGGCACCGGAGATCGCGACGCGGGCGGAGAGGAACTTGGCACGCAGGTGCGCGCGGGCGGCCATCGCGAGGCGGCGCGGCTCATCGGTCAGATCCGGGTCGACGCCGGGCATCTCCCGCAGGAAGATGTCCCGGATCTCGGTGCGGTTCTTGTGGATCGCGGGAACCAGGATGTGGCTCGGCTTGTCGTGGCCGAGCTGGACGATGAGCTCCGCGAGGTCCGTCTCGAACGCCGCGATTCCACGCTCCTCGAGGTATTCGTTGAGCCCGATCTCCTGCGTGGCCATGGACTTGACCTTGACCACCTCGGTGGCCCCACTGTTCTCGTCCGGACCTGTCTCGTCCGGACCCGCGGCCCGGATCAGCTCCTCCACGATCCGGTTCGCCTCGGCCGCGTCCCTGGCCCAGTGGACCGTCCCGCCGCGCGCCGTGAACTGCTCCTCGAACTGCGCGAGCAGCTCGGGCAGGCGTTCCATGGCCTCGGTCTTGATCGCGGAGCCCGCGTCCCGCAGGGCCTCCCAGTCGGGCAGCTCGGAGACGACCTTGAGCCGCTTGTCCCGGATCGTGTGGGTCGCGTGGGTGAGGTTCCGGCGCTGCTGGGCGTTGCCGAGCTCGCGCTTCGCATACTTCGGGAACGGCTCAAGCTCGGAGATGTTGCCGAAGCCGCGGGGAGGAACGGCAGGGATTCCAAGGCTGACGGCGGTCATCGCGCACCTCCAGGGGTACCGGCGAGGGCAAGCTCACCGTCGAACATGAGAGGGCTTTCGCGCGTCGAGGCGAGCACCTCCGCGAGGTGGACGGTCCGCACGGGGCGACCGGACGGCGTCGTGCGCCTCTCGCGGGAGAGGCCGCCGCCGATGTGCATGAGGCAGCTCGCGTCGCCGCCCGCGCAGGCCCCGGCTCCGGTGCCGCAGATGTTGGCGACCTTGTCCGCGAGCATCGCCGAGGAGACGTCCGCATTCTTGATCGAGAACGTGCCGCCGAACCCGCAGCATTGGTCAGCATCGGGGAGGTCGAGCACGTCGAGCCCCTCAACCGAGGCGAGCAGGCCGCGCTGGCGGTCGCCGAGGTGGAGCAGGCGCATGCCGTGGCAGGACGGGTGGTACGTGATGGTGCCGGGGAGGTAGGAGCCGAGCTGGGCGGCCGCGTCGGTGACGCCGAGGACGTCCGTGAGGAGCTGGGCGAGCTCGTACGTGCGGGCGCCCACGGCGTCGGCACGGCGCGCAAGGGTGGAGTCGGCGCCCTTCATGCCGTGCTCCACCGCCCAATCCGCGACCATGGCGTGCTGGTGCTTGACCGAAGCGACGCACGACCCGGAGGGCGCCACCGCGACGTCGAATTCCCCGGAGTCGAAGCCAGCCTCGAACGTGCGGACGTGGTTCTCGACGACGGGCAGCGCCTCGCGCAGGTAGCCCGAGTTGACGTGCATCTGGCCGCAGCAGGCCTGACCGGCAGGGAACACGACCTCGTGTCCGAGCCGCTCCAGGATCTCCACCGTGGCCTGCGCGACGCGCGGATACATGGCGTCGACGATGCAGGTCGCGAAGAGCGCGATCTTCATGGTGTCCTCTCTCGGCCCGGACGCGGATGCGTCGCTGGCCCATGTGGTCTGACCATAGCATAGCAATGTGCGGGTGATCACACCCACACTATGGTTCGGGAGGGCGGCGCGCCCACCGCGTCAGGGGCGCGTCGCCTCGGCGAGCAACTCCAGGATGTGCCGGTACGGGCGCCCGGTAGCCCGGGTCAGGCCGATCTCGCACGTCCGGTTCGACGACGCGTACTCGGCGAAGCGCCCGCCACGCTCGCGCTCGGCCTCCGCGAGGCCGCCCGCCTCGGGGGCCGTAGCCGAGGCCGTAAGCTCGGGGTGCAGAAGGCCGCGGTCCCCCGCGAAGCCGCAGCAGCCGGCCTCGAGCGGAGTGAAGACCTCGTCCGCGATGTGCCCGGCGATCGCGGCGAGCCGCGGCGTGGTCCCGGCGATGGTGCCCGAGCAGGTGGGGTGGAGCGCCACGGACGGGATCTGGCGGCGCACCGGCAGCCGCGGCAGGAGGCCCGCGGCGAACTCGATCGCGTCCACGACCCGCAGCCCGGAGCCCTCGGCGGCCGAGCGGAGCATGATCGCGAGGCCCTCGGCGCACGAGGAGGCGTCGACCACGATCGGCAGGCGCCCGCCCTCGGTCGCCTCGAGAAGCGCAGGTACCACGATCGAGCGCATGTGCTCCCAGCCCGACGTCATGCCCTTGGACTTCCACGGCGTCCCGCAGCACATCGAGCCGACGCCCTCGGGGGTGCGCAGCCGCACCCCCGCCCGGTCGCATACGTCAAGGAACGCGCCGGTGGCGCCGCCGGGGTGGCCACCCTCCTCGGGTCCGAACATCGTGCCGATGCACGCCGAGAAGAGCACGGCCTCCGCGGCGTCGTCGCGCCGCCGGGGACGCGCGACGCCGCCGCCCGGCAGGCCGCCGTCGTACATCGGGATCTCTTCGCCGAGCAGCTTCCGCGCGACGCGCGTGACCCCCTCGAGGGGGGCGGACGGGAGGGCCTTCGCGGAACTCAGCGCCGCTCCCCCGACGCGCGACGCCGCGCCCCACGCGTGCGCCGCGGCGTTCCATGCCGCGGACTCGACCCGGCCGGCGTCCTCAGCGCGCAGGCGGCGGACGAAGTCGCCGGTATTGATGCCCACGGGGCACGCCGTGCCGCACATGCCGTCGACGGCGCACGTGGAGACACCGCTGTAGTCGTAACCGTCGAGGATCTGCCGCGCGAGCTCCTCGTTGCCCTCGGCGCGGGCCTGCTCGGCGTCGCGGCGGAGCGTGATGCGCTGGCGCGGGGTGAGGGTGAGCGAGCGGGACGGGCACACTGGCTCGCAGTACCCGCACTCGACGCAGCGGTCCACTTCCTCCTCGACCGTGGGCGTGACCTTGAGGTCAGCCAGGTACGAGCGGGGGTCGTCGGAGAGGACGGCGCCCGGGTTGAGGATGCCGCGCGGGTCTGCGAGGCGCTTGACCTCCTTCATGACCTCGTACAGCTCGTCGCCGTACTGGCGGCGCACGTACGGGGCCATGATGCGGCCGGTACCGTGCTCGGCCTTGAGGGTCCCGCCGGCGCCGAGCACGAGATCGACGAGGTCCTCGGTGAAGTCCTCGTACCTGCTCGTGTCACCGGTGGAGAAGTCCTCGTTGAGCATGAAGTGGAGGTTGCCGTCCTTGGCGTGGCCGAAGATCACCGGGTCGCGGTAGCCGTGGTCGGCCAGGAGCCCCGCGAGGTCGTGGCAGGTGCCTGCGAGGGCCGAGACTGGAACAGCGATGTCCTCGAGGAGCTGGCTCGTGCCGGACGGGCGCGCGCTCGCCACGGTCGAGTAGAGGCCCTTGCGGACCTTCCACAGGGCGGCGCGCTCGCGGGCGTCCCGCGTCATGGCGACGGGCCGGGCGAGCCCGAGGCCCGCGAACAGCCGCGTGGCGGCGCTGGCCCGGTCCGCCAGTTCCTCGGGACTCGAGGCGGCGAACTCGACGAGCAGCCCCGCCGGGTCGGAGAGGTCCAGAGTCCGGATCTCCTCGGGGCAGTCGGAGAGGCGCGAGGAAACCCGCAGGGACACGGCATCCATGAGCTCCGCGGTGTCCGCGCCGGCTGCGACGAGCTCCGGGATCGCCGCAGCGGCGGCGCCCACGCCGGGGAAGACGAGGAGGCCGGTGGCGATGTGGGGCTTGACCTCGACCGTGTCGAACACGGCCTCCGCCACGAACGCGAGCGTGCCCTCGGAACCGATCACGAGGTGAACGAAGATGTCGAGAGGGTCCTCGAAGTCCAGGAACGCGTTGAGCCCGTAGCCCATGGTGTTCTTCATCGAGAACTGGCGGCGGATCCGCGCGACCGAGTCCGTCGAGGCGAGGATCCGCTGCCGCAGCCGTGCGAGGCCCTCGTGGAGGGCGGGCTCGCGGCTGGCGAATTCGGACGACGCCGCAGGGTCGCCGGAGTCGATCACGGTCCCCGAGGGCAGGACGAACCGCATGGACCTCAGGGTCCGGTACGTGTTGGCCTCGGTGCCGCAGTGCATGCCGGAGGAGTTGTTGGCCACGACGCCGCCGATCGTGCACGCGATCTCGCTCGCCGGGTCCGGCCCGAGCGCGCGGTGGTGCCGGGCGAGGCGCGCGTTGACGGCGCGGACCGTCACGCCCGGCTGGACGCGCACAGACGCGCCGCCGTCGAGCACCTCGAGGCCGGAGAAGTTGCGGCGCGTGTCTGCGAGGACCCCCGCCGTGATCGCCTGGCCGGACAGGCTCGTGCCTCCGGAGCGGAAGGTCACGGGGGTTTCGTGCCGCGCGCAGGCGGCGAGGAGGGTCGCAACGTCCCGGTCCGTGCGCGGGGCGGCGACGACCCTCGGGACGAGCAGGTAGTGCGAGGCATCATGGGCCTTCGCGTGCAGGTCGAGGGGCCGCGTCGTCACGGCCTCGGCGCCGAGGGCCGCCGCGAGCTCGGCGGCGAGCGTCTGCGTACCGGTGCCCGCGGCCTCCGCTGCGGCCGCCGCGGAAGGTGCCGCGGAAGGTGCCGCCGTCTCGCGGAGGTGAGCGCTCGTCGTCGTGCGCAGCTTCATGGGAAGTCCTTCCGGGCAGACAAATTGAAGGGTATGTGGTCGGACCATATCAGCACGTGTGCCCCTTGTCACAACCCCGGGGATGTGTGCTAGATTACGTGGTCGGACCACGATGGTCCTACCACATCGGCGCCGGGTTGCCCCCGGTCTCCACCTCCCCACAGGAGTCCGCATGACCTTCACCCCCGTGACCGACCCGGTGGCCGGCAGCGTCGCCGTCTCCGCCCTGATCGGGCTCATCCCCCTTGTGACCTTCTTCGTGCTGCTCGCCGTCGTGCGCACCAAGGCCCATGTGGCCGGCGCCTTCGCTTTGCTCGCGGCCCTCGTCGTCGCGACCCTCGCTTACCACATGCCGATCGGGCTCGCGGCCCTCGCGGCAACGCAGGGCGGCATCTTCGGGGCCTTCCCTGTGTTCTGGATCGTCCTCACGGCTGTGTGGCTCTACCAGGTCACGGTCCTGAGCGGTCGGTTCGAGGACCTCAGGCGCATCTTCGACCGCCTCGGCGGCGGGGACCTGCGCATCCAGGCCATCCTCATCGCCTTCTGCTTCGGCGGCCTCATGGAGGCGCTCGCGGGCTTCGGCGCACCCGTGGCCATCACCGCAACCATGCTCATGGCCATCGGCCTCAAGCCCCTGCGCGCCGCGGCGACCGTACTCGTGGCCAACACCGCGCCGGTGGCCTTCGGGGCGATCGCCATTCCGATCACCACGGCGGGCGCGCTCACCGGCATCCCCGCCGAGCACATCGGCGCGATCGTCGGCCGGCAGACACCCCTCCTCGCGTTCCTCGTGCCGCTCCTGCTGCTGCTCATCGTTGACGGCGTCCGGGGCCTCCGCGACGCGTGGGCGCCCGCACTCGTGACCGGCGTCGCGTTCGGCCTCGCACAGTTCCTGTGCTCGAACTACTTCTCCTACGAGCTCACCGACGTGGTGGCCTCACTCTTCGGCCTCGGTGTCGCCATTGCCTTCCTTCGAGTGTGGAAGCCCCGCGGGGCCGATGCGGCCCGGGCGCGACTCGGCATCGCCGCGCCGTCCGCCGTCGGGCCGGGCGCTGCCGCCCAGAGCCTGACCGGCCAGCGCGTGTGGCTCGCACTGTTCCCGTACGTGCTGGTCATCGTTGTGTTCGCAGTGTCGAAGCTGTGGCGGCTCGGCATCGACATCCCCGCAGCCCTCGCCGCAACGGACGTCAAGGTCAACTGGCCGATCCTCCACGACGCCCTCCTCGGTGCGAACGGAAAGCCCGTTTCCTCGACCGTCTACAACTTCCAGTGGCTCTCCGGTCCCGGCACCCTGCTGCTCATCTCGGGCCTGATCATCGCCCTCGTCTACTCGAAGTACGACGGCGACGGGCGCTTCAGCCTCAAGGTCTCCGACGCGATCGCCGAGCTGTGGCGGACGCTGGTCAAGATGCGGTTCGCGGCCCTGACGATCATCCTCGTGCTGGCGGTCGCGTACGTGATGAACCTCTCGGGTCAAACGGTCGCGATCGGCACGTGGCTCGCCGGCACCGGTGCGGCGTTCGCGTTCCTGTCCCCGATCCTCGGGTGGATCGGCACGGCCGTGACCGGATCCGACACGTCCGCCAACGCGCTCTTCGCCAAACTGCAGCAGACTGCCGGGCACGCCGCGGGCATCGACCCGTCGCTGCTCGTCGCTGCCAACACGTCCGGCGGCGTGGTGGGGAAGCTCATCAGCCCCCAGAACCTCGCGATCGCGGCGACCTCGGTGGGCATGGACGGCCAGGAGTCGGTCATCCTGCGCAAGGTCGTGTGGTGGAGCGTGGGCATGCTGCTGGTGCTGTGCACCCTCGTATACCTCCAGTCCACGCCGGTCCTCGGATGGATGCTCCCGTAGCCCGTCCCGCACGGCGGCGAGCCCTCGCTCCGGTGCCCCGCGCTCCCGGGGCGAGGGCCGGCGTCGTGCGTGACGGCACCCCGTTTACGGCAGGATGGACCCATGTCTGAATCCGCGACCGGCCGCGCGCATGACGCGGTGCTGCGCCACATCGAGGGAAGCCTCCGCTCCGGCGAGCTCAAGCTCGGCGACCGGCTGCCGGGCGAGCGTGCCCTCGCCGAGCAGTTCGGCATCTCGCGCGCGTCCGTGCGGGACGCGATCCGCTCCCTCGAGGTCATGGGCGTAGTCCGGTCCGCGACCGGCTCGGGGCCGAATTCGGGGACGATCGTGGTCTCGGACCCCTCTTCGGCGCTCGGTGTGGCGCTGCGGATGCACGTCGCGAGCCACCACCTGCCCGTCAAGGACGTGGTCGAGGCGCGCATCATGATGGAGACGTGGTCCCTCGGGCGCGCGGCCTCCGCGCCGTGGACGCCCGAGCAGCTCGACGACGCGCGCCGCCTCCTCGACGCGATGGACGACGACGCGCTGCCCTCCGAGATCTTCACGCTCCTCGACTCGCAGTTCCACGTGGCCCTGAGCACCCTCGCGGGCAACGTGGTGGTGAGCACCATGATGGAGTCAATGCGCGAGGCCATCCGCGGCTACATAGACGACGCCGTAACTCGCCGCGGCGGCTGGGATCAGGCCGTCACCGTGCTCCGGAGCCACCACCACGCGATCTTCGACGCCGTCGAGGCGCGCGACGGCGAGCTCGCGGCCCGCCTGGTGCGCGAGCACATCGAGTGGTTCTACGCCCAGAGCGTCTGAGCGGCCGGGCGTGCGGTCCGGAGCAGACCTGCGAGCGTCAGATGCGCGTCCGGTGGAAGTTCAGGTGGCTCCGTGAGGCCGTCGGCCCGCGCTGGTTCTGGTACCGGTTGCCGTACTCGCCCGAACCGTAGGGGTGCTCCGCGGCGGAGGAGAGGCGGAAGAAGCACAACTGGCCGATCTTCATCCCGGGCCAGAGTTTGATCGGCAGCGTCGCGACGTTTGAGAGCTCGAGCGTCACATGCCCCGCGAAGCCTGGATCGATGAACCCCGCGGTCGAGTGGGTCAGGAGCCCGAGCCGTCCCAGCGAAGACTTCCCCTCGAGCCTTGCCGCGATGTCATCGGGAAGGGACACGGTCTCGTAGGTGGATCCGAGCACGAACTCGCCCGGGTGCAGGATGAACGGCTCATCGGAGTCCACGTCAACGAGCCGGGTGAGCTCGGGCTGTTCCTCCGACGGATCGATGTGCGCGTACTTGTGGTTGTCGAAGAGCCGGAAGAACCGGTCGATCCGCACGTCGACGCTCGAAGGCTGCACCATCCCCGGGTCGTACGGCGTGAGCCGGATGCGCTCGGCGTCGATTTCGGCACGGATGTCGCGGTCTGAAAGCAGCACGTCTCCCAAAATACCGCAGCGCCGCTGAACCATTGCCGCCATGGGACGAATGGGAATAGGGTGACCCACGGGAATGGTGTGACTCGCCTGCGGAAGGACCGTTCCATGAGACGCGTACGCATGGCCGTCGCTGTGGTAGCCACGGCGCTCCTCACCGCCCTCGCCCCCGCGGCCGCGCCGCCGTCGTCCGTGCTCACCACCTCGGGCGCTTCCCGGAACGCGACCCACGACGTCGCCCCCTCGCCGACCGCCGCAGGCGCTCAGAACGCGGCAACGAATCGTAGCCTCGATGTCCGTCTCGACCCCGCGGGCGGTTTCGCGCAGGGCGCCGCGGGCCCGCAGGTGAAGCCGATCGACGCGCTGCGCGGCCCGGACACGATCGACCCGTCAGTCACGTCGGTCACTCCGCTCGCGGCGCCAATGGGGGACACGAGCAACCTCGTCAGCGACGACAACTCCTCGCAGGTCCTCGCAGTCTTCTCCGCGATCAATGCCTACCGGCAGCAGAACGGCCTTAACCCGGTCCGGTACCACCTGAACGTCCAGGAGCTCGCGCAAGAGTGGTCGGATAGCATCGCGAGCCGCGAGGTCATCGAGCACCGCTCGAGCTTCTGGACCGACCCGCGCGCGCTCAACCCGGACAACGGCGCGGGCGAGGTCATCGCGGTGCGCTGGGACCGGGACGCGACACAGCTCGTCGAATGGTGGAAGTCGTCGCCCTCCCACAACGCGATCCTGCTGGACGCACGGATGAGCGTGGTGGGCATCGGCATCACCTTCACCAACGGCACCCCGGCCACCACCCCCAACAGGTACACGATGTGGGGCGTCGTGGACTTCTTCGGCTACAAGACGCTGCCCGCAGGCACGACGGCGTCGCCCGGTGGCGCATCGACCTCACCGAGTCCGTCGCCCACCCCGGCCCAGACTCCAACCACCCGCCCCGCGCCCGTGCCGGTCAACCCGCCCTCGGGCACACCCCTGACCCCGGCCGGCGCGGAGCTGTGCGCCGCCCCGGGGAGGTTCCAGCCGACCACGCAGGACTTGTCGCACGCCGCACTCCACAGTGCCGCCGATCTGGTCGCCCTCGATCCGAACGGCTCCGTCCTGGTGTATCCCGCCGCTTCGGGCGGAGCGCTCGGCGCACCCACCACGATCGGCACGGGCTTCGGCAACGCGGCCTCCGTGACGTCCGTCGACTGGGACCGCGACGGTGTCTTCGACCTGCTGGTCCAGTGGCGCGACGGCCGGCTCGTGGTCTATCCAGGACTCACGGGCGGAAGCTTCGCGGCACCGGTCACGCTTGGGCAGTCGGGTTGGGACACTATGACCCTCGCATCCGGGCTGTGGTGCGCGACGAACCGCCTCCCTCAGCTCCTCGCGCTCGACCCGTCGGGGAACCTGTACTTCTATCCGAACCGCGGCACCGGCGACCTCTTCCAGCGGGCGCTCCTGGCCACCGGCGTCGCTGGCGGCCATGCCGCGATGCTCGACGTGACCGGAGACGGATTCGAGGACTTCGTCGCACAGGGCGCGGACGGTACGCTCGTGCTGTACCGGTCGCTCGGCCAGGAGCAGCTCGTGAGCGAGGCTCGGGCCGTCGTCGCCTCGGCCTGGGGAACCACGGGACAGCTGCAGGTGCTCCGGGGCCTCGACGGGCCCGGCACCCTTGGAATCGCTGCTGTGCGCACCAACGGTTCGCTGGGCTACTGGCCCGTCACCGGCGGCCAATTCGGGGCACCGCGGGTGTTGGGGGCGGGTTGGGGCGGTATGCGCCTAGGCTGAGGCGCCCCGGGCTGGACGCACGACGGCGCCCGCTCGCCCTACCGCGGGCGCCGCGCCTGCCGCTGGACGTCCGCGCCTATTGCTCGAGGACGGTCTTGAGCGTCTCGAGCTGGGCGACCTCGTGATCCATGGTCTTCTGGATCATGCCGCCCATGAGCTTCATGAACCCGGAGGGCTCGTAGGAGAGGCCGAAGGTCACCCTCGTGCCGCCGCCGTCGGGGCCCATGAGGAAGACTCCGTGCGGCCTCGCGGGACCCGCGATGACCTGGAAGCGGATGACCTCTCCAGGGCGCGCTTCAGTGATCTCGTAGTCGCCGTCGATCTCGCGGCCCCCCGGGCCGGCAAGCCGCTGGGCATAGACCGCGCCCTCCTGGCCCGCAGGGCCCGAAGAGTGGGAGACGGAGCGAACGCCGGAGCGCCACTTCGCGTTGTTGAGCCCGTCGACGAGGAACGCGTAGACGTCCTCGGGTGTGCGCTCGACGGTCACGCTGTGTTCAGCCGCTGCCATAGCCGGGAGACTATGAGCGTCAGCTGGGATTCTGCTGGAAATCGTCCGGTGTGTCGCGCTCGGGCTCTGCGCGCAGCTCCGCCCTCCGCTTGGGCGAGGCGAAGGCGACGCGCATGTGGTCGTTCGTGAGGACGTCCGCGACCCCGATCATGAGCACCGCGAACACGATCTGCTCCACGACCATCCAGTACGGGTACAGCCCGGGAACCGTCGCCACGACCAGCGTCACGACGGGGAAGATCTGGCTGAAGAGCCGCAGCCGCTGGTAGCCCCAGTAGTAGCCGTGCCGGGCGCGCCACGCGAAGAAGAACAGCGTAAGGGTCATGAGAAGCACGACGACGCCGCGAAACCACGCCGCGAACGGCACCTCTGCGCCTCCAGCCTGGAGCACGACCGCGGTGGTCACGGCCGCGACGCCGACGGCGACCTCGGCGAGCAGGATCCAGTAGACCCACTGGAACGCGCGCTGGGTCTTGGGGTGCTCGAGCTCGTGCTGGTCGACGGTGAAGTGGCCGTGGCGGCCGCCGAAGGTCCTGTCGATGTCGACGCCGAGGATGCGCAGTGGTGGCATGGATCAACGCTAGCCGCAGGGACTGTGGGACAGCTAGGCGGGGTTGTCCCCGCCGCGCAAGGCTGCACGGACCACTGCCCGCGGTGTTGTAAGCTGTGTTGAGCCCTTCGGGGCACGCGGCCGTAGCTCAATGGCAGAGCGCTCGCTTCCCAAGCCAGATACGCGGGTTCGATTCCCGTCGGCCGCTCGCAAAAGCCCAAGTGCGTGCAGGCTTGAGAAAGCCTTCTTGGCCTCGCTCTACGACGGCCACCCGCTCCCGGGTGAGGCCTACACGCGATCCCGCTGCAGTTCTGCAAGCGCTCCCGACCTGGCGACAGTGATGAAGTGTTCCCTCGGCGTGGCCTCGTAACCATGCTCAGAGCCTCACGACTGCCCTCGGGCCAAGCCTCCCTGGACCGCCGGCACAGCGGCTGCCCTTAGCGGATCGAACGGTCCTCGTAGAGTTGGCGCCACACGTCATTCCGTTGGGCATCGAGGTAACCGGTATTCCACGGTTGGAGGAATGTGCGCCGGACCCATCGTCCGAGAGCAGCAATACGCCGACGGAGCGGCACCCACAGACCTGCTGGATTGGCAGGAACTGCCGCGGCGGCGTCGAGGCTGCCCTCCAGCCGGGTGGGGAAAATTAGGCGGAGAGTAACTGGGCGGAAGCGGGTATGGGTCGCTGGTGCGTGGTGGGTGGTCATTGGAGGCCTCGACTTGATGACGAGAGATGCTGTGGGACCTGACGGCCGCGACTTCCCCCTCTCCGGGAGATGATGCGGGGTGATCTTCAGATCGGGCTAGGCGGCCTGCTTCGCGTGGCGGTCCACGGAAGCCTTCCGCTCAGCCAGTTCCATACGGATAGCTTGTGGAGCGATTTTGGCTCCGTTGTCCTCTTCAGGACTGGATCTAGACTAGCAGTCCATTAGACTGGAAGTCTATAGTCCATGTGAGTGATCCCACCCCTGCAGAGAGCCCCCCCCCGGCGCATCACCGGATCGCCAGTTGCCGCCACCGGCTGCTGGGACGATTTGACTTTAGACTTGGAGTCTAGAAAGGAGCCGAATGGAGCGCGGCTGGAGCGAATCCGGTGGGCCGAGGCGGATCCGGGAGGAGCAGATGCGGGAACTGCTTCTGGGAAAGGCCGTTGAACTGCTCAGACCTACTGGCCTCACCGTCAGCTTGGAACACCTGAACCTCGAGGAGCTCATCCGATCAGCGGGCGTGCCCAGAAGCTCTGTGTACAAGGCCTTCGGGAATAAGGACGCCTTCTTCCGCGAGCTCATGATTCGGCTCATCGAAACCATGGAGATCTCGGGGTCTGACCTCGATCCGGGTCTCGCTCAACGAATCCAGGCGACGGCCCACGCCCACGGGAGTCGACTCGGTACCCCCGCCGGACGCCGGGAGGTTGGGCGCGAAATCATCAGGCTCTCGGTCAAAAAGAATTATGAATCAGTCCGCACGTCAACAGAGTGGCGGACCTACATCGCTCTCTCGGCAACGGTGAGTTCACTCGATCCCACGTCCCGGACCGCGGTCGTGGATGCACTCGCTCGCGCCGAATCACGAACCACCGCCGCGAGAAGCGCCGCCTTCGACCAGCTTTTGCCCCTTCTGGGACTGAAATTCCGCGTCGGACTCGATGCAAGACAGCTTGCAACTGTCGCCGCAGCCATCGTGAATGGGCTGGCACAACGAAGCCTTGTGAACCCCGAGGTCGTTGACACACCCGTCGTGCTCCCAGGCATCGACGGTGATCCAGTGGAATGGCATCTGTCCGCCGTCGGCGTCATGGCCGTCCTGGACGAGATGACCGAGCCAATAGAAGGCGCTCACTCGGCTTAGAACGCCGCTGGCGTGGCCCGGAAATCGGCCCGTGCAAACGGAGACCGCTTCCATGGGCGGTACTACACTGGTCGAGGCGGCGCGTGGGCGCTGCCTTCCGGGGGAGTCATGACCGGACTGCATGCACAAGGGGTGGGCGACTCACGGATGCTCGAGCATCCGCGAGTCACCCGGTTGCCTTGGCGCTCGGTGGCTCCTATTCCCCGAGATACTCCGCAGGATCTCGTGCCCTGCGGCAGCCCGACGTTCCAGCTAATGGCAGGATGCCGGATCGACCGCAATGGGGCGATCGACGTGACCACCTGCCATGACTCTGGCTGCTTCCCTTCCCAGTGCCTCCGCGGCGTCGTGCAGTGCCTCAACACCGGACTTGGGAGTGCGGACCCTCTGCGCTACTCGATTGCCACCACTCGCCACCGACCGCCTTTATAGCCCCTACCGGGCCCGAGGTCGCCGGACCGGAGTGCGGATCACAGAGCAGAGCCATCAGGGAACACTGGGAGAGGAGACCGACATGCGAACAGGAATACATAGGTGGTACACGGCTGCCGCCACCGGGGCGCTGCTCACGCTGAGCGTGGCCTCGCCCCAGACATCCACGGTTGCAGCGGCGAGTCCGGGCGAGAACATCGCCGCGCAATGGGACAGCATCGCAGTGAACACCGTCGTGAGCTCCGGGACATTCCAAAACGAGGGCACGGTCTACATGGCCTACGTCACAGCAGCTATGTACGACGCGGCCGTCGCCATCGACGGACGGTACGTTCCGTACGCCGCGCCTCTCGCAGCACCCGCCGGGGCATCATCCGATGCAGCGGTTGTGGAGGCCGCGCGCGTCACTCTCGACTACTACCTGCCGGCCAAGGCGACGACGGTCGACGCACTCGCCGCGACGAGTCTGGCGGCGATCCCGGACGGGACGCCCAAGACCGACGGAGCGGGTGTAGGGCATGCCGCCGCCGAGGGGGTCATCGCCGCCCGCACCGGTGACGGCAGGTTGACCCCGATAGGGGTGACCTCGGCCTTCCCCACGCTCGCGCCCGCCCCAGGCGTCTGGCGGCTGACGCCCCCGGCCTTCGCTCGCCCGCAGACACCCTGGATGGCCACCATGCGGCCTCTCGTGCTCGACCGACCGGACCGGTTCCGACCCGACGGGCCGCCGCCGCTGACCAGCCCCGACTGGGTGGCCGCGTTCAACGAGATCAAAGCGGTGGGTGCTGCCAACAGCACCGTCCGCACCCCGGAGCAGACCGCAACAGCCTACTTCTGGAGCGCCAACGGCATCCGGCAGTGGAACCGCACGGCCCGGGACCTCGCCGACAGCCGGCACCTGGACCTCGTGTCCTCTGCCCGGCTCTTCGCGATGGTCGACGTCGTCGGTGCCGACGCGGCGATCGCCGTCATGAACGAGAAGTACCACTTCCTGTTCTGGCGGCCGGTCACAGCGATCGACCCCACAGCGGTCAGCAACGACGGGTTCGGCCCCGTCCCGGGGTTTGACGACGGAGACCCCCTGACGGTGGAGCAAACCGGATGGCGCCCACTGCTGACGACGCCGAACCACCCGGAGTACCCAGCCGCGCACGGCACCGTCACCTCAGCGATGGCCGAGGTGTTCACCCAGTTCCTCGGCACACGCGAGATCAACTTGACCATCCATGGGTTCGATCAAGCGGGGGCGCCGGGGAACTTCGACGCGGTGCGCACCTTCGCCAGCCCGACAGACCTGCGGGAGCAGATCGTCGACGCGCGGCTGTGGGCCGGACTGCACTACCGATTCTCCACCGAGGCAGGAGTCGACCTCGGCCGCAGCGTGGCCAAGTACGACCTGCGTCATGCCTTCCTTCCAGTGGACGACGCGACGGCGCGCGCTGGGTCAGACTGAGCGCCTCGTCGCCTAGCCCATGGCTTCACTGAGGTCGGCTCCTCGCGGACCTCAGTGGTGGACCTTGGACTGCCGGTCCGCTTCAACGTTCGTCGGCCGGCGACGGCGATGGGCCCTGTAGGTGTTCGGCCGGTGGGATTCCATGGACTACGAGCAGGCCCGCGCGCTGAACAGGGCGATCCGGACGATCGGCATGCGCCACCGTGCCCTTGCCGGATCCTTCCTCCACCGGGTCGGGCTCACGGTCGGGCAGGAGACCCTGATCATGGACCTCGCGGAGCACGGGCCCAAGACCCAGTCCCAGCTCGCCGCAGCGGCTGGATGCGAACCCCCCACGATCACCTCGGCCGTCAAACGGCTCGAGTCGCTGGGCCTGGTGACCCGGGGCCCCTCCACGCGGGACAGGCGGGCCACCGTAGTGGAGCTGACCGAGCGCGGGCGGAGCCTCCTTCCGGACCTCTCCGCTGCCTGGATCCAGCTGGCCGAGGCAAGCATCTCCGGACTCGCCCGCACCGGCGCCGACGAGCTGACCCGGGCCCTGACAGACCTCGCGAAGAGCCTGAGCACCGCCTCGGACCACACGGGACCGGCAGCACCCCACCGGACCACCGCCGCGGACCCCGAACCGGAAGTGAGCCGGGACCGGGGCTGAAGGCCGGCCCGCGCCGGGACGGCGGCCGGCATCCGTCGGGATCCGGACTGACCCACCGGTGCATTCGCTACGGGTCAGGAGGGCCCCGGGCGGCCGCTTCTGGAACGGGTTCGGCACCATGCCAGACAGCCGGCGGCCACGACGAGCCCATAGACGCTGCGGGTGCCTGATTGGACGAGTGCGGCGGCCATGATCGGGATGAGCGCGAGGTTGGCGAGGGTCCGAGCGCTGGGGCCGCGGGATCGGACGTAGCTGACGATGCAGATGATGTAGATGAGCACGAAGACCGCGCTGCTTGCGGCGAGTGCATCGACAGTCAGGGAGGGGTCAGCCGCCAGAGCTGACAGCGTGGCGGCGAAGAGCGCGCCGAGGAGGGCCGTCCGCGCCCACGCCGACCCTCCGAGGATGCTGGGCATGCAGCCGTCCCGACTGGCACCGGCGATGAGGCTGTTGACACCGCGGACCCACGCTGCGGCGTTGACTAGCATCGCCGCTGCCGCGACAACGGCGACGAGCCCCTGCAGTGCGGGGCTGGTGGCCAGCTCGAGCAGCCCGGCGACCGGATCGACGGAGTGCTGGTCGGCCCGCACTGACACGGCAAGGGTGAGCGCGACCGCGAAGGCCCCGTACAAGCCCAGCGCCACTGCGCTGACGGGCAGGAAATCCCGGCGCGGGTCCCGGAGCTCCCGGCCGAGGAAGGTGAGGTTCTCGAATCCGACAAACGCCCAGAACGCCAGCAGCACCCCAGGCAGCAGGGTCTCCCCGATCGCGCCGGTGGGGAGCACATCGAGCTGGCGCGGCGCATTCCATGACCCCGCCGCGACAAGGATCAGCCCGGTGGCCACCAGCGCTGCGCCGCCGGCGAACTGCACGAGGGCACCGACCCGCGCACCGGCGAGATTCGCCGACAGGGCCAGCACCAGCAGCGCTACGGCCACGGCGGCGCCCCCGCCGCCCCAGCCGAGGCCGCGTTCGACGTACCTGCCCGCCACGGCACACCCTGTCGGAAGGCCGACGACCACCACGAACACGAACATCAAAGGCATCGCGGCCCCCACCCATGGGCGAAGCCCTCGCGAGACGAGTGCCTGGAGGGCGTCGCCGCCGCCGGAGAGGCCCATCGCGTCCTGGAACATCACCAGCATCGGCAGGCACAGCAGGGCGGCGACCGCCCACACCAGCAGGCAGCCCGACCCCGTCTGCGCGTAGACCGCGGACGGAAGGCTCAGGATCCCCGAACCGGCAATCGACCCGAAGGCCAGCAGGACCGCGGCGACACGGCCCAGGGCCCGGGGACTAGTGGCAGGCATGCCTCCCATCCCACTAGAATGACAACATGTTGTCAACTGACGAACGCGAGCGGGTCGATGCCTACCGGCTGCTCATGGCGGACGTGTACGAGCTGGCCTCGCTCAGCCGCCGCAGCAGCGACTCCGTCGCGGCTGCCCATGGCGTCACCGTCACCCAGTGGCACACCATGAGCGTGCTCTCAGGCGGTGACGCCGCGGTGCCCGCGATCGCACGGCGGCTCGGCATCACCCGCCAGGCCGTCCAGCGCACGACGGATCAGCTCCTGGCCGCCGGCCACGTCCAAGCACTGCCGAACCCCGAGCACAGGGGATCGCCGCTGATTCGGCTGACCCGCAGCGGCCACAGCACACTTCGCAGGCTCTGGTCGGCAAGCGAAGGCCCACGGTCAGAAGCACTGCAAAGCATCCCCGCTGACCGACTTGCCTCAGCGCGCAGCACCCTGCGCGAAATCCTCGCGGCCATCGGAGACCCCCGCCCCAGCCGCATCTAAACCCGTCGCGACCCACACCCCTCCCGCCAACTAAGGTGTCCAGGGCGTGAGCATCGCCATGATCAGATCGGAGTGGCGGACCTGGCGCGACTGGCTCCGGTTCCGGCCGCGGTGAGTCGGCCATCACCCGGTCCCGTCTGCGCGGTATCATGTGCTCGCAAGGTGCCGTTCGTTAGCTGAGGCTCCTTCGCGGACACAAGCCAGCGACCCCCAACGTCGAGAGACGCCCCCGGTCAGGACAGGCTGCCCCGGGTTAAGGGGCAGCCCCGATTGGCTCCCTCCGGTCATCCCGGGGGGTCACGACGCGAAGTGCCAAAGGCCTTACGAGGAAGGGCACCCCGGGTGTTCGGCCCGGGGACCTCCGCCCAAGGCACGTGAAGACGAGCGCAGGAGGTGGCTGACCGTGTCCGACGGCGACAGTAGTACCTCTTCGCGTACCCCTGACTGAACCCAGCCCGTCTTCCCGCCCCGAGGGACCCAAACAGCCCGACCCAGGGTCCTTCGGTGTGCCGCTTCACAAGACCCCGGCCACTGCCGGGAGGAAGCAGGTCCCCATGGCCAAGACTCCACGGACCCATGCCCGCGGTCCCGCACCCACTACCCCGGCAGGCGCCTACGCCCCCGGGCCGGCCCCGGCCACCGGCGCCTATGCAGTGCTCGACTCTGCCCACCTCGGCGACATCCAGGGTGCCTTCGGCACCATCCGCCTCGAGGACACCTCGGCCCCGCGCAGCTGGAGGACCCGGTTCAAGACCCTCCTGGCCATCATCGGCCCGGGCCTGATCGTCATGGTCGGGGACAACGACGCCGGCGCGTTCGGAACCTACACCGAGGCCGGGCAGAACTACGGCACCAGCCTGCTGTGGACGCTCCTGCTCCTGGTCCCCGTCCTGTACGTCAACCAGGAGATGGTCCTGCGTCTGGGCGCGGTGACCGGCGTGGGCCACGCTCGGCTCATCCTCGAACGCTTCGGCCGGTTCTGGGGTGCATTCAGCGTGATCGACCTGTTCATCCTCAACGCCCTCACGATCGTGACCGAGTTCATCGGCATCAGCATCGGCCTCTCGTACCTCGGCGTGCCCAAGATCCCCGGCGTCATCGCTGCCGCGGTCGTGGTCGTCGGCGCGGCCAGCACCGGATCCTTCAAGACGTTCGAGCGGGTCTGCCTCACCCTCGTGGCAGGCTCGCTCCTGCTCGTGCCCGTGTTCTTCCTGGCAGGCCCGGACTATGGGCAGATGGCGCACGACCTCATCGCCCCGGGCCTCCCCGCCGGATCCAACATCGCGGACGTGACGCTGCTGATCATCGCGATCGTCGGCACGACCATCGCCCCATGGCAGCTGTTCTTCCAGCAGTCCTACGTCATCGACAAGCGCATCACCCCCCGCTACATGAAGTACGAGAAGGTCGACCTGTGGCTGGGCATCGCCATCGTGATCCTCGGTGCCGCGGCCATCATCTCCTTCACGGCCTCCACCTTCGCCGGCAAGCCCGAGTTCGGCCAGTTCACCGACGCGGGTGGCGTCGCGGAGGGCCTGGGGACCTACGTGGGGCGTCTTGCCGGGATCCTGTTCGCCCTGGCGCTCATCGACGCCTCGATCATCGGCGCCGCCGCCGTCGGCCTGTCCACTTCGTACGCGCTCGGCGACGTCCTGGGCCTGAAGCACTCCCTGCACCGCAAGGTCAGCGAGGCCAAGGGCTTCTACGCCGCGTTCGCCGGCATCATCCTCGTCTCCGCGGTCATCGTCATCATCCCCGGGAGCCCGCTGGGCCTGCTCACCGTCGGTGTCCAGGTCTTGGCCGGGGTGCTCCTGCCCTCCGCGACGCTGTTCCTCCTGCTGCTGTGCAACGACAGGCAGGTCATGGGCCCCTGGGTCAACGGCAGGGCGATGAACATCTTCACCTCCATCGTCATCGCGGTCCTCGTGATCCTCTCCGTCGTCCTGACCGCCGCCACCCTGTTCCCGGGCCTCGACGGCGACGCCATTATCGCCATCCTCGGCGGCGGGGCCCTGCTGGCCGTCCTCGCTGCCGCCGCCATCACCGCGCTGAGGATCCGCGCCAGGATGCAGGGCAGGACCACCCCGGAACCGGCCGTCGACCGGTCCCAGCGGCTCATGTGGCGCATGCCCCCGCTCGCACTCCTGGAACGCCCGCAGCTCTCCCTGACCCGCCGGGTGGGCCTGGGAGTCCTTTGGGCATACCTGATCCTCGCAATGGCCCTCGTCGTCGTCCGTGTCGTCCAACTGGCCTTGGGCGCCCCCTGACCCCGAATCCCCACTCCCGAAGACGCCCTGGTCTGGCGTACAGTCGCCTCGAGACCCCGGTGTGCACCGAAAGGCCCCCCGATGACCGTCGCAACGGCAACCCTCTCCCTCTCCGCCCTGCTGCGCCAGCCCGTCACCGACTCCGACGGGCGCCGCATGGGCGCCCTGGCCGACCTGATCGTCCACCTACGGCATGACGGCTACCCGCGCGTGACCGGCCTCGTGTTAGCCGTCGGCAGCGCCCGAGTCTTCGTCTCCGCCGCCGACCTCGCCGCGCTCGCACCCGAGCGCGTCCAGCTCGCCGTCAGCAGCGTGGACGTGCGCGAGTTCCGACGCCGCGAGGGCGAAGTCCTGCTCTCCGAAGACGTCCTCGGACACCGCCTCATCGACCTCTCCCGCGTCGCCTTCGTCAAGGCCTACGACGTCCAGCTCACCCAAGTCCTCGACGGTTGGGCCGCCACAGGACTCGACGTGCACCGCCGCCGCTGGCTCAGCCTCGGCCCCCGCCACGCTGCCCACCCGCCCCGGGACTGGAAGGACTTCGAACCCCTCATCGGCCACGCCGAATCCGCCCAGGTCCGGGCCGTCACCGGACGGATCCCCGAGCTCAAGCCCGCCCAGATCGCCGACATCATCGAGGAGGCCACCGGTGACGAGCAGGACGAACTCCTAGCCCAGGTCCACGAAGACCCCGAGCTGGAGGCAGACGTCTTCGAAGAGCTCGACGAGAACTCCAAGTCGGGGCTCTTCCGGGACCGCTCCGACGCCGAAGTCGCCGAAGTCCTAGGCCGAATGCAGGCCGACGACGCGGCCGACGCCCTCATGGACCTGCCACAGGAACGGCGCAGCCCCGTGCTCCAGGCCCTCCCCGAGCCCCAGCGCACACGCGTCCACCGGCTTCTCGGCTACCACGACCTCACCGCCGGCGGGCTCATGGGCACCGACTTCCTCGCCCTACCGGCCACTGCCACAGCCGCGGACGCACTCGCCGCCGTCGGCGCCGCCAATACGCTCCAGCCCCAAGCCCTCGTCATGCTCTATACCCTGGCACCGGACGGGACCCTCGACGGCGCACTCAGCCTCCCCCAAGCCGTCCAGGCCGACCCTAGCCAGACCCTCGCGGAGCTCGCAGACACCGACGTCGTGGTCGCCTCTCCCGGAGACGACGTCATCGACGTCACGACCCGCATGGCCGACTTCAACCTGCTAGCCCTGCCCGTGGTCTCCGAAGGCCGGCGCCTCATCGGCGTCATCACCGTCGACGACGCGCTCGAGGCCGCCATCCCCGAAGACTGGTCACGCCGCGAAACAGACCACCACGACACCGGCTCTGAGCCCTGAGCTCCAGGGGCGCAGAGGGGCCAAAGCAGCCTCTGGTGCGAGTTCTCGAGGTCCCCTGCACGCCCAGCCGACGTCATTCAGGAGTCGGTTGGGGTGTCTGGGCTGATGAAGTCGGTGTGCTCGTGGATGACCTTCCACTCGCCGTCCTCGCGGCGGAAGACACTGGTGGCGCGGAGGGCGAAGGGGCGGGGCTCGCCGCCGTCGATCGTGCCGACGAAGCGCACGACCGCCGCGGTGTAGGCCATGTCCCCCACGACATCGGAGGCCATGAGCTCGACGGTGACGTCATGGCCTCCCGCGAGCCGTGCGGCGACGCGTCGGAACGTCGGTTCCAGACGATCCCAGCCTGTGGCCGAGACGCCGACAGCGCCGAAGAGGCTCACCGGGTCCCGATGGGACCACATGGCGATGCGGTGTGACGGGTCGCCGACGGCGAGGGCGGCCTCGGCAGCGTGGAGGGCAGGCCCGGCCCAGCTGAGGAACTCGTCTTGCGGATCCATGGTCCCCTCCTCGTGCAGCCCCTTCAGCATAGGACCGCGCGGAGGTCTCCGGCTACTGTGGTTCACAGCCCTGGAGGTCCCGACCGGCTGCGTCACGGGGTTCGCTATCTCGCAGAACATCGGCCTCTCCCGCCGCGGCGGGGCTGCCAACATGAATGGGCAGAAAGCCCCACCGAGCACCGCCCCTGCGCCCTCGCGCCGGGCGGCCGGGGCACCTCAGTCGCTCATTTGGCCTTGGGTTCCTTGCCCATGGAGTGGAAGAGCTGGGTGGAGGAGAGGGCGTTGAAGGGCATGGGGATGTTGTGCTCGAGGCCCTTGAGGTGGGCGGCCTTGAGGTCCTTCAGGAGCACGGCGAGGGCCGTGTCCGCGGTCCATTCGGAGACGGAGTCCCAGTTCCGGGCGACCCAGCTGTCCCCGGTGCTGGCCTTGAACAGGTTCAGCAGCTCGTCCTGGGGCAGGCTGTAGTGCGCACCGAACGTGAGCCCTTCGGCCACGGCGTTCATGGTGATGCCCAGGACGAGGTTGTTGACCAGCTTCGCTGCCTGGCTGTTGCCCGGCTGGGCGCCGTAGTAGAACACGTTCGAGCCGACGGCGTCGAAGTAGGGCCGGGCGGCGGCTACGGTCTGCTGGGCACCGGAGGTCATGATCGAGAGGGTGCCGGCCTGGGCGCCGGTGGCGCCGCCGCTGACGGCTGCGGCGATGAGCTTGACGTCCCCGGCGGCCTCGACCTTCTGGCCGAGCTCGTTCATCGTGTCGGGGTCCAGGGTGCTCATGACGATGATCGTCAGGCCCTTCGGGCCGGCGGAGAGGAGCCCGTCCTCGCCGAGGATGACGTCCAGGTTCTGGGCGTAGTCGCGGACCATCGAGATGACGGTGTCCTCGGCCTGCGCGGCGACGTCCTTCAGGCCCGCGGCGATCGTGATGCCGGCGGCCCTGGCCTTGACGCGGCTGCCCTCGAAGGCGTCGTAGCCGATCACCTCGAAACCGGCCCTGTTCAGGTTCACTGCCATGGGAAGTCCCATGGTCCCCAGCCCGACGAAACCGATTCTCTTGCTCATGATGAGGTCCCTTCCTAGTTCGCGTTCGACGCCGGGGTGATGCCGCGCTCTTCCATGACCTGCCTGAGGAGGGTCAGTGCGTTCAGGACACGGGGGAAACCGACGTAGGGGAGAAGGTGGATCAGTGTGCCCACGATCTTCTCCTTGGTCAGGCCTACGTTGAAGCCGGTGTTGATGTGGAGCTTCAGCTGGGGCTCCGTCCCGAGGGCCACCAGGGTGGAGATCGTGACCATCGTCTGTTCCTGCTGGGTCAGCGATGTCCGCGAGTAGATGTCCCCGAAGGCGAAGGAGACGATGTAGTCCGCCAGGTGCGGGTCAAGGTCCTTGTACGACTCGACCAGCTTGGCGTGGTCGAACGTATTCGAGTGCTCGGTTGAGACGAGCTCCATCATGCGGTCCATGCCGCGCTGATATCGGTCTACAGCCATCGTGGGCTCCTTCGCTGTGCTGTTTGCAACGCCGGTCGCGTTCCGATAGATTGAAACGCTACGTTGCGTTTCAATAGTAGCACCGAATCGCCTGCCGTGGTAGGGGTATAGCGTGGTGACTGATTCGATAGCGGAGGACCCGAGCCCGACGACGGCGTCCGGACACGACAAGCGGCGCGCGCGGACCGAGCGCTCCGTCCTGGATGCCACTCGCGCCGTGCTCGGCGAGGCCGGCTTCGCCGGGCTGACGGTCGAAGGGGTGGCGGCCCGGGCCGGCGTCGCCAAGACGACGATCTACCGCCGGCATCGGTCCAAGACCGACCTCGCACTCGCACTGCTCCTGGAGATGGTGGGAGAGGTGAGCACTCGCCCCTACACCAAGGACACCGCGGCGGAGCTCGTAGCGCTGGTCGACAAGACCGTCGAGCTCATGCAGACCACCGTGATGGGGTTGATCATGAAGGGCCTGGTCTCCGAGGTCGCTGCCGATCCGCAGCTCGCCGAGGTCTACCGGGGGCAGGTCGTCACCCGTCGGCAGGCGGACGTCACCGAGCTTGTCGAGCGCGGCAAAGCCCGCGGGGAGCTCAGGGAAGACCTCGACCCCGAGACGGTCACGGACCTCCTCCTCGGGCCCATCTACTACCGGTTCTTCCTCAGCGGATCTCCCATGGACGGCACTTTCGGAAGGCGCCTGATAGCGGCGCTCCTTCCGTCACTGGCCCCGGCCGGGCAGACCAGCAACGGCTGATCCGGCCCGGCCAGCTGGACGCATGCGGCCAACCGCCCGGGCCGGATCCCGTGACTGTCAGCGTCCGGCGCCCTGCGCATAGAGCGTCGCCGATGTGCGGTACGGATGGTCCAGTTCGTCGATCGGAGTGAACGCGGTTTCCCTCATGAAGTAGACCGCCACTGAGGCGATCACCATGACCCCGGCGGCACCGGCCGCGACAGGAACCCAACCGAACGAGCCCTCCCCCACGATGAGGGCCGCGATCATGGGCGCGAAACCGGCCAGCAGATTGCCGATCTGATTGCCGACGGCCATGCCGGAGTAGCGCACGGTGCCGGCGAACTGCTCAGCGTAGAACGCAGGCCAGACGCCGTTGTAGGCCGAGAAGAAGAGCGTCATGTTGACGAAGGCGACCACGAAGATCAGCAGCAGGCTGTGCGACGTGATGGCCATGAAGTAGAGCGGAAGTGTCAGCGCACAACCGACGGCCGAGGTGATCATCAGGGGCCGGCGGCCGTACTTGTCGGCGAGTTTCGCCGCGAGCGGGAGCGTGAACATCGAGAGGCCGATGGTGACTGCGTTGATGGTGAGCATCGCGGCACGGTCGATCCCGGCCGTAGTGGTCGCATAGCTGAGGATGAAGACGGTGAAGAGCGACTGGAAGATCGCGATGGTCGTCGCGAGGGCCACACGGACGACGTCGAGGGGTTGGTGCCGCAAGACCTCAACGATCGGCCTGCCCTGAACCTCATTGTTCGTCCTGGCCTCCTCGAACGTCGGCGTCTCGTGGAGGGTGTTCCGCACGAAGATCGTCACCGCCGTGACCACGATGGAGAGCAGGAAGGGCACCCGCCAGCCCCACGAGTACAGGGCCTCCTGCGGAAGGGTCGCGACGGGCAGGAAGACCACCGTCGCGAGGACCATGCCGAGGGCGTAGCCCACCATGACGAAGCTCGAGAAGAATCCGCGGCGGCCCTCGGGCGAATGCTCAAGGGTCAGCACCGACGCGCCAGCGCTCTCTGCTCCCGCCGAGAACCCCTGAAGGAGGCGGCAGACTGTGAGCAGGACCGGCGCCCCGATGCCGATCGCGTCGTAGGTCGGCAGGAACCCGATGGCCAAGGACACCAGGCCCATGAGCATCACGGTGAAGAGCAGCGCCTTCTTGCGGCCGATCCTGTCGCCGAAGTGGCCCATCACGACCGCACCGAGAGGCCGTGCCGCGTAGCCGATACCGAACGTGCCGAAGGCGGCGACCACGCCGGCGGTGGGATCCAGCTTGGGAAAGAAGAGCGCGTTGAAGACGAGGGCGGCCGCCGAGCCGTAGATGAAGAAGTCGTAGTACTCGAGGGCGCTGCCAAGAAGCGAGGCAATGGCCGCCTTCTTGGGAGTCCGCTGGTGGGTAGTCTGCACGGTGGTTTACCTGCCTTGTCGAATCAGGTCTCTGAGGCTCCGTTGCCGCAAGGAGACGCGAAGGGGTGAGGGCGATGGTTGGCAAAGGCCGAAGGGCGACCGCCATCAGCTGATGGCTACCAGGTCCGACAACCACGGTAGGGGTGTGACCTGCGCAACAGGTGTTCCAGAATGGAACACCGATCGACGCCCGCGCATTGATACCGGAAGCCTAGGAATTCCGCCGACTGGGGTATGAATCCGGCTACCTCGCGACCGAAGGCTTGTCCTCCCGGTCCAGCCCGTACGCGTGCATCTTGCGATAGAGGGTAGTGCGGCCGATCCCCAGTGCGGCGGCGGCCGCGGAACGGTTGCCGCCGGCTCTGCGCAGGGCGTCGACGATCGCGTCGTACTCGAGAGCTTCGATAGTGCTCAGGGAACGCGTCTGGCGCCGGAGGTGCTCCGGGAGGTCGTCGACTCTGAGGACGCGGCCCCCACGCTGGGCGATGAGCAGCTCGAGAGTCGTGCGGAGCTCGGACACGTTCCCGGGCCAGTCCCATCCGACAAGCGCCTGCATCACGGCGGGGGGCACGGCGACGCGATCGTCTTCGGGCCACTCGTCGATGATGGTGCGGACGAGGCCCGGGATGATGTCTCGCATCCTGCGGAGCGCGGGAATCGTCGAAATCGGGGCGAGTGCGACGATCCGTGAGCGGACCTGCTCGCCGAGCGACTCGTCGTCGAAGGTCAGGACGATGCGCGGCCTCGTGTCGGGGGTGCCTTCGCGAGTGCCTGATCCGCGGCGCGCGGCGTCGGCGACGAGGCGCAGCGTCGGCTCGAGGGTCCGGAACCCCGGCAGGTCGAGCACGTCGATGTGGCGGACGACGACGGAGCGGCCAGCCTGGACGGCCTGGGTGGCCAGCTCGGCCATGCCGGCCATGCCGGCCGTCGGGGCCGCCGCGGCGTCGAGCGTGAGCGGCTCCTCGCCGTCGGCCCTCGAGATCAGCCAGTCCCGTGCCGAGTAGTGCTTGCCCGCTCCCGGCGGCCCGGCCAGGGCGACGATGCCGCTGACCCGCGAGGCCGCTTCGAGTTCGGCCGCATCTGCGGCACGTCCGACGGGCTGGCGCGCCGCAACGTCCTGCGGCGCGTGCTCGTCGTCGTCGCGCCCGTGGAGCTCGAGCGCGAACACGCTGCCGCCTCCCAGCCTGTGGACGTCCGCCGTCTTCGAGGACGCCGGCAGCTCGACAACGTTCGACGGCTCCTTCCATTCGAGCTTCTGGAGCTTGTCCCAGAGGAGCGCGTGGGTGTCCGGGGACATCACGGCAAGTGCTCGGACATCGGCGATGACTGTCTCCGCGCTGAGGACGAGTACGGGGTCCTTGCTCGACCGGGATCGCAGGAAGGCAGCCGTGGCCGCCAGATCGATGGGCGCGTTCATCTCGACCAGGCGCGCCTCGACCTGCTGGGCGGCTTCCCTGGCCATGGCGAGCATGAGCGGGTTCGAGGCCTTGAGGGTCGCCGCGAAGGCGATGGACCCCACGACGCGACCTGTGCGGGGGTCCAGGATCGGAGCCCCCGCGCAGGCCAGCGACTCAAGACTGTCGTTGAAATGCTCAGGACCGCGGACGAACACCGGTGCGCGGTCTTCCATAGGTGTTCCGAGTCCGTTGGTGCCCAGCGCCGATTCGGAGAAGTCGAAGCCCTCGGTTGCGAAGGCTCGGTCCAGTCTCCGGCCGTCTCCGCGGTCCGTCAGCCGCCGAGCGACGATTTGGCCACTGCGGTCACTCAGGAAGACAGCCACCCGCATGTCGGAGAGAGAATCCTGCCACCGGTCCAGAACCGGCCCTGCAGCCACGACCAATGGATTCCGCGCGTCGATCGAGTCGATGAAGCGGGGCGGCGCTGGCGCGTTGGACGCGTGGACGCTCACGGAGCGGCGCCAGCTCCGCTCGATGGAGGGGCTGATCCCAGCAAGCTCCTTCTGGACAAGGAGACCGCGCTCAACAAGGAGGTCCCGGGCCGCCCGCAGCCGGTCCAGCTCGCGCGCGTCCCTCTCAGACACGCGAACCTCGGGAGAATGACGGACCCTTCATCCTTCAAGGATCGCAGTGTGATCCATCCACCACCAATACCAATGGCGCAATGGATTGTTCCCGTTCGCGGAATGAACGGCGCGAGCCGAGGGCATGGGGCGCCCGGCGTGGGCTTCCGCGTTCTGCCAGGGCCTCTGGCTTCCATGCTGTCCTCGAGCATGGCCCATCTGGTGTTCCACATCGGAACACCAGACGGGAGTTGCGCCCCCGGACACTTGATGCAGTGGCCCCGATCACACCGATGTTTTCAACGGGGGCCGACGCAAAAGGAGTATCTCGATGACTATCACCCAGGACGCTTCCACCACCGTCTCCCGCGAGTCGGAGAGCCTCCGAAGCCTCTACGCCGACTGGTCAGACATTATGGCCAACACCGAGCTCACGATGAGGCTTTTCCGGAGCATCTTCGACGAGTGGCACCAGCCCACGACTGAGCCCGAGGACGTCACCTACAAGGAGGAGACGGTCGGCGGGGTGCCCGGCATCTGGGCTTTCCCCGCCGGCGCCGACAAGACCCGCGTGCTCCTCTACACGCACGGTGGAGGCTTCGCCGTCGGCTCCGCCTCGAGCCACCGCAAGCTCGCCGCCCACGTGGCCAAGGCCCTCGGCGTGACGACCTTCGTTCCCGACTACCGCCGGGCGCCCGAGCACCCGCACCCCGCCCAGATCGAGGACGGCGTGGCCGTCTTCGACGCCCTGCTCGAGCGCGGCATCAAGGCCGAGGACATCACGACGATCGGAGACTCCGCGGGCGGGAACCTCGCCGTCGCCATCCCGCTCGCCCTCCGCGAGCAGGGGAAGCCCCTCCCCGGCCGGGTCATCGCCTTCTCCCCCTGGCTCGACATGGAGAACGCCGGCGAGACGCTCGTGACGAACGACGCGACCGACGCCCTCATCACCCGCGAGCTCCTCGAGGGCATGATCGCCGGTGTCCTGGGAGGCCTGACGAACCCGGACAACCCGCTCGCCAACCCGCTCTACGCCGACTTCACCGGGTTCCCCAAGCTCTACGTGAACGCGGGGGGCGCGGAATCCCTGCTCGACAACGCGACGCGGCTCGTCGACAAGGCTCAGGCCGCTGGGGTCGATGTGACGCTGTCCATCGCGCCCGGCCAGCAGCACGTCTTCCCGTTCCTTGCGGGCCGTGCCCCGGAGGCGGACCAGGAGATCGCCAAGATCGCCCAGTGGTACCGCGCCTAACCCCCAACGAACCCCATCTGACACGAGAGACAAAGGAGTCCTCATCATGACTGCACAGGACAACGCGCCGGTCGAGAACTTCGACGCCATCGTCATTGGCGCCGGCTTCGGCGGCATCTACCAGCTCCACACGCTGCGCGACCAGCTGGGCCTCAAGGTCCGTGCCTTCGACCGCGCCGGCGGCGTGGGCGGCACCTGGTACTGGAACCGGTACCCCGGAGCCATGTCGGACACGGAGAGCTTCGTCTACCGGTACTACTGGGACAAGGAGATGCTCCAGGAGTGGGACTACGACCACCGGTACCTCAACCAGCCCGACATCCTCGCCTACCTCGAGGCGGTCGTCGAGAAGCACGACCTGGCCCGTGACATCCAGCTCAACACCGAGATCACGGCCATGGACTTCGACGAGTCGACCGACCGCTGGACCGTGACGACGGGCGACGGCGCGACCTACACCGCGCGCTACCTCATCTCGGCGCTGGGGCTGCTCTCCTCGACGAACTTCCCGACGTTCCCGGGCATGGACACCTTCAAGGGACGGATCGTCCACACTGGCGCGTGGCCGGAGGACCTCGACATCACGGGCAAGCGCGTCGGTGTCATCGGCACCGGTTCGACGGGCACGCAGGTCGTCTGTGCCGCGTCGAAGATTGCCTCGCACCTGACCGTCTTCCAGCGCTCGCCGCAGTACAGCGTGCCGTCCGGGAACGGTCCGGTCACCCCCGAGTACGTGCAGGAGAAGCGGGAGAAGTACGACGAGATCTGGGAGCAGGTCCGCGGCTCGGTCGTTGCGTTCGGCTTCGAGGAGAGCTCGGTTGCCGCCATGAGCGTCACGGAGGAGGAGCGCGAGCGCCGTTTCCAGGCCGCTTGGGACCGGGGCAACGGCTTCCACTTCATGTTCGGCGCCTTCGGCGACATCGCGATCGACCCGGAGGCCAACGAGGCGGCCGCAGCCTTCATCCGCAAGAAGATCGCCGAGATCGTCAAGGATCCGGAGACTGCCCGCAAGCTCACGCCGACCGACCTCTATGCGAAGCGGCCGCTCTGCAACTGGGACTACTACGAGTCCTACAACCGCGACAACGTGGAACTCGTGAGCATCAAGGAGAACCCGATCGAGGAGATCACTCCCGAGGGACTGCGCACGGCGGACGGCGTGGTCCATGAGCTCGACGTGATCGTCTTCGCGACCGGCTTCGACGCCGTGGACGGCAACTACCTGCGCATGAACATCCGCGGCCGAGACGGACTGACGATCCAGGACCACTGGAAGAACGGCCCGACCAGCTACGTCGGCGTCACCACGGCCCACTTCCCGAACCTGTTCATGATCCTGGGCCCGAACGGCCCGTTCACCAACCTGCCGCCCTCGATCGAGGCCCAGGTCGAGTTCATCACGGAGATGATCCGTTCGGCCGAGGCTGATGGTGTGACAACCATCGAACCCACGGTCGAGGCCGAGGAGAAGTGGACCCAGACGTGCCAGGAGATCGCCGACATGACGCTCTTCCCGAAGGCTGACTCCTGGATCTTCGGCGCCAACATCCCGGGCAAGCCGAACACTGTCATGTTCTACATGGCCGGGCTCGGGGCCTACCGCGGGGTGCTCGCAGAGGTCGCGGAGAAGGGCTACGGGGGGTTCGCGCTCCGCTCGCCCGCAACCGTCTAGCCGCGACGCCGCGTGGGGGCCGCCGACCTGACGGCCCCCACGCGGCGCTTGGCAGTCGATCCGCACCAGATCCGACCCAGAGGAATTCCCATGCACGCCTACGCTGTTCTCAGCAACACCGCCCATGCCATCACGGACATCGAGCTGCCCACCAACGAGCCGACCGGAACCGAAGTCCGGCTGCGCGTGGTGCGCTCGGGAATCTGCCACACCGACACCCACCTGCGCGAGGGCTACTACGATCTCGGGAGCAGAGGAAGGCTCAACCTCGTTGACCGGGGCATGACGTACCCCATGGTGATGGGCCACGAGGTAGTCGGCGTCGTGGAGGCTGTGGGCCCCGACGCGCTTGGGGTCCAGATCGGTCAGACCAGACTCGTCTTCCCGTGGATCGGCTGTGGCTCGTGCGATGCCTGCCGCGCCGGCCACGAGAACCTCTGCCCGGCTCCGCAGAACCTCGGCGTCGCGCGTCACGGCGGCTACGCGGAGCACATCTCGGTTCCGCACCCGCGGTACCTCCTCGACATCGATGGGCTCGACGAGAGCTGGGCGGCAACGCTCGCATGCTCGGGTCTCACTGCCTACAGCGCCGCCCGCAAGGCTCTGCCGGATACACCCACCGTCCCCGTCGTCGTCATCGGGGCGGGTGGCGTAGGCCTCACGGCCATCGCGACCCTCGCGGCCCTCGGGCACCGTGCGATCTGCGCCGTCGACCTTCAGGAGCGCAACCTCGACCTGGCCCGCGAACTGGGCGCCAGCACGGTGATCCGCGCGGACCAGGACAACCTCGCGGCGGCCATCACGGGCGCGCTCGGCGGTCCCGTCGCGGCCGTCATCGACTTCGTGAACACAGGCAAGACGGCGTCGGTGGCCTTCGACATCCTCCAGAAGGGCGGCCGCATGGTCCAGGTCGGCCTCTTCGGCGGAGAGCTGATCGTGCCGACTGCCCTGCTGACGCTCAAGATCATCACCATCCAGGGAAGCTTCGTCGGCTCGCTGGGCGAACTGGGCGAACTCGTCACCCTCGCGAAGACTGGAGCGCTGCCGCACATCCCGATCATCGAGGGGACGCTCAGCGCCTCCGAGGTCGATGCGGCCCTCGACAGGCTCGCCAACGGCGGGGTCCCGGGGCGCATCGTCCTCGGTGCCGCCGCCTCCATGTCCTGACCCTGCAAGGAAAGACTGCATCACCGTGAGCATCTACCAGACCGTCAACCCCGCCACCGGCGAGTCCGTGGCGTCCTTCCCCGCGCTGAGCGACAACGAAGTCGAGGGGGTCCTCTCCCAGTCCACCGAGGCCTACGCGTCGTGGCGGAAGGCCCCGCTCAAGGACCGGGCGGCTGTTCTGAAGCGGGCGGCCGAGCTCCACCGCGAGCGCGCGGACGAACTCGCAGCCCTCCTGACCCTCGAGGTAGGAAAGCCGCTCGCCGAGGCACGCGGCGAGGTGGCCCTCGTGGCGAACATCTATGAGTACTACGCCGACCACGCGGAGGAGTTCCTCGACGACGAGCAGCTGAGCATCGCAGGACCCGGCGAGGCGATCGTGCGCACGGAGCCGATCGGCCCGATCGTCGGCGTGATGCCGTGGAACTTCCCGTACTACCAGGTGGCGCGGTTCGCGGCACCCAACGTGGTCCTGGGCAACACCGTGATCGTCAAGCACTCCCGCAACTGCCCGCAGTCCGCACTCGCCATCGAGTCGATCCTGAAAGAGGCGGGCGTGCCCGCGGGCGTCTACATCAACGCGTTCGCGACGAGCGGCCAGATTGCCACCATGGTTGCGGACCCCCGAGTCCGCGGTGTCTCACTCACCGGTTCGGAAAAGGCCGGCTCGGCGGTGGCGGAAGTTGCGGGCCGCCACATGAAGAAGTTCGTCCTCGAGCTGGGCGGATCCGATCCGTTCATCGTCCTTGCCGACGCCGACCTCGACCGGGCTGTCTCCGACGCTGTTGCCGGCCGCCTCTACAACGCCGGTCAGGCGTGCACGGCCTCGAAGCGCTTCATCGTCGAGGACGCGGTCTACGACGAGTTCCTCTCGCGCTTCGCCGAGGCCATGGAGGCGGTCCAGCCCAACGACCCGACGGATTCGGGGACCAAGCTCGGCCCCCTCGCGTCGCGTGCAGCCGCCGAGGAGCTCGCCGAGATCGTCGACGACGCCATCCTCCACGGCGCCACCGCAGTCGCCGGAAGCACGCCGGGCCGCGAGGGCGCTTTCTTCCCGCCGACCGTCCTGACCGGTGTCGTCCCCGGGACCCGGGCCTACTCCGAGGAGCTGTTCGGCCCCGTGGCGGTAGTCCACCGCGCCGCGTCCGCGTCCGACGCTGTCGAGATCGCCAACGATTCCGCCTACGGCCTCGCGGCCTCGGTCTACACGACCGACGAGGCCGCTGCGAGGGAGATCGCCGCCCAGCTCGAGGCCGGCATGGTCTGGATCAACAGCGTCAGCCGCAGCGCCCCGGACCTCCCGTTCGGCGGGGTCAAGCTCTCCGGCGTCGGCCGCGAGCTCTCGCGCTTCGGGATCAACGAATTCGCCAACAAGAAGCTCGTGCGCATTCCGAAGCCTTCCGCGGGGGCCAGCGCCTAGGGATCGCAGCGATGGCCGGCGCGTCCCCGGTTCTGCCCACCGTCATCCGACGGCGCGTGGGCGGGACCGGGGGCGCCGTTTCGCGTCTACGGCGAGCTGGCGCCGTCGGCCCCGCCTGCATTCTGCGGCTCGCGCGACGGCCACACGGTTTCCGCGAGGCGGAGGATGGCTCGCAATGCCATGTTGTCGTCGGGCATCCAGGCCATGCGCAGCTGGATGGGCAGGGTCGGATCGAGCACCCGCAGGAACCTGACATGCGGGTCCACCACGTTCTCCGCCACCGAAGAGACTGTCAGCGAGCATCCCACCTCCGCGCCGACGAGGGCCATGGCGGTCCATGAGTCTGGCACCACTTGGACAATGTCGGCATCGAAGCCGGCTTCCATGCTGAGCCGCCGCAGCCGGTCCCCGAGGACCGAGCCCTCATGCGCGGGAAGCGCCACGAAGGGCTCCCCCGCGAGCTCCGCCATAAGCACTTCGGACTGGGCAGCGAGCCGATGCGACGCCGGGACCGCCAGGACGAGTCCCTCGTCTGCGATGACGCGGGTGTTGACGCCACCCGGGACGAAATCCCAGCGGCCGAGACAGATCTCGACCTCGCCGCGCAGCACCTTCCCGAGTGCGGGCAGGGCAAAGTTCTGGCTGTCGAGGCCGAAAGTGATTCCGGGATGGCGGCGCCGGACCTCACGCGCGAGGATTCCGATGAGGACGTGGGTCGAGGCGCCCGAATAGGCAACGCGCACGAGCCCGACGTCGCCTCTGCTCGCCGCGTGCACGGCAGACTCGGCTCGTCGCGCCGTCTCAAGCATGTCCCGCGCCGGTTCGATGAGGGCGCGGCCCTCCTCCGTGAGGCGGACATTGCGCGTGCTGCGCACGAAGAGATCAGCCTTGAGCTCGCGCTCGAGCTGGCGGATGATCCGGCTGACGGGCGGTTGCGCCATGTGGAGGCGTTCCGCAGCGCGCCCGAAGTGAAGCTCCTCCGCGACCGCGAGGAAGACACGAATCTGCTGCAGCTCCATACCCGAGATTATTGCAGGAATTACATCGATTCGGCGATCAATAAGTATTGGACGAGTAGTAATAGCCGGTGGGATCGTTGATGTAAGCCGCCGCAGATGTCGACGAGGAAGAGGTTGAGATGACTGCCCAGACCATCAGCGCGGATCCCCAGGTCGGGGATCCGCGTGAAGCCGGCATCGCCGTCGAGGATGCCTTCGGCCGCGCGTCTACGGGCCCCCTCGCCGGCCTCGTCATCGCGGACTTCAGTCGGGTCCTGGCTGGCCCGTACTGCACGATGCTCCTTGCCGACCTGGGCGCCACCGTGATCAAGGTCGAGGGCCCCCTGGGCGACGAGACGCGAGCCTGGAAACCCCCCGTCCGCGACGGCGAATCGACCTACTACCTCTCGATCAACCGGAACAAGCGCTCGATCGCCCTCGACTTCGCAGACCCCCAAGATCTCGCCGCCGCGCAGGACATCGCATCGCGGGCCGACGTGCTCATTGAGAACTTCAAGCCCGGCGGACTCGAGCGCTTCGGCCTCGACTACGGGACGGTCTCGGCAACCAACCCCGAGATCGTCTATGCCTCCATCACCGGCTTCGGCACCGCGGGCGGAGCGACTCTGCCCGGTTACGACCTTCTCGTGCAGGCGCACTCGGGCCTGATGAGCCTCACGGGCGCGCCCGAGACGCCGGCCTTCCGCTCCGGCGTCGCCGTCTTCGACGTCATGACAGGCCTCCACGCGGCCATCGGCGTCCTCGCGGCCCTCAAGGATCGCTCCGACAGCGGGAAAGGCCAGCGCATCGAGGTCAACCTGATGTCCTCGGCGCTGTCCGGGATGGTCAACCAGACGGCCGGCTACCTCCTCAGCGGCAGCGTCCCGGGCCGGATGGGCAATGAGCACCCCAGCATCTACCCCTACGAGCCGTTCCCGACGGCGGACGGCGACATCATCATCGCCATCGGCAACGACCGGCAGTTCCGGGTGCTGTGCAACGTCCTCGGCGCCCCCGAACTCGCCGAAGACCCGCGGTTCGCGACAGCGCACTCGCGGAGCATCAACCGCGCCGAGCTCCGGCCGCTCCTCGTCCAGCTGCTCTCGCAGCACGGCGCTGCGGAGTGGTTCAGCATCCTGACGGACGCACGGCTCCCCAGCGCCCCGATCAACGACGTCGCTGACGGCATCCGCTTTGCCGAGCAGATCGGCCTGGACCCGGTCGTCTCGGTGGGCGACGGCGATGGGTCGCTGCCGGGGGTGCGCAACCCCATCACGTTCTCGCGGACGCCCGCGAGCTACGACCTCGTTCCCCCGGGCCTCGACGCCGACAGGGACCCCATCATGACCTGGCTGCACCAGCCCCGCTGACCCACCATCTTCCGTCATCCGGCACTCGAGCGAAGGACTTTCGATGTCAACCGCCACCACCACCGTCACCACCACGATCTCGGACTACTTCCGTCTGGACGATGGCCTCACGCCCGAGGAGATCGCGATCCGAGACAAGGTCCGCGCCTTCGCCGAGGAGCGCGTCCTGCCCATCATCAACGAATACTGGGAACGCGGGGAATTTCCTGAGGAACTGCTGCCCGGCCTGGCCGGGCTCGGCATCATCGGCACCTTCATCAAGGGCTACGGGTGTCCGGGCATGAGCCGGAAGGCGGCCGGGATGGTGGCGCGCGAGATGGCGCGCGCGGACGGGAGCATCAACACGTTCTTGGGCGTGCATTCCAACCTGTGCATGGGCACGCTGAGCATGCTGGGCAGCGAGGAGCAGAAGCAGCGGTGGCTGCCGGCCCTGGCCCGGATCGAGAAGACCGGGGCGTTCGCGCTGACCGAGCCGGACCATGGTTCGGACTCCGTGGCCCTCGAGACGAGCGCCCGCCGCGATGGGGACGAGTGGGTGCTGGACGGTCACAAGCGCTGGATCGGCAACGGCCACGCCGCCGACGTCGTCGTCCTCTTCGCCCGCAACACCGAGGACGGGCAGGTGAACTGCTTCGTGGTGGAGAAGCGGCCGGACGGCGCCTACCCGGCCGGGTACGAGCCCACGGTGATCACGGGCAAGATCGGCAAACGCGCCATCCTCCAGGCCGACATCGTCATCGACGGCCTGCGCATCCCGGAGGCGAACCGGCTCACCGGGTGCCGCTCCTTCAAGGACGTCGCCCGTGTCCTGCAGGCGACCCGCGGCGGTGCGGCCTGGGAGGCCGTCGGCCATGCGATGGCCGCGTTCGAGATCGCCTCCGAGTACGCGAAGACCCGAATCCAGTTCGGCAACCCGATCGGCTCCTACCAGCTCGTGCAGAACAAGCTCGCGAACATGCTCTCGGAGCTGACCGCGATGCAGCTGATGTGCAACCGGATGGCCGAGCTCGCCGAGCGGGGCGACCTGACCAACGCGCAGGCCGCGATGGTCAAGATGGCCACCTCGCAGAAGGCCAAGTGGATCTGCAACGAGGCCCGCGACATGCTCGGCGGGCAGGGGCTCCTGCTGGAGAACCACATCGCCCGGCACATGACCGACATGGAGGTCGTGGCCACCTACGAGGGCACCGACTCGATGCAGTCCCTCATCATCGGCCGCGACATCACCGGCATGTCAGCGTTCCGCTGACCCCCACTGTCTGCAAGGAAGAAGGAGAACATGGCTGAGGCGTTTCTGGTGGGCGGGGCGCGGACCCCGGTGGGGCGGTACGGGGGTGCGCTCTCGGGGGTGCGTCCGGATGACCTGGCCGCCCTGACGGTGCGGGCGGCCGTGGAGCGGGCCGGGATTGACCCGGCCCTGGTGGACGAGGTGATCCTGGGCAACGCCAACGGTGCGGGCGAGGAGAACCGGAACGTGGCCCGGATGGCGTGGCTGCTGGCCGGCTACCCCGACAGCGTGCCGGGGATCACGGTGAACCGGCTGTGCGCCTCGGGCCTGTCCGCGATCATCATGGCCTCCCATATGGTCAAGGCCGGCGCCGCGGACCTCGTCGTCGCCGGCGGGGTCGAGTCCATGTCCCGCGCGCCGTGGGTGATGGAGAAGCCCGGCACGGCCTTCGCCAAGCCCGGTGCGGTGTTCGACACCTCGATCGGCTGGCGGTTCACCAACCCGGCCTTCCTCTCCGGGGAGCTCTCCCGGGACGGGAAGGCGTCCTACTCGATGCCCGAGACCGCGGAGGAGGTCGCCCGCGTCTACGGCACCTCGCGTGAGGACTGCGACGCGTTCGCCGTCCGCTCCCACGAGAAGGCACTGGCCGCGATTCAGGCAGGCCGCTTCGCGCAGGAGATCGTCCCGGTCACCGTCACGGGCCGCAAGGGCGCCCAGACCGTCGTGGACACCGACGAGGGCCCCCGCCCCGGCACCACGATGGACGTCCTCGCCAAGCTCCGCCCCGTGGTGGCCGGCGGCTCCGTGGTCACCGCGGGCAACGCCTCGACCCTGAACGACGGCGCCTCGGCGATCGTGGTCGCCTCCGAGGCCGCCATCGAGCGCTTCGGCCTCACCCCGCGGGCTAGGATCCTGGACGGGGCTTCCGCCGGTGTCGCCCCGGAGGTCATGGGGATCGGCCCGGTCCCGGCCACCCGCAAGGTCCTGGACCGCCAGGGCCTCTCGGTCGCGGACCTGGGCGCGGTGGAGCTCAACGAGGCCTTCGCCTCCCAGTCCCTGGCCGTGATGCGCGAGCTCAAGCTCGACCAGGACACCGTCAACCGCGACGGCGGCGCGATCTCCCTGGGCCACCCGCTGGGCTCCTCCGGGTCCCGCCTCGTCGTGACGCTGCTGGGCCGCATGGACCGCGAACTCACCGGCGACGGCCGCAAGCTCGGCCTCGCCACGATGTGCGTCGGCGTCGGCCAGGGCACCGCCCTCCTCATCGAGGGGGTCTAGATGGCCCAGGCGAACACGACTCCAGCCGAGGCCACCGTGGGCATCGGCGCGCAGGGCCGCACGGCGGGGCCGGGCACCGCGTCGAGCGGGCTGACTGCGGCGGGGGGCGAGGGGGCGGCGTCGTCCGCCAGCTCGCCCCAGGAGGGCGCAAGCCCCGCGCAGGAGGGCGGGGCCCGCCTGGACGCGTCCGGGTTCAGCACGCTCGTGGTTCAGGAGCGGGCCGACCGGGTGCATGTGCGGCTGCACCGCCCGGCGGTGCGGAACGCGATCGATGCGACGATGGTGGACGAGCTGCACGCCGTGTGCGCGCACCTCGAGGCGCATCCGAAGGTCCTGATCCTCTCCGGCACCCCCGCCTCCGTGGCCCCGGGGGGGAAGGGGGTCTTCGCGTCGGGGGCGGACATCGCCCAGCTGCGCGAGCGGCGCCGCGACGACGCCCTGGCCGGGATCAACTCGGCCGTCTTCGACCGCATCGCGAAGCTCCCGATGCCCGTCATCGCCGCCCTGGAGGGGTACGCCCTCGGCGGCGGGGCGGAGCTGGCCTACGCCGCGGACTTCCGCATCGGCACCCAGTCGCTGCGGGTCGGGAACCCCGAGACCGGGCTGGGGATCATGGCCGCGGCCGGGGCCACCTGGCGCCTCCGCGAGCTCGTCGGCGAACCCCTCGCGAAGGAGGTCCTCCTCGCGGGCAAGGTCCTCACCGGGGAGCAGTGCCTCGCGGCGGGCCTGGTCACCGAACTCGTCGAGCCCGAGGCCCTGCTGGATGCGGCGCAGGCGCTGGCGGACCGCATCGGTGCGCAGGACCCCCTCGCGGTGCGGATCTCCAAGGCCGTGTTCCACACCCCGCGGGAGGTCCACCCCCTCATCGACACCCTCGCCCAGGGCATGCTCTTCGAGTCCCAGGCCAAGTTCGACCGCATGCAGGCATTCCTCGACCGAAAGAAGACGAAGTGATGGGAAAGATCAACCTGGCCGAAGGCCTTCCTGCGAAGGTCGGGGTCCTGGGCGGCGGCAGGATGGGCGCCGGCATCGCGCACGCGTTCCTGATGAAGGGCGCGGAGGTGGTCGTGGTCGAGCGCGACGAGCAGGCCGAGGAGGGCGCGCGGGAGCGGGTCGAGTCCTCCGTCGCGAAGAGCATCGAGCGCGGCGCAGTGGACGGCAATCTGGACGAGATCCTGGAGTCGTTCAGCACTTCGCTGGACTATGCCGCGTTCGCCGACCGCGACCTGGTCGTCGAGGCCGTCCCCGAGGACCCCGAGCTCAAGCGGACCGCGCTGACCGGCGTCGAGGCGGTGCTGGGCGCGGGGGCGTTCCTGGCCACGAACACGTCCTCCCTGTCGGTGTCCAAGCTGGCGGAGTCCCTGGCCCGGCCGGAGCGGTTCCTGGGCCTGCACTTCTTCAACCCCGTCCCGGCCTCGACCCTCATCGAGGTCGTCGTGGCGGAGAAGACCTCCCCGGAGCTGGCCGCCGCGGCGAAGGCCTGGACCGAGGCGCTCGGCAAGACCGCCGTCGTCGTCCGCGACGCCCCCGGCTTCGCCTCCTCCCGCCTCGGCGTCGCCATCGCCCTGGAGGCCATGCGCATGGTCCAGGAGGGCGTCGCCAGTGCGGAGGACATCGACAACGCCATGGTCCTGGGCTACAAGCACCCCACCGGGCCGCTGAAGACCACCGACATCGTCGGACTCGACGTCCGCCTCGGCATCGCCGAATACCTCCACTCCACCCTCGGCGACCGGTTCGCCCCCCCACAGATCCTGCGCGACAAGGTCGCCAACGGCGAACTCGGCCGCAAGACCGGCAAAGGCTTCTACACCTGGAACTGACCCCCACCCCACCCCTGCCGTTGAGGGGTCACTGGCACCCCAATGAGGGGTCCCACCCGGGTCAACGGGCCCGCCAGAGACCCCACAAGGGTGCGCCAGAGACCCCACACACCCTCGCCAGAGACCCCACAAGCACGACGGCGCACTCCGGCCCGAGCGCGTCAGGCCACCACCCGCCTCCTCAGCGACAGGGCGAGAACGCCAGCCGCGAGCGCGGGGACACTGCCGGAGACGAGCATGGCCGCGTGCGCCCCGAGGTGTTCGGCGAGCCAGCCGAGCATGGGCCCGCCGAGCGCCTGGCCGCCGATGAGCACCATGGTGTAGAGGCTCATGACCCGGCCGCGGATGCCCATGTTGGCACTTGTCTGGACGAGTTGATTGGCGGAGGTCAGGAATGTGAGGGCGCAGAACCCGGACACGGCCACCAGGGCGCAGAACAGCGGCATCGACGGCGCGAACGCGGCGACGGCAAGCATCGCCCCATAGAGCCCGGCGCCAAGCACCACCGTCCGCAGCCGCAGCCTCACCCGCCGTGCGGAGGCGATGGCCCCCGACAGCGCCCCAACAGCAACCATGGTGTTGAGCAGGCCGTACCCGCCCGCGCCCACCGAGAACACGTGGTCGGCGTAGGCGGCGAGCAGCACGGGCAGGCTCATCGCGAAGAGGGAGACGACGCCGGCCATCACCCACGGCCAGCGGATGGTCGGCTTGGCCCACGCGTAGGCGACGGCCTCGCGGAGCATCCCGCGGGAGGCGGGCGTCGGGGTGGCAACCACGAGCTCGTCCCGGCGCAGGAGCGAGAGCATGACGGCGGTGACGCAGCATGCGAACGCGTTGACCACGAACGCCCATCCACCGCCCACAGCCGTCAGGAGCCATCCGGCCACGGCAGGACCGATGAGCGCGCCGAGCTGGAACGTCGTCGAGTTCACGCTGATCGCGTTGCGGAGGTAGGTCGGGCCGACGAGCTCGTTGACGAACACCTGCCGCGCGGGCTGGTCGAGCACGGTGACGAGCCCGAGCACGAGCGCGATCGCGTAGACGTTCCACACGGCCAGTGCGCCGGTGAGGGTAAGGGCCCCGAGGGCAGCGGCGCACGTGCCGGCGCCGATCGCGCAGACCTGCAGGAGCCGGCGCTTCGAGAAGCGATCGGCGAAGAGGCCGCCCCACGGGCCGAGCAGCAGCACGGGCGTGAACTGGAGCGCCACGGTCACGCCTACTGCGGTGACGGACCCGGTGAGCTCGAGGACGAGCCAGTCCTGGGCGATGCGCTGCATCCACAGCGCGACGACGGCCACGAAGTGCGCGGCAGTGAACATCCTGAAGTTGGGAACGGTGAGCGAGATGAAGGTATGCCGCCACGGGAGGCGTTCATGCACGACGCCGAGTGGTCCGGTGGGCGGGGCGATGGTGCGCGGGAGGGCGGCCGGGGCTGGTGAGGCGGTTGCGGGCAGGGCGGAGCTGGGCGTAGTCACGGGGATGTCCTGTGTAGTCACTGGTTTCGTTCGGGTTGCCGGTGTCGATCGACTCCTTCAACCGTATGCAGGGGCAATCAATTGCGGAAGGTTATTTTCGCTCTAACTGCTATTGCGCTTCACAATGCGATGGAGCACCATGGCGACGTGGCAGCGACTCTCTTCGACCCGTCCCACCTGCGCAGCTTCCTCGCCGTGGCCGAGAACCTTTCCTTCACGCTCGCCGCCGAGCGCCTCGGGCTCGCGCAGCCGACGGTGAGCCAGCATGTCTCCAAGCTCGAGAAGTCGGCTGGCCGCCTCCTGTTGGTCCGCGACACGCATGGCGTGCGGCTCACGGACAACGGAGACGCGATGGCGGGCTTCGCGCGCACCATCCTCGCCGCGCACGACGACGCCGCCCGCTACTTCCGCGGTGAGGCCATGCGCGGCCGCCTGCGCTTCGGCACCGCGGACGATCTGGCGATCACGGGCCTGCCGAGGATCCTGCGCGAGTTCCGCCGGGCGTATCCCCAGCTCAACCTCGAGCTCACCGTGAGCCAGAGCGACGACCTGTACCGCCGCCTCAAGGCTGGCCAGCTCGACCTCGTCTTCATCAAGTGGGTCGCGGGCGCGCAGGAAGGCACCGTGGTGCGGCACGACGTGTTCTCGTGGGTGGGCGTCGAGCAGACGGCCCTTGACCCAGCCGGACCGGTTCCGCTCGTGGTCTACCCCGCGCCGAGCCTGTCCCGGAACCTCGCGATCCAGGCGCTCGAGGCCAGCGGGCGGACATGGAAGGTAACGTGCAGCACGAAGCAGATCGCGGGCGTCCTCGCCGCCATCCGCGCCGGCCTGGGCGTCGGCGTCATGCCCACGACGCTCGTCCCCGAGGACCTGGCCATCATCACGCACCGCTTCGACCTGCCGCCCGTGGGCGATGTCGACTTCACGCTCATCCGCAATCCGCTCGCGAACTCGGCGGCCGTGGACGCGCTCACCGAGGCGATCATGGGCCGCCCCCTCTCCCGCAAGTGACGGACGCCACGGAGGCGCCAGGGGGCAGTGGAGTAGAATTGGCCGCGATGAACCGCACAATGTTCAAGTCCAAGATCCACCGCGCGACGGTCACCCACGCTGATCTGCACTACGTCGGCTCGGTGACGATCGACCTTGACCTGCTCGAGGCCGCGGACATCATGCCCGGCGAGCTCGTGTCCATCGTCGACATCACCAACGGCGCGCGCCTCGAGACGTACACGATCGCGGGCGAGCGCGGTTCGGGCGTCATCGGCATCAACGGTGCGGCCGCGCACCTCATCCACGAGGGCGACCTCGTCATCCTCATCACGTACGCATCGATGACGGACCAGGAGGCGCGCGAGTTCGTGCCCACTGTGGTCCACGTCGACGCGCGCAACCGGATCGTGCAGCTGGGCACAGACCCGGCCGAGGGCCACGGCGCCGGCATGCTGCGCCCGCCGTTCGCGATCCAGGCACACCTCAACTAGCGCGCCGGCCGTCCGACCGCGGCCCTCCCCAGGCACTGCCCACTCACACCAGGACGCCCCTTACACTACGACGTCGTTCGGCGGCGGCAGGGTCGTGCCGTCACGCAGCACGATCGGGCCTACCGGCTGCGATGGCCCGGGCGACGGCGGGAGCGGTTTCGGCGCAGGCGTGGGCGTGGGAGGCCGCGGCAGCGTGATCGCGGCACCGAACGCGGGCGGCGCGGGCCGCTTCAACGAGGGGTCGACGACGTCTGCGAGGCCCGCGCTCGCGTCCGCGCGCGGAACCCCGAGTGCGGGAAGGCCCAAGAGCTGCAGGACCGTCCGGGGCACGTCGACGTGCGAGGACCAGCGGCTGTCGATGGTCTGCTTCACATTCCCGCCGAACACGAGAAGGGGAACCCGCGGACCGAAGGCGAGCTGCACGCCGTCGGCCGTGTGCTCGACGTTGGGGGTCGCAACGTGCTCGTCCCAACCGCCCCAGTCGTCCCACGTGAGGAAGAAGACGGTGTCCGCCCAGCCGCCGGACTGCACCACGGCGTCGACGCTCTGCCAGATCTTCTTCATGCCTATCGTGACGTCCGCGAGAGGGTGCTCGTCCTCCGGGGAGTCGTGCCACACGTAGGAGAGCTGAGGGAGGGTGCCGGCCTTGGCGTCGGCCAGGAAGTGGGCCGAGGTCACGAGGTTCTTGGAGCCCTTGAGCTGCTTGTAGAAGCCGGCAGGGTAGTCGTTGGAGCCGGTGTAGCACTTCCACGTGACCCCGTGGGCGTCGGCCATCCCCGGCACCGACGGCATGTCCCACAGTGGCGGCGGCTGGGTCCGCGACGGATTCTTGAGCGTGGGGCTCTGGCCGCCCACGAGAAGCAGGTGATTGGGCGTCGAATTGGTCCCGAAGCCAGCACAGTGGTTCTCGAAGAAGGCCCCCGTAAGCGCGAGGTAGGCGTAGAACGGGAGGACGTTGAGCGTGTCGACCTGCGTATGCGTGGCTGTGTTCTGGCCCGTGAGCCACTTGTCGTAGGCGATGCGGTCGTGGCGTGGGTCGGACGTCGGCGGATTGGCCTGGACGGGCCAGCCGGTGGCGACGTTGACGCCGTACGGGCGCAGGCCGCCGAAGTAGTTGTCCGTAGTGTGGTTCTCCTGGATGAAGACGACGATTCGCCTGGCAGATGACGTAGGCATACAGAACCCGCTCTCACTCGGTGCCTCCTGTCATAGGGTAGAGGCCATGCCCCGCGCGTTCCAGCCCTCCAGCAGTCTGGGCCCAGTGCTAGGGGAAATCGGGTGCTAGGCGTACTCTCGGGGTTCGCCGTCGTCTGGGTGATCATCGGCGCGGGCTGGCTCATGGCCAAGCTGCGCCTGTTGGGCGACGGCGCGCAGGGCGTCCTGAGCCGGCTCTCCTTCTTCGTGGCGAGCCCCGCGCTCCTGCTCGAGACGCTCAGCAAGGCCAACCTCCCGGCCGTCTTCTCGACCCACCTGCTCGTCATCGGGGTGAGTTCGACGGCGGTCGGCCTCCTCTCGTTCGCGGTGTTCCGATGGTGGCGGCGCAGATCCCTTCCCGAGGCGCTCATCGCGTCGATGAGCTCGGCCGTGGCCAACTCGGGGAACCTCGGCATCCCCATCTCCGTCTTCGTCCTCGGGGACGCGAGCTACGTGGCGCCGCTGCTCATCTTCCAGCTCGCGCTGTTCACGCCCGCATACCTCCTCATGCTCGACGGCACGACAGCGACGGCGAAGCCGGGTGCCGCCCGCGCCCTCCAGTTCGTGCTTCCGATCGTGACGAACCCGAACATCATCGGCTCCCTCATCGGGCTCGTGCTCGCAGGCACCGCCTGGACGCCGCCGGAGCTCATCATGCAGCCGATCCACCTCATCGGCGGGGCCGCGATCCCGGCCATGCTCATGGCGTTCGGCATCTCGCTGCACGGATCCCGGCCCCTCAAGGCGGTCGACGGACGCCGCGTCGACACAGGCATAGCAACAGTGATCAAGATCGCCGTCCATCCGCTCATCGCGTTCATCCTCGGACGCTACGCCCTCGGCCTCGACGGGCACGCCCTGTTCGCCGCCGTCGTCGCCACCGCCCTTCCCACGGCCCAGAACGTCTACATCGCGGCGCAGCGCTACCAGCACGGGATCGTCGTCGCGAAGGACACCGTGCTCATCACCACGGTCGTGGCCGTTCCCGCGATGGCGGTCATGGCCGCCTTCCTGACCGCGTAGACCGCCAAGGACCCCACAACGGACGGCCAGAGACCCCTCAACCGAACCTCCCTCGGTTGCGGGGTCTCTGGCGCGACGTTGCGGGGTCTCTAGCCAGTTGAGTTGACACGTCAGAGCAGATTCGCCTTGAGGGTCGCAGCCACGAAGCGCCCGAAATGCTCCGGGGTCCACCCGCGCTTGAGGACAAGCGTCTCGTACAGCTCGGCGGACGTCGTCATGAAGAAGACGTCCGCGGCCTCGGCTTCCGAAAGTCCCGGCCGCAGAAGCCCGCGAGCGATGACCCGTCGGGCATTGTGGAGCATCCGTTCATACCGCGCGGCGTCCACCTCCTGCTGCAGCGCCGCCATGTCGGCGTCACCGCTCGCGGCGGCGTCGCGGATCAGGAGCGCGACGGGCGAGCCGATCGGGCTGATCTCGGCAACAAACCGCCCGAACTGCTCCATGAGCGCGCCAGGATCCGTGGCCTCGGCTTGAGCAGCATCGGAGCGCTGCTCGGCAGGCACGCCTCCGGAGCCAAGGAGGCTCTGGTCCCAGATCGCACGGACAAGGCCCGCCTTGCTCCCGAAGTTCTTGTAGACGAACTCGGCTGAAACGCCCGCCGCGCGCGCAATCTCGGCCACAGTGGTGGACGCGAAGCCCGGCGCGAAGAACAGGCTCCGGGCGCACGCGAGGACAGCGCGCCGGGACTCCGCGGCCCGGGCACGGCGCCCGCTCGCGTCGTAGGCGCGGGGGGCCTTGTCTGGGCCATTGACCGCTGTCCGCACCGGATCTAAACTCCTAGCATCAGTTGAATACAGCTTACTGTATTCAAAGTACCCACACCGGGATTCACCCCAAGCGCGGCACACCAAGGAGCACACCATGGACGCGCAGAGCCCCTTCGAGGCACTCCCAGCAGGCCCGGTCCGTCGGCTCTTCGAGTCGATCAGCCAGCACGACCTCGGCGGCATGGTCGCCTGCTTCGCCGAGGATTACGTCAACGAGACGCCCATCCACCCCGACCGTAGCTTCACGGGCCGCGAACAGGTCCGGAAGAACTGGTCGACCATTCTTGCGGGCCTCCGAGACTTGCAGCCCTACGTTGTCCGCGCCACCACGGCACCCGACGGCATGGTCTGGGTCGAATGGGGCCAGCGGGGCACGAGGCCGGACGGCGTTCCGGTCGCCTTGGCCGGCGTCTCGATCTTCACGCTCGACGCCGATGCTATCGCCGCCGTCCGCTTCTACCTCGAGCCTGTCGAACGCGAGAGCGGGGACGTCAACGCCAACGTCCACTCCATCGTGGGCCAGATCCCAGCGACAGCCGCTGCGGGCAGTGCGTCCGCGGCTAGCGACGCCGGGGCCAGCAACGCGTCTGGCGACCCGGCGGGAGGCGGGCGGCCGTGATCCTCGTCGTCGGCGGCACCGGCAATCTGGGCCGCGAACTCGTTCCCGCCCTCGTCCGAAGGGGCGATCAGGTCCGTGTGATGGCGCGCGGCGCGTCCCGGCCGTTCACCGCCGCAGCGACTGACAGCGGGCCACACGGCGCCGGACCGCGGGAGACCGGGCCAGACAGCACCAACACAGGCGGCGCCGTGGAGCTGTTCCGCGGCGACCTCGCCTCGGAAGCGGACTGCCGGCGCGCCGTCGAGGGCTGCGACCAGGTGGTCTTCGCCGCGTCGGGCTTCGGCATCCCCAATGCCGATCCACGCGCCGTCGACCGCGACGGCGCCGTGCGGCTCGTGCGCGCGGCTGCTGAGGCGGGGGTTGAACACGTCGTCATGATGTCGATGCACGGCGCCGCGGCGGACGCCCCCATCGAGTACCTGCGCTGCAAGGCCGCCGCCGAGGAAGCCGTGCGCGGGTCGGGCATGAGCTGGACCATCGTGCGGCTCGGGGCCATCCTCGAGCAGCGGCTCGCCATCATGGGCGCAGGCCTCGAGGCGAAGGGCAGAGTGCCGGTGTTCGGCTCAGGGGCCAGCCCCGTCACGTTCACGTCCGCGCGGGACGCCGCGGCCGTCGTCGTGCGTGCGCTCAACGACCCCGTGCTGCGGAACCGCGTCATCGAGTGGGGGTCCGAGACCCTCACGGCGAACGAGGTGGCCGACGCGCTCATCGCCAAGGCGGGCCGCGGGTCCGTGCGGCGCATCCCGACGCCGGCCCTGCGCATCATGTCCGTCGCGGCCAAGCCATTTTCACCGTTCCTGGCCCGCGTGGCCGGCGCCGGGGTGTGGGAAGACTCCGGGGACGAATCCTTCGATCCGGCTGCGGCGCGCGCGGAGTTCCCCGACATCCCCATCACGAGGCTCAGGGAGGTCGTTGCATCGCAAAGCTGACCACGGAGGCGCGCTCGACGGGGCCCTCGGCACGGGACTCCGTCCCATGGTCCGCTCGATGGGCACGCAGTCCGGGCGCGAGATCATGCGCAGCGTGTTCGGCACCGCGCCGAAGCGCCGCCGGGAGGGACCAGAGACCCCGCAACGCCTCGCCAGAGACCCCGCAACCTCCGGGTCCCGCTGAGGGGTCTCTGGCGCCCCATTGAGGGGTCCTTGGCGCCTGCCCGGTAGGGTGGGCGGGTGCATCAGACCAGTCCCGCCCTCCGCCGCATCGCCGTGGCGTGGCTCCTGGCCCTCGTGCTGGCCATTGTCGCCTCGGTCCTGGCGATCACGGCGGTCAAGAACGCGGTAGCCGGCCCCGTCGACCCCGTGCGCGCGTACATCGGCGCCCTGCAGGCGGGCGACGGCGGCCGCGCCCTCGGACTCCTGCACACGACCGTCCCTTCAGGGAGTCCCGCCCTCCTCGACGGCGCCCCGCTCAAGGACTCGATGAGCCGGATCAGGGACATCTCCTACGGGATGGCGAAGGCCGACGGCGACCACGCAACTGTCGCGGTCCGCTTCACCGTGGAGGGGGAGGCCCACGAGAGTCAGTTCACGGTGGACCGGACGGGCACCGACTGGCTGTTCTTCCCGCGCTGGTCGATCTCCCCCACGAGCCTCCCGACCCTCACCGCAACGGTGGTTAATTCGACCCGGGCCACCATGAACGGCATGTCCGTGAACATGCCAGAAGGACGCAATGCGTTTCCCGTGTTCTTCCCCGGCTCGTACGTGGGCTCGCTCGACGGGGCCCAGTTCGCCGCGGAGCCGCGCGCCGTCGTCGTGAGCGGTCCCGGAGCGACGGCTCCACTGAACCTGGCCACGAAGGCGACCCCGCAGCTCCTCGGCGCCATCGAGGCGAAGCTGCACAGCTACCTCGACGACTGCGCGCGGACCGCGACTCAGCAGCAGCGGCTCCAGCCGAACTGCCCGTTCTCCCTCGCGACCAACACACGCATCCAGGACGGGACGATTGCGTGGAGCGTGTCGGCATACCCGACGGTCTCGGTCGAGCCCTACCAGGGCAGCTGGACGATCGCGCCGCTCGCGGGCAAGGCCGAGCTCAAGGCAGTCGCGATCGACCTGTTCACCGGGGCCAAGTCCCCGGTGGACACGAAGGTCGACTTCAGCTTCAACGCGCGCCTCGACGTGAGCGACGCCGCGATCACGGTGACGCCGCAGCTCAAGTGAGCCGGCTCGGCGGAGCCTGTCAGTCCATGCCGCGCAGGTCAAGCGTGAGCGCGGCGTCCGCACCGTCCTGCAGCATGACCGGGATGCCCCAGTCCTGCTGGTACAGGTGGCAGGCGGCGTGGTCGGGGATCTCCTCGCCGGGTGCGCCGTCGCACGCGGCAGCGCGTGCGGTGATGTGCAGGACACCCTCGGCGACCGCGGGATTGAGCTCAAGCGTCCGCGTGAGGCCCTGGGCCGTTCCCGTGCCGCCGACGAGCAGCTCGGCCGGAGTCGACGAGATCTTGAGCTGCGTCGGATCGCCCCAGCGGTTGTCGAGCTTCTGCCCTGTCGGGGCCGCGAAGCGCACCGTCAGCTCGAGCGGGCCCGCCGGCACGGCCGTCTTGGGCCGCTGCGTCTGGCGCTCGCCCTCATCGACCTGCTGGGCGTCCTTCGGGATCGGCACGAGCACGAGCTCGTGGCGGTTCGTCTCGGTCACCAGGAGGAGCGGCTCACCATCGCCTTCCGTCGTGGAGGTGACCACGACGACGTCGGCTGGCTCCGCGAGACCCCGTGCGAGCGTCGAGACGGTCTGGCTCGAGGGCTCGTAGCGGCGCACGGCGCCGTTGTACGTGTCCGCAATGGCCACCGAGCCGTCGGGCAGGACCGCGACGCCGAGCGGGTGCTGGAGCCGCGCAGTGGCGGCTGCGCCGTCGCGGAAGCCGAAGTCGAAGAGGCCTTCTCCGACGGCGGTCTCGACCGTCGCACTGCCGTCCTCCGCGAGCTTCACGCGCCGCAGCGCGGAGGTCTCGGAGTCCGCGACCCAGATGTCGCCGGAGGGGTCGACCGCGAGTCCGGACGGCTGGGCGAACCAGGACTGCGGGCCGGGGCCGTCGAGGAGGCCCTCGAGGCCCGAGCCCGCCAGGATCGCCACCGCGCCCGTGAGGGGATCGAACGTGAAGATCTGGTGCGTGCCGGCCATCGCGACGACGACCTTCTGCAGCTTCTCGCTCCACACCACGTCCCACGGCGAGGAGAGCGAGACGTTCGTGCCATGGCCGAGGTAGCCGATATCCTCGGCGTCGCCGGCGTAGACGTCGTGAACGGACGCGCCGGAAGCCGTCGGGGCGCCGTCGTGCGCCGAGCCGTCCGCAGAAGCTGACGTGGAGGCGCTCGCCCAGGTTCCGGCGCCGTTGCCGTCGACGCGGGCGGGCCCGGCGTCGAGGAGCCGCTGGATGCCGTTGCCGGCCACGGTCTGGACGTAGCCCGAGCTGAGGGTGACGCCACGGAGCTGGTGGTTCACGGTGTCGGCGACGACGGCCTCGTACCCGGTCTGCCACGCGATCGACGCTGGCAGCACGGCAACGCCCTGCGGCTCGTTGAACTGCGCGACCTCGGCCTGGCCGTCGAGGAACCCCTTCGTGCCGGAGCCGATCACCCGCTCCACGGTCGTCAGGTCGGGACGGACCTCGACGAGGCGGTGATGGCCCGTGTCGACGACGAGGTAGTTGCCGCTGTCCAAGGGCACGGTCTGGCCCGGGAAGCGGAAATCTCCGGCGGTGGGCTCGGGAGCCACGTACGGGCCGTCGCCGCGGTGCAGCGTGCCCTTGGCCTCGTGCTCGGCGACGAGCTCCTCCACGAGGACGCCGAGGCCGCCCGCGTGGCCCTCGCCGGAGAGGTGGGCGACGATGTAGCCCTCGGGGTCGAGGACAACGAGCGTCGGCCAGGCGCGGGCGGTGTACGCCTGCCACGTGAGGAGCTCGGGATCATCGAGGACGGGGTGGTGGATCTCGTAGCGCTCGACGGCGGACGCGAGGGCCACCGGATCGGCCTCGTGCTCGAACTTGGGCGAGTGCACGCCCACCGTGACGAGGACGTCCTTGTACTTCTCCTCGAGCGGGCGCAGCTCGTCGAGTACGTGGAGGCAGTTGATGCAGCAGAACGTCCAGAAATCGAGAAGGACGATCTTTCCCCGCAGCGCCTCGAGGTCGAGCTGCTTGCCGCCGGTGTTGAGCCACGCGCGGCCGCCGAGCTCGCTCGCCCGGATGCGCCGAGCAGCACGCACGGAATCGGCGCCAAGGGCCTCGGCAGCGGACGAGGTCTCTGTTGACTCGGCGGTCACGGGCACTCCTTCGGTGGACGTCTCAAACGCGGCTACTAGCGCCAACCCCATTATCCCGGGCCTTGTTCCGCGCATGACGCCGCGTGACCCGGCTACTGCCCCCGGGTCTCGTCCCGCTCCTGGAGCCGGCTGAACATGGCGTTGTAGGCCACGAGGTCGGCGTCGTTGTCCCGGTCTGCCGCACGGTCGCTGCGGCGGGTCTCGCGGGCGTCCGATCTGGACCACATGATGGCCACGCCGATGGCCACGAACAGGGTCGGAATCTCGCCGATGCCCCACGCGATGCCGCCGCCGGTCTGCTGGTCAACGATCGCGGACTCACCCCAGGGGCGCCCGAGGTTGCCGAAGTACGTCGGTTCGAAGAGGATCGTGGCCCCCATGATCGCCACGCCGAAGAACGCGTGGAACGCCATGGTCGCGAGCAGCACCACGAGCCGCATCGGGTAGGCGAGCCGCCGCGGCAGCGGGTCGGAGCCGATCATCGTCAGCACGAAGATGTACCCCGTGAGCGTGAAGTGGAGGTTCATGAGCTCGTGGCCCACGTGATCACGCATCGCGTACCCGAACAGGTCGGAGTAGTAGAAGAGGACGATCGATCCGGCGAAGTTCGCGGCGGCGAAGAGCGGGTGGGTCACGAGCTTGGACCACCACGAGTGCACGAACACGAGCAGCCATTCCCGCAGGCCACGGCTGCCGTCGCGGCGCGGCGCGAGGGCCTTGAGCGCGAGCGTCACGGGCGAGCCGAGCACGAGGAACAGCGGGGCCACCATGGTGAGCATCATGTGGTCCACCATGTGCGCCGAGAAGAGCACGCGCCCGTACACCGCGGGCGGCCCGCTCGTGATATACGTCAGGAACGCTAGACCCGTGAACCAGGACAGCGCCCGAAGCCACGACCACGAGTCGCCGCGCCGGGCCACCTTGACCATCCCGAGGATGTACGTCGCCGCGCCGAACACGGCCACCGCGACCCACAGCCAGTCTGCGCGCCACTCGGTGATCCAGCGCGACGCCGTGAGCTCGGGTGGGAGCTCGTAGCCGCTGAGAATGAACCCGGGCGAGGCGTCCGCAGCGTACGTGGTCGGCTCCGGCGGGGCGGACCGGGAAAGTGCGACGGCGAGCCCGGACACGGCGCCCATGACTACGGCCTCGACGCCAATCAGCTGCCACAGGACGCGGCGCGCCGACGCACCGCGGCCCAGCTGGGGGATGACCCACTGCCGGTGCATGAAGCCGATACCGCCGAGCACGATCGCGAGGGTGGCCTTGGCGAGGATGATCTGCCCGTACGAGGAGGTGAACAGATCGCTCAGGTGGGGCAGCCGGATGAGCGCGTTGATGACACCGGACGCCACGACGAGCACATAGGCGAAAAGCGCGAGCGCGGAGAACCTCCGCAGCGTCGTCTCGGTCGCGTCTGAAGCCCCGGGGAGGCGCACAGCGCCGCGTTCCCCCTTCCCGCCGGCGAGCGTGCGGCCGAGCAGGGCGAGAACCGCGATGCCCCCGACCCACAGCGACGCCCCGATGAGGTGAAGGAAGAGGGAGTTGATGGCGCCCTCGTGGTCGTTCGAGCTCGCCGAGTGTCCGATCAGGGCCATGGGCGCCAGCCCGATGACGGCAAGGAGCCCGGTGAGCGCGAGCCCTGTGAGGGACCGGACAGCGAAGAGGAGCGTCGCGACGACCGCCGCGATGATCACCGTGACGAGCCAGGCCCGCCCCACGTCGAGGCTCGTCATGTAGAAGACGAGCTGCTTCGTGTAGTCGGCGCCGCCGGAGATCGGCTGCCCCACGATGTCAGAGTGCGTGAGGATCAGGACGGCGATCGAGCTGAGCGTCCAGGCGATGGCTCCGCCGGTGGCGATCTTCAGAGCCCGGGTGAAGGCGGGATGCTCATCGGCTCCGTCGGTCTCGCGTGCGGGGACGTCGTCGGCCGCGCGGTGCGAACGCTGGGGTTTGGGGTGCCGCGGGAGGATCACGACGGCGAAGGTGATCCCGCCGATGACCAGGGCCAGCGAGAGGTTGAGCACCGTCTTCGCGATCGGCAGGCCCCACCGCACGAGCGTGCCGGGATCGAGGACCTGCCGTGCCCCGGCGGCGCCCGAGAACAGCAGCGCGGCAACGAGAGCCAGAATCGCCGCGGCCAACGCGGCGACCGACCATCCCCGCGCGAGAGCCGATTGTCCTGTCGCGGCGGCGGGCGTCTCGGCGGCTGGACGGACGGAGGCAGATCGAGGCACCAGTCCATTGTCCCCCACCGACAGCGTAGCGGGCGCCGCCGCCCGAGGCCCCGAGACGCCAGAGGGGGCAACGGCGCGCGGCCGCTGCCCCCTCTGTGGTCTGGGAAGGCCTACTTGCCGGAGGCAGCAGCCTTGAGCTTGGAGCCAGCCGTCAGCTTGACGCTGTGTCCGGCCGGGATCTCGATAGCGGCGCCGGTCTGCGGGTTGCGGCCCGTGCGGGCTGCGCGCTCGGTGCGCTCGACGGCGAGCCAGCCCGGGATGCTGACCTTCTCACCCTTGGAAACGGAAGCCTCGAAGACCTCGAACAGTGCGTCGAGCACACCGTTGACTGCAGCCTGGCTGAGGCTGGTCTTGCCGGCAACTTCTGCGACCAGGTCGCTGCGGTTCTTAGCCATGTGTCCTCCTGGACGTTCGGGTTATTCATACCAGCCCTTCAGCGGGTGCGATGAGGGCTGCTGTTACGGCAACTTACCAGCTATCACGGCCTCGGCCAGCGGATTTCCGCGTGTTTTCGCGGTTTTCTGGCGAATTTGGACGTCTGGGCACTCCATCTCATCCAAAGTGAAAGTATCGGTATCAATTGTGCCGTGGCGGGTCGTCCCATGGACCGCTAGCGTGGGGAGGTGCCCGCGCGTATGCCGCTCTCCCCCCACCCAGTTGGCCCTCGTGGACGCGTGGTTCGGGGAATGGGAGCTCAGGGACGACCATTCGTGGGGCATCCAGGGCATCCATGTCCTGCGGATAGCCACCGCGCAGGGCGACGTCTCGGTGAAGGCCTCGGAGGCGACCCACCACATCGCGCGCGAGGCGCGCGCACCGTCAGATGACGGGGCCACTCCTGGACCTCGAGCCAGCGCGGACCCCGCGGATGCTCCACGCCGATGTGCGCGCCGGGATTCTGGCCGCGACCTGGCTGCCCGGCCAGCTCGTCGAGGGCGGCCCGCACGCGTGCTCCGCCGAGGCGTTCCACCAGGCAGGCGAACTCCTCGCGTTGGTGCACGTCCCTCGCGAGCAGACGAACAGCTACGATCCGTCGGCTCTGAACAAGGCCGTGGACTTCCTCGGGCGGGCGACGGACCTCGCCCCCGCAGAGCAGCTCCGCGCCGTCGGGCGTGTCATCGCCGGACATGAGTCCGCGCCGCGCTTGCTCGTCGCGACCCACGGCGACTTCCAGCCCCGCAACTGGATCGAGCATGGCGACTGGTCGTCTGGGCAGGGCCTGATCAGCATCATCGACTGGGGACGAGCGGGCTACCGGCCGTGGGTGACGGATCTCGTTCGGCTCGAGCATGGCTGCTTCCAGCCCCGCCCTGACGAACCGGCGCACGACGCCGCGCAGCTGCGGGCGGCGTTCTATGCCGGCTACGGCCGCGACCCAGCCGAAGAGCCCGAGTCGTGGCGTCTCGACAACCTTCTCCAGGCACTGGGCACGATCGTATGGGCGCACGAAGTCGGTGACCCAGCGTTCGAGGACGAAGGCCGCAGGATGCTGGCACGCGTCGTCGAGTGGTTCGCCTAGCCCTTTCCTGGCGATCGGGCTAGGGTGCTGTGTCGCGCCGCTGGAACCACGCGACGGCCAGCCCGAGCAAGACCGCCGCCGTACCGAGGGCGATTCCCACGCTGGGCCAGTCGAGTCCGTTCGTGAGCGGATCGTGGCCCACGTACTGGTAGAACGGCGAGTACTTCTGCGCCGGTTCGAGCCAGTCGACCACCGGCCCGAGGCCGTTGACGAGGTATGCCACGACGGCGAGGGCTGCGGGGATACCCTTGCTCAGACCCGGTTTCCCGGTCGCCGCGGAGAGCGCGAGGGCAAGCGACCCGAAGACGATGCCGAGCAGCGCGAGATGAGCCATGGCTGCGGCGATCTTGTCGGCGGGCAGGACCAGATCCACCCAGCTGCCCTCCACGACGAGGGCAAATCCGGCGACAGCGGCGAGGAAAGCCGTCCCGATGACCATCGCCCCGGCCTTCTCGAGGACCACGCGCCCACGGCTCACGGGCTCGGCAATCAGCAGCTCGAGCGTGTGGTGCTCCTCCTCGCCCGCGATCGCCCCGGCGCCCATCCCGATCGCGTACATGAGGACCACAATCGGGGCCATGAAGGAGAGAAGTTCTATCTGGATGTAGCCCGTGGGGGTCGACATGTCGGCGGCCTGTGTCGCGAAGAGATTGCGGAAAGCCTCGGGCATCTGCTCAAGCAGATCGTTCATGGACGGCTGGCCCTTGATGCTCGGCCAGAACGCTGCGTACATGCCCATGAGCACGACGAGGCCAGCGCCCCAGGCCAGAAGCGCCCGCCCTTGGTCACGAAGCGTTTTGAGCAGCAGGCTGGCCAGCATCGGACTCGCCTCCGTAGTAGGTCAGGAACATCTCGTCGAGTTCGGCCTCAGCGCATTCGAAGTCAATGACAGTGTGGGCGGTCACCCGCCTGAGCAGTTCGTCGAGTGCCGACTGCGGCGCGCTGCAGCTCAGCGCCTGCCCCTCGACGGTGACGTCGCGGACCCCGGGCACGCCGGCAAACTCCTCGGCGCGCACGTCGTGGGCGAACGACGCCCGCACATGGTGCAGCGACTTCCCACTGAGGTCGGCGAGCCGCTCAACCGCCACGAGGCGGCCTTCACGCACGACGCCGATCCGGTCGGCTACGCGTTGAACCTCGCCGAGGATGTGGGAGGAGAGGAGGACGCTCCCCCCGCTCTCGGTATGCTCACGAAGGAGCGCGTGGAACTGGCGCTGGACGAGGGGGTCAAGTCCGCTCGTCGGCTCATCGAGAACGAGGAGCCGCGGTTCCGACATGAGGGCAAGGACGATCGCAAGCTTCTGCCGGTTGCCGCGCGAGAGAGTTCTGGTTCTCCGGTCAAGGTCGAGCCCGAGCCTGTCCGCCAGGGCCCTCGCTCTGGCCCGGTCATCGCGGCCGCGGAGGTGCCCGAGGTACGCGATGTGCTCGTGCCCCGTCAAGCGCGGGTAGAGCGAGGGCTCCCCCGGAACATACCCGACCAGGCGGTGTACGCCTACTGCGCTGGTCCACGTATCGAGGCCGAAGACGCTGGCCCTTCCCGCCGTGGGCCGGATCATGCCCAGCACGAGACGGATCGTGGTCGTCTTCCCCGCGCCGTTCGGGCCGAGATAGCCGAACACCTCGCCCGGCCCGATCTCCAGAGAGACGCCATCGAGGGCGAGCGTGTGGCCGAACCGCTTGCTGAGGCCCTCGAGAATCAATGGATGGTCCGAGCGGACCGAATCCGATGACGGCATGGGCCCAGTATCCGAAGGGCGACTGCCCGAACATAGGGCCAAAGGTCGGTCAACTTGGATTCGGTTAAATGCAGTGGGGCCCCGACGTTGTTGTCGGGGCCTCACTGTGAATGGTTGTCCGGCGGTGTCCTACTCTCCCACACCCTGGCGGGTGCAGTACCATCGGCGCTGTGGGTCTTAGCTTCCGGGTTCGGGATGGGTCCGGGCGTTTCCCCCACGCTGTGGCCGCCGTAACCCTTGCTCCGCGCGCCCCCGGGTGTGGGGGTGGGGAAGTGTGTGGTCACGGTGTTCCGTGAGTCGTTGTTCGGTTGTGGTGTTCTGCTGTGGCTGGTTCCCTGGGGTTTGTTGTCTGGGGACCGTATGGTGGACGCGTAGCATGGTTTCGTTCCCGCACCCGGGCCGCCCTTTTGGGGGTGGTGGGTGTGGTGGTGTTGAGGTTGTCGGCCTATTAGTACCGGTCGGCTTCGACAGTCTTCAGTCCTGTCTTCCACGTCCGGCCTATCAACCCAGTGGTCTGCTGGGGGCCTCTCCCACCTTGCGGTGGATGGAGATCTCATCTTGAAGCGGGCTTCCCGCTTAGATGCTTTCAGCGGTTATCCCATCCGAACGTAGCCAACCAGCCGTGCACCTGGCGGTACAACTGGCACACCAGAGGTTCGTCCGTCCCGGTCCTCTCGTACTGAGGACAGCCCTTCTCAGATCTCCTGCGCGCGCAGCGGATAGGGACCGAACTGTCTCACGACGTTCTAAACCCAGCTCGCGTACCGCTTTAATGGGCGAACAGCCCAACCCTTGGGACCTACTCCAGCCCCAGGATGCGACGAGCCGACATCGAGGTGCCAAACCATGCCGTCGATATGGACTCTTGGGCAAGATCAGCCTGTTATCCCCGAGGTACCTTTTATCCGTTGAGCGACGGCCCTTCCACGAGGTGCCGCCGGATCACTAGTCCCGACTTTCGTCCCTGCTCGACATGTCTGTCTCACAGTCAAGCCCCCTTGTGCACTTGCACTCGCCACCTGGTTGCCGACCAGGCTGAGGGGACCTTTGGGCGCCTCCGTTACTCTTTGGGAGGCAACCGCCCCAGTTAAACTACCCGTCAGGCACTGTCCCTGGCCCGGATCACGGGCCGAGGTTCAGGTGTCCAAAGCGACCAGAGTGGTATTTCAACGATGACTCCACGGGCACTGGCGTGCCCCCTTCACAGTCTCCCACCTATCCTACACAAGCCGCTCCGAACACCAATACCAAACTATAGTGAAGGTCTCGGGGTCTTTCCGTCCTGCTGCGCGTAACGAGCATCTTTACTCGTAGTGCAATTTCGCCGAGTTCACGGTCGAGACAGCGGGGAAGTCGTTACTCCATTCGTGCAGGTCGGAACTTACCCGACAAGGAATTTCGCTACCTTAGGATGGTTATAGTTACCACCGCCGTTTACTGGGGCTTGAATTCTCCGCTTCGCCTCGCGGCTGACGGGTCCTCTTAACCTTCCAGCACCGGGCAGGAGTCAGTCCGTATACATCGTCTTGCGACTTCGCACGGACCTGTGTTTTTAGTAAACAGTCGCTTCCCCCTGGTCTCTGCGACCTAGGCCCCTTCCCCGCAGCGCGTGCGGATGTGGGCCCGGGTCCCCCTTCTCCCGAAGTTACGGGGGCATTTTGCCGAGTTCCTTGACCGTGATTCTCTCGATCGCCTTGGTATTCTCTACCTGATCACCTGTGTCGGTTTGGGGTACGGGCGGCTGGGACCTCGCGTCGATGCTTTTCTAGGCAGCATAGGATCACCCGATCCCCCCGTGAGGGGGTCCCGTCGGATCTCAGGCTTCGTGCGCGGCGGATTTGCCGGCCGCGCGCCCTACATCCTTGGACCAGGTCTACCATCGCCTGGCCGGGCTGCCTTCCTGCGTCACACCTGTTAATACGCTTGCCTCGCAGCTCTGGTCCCCGCGCTCCCCCCACAGTGCGCCTCCCGAAGGAGGCACGGCGTGGGGCTCGGGCGGTCAGCATCGGCTGTCCGGCATGGGCGGTCCTTCGCCGGTACGGGAATATCGACCCGTTGTCCATCGACTACGCCTGTCGGCCTCGCCTTAGGTCCCGACTTACCCAGGGCAGATGAGCTTGACCCTGGAACCCTTGATCATCCGGCGGACGGGTTTCCCACCCGTCTTTCGCTACTCATGCCTGCATTCTCACTCGTGCGGCCTCCACCCCTGGATCACTCCGGGGCTTCACTGCCCGCACGACGCTCCCCTACCCAGCCCCACCCCTGAACCATGACGGCTTGGGTATCGTGGGACTGCCACGGCTTCGGCGGTGTGCTTGAGCCCCGCTACATTGTCGGCGCGGAATCACTTGACCAGTGAGCTATTACGCACTCTTTCAAGGGTGGCTGCTTCTAAGCCAACCTCCTGGTTGTCTTCGCAACTCCACATCCTTTCCCACTTAGCACACGCTTGGGGGCCTTAACCGGTGGTCTGGGCTGTTTCCCTCTCGACTACGAAGCTTATCCCCCGCAGTCTCACTGCTGCGCTCTCACTTGCCGGCATTCGGAGTTTGGCTGACGTCAGTAACCTTGTGGGGCCCATCGGCCATCCAGTAGCTCTACCTCCGGCAAGAAACACGCAACGCTGCACCTAAATGCATTTCGGGGAGAACCAGCTATCACGGAGTTTGATTGGCCTTTCACCCCTACCCACAGCTCATCCCCTCCATTTTCAACTGAAGTGGGTTCGGTCCTCCACGACGTCTTACCGTCGCTTCAACCTGGCCATGGGTAGATCACTCCGCTTCGGGTCCAGACCACGCCACTGAACGCCCTGTTCAGACTCGCTTTCGCTACGGCTCCCCCACACGGGTTAACCTCGCGACGTGGCACTGACTCGCAGGCTCATTCTTCAAAAGGCACGCCATCACGGGAGCAGGCCCGCTCTGACGGTTTGTAGGCGCACGGTTTCAGGTACTGTTTCACTCCCCTCCCGGGGTACTTTTCACCTTTCCCTCACGGTACTAGTCCGCTATCGGTCATCGGGTAGTATTCAGGCTTATCAGGTGGTCCTGACAGATTCACACGGGATTCCTCGGGCCCCGTGCTACTTGGGGACACTCGCAAGGGCGGCAGCTGGCATTGCGGCTACGGGACTCACACCCTCTCCGGCCGGCCGTTCAAGACCGTTCGCCTACACCACTGCACCACACCCCCGACCGCCGGCAGACAGTCGAAGCAAGGCCCCACAACCCCATGCGCGCAACCCCTGCCGGGTATCACACACGCACGGTTTGGCCCCATCCGCGTTCGCTCGCCACTACTGACGGAATCACTGTTGTTTTCTCTTCCTGCGGGTACTGAGATGTTTCACTTCCCCGCGTTCCCTCCACACCGTCTATGCGTTCAACGGCGGGTCACCGCATCAAGTGCGGCGGGGTTCCCCCATTCGGAGACCCTGGGATCAAAGTCCGGTTATCGACTCCCCCAGGCCTATCGCGGATTCCCACGTCCTTCATCGGCTCCCGATGCCAAGGCATCCACCGTGCGCCCTTGGAAACTTCAACACGCAAAGAAACCAAGGACACACACACGCCACAAACGGCGCGCACGCTGTCCTACAGCAAAAAAATAAATCCGTCTCGAAAGACGAAATTGCTAGATGCTCGCGTCCACTATACAGTTCTCAAACAACAACCCCCACAACCCCCACACACCGCCGAACAGGCGGCTGCCAGGGGAAGGCGGGCACCACACACCCCCCACACCCGGCACCCCCGCCCCCACCAGCCACCCCACAACAAGGGGGGACAGGAGGAGGACGGCAGGGGCCGGGAAGGAGGGCGCGGGGACTGCTGTCCCAGGACCCAACAGTGTGCCAAGGACCCCACCCCTGCGCAACAGCACCCCCGGCGTTCCAGCACCAGCACCCCCCAAGAGGGGGCCGGAGCGTACTTGCCCGGGGCACCGCGCACAGGGCACGGGCCACGAATCCTGCCGATGTTCCACCCATGAGCACCCGCCGCACCACGAACGGGCACGAAACGGGCTCTCGCCTGGCACCACCGGCACCAGCCCATGCAGGCCGGCACCGAACAGTGCGAGGGGCTCCTTAGAAAGGAGGTGATCCAGCCGCACCTTCCGGTACGGCTACCTTGTTACGACTTAGTCCCAATCGCCAGTCCCACCTTCGACGGCTCCCCCCCACAAGGGGTTGGGCCACCGGCTTCGGGTGTTACCGACTTTCGTGACTTGACGGGCGGTGTGTACAAGGCCCGGGAACGTATTCACCGCAGCGTTGCTGATCTGCGATTACTAGCGACTCCGACTTCATGGGGTCGAGTTGCAGACCCCAATCCGAACTGAGACCGGCTTTCTGGGATTGGCTCCACCTCACAGTATCGCAACCCTTTGTACCGGCCATTGTAGCATGCGTGAAGCCCAAGACATAAGGGGCATGATGATTTGACGTCGTCCCCACCTTCCTCCGAGTTGACCCCGGCAGTCTCCCATGAGTCCCCACCCGAAGTGCTGGCAACATGGAACGAGGGTTGCGCTCGTTGCGGGACTTAACCCAACATCTCACGACACGAGCTGACGACAACCATGCACCACCTGTGAACCGGCCCCGAAGGGAAGCCCCATCTCTGGGACCGTCCGGCACATGTCAAGCCTTGGTAAGGTTCTTCGCGTTGCATCGAATTAATCCGCATGCTCCGCCGCTTGTGCGGGCCCCCGTCAATTCCTTTGAGTTTTAGCCTTGCGGCCGTACTCCCCAGGCGGGGCACTTAATGCGTTAGCTGCGGCGCGGAAACCGTGGAATGGCCCCCACACCTAGTGCCCAACGTTTACGGCATGGACTACCAGGGTATCTAATCCTGTTCGCTCCCCATGCTTTCGCTCCTCAGCGTCAGTAACAGCCCAGAGACCTGCCTTCGCCATCGGTGTTCCTCCTGATATCTGCGCATTTCACCGCTACACCAGGAATTCCAGTCTCCCCTACTGCACTCCAGCCTGCCCGTACCCACTGCAGACCCGGGGTTGAGCCCCGGGCTTTCACAGCAGACGCGACAAGCCGCCTACGAGCTCTTTACGCCCAATAATTCCGGATAACGCTCGCGCCCTACGTATTACCGCGGCTGCTGGCACGTAGTTAGCCGGCGCTTCTTCTGCAGGTACCGTCACTTGCGCTTCTTCCCTGCTGAAAGGGGTTTACAACCCGAAGGCCGTCATCCCCCACGCGGCGTCGCTGCATCAGGCTTCCGCCCATTGTGCAATATTCCCCACTGCTGCCTCCCGTAGGAGTCTGGGCCGTGTCTCAGTCCCAGTGTGGCCGGTCACCCTCTCAGGCCGGCTACCCGTCGTCGCCTTGGTAGGCCATCACCCCACCAACAAGCTGATAGGCCGCGAGCCCATCCAAGACCGCACAAGGCTTTCCACCCCCCACCATGCGGCAAAGGGGTCATATCCGGTATTAGACCCAGTTTCCCAGGCTTATCCCAGAGTCAAGGGCAGGTTGCTCACGTGTTACTCACCCGTTCGCCACTAATCAGCCCAGCAAGCTGGGCATCATCGTTCGACTTGCATGTGTTAAGCACGCCGCCAGCGTTCATCCTGAGCCAGGATCAAACTCTCCGTCAAAAAACACGCCGACCCGGCACCCCAGGAAAATAAGGCAGCCAGGCCGACAGAAAATGATCCGGCATCAACACCCGGCACCACACCACAGGGGCGGCACAGCACCGGGCAAAAGACACCAAAAAAACGGCATCAACAAAACTTGGCACACTATTGAGTTCTCAAACAACAGGCCCCCACACGTAACGATCCCAACCCGACTTCGAGCCGTTCACATCCCCGCGGAGCAACTTCTCAAACCTACCAGAGCTTCTCTTCCCGCACAAATTCCTTTATCGGAATTCGCTTCGGTTTCTAAAGTCCCTGCCCACCGCTTTCGAAGACGCGTCAGCGCTTCCGTTTCCGGCCGGTTTGATTGGGGTTTGGCCGCCCTTGCCCTCCGCGTTTCCGCGGCGGTCCCGGCGACTCAGAAGACTTTACCGGGATGGGGTGCGCTGGGCAAATCGGCCGTCCCCCGGGCGTGTCGCCGCCGCCCCGGCACTGGGGCCCGCCCCTCGCCATGTCTGGCAGCCACTCTCCGCGCACTGCCGCCCGACCCCCTCCCGGGGCTCTCCTCGCCCTGCCGCCCGACCCCCACCGCTCTTCTCACCGAGTGCAGCGATGTCTCGCCTACGCCGCCATCTCCCGAACGCGACCGTGGCCGGGGCACAGCCACCGCGCGTCAAGACCGCGGAGGATCTCTGCCGATCGGACCGCTTCCGCGCGATCATTCGTGAGGGCCTGCGGGAAGAGTCGGAACTGGATGATCTCCGCCCCACCCGGCGACCGAGTGGACTTGGCACGGATGGCGTCGCCGGCGAAGAGGACCTCGCCGGCAAGGAAGGCCACATGCCCGTCCGTGTGACCGGGCGTTGGAACAGATGTGACGCCTGGGAACACTTCCTCGGCGCCGGCGATTCCCCGGATGGGGCCGTTCAGCCGCCGGGCCGGCACCCGTGCCATGAGCTGACGGGGCCACGTTCCTGCTGTCCGCTTGCCCGCAAGCACCTCGGCATCAGCAGCGCCGATCCTGACCACAGCGCCCGTCTCATCCTGAAGGCGAGGCGCGGCACCTACGTGGTCAAAATCGTGGTGGGTCAAGAGGATGTGGGTCACGGACCCAAGGAGGCCAGCCTCCCGCAACTCCTCGACGATGCGCCCGGCGTTCAACGCCAGCCCAGGATCGATCACGGCAGTGCTCGATCCGGCACGCACCACATAGGTGTTCGAGCCGAAACTGCTCTGGAGTCGGAAGACGCCCGGGTACACACTTTGCACGGCCCCATCGCATCACCTCCAGCGGAATTGCGCCAGCATCGGGCCGGCGCATGCGTGAGACTCTGCTCAACCACCGCAGACGCCAAAGGGGCGGCACCCGTGGTGGGTGCCGCCCCTTTGGACGGTGGTCAGCTGAGGCTTACCAGGACGACTTGGTGACGCCCGGAAGCTCACCCTTGTGCGCCATGTCGCGGAAGCGGACGCGGGAGATGCCGAACTTCTGGAACGTGCCGCGCGGGCGCCCGTCGATCTGGTCGCGGTTGCGAAGGCGGACCGGCGAAGCATTGCGGGGCAGCTTCTGCAGGCCGAGGCGTGCGGCCTCGCGTGCCTCGTCCGTCGCGTTCTCGTCGACGAGGGTCTTCTTCAGCTCGGCGCGCTTCGCGGCGTAGTGCTCAACGATGGCCTTGCGCTGCTCGTTGCGGGCAATCTTGGACTTCTTGGCCATGTGTTTAGCGCTCCTCTCGGAAGTCGACGTGCTTGCGGACGACCGGATCGTACTTCTTCATGACAAGACGATCGGGGTCGTTACGGCGGTTCTTGCGGGTCACGTAGGTGTAGCCCGTACCAGCCGTGGACTTGAGCTTGATGATCGGACGTACGTCCTTGTCCTTCTTGGCCATCAGAGCTTCACACCCTTCGCAAGCAGCTCGGCTACCACGGAGTCGATGCCGCGGACGTCAATGGTCTTGATGCCGCGGGCCGAAACGGTCAGGGTGACGTTGCGGCGCAGGGACGGGACCCAGTAGCGCTTCTTCTGGATGTTCGGATCGAACCGACGCTTGGTGCGGCGGTGCGAGTGGGAAATGCTGTGACCGAACGAGGGCGATGCCCCGGTCACCTGGCAATGTGCTGCCATGTTTCGCTCCTCCAAGGTGTAGTCAAACAGTTGCAGTAAAAATGGCGGTCCGCAGATGCGTCCCGCCACCTCGATGCACCGTTCGTTCTGCAGCTTTCCGGAGGGTGACCAGGCGGGGTGAGAACCAGCCGAAGTTCCTCGCCGCGGGCAATACGGTGACTTCAGTGCCGAGAGTGGACTCCACTGCATACGACAGCCTTAAATACTAGGCGCCGCGCGCAGGAGCCGCAAATCAGCGGGCCTCGCGACCCAGAACCTCGCGACCCAAGACTTCCTTGAGCCGCGGGACAATCCTACCGCCCCAGCCGCCGCCCATGATCCGGCGTGCCATCTGGTCACCGGAGTGACCCGCGCGGTAGCCGGCCTGGACCACGGTAAGGCGAGTGCCGCCGTCGTGCGCCTCGAGCCGGAAGGTGACCGTCGTCGCCATGTCGTTTTCCTCCGACTCGTCCGCCCACGAGATGACGAGCAGCTCGGGTTCGCGGAGCTCGAGGACCTCGCACGCGATGACCCCGGAGAAGCGCGTCGCGGGAATGGGCTCGGTGCGGAAGTGGAAGCGGTGGCCGACCACGGGCGCGAAGTCGTTGGGCATGAGCCACTCCGCGAGGAGCTCCGGCGTGGTGAGGGCGCGCCAGACGGCGGCGGGCGGTTCGGCAAGGAAGTCCGCTACGCGTACTTCGGTGGGGTTCTCGGCGCTTGCGGCGTCAGTCGTGTCAGTCATAGTCCTTGTCCTTGTCCTTGTCCTTGTCCTTGTCCTTCTGCAGGAGAGCTGCAAGGCGCGGGACCCGTCCACGCCAGAACTGCTCGTAGGGTTCGAGCCACACGCGCAGGAGCCGGAGCGGTTCGGGGGTGAGGGAGTAGTAGCGATGGCGGCCGGCCTGCCGCTCGTCCACGAGTCCGACGCCGCGCAGCACCTTGAGGTGTTCGGCGACGCTCGGGCGGGCCATCTCGTAGCGGTCCGCGAGCGCTTGCGCGGTCTGCGCACCGTCGAGGAGCGCGGCGAGGAGATCCCTGCGCACGGGGTGCGCGAGCGCCGCGAACACATGGTCCGTGGGGGTCTCCTTGCTCTGGCGGGGCATGAGTCGACATTACGTAGGAAAAAACCTACACGTCAAGTTCTTGCGCCCGGCCATCGACGCGGGGAATAGATCGGCTCCCCGCTTAGTTGTAACTTCAAGTAAAGGCCGAGAAGGCCAGCCCGACGACGAAAGCCCGAGCAGTGAGCTTCCTGTCCCGCCTCTTTGGAAAGAAGAACCACATGAGCGACATCACTATCATCGGCACCGGCAACATGGCCCGCGGTCTCGCGTCCCGCGCCGTGGCCGCCGGCAAGAGCGTGCAGCTCCTGGCCCACGAGGACAAGGCCAAGGCAGAGGCGATCGCTTCCGAGCTCGGCGGCACGTTCACCACCGGCGTGGTCGGCGACCCGATCGACGGCTCCATCGTGATCCCGGCCATCTACTTCGACGCCTCCAAGACCATCGCGACCCAGTACGGCGATTCGCTCGCGGGCAAGGTCTACGTGGACATCACGAACCCCGTCGACTTCTCGACCTTCGACGGTCTGGCCGTCCCTGCCGGCACCTCCGCCGCCGAGGAACTCCAGAAGGTCACCCCGGCCAAGGTCGTCAAGGCGTTCAACACGACGTTCGGCGGCACGCTCGTCTCCGGCGCCGTCTCCGGGCAGCAGCTCGACGTCCTCATCGCCGGCGACGACGAGACTGCCGTCAAGGCCGTCTCCGACTTCGCCTCCGCCGCGAGCCTCAACCCGGTCGAGGTCGGCCCGCTGCGTCGCGCCCAGCAGCTCGAGCAGACCGGTTTCCTGAACATCTTGCTCTCCGCCAACGAGGCGCTCCCCGCCTACCAGTGGAACTCGGCCCTGAAGTTCCTCCCGGCCGTCTGAGCCTCCCCGCACCACGCCAGGCCCGGCAGGCGGCCGGCCAGATCTGATCTGGCCGGCCGCCTTTCGCGTGTCCTGCCGTCTGCCCCTCCTGCTGTCTTACTGCTGTCTACGCTTCCTGTTCCGCGAGCGCCGCCAGCCGATCCACGGATGCCTGGAGCTTGTCGGCCGTCGTCGCGCGGGCGCGCGGGAGACGCTGCGGGTCCTCCAGCCGGGTCCAGTCGTAGGTGTGGCGCACGAGCGTCTGCGCCTCGCCGCGCGGCTCGAGCTCCCATCGCCACAGCTGGCCGATCGGGGACCTGCCCCCCTCCGCAGGCATCCATGCGATGCGGCGGCCCTCCTCGAATTCGACCACGTGGTTCTCACGGACCGCGTCCTTCGTGAGGGTCATGGTGAAGACATCGCCCACCGCGGTGACGCGCTGGCCGGTCGGTGCCTCGCGAAGGTTCTCGTTGCCGTCCCAGCGGGGTTGGGCCGCAGGGTCAGCGATGAGCTCGAAGATGGCAGCAGCGGGCGCGTTGACCACGCGCTCGTAGGCCACGACACGGGATTCAGTGGATTCGGATTCGGATTCGGATTCGGATTCGGGGGAATCTGTCATGGCGCCAGTCAAGCAGTCCACGCGGAATCCGGAAAGCGAGCACAGGCGCGGGACCGGCGTCGTGCGCCGCAGAGTCGGACGCTGGTCGGTGATTCGCTGCGGTGGCTATCGTTGGCGCATGACCGCCGCCGCGCCGTTCGTCCTCCTGCACGGCTGGGCGTGCCCGACCGCGACCTGGAGGGCTGTGGCGGAGCGACTCACCGCGGCGGGGCACGACGTAGTGGTCCCCGAGCTCCTCGGATACGGATCTGACCCGTCGCGTCTTCTGGAGCGAGCCTGGACCCTCGAGGCCGCCGCGCACGACGTCGCACGCGTTCTCGAGCGTGCCGGCTCACCCGCCGTCTTGGCCGGCCATTCTCTGGGCGGGTCCGTGGCGGCGACCGTTGCCGCGCTCCGACCCGAGCTCGTGACCGCCGTGGCGTTCGTCGGGATGGTTCCCGTACCCCCGGGCGCCGCGACGGCCGAGCGCCTCTCGAGAATGTTCCTGGGGTCCGAGGGCCCACCCTCACGCGAGGCGATCGAGGCGTGCCTGGCGGCCTGGTACGGCACAGTCCCGGAGGATCCAGGGCTCGCCGCCGAGCTCAAGACGGCCTTCGGCGTGCCCGGACCCGTGCTGCGCGGCTCCCTACGGGCTGCGCTCGGCGGGGTGCAGCCCGGGGTGACCGAGACGCTCACCGGGCCAGTCGCCGTCGTGCTGGGAGCGAATGACTGCACGCGCCCGCCCGAGGACGTCGAACGCCTCCTCGCGGCCCACCCGGACTGGTCGCTGACGACGGTCCCGGACGCCGGCCACATGGTGCAGTGGGAGGCCCCGGACGCGTGCGCGTCTGCGCTCGCGTCGCTCGCCGAGGGACTTTAGGCCTACCCGCCAGTAGGTACTCGGAGTACCATGAAAAAAGAGCTCAAGGGTCACCAGCCCGCGGCGGCCCCGGGACGCGAAGGGAACCGCCATGACCACGGATATCGGCCCGGCCGCCGCCTCGGCCCCGTCTACCACCGCTGGACCTCTCACGAACGATCCTTCACCCGCCGGACCTCTCCCCGCCGAGCCAGCCCGCAAACCGTCTGGCCCGGAGGAGTCCCGCGCCGTCATGGAGGCCAGCCGCCAGACGGAATGGGAGCGGCCGAGCTTCGCCAAGGCCCTCTACCTCGGGGACTTCCAGTGGGACCTCATCCACCCGGTCCCCGAGTCCTCGGCGGGGGACGTCGAGCGTGGCGATGCCTTCCTCCGCAGCCTTGAGGAGCTCGCCCGGACGATGGACGGCTCACGCATCGAGGCCGAGGACCGGATTCCCGACGAGTACCTCCGCTCGCTCGCCGACATCGGCGCGTTCGGGATGAAGATCCCCGTGGAGTACGGCGGGCTCGGGCTCCCGCTCGCGTACTATGGGCGCGCCCTCATGCTCCTGGGGTCGGTGCACCCGTCCATCGGTGCGCTGCTCTCGGCGCACCAGTCGATCGGCGTGCCGGAGCCGGTGAAGATGTTCGGCTCGGCCGAGCAGAAGCAGGAATTCCTCCCCCGGTGTGCCGCGGGCGCCGTCACCGCGTTCCTCCTCACGGAGCCAGACGTGGGCTCGGACCCCGCGCGTCTCACGACGACCGCGCAGCTGTCCGCGGACGGTCAGAGCTACACCCTCAACGGGTCGAAGCTGTGGACCACGAACGGGGTCATCGCGGAGCTCGTGGTCATCATGGCCAAGGTGCTCCCGCATGAGGCCGCCGGCGCGGCACCAGACACCGTTCCTGCCGGCAAGGGCGGCATCACGGCGTTCGTCGTCGAGATGGACTCTCCCGGAATCACCGTCGAGAACCGCAACTCCTTCATGGGGCTCAAGGGCCTCGAAAACGGCGTCACGAGGTTCGACGGCGTGCGGGTGCCGGCCGCGAACCGCGTGGGCCGCGAGGGACAGGGGCTCAAGATCGCGCTCACGACCCTCAACACAGGCCGCCTCTCGATCCCCGCGCTGTGCGCAGGCGGCGGGAAGTGGTCCCTCAAGATCGCCCGCGAGTGGTCCGCCGCGCGCGTCCAATGGGGGCAGCCGATCGGCGAGCACGAGGCCGTTGCCAGCAAGATCGCGTTCATCGCCGCAACCTCCTTCGCCCTCGAGGCGGTCTTCGAGGTGTACGCCGCGACCGCCGAGGCAGGCATGAAGGACGTGCGCATCGAGGCGGCGCTTGCGAAGCTCTGGACCTCTGAGATGTCCTACACCATCGCGGACGAGCTCCTGCAGATCCGTGGCGGCCGCGGCTATGAGACGGCCGAGTCGCTGCGTGCCCGCGGCGAGCGCGCGGTCCCGGCCGAGCAGCTCGTGCGGGACTTGCGCATCAACCGGATCTTCGAGGGGTCCACGGAGATCATGCGGCTGCTCATCGCCCGCGAGGCGGTGGACGCCCATCTGGCGGCCGCCGGGGACCTCGCGCGCGCGGACGCGACGTTCGCCGAGAAGGCCCGCGCCGCGAAGGACGCCTCGGGCTTCTACGCCAAGTGGCTGCCCAAGCTCCTCGCCGGCGAGGGCAACGACCCGCGTGCCTATCGGGAGTTCGGCGCGCTCGGGAAGCACTTGCGCTACATCGAGCGTGCCTCGCGCCGGCTCGCGCGGCACACCTTCGCCGGCATGGGCCGCTGGCAGACCGCCCTCGAGCGCCGGCAGGTTTTCCTGGGGCGCATCGTCGACATCGGCGCAGAGCTCTTCGCGATGGCGGCCGCGTGCAGCTGGTCCGAGCACCTGCGGATCGTCGGCGCCGATGGTGCCGACACGGCCCGCGACCTCGCGGAGGCGTTCTGCGAGCAGTCGCGCCGCCGCGTCGAGGCGCTCTTCAACGCGCTGTGGGACAACACGGACGACGCCGACCGGCACCTCGCGCGCCGCGTCCTCGCCGGGGAATTCACTTGGCTCGAGGCCGGGGTGCTCGATCCTTCCGAGGGGACCGGCCCGTGGATCGCCCCCCGCCCCGAGGGGCACAGCACGAAGGCGGACCTGCGCCGCCGCATCCGGTGAGGCAGCGCGCAATCCGCAAACCCGGCCCCAGCGCCGCCGGGGAGCGGTTCGGCTGCGGATCGCGATCTCGCCAACCGCCCCGCTCCTCGTCAACGCGCGAAGGGCGGCGGCATCCCGATGGGGGTGCCGCCGCCCTTGGTTCACATGCTCAGCGAAGCGTCAGGCGACGTGCTCCACGGAAGGCGACAGCTCGGCGTCGTCCGCCGAGCTCGCGACGGAGGCGGTCCGATCTGCCCTGCCGCCACGCTCGGCACGACGCCGAACGAACGGGTACACGACGAGGAGCAGGGCGAGCGCACCGAGGCTGAGCCAGACCTGCGGGGCGGCCTCCGGGTCGAAGGCCATGACAATCACGATGAGCCCCACGGCGGCGAGGACCACGGCGTTGAGCCAGGGGTGCAGCCACATCTTGAGCTTGAGGCCCGCCCGCTCGTCGGCGCTCATGCGGTTGCGCAGACGCCACTGGGTCACGGCCACGAACGCGTAGACGAAGAGCGCGACGCAGCCCGCGGAGTTCATGATGAAGTCGAAGACGTCCTTCGGGGCCACGTAATTCGCGCCGATGGCCGCGTAGCCCACGACGGTCGACAGCAGGATCGCCTTCCACGGCACCCCCGCGCGGTTGCGGTCCTCGACCCATCGCGGCGCGTAGCCGTGCTTCGAGAGCGCGAACAGCATGCGCGAGCCGGAGTACAGGCCGGAGTTGAGCACCGAGAGCGCGGCGGTGAGCACGACGGCGTTCATCACCTGCTCGGCGCCGGGGAGCCCGAAGCGGCCGAAGGCGAAGGCGAAGGGGCTCACCTTGGCCGGGAGCTCGTCCCACGGGACCACCATGAGCAGGATGGCGACCGAGCCGACATAGAAGAGCAGGATGCGCCAGACCACTGTGTTGGTGGCCTTCGCGACGCCCTTGGCCGGCTGGTCGGACTCGGCCGCGGCCATCGTGACGATCTCCGTGCCGAAGTAGCTGAAGATCACGACGGCGACGCCGTTGAGCACCGCGGTCCAGCCGAAGGGCATGAACCCGTGGTCCGTGATGTTCGAGAGGGATCCCGTTGAGCCGGGGATGATGCCGAGGACGTAGAGGGTGCCGACGCCGAGGAACACGACGATGGTGGTGACCTTGATGGACGCGAGCCAGAACTCAGTCTCGCCGAACGAGCGCAGGGACATGAGGTTCGTGAAGGTGAAGACCAGCATGCCCGCGAGCGCGAACGTCCAGTCGGGGACGCTCGGGAACCACTCGTGGAAGATCCGGCCGACGACGACGGCCTCGAAGGCCACGACGCCGACCCAGAAGTACCAGTAGAGCCAGCCGATCGTGAACCCGGCCCAGTTGCCGAGGCCGTCCCGGGCGTACTCCATGAAGGAGCCCACGACGGGGCGGTTTGTGGACATCTCGCCGAGCATCCGCATGACGAGCACCACGAGGGCGCCGCCGATCGCGTACGAGAGGAGCGCGGCGGGGCCCACTGTGCGGATCACCGAGCCTGAGCCCACGAAGAGGCTCGCTCCGATGATGCCGCCGAGGGCGATCATGGTCAGGTGCCGCGGCCTGAGCCTCGCGCGGGTCTCGGACTCCGCTGTCCGGCTCGCGAGGGTATCGGCGGCTGAATCATCTCGGTGGGGCGCAGCCAGGTTGTCAGGTGCCTGCATGCGGATCTCCGTTCCATACGGGGCGATCGACGTGGTGCCGATCACAGTGCCCCGTCAGGATGCGCGATCCTGGTCGCATGGCGCGATGGACGAACCGTACCGGCTTGGGATCACTGCCTGTGCGGTTCATCCTCTTGCCCTGCCCTGCACGCCGATCGATGTGCGGCATGGAATGAAGCAATCCTCTGTGGCTGCCCAATGTAAATCCTGTGTCTTCATATCTAAACCTGGATAGCTACGGGTCACGCGAGTCATCTTCGGCCCAGCCACCTATGAGAGCCGCCCGGACAGACCCGGCCGTCGGGAGACGCGACGTCATGGAGTGGCGCAGTCAGTCAGGGTCTTGCGCTGAGAAATCATCCATGTTTATATTTTTTGCATTCGGCGACAGCGTGGCCGCCCGAGGACCCCGACGGCCCTGCCGAAGACCGGCGCGCGCTGTTCGCGGCGTTCGTCGCCCAGGCCCGTGCGGCTGCCGGTGCCCGCACGCTGGTGAGGGAACCCGCGCACCGCTGAGGCGAGCCGGGCACGTCAGCCAGGGGCCGTCGTCGTGCGTGTCAGGACGCGCGACGGCGGCCCCTTTGTCAACTGGTCGCCGGCTCCGCTATGGACCGGAGGACCCAGGCGGTGCGTCCGGGCACGCTGTATGAGCTGCCGGCCAGAATCCGCGTCGGTACCGGGCCGTCCCAGCTTGTCAGGACGACCTCCCACTCTGCCGGGAAGTACTCATTCGGGGCCCGGTGGAGTACGGACCGGGAGGATGCGTTGAGCACGACGAGGAAGTCGTTCTCGGGTTCGTTCGGGCGGGTCCGCACGGCCTTCCCGCTCAGGTAGCAGGCCAAGGACTTGCTCCAGGACTCGCCCCACTCGTTCTCTGTCCGCGGCGTTCCGTCCGCGTTGAGCCACAGGATGTCAGGGAGCCGAATGCCCTCTGCCGGGGCCACGGGCCTTCCGTCGAAGAAGGTTCGCCGCCGGAACACGGGGTAGTCGTGGCGAAGCCGAACGAGCTTCGAGGTGAACGCGATGAGGTCTTCGTCGGCCGAGGCCCAGTCAATCCAGGAGATCGGGTTGTCCTGGCAGTAGGCATTGTTGTTGCCTTCCTGGGTATGGCCTAGTTCGTCTCCGTGGCGCAGCATGGGGACTCCCTGGGCCAGGACGCAGCTGATCATCAGGTTGCGCGTCTGGCGTGCGCGGAGCGCGGTGATCTCGGGGTCCTGGGTGGGTCCCTCAATACCGCAGTTCCAGGAATGGTTATCGGACTCGCCGTCGCTGTCCCCCTGCCCGTTCGCCGCGTTGTGCTTGCTGTTGTAGGAGACGAGGTCCCGCAACGTGAAGCCGTCGTGGGCCGTCACGAAGTTCACGGACGCGCTGGGTTGCCGGCCGTCGTCCTGGTAGAGGTCTGCGGAGCCTGTCAAGCGCTTGGCGAGCTCGGCCACGACCCCCGGCTTGCCCCGCCAGAAGTCTCGGACGACGTCGCGGAACCTGCCGTTCCACTCAACCCATCGGGGAGGAAAGTTGCCGAGCTGGTAGCCGTCGGGGCCGAGGTCCCATGGTTCGGCGATCAGCTTGATCCCTTCGAGCACCGGGTCGGAGTCCATCAGTTCGAGAAGGGTGGACAGCATATCGACCCGCTCGGACGCGCGGGCCAGCGCCGGGGCGAGGTCGAATCGGAAGCCGTCCACGTGCATTTCCTGCACCCAATAGCGGAGCGAGTCCATCACCATGCGCAGGACCGTCGGAGACCCCACGTTGAGGGTGTTGTGGGTCCCCGTGTAGTCCTCGTAGTTGGCCTCATCGCCCGGGACGAGATGGTAGTAGGCCGCGTTGTCGATCCCGCGGAAGCACAGATTGGGGCCGTCGGCTCCGCCTTCGCCGGAGTGGTTGTAGACCACGTCGAGGAACACCTCGATGCCGGCCTCGTGGAGGGTCTTGACCATGTCCTTGAACTCCGCGACCTGTCCGCCACATGGTGCTGCCCGGCGTTCGGGGCCGCGTCCGGTGGCCGGGGAAGGGTCTCTGCCGGCACATGCGGCCGCATACGCGTTGTGGGGCGCGAAGTACGCGATGGGGTTGTAGCCCCAGTAGTTCGACCTGCCGTCGCGAGGCTCGTCGTTGACGAACTGCTGGACGGGCAGGAGTTCCACAGCCGTCACGCCGATCCGCTTGAGGTGTGCCACGACCGACGGATGGGCAAGCCCGGCATAGGTTCCGCGGTGCTGGACGGGGACGTCCGGATGCAGCTTCGTCAGGCCCTTGACGTGGGCCTCGTAGATCACCGTCCTGTTGAACGGGGTCCTGGGGCGAGTCTCCTTTCCCCAGTCGTAGGCGGTGTCGACGACGACGGACACGAACGTCTTGTCCCGGTTGTCCGCGCGGTCCGGCTTGGACGGGTCGGTGAGGTCGAAGGCATACATCTCGGGCCCCCAGCGGAGCCGGCCGTCGATAGCCTTGGCGTAAGGGTCCAGCAGGAGCTTGTGGGGATTATGGCGCAGGCCCCTGTTCGGGTCCCAGGGTCCATCGACGCGGTAACCGTACCGCTGACCCGCGCGGACCCCTGGCACACGCACGGTCCAGAGCCCGCGGTCCGCCGACATCGGGTACCGGGTCTCGGCCCCGGACTCGTCCAACAGGCACAGATCGACCGCGTCCGCTGTCGTGGAGAGAAGCGCGAAGTCCGCGCCGCTCTCGGTCAACGTCGCTCCAAGGGCGGCAGCATGGCCGGGAGCCTCCGCCAGCGCTTCCACGGGGCCACCGTACATGATGAACGTGAACCGTCGGAGTCCGCGCGGATGATGCCCGACACGGTGTGCCGTGGCAGTCATCGAGGCGCTGGCCCCACCCGAACAGTCGCCGATGCTGGGGACTGCCTTCGACGCCGCGGGATAGCTTGACGCTGGTTGAGGCCCCCGCTCAAACTGGCGTGGTGAGCGAAACTGAGACCGATAAGGACGCGATTGTCAGCGCCGTTGCAGGGCGCCTTTCGGCCCGATTTCCGACGGTGCCGCGACCACGTCTCGAAGGCATCGTAGGGGAGGAGTACGATGCCCTGGCTGAGGGTCGGATCACGACCTACATTCCCACCCTGATCGAACACGGCGCCAGGACTCGGCTTCGTCAGGAATCCAGCGTGAAAGCATCCGGTCGCCCGTTCCAGACGTGAACCTGGGCTGCCCCCCGCGATGAGCACGGGGTCAGCGCGGCGTCAGCACCGTGTATCCAAGCCCTGGGACGTCAAGCGGGATGAGGACCGAGTCGCTCGGCTCGCTACGCACGCGCTCGCCGACCAGGTAGCGGCCCGAGTTGCCGATCACCACCCTGCCCGAGGCATTCAGGAGCGCCGCATCGCCGGGAATCGATCGAAGAGCCGGCATGATGGCGGCCTCGAGGTCGCGGATGCGCATGTCGTAGCCGGCCACGGCGGCGAGGCGATCGGCGACGGCGAACGGTGCCGTGTGCGTGAGGATGTACTCGTCCGAGCCGAGATAGTCCACATACGGCCCCCAGATGGTCTGCTGTCCGGTGGCGAGCGCGGTCGTGAAGAAGGGCAGCTTCTCGTAGTCGTAGTAGCGCGGGCCACCCGGCGTGAGGTCGAGGATGAGCTTCGTGGGGCGGGCGTCCGGCTGCGCCACCCACCATTCGAGGACGCGCGCGCCGTCAGACACGATCTCCGGCGAGAAGATCGCCCCGGCGCCGATGGCCAAGGGATGGGCGTCGAGGAACTCGGCGGAGAGTCCTTCGAGGCCCGCGAGGTCCCCGGGCCGGACGTTCGTGCGGGCGCCCAAGCGGGCAGCGAGATCCGCGGCGACGTCGCGGGCGAGCCGGCCCACGTCCTCGCCAGTCCGCTGGAACCACTTGGCGATCCTGGCAACACCCTCGTGGCCCACGTCAACAGTCATGCGTTCTTCGGTCCTTTACTCGTCAAGGTCGTCGCTGGGCATGGCCGCGCTGTACTCGAGCGCAAGCTTGGTGTCGATGAGATGGTGGACGGCGCGCCGGACGTGGAGACGCATGAGCCGCTGCGCGTCGTCGGGCCTGTCTTCGGAGACGGCACGCACGAGCGCGAGGTGCTCCGCGGCGGCCTGCTCCGAGTCGAATCCATGGGCCAGCGGCGCCCAGAGGAGCTGGACGGACTCGGCCTGGAGCCGGATCTCCGCCGAGGTCAGCCGCGGCGACTGGGCGGTCACGGCGAGCTCGATATGGAAGCGGCTGTCGGCCTGTGCGCGCCCCTCCGGCGTGTCGGTGAAGACGAGCGCACGGCCCAGCTCGAGCAGCCGCTCTACCTCGTGCGGCTCGGCGCGCTCGCAGGCCAGGCGTACGGTCTCAGCGGCGACGGCTACGTGCTCGTCCCCGAAGTCCCTGATGTCGGCGATCGAGACGCTGGCGAGATGCACGCGCATCTCGTCGGGCGACGTCGTGGGCTGCTTGACGATGAAGGTGCCGCCATTGCGGCCACGCCGGGTCTCGACGATCCCCTGATCGCGCAGCTCGGCGAGCGCATCGCGCAGCGTCGCGGCGGCGACGCCGAACTTCTCGGACAGATCGGCCTCGGTGGGCAGACGCTCGCCGACCCTCAGCATGCCGAGCGTGATCGCCTTGGAGATGCGGTCGACGATCGAGTCGGCGCGCTCCATCTCCGGCAGGGGCCGGTAGATCTGGGACTGGAAGGCGATCGAGGGGGCCACGGTCCTGCTTCTGTCGGGGCGCCCGCACTTTGCGGTGGCGCCAGGGAGATAAATCCTCTAAACCTAGATTTTTACGCATCTGGGCTCTAGATTCAAGGTACGAGCTACGCGCGGCGGGCCCGCACCGGGAAGGTGCGGGCCCGCCGTCGTGCGTGAGATCTACCTGCCGGCGAGTCAGTCCTTCCCGAGCCACGCCGACGCGGCGACCACGAGGGCAGCTGTGCCGGTGGTGAGGGTGGGCTGGATGACGGGCGCGAACATCGGTGAGTGGTTCGCGGGGATCGAGCTGACAGCGCCTGCGGCATCGGCGGCCGCGTAGGCCTGAGGGTCGATGCCCCCAACACCCCAGTAGGTGTACGGCGTGCCGAACGCGGTGGGCACGTCGCTGAAGTCCTCGCTCGCGGTCTGCCGTCCATAGTCCTGCACGGTCTCCGCGGGGAAGTACTCCTCGAACGCCGCCGTGACCTTCGCGGTGACGTCGGCGTTGTTGTCGGTGAGCGGGTAGCTGTTGTAGATCTCGAAATCCGGCTCTTTGGGCGAGCCCGACGCCGCGGACTCGGCCTTCGCGACGCGCTCGATCGCAGCGAGGAGCTGGTCGCGGATGGCCTTGCTGTACGTCCGGATGTTGAGCTCGAGCACGGCGTGGTCGTCGATGATGTTGCTCTTGGCGCCGACGGCGATCTTCCCCACCGTGAGCACGGCGAACTCCCCGGGCTGGACCTCGCGGGCCACGACACTCTGGAGCCGCACCACCACCATCGAAGCGAGCACCGCCGGATCGATCGAGAGGTGCGGCATCGAGCCGTGGCTGCCGCGCCCGTGGAGCGTGACGCGGACGCTGTCCGCCATCGAGAGGAACGGGCCTGTGTGGGGCCCGATCGTCCCGGCGGGGTGGACGAGGACGTGCTGGGCGAGCGCGACGTCGGGCTTCGGCACAAGCCCCGTGAGACCGCCCTCAACCATCGTCTTCGCGCCGTCGCCGAGCTCCTCCGCGGGCTGGAATAGTGTGATCAGGGTCCCGGCCCACGCGTCGCGCTGTTCGGCGAACAGCTTGGCCGCGCCGAGCAGGCTGCTCATGTGGAAGTCGTGGCCGCACGCATGCATGACGGGCGTCTGGCCGCCGGAAGCATCGATGGCGACGGCGGCGCTCGCGTAGTCGAGGCCGGTCGCCTCCTTGACTGGCAGGGCATCTATGTCGGCACGGAGCAGCACCGTAGGTCCATCGCCGTTGGCGAGGACTCCCACGACGCCGGTGCCGCCGACCTTCGTGTGGACCTCGAGCCCGAAGCCCGTGAGCTGGTCCGCGATGATGCCTGCGGTGCGCTCCTCGTGGTGGCTCAGCTCAGGATTTCTGTGGAAGTCCTTGTACAGGTCTTCCTGCCAGCCGGTGATCGCGCCCTGGCCTGCGAGGATCTGGCCTGCGGATTCGGTGGATGCCATGGTGTTCCTCTTCCTGCCGTCTGCTCCTGCTGATCCCTGTGGTTCTTCCCGCGAAGCCTACTTCGCTGCCTCCACCGACTCCTTGCCCTTCGGCACGGCGACCACGATCGAGACAATCGCGATGATGACCATCACGAGATTGAACGCGAGCGCGACGACGGCGGCCTGCCGGATCGCCGTGTTGTCGGTGCGGCCCTGGTTGATAAGCACGTCGCCGACGAACTGGGCCCCGGAGCTGCTGAAGGCCGTGAAGAGTGCCAGGGAGATCGCGGCACCGATCGCGCTGCCGAGCGAGGAGGCCATCTTGTAGATGCCCGCTCCCGCGCCTGCCTGATCCGCGGGGAGATTGGCGAGGGCGGCGTCCGTGGACGGCGTCGCGTAGAAGGCGAGGCCGAGGCCGAAGAGCGCGTAGGCTGCGACGGCGAGCCAGCGGTACTCCGTCAGCAGGAGGTTGGTGGGCATCAGGAGGAGCGTCGCGACGCCCACGATGGCGGAGCCCCAGATCATCGGCTGCCGGGGCCCGAACCGCTGGAGGAGCTTCTCACCCAGCCGGATGAACGCGATGATCGCGACGGCGTAGCCGATCGTCAGGAGGCCCGCGTCCGAGGCCTTCATCCCGCCGCCGATCTGGAGGAGCTGCTGGGTCACGATGAGAAGGCCGATCGTGCCGTTGAGCAGGAAGTTGGAGATCGTGGCACCGGTGAAGGTGCGGTTCCGGAACAGTGCGAAGTCGATGAACGGCTTGTTGGCCCGGCGCTCTATCCGCACGAGGGTATAGAGGCCCACGACGGCGACGATGACCAGCACGATGGTGATCGGCGACCCCCACCCGATCTTCGAGCCGAAGATCAGCACGATCATGAGCGCGAGCATCGAGACCATGAAGACGCCGATGCCAGGGACGTCCAGTGTGAACCGGCCCGTCTGGGCGACCTTGCTCTCGGGGGTCCCCCACATCAGCAGGATCGAGATGACCGAGATGACGATGGAGGCGACGAAGATCCACCGCCAGTTCACCAGCGTTGACATGTAGCCGCCGAAGATCGCGGCCAGCCCCGAACCGCCCCACGAGCCGATCGACCACATCGACACGGCGCGTTGCCGTCCCGGCCCGTCCCAGTACGTCTTCACGAGGGCCATGGTCGCCGGCATGATGCACGCCGCCGAGAGGCCCTGGATGGCGCGGCCTCCGAGCATGAGCGGCAGCGCCACCGGGCCGGTCGCGAAGACGATGAGGAGCGAGCCGAGGATTCCGAGCGCGTTCCCGGTCAGTGCGATCTTGACGCGGCCGATCCTGTCGGCCAGACCTCCCGCGACCACGATGAACATGCCGGAGAACAGCGCGGTGATCGACACGGCGAGGTTCATGGCATCGACGGCGACCAACGGGTTGGCCCACGTCTTCTTGACGGGATCCGCGTACGCTCCGTTGATGTCCAGAAGGATGTTCGGGGCGACGGTTCCCATCGTGCCCGCGAACAGCCAGAACGTGATGACGCCGAGCACGATCCCCAGCAGCAGCTTGTCGTTGCCCTGGAACCTGGTCTGGGCGGGTAGGGGGGCGATGCTTGCCATGACAACTCCTCGCTGTGAGCAGCTACAGATCAATAGTTGATTCTTCAACTATGCTCTTCGGAAGCGGCGTCCACGACGGTGTTGCCGTCCCATGCCAAGTCTGGTCCGTCACACAGGTGTCCACAACGGGCCGTTCGACCCCCGCCGCCATCACACCCGGAGCGCGAGCCAGAGGTGCGCGGCGACGTCGGGATCGTCGAGGTCGACGCCGAGCAGCTCCGCAGCGCGGGCGATCCGGTGCCGCACGGAGTTGCGGTGCACGCCCAGGTCGCGGGCCGTCGCCTCCCATTGGCCGCGGTTCGCTAGATACGCGCGGACCGTCGCCAGAAGTTCGCCGCCCGCGTCAGCGAGCACCTTGGCCCACTCGTCAGCCGGAAGCTCGAGTCCGTGCCCCACCCGGACCACGCGACCCGCTGGAGCCTGCCCGGCGGCGTCGGCCACTTGGCCGACCATCTCACGGACACGGCGAAGCGGCACTGGGCCGCCCCAGGCGCCGCGCGAACCGGGCGCGAGGCGCGGCCGGGCAGCGTCGGTGGGCAGCAGCACGTAGAGGAGGCCACCCAGCTCGAAGGCGAGCGCGTCCGCCTCGATGGCCGACTCGCCGCGCTTCGGACCGGCATCCAGGACCGCGAGGTACACGGATTCCGGGAGGACGCAGTCCATCTGCCGGGCGAGGAGGCGGGCCGCGTCGTCGTGCCCGGCAAGCACCAGCGCAACCAGCATCCCGTCACTGCGGGCACGCTCCTCCTCGGCACGACGCAGCCCGGCGGCGCGATGGGCGAGCAGGGTCGAGGCCGTGAGGAACAGGTGCCGCTCTGCCGGTGCGAGCTGACCGCCGCGGCCCAGGGCCAAGTAGGCGGTGGCCCTCCCGCCGTCCGTGACCGGATAGAGGGCCGCGGGGCCACAGGAGAGCTGCAGGGTCGCCGTGGCGCCGCGGCCAGCCCCGCGAAGGGCCGTTGCCTCGCGGCGCAGCTCGTCGAGGAGACCCGCCGGCGCGTCCTCGGGCCCCCCGCGCCCCGAGCACGACGCCGGGGCGTCACCGTCGGGGAGGTAGGCCACCCAGGTGCCAAGCGCGTGGGCGAGCTCGCGCACGATGGCGGGCTCGGCGTCGCCCTTCGAAGCGGCACGGGTGAGCGCGACCTGGAGGCCGAGCAGCGCCGTGAGCTCGGCCTCTCCCCCGCGCCGCACGATCTCCCAGTACGCACGGGACACCGCGAGGAACGGCGACTCGCGAGGCACGGTCAGGAGCGGCAGCCCGGCCTCGATGCACGCGGCCCGGAGCTCGTCCGGGACCATGGCGTGGCCCGATCCGAGGCCGAGGCCGAGCGCCGCGACGCGTCCCTTGACGAGCCTCGCGACGTAGGCACGCGCGGCCTCTTCGCGTTCTGGGCCGTCTCCTCCCGAGAGCTGCATCCCGACCGTCAGGAGGAGCTCCCCGCCGTCCAGGAACACGGTGGGATCCTCGAGCTCGGAGACGTGGACACCCGTGAGCTCGACCCGTGGCAGCGGCACGGGCCAGTACGGGACAAGGTCGCCGCGCGCGGCGTCGGCGAGCTGGGCGAGGGTGATCATTCACAGATCGTAGTGGATGGAATGCCTCCTGCAAGGCTCACAAAGGATGAATCATCCAACGACTCGGGCTGCGGCTGTCCCTACTGTGGTCTCAACCACACGCTCAGCCTCGACCACACCGTTTTCAACCACGGGGGAGAACCCATGACCGCCACGACCGATACCGCCGTCGTCGCACCTGCCGACGTCCCGCAGCGCGCGCGCCGCCTCGCGACCGCCCTGCCCGGACCCCGATCCCGCGAGCTTGAGGCCGAGCGCCGCCGCCACGTCACCGAGGGCTTCGGCGTGACGCTGCCGGTGTTCATCGACCGCGCCGAGGGCTCGCTGCTCGTCGACGTCGACGGGAATCGCATCATCGACTTCGCCTCCGGCATCGCTGTGACAAGCGTGGGCGCCGCGAACCCACGGGTGGCGGAGCGCGCCGCCGCGCAGCTGTCCCGGTTCACGCACACGTGCTTCATGGTCACCGAGTACTCCTCGTTCACCGAGGTCTGCGCATGGCTCAACGAGCACACGCCGGGCAGCTTCGAGAAGCGCACCGCCCTCTTCTCGACGGGCGCGGAGGCCGTCGAGAACGCGATCAAGATCGCCCGCTCGGCGACCCGGCGGCCCAACGTCCTCGTCTTCGACGAGGCCTACCACGGCCGTACCCAGCTCACGATGGCCATGACGGCCAAGGAGAACCCGTACAGCCTGAACTTCGGCCCGCTCCCGGGCTCGGTCTTCCGAGGCCCGACGGCGCCCGCGCATCTCGTGCCTTCGGGTGATTCAGGGGCGTTCGTCGCCGAGGCCCTCGCCGGCGTCGAGTCCGTCCTGGCAGGGGCGGGCGCCGAGACATTCGCGGCGATGGTCATCGAGCCGATCCAGGGCGAGGGCGGCTTCATCGTCCCCGCGGCCGGCTTCCTCGCCGGGCTCCGAGAGATTGCGACGCAGCACGGGATCGTCCTCGTGATCGACGAGATCCAGGCCGGGATGGGCCGGACGGGAGCCCTCTTCGCGTCCGAGCACGAAGGCATCGCCGGGGACATCACCCTCTCCGCGAAGGCCCTCGGGGCCGGGCTTCCGCTCTCAGCCGTGACGGGCCGCGCTGAGCTCATGAACGCCGTCCACCCTGGCGGCCTCGGCGGCACCTACGCGGGCAATCCCGTTGCGTGCGAGGCCGCGCTCGCCGTCTTCGAACTCCTCGAGGACGGCTCGCTCCTCGCCGGCGCGCGGTGCATCGAGGCGGCCGTGAGGGAACACGTCGAGCCGATGCTGGCCCATGGCGCGCACGACGGCGCGGGGCTCGCGTCCGGGCAGGCCTCACCTGCTGGGATCGTGGGGGTCTTCGCCGAGAGCCCCGCCTCCACTGGCACCGCCCGCGCCGGCGTCGTCTCCGTGCGCGGACGGGGCGCCATGATGGCCATCGAGTTCGCGGACGCCTCAGGCCCGCGCGCCGATGTCGCGAAGGCTGCGGCGGCCGCCGCGAACGCCGCCGGCGTCCTGACGCTCACCTGCGGCACGCACGGCAACGTCATCCGGCTCCTGCCGCCACTCGGCATCGAAGCCGAGGTACTGGAGGAAGGGCTCGACGTGCTCGAGGCGGCCATCCGCGGGGCCCTCTCGTGAACGCAGGGCCGGGCAACCCGCCCACGGGCAGCAGCCCGAATCACGCGGCGAACCTGTCGGCGGAAGGCGACCACGCGCCGTCGTACGCCGCCGGCTCCTCCGACAGCACCCCCGCTCTTGGACAGAACCACCGTCTCCCGCGGGGGGCAATGGCCAAAACGGAGGGTACTTCCGCGGCCCCCGCGGGGACCTCGCCGCTGGACGCCGGTACTTCCGCGGCCCCCGCGGGGACCTCGCCGCTGGCGGGCATCCTCGTTGCGGACTTCTCGCGGGTGCTCGCGGGGCCGCTGGCCACGATGACGCTCGCGGACCTCGGAGCGCGCGTGGTGAAGGTCGAACGGCCAGGGGCCGGCGACGACACGCGGCACTGGGGACCTCCGTTCTCGGCGACGGGCGCAACGTACTTCGAGAGTGTGAACCGCAACAAGGAGTCCGTTGAGCTGGACCTCTCGGACCCCCAGGACCTTGAGCTAGCGCGGGAGCTCGCGCTGCGGGCCGACGTGCTCGTGGAGAACTTCAAGCCCGGGGGCCTCGAGAAGCTCGGACTCGGGTACGAGTCGCTCGTGGAGGAGAACCCGGGGCTCGTGTACGCGTCCATCTCGGGGTTCGGGTCCGTGGGCGGCCGCGATCTGCCCGGGTACGACTTCATCGTCCAGGCCCTCGGCGGCCTCATGTCCATCACCGGTGCGCCGGACGGCGAGCCGGGCGCCGGCCCGATGAAGGCGGGCGTCGCGCTCGTCGACGTCCTGACCGCGAAGGACGCCACGGTCGGCATCCTCGCGGCCCTGACCGAGCGGGCCCGGACCGGGCGCGGTCGCCGGGTCGAGGTGAACTTGCTGTCCTCGTTGCAGGGGGCGCTGGCGAACCAGGGGCAGGCGTACCTCGGCGCCGGGGTGGTGCCGGGCCGGATGGGCAACGACCACCCGTCGATCGTCCCGTACCAGCTGCTCGCCACCGGGGACGCGCCGCTCGCCGTCGCTGCCGGGAACGATGGGCAGTTCGCGCGACTGTGCGAGGCGATCGGCTTTCCGGAACTCGCCTCGGACCCACGCTTCGCGACGAACAAGGCGCGGGTCGCACACCGGGCGGAACTCGTGCCGCTGCTCGAGGCCGGGCTCTCCACCGCCTCGGCGGAGGTGTGGCAGGACAAGCTCACCCCCCTCGGCGTCCCGTGCGGGCGTGTGGCCGGGATCGGGGAGGGACTCGACTATGCCGAATCCCTCGGGCTCGAGCCAACGATCTCCGTGCACGACCGGTCGGGAACCTTCACGGGACGGCAGATCCGCCATCCGATCACCTGGACGCCCCCGTTGCCGCCTCGCACCCAAGCTTCACCCGCACTGGGAGCCGACACGGCCGACGTCGTGCGCTGGCTCCGCGCCTAGCCGCACGTTCCGCTTCACCCGCCCCTCCCCCGTTGTGGGGTCTCTGGCGGCGCGATGCGGGGTCTCTGGTCTCGGCCAGAGACCCCACAACCGCCCGCCAGAGACCCCACAACCAGAAAGGAAACCCACCTATGACTGCCACCGCTAGCCTTGCGGGCATGGACACCGACGCTGTTGCCTCCGACTCTGCCTCCGACTTTGCCTCCGAGACTGCCCCATCCTCTGGGCGGCTCCCCGACCCCGCGGACCTCATCTCGTTCGACTCACTCCTCAGCACCGAGGAGCTCGCCCTGCGAGACCGTGTCCGGGCGTTCGTGAAAGCCGAGATCAAGCCGAACATCGCCCGCTGGTACGAGGAGGCGACGTTCCCGCTGGAGATCGTGCCCGAGATGGCCAGGCTCGGCCTGCTCGGCATGCACCTGCACGGCTACGGCTGCGCCGGCCGCTCCGCAGTGGAGTACGGCCTGGCCGGAGCCGAGCTCGAGGCCGGCGATTCCGGTCTGCGCACGTTCGTCTCCGTCCAGGGCTCCCTCGCCATGTCCGCGATCCACAAGCACGGCTCCGAGGCCCAGAAGCAGGAATGGCTCCCGCAGATGGCCGCGGGCGAGGCGATCGGCTGCTTCGGCCTCACCGAGCCCACCGCCGGCTCTGACCCCGCCTCGATGACCACCCGCGCCCGACGCGACGGCGACTCCCCCACCGCGGACTGGATTCTCACCGGCGCAAAGCGCTGGATCGGCCTCGCGAACGTGGCCAAGGTCGCCGTCATCTGGGCCCAGACGGGAGAGCCCGGCGACGCCCGCGGCATCCGCGGCTTCGTCGTCCCGACCGCCACGCCCGGCTACACGGCCACCCCGATCGAGCCCAAGCTCTCGATGCGCGCCTCGATCCAGTGCGAGATCGACCTCGACGAGGTCCGCCTCCCCCACGACGCGATCCTGCCGGGCGCCGTCGGCCTCAAGGGCCCCTTCTCGTGCCTGAACGAGGCCCGCTACGGCATCATCTGGGGCGCCATGGGCGCCGCGCGCGACGCCTTCGAGGACGCCCTGGAGTACTCTAAGGAGCGCCTCCAGTTCGGCAAGCCGCTCGCCGGCTACCAGCTCACCCAGGCCAAGCTCGTCGACATGGCCCTGGAGATCAACAAGGGCTTCCTCCTGGCCCTGCACCTGGGCCGCCTCAAGGACGCCGGCAAGCTCCAGCACCACCAGATCTCCGTGGGCAAGCTCAACAACTGCCGCGAGGCCATCGCCATCGCCCGCGAGGCCCGCACCATCCTGGGCGGCAACGGCATCACCCTCGACCACTCCCCTCTCCGCCACGCCAGCAACCTCGAGTCCGTGCGCACCTATGAGGGCACCGACGAGGTCCACACCCTCATCCTCGGCCAGCAGCTCACCGGAGAGGCGGCGTTCCGGTGAGCGCGGGTACCGTCACCGAGCACGACGACGCTCTGGTCGCCCCGCTCGGCGGTGTCACCTCGGCCGCTGGCGCTCCCGTCCCGCTGCGTCTCCTCATCGGCGGCGAGTGGCTGATGGGCGACGGCGCGCCGCTCGCCTCGCGCAACCCGGCGCGCCCCGACGAGGTGGTGGCGGAGGGCACCCAGGCCGTCGTGGCGGACGTCGACCGCGCCATGCGTGCTGCCCGCGCCGCAGCCCGCGAGTGGGCCCGGACCCCGATCCACGAGCGGGGCGCCGTCCTGGCCCGCGCGGCCGCGGCCCTCGAGGCGCGCGCGGGGCAGCTCGGCCTGGAACTGGCCCGCGAGGAGGGCAAGACCCTCGCCGAGGGCACGGGCGAGGTAATGCGCGCGGCGCAGATCCTGCGCTACTACGCCGCCGAGGGCGATCGTTCCGCCGGGGAGCACTTCGCGTCCCCGCGCCGCGGCGAGCGGATCCTCGTGACGCGCAAGCCGCTCGGCGTCGTCGGCATTGTCACGCCGTTCAACTTCCCCATCGCGATCCCGGCGTGGAAGATCGCGCCGGCACTCGTGTACGGGAATGCGGTGGTATGGAAGCCGGCCTCGACCGTCCCGCTGCTCGCGATGCGCCTCGCGGAGGCGCTCGCGGACGCATTGGCAGAGGCCGGGCTGCCCGCCGGAGTGCTCAACCTGATCATCGGACCCGGGGCCCTCGGCACAGAGCTCGTGCGGCATCCGGATCTCGACGGGCTTTCGTTCACCGGCTCGACCGGCGTGGGCCGGATGCTCGCGGGCGAGGCGGCCTTGCGCGGCGTCCCGTTCCAAGGCGAGATGGGCGGGAAGAACGCCGCGATCGTGCTCGCCGACGCCGATCTCGACCTCGCCGCCGAGCAGGTCCTCTTCGGGGCCTTCCGCTCGACCGGGCAGAAATGCACCGCGACGTCCCGGCTCATCGTGGTCGAGGAGATCGCGGACGCGTTCCTCGCGAAGCTCGCCGCGCGGCTCGACGCCTGGCGTGTCGGCAATCCGAGCGACCCGGCCGTGCATATGGGTCCGCTCGTCACCGCAGCGGCCGCGGCGGGCGTGCGTGACGCGGTCGCCACGGCCGAGCGCGAGGGCGCACGTGTCGCGTACCGGGGTCGGGCTCCGGAAGCAGCGATGCACGCCGGCGGGGCCGCACCTTCCGCGTTCGTCCCGGCGACGATCCTCGAGATCCCGGGCGAGGCAGCGGGAGTCGGCCACGCGGCGTCGTCGGCTGACTCCGCCGACTCGGCCGGCGCCCCCGATACAGCCGCCGCGCCAGCCAACATCGCCTGGCGCGAGGAGCTGTTCGGCCCAGTGCTCGCGGTGCGGCGCGCCGCGTCGACCGAGGAGGCATTTGCCCTCGCGGAGGACTCCGAGTTCGGCCTGACGGCAGCACTGTTCACCCGCGACATCGCCACTGCGCTCGACGCTGTGGACACGCTCGACGTCGGCATCCTCCACGTCAACTCCGAGTCGGCCGGCGCGGACCCGCACGTCCCGTTCGGCGGCGCGAAGAAGTCGGGCTACGGGCCCAAGGAGCAGGGCGGGGCAGCGAAGGAGTTCTTCACCCACACGACGACGGTGTACCTGAGAGGCTGAGCGTCGGACGGGAGGCCGGCACGGCACGTCATCCACATCGGCGCCGTGTGACAGGCCTCCCGTCGCCCTGACTGAGAGAACCCGAGCGGGGCCGCTCGGCCCACAGCGAAGGAAGCACTGCATCGGGGGGCCTGTGGAACAAACACCGAAAGTCCGGACAACAGCTCGTTTTCTGCTCTGGCTCCTCTGGCCGCTCGGAGCCCTCATCGTGCTCTTCGTGGTCGGCCAGACCATCGAGAACATCGTCGGGAAGGACACGCGTGAACTCTGGGTCTACCCGATATATCTGGCCATTCTGGCGGCCATGGCAGTCTGCGCGGTCTGGATGGCTGTTCACGTCGTCCAAGCCCTCGGGATGGTACGCAGGCGCGCCGGGTGGCATACGAGGGCTGAGAGACTGCGCATGGATCACGAGGCTGCGCACCGCGGCGGCTTCGAACGAGCTGTGGCACTCAAGGCCTCCCTCGCCGACGGCGGTCAGCCGCTGCGCCTCCAGCCGTGGGACGTAATGCTCGGGGAAGGGGAAGTCCTCCTCATGGACGTCCCCCTCCAGTACTCCCGCTGGTATGGGACCCACGGAGGCTTCACCCATTCATCGATGTTCGCCGTGGGCCAGCCTTCGTTCGTGGCCGCCGCTCTCATCGGGAACGCCGTGGGGAACACGGTTCGCCGAAACAGGGCGGAGGCTGCAGCGCAGGCCATGTGGCGCGAGCAGCAGACGGTGCGGACTCTTGTCACGGATCGCAGGGTCATGTGCCGAACTGGCGGCCGCTGGCTGAGCTTCCCGTTTGGAGCAGTCAGCGCGAGCTACCCGGATCCATTGGGGGCCACCCTCATCCTTGAGTTCCACGACACGGCGCCGCTGCTTCTCCACGGGTACGAGGGTGCCTCCGTGTGCGTCTTCGCGACCGCATCGCTCCAGGGCCGCGATGCTCTCCGGAGCCATCCTGCCCTCGCTGCCCTGCCCGAGCCCCAGGTCATGGGAGAGCAGTAGGGAACTCGGCGTGGGGGCCGGTGAACGCGGCTGCTCTCGGGAGTTCGCGCTCAGGATCTAGGCGAGCTTCAGCCCGGCGAGCGCTGCGGGGTCAGCGCCAACCGAGGCGAGCCGCGCCTCGATCGCCTTCAGCGCACGCCCATAGGGCGCGTTCGAGTCCAGGAGCAGCGAGCGGTTGTTCGCCTCGTTGAACACCGCATCGATCTCGAAGGCGAGCTGCGCGGCGTCGTCCAAACCGGGCAGCTCGCCAAGATCCATCGCCATCTGGACCGCATGGGCGAGATAGGAGTCCCAGTCTCGGAGGGCATCGGCAAGCGCATCGCGCACCGGCCCTGGCTGCGAGTCGAACTCGACCCCCGTGGCCTGGAAGAAGCAGCCACCCACGAACACCCGGCTGCGCGAGTAGTCGAGCCAGAGGCGCACGATGGCGCACAGTCGCCGCAGGCCCTTCGGCTCGTCGCCGGCAGGCATGAGGATGCGCTCCACGAAGATCTCGCGCGCCGCACCGACCGTGGCGACCTGCAACGCCTCCTTCGTGCCGAACAGGGCGCCGACGCCGCTCTTGCTAGCTCCGACGGCCGTTGCCAGCCGCCCGATCGACAGGCCCTCGAGGCCCTCAACCGAGGCCAGGTTGATCGCTTCCGCGAGCACAGCCCGACGCGATTGCTCGCCGCGGGCCCGGCGGCCATCCACGTGGACCGTGCCTTCAACCGTCGTCATGGTCGGCCTCCCTGCATTCGCCGCATTCTGCTCTTGAACATCCGCACTTAAAGAGTACGATCGACCGTACAGAAATAACTTAGCACGACCGTCCGTATAGTTATCAACTCGGGAGGGTGTCATGTCCGCTCAAGCCGCCACAGGAACAGCAGCAGGCCCTGCCACCGTCCGCCGACCCGCTACCATCCGGGAAGCCGCGCTCAGGTCGGCCTTGGACGCGATCCGCCAGCTCCCACCGAGGTCCGCGGCCGCAGCGGCCCTGCCGTTCTTCATGAGCGTCGGCCCCCGTCGCACAGTCCAAACCGAGGAGGAGCACACCCATCTCATCTCCGAACGGTCCCGGATACCGGTGCCGGGGCTGCACGGCAAAGGCGGGGAGGCCGTCGCGTACGCGTGGGGCTCGGGCGATCGGCCCGTCCTCCTCGTCCACGGTTGGGGCGGCCGCGCTTCGCAGTTCGCGGCGCTCGTGCAGGAGCTGCGCTACGCCGGGGTGGCGGCAGTCGCCTTTGACGCACCGGCGCACGGCGACGCCCCCGGCCGCGGCACGTACATCCTCGACTTCATCGGAGCCATGGCGGAACTCGAACGGAGGCACGGCCCGTTCCGCGCCGTCGTCGCCCACTCCTTCGGTTCCCTCGCCGCCCTCGTAGCCATCTCGGAGGGGTTGGTGGCCGATCGCGTCGTCACGGTCTCCGGGATGGCCGACGCCGACCACCTGGTCGCGTCCTTCGCCGCTGCCGCTGGCTTGGGGCCGGCGGCGGCCGCCGCCCTCCGCGAGCGCTTCGCCCGGCGCATTTTCCCGCTCGAGCCCGACGTCTACGGGCGGTTCTCCGCGGTGCAGCGTCCCCTCCCCGAGTCCGTTCCGCTGCTCGTCGTGCACGACGCCGCCGACCGCCGCGTGCCCTTGACCGAGGCCGATCGACTGGTCGCCGCCAACGCCGGCCACGCCTCGCAGTTCTCGACCCGCGGCCTCGGCCACCAGCGGATACTGGCCGACGAGCGCGTGCTCACGGAGATCACACGGTTCATCTCGGGCTGATCCCAGCAAGTCCAGCTAGTCCCCGCCGAACGCCGCGCGGACCTCGGCCGGATCGACATCCTCGATCCGCGCCGGGGACCAGTGCGGCGCTCCGTCCTTGTCGACGAGGAGGGCGCGGATGCCCTCGCGCATATCGTGACGCCCGATGAGCGACGCGCCGAGCCGCAGGTCCTGCGCAAGCACATCGATCAGATCCAGGACGGCTGCGCGGCGCAGGGACTCGAGCGTGAGCACAACGGAGAACGGGCAGGCGGCGCGTATCGCCTCCTCGGCCGCCCGCGCCCCCTCCTGCCCGTCGGACGCGAGCTCGTCGAGCCGGTCGAGGATCGTCTGTGGGTCGCCGCCCGCGTAGGCTTCGTCGATCCACTCGCGCTCGGCCGCCAGCGGGGCAGCCATCCGCGGATCCGCGGGATCCAACGCGAGGCCCCGCACGACGTCGTGCGTCACCGAGAAGGCGGACGGGCCAGCGGCGTCGGACTCGGCGAGGCGCGCGGCGAGCGCCGTGATGAGTTCCTCTCCGCGCTCGCCGAGGCGTTCGGACGGCACGAAATGGTCGGCCCAACCCAAGTACAGGGCATCGGCGCCGGTCGCCGTCGACGACGTGAGCGCGAGGTGGATCCCGACCTCCCCCGGCGCGGCCGCGAGCAGCTTCGCCATGCCGACGTCCGGCGTGAAGCCGATGCGGACCTCCGGCATCGCGACCCTCGTCCGCTCAGTCACGACCCGCACCGAGCCGTGCGCCGAGATCCCGAGGCCGCCGCCCATCGTGATCCCGTCCATGAGAGCCACATATGGCTTCGGGTATTCCGCGATGAGCGCGTTGAGCCGGTACTCGTCACCCCAGAACGCGACGGCGTCCTCGTCGTGCCCCGTCCGGAGGGTCCGCACATCGCCACCCGCACAGAGTCCACGTCCCTCACCGCGCACGACGACGCCACGGACCTCGGGCGCATCGGCCCACTCCTCGAGGGCGTGCCCCATGTTCAGAACCATGGTGTGGTCGAGGGAGTTGAGGGCGCTCGGCCGGTCGAGGGTGAGGATGCCCAGCGGGCCCCGGACCTCGGTTCGGATGCGCTGGACCAGGCTCCGCGGGCTCATCGCACCGCCTCCCGATCCCGCACCGAGCGCTCCCGGCACGCGCTGGCGAACGCGCCCATGATCGCGGCGAGCTGAGCGGGTTCGGCCGCCCCTTCATCAGCCGCAGTCTGGGCGTCCTCGGGGTGCCACTGGACGGCGAGCAGCCACGAGTCCCGATCCGCGGACTCGAGCGCCTCGATCACCCCGTCAGGCGCCGTGGCCGCCACGCGTAGCCCGGCACCGACGCGAGCGGCCGCCTGATGGTGGCCGGACACGACGGTCGCCGTGTGCCCGAGCATCCCCCACAGCCTCGTGCCCGGTTCGATCGCCACGTCGTGGAGCACCATCGGCCCCTGGGGGTTGGCGTGGTTGCGGTGCGGTCCCCCCGCGCCGAGATCTTCGTGCAGCGTCCCGCCGAGGGCCACGTTGATGAGTTGGAGCCCCCGACAGATCCCTAAGACCGGGCGGCGCGCGGCGAGGGCGTCGCGCACGAGGCGAGCCTCGGCGTCGTCCGCCGCGCGGTCCACGCCATCAATCGTGGGGTGCGCGGCATCGCCCCCGTACAGCGCGGGGTCGACGTCGCCGCCGCCCATAACCAGCACGCCGTCGAACGACTCCGCGTCCGGCAGGCCGCCCGCCGCCGCATCGAGGATGACGGCGTCGCCGCCCGCCGCTTCAAGGCCCGCCACGGCATTGGCGGTCAAGGTGGCGAGTTCCTCGTGGAACCACGGCTCGTGCGACGCCGCGGTGTCCGCCCACGTGACCGCGATTCGCGGAGCGCGCTGGCTGTCCGCGGTCATGCCCGGTCGCCCGGATACAACGGGTTGTGGCCTGCGGCGATGCGCTCTCCCGCGGGCGGCGGCCCTGGCGGAGAGCCGTCGCCGAAGGGGCGGCCACCCAGAGCCTCACGGCCGTGCGGGGTGAGCCAGTTCGCCAGATCCGGGCCGGCGGGAACGATCTTCGTCGGGTTGATGTCCTCATGGACGATGTAGTAGTGCTGCTTGATCTGTACGAAGTCGATCGTGTCGCCGAAGCCCGGCGTCTGGAACAGGTCGCGGGCATAGGCCCACAGGGCTGGCATCTCGGTCAGCCTGTTGCGGTTGCACTTGAAGTGGCCGTGGTAGACCGGGTCGAAGCGCGCAAGCGTCGTGAAGAGGCGCACGTCCGCCTCGGTGATCGTGTCCCCGACGAGGTAGCGCTGACCCATGAGTCGGTCCTCGAGCCAGTCCATCGCGTCCCAGAGTCGGGCGTAGGCGCGGTCATAGGAGGCCTGGGACCCCGCGAAGCCACAGCGGTAGACGCCGTTGTTGACCTCCGTGAAGACGCGCGCGTTGACCTCGTCGATCTCGTCGCGGAGAGCGTCCGGGTAGAGGTCCGGCGCACCGTCCCGGTGGAACGCGGACCACTCGCTCGAGAAGTCGAGGGTGATCTGCGGGTAGTTGTTGGTCACGACGGCGCCGCTGGCCTCCTCGACGATGGCGGGCACGGTGATGCCGCGCGGGTAGTCGGGGAAACGGCGGAAGTAGGCCTCCTGGAGGCGCTCGATGCCGAGCACGGGGTCGCGGCCGTCCGGGTCGAGGTCGAAGGTCCAGGAGCGGACGTCGTGGGTGGGCCCGGGCAGGCCCAGCGAGATGGCGTCCTCGAGACCCAGGAGCCTTCGGACGATGACGGTCCGGTTGGCCCACGGGCAGGCACGCGCCGCGACGAGGCGGTAGCGGCCGGCTTCGACGGGCCAGGCCAATGCGCCGTCGGGCGCGGGGCTGCCCGGAGGAAAGGTCCCGTCGCGGGTGATCCGGTCCTCGATGTAGTTCGTGTCCCGCGTGAACTCCTCGCCCGAATGCACGTAGGCACCCTTGGTGCTGAACTCGCTGCGGGTCTGGGGCTGCTCCGTCGCCATGCGGTCAGCCTAACGCCATGGGCTGACAGTCTTCGCGACCGCGGGAAGCGGTCGGCTCAGAGGAGGGCCGCAATGAGAGCTTTCGCAACCCAGGCGCGATAGCGGTCGAGGTCCCAACCGCGCTTGACAACGAGCAGCTCAAACAGCTCCGGCGAGTTATAGGCCCAGAGGACGTCGCGGGCCTCCTCGGCGATGACCCCGTCGCCGAGGCAGCCCGCCTCGGCCAGATGCTGCGAGAGCCGCCGCATTCCGGCGAGGCGCTCGGATTGGAGCCTGTTCCACAGGTCCCGCACGGCGGGATCGGCCTCGGCGGCCGATTTCACCATGAGGTGGAGGCGGCCCGATCTCCCGAGCGTCTCGGCGAGGCCCCGCGTGTACAGATCGATCTTGGCCGCCGGGTCCGGCTCCGCGAAGATCCGCTGCGCACGCTCGCGCTGGGGCACCGGCGTCTCGTCGAAGTCTCCGGCCATGGCGACGTCGATCACGGTCTTCACCAGGGCTGCCTTGTCACCGAACGCCTTGTAGACCGTATGCGGGGACACCCCCGCGGCCTCCGCCACGCCCGCCACGGACGTCCCCGTGTAGCCGTTGGCGAACAGTTCCTCGCGGGCAGCATTGATGATGTCGCGACGCGTCTGCTCGGCCTGCTCGCGGCGCCGGCTGCTGTTGTAGTCTCGTCGCCCCTTGACTTCGGCCATATTCGATCCAATCATTTATATTAAATAGAGAGATATGGAACGAGGATAGTCGCGATGACACGGTTCCTGGTAGCAGTCACCCCCGTGACGGGCCACATGCTTCCCACATCGGTGCTGGTCGCCGAGCTCGTCCGCCGCGGGCACGACGTCGCGTGGTACACGGGGGCGGCCTTCCGCACCTTGGTCGAGGGCTCCGGCGCCCAGTGGTTCCCCCTTCGGAGCGGCCCGGACTGGAGCGTGACCAAGCCGTACGACGTCGTGCCTGAACTGCGCACCACGCGCGGCGTCGCCCAGGCCCGCACGGCGTTCTCGAAGCTCTTCATCGACGGCGCTCCGCCGGCCCTCGCCGACCTAGGGGAGATCCACGCGGGCTTCCGCGCCGAGGTGGTCCTCGGCAATGCGCTCTCGTTCGCGGCGCGCTGGTTCAGCGAGCTGCACGGCGTGCCCCACGCGAACATCGGCACAACGGTGTTGGGCATCTACAGCAGGGACACCGCGCCAATGGGCCTGGGGCTCCCGCCATGGCCAGGCCCGATCGGCCGGGCCCGCAACGCCGTGCTCACCGCCGCGCACCGCCGGATCATCTTCGGTCCCGTGAGCCGGCACCTCGACGACGTCCGGTCGTCGGTGGGGCTGCCGCGACAGGGACGCGACATGGTGGACACCTTCGCCACCCCCTACCTGTACCTCCAGGACACGGCTGAGTCGTTCGAGTATCCCCGCTCAGACCTGCCTCCACAGGTCCATTTCATCGGCCCCCTCCTGACCGCGGATCGGACGCTGCCCAAACGGCCGCAATGGTGGGACGAGGCAACGTCGGGCAGGCCGGTGGTGCTCGTGACCCAAGGAACCGTGACTAATGTCGATGACCATCTCATCGGTGCCACGCTCGAGGCCCTCGCAGGGAAGGACCCGCTCGTGATCGTTGCAGGAGCGGACGCTTCGCTCCCGCTGCCCGACCCGCTCCCCTCGAATGTGCGTATCGAAGGCTACGTCCCGATGGCGGCACTGATGCCCCACGTGACCGCTTATGTCACCAACGGCGGCTATGGCGGCGTGCAGCGGGCGCTGGCCCAAGGCGTGCCGATCGTGGTCGCCGCCGGCTCCGAGGACAAGCCTGAAGTGGCCGCGCGCGTTGCGTGGTCCGGGGCTGGCATCCGTCTTCCCCAGCGTCCTTCCGCCGCAGAAATGCGCCGGGCCCTCGAGGCCCTTGACACCGATCCCCACTACCGAGCCAACGGCCGGCGCATCGCTGACGACATGGCCTCCCATCGTCCCGCTGAGGAGGGTGCGGACCTCCTCGAGCAGCTCGGCCGGACGCACAGCCCGGTCATCCGGGGCGCCTGGGATGGCTCAAGCCGGCCGAACTGATCTGCGGTATGACGCGTCTGAACACGCGATGGGGATGTCGCACCGTGGGAAGCGGTCAGATGGCGCACGACGTGAGGCAGATCAGAAGGGCGGCGGTTTGGGCTCACCGGGGGTGGTGACGTGGGTGCGGCCCAGGGGAGAGGTCCACGTGATCGTGGCGCCGTGCGAACCCTGTTCCGCGTTCCACACGCCGATCGTCTTGAGTCGATGGTGTTCGGGGCACAAGAGTGCGAGATTGGTCAGCTCTGTGCTGCCGCCCCGTGCCCATTCGAGGGTGTGGTCCACTTCGGTATGCGCGGAGGGACGATCACACGCCGGGAAACGGCAGTTCGCATCCCGAAGCACGATTTGTCTTCGGAGCACGGGCGGCGGGGTATATCGGCTTCGCCCGAGGGCCAGAGGCTCGCCCGTGTCCGGGTCGGTGGGCATGCGCAGCCACCTGCTGGCTTGGGCGGCGAGGCGTCGAGCCGCCGCCGCGGAGATGAGCCCATAACCGAGGATCTCGCCGGGCTCGCGGCCGAACGCGACCTCCCACGCCTCCTCAGCACGGGCCGCGCGTGATGCTCCCTCAACGCCCGCCGCGAGCGGCGCTACCTCAGCGCCAGCCTCGCGTGACGCTCCGTCAGGATCGGCCTCGCGTGATGCTCCCTCAACGCCCGCCGCGAGCGGCGCTACCTCAGCGCCAGCCTCGCGTGACGCTCCGTCAGGATCGGCCTCGCGTGATGCCCCTTCAACACCGGCCTCGCGTGGTCCCTCCTCAACACCGGCCTCGGGCGGCTGACGCCGGCGGACCACCGGCACAACGGTGGCCAATGGAACGGTGACCACGAGCTCGGTGCGCACTCCTCCTCGCGGGGACGGCGCACCTCCACCCGCATCGGGACCGGTGAGGGCGAGGAGAAGGGCGGTGAAGGCGTCGAGACGGGCCTGCGTGACCGTGCGGGGGTCGTCGGCGGGCTGGTTGCGCGCAATCGCCTGAAGACGGGTGTCGATCGCCGCCCCATCTTCCAGCGGAAGCCAGGCGGAGAGATGGCACATGCCGTCGTCAGCGGGCTCGATGTCGACCCGACGATGATCACGCGCAATGCGTGCCCGTTCCTCGAACGTCTCGGACGAGTACTTCTGAGCCAGCCGGCGTACGGCACACTGAAGGGCAGGCAGTGAAGGGAGCGGCCCGTCCTCGCCGCCAGCCACCGCAAGTGCCACCGCGCGCGTCATGAATTCCAAGGTTGCGGACACCGGAACAGCCACGGCCGCCCGCAGGATGGTCTGAGCGCGAGGACGATCCAGCTCGCCATCGTCCATCGCGACGAGGAGCGGCGCGGCGTAGGTCTCGGTCAGGGCCAGACACTCGGCTACGAGAGCTCTCGCGGCACGCGGAGGCAGGGACAGCTCGGCGGCGACCTCCGCCGCGGCCAGTGACGGAGCTTGGACCCGCTCGTGCGGATCCTCGGACTCTGCGCCCAGCAGGATGGCGATCCGACGGACGTCCCGGGCCCGATCAGCGTGAATCTGGGCCTCGGTGGCCTGATGCCGGGACAGCCCGCCCACGAGCATCTCGACCCGCCGGACGCGCAGTTCGGCCCGGAGCGCGGCCGGAGGGAGCTCCTCGGCCAGCGCGGGATCGACCGTCGCCGGGTCGAGGCTCTCGGGGCCGAACCCGGTCACGTCGCGTCCGTTGGCATCAACAACCGTGTAGAGCGCCCCGGCCTCCTCGAGATCCGCCACATCGAAGCCCTCGGAGTCGCACTCCTCGAGCCCGGCGGCCGTCCGCACCGCGGGACTCCGCGCCTCAGACGTCTGCGCCTCCGCGGCCCACTCGTCGAAGTCCGCGCGCCCCGGATCTGCCGCCGGATCGTCGAGGTATGCAGGCCACGGGTACGCGCTCGCCCATGAATCCGCGGGAACGGGCCCGAGCGCGGGTGCGCCGACATTGCGCGGCGACCACCCGCCGTCGTGCGCCGAACCCGTGAATCTGTCCATGAATCGATCCCACCACCGGGGTCCGACATTTCTCAGCGGCCCGCCCATCCCTGAACGAACCCGATCCGGGCGCTCCCACCCAGCGGAAGCCGTACACAGTGCGTCGATCAGAGCGCCGTGATCAGAGAACGGTGAGACTCAGTTTCACGGACACGGCGCCGCCCGCTAGCGTGGGACGTGGACCACAGGAATCAACGGCGAGGACCTGACCATGAATGCCAGCACCCCTGACCTGGGCACGTACGAAACCCTCGAACTCGATCTCACGGACCATGTCCTGACGCTCACGGTGAACCGCCCGAAGGCACTCAACGCGCTGTCCCAGCAGGTCGTGGTGGACCTCTGGAAGGCGCTCACGGCGATTCAGGATTCCTGCACGCACGACGCCGGGTGGCCGGTTCGCGGCGTGATCGTCACCGGCGCTGGGGGCAAGGCCTTCGTCGCAGGGGCGGACATCCGTGAAATGTCAGCGATGGATCCTGACACCGCCTCCGAATACGGCCGGTCGATGCACGCCGTCACCCTCCTCCTAGAGAAGGTCCCGGTCCCTGTCATCGCTGCGGTTGACGGCTTCGCGCTTGGCGGCGGCTGCGAGCTGGCTCTCGCGTGCGACTTCATCTACGCTTCCGAAGCCGCCCGGTTCGGCCAGCCCGAGGTCAATCTGGGCCTCGTGCCGGGCTTCGGCGGATCGGTCCGTCTCCCCCAGCGCGTGGGACTCGGTCCCGCCCGGGAGCTCATCTACACGGGACGCCAGATCGACGCCGCCGAGGCGCTGCGCCTCGGGCTCGTGAACCGCGTCCTTCCCACGCGGGACGAGCTCTTCGAGGCGGCGCGCGCCACGCTCGCCGAGGTCATCGGAAAGGCCCCGCTCGCCGTCGGACTCTCGAAGCAGTCGATCGCCGGGGCCGTGGGCCGCCGCACCAGCAAGGGACTCGAGGTCGAAGCCGAGGCGTTCCGCGAGGCCTTCACGACCGCCGACATGCAGGAGGGCACCGCGGCGTTCCTCGAGAAGCGGAAGGCCGTCTTCATCGGAAGGTAGGCGCCCCGGAGGTGGAGGGCGCGGGGGGGCTCTGGCTCAGGCCGCGGCTAGCCGTCGCAGACGCGCCGGATGGCCGTGGACCCGCCGGATGCAACCCCTCACACCCGACCGCAAGCCCTGCGGACAGCGGTTGACGATTCAAGCACCCATTGCCGACAACAAGCCCCCCCACAGCAAATCGAAAGGGTGCGGCAGCAGAGTTGTAGGCATGACGGCGACACTCCCCACCCCCCAGCCACCCACCCAGGCGCTTCCCCTAGCGACCGGACGCGCGGCTCTGGGCCGTGAGCTCAGGGCGCGGGGCCGGCGTCGTCTGCTCGGTGCCGATCTGCTCTCGGTCGCGGCGTGGGGCTCGGCGGCAGCTGCCGTCGCGCTCTACCTTGCGGACGGCGCGGCCGGGCAGTTCGGCACCGTGCCCCAGGCACTCACGGCGATCGGAATCATCGCCGGACTCATCGGCACCGACCTGGTGCTCGTGATGATGCTCCTCGCGGCGCGCCTCCCGTGGATCGACCGGGCCATCGGGCACGACCACGCGATGTCGGTCCACGGAAAGCTCGGCAAGCCCTCCCTGTACCTCATCCTGGCCCACATGGTGTTCCTGCTCCTCGGCTACGGCGCGTCCGAGGGCCTCAACCCGATCGCCGAGGCCGTGTCCCTGTGGAACCTCGTTCCGGACATGTGGCTCGCGTTCGTCTCCATAGCACTGTTCATCGCGGTGGTCGTGACCTCGCTCGTCGCTGTGCGGCGCAAGATGCCGTACGAGTTCTGGCACGCCATCCACCTCCTCACCTACGCCGCGGTCCTGACCGGCCTCCCCCACCAGTTCAGCGTGGGCGGGCTGTTCGCCGAGGGCCATTGGCAACGGCTCTACTGGGAGCTCTTTTACTGGACCGTGGTCGTGGCAATCGTCGGGTTCCGCGTCGTGGCACCGCTGGTCCGCACGTGGAGGCACCAGCTCACGGTGACCCGCGTGATCGAGGAGGCGCCCGGCGTCGTGAGCATCGAGATGACGGGCCTGCGCCTGGCCGAGCTCACGGGCGAGGGCGGAAGGTTCTTCATCTGGCGCTTCCTCGCCCCGGGCGTGTGGTGGCACGCGCACCCGTTCAGCCTCTCCGCGGAACCGAGCGGCCGCGGCGCCCCCTACGGCATCCGGATCACGGTCCGCGACCTCGGCCGCGGCACGGCGGCACTCCTGCGGATCCGGCCGGGAACCAAGGTCGCCCTCGCGGGCCCCTACGGCAACTTCGCCCACTCGTCCCGCACCCGGCCTGGCCTCGTGATGGTCGGCTCGGGCATCGGCATCACCCCGATCCGCGCGCTCCTCGAGCGGGCCGAGTTCGCCCCCGGTGACGCGACCGTGATCCTGCGCGGCGGCGACCCGAGCCGGCTCTACCTCCGCGACGAGATCGCCGCCCTCTGCCGGGCGCGCGGGGCCGTGCTCTACGAGCTCGTGGGGCACCGCGCCCGCGGCAAGTCATGGCTCCCCCGCCACCAGTCGGGCCTGCACCTGACTGACTACCTCCCCGAAGGCGCACCCCCACTCACTGATTCCGACATCTACGTCTGCGGGCCCCGCGACTGGTCCGACGCCGTCCTCGCGGACGCGAAGGCCTCCGGCGCCGCAGATGCCCAGCTCCATCGCGAAAGGTTCGACTGGTGAGAACACGAGCAGCAATCTCAGCCTCCCTCGCCTCCCTCGGCATCCTCGCCGTCGGCTGGCAGGCCGGAGCCCAGGCCCTCGAAGCGCAGGCAACCGCCGGCGGGAGCGCAGGGACGACAGGCACGACGGGAACCACCGGAAGCACGACGGCGTCCGGCACCTCGGGCGCGTCCGGCACCTCGGGCTCCGCCTCTTCGGGGACCTCGTCCGGCACGAGCGCGAGCCAGACGACCGGCTCTCAGGCCAAGGCCCAGACGACGTATGCCGGGAAGGCCGTCTCGACCAGGTTCGGAAATGTCCAGGTGCAGATCACCGTCCAGAGCGGCAAGATCACCGAGGTCACGGCCCTCCACCTCACCGACGCGGAGATGAGGTCGCAGATGATCAGCGCCACGGCCGCCCCGATCCTGCGCTCCGAGGTGCTGCAGGCACAGTCGGCAAACGTCCAGACCGTCAGCGGGGCAACCATCACCTCCGATGCCTACCTGACCTCCCTCCAGGCGGCCCTCGATGCAGCCCATCTCTGATCCCACGCCCGTGCAGGCTCACGGCGAGCCGTCCCTGCCGGGTTCCGGCGAGCCCGCCCTGCAGGCCAGGACGTTCGTGTGCATGGGGACGGTCGTGAGCCTCACGATCCCCGTGCAGGCCGGTGCAGCGGACGCAGGCTCGGCTGTTCGTCCTGTGCTGTCAGGCCACACCGACGCGGGTTCTACCGCCGCGCACGACGCGCAGGCCGTCGTCGACCGGCTCGAAGCGGCCACAGCCGTCGTCGAGGACCAGTTCGCCGGCCTCGACGCGCAGTTCAGCCTCTACAAGCCCACCTCAGAGGCGAGCCGGATCGCGCGCGGTGAGCTCTCGCTCATGGAAGCGAGTCCGCTCATGCGGGACCTGTATGCGGACGCCATCCGCTGGCGGCGGCGCACCGACGGTGCGTTCACGCCCGAGCGGCCGGACGGGCTCCTGGACCTCAGCGGACTCGTCAAGGGCTATGCGATCGCCGAGGCGGGGCGGTCCCTCGCGGCCCTCGGCCTCACGGACTGGTGCCTCAACGCGGGTGGAGACGTGCTCGTGTCCGGCTCACCGGCACCTCGACCGCCGATCTCCCGGGACGGCGGGCCACGCGGGGGCGCTGGGGCCTCCGCGTGGCTCGCGGGAATCGTGGACCCAGCGGATCGGCGCACACTCCTGGGCGCCTATCCGCTGGGTGGAACGGGGACGGCCCCGGACTCGGTCATGGACGCGGTCATGGGCGCGGCCCCAGGCATGGGAACCAGCCCCGCGGTGTCCGGCCGCGCGCTGTCCGGCCGCGCGCCGCGGCTGGCCCTCGCGACATCTGGCTCGGCCGAGCGCGGCGACCACATCTGGACGGTCGGCATCCGCCGCGCTGGAGGCGGCGCCCAGCGCCCGGACTTCGTCCAGGTAAGCGTCGCGGCGTCGGACGTCGTCACGGCCGATGTCCTGGCCACCGCCATCGTGGCCGGCGGCCGCGCGACCCTCGATACCGTCACCGCCCGCTGGGACGTGGACGTGCTCGTCGTCACGCACGACGGCGCGCTGCTCGCCACGCCTGGATTCCGCGCCCCGAGCGCGGCGTAGGGCGTGTCGGTGCAACGCGCCGGCTGAGGCGCCAGCCTGGCGCCCACCGCGACCAGAAAGGCCCACGGTTCGGGCGGCTCAGTGCCAGTCGCTGATCTGCTGATCGTCCGGGTCGGGCGAACCCACACCGGACTCGAGCAGCTGTTTGAGGCTGAGCAGATAGGTGGCCCACTTGGTACTGCAGTGGTGCATGAACTCGACCGGCTCTGCCCAGCCCTCGTGGGCGAACAGCACGATCGTGTAGTCGCCGGCCTGGCTGAGGTCCCAGCTCACATGGGTGCCGATCCATTCCGCCGGGCCGTCCACGACCTCCCAGAGGACCTTCTTCCCGGGCACCGACTCGATGACCTTCATGTCGAAGCCACCGGGGACGAAGCGGAAGGCGATCACGCCGCCCACGTCCGTGTTTCCCGTTGTGTTACGGGCCCACCAGCCGGAGAGCCCCTCGATCGTTGTGAGCGCCGCGTAGACATCGTCCGGCGACGACTTCGCGACTCCGATGCGATGCAGGATGTCGACCATTTCCGTGTCCTTCTTCTCTGCGTGGGGCCCTCTCTTGGTCGTGGGTCCCCTTGGTGGCTATCCCCGCGCCTCGAGGATGTCCTTGATCCGCGCGAGGTCTTTGACATTGGCGCGCCGCATCATCGCCTCCATGAGCGGAGCCGTGAGGGCAGCGAAGCCGCGCGGCGCGCCGTCGTTGCGGAGCGTCATGACCGTGCTTCCGGAGTGGTGGCTGTCGCCTCCGGACTGGTCAACGGCCCACGTGTAGGTGGTGCGCATCGGGAACGGCCCCTGCGCGGTCGCCATGACGAGGCGTTCACCGGGCACGAACTCCTCGACGCGGTACGTGTACGCGAGGTCGCGGCCCATGAACCGGGCGCGGAAGTCGATCTCGCTTCCGACCGCCAGTGGCTTCGGTGTACGCCATACTGCGGAGCGGATGTTCGCGTACCACTCGGGCGCATTGTCCGGATCCGCGGCGTAGGCGGCGACGACGGCGCACGGCCGCGCGATCGTCGTCGCGACCTCGACATCGACCCGGCGGCCAGCGAGACGTTCAGCCACGGGAGGCCACCCGCCCGGTGAAGGCAACGAGGCGGTCGAGTGCGTGAGCGGACTCGTCGACGAGCTTGGCCCCGGCAAACGAGCCACTCGCCCGGACCTGGTCCGTGATGGTCTCCTCGGCGAGCCCGAGGATGTATTGGGACAGCTCGGCGGAGACCTCGAGGTCTCGCCCGAGCGCCGACGCGTAGTCCCACGCGTGCACGAGCAGCTCGATGTTGAGGATGTTGGCCACGCTCGTCGCGGGCATCACGGCGAAGCCCATGTCCACCGTGCCCTCAAGGCCGCGGTGCGCGAGTGCCTCGAGCGTCGGCTGGATCACGACGGCGAGGCGCGCCTCGGCGTCGAACGTCACCGACGAGGAGGGGAATTCAGCAGGGAACTGGGCGCCTATAGCCGTACCGATGCTCACGATGCTCCCGTGCAGGTGGTCGGTGAGGGCAGCGACGTCGAAGTCCTCGCACGGCGTGGGGCGCGCGGCGGCGTCGGGCGTCACGGCGGCGAGTACCCGGTCGAGGACGGCAAACGATGCGTCCGCGCCCGCGATCTGGTCGAAGTGCTCGGGCTGGACCCACACGTCGAGGCCTGCATCGCCCGTCCCTGCAAGCGCCGCAAGACGGCCGAGGTAATGCGTCCACCCCTGGGCGTGATCCTCCTCCTGTGCTGGGCTCAGACCGGCGTGTACGAGGGTGAGGTTCGTGCCGCCCTCGGCAGGCTCAAGCGTGATGGTGAGGTCCGAGGACCCGGGCGGCACCTCTCCGTGGCCCTCCCAGCCGAAGGCGAAGGCGATCCGGCGCCCGGGCTCGACCTCGGTGACGGTGCCTGCGGCGTAGGCGCCGGGGACAACGGTCCAGCGGAAGTCCCCGCCTGCGCGCAGGTCGATGCGGGAGGTGATGGTCATCCAGCGGCGCAGGCGCTCGGGCTGGGTAACGAGGCCGAACGCCTCGTCCGGAGTGACGGGCAGGAACACGGTCTGTGCGAATGTCATGACGGTCCTTCGGATGGGGTCTGGCCTTCGGATAGGTTCTGGCCTTCGGATGGGGTCGGGCCTTCTGACGGGATCTGGCCTGTAGGCCCTGGAGCCGGACCGGACGCCGCGAGGGCGTGCGCGTCTGCGACCAGGAGGTTGAGCTCGTTCGTCCAGAACACGGCTACCTGCTCGTGCAGGCGGGCCATGCCCTTGGCCGATAGCCGATAGAGCCGGTTGCGGCCCTCCTTGCGGACCTCGACGAGGCCCACCTCCGCGAGGAGGAGGAGGTGCTGGGAGATGGCGGATCGCGTCGCCGCAAAGCGATCAGACAGCGGCGTGACCGCGGACTCCCCTGCCGCGAGCAGTTGGAGGATGCGGCGGCGCGTAGGCTCCGCAGCGACTTCCAGGAGATCGGGCATGAATATACGTTAGTCATCACTAACGTATTAAGTCAACGGTTCGGAGGGGCATGCCTTCGGTGGTGTCTGGAATGAGCTCTACAGGCGGGTGAGGATGGGGTACTTCGGGCTCAGGCCGTCGCCCGAGGAGCGGCCCGTGAGCCGGCGCATGACCCAGGGCCCCGCGAACTCGCGGACCCACACGGCATTGGCCCTCAGCTGCTCAACACGGCTGAGGACGGGCAGCTCCGGCATCTCCGGGACGTCGGCGAGGCCCTCGTGCTCGAGGACGCTGAGTACCCGGTTGGCCATCGTCGCGTGGCCGAGGGAGGACATGTGCATGCGGTCGGTGTCCCACATGCGCCAGTCCTGGAATTCATGGAACCGCCAGTAGTCAACCAGCGCTGCGCCGTGGCGCTCGGCGATCCAGCGTACCTGCTCGTTGTAGATCGCGGTCCGTCCGCGCATGGCTCCGAAGACCTTCGAGGAGCCTGCGTCGAACCCAGTGAAGAGGAGCACACGGACCCCCGCCCCGACGAGCCGGGCGACCGCCGCGTCGTAGTCCTCGAGCAGCGCGTCGATGTCTACCTTGGGCCGCAGGATGTCGTTCCCGCCCGCATAGAGCGTCACGAGCGTGGGCCGCAGCGCGAGCGCCGGCTCGATCTGCTCGGCCAGGATCGCGCGGATCTTGCGTCCGCGGATCGCCAGGTTCGCGTAGCCGGTTGCAGGGTCCGCAGCCTGGAGCTGCTCCGCAACCCGGTCGGCCCAGCCCCGCACGCCGTTCGGGCGGGACGCGTCCGGATCGCCCACGCCCTCGGTGAACGAGTCGCCCAGTGCCACGAAGCGAGTGGTGAAGTCGGCGCTCACGGTGTCGCCTCGCCGTCGTGCGTCTCGGCTTCGGCAGCGGGCGCTGTCGTCCCGGCGGGCGCTGTCGTCCCAGATGTCAGCTCGGCGGCCCCAGCCGGCGCCGCCCTCCCGGCTGGCTCTGTCGCCCCAGCCTGCGCAGCCTTGGGACGCTCGCCCTCGATCCGGGCCTGGTCGCGGAAGATCCAGTGGTCCGCCTGCAGCTTGCCAACAATCTTCTCCGCGATCTCGGCCAACCGGGCCACGTCCTGCGGGTCGAGGGGGTCGAGGACGATCTGCCGCACCCGCTCCACGTGGTCGGGGGCGAGGTCCACGATGGTTTCCCACCCGGCGTCGGTCAGATGGGCGGTGGTGACGCGGGCGTCGTCGGGCGAGGGGCGGCGGTCGATCCAGCCGCGTGCCTGGAGCTTGGTCACAACGTGCGAAAGCCGCGACAGCGACGACGAGGTACGCGATGCCAGCTCCTTCATCGGGAGCAGACGCCCTTCGGCCTCGGAGAGCATCGCGAGGACGTTGTAGTCGAACAGGGAGAGCTTGTTCAGCTGGGTCAGGTGGGCGTCCAGTGCAGCAGGCAGGAGGGTGCTCACGCTCAACAGGGCCAGCCAGGCCCGGCGTTCTTCGGCGGTCAGCCAACGGGGTTCCGTCACGGATACCAAGCATAGGCTGTGAACATCCTGAACCGGCTGCGCGGACCGTTCCGCGCGGGCTGCCGCGGGCCCTAGCCTGACGTCGCAGGCTCCACCGACCCCAGCGCCAAGGAACAGCCATGGCTCCAGGACTCGCCGGCATCGACCACATCGTGGTCCTCATGCTCGAGAACAGATCGTTCGACCACATGCTCGGCTACCTCTACCACGGCTCGGGAAACGTCTCGCCGAGCGGGGCGCCTTTCGAGGGGCTCACGGGCACCGAGAGCTGCCCTGGCACGGATGGCAAGCCCGTGCCCGTCTACCCCATCGCCCCGACCACCCCGGACGCGTACTTCATGCCCGGCGCGGACCCGGGCGAAGGGTTCGCGAAGGCGAACAGCCAGCTCTTCGGGACCACGCAGCCGGCCCCCGGTGCCGCCCCCACGATGACCGGATTCGTCACCGACTACGCCCAGGCCATCAAGGACAACCAGGCGAAGAAGTGGTACGTGGTCCCGGGAACGGCGCCGAGCTGGATCATGGGCTGCTACGCGCCGGAAACGCTGCCGGTGCTGAGCGGGCTCGCGCGCGGATTCGCCGTGTGCGACCACTGGTTCAGCTCCGTGCCTACCGAAACCATGCCGAACCGCGCCTTCACGTGTGCCGGGACGAGCCAGGGCCACATGGACGACGTCACCAAGTCCTACACCGTCCCCAGCATCTTCGGGCTCCTCGGCCAGCACGGCATCCCGTGGAAGATCTACGGATACAGCAAGCCGCCGCTCACGCGCCTCAACTTCCCCGACACCCAGAAGGCCCCGGCAGCGAACATCGGCCTGTTCAAGGACTTCCAGGCCGACGCTGCGGCGGGGACGCTCCCGGGTTTCGCCTTCGTGGAACCCAGCTGGAGCTCGACCGGCAACAGCCAGCACCCCAACTACAGCATGGCCGCAGGCGAGCAGCTCATCCTCGACACCTACCATGCGCTCCGCTCGGGGCCCGGCTGGGCCAAGACGCTCCTCATCGTCACCTACGACGAGCACGGCGGCTGCTACGACCACGTCCCGCCGCCCTCGGGTGCCACGCCACCGGACAGCTCCCCCGGCGAGTTCGGCTTCGACTTCACCCGTTTCGGCCCCCGTGTGCCCACCGTCCTCGTGAGCCCTCTCATCCCCGCCGGCACGGTGTTCCGCGTGGCACCGGGGACCATGCCCCTCGATCACACGAGCATCCTCGCCACGGTCGAGCACCGGTTCGGCCTCCCGCCGCTCACCCGCCGGGACGCGGCGGCGCCCGACGTCGGCGCTGCCCTCACGCTGTCTGCCCCCCCGCACGGACGACCCCCTCGCCGGCGTCTCCGCACCCACGCAGCCGGCCCTCCCCGCCGCGCTCGTCGCGACGCCGTCCCACCTCGCCGATGTCCGCGACGAGCTCATGGCGAAGTTCACGCCCGCCGGCTGAGAAGGCGCCTCCGGGGGGTCACTGACAGGCGAGGCGCGGAGCGGACGACGGCGGGCACGCGCCGTCGTCCGCGGGCCCCCCTTCCGCTACGGCGCGGCGTAGAATCGAATCGGCCGACGGTTCTGCGCAACCGGCCGCCGATAGGCGCGGAAGCCAGCTGGGGGGCCAGCTCCGCATCAGCCTTTGCTGGGGAGGCGCTCCCAGACCCTGCGTCCCAAGAAGCTCCACCATGCGTATCCGCAGATTCCTGTCCATCCTCGCCGTCACCCTCCTCGCCGTTTTCGCGATCGGCGCGCCCGCTCAGGCCGCTTCTGGCGGCGGCGGCAATCCGCACTTCATCTACGTCAACGCCCAGCTCGTCGGCAGTGACCTCCAGGTGAACTTCAAAGAAGCCGGCGTCGGAGCCGGGGCCACCGTGGACGTCACGACCACGGCGACGTTCTCGTTCGTCCTCGGCTGCATCAACGGCGGCTCCAACCATCCGAAGGCCTCCAACAAGACCGCTTTCTCGAACACGGTGTCCAAGTCCGAGCCCTTCACCGCCTCCGCGGGCGGCAACGTGATCGCGAGCGAAACGCTCAACGCGCCGTCGATGGGTACCATCCTTTCGAATCTGATCTGCCCGCCCGGACAGACCACAACGCTCCTGAGCGCCGCCTGGACCAACCTCAGCGTGACGGACACGACGAATGGCATCACAGTCAACGTTCCCGGCACGTGGACCGTGTTCTAGGAACCTCTTCTAGGACCGTCCCACACCACCGCGATGCGGAGGGCCGTCCCTGTTTCAGGGATGGCCCTCCCGTCGATCCCGGCACCATCCAGGCACGGAGGGACGCAGAATCCGATGCCGCGGGAATACGATCTTGATGGTTGAATGTTCAAGTGACTATGGACTTCGGCATCTTCACGTTCGGCGAGCTCACTCGCGGAGCCTCAGGCACCTCCCGCTCGGCCGCCCAGCGCATCGACGAGACCATCCGGCTCGCCAAAGCCGCGGACCAGGCGGGGCTCGACATCATTGGCCTCGGCGAGCACCACCGCCACGACTTCGCGTTCTCCGCGCCGGAGATCGTTTTAGCCGCAATAGCACGCGAGACCGAGCGGATCCGGCTCACCACAGCGGTCACCGTCCTCTCGACCCAGGACCCGGCCCGCGTCTTCGAGCAGTTCGCAACCCTGGACATCATCTCCGGCGGCCGCGCCGAGATCATCGCCGGGCGCGGCGTCTTCCCCGAGTCCTTCCCGCTCTTCGGCTACGACCCCGCGAACTACGACGCCCTGTTCGAGGACAAGTTCGAGCTCCTCCTGCAGATGCGGGAGCAGGCCGACGTCACGTGGCCGACACCCGGATCCGCGAATGGCAGGCAGCGCGGCCATCACGCCCTGCAGGACGCCGCGATCGCGCCGCGGCCCGTCCAGGACCGGCTCCCGATCTGGCGCGGCGTGGGCGGCACGCCGTCGAGCTTCGTCCGCGCTGGGCAGGCCGGGGTCCCGCTCTTCCTCGCGCTCCTGTCGGGACCCCAGCACTTCGCGCGGCACGTCGAGCTCTATCGGGCAGCCGCCGCCCAGGCCGGCCACGCGGCGTCGTCCCTCAGAGTCGGAACCGGCAGCCACCTGTATGTGGCGCGGACGTCGCAGGAGGCCCGCGATACGTTCTACCCGCACTACGCGGCGTACATCGAGCAGAACATGCCGCGCCCCGCGGATGGATTCCCGCGCGAGCAGTTCGATGCGTGGGCGGGTCCGGGCGGCGGACTCCTCGTGGGCAGCCCCGCACAGATCACCGAGCGCATCCTCGCGACGCACGAGATGCTCGGCACCGACCGCTTCATGGCCCAGGTGGGCCTCGGGACGCTGCCCTTCGCCGAGACCTCAGCGTCGGTCGAACTGTTCGCCACGGAGGTAGTTCCGGCGGTCAGGAAGGCGCTGGGCCAGTAGCGGCTCGGACCAGTAGCCTTGTGCCCATGAATCACGGCGCCGGCCGCTTCGCCCCCAGCCCTTCCGGCGAACTGCACGTCGGCAACCTGCGCACGGCGCTGCTCGCGTGGCTCTTCGCGAGGTCCACGGGCCGTCGCTTCATCCTGCGCGTCGAGGACCTGGACCGGGCCCGCGCTGGAGCCGAGGCCGTCCAGCTGCGGGACCTCGCCGCCGTCGGCCTCGATTGGGACGGCGAGGTGGTCCGCCAGACCGAACGCGGCGCGCTGTACGACGACGCGATCGCGCGCCTCACCGCGGCGGGCCTCACCTACGAGTGCTACTGCACGCGCCGTGAGATCCAGGAGGCGCCCAGCGCCCCGCACGCGCCGCAGGGGGCATACCCCGGGACATGCCGCGACCTCACCGAGGCGCAGCGCGCACGACGCCGCGCGGAACGTCCCGCCGCGATCCGCCTCAGCGCCGGGGTCACCGAATGGGCCGTCACCGACGGCCTGCACGGGCGGTACACGGGCGTTGTCGACGACTTCGTGCTGCGGCGCAACGACGGGGTCGTGGCGTACAACCTCGCGGTGGTCGTGGATGACGCCGCGCAGGGCGTGGACCAGGTGGTCCGCGGCGACGACCTCCTGCCCTCCACCCCGCGGCAGGCGTACCTCGCGGGGCTGCTCGGCGTGCGCGTGCCCTCGTACGCGCATGTGCCGCTCGTGCTCAACCCAGCTGGCCGACGGCTCGCGAAGCGCGACGGCGCGGTGACCCTTGGGGCCCTCGCGCTCCTGGGGGTGCCGGCCGAGCAGGTGACAGCGCTCCTCCTCGAGTCGCTTGGCCTGCCTGGCGCGCTCGGGGACGCACTCCGGGACTTCCGCCCCGAGGCGCTCCCCCGCGATCCGTGGGTCCTCCACCCGGCCGCTCTCACCGCCCGGGCGCGACCCCGCGAACTGTCGGGTTGATGCGGGTGCGGGGCCACTCAGACCGGCACTAATCCGACAAATGCGCCCGGCCCTCACGCTGCGTGATCAGCTCTGCATCGTGAAGCGCGCCGCCGTGCGGCCGCCAAGCCAAGGGACGCCGTAGAGCCTGCGGAACGCTGCGTTGCGCGCGGCCATGAGCGGCGGCGGGAGGGCCCTTCCCAGGGTCATGTTGACCCTCGCCTGCCGCGCGGCCGCACGCGCCGCACGCAGCCGTTCGCGCTCGGTCGCGACCCAGAGTTGCGACCAGCCGGAGCCGGAACCACCGCTGGAACCACCGCGATCGAGTCCGGCGGCGATGAGCGGGGCGAAGGCCTCGGCGTCGAGCCATCCCAGAGTCATGCCCTGGCCGCCGATGGGGCTCACCTCATGGGCAGCGTCCCCGGCGAGCACCACGCGCCCGACCACCATCCGTGCCGCAAGCCGCTCCATGACCGTGAAGGCACTCAGCATCGTGCACGCGGAAGTGTCGAGGGCCGCGCCGGTCCGCTCCGCGATGATCTGCGCGAGGTCCCTGGCAGAGGGGTCGACGGCCGGCTCGTCCAGATGCGCCACCCATCGACGTACCCCGCCCGGCAGCGGGAACGATTCGACGATTCCTGCCGCCTCGAGGTGCAGCACGGCGAGCGCGCCGTCGCCCGTCGCGTCCGCGAAGTCCCCCATGAGGTACGCGTCGCGGAGCGGGTGCCCGTACGTGGGGACGCCGAGGCACGAGCGCAGCGGCGAGCGCGCGCCGTCGGCCGCGACGACCCAGCGCCCCGCGTACGTGCCGTCCTCGCAGCGCACGACGGCGCCGCCCGCCGTCTGCTCGGTCCGCACCGCGCGCACGCCGCGGCGGAGGGCACCGGGGGCGATCGCGGCGAGCCGGGACTCGAGCGCCTCCTCCGTGGCCCACTGCGGCACGGCGAGCACGGGAGGATCGAAATGCAGCCGTGCTATCTCCTCCGTCCGGCCCGAGGCCCGCGAGCGCGCGACGCCCTCCCCGATCTGCACCCCCTGCGCCACGAGGGCCCCCGCCACGCCGGCCCGCTCCAGGACGCGCAGCCCGGGCGGATGGATGCCGATGGCGCGGGTGTGGCCGAGCCGCTCGGGCCTCGCCTCGAGGACTACGACGTCCGCCCCGTGGAGCGCCAGGAGGATTCCGAAGCACATCCCCACCGGCCCCCCGCCGACGACGACGGCGTCGTGCACCTCGCGCCGGCCGTGTGCCTCCACCCTCCTGCCCCGCCGCTACGGCAGGAGTCGGGTCATGAGTGCCGTCTCGACGGTGAGGCCGGGGCCGAACGCCATCGCGCACACGCGCTCGGCGCCGGCGGCGCGCGAACCCGGCCCGGCGGCGTCGTGCGCGCCAGCGCCGGCCTGCGCGCCGTCGTGCGCGCCAGCGCCGGTCGCCGCGGGCAGCGCGAGGATCTTCTCGAGGACGAACATGATCGTGGCGCTGGACATGTTGCCGAACTCGCGGAGGGTGTCGTAGGCGGGCGCGGCCTGGGCCTCGGACAGCCCAAGGCGCGCGGCAACCTTGTCCACGATGCTGCGGCCGCCGGGGTGTACGGCCCAGTGGTCGATTTCCGCGTGCGGGCGGCCGGCAAGCTCCGGGTCCCGCGCGAGCAGCGGCTCGAGGGCACCGGTGATGTGGTCGTCGATGATGTGCGGGACGTAGGTCCCGAGGACCATCTCGAAGCCCTCGTCGCCGATGTTCCAGGCCATCGTCTCCTCGCCCACGGGCGTCAGGGTCGTCTCGAACGCGTCAAGCGAGAGGGCCGGCCGCGTGAGCGGGAGGTCGCGCGCGGTCACGACGGCCGCCGCGGCGCCGTCGGCGAACAGGGACGCCCCGAGGATGGTGTCCGGGTTGTTCGAGCTGCGGACGTGGAGCGTACAGAGTTCGACGATCGCCACCAGCACGACGGCGTTCGGGTCCGCGTCGCAGAACGCCTTGGCCATGCGCAGCGCCGGGAAGGCGGCGTAGCAGCCCATGAAGCCGAGGTGGAAGCGCTGCACGGAGGGGCTCAGGCCCAGATCGCGCACGATCCGGTAGTCCGGTCCGGGGTTGAAGAAGCCCGTGCACGAGACCGTGACCACGTGGGTGACATCCTCGGGCGCGATGCCATCCGCGTTCTCGAGGGCGCGGCGGGCCGTCTCCGTGAAGAGCGGGGTGGCCTCGCGGACGAAGAGGTCGTTGCGCGTCTTGGTGCTCGGAGTCAGGAGGGTCCCGGTGCTGGGGTCGAAGAAGTCCGGGTCATGGTCGGGGCGGTCCCACGAGAACTCTGCGATGGCCGAGTAGCGGGTATCGATCGCGGCCGCGTCGAAGCATGCCGTGACGAGCCGCTGGCCGAGGCGTGTCAGCCCCTCCTGCGCGGCGAAGACGTCTCGGGCCTCGGGCTGTTTGAGGAGGGTGGACGGGACGGCGGTCTCAAGGGACCTCACGAGGACGGTCATGGGCCATTCTTCCCCCGGGAGGGGGTGGAGAAACAAGGGGTCGGGGGATCCGATCGAAAACTGTCGGTGGGGCGACCCCAGACGGGAGGCGGCGCCTACACCACTCCGGCGGCCTCGAGCTGCGCGGCGAGCCCCGCACCGTCGGGCGCCGACGCCCACACGACGTCCTGACGGGAGGCGACCGAATCGCCGTCATGCGTCGTGCCCCCGGAGAAGACCGCCTGCCCCGGGGAGAGCTGCCGGATGGCGACTGCCCCGACGGAGGCGGGGTGCTCCGCGGCGAACTCGGCGTAGATCGATTCGTCGTGCTGGCCGTTGTCCCCGACGAGGAGCCAGCGGATGTCCGGGAACTCGGCGGCGAGCCGCTCGAGGTTCTCGCGCTTGTGCTCGCGGCCGGAGCGGAACCAGCGGTCCGGCGTCATGCCCCAGTCTGTGAGCAGGAGGGGACCGGCCGGGTACAGGTTGCGACCCAGGAACCGCTGGAGCGTGGGCGCGGAGTTCCACGGCCCGGTCGAGAGGTACACGACCGGCGCTTCTGGGTGCTCGGCGGCGAGCCGGTCCAGCAGGACCGCCATGCCCGGCGTGGGCGTGCGGGCGCGCTCGCTCAGCACGAACGTGTTCCACAGCGCGAGGAACGGGCGCGGCAGCGCGGTGACCATCACGGTGTCGTCGATGTCCGAGACGATCCCGAACCGTGCCCCTGGCTCGACGATCATCACCTGGGCCACAGACGGCTCGGCGCCCTCGGCGCTCATCCGCACCTCATGCCATCCCGGCTCGAGCTCGACGTCGACGAGCACATCCACCACGCCGCCGCCGTCAGCACGCACGACGGCCCGCGCACCCTCGATCTCGACCGTCACCTCCGCGTGCTGGATCGGCACAGAGGTGAAGGAGACCCACCCTCGGAAGTTGTTGAAGGCGTCCGAATTCCCATGCAGCCCCGGCCGCGAGTACAGGACGCGCCCGAGCACACGCACCCGGCGGGTGCTGCCGTAGCCCCGGTACGCCACGACTTGGGCCACATAGTCGCCATGCCGGGCCTGACGGGTGCGGAGGTCGTTCCACCCCTGCGCGAACCGCCGCGCCACGTGGAAGAGTGGCTTGAGCCGCGGCGTCACGGGGGTGCAGCGGGAGGACGGGCCGTCCGGTGCCGTCCCGCCGGTCATTGGCCCCGAGTCTTCAGTGCCGCGGGGCGCGTCGACGGCTTGGACCTCCTGCGCTGTCATAGGAACACTCTCCCACGAGGGAGGGGCTCAGTTCACATCGGCGCCACAGCGGGCTCACAGCTTTCCGCGGCCGCGCGCTCCGGCGGGCGCCAGGGCAGCCCGCCTGAGGTGGGCCTCCGTCACGCGCGGGCGAGCTCCTCGATGTCCTCGAGGAAGGCAGCCGCGACCTCCTCGCTCACGGTCGTCTTGGTCTCGGCGATCGCCTCCAGGTAGTCCTCCGTGGTAGGCCCCCACCGCCCGTTCGCGGCCCCGGCCCCGGCGTCGGCTGCCAGCTCGCCGTCGCGCTGGGAGCCGTGCGCGACGCCCTCTAGGTCCGAGGCGTCGCGGTGGAGCGCACCTCCAGCGGCCGCGGACCCCGCGGTGCCGAGCACCGGGACGCGCCCGGCTGGGGCCCCGGCAGTGGCCCCAGCGGGGGCCCCAGCGGGGGCCCCAGCGGGAGACTCGGCGCGGTAGACCGCCTTCTCGAGCGCGCGCTGCGACGCGGAACGGGCCGCGAACTCGATGTCCGCCGGCGAGAAGCCCTCGGTGCGCGCCACGAGCTGCGCGACGTCGACCTCCGGCAGGACCGCCTCGGGGATGAAGCGTTCCCACATGCTGTGGCGGGCCTCGGCGTCCGGGAGGCCGATCGGGATGACATAGTCGAAGCGGCCGTGGCGCAGGAAGGCCGAGTCGAGGGCGCGGATGAAGTTCGTCGCGCACACCAGCAGGCGGCCGGGCTGCTCGCGGAAGGCCGGGATGATCTTGAGCAGCTCGTTCGTGACGCCCTGGTTGGGGCTCGGTGGATCGCCCGCACGATGCGACGCGATCTCCTCCACCTCGTCGAGGAACACGACGGCGTGCTCAAGCTCGGAGATCTCAAGGAACGTCTTGCGCAGCGCTCCCGCGAGGCCCTCCGGTTCGCCGGCCAGCCGCGAGGGGAACACCTCGACGAACGGCCACTCGAGGCGCGACGCGATCGCCTTCGCGAACGTCGTCTTGCCGGTCCCGGGCGGGCCGAAGAGCACGACGGCGCGCGGCGGCACCACACCGAACTCGTCCGCGAGCTCGGCCTGGGCCAGGGGAAGGACGAGCCTGCGCTCGAGGAGCTGCTTCTCGTTCTTCATGCCCGCGACCTTGTCCCACAGGTCCCGCGGCAGGACGCGGCCGCCGAGCTGCGCGAGCGGCTCGAGCTCAGTCCGCGCCACGGGGATCTGGCGCTCAAAGAAGCGCAGGTTCTGCACGTCCTTGAAGCCCCGGCTGAGGAACGCCTCGAGGCGGGTCTCGGTGTCCGGCATGAGGGCCGAGAGCTTCGTCAGGCCAAGCGGGGCCATGCGGTTCTCAAGCGCCGCGAGCAGCGCCGTCCCGATCCCGCGAGAGCGCCATTCGGGGAGCGTGGCGAGGAAGACGATCCAGCCCTGCTCATGGGCCGCGCGGCCCACCGCGGCGCCCACGAGGTCGTCCCCCTGGAGCGCGACGACTGCCACGTCCTTCTGGCAGCTCGCGAGCACCTCGGAGAGCGAGTACACGGGCTCGATTCCAGAGGCCGTCATGGCACTCCAGAGGTGGAGAATGCCGTCGAGGTCCGAGGGGTGGAAGTCCCTGATCCGCCACGTGGTCATGAGTGCTCCTTTGCGCGTCATGGATGCTGAGGCGAGTCTAACGACGGCACGTAGCGCCGAGGCTGCGCGGTGACGTTGCGGGCGCCGAGGTTACTGCGGCCGGGACGCAGCGTGCGCTAGCGGAGCAAGATGCTCCCGGCCGCGCTCCCGAACAGCGTGACGGCGGCCGCGCCGGCCCACACGAGGCGCCGCCCCTGCGCCCTCATGACCGCGGTGTGCAGAGCGCCGAAGGACATCCTCGTGGCCGACGGGTCCTCACTCGGCGCCTGCTGGTGACCCCACGTGGACGGTTCCGCGGCGACGGCGGCGAGCCGGGCGGCGTCGCCCGCGTTCAGGAGCTTCGCCTGCTTGGTGAGCCAGCGGCGCAGTTGGGAGTCGGTCACGACCGCGGCGCCCTCGGCGAAGCGTCGGATGGTCACCCGCCGCGGGGCCACGAGCACGACGGCGGCGCGCACCGGCACCTCGCGGCCCACCGCGCGTGTGAGGAGGGCAGCTGCGCGCTTGGCCTCATGCGCGGAATTGCGCAGGTACTTCTCGTGCTGCCCATTGACCATGAGCACGCTGCCAGCGACCCACACGTCCTTGCCCGCGTGGTTCTTCGTATTGAGGGTGAAGACGCCGCCCGGGCCGACCACGAGGTGGTCGATGTCCGAGCCGCGGGTGCCCACCGGAATGGAATGGAGGACGTGCCACTCGGGGCCGAGCTTGGCCAGGGCCCGCGCCACGCGCATCTCGCCCACGGCGCCGGCGTACCAGCTGCGGGCCTCCGGCGCGAGCGGATTGGCCCCGAAGAGCCGGGCGAGCCCGCGGCGGCGCGGCGTTCCCGCCTGGAGCCGGAGGGTCTCGGCCATGACGGCCTGTCCTGCGACGCGTGCCCTCAGCGGGCCGGTCATGAAGTCCACGGTGGTCCCCTTCGCCGTGCTGACGGCGCCCCCATGACGCGTCAGGGACAAGCGTAGCGGGCGTGCGAGCAGCGGGGCCGTCATGTTCAGGCGCCAGTCAGCGTCGCCTGCGAGGATCGGGGCATGAGCATTGTGAAGATCAACGCCATCACCGTCCCCGCAGACTCCGGCGACGAGCTCGCGCGCCGCTTCGCCGGCCGGGCTGGCGCCGTGGACGGTCAGCCCGGCTTCGAGGGCTTCGAACTGCTGCAGCCCACCGACGGTCGCAACGTCTGGCTGGTTGTGACCCGGTGGGCCGACGAGGAGAGCTACGAGGCGTGGAAGAACTCGGCATCGTTCGGCCACGGGCACGGGCGGCCCGGTGCCGGGGACGCCAGCGAAGGTGCAAGCGCCGGGGCCGAGGGGGCGGTGGCCGACGGCGCCCCCTCGCCTGAGCAGCGTCAGCGTCCCGTGGGCGTCTCCGCAGAGCTGTGGAGCTTCGAGCCCGCCGACCTCGGCAGGTAGTCCGGCCCGCACCTGCCCTGCGGCTCAGCGACCTCAGCCAGCCGGTCCTCAGCCGTGGCGGCGCCGCAGGACCAGCGCGAGGAGCGCGGCGGCAGCGGCCGCCGTCGTCATGATGATCGCCATGGGGACGGCGGTGTGCTCCCCCGCGAGTCCGGAGAGCGGCGAGACGATCGCACCGAACACGAACTGGGCCGCACCGAGCAGGGCGGACCCGCTGCCGGAGACGTGCCGCACGGCATCGAGGGCGAGGGCAGAGGAATTGCCCATGATGAACCCGACCCCTGTCACGGCGAACCAGATCGGAATCGCGAGGAGCCAGCGGGGCACAGGCGCAAGCGCCAGCACGAGCAGGACCACGCACACCACTAGGAGCGCGGCCGCTGCCACCGTCACGATGCGCTGCGCGGGCACGCGGCGCACTAGCCGCGACGACGTGTAGCCGGCCCCGATGAGCCCGACGGCGTTCGCCCCGAACAGCGCGCCGTACGCGATCGGCGGCAGCCCCATGACGGTCTGGTACACGAACGGCGAGGCCGGGATATACGTCATCATGACGGCGAAGGTCGTGGCGAAGAGTCCTGCGTAGCCGAGGAACCTTGGAACCTTGAACAGTTCGGCGAACCCCCCCACCACGCCGTGGTGCCCGCGCGCCTCGGGCGGCAGCGTCTCACGGAAAACCGTCACGACGCTGACGGACATGACCACGAACAGCGCCGCGAGGACCCACATGATGCCGCGCCAACCGATCGGATCCTCGAGGAGGGCACCCAACGAAGGGGCGACCGCGGGGGCCACGCCGCCCACGGTCATCATCAGGCTCATGGTCCGGGCGGTCTCGGCACCGCGCGTCAGGTCGACGAGGATGGCACGCGCGATCACGATCCCCGCCGCACCGCACAGCCCCTGGCCGAGCCGAGCGGCGATGAGGACCTCGAGGTTGGGAGCCAGGGCTGCCACGACGGAGGAGAGGATCGCCCCAGCCGTCCCGACGAGGAGCGGCCGCATCCGCCCGAACTTGTCCGAGAGCGAGCCGAAGGCGAGCTGCCCCACGGCCATACCGATCAGGAAGCCCGTCAAGGTCAGCTGGACCCCCGACGCGGACGCGGCGAACTCCTGCTGGACGCGCGGGAAGCTCGGCAGGTAGACGTCAGTCGACAGCGGGGCTGTGGTCCCGAGGAACGCGAGGATCAGGAGCCACGGCGCGGTCAGGCTGCCGTCCGACCTCAGGGCGCGAAGGGACACGGGACAAGGATGGTTGAAACGTCAGGCACCCGCCAAGCCTACGGGGTCGCAGCGCACGACGACGCGTGGCGGGTGCCGCTCGCCCGCACGCGGGCGGTCATGCTGAGGGCGGCGCACCACTGCGGATGGGCGGGAGCGCGACGACGACGTGTGCAGCGGCGCGTGCCTCCCCGCATGCTGGGCGCGCTACTGCACCCAGTCCGGGGTGTTGTCGAGGGCCTCGGGGTGCTCCTCGACGTAGCGGCGCAGGCCGCCCTTGCGCGGGACCTTGACGGGCTCGGGCCAGCGGGGCATGAGGTGATCGCCGAGGGTGACGCCGCGGATCTTGCGTCCGATCAGGGGGACCACCCAATCGTTGAGCCACGCGCGCTGCGCGGCGATCCACTCGCGCGCCCCGCGCCGGGCGGGCGGCTCCCACTCGCGGGACTTGAAGCTCTGCGGATACCCGAGGTGGTGGAGCACCATCCGAGCGAGGAACTTGTGCCCCGCCTTGGACATGTGGAGGCGATCGCTGTCCCACATGCGCCGATCCGCGTACTCGTCGAAGCACCAGTAGTCCACGAGGACGGCGTCGAACTCCGAGGCCAGGCTCCGCACGCGTTCGTTGTATTGCCAGTTGCGGTGCTTGAGCGGCTCCAGGAGGGGGTTGACCTTGACGTCGTATCCGGTGAACAGCACGAGGGTGGCACCGGTCGCGGCGAGCTGGCGCACGAGGTCCTCGTACTGCGCCAGGAGCTGGTCCATGTCGGTGCCCACATCGAGGATGTCGTTGCCGCCGGCGTAGAGCGTCACGATGTCGGGCTCCATCGCGAGGGCTGGCCCGAGCTGATCCGCGACGATGTGGCGCAGCCGCTTCGACCGCACCGCGAGGTTCGCGTACTCCCAGCCCTTCTCGGTCTTCGCGAGCCTCTCGGCGACCCGGTCCGCCCATCCGCGGACTCCATTGGGCAGCACCGGACTCCAGTCCCCGACGCCTTCCGTGAAGGAGTCGCCCAGGGCCACGAACCGCCTGCGAGCGCTAGCCACGCCGCCAGCGTAGGGACGGCAGGTCACACGCGGTCAACGCGGGGGTTAACGCCGGGCGACGCGCATGGCGGCCACTCAACGGCCCCTGCCCGTCGGGTGGCCACGTCTCGCAGGTCATGTGGCCCATCACTTGACGCAGGGGATGCCGCCGCCGATGAGCGCGTCGGACCAGTCTCCCGCGTTGTACGTCGAGGTCGGCGACGGGGAGGGCCCGGGGGCCGCTGCCGAGGCCGCGGACTTGGCCTGGCCCTGGGCCGTTGCCTGCGTCGCAGCGGGGGCTTGGGCGCCAGAGTCGGAGGCGACTGCGGGCTGCGACTGCCCAGACGCGGCCTGGGCGGGGGCCTGGGTCGGCGTGGGCTGGGGGTTGAGGAGGTCCGCGACCTGCTGCTGGATCGCGCCCGCGTCCACGATGTTCACGGACTCGCCCGTGTCCGACCAGCCGAACTCCACAATCGGCAGCGTCACGAACTTCGTCTTGTTCTCTGTGAGCTGTTTGGCCTTCATGCCGAAGTCGATGAGGTTCAAGCCCTCGTCTAGGGCCATCTTGCCCTTGAGAGCGTCGACGATGCCCGTCACCTTCCCGACGTCGGTGATCGTGCCCTTCTGCTTGAGCTGGGTCCCGAGGGAGGAGATGAACGCCTGCTGGCGGCGCGCACGGTCGAGGTCAGTGAGCTCTACCCCCGACCGGGTGGTGTCGCGGCGCTGCCGCACGAACGCGACGGCCTGCTGCGCGGTGAGCTGCTGCTGGCCGGCCTTGAAGTCCGCGCCGGAGTACGTGTCCTTGGTGGCCTCCTGGAGGCACACAGTGATGGGGGCTACGGCCTTCGCCACGGAGAGGAACGCGGCCATCGTGACCTCGACGAAGTGGTCGATCTTGATCTTGAGGAAGTTCTCGACCGTGGCGATCTCCGCCTTGCGGCCCTCGTCCCGGGCCGCCTGGTAGGTCTCGTCCTGGCTCTTGCCCTTGGGGTCCGCGGACAGCTCGCGCATGGCCTCGTCCATGCGGTACCCGTACGCCTGCTTGACCTTTCCCTGCTTGACGCCATCGGGCGCCCCGGCGAGGTCCACGTAGTCGTCGCGCGGGATCGAGATGACCGTGGCCTGACTGCCGTCCTTCGGCACGTGCAGGACCATGAGCACGTTGCTGTTGTAGCCGCCGTCGTCCGCCGATCCGGAGTGCAGTGCGTCGTACTCCTCCTGGCTCAATGGCTTCCCGTTCTCGTCGAGGCGCGAATCGAGGCCCATGAGGAGGATGTTGACGTCCTGGTCGAGACCCGCCCCGCCGCTGATCGCCTGCGACCGGCGGATCCCGTTCTCGAATCCGAAGTACAGGGAGACCGCCCAGATCCCCGCGCCAACCACGAGGACCACGGCTAGGACCCCCGCCAGGACGGCCACGCGGCGTCGGCGGTAGACCCAGCGCCGGTCGTAGGCAAGCGACTTCTGATACAGATTGCTGTAGGGCGCGTCGTCAGACTTGCGCATGCGGCGTACCTCCAAGTGGATCGGGCGCCCACCGGAGGCGCGGGCCCACCGTAGCGAGCCAGTCTCCGAGCTTGCTGGACGTTGCCCCGACGGGCCCTTGGTGAGGGGTCTCCGGGCCCGGGGCGCGCGCGGGGCCCGGCCGGCCCCGCCGGGGGTCCCGCCGGGCAGCCCGCCGGGCGGCCCGTCAGCGCGGCCCGTCAGCGCAGCACGATGTCAACGGGGTTCGCCTGCGACGCCGGATCCCCCGGACTGGAGGCTGTCCCGGCGGGCGGCCCCTCGATGAGGCCCGAACGGTTGGTCCGCTTGTCCCGCAGGATCTCGGTCACCGACCCGAGGTACCGCGAAAGGTCGATGACGTTCTCCGGGGCCGCGAGCAGGAGCTGGAAGCCGAACTCGTGCAGCGCCGCGATGCCCTGGCCGGCGAACTCCTCGGACGCGAGGACGAATGCCTCGTCCATCATGACCGTCCCGTAGCCCGTGAACCCGTGTTCCGCGATCCCGAGCTGGTAGCTCAGCGCGGCGGCCATGATGAAGGCCGTGAACCGCTGCCGCTCGCCGCCGGACATCGAGCCAGTGTCCGCGTGCACGAATACCTCGTCCCGCGGGCCCTCGGGGGTGCCGTTCCCGGCGTCTCGCGACACTCGGTGCTCCTTGCACGAGATGAACACGTGCGTGCGCGTGTCCAGGACGTCGGACCGCCAGCGCCGGTCCTCGGGCGTCTGGGACGAGAGCCGCTTCACGAGCGCCTCGAGCGTCTTGTAGCGGACGGTGAGCTGGTCCGCGTCCTGCGAACTCTCGCCGGCAGCGCGAGGCGAGCCCGCGACGTCGTGCGCGGTACTGGCCGCGCCCCCAGAGGCGCCCGCAGAGGCACCTGCGGACGACGGCGCGTGGCGCGCTTTGAGCGCGGAGACGATCGCGTCCTTGAACTGCTTCGCGGACGCGGGGACGGTCTGCCTGATGTCGAGCTCGAGGAACGAGCCGTCGTGGAAGTCCACGCCCGCGAGGATCGAGTTGAGCGGCAGGATGCGGGCCGCGATGCCGCGGCGCTCCTCGTCGAGCAGGTGCAGGAGGGTCGAGAACGACTCGTGCGTGCGCTGGGCGAAGAATTCGCGGAACTGGGCCTCCTGCGCGGGCAGACCCTCGGAGACGATCTGGCGGTAGCGTGCCTCGAACGCGCTCGCCGCGCCGATCGACGTCCCGTGGTCCGCCGAGACAGCCGAGCCCCAGTCCCGCTGGAACTGCTCGAAGATGCGCGTGAGCCGCTCCGCGGCGGCCTGGGCGCGGCTCTCGGCCGCATGGACGCGGGCGCCGAGCCGCGCGTGCACCTCGGCCGCGATCCGCTCCAAGTCGTGCTGGTCCTCGGGCTCGCCGAACTCAGCGAACAGCGGGCTCAGCGTCCCGGCCGCGGCGGCCGACGGAGGCGCATCGGCGAGGCGGGTCCGGGCGGCCTCGAGGAGGCGATCGGCGGTCGAGAGCTGGGCGTCGAGCTGGCGGTACTCGCTCTGGAGCACCGCGGCGCCCTCGGTGGAGGCCTGATGCTCGGCGCGCACCTCTTCGACCTTGGCGCGCAACGGCTCGAGGTCGCTCTGGGCCGCGAGCGCGTCCTCGAGTCGGGCCCCAATGCGGCGCAGCTCATCCTCAGCCGCGCTCGAGGAGACCTCGTCCCAGCCGCGCTCGTCCCGGGCCACGCGGCCCAAGGCCTCGAGCCGGCGCGACAGGCCCTGGTGCGAGTCCTCGCTCGCCTGCGCTGCCTCGGCCGCGGCAGTGAGCGAGGCCTCGAGGTCGAGGATGCGCGCGGCGAGGAACTCGACCTTGGAGGCGTTGTCGAACCCGAGGACGTAGTCGCCGCGGGCAGCGAAGCGGTCGTCCTTCTCGACCGTGCCTTGGCCGCGCTTGACCACGCCGCCGAGGCTCAGGCCGCGTTCGAGGCCCGCAAGCTCTTCCGGGTCCTCGACGCACACGTAGGCGAAGTCCACCGCGATGCGCTCGCGGACGTAGCGGCCGGAGTCTGCATGCTCGCCGGAATCGAGGATGTCGAGCTTGGCCAAGAGGTCCCGCTCCCCCACTGCTTTGAGCGCGGGCCTGGCGCCCGGGACACGGGAGGAGAGGTCGACGGCGCGCACGGCGCCCCGCACCGGGTTCGCATCCAGCCAGCGGGTCACTGCCGCGAAGTGTTCGCCGGGCACAAGCAGGGTCGTGGCCAGAGAGCGCAGCGCCCGCTCTGCGGCCGGCCGCCAGCACTCCGCTTCCTCGGCCAGGTCGATGAGCTCACCGCCGAACGGCATCTCGTCCTCGGCGACGCCGAGCGCCTCGGCGATGGCTGCGCGGTTCTCAACAGCGTTCTGGGGCAGGAGGCTCTTGCTCTGTGACATCGCGACGAGCTCCTCGCGGGCACGGGCGAGCTCGCGCTTCGCGGTCGCATGTGCCTCGAAGGCATCGAAGCGGGCCTCCCGCAGCGCGTCCGCATCGCCCTCGAGCCGTGCGAGGGCCTCGGCGGCCTGCAGGTGGGCAGCCGCCCACCCTTCGGCCGAGAACGGGACGTCGAGGCCGGCGTCGTGCATCCCCGCCTTCGCCGCCGCTTCGATCTCGCGGCGCAGGTGCAGGCCCATCGTCGCGTTGTCGCGGGCCTGCTCGAGGGTGGAGATCTGGTTGCCGCCGGCGCTGTTGTACTCGGCCTCGAGGGAACGCAGTTCGGTCGCGAGCGCGTCGCGGCGGTGGCGCTCCGCTGAGAGCTCCTTGGCCTTGGCCTCCGCGCGCTGGCGGATGCCGGTGATGAGGCGTTCCTGGACGGCGACGGCGTGGGACTGCCGGACGGCGTCGAACGGCTCGTCGGCGAGTTCCCGGAGCCGTGCGGCCTCCGAAAGGGCGGCCTCGTACTCCTGGTTGAGCTGCGGGACCGGGGCGAGCTGGTCGCGCTGGAGCCGCACGTCCTCGAGCCGCTGCCGGATCGAGACGAGGTTTCCGAACTCCTCGACCACCTCGTCTGCGGCCGCGAGCGTGGCCGGCGGGTCGAGGACCTGGTCGCGGAAGAAGCTGTTGACGCTGCCGCCCAGGCCCTTGCCGGCCTGGATGACACGCAGGAGCGGGAGGGCCTGGTCGCTCGAGATGCCCAGAAGCCGGCGGAAGCGCTCGGCGAAGTTCTTGTGGACATCGAAGACCTGGGCGTCGGGGAAGAGGTCCTCGAGCGCGGACCGTGTGAAGCTCCTGCTGTGTCCAGTGCCGGTGATGCCCTCGACCGCCGCGATGTCGAGCGGGACCGAGTCGATGAGGTAGAACCGGCCCAGACTCGACTCCGTGCCGTTCTTGGGCAGGTCGAAGAGGGCCGTGAGCGTGTACGAGGTACCCGCGGCGTTGCTATAGGTGAGGGCGATGGCGCTCCAGGTTGCCCCAGGCCGCTGGAAGGCGCTCGCTTGGCCCTCGCCGACGGCAACGTCGCCGACCTTGCCGCGCATGTACGTGTACGTGGTGCGACGGTCCTCGCTGTGGCCTGTGCGCGCCGCGGCCGCCTCGTTCGAGCGGGGGCGGGCATCGAAGACCCGGGCGATCGCGTCGAACAGCGTCGACTTGCCCACGCCCGAGTTTCCCGTGAGCATCGTCCCCGCGCGGTCCACGTGCATCGTGTGGGCACCGTGGAACGTGCCCCAGTTGACCACCTGCACGAGGGCAAGGCGGTACTGGCCCGGGTTGATGTCCGTGCCGAGCGGGAGCATGGCGGCGACGCTCACAGGGAGGCCTCCTGCTCCTCGTCGCCGAGGTCACCCCCAGTGAGCCCGACGTCACCCCCAGTGCCGCCGACGTCACCCCCAGCGACGCCGAGGTCACCCCCAGTGAGCCCGACGTCACCCCCAATGAGCCCGAGGTCACCCCCTGTGCCCTCGAGATCGGGGGCTTCGAGGTCGTCCGACCCGTCCACGTCCTCGGCGGCGTCGACCTCCAAGGCGAGCTGGCCGGCGTCGTGCGCGAGGCCGCCATCCCGCACCGGCCCGGCGGCAGCGACCGCCTCGAGATGACGCGTCACGTCGCCGATGTTCTCGAACGGGAGCGCGAGCGGGAGGGCGTTGGAGATGAGGTAGACATCGTCGAGGGCGGTGGGGATGAGCAGGCGCCGGGCCTGGAGCTTGGCGACGGCGCGGTTCACGGTATCGGCGTCGCGGAGCGCGTCCTGCTGCTCTGCGGGCTGATAGTGGGCGACGACGTCCGCGAGCTCCTCGAGCGTGACCGTCGGCTCGGTCTGGGCGGTGGAATGCCGGTCCAGGAGCAGGCGGAGGCGGAGCAGGAGGATGGTCTCGACCCGGCTCAGGGCGCGCTGCTGGCGCAGGACCGTGGCGCGGGATGCCGTCCCGAGCAGCTCGGGGTCGACAGGACGCAGGACGGCGATCTTCCGCTCGTGGTCGACCGCCAGCCGCAGGAACAGCTCGGACAGGCGCGAGCGGAGCACGTCCTGGTGGTCCAGGAGCGTGGTCCAGGCCTTCTCGTCGCGACCGCCGTCGAGGTAGGGGCCCTTGAGGAGGCGGACGAGGACTTGGCGGACTCTGAGCGGGAGGATGCCGGTGTCGCCGTCGTACAGCGCGGCACCGGGGGTGACCTCGGCGTCAGACGGGGTGACTTCGGCGCCACTAGGGGTGACCTCGGTGGGATGCATCTAGTTCTCCTGCTCGCGGGGAGGGCGGGTGTCGCGCGGTTGGCGGGTCACCGTCGCGTTGGGGACGAACGCACGACGGCGCGTCCCGTCCACCTGCTCGAAATCCAGCGGTGCCCACGAGGCACGGTCGAAGGACACGCCCGACTGGAGGAGATGCCCGAGCAGCGCGCGGATCGAGTTGATGTGCTGTTCTTCGGCAGGCATCTGATGCCAGATGTCGGAAAGCTCGGCATGACCGTCGCCGGCCTCGAGGGCTACGGCGACCGCCTCCCGGAGCGTCGCTGCCCGCGCCTTCGCGGTGCGCGCTGAGCGGGCCCGCTCCTCGCGGCCGAAACTGAGCGGCTCGGCGAGCCGTGGCGGCGGAGCGAGCTCATCGGGGTCGAACAGCTTGACCATGGACAGCGACTCGAACTCGGCGCCGAACAGCTCCGGCGCGGGCGCGAACCCGGACTCCTCGCGGGCGTACGGCAGCCGGCGCACGGCCTGCTCGGCGTGACGTATGGCGTCCCGGAGTCGAACGGACTGGCGGTAGTCGTCGCTCTGGATGTAGGTGTTGAGGCTTTCCGACAGCTTGCCGTAGATGCGCTGGATCTGGGCGTTGGCCTCGCGCAGCTCGGCAACGAGGCTGCGGAGCGTCTCGCGCTCCTCGTGGTCGAGGCCGTCCGCGAAATCGCGCGCGAGCACCTCCGAGATCGCGGCGCGGAAGCGCAGCTGCTGCTCGGGGTCGTCCAGGAAGGCCGTGAACGAGCGGAACGTCCGGCCTTCGCTCGAATCGCGCAGCCGCCTGTCCGCCTCGAGGACTTGGGCCATGGTGGCCCCCTTGGTGAGGGACTCCTCGATGATCTGGTTCCGCAGCTGGCCCACCGAGTCCTCGATGCGGTCCCGCATCCGTTTGAAGTCCGCGGGCACCCCGCCCGCGAGGTCCAGGATGTTCTCCGCGGCCTCGAGCGCGGTGTCGTCGTCGAGGCCGCCGCTCTGCTCCCCAGCGCGCAGGGCCCGCACCAGCTCGAGCCGCTCCTCGATCTCCGCCTCGAGCGACTCGATGCGCGCGGTCGTGTCCGGGTTGGTCTCGTGCGCGAGCTTCTCGACGTCGTTGAGGAGGGTGCCCAGCCGCGACCCGGTGAGCGTGGAGCGCTCCGACGAGAGGGAGTCGAGGAACGCGAGCACGCGCGCCGCAGCCTCGGTGAGCTCGTACACAATCCGCCCGCCCTGGGACCTGCGGGCGAGGAAACGACGGCGCGTCCAGTCATCCGCGACGGCGCGTCCGCCCGCGGTGCCGGCCGTCGGGGCGGTGCCCAGCACGGCGTCGTGCGTCCTGAGGTCGCTGAGGAAGGTGTCGAGCTCCTCATGGAACGTCTCGAGCTCCACTTGGGGCCTGTTGCGCGTGAACGCGATCTGCAGCGCGGCGATCGTCCAGGGCGCCGACCGGGTGAGAGCCCACGCAGGTCCGCGGTGGAGAGCCTCCAGGTCCGCGAGCCGGGTTGCCATGGACGACGACGGGGTCCCCGCCGCAGCGGGCCGCCGGCCGGGAGTCCGGGGTACTCGAGCGGAGGGCGGCGCAGCGGCAAACGCGACCTGCCCCGGGCGCACACCGATCACGGGGACGTCGGGCTCTGGGACCGATGCTCGGGCGGACGGCGTCGCGGCGGCGAACGCGACCTGCCCCGGGCGCGCACCGATCACGGGGACGTCGGGCTCTGGGGTCGCTTCTGGCACGGCTACCCAGTCTAGCGACGTCCTCGACCGCGCCAGCTCGGGCGCTAGTCCGGGATGGCTGTTCTCTTCCGAGATGGCCGTTCTCGACCCGTCGAGAACGGCCACGCGGAGAGAGAACAGCCACTTCACCGACGCTCGACCGCATCAGGCTGCACCCGCCGAAGCGCGCCGAAGCATCGCCTCCCCTTCGGGTCCGGCCGAGGCGATGAGTTTCGTGATGCGTGCCTCGAGCACGGTCGGCTGGAAGAGATCCCGCCACTCGAGCCGGAGGAAGAGCCAGCCGTCCTCCATGAGGGCCTTCTCGCGTTGGCGCTCGCGGAAGATGACGTCGTCGGTCGGCGCGAAGTCGAAGTACTTGTTCCTGCCGTCCATTTCGATGCCACGGCGGACGGCTGGCCACCCTGTGTCGATCCGATGCCTGCCATACCGGGTCTCGACCCGAATCTGCTGCTGGGGCCTGGGGAACGGCATACCGGCAAGAAGGTAGTTGAGCAGGCTCTCGGCTGCCGACTCGCTCAGGCCGGAGCCCAGGTCCAGCGCCCGGCGTGCGGTCAGCACGCCCCGTCGTCCCGAAGCCGTGTCCACCAGCTCGCGCAGGACGTCCGGCTCGGCGCCCAGGCGAAGCCCGTGGTCCACGACGATCTGGGCCTGCCCCGGACGAAGCACACGGGCCGAGTCCACGATCGTCCGTTCGAGGGACGTCACCGGGAGGCCGCCGACGAATCCGCGCTGCTCTGGCGGCACCTCCCCTCGATGGATGACGACATCCTCACGCCGCCGCCCGCGGGCGACGGCAGTTGGGGCCATGACATGAACAAGGGCATCCGGATTCCAGAGATCGATGCCGTATGCGCGGGCGGCGCTCAGGTGGGAGTAAAGGAATCCAGGCCTCCCGCGCCGCGAGTGATAGGCGTAGTGCGCCGCGAGGACGGCAAGGTGCTGGTCTTCCTCGGATAGGCACTCCCATGCCTTCGCCTCGTAGTACGCGCCATAGGAAATGCGCAGGAGAGCGCCGGATGACACAAGCCGAGCCGGGGCCCGACTGGATCCAAGGCGGGCTGCAATATCGCTCGCGAGCCAAGGTCCAGGGTGCGGCAGCGGGAAGGACATGGGTCTAGGCTCGCGTGCGAATCGACCGGGGCGAAAGGTGAAGACGGGCGTATGTGGACAACGCGCCGTCGTACGCGAGGTCCAGGAGCCACCGTCCAGGAGTCGCTGTGGAGGACAAGCAGTTCTCCAATGGGAACACAGCCAGGGAACCCTCCCCGCCGCTCCCCCGTTGAAGTCCCAGAGGCTGCTCCGGCCCGCCGGGGTTCAGAACTGTCGGGCCACCACGACATAATGACCGTGGCTGGTCTCGGGGGGAACCGCTCCTCGGGCTGCGCAGCCTACAGATTTGCCGCCCGGCACCCCGGGCCTGAACGAGGAGCTCTGCGCCCCACGTGTTTGTAAGAACCTTCGGATGGTCGTTCGGGGTGAGCGCCGTCGCGCTCGTTGCGGCCTTCCTCTACGGGGGCCCGCAGGCCCTCTTCCTCGCGCTCGTCCTCGGCGTCCTCGAGGTGAGCCTGAGCTTTGACAACGCGGTCGTGAACGCCCGCATCCTCGAGCGGATGAACCCGTTCTGGCAGAAGATGTTCCTCACCGTGGGCATCGTCATCGCCGTGTTCGGCATGCGCGTGCTCTTCCCGCTCCTGATCGTGGGGCTCACCGCCAAACTCAACCCCGTCGAGGCCGTCCAGCTCGCCCTCGCCAAGGGCCCCATCAACGAGCCGGGCACCTACGCGTACGTGCTCCACCACGCCCACCCGCAGATCGCTGCCTTCGGCGGCATCTTCCTGCTCATGATCTTCCTCGACTTCTTCTTCGAGGAGCGCGAGATCAAGTGGCTGCACTGGTTCGAGATCCCGCTGGCCAAAGTCGGCAGGATGAACGGCGCCTCGCTCGTGGTCGGCCTGTTCGCCCTCGCCCTCATCGGCCTGCTCAGCGGCTCAGAGCTTCAGGGCCCGGTGCTCATGTCCGGAATCTTCGGCATGGTCACCTACTTCCTTGTCCAAGGCCTCGGGGAGCTCTTCGACACCGACGTGAGCGGCGAGATCGATGCGGACGACATTCCCGCGATGGCGGGCGGCACGCATGGCAAGGGCCCCGGCAAGGCAGTCTTGGTCGCGGGGAAGGCCGCGTTCATGCTGTTCCTCTACCTCGAGGTCATCGACGCGTCGTTCTCGTTCGACGGCGTCATCGGCGCCTTCGCGATCACGTCCGATCCGATCATCATCGCCCTCGGCCTCGGCCTCATCGGCGCGATGTTCGTCCGCTCGCTCACCGTATACCTCGTCCGCCAGGGCACGCTCGACGAGTTCGAGTACCTCGACCACGGCGCCCACTGGGCCATCGGCGCGCTCGCCGTCATCCTCCTCATCACGATCGGCGTGGAGGTCAGCGAGATCGTCACCGGCCTGATAGGCGTGCTGTTCATCGGCGCCGCCTTCCTGGCCTCGATCCGGAGGAACAAGCAAAGGGCATCAGAGCCCGAGCCCGCACACACCACGTAATCGGGCCCGACCAACCGCACCGTATCAACCGCACCCTGTAGAGACGAACGTAAGGAGCACACTGTGGGACTGAGCTTGCAGAAGGGCCAGGGACTCTCCCTGACCAAGAAGGACGGCTCGAGCATGGCCCAGGTCCGTCTGGGCCTCGGCTGGGACGCCGTCGAGCAGCCCCGCAAGGGCTTCCTAGGGGGCCTCTTCGGCGGCGGCGCCACGGAGATCGACCTGGATGCCTCGGCCATCCTGTACAACGCAGGCGGCCAGGCCCTCGACACCGTGTTCTTCAACCAGCTCACGAGCAAGGACGGGTCGATCCGGCACACCGGGGACAACCTGACCGGCGCGGGGGACGGCGACGACGAGACCATCATGGTCAACCTGCCGAGCGTGAACGGAGCCGTGCAGCACATCGTCTTCGTCATCACGAGCTACTCGCAGCAGACGTTCAACCAGATCAAGAACGCGTTCTGCCGCGTCATCGACGATTCCGCAGGCGGCAGCCCGGAAGTGGCCCGCTACACGCTGACCGACCAGGGCCCGTACACGGCCATGATCATGGCCAAGCTCTCCCGCGAGGGTGCAGGCTGGAAGTTCACAGCCATCGGCCGGCCGGCCAACGGCCGCACGGTCGGCGATCTCGTGGCCCCCGCAACGGCCGTCCTGGCCCAATAGCGACCTGACGTTCGAACAATCTCACCCGCAGCAAGGAGCATCGTGTCAAGCCTCACCCTCAGCAAGGGCAGCAACCTCTCCCTCACCAAGGCGGATCCGGGCCTCACTCGGGCCATGGTCGGCCTCGGCTGGGATCCACGCACGACGGCGGGCGAGATGTTCGATCTCGACGCGAGCGCCCTGCTCGTCTCGGCACGCGGAAGGGTCCGCAGCAACGACGATTTCATCTTCTACAACCAGCTCGAGTCCAAGGACGGCTCGGTAGTCCACCAGGGCGACAACCGCACCGGCGAGGGCGAGGGCGACGACGAGCAGATCCTCATCGATCTCACGAAGATCGCGCCCGAGATCGAGAAGGTCGTGATCGTCGTCTCGATCGACCAGGCCGAGGCGCGCCACCAGAACTTCGGCATGGTCCGCGGGGCGTTCTGCCGCGTGGTGAACGACTCCACCGCGCAGGAGGTCGTGCGCTACGACCTCACCGAGGACGCCGCGAGCGAGACGTGCATGATCTTCGCGGAGATCTACCGCCACGGGAACGAGTGGAAGTTCCGCGCGGTGGGCCAGGGCTACGCGTCCGGCCTCCACGGCGTCGCCACCGACTACGGCATCGTCCTCGACTGACCGCCGCGGCACAGGCAGGACCCAGACCTCAATCCCGAAGGAGCATGACATGGCAGGACTGACCCTTTCCAAGGGCGGCAATCTCTCCCTCACCAAGACCGACCCGGGTCTGGCCAACGCGATCGTGGGCCTCGGATGGGACCCGCGCACGACGACGGGCGACGCCTTCGACCTGGACGCCTCGGCCCTGCTTCTGGGTGCCAACGGCAAGGTCCGCTCCGACGCGGACTTCATCTTCTACAACCAGAAGCAGTCGGCCGACGGCTCGGTGGAGCACATGGGCGACAACCGCACGGGCGAGGGCGAGGGCGACGACGAACAGATCAAGGTCCACCTCGTCAACGTGCCGGCCGATATCGAGCGCATCGTCGTGGTCGTCAGCATCGATCAGGCCGAGGCCCGCCGGCAGAACTTCGGCATGGTCCGCTCCGCCTACTGCCGCATCGTCAACGAGGCCTCGAACGCCGAGGTGGTTCGCTATGACCTCTCGGAGGATGCCGCCGCCGAGACGTGCATGATCTTCGCAGAGCTCTACCGGAACGCGGGCGAGTGGAAGTTCAAGGCAGTCGGCCAGGGCTACGCGAGCGGTCTGGCCGGCGTCGCCACCGACTTCGGCGTGAACCTCGGCTGACGACGTCCCCGCGGCAGTACCCGCCCCATATCCGGCCCACCCTCCACCTGTAGGAGCCTTCGCGATGTCCATCTCCCTGACCCCACCAGACCCCACCGAGTCCCAGGACGCCCTCGTCCTCCAGGCACCCGACTCCGCGCCCGTGGTGAAGGAGGAGGAAGCCGCAGGGATGGTCCCGGTCGGCAGCGAGCGCCAGTCCGAGATCGCGAGCCAGGCCAAGGCCTTCGTGGCGGAGATCGCGGCGATGGACTCGCGGAGCCCCGATTTCCAGCAGAAGGTCGAGGGCCTCAACCGCTTCGCGGGCAGGGAGATGGTCGCCTCCTCGGACGCCTCCAACCGCATGCTCGACCACTCGAACACGTCGCGCGCGAGCGCGAAGAAGTCGGGCAACAGTGCCCAGATGTACGTCGCCTCGACCCTCGGCGAGCTGCGCACCACCGTCGAGGACCTCACTCCGAACCAGGAGCTGGGCGCGGGCCGGAAGATCCTCGGCTTCGTCCCGGGCGGCAACAAGCTCGCGCGCTACTTCCAGCGCTACGAGTCAGCCCAGACACAGCTGGACAAGATCATCAAGGCCCTCATGTCCGGCCAGGACGCCCTCATGAAGGACAACGCGTCGCTCGCCGAGGAGAAGACGAACCTCTGGGAGGTCATGAAGCAGCTCTCCGAGTACGCCGTCTTCGCCCAGGAACTGGACAAGGCCACGGTCGAGAAGATCGAGGAAGTCCGCCGCAACGGCCAGACCGAGCACGCGCAGCACCTCGAGTCGGATGTCCTGTTCCCCGTGCGCCAGCGCCGTCAGGACATCCTCACGCAGCTGGCCGTGTCAGTGCAGGGCTACCTCGCGATCGACCTGATCCGGAAGAACAACACCGAGCTCATCAAGGGCGTGGACCGCGCCCGCACGACGACGATCAGCGCCCTCCGCACGGCGGTGATCGTCGCGCAGGCGCTCGCCAACCAGAAGCTCGTGCTCGACCAGATCGACGCGATCAACACGACGACGAACAACATGATCCTGCGAACCTCGGAGATGCTGAAGGACCAGACCACGCGCATCCACCAGCAGGCGTCCAGCTCGGGCGTCTCGGTCCAGACGCTTGAGAAGGCCTTCGCGAACATCTACCAGACGATGGACGCGATCGACACGTTCCGTTCCCAGGCTGCCAAGAACATGGAGAGCACGGTCCAGGCGCTCGAGTCGGGGCTCGAGAGGTCGCGCCCGTACATCGAGCGCGTGCGCCGGCAGGAGGGGAACGCCTGAGTCAGGCCTCCGGCTCCCCGGCGTCCTCGGGGTGGTCGGCCAGCTCGAGCGCAGCGTCGTCGGCGGCTTCCCCGCCGTCCTCGTCGAGCACGGCGTAGTCGAGCGGCTGCTCGTCCTCGTCGTCAGCCTCGCCGCCCTCGTAGTCCACGACCGCGTCGTAGACGGCGTCGAGGGCGGCGACTGGGACGCTGACCATGCCGTCAGCGGTGTCGAGCAGTCCCAGGGCCTCGAGCTCCCGGATCTCCGTGAGGAGCCCCTCGGAGAGCCCCTTGAGCTGCTGGGATGCGTCGGGGCCGAGCTCTTCCTCCACGCCCAGGTCATCCCCGTGCTCGTTGAGGCTGCTGGGGTCGGCCCCCAGGGAAACGACGTCGTCGAGGGGGAAGGGCTCCTGGTGGACGGCGGCGGTCAGGATCGTCGTGAGGACCGCGGCGGTCTCGCCCTCGAGCGTGCCGGGCGTCCCGTCGGTGCATGCGGCCACCACGATCTCGGTCCCGAGGAACTGCGCCTCGAGCTGCCCCAGCCCATCGCTGTTCCCCAGATCGGCGGCGCCCTCGCCGGGCCGCGCTGACCCGCCTGTGACGTCCACGAGTTCGGCGTTGACCATGGCTTCCCACAGTCGACGGGCCCGGTCGGGGGAGCCCACGATCTCGGCCGCGGCGGCCAATGAGTCCTCGGACAGCGTGGCGTCCGGCGTCGTCTCGCGTCCGGCGCCGAGCCAGCCGAGGAGCGCGCGGGCGTGCTGCACGAACGGCGCGCTCGCGGCGAACTCGGCGGCCTCCTCCTCGGTCGCCTCAGGAAGACCGTCTCGGGGGCTCGCGTCCACAATCCCGCCGAGCTTCTCCGCCTCGGTGTCGAGGACCTCCGCCACTGCTTCGAGTTCGTCGGCGGTCCCCTCCCACCGGCCGGTCTCCTCGAGGAAGCTGAGCCAGTCAACGAGCGTGCCCACCACGTACCTCTGGTCGTCGACGGCCGCGTCCTCCGGATCCGCGGAGGCCGCCACGTCGTCGAGGAACGGCGGCAGGAAGCCGGCCACCTGATCAGGGTCGAGGCGCAGGGTCGGGGCTCCCTTGCCGAGGCTCGAGACGATCGTGACGAACATCTTCACCACGAGCAGCTGGCCCGTGGCGAAGGCGGAGAGGTCATCCTCGCCCTGGGACGCCCATGCGATGTAGTCGGGGGTAAGCCGGTCCACCATGAGGTCGACACTCCGGCGCCGGCGCTCGTACTCGCCTAGCGGCGTCGCGGTGCGCGGGCGGGTGTTCTTCGGCTTGCGCGTGCGGCTCTTCGGCATGACACGAGCGTACGCTCTCTGACGTATGACGGCGCCGCCTCACCTCCCCCGTGCGTGCTGCGGGCGCGCTGTGCGTTCATAGCACGTTCGTCCAGCGTTCACGCGTGAATGCTAGGACATGCTCATGGACCGGCACTGTCGGCCCCTTGCGAACCCCGTCTACGGAGGCTCCTCATGAGTAGGACACGTCAGCGCAAGATCATCGCGGCCGGAATGGCTGCCTTCATCGCTCTCACGGCAGGGGGCGCCGTTGCCGCACAAGCGGCCGGCCAGCCGTCAGGGAACATCGACCACCACGACGTCACAACGACCCTCGCCACCGACTTCGATGCTGTGAGCCGAAGCACGAGCTGGCAGCTTACCAGCAAGCTGAAGCTGAATTTTCCCACCTACCACACTGAGGGGATCGCCTTCAGCCCGGACCACATCTTCCTCTCGGCCGTCCAGATCCTCGAGCCGACCGTGAAGTACCCGACCCCGCAGAACGGCTACGACCGCACCCCCGGCAAGGGAGTGGGCCACCTCTTCGTCATGGACCGGAATGGCAGCCTCCAGAAGGACATCACCCTCGGGGAGGGCGATATGTACCACCCGGGTGGGATCGACTTCGACGGGACCAACGTGTGGGTTCCTGTGGCCCAGTACCGCCCCAACAGCAGCGCGATCATCTACCGGGTCGACGCTGGAACCCTGGACGTGCAGAAGCAATTCGAGGTCCCCGACCACTTCGGCGGCATCGTCAGGGATCTGCAGACGGGCCACCTTGTGGGCAATACCTGGGGCTCGCGCCGCTTCGCCGAATGGAACCTCCAGGGCAAGCAGTTGGCCACGTGGGACAACCCGAACTTCTTCATCGACTACCAGGACTGCCAGTACGTGCCGAACTCCAAGATGCTGTGCGGGGGCGTGACGAACCTTCCCCAGACCCCGGCCGCTGGGGGAAGCAGCGCAACCTACGAGTTGGGCGGGATGGCGATGATCGACTTGACGTCCCAGAGCGTGATCCGCGAGGTCCCGTTCCAGAAGTGGTCCACTGCCGGCCATGTCGCAACCCGCAATCCCTTCAAGATGACCGCGGACGGCGACCACCTCACGCTCAAGGTCGCGCCTGACAACGGTGACGAGGGCAACGGCACGGAGATCCTCACCTACGAGGCCACCGTCAGCCCAACACGCTAGGCACTGTTGGCCGCACGATGCGGCACCACCCGAGTGGGCTGGTGCGTCCGGAAGACCGGCGCACCAGCCCACTCCTGTCTGATGGTGATGGGCGCACGATGGCTCAGAGGCTGCTGGCGAGGTCCTTGAGGACGTCCTGGATCCGCGTCGGGTCGGTCGCGTCGAAGTATTGACCGCCCGAGGAGGCAGCGATCTTCTGGAGCGCCTCGGTGTCCGCCTGAGCCCCGTAGGCGAGGGTGAAGACCTTGATCTTCTTGCCCGTCGCCGACTGGGCAGACAGCTTGGCGATCGTGTCCTCGAGCGTGCCCGGCCGTGCCGTGTCGTTGGTGCCGTCGCTGAGGAGGATCACGGAGTTGAGCGCGTCCGAGCGGTAGCCCGCGCCCACCGTGTCCACGGCCAGTCCCACGGCCTCATAGAGCGGTGTGTAGGCGATCGGGGACAGCCCGTGCACCTTGGCGGAGATTGACTCCCGCTGCGCCTTGACGCTCGCGAGCTGCTGCACGACGCCGGGCTCGAGCGCGCCGCCGTCCTTGTTGGAGAAGCCCTCGATCCCCACTTGGTCGTCGTACCCGAAGAGGGCCAGAGCGCCGTCGACCGCATTCTTGGCCGCCTGGATCTTCGTGACCCCGGGCTGGATCTCGTCTCGCATCGAACCGGAGACGTCCACGGCAAACAGCACCCGTGCGGGCTTGCGCACCGCGGCGAAGCCCTTCTGCAGTCCGGTGACGAGTTCGGCCGAGGGCGTCTCGAGGATCGTGGACGCGGTCCCGAAGTGACCGGCGTCGGCCACCGCGAGATCCGCCTCGCCGCGGATGTCCCGGAACCCGGAGGCGCGCACCGCGGTCTGGCCCTCTGTGGTCCGCGCGAACCGGACAAAGTCCTCGCCCGCTGCCCGCTGGGCGTCACCGACCCACGTCGCGGAGAGCACGACGGCCGGCGAGTCGGCCGCGAAGACGCCGTCGGACGGGTAGTACGGGGTGAGCTGGACCTTGGGCGGGGCACCATTGGCAAGGGTTGTGCCGTCGGGGCTCGTGATCCCGCGGTTGTACTCCCACACGGACTTCTCGTCGGTGATGACGGCGGAGAGGGTGCCGGATGCCGCCTTGGTGTCCGCCGCGTCACGGATCGAGTTCAGGAAGTGCGCCGGAGTGGTGAGGTAGCTGCTCGTCGCGCTTTCCCCGAGCCGCACCTGGGAGGTCACGAAGCTCGAGGCGAGGTCCGCCGTCGTGAGCATGCCGTTGTGCCCGGCCGCAGCCGAGTAGGCGGTCGCGAGGGCGAAGAGGCCGGAACTTGCCATGGTCGGGTTGGCCTTGGCGATGCGGAAGTAGCCCCATTCGGGCTTGCCAGCACGCTCCCAGCTGCGCGGGTCGGAGGCGACCTTGTAGACGTCCGCCCACGTGGGCGGCTTCGTGTCCCAGCCGAGTGCGGCGGCCATCTCGGGCGGCATCGCGACCGTGACGGCGGTCGAGGCGACGCTCATGCCGGATTCGGGGACGATCGAGGAGCCCTGCCCCTTGGCGGACCGGGCGGTGGCGAGCCAGACCGAGGCATCCGGGATCCACACGGCGGGCTGCTGGTCGGCGGGCGTCGCGGCGAAGCCGCGCGCGGCGTCGTCGGCGGCCAGACCGGACTTGCGGGCCGCAACCTTGACGTCCACGCAACGCCCGCCTGCGTTCCGCTTGGCTCCCTGGTAGGCGTCCGCGACGGCACGGACCATTCCCGCGTTCTCGGGCGAGGCGAGCACGTTGAGCCGGGTGCACGGGGCGGCGCCCGGGGCGCTCGGAAGGGTGTCCCCCACGAGGGCTGCTGCGGGCTGCGTCGGTGTGAGCTTGGCCGTCGTTGCCTTCGGAATGCGGTTGACGGTCAGCGAATTGTAGAGCGAGGGCGCCCACAGGAATCCCGCGAGGACCAGGGCTGCGACCGTGCCCCCGATGATCGTGAGGCGTCCCCAGGGACGGGTTGCGCGGCGTCGACGGGAGGCGCGACGGCTTGAAGGGGAAGTACTTCGTCTGCCCATGGCCCGAGGGACCTTTCGTCAAAGGCGCGCGCCAGCCAGCGCTGGGGGAAAAGCTGGACCCTCGGGACAGTACGGGCGCTACGGAAAGGGAGCATGAACGACGGGTTAACGGCCGGGAAAGCAGCGAGGGCCGGAGATCCCGGCCCTCGCTGCTTGCGAAGCTTCAAGATACAACTGCCTGCCACGCGATGCGACTCGACGCGCCGCCAGACCGCGACCGCCGACCCGCGACCGGCAAGCCGAGGATCACCCCGCGACTGCGACCTCCCGCGGCGCCGGCCGGACCTTGCCCGCCGCGCCCGGCACCGCGACCGCGCCGATGGCGGTCACCGCCAGAATCCCGGCCGCGACGCCGACCACGCTGCGCGCGGCGTCCACGAACCCGGTGGGCGTGAGGTTCCCGCCCCACGAGGTGAAGAGCGTGGTGAAGACGGCGATCCCGAGCGCGACCCCGACTTCCCGGATCGTCGCATTGGCGCCGGACGCCTTCGCGTGGCCGGCCTCAGGCAGGGTCGCGAGGAGTGCCGTGGAGAGCGGGGCGAACACGAGGCCCATCCCTGCGCCCGCGAGGACGAACGGCGGCACGAGCGCCGCATACTCGATGGCCCGGGTCATCTCGAGCGCGATCCACCCGAGACCGATGGCCTGGAGTACAAGGCCGGCAGCGATGAACGGTCTCGCGCCGATCCGAGAGACGAAGAGGCCGGCCACCGGGGCCACGACCATGGGCGCGAGCGTCCACGGCGCAGTCTTCCAGGCCGCCTCGAGCGCGGTGTCCCCCTGGACCAACTGGAGGAACTGGATGAGGAGGAAGATCGCGCCGAACGTTCCGAAGCTCATGCCGAACCCCAGGACATTGGACGCCGTGAAGGGGCGGTTGGCGAACATCCCGAGCGGGAGAAGGGGAGCCGCCGTCGTCCGCTGCCGGAGAAGGAACAGTGCGATCAGGACGGCTGCTGCGACCAGCGAGACGACCGTCTCGGCGGCGCCCCAGCCTACGGCCCCGCCGCGGATGATCCCGTAGACGAGGGCGAAGACTCCCGCGCCGCCCAGGACCGCGCCGAGCACGTCGAGCGGCTCGCTGAGGCCGCGGGACTCCGGGAGGCCAAGCCGTGCGAGCACGACCGCGACCACGCCCACGGGGACATTGATCCAGAAGATGGCCTCCCAGGACCACGATCCGAGCACGAGACCGCCCACGAGCGGGCCGACGGCCACACCGAGGCCCGAGATGCCGCCCCAGATGCCGATGGCGAGCGCTCTCCGTTGCGCTGTGACTGATCCAGTGATGAGCGCGAGCGAGAGGGGCACGACGACGGCGCCTCCGATCCCCTGCACGGCCCGGGCGGCGATGAGCTGGCCCGGATCGGTGCTGAGCGCGGCGAGGGCTGAGGCGACCGTGAAGAGTGCGATCCCGCCAAGGAAGACGGATCGGCGGCCGATCCGGTCCCCGATCCCGGCCGCAAGGAGGATGCCGCTCGCGAAGGCGAGGGTGTAGGCGTTGACGACCCACTGGAGCTCATCGACGCTCGCGCCGAGGGTAGCCCGGATCGTGGGGAGCGCGTTGGTCACCACCAGGTTGTCGAGCGTGGCCATGAACATGGGGAGGGACGCCGCCGCGACGACGGCCCAGACGGGCCGCTGCGCGGCGCGGGTGGAGGAGGAACCTTGATCGAGTGCCACGGAATGCTCCTTGGGCGAGCGAGCTGGAGGATTAGTTATCGATCGATTACTAAGAGGCTAAGTAATCGGCTGATAACATGTCAAGTGTGGAAACCGAGCAGATTCCCCGCACCCGTATGCCGGCCGCAGAGCGGCGCGAGCTCATCCTGAGCGAGGCCACTGCGGTGTTCGCCGCGAACGGCTACGGAGGCACGACGACGGACCTCGTCGCCCAGGCCTCGGGCGTGAGCCAGCCGTACGTCGTGCGGATGTTCGGCACCAAGGAGAAGCTCTTCCTCGAAGTGCTCGCCCGCGCCGAGCGTCTCCTCGCCGAGACATTCCTCGGGGCCATCGAAGAGGCACGCCGCGCCGAAGCCGCCGACACGGTGGCCTCACGCGCGGGCGCCGTCGGCGCGGAGCCGGGCTCCCTCCACGAGCGCCTGGGCATGGCGTACGTGGGCCTCATCGCCGAGCGCGGGCTGCATCAGGTGCTCGCGCAGGCCTTCCTGCTCGGAGGCGATCCCGTGATCGGACCGGAGGCCCGTGCGTGCTTCCTCCGCACCTGGCAGCTCATCCGGGACAAGGCCCGCTTCGACGAGCACGAGACCAAGCAGTTCTTCGCCAACGGCATGCTGATCAACACGCTGGTCGCACTGCGGCTCGCCGGGGGCCATGGAGAGAATCCCGAGGTTGACGCGATGTTCGCCGTCGCCTTCCCCTGCTCCTTCGAGACCTACGCGAGCCATCTGCCCACAGCGGACGAGCCGTACTGACCCGCGTCGCGGCATGGCCCAGAGGCTAGGCTAGCAAGCATGGTCGCCAAGTTCTTCGGCTCGCTGTTCGGAGGTGCCGGGCATGAGCCTGAGCATGCCCTCGACGAGCAGCTCCCGCTCACCCAGGCCCAGGAGCTCGAGGAGACGCGCACGGCCCTGGGCACCCTGCGCAGCGCGATCCGCCGCGCGGGATCGGTCCTGCCGCCCCTCGCGCTCTCGCGGGTCCGCCAGACCGACGACCTCCTCGCGAACCTCATCGACCACATCGCCGAGCATGGCGCCTCGACCGAGCAGCGCGTCCTGCTCAACGCGATCGTGACCGACTACCTGCCCACGTCGCTGCGCGTGTACCGGGCCCTTCCGCCGGAGACGCACACTGACGCGAGCCCCGAATCGGAGAAGCTGCTCGAGCAGCTCGACATCCTCCACTCCACGGCCCTCGATCTCGACCACCAGGTCCGCACCGGCGCCATCGCGGAGCTGAGCGTGCACGGACGGTTCCTGCAGGACAAGTTCGACGTCGGCGGGATCCACCTCACCCCCGATTCCACCCTGCGAGAAGGAGAAACGCACTGATGGCCACGATGGTCGCAGGCAGCAACGCGCCGCTCACCGCGGAGAACCCAGGGCTCACAGGGGTCATGGTGGCCATGGGCTGGCAGCTCGTGCCGAGCAACGGCCCCCAGTCGGAGCTGACCTCCATGGCGATCCTCTGCGGGGACGACGGCCGGGCCATCTCCCCCGAACACCTCGTCTTCTTCAATCAGCTCACGACGGCGGGCGGCGGCGTCCGCTTCGAGGCCGGCTCAGCCGCTGGCCAGCACGACACCGAACAGGTCGACGTCGAGTTCGGACTCATCCCGGCCGAGGTCTCCAAGATCGCGTTCCTCGCCTATGTGGACCCCGAGGTCCGGGGCCCGGGAACGTTCGGCGCCGTGCGCGGCTCGTACATCCGACTCGCCCGCCCCGACGGCTTCGAGCTCCTGCGCTTCGATGTCCCCGCCGTCAACGGCGAGCGCATCAAGGCGATGATGTTCGGCGAGCTGTACCGGCACCGGGACGACTGGAAGTTCCGTGCCCTCGGGCAGGGGTACGAGAACGGACTCGCCGGCGTGGCCCGTGACTTCGGGCTCGACCTCTGATGAAGGGCCTGCGGGGCGCTGACGTTCCCTTCATGACGCGGCGCGTGAAGGAACCGGTGGCTGAGGTCGAGCGCACACGGAACCCCGAATCGGTGGTCGAGCGGAGTCGGAGCCCCCTCGATCTCTCGTCCCCCCAGACTCCGGCTCGGCAGGACTCCGGGCCGCAACGCTCCGGGCCGCAGCCCGTGCTCCGAGACCCGCTCGACCTGTCGCCTCGGCCCGCCCCGGCGCCATCGGCGCCACGGGGCTTGGCCCGGACTGTCGAGTCGCGCCTCTACCCGGCCCCCGCCTTCGGCGGGCTCCACCAGCTCACGGCGAGTCACGCCGTCGTGCGTCTGAACCCGAGGCAGGCGGCAATCGGATCGCTCTTCGTCACGGGGACGCGCGGGACCGCGTGGGAGGGCGAGGACCGCACGACGGGCGCGCAGAGCGTCCACCGCGAGCAGATCGGCACGGCCATTCCGACGCCGGGGAACCGGCCCCTCGTGAGCTTCGTTAATCGTGACGCCGTTGTGGTGCTGCGCCACGTGCGCAGTCTCCGGCGTGCCCTCTTCATCGGGGCCGGCGGCACCATGACGGTCCAGACGTTCGACGGCTCAGCCATCGCAGTCCAGGGTGCTCTCGGCCCGGGGCAGCGGACAGTCCTGACCGCGACCCGGATCGGCGCGCTCCTGGAGCTGCGCGCCGAGTCGGTGCCCGAACAATGGGACGACGGGGAGATCTGGCGCGAGTTCGCGTTCACGATGACCGTGGGGCTGGGAACCCTGCGGCGCTAGACCCGGTGCTCTCAGGCCGACGGCGACGCCGCCGGCCGCGACGCCACACCGACACCGACCGCACCCGTCGGTGGCCGGACCGCACGCACACACTTTGGGGGACACGTGCTGCACTACTCGTTTCTCACTGAGAGCAGCCGGACGCGGCTGTTCCATCGAGCGCCGCAGGAGATCGGGCCAGCCTCGGACCGCGAGACCCTCGCGACCGGACTCGGGGCGACCCTGTACACGCCGGGATCGCGCCCGGAGCTGACCCAGACCATCCTCAAGCGCGCCAGGGCGGGCTGCACGAGCAACGTCCTGTGCCTCGAGGACTCCGTGGCCGACGCGGACGTGGAACGTGCCGAGGCCAGCGTGATCGCGACGCTGATGGAGCTTGAGCAGGCGCGGGCCCTCGCGCAGGCGTCCGGCGCGGTGCCGGACCGGCTGCCTCTGCTGTTCGTGCGGCCGAGGTCCCCGGAGCAGCTGCTCGACGTGGGCCGCAGGCTCGGTCGCGCCGCGGGCCTGTTGACGGGCTTCGTCCTGCCGAAGTTCGAGAACGCGTCGGGGCGGGGCGAGCAGTTCCTGGCCGCACTCGAGCGCCTCAACACCGAACTGGCCCCGCAGACTCCGCTGCTGGCGATGCCCATCATCGAGCACGCCGTGACCACGCACCGCGAGACGCGGGCCGAGGCGCTGCTCGGCGTCCGCGACCTCCTGCGTGCCCACCGGGGGCTCGTGCTCTCGGTCCGGCTCGGCGCGACGGACATCGCCTCGGCCTACGGCCTGCGCCGCTCGCGTGACCTGACCATCTACGACGTCGCCGTCGTGGCGGAGGTGATTGCCGACGTCGTGAGCATTCTGGGCAGGACCGACGAGGGCTGGACCATCTCCGGCACCGTATGGGAGCACTACTCCAACACCGAACGGATCCTGCGCCCGCTCCTGCGCGCCACCCCGTTCGACGAGTCCAACTCGACCGTGCTGCGCGAGCAGCTGCTCGGGGCCAACCTCGACGGGCTCATCCGCGAGATCGAACTGGACCTCGCCAACGGGCTGCTCGGCAAGACCGTGATCCACCCGGCCCACATTCCTGTGGTCCACGCGCTGCACGTTGTGAGCCACGAGGAGTACCACGATGCCCTCGACATCATGGCCTCGGAGGGCGGGGGCGCCACGGCGTCGCGATCCGGGAACCGCATGAACGAGTCCAAGCCGCACCGGGCCTGGGCCCGGCGCACCCTGCGGCGGGCCGACGCCTACGGCGTGGCGCGTCCCGAGGTGACCTTCGTCGACCTGCTGGAAGCGAGCATGAAGTGACAGACACCGCCGAGATCGGGGAGCGTGCGCTCGAGGTCACCCCCCGTGACGCCGAAGTCACCCCCCGTGCGCTCGAGGTCACCCCCCGTGACGCCGAGATCACCCCGCCTGGCGCCGAAGTCACCCCCCGCGGTGCCGAAATCGGGTCCGCAGCAGAGGCGCACGAATGGAGCGGCGCCGTCGTGCGGGACCGGCTCGGGATCCGGCTCACGACGTCGCCCGGCAGCCTTCTGCCCGTCGACGCCCTTGCGGGTCTCGCCGTGCGACGCAATCCGAGGCGCGCGCAGTTGCTCGTCTCGCGTGTGCTCGCGAAGCACGTCCCCACCCCGCCGGGTCTGGCGATCGGCGCGGGCCGGCTCCTGGGCGCGACGGCCGCCCTACACCTGGGTCTGGACGGGACACCGGAGCCTTCGGACCTCGAGGAGGCGGCCCGCGCGATCACCGGCTGGCTCGCGGGCTCAGCTCCGCGCAGGCCCGAGGTGCTCCCGCTCCCCGCATCGCCGCCCGCACGGACTGCTGGGTCCGGCGAGATCGTCACGCTCGGCTACGCGGAGACCGCGACGGGCCTCGGGCACCTCGTCGCGGAATTCCTCGGCTCGTACTACCTCCATTCGACGCGGATCGCGACGCGTGTGCGGCCCTTCGGTGCGTTCGAGGAGGAGCATTCGCATGCGACGAGCCACACCCTGGTGCCGAGTGACCCTGAGCGCCTCGCCCGCGCGGGCACGGTGGTCCTCGTCGACGACGAGCTCAGCACCGGTCAAACCGTTCTGAACACCGTGCGCGAGCTTCATGCTGCATGGCGACCGGGGGCTGGCTCGCCTGGTTCGGGCGGGTCGACGCGGGACGGCATTCCCGCGCACGACGACGCCGCGACCGGCGGCGGCCCGGCCCGCCGCCGGTATGTGGTCGCCTCCCTCCTGGACCTGCGTTCTGGGCAGGACCGGGCGCGCTTCGATGCGCTCGCGGCCGAGCTCGGCTGCGACCTGGGTGTGGTGGCGCTGGGGCAGGGAGCCGTCGAGCTCCCCGACGACGTCCTCGAACGGGCTACGGCATGGCTCGCAGGAAGCGCAGGGCACGACCTCGGTGCCACACGGGATGACCTCGGCACCACGCGGGGTGACCTCGGCACCACGGGGGATGACCTCGGCGCCACACCAGGTGACCTCGGCACCACGGGAGGTGACCTCGGCGGAATGGGCGGGGTGGTGCACGTCGATGTGCAGGCCGAACAGGTCCGCAGCGCCCGGTTCGGCGTCGACACCGCTGGGCCTCACGGGACCCGCCTCGCCGAAACGGCCCTCGCATCGGGCAGCGCAGCGGCAGCGGCCCTCACGCGGGCAGGCGTCCCCCGCCACGCGCGCGTCCTGGTGCTCGGATCCGAGGAGCACCTCGCGCTCCCGCTCGCGATCGCGGACAGGCTGGCGTCCGAGCCCGATGCGGACCACGCCCACGCACCGCGCGTCCTCGTCTCCTCGACGACCCGCTCCCCCGTCCACGCCCACGACGAAGCCGGCTACGCGATCCGTTCGGCCGTCACGTTCGCGTCCCACGACCATGCCGAGGACGGCGCCCCCGGCACGGCCCGGCGCTTCGCCTACAACCTCGCCGGCGCCGGCCCGGACCGGAGCGGCGGACCGTTCGACGCGATCGTCTACGTCCCCGAACCGGGCTCTGCACGCGCGCACCTCACGGCCCCGGGTCTCGCGGGCACGCCTGCCGAGGGCGAGCCGAGCGTGACGGAAGCCCTCGCGCGTGAGGCGGGAACCGTCGTCGTGCTCCACCTCGACGCCGCGCCGCCCTATCAGGAGCCGATGCGCGGACCAGTCTTCGGCTCCTACCCTCCGGACGACGTCGCGTGGCTGCTCAAGGACCTCTCCGGGGCCAAGCTCGAGGCGCCGGCCCACGAGCGGGAGGCGGCGATCCAGTCCGGCCGAGCGAGCTACGCCGAGTCGCTGCCCCAAGAGTACGAGCCGAGCCCCGCGTATCAGGCCCTGTTCCACGAGGCGCTCGCGGAGTCCAAGCACCGCATCGCGCGGGCCGTCGCGGACGTGACCGAGCAGGTCCTCGCGCTGCGGGACCGCGAACCCGTGCTCGTCTCGCTCGCCCGCGCCGGGACGCCGATCGGAGTCCTCATGCGCCGCTGGGCCCGGCACGCTCACGGGCTCGACGTGCCGCACTACACGATGAGCATCGTGCGCGGGCTGGGCATCGACAGGAACGCGCTGCGGTACCTCCTCACCCGGCACCGGCCCGAGCAGATCATGTTCGTGGACGGCTGGACAGGCAAGGGTGCAATCGCGCGCGAGCTCGCCGCCGCCGTCGAGGCCTTCTCAGCCACAGACCCCGGGTCCGGCCGCGCGCGCCTCTCCGCCGAGCTCGCCGTCCTCGCCGACCCGGGGCACTGCGTGCGGGTGTTCGGCACGCGGGACGACTTCCTCATCCCGTCCGCGTGCCTCAACTCGACGGTCTCGGGACTGGTATCCCGCACGGTCTTCAATCAAGCGATCATCGGACCGCATGATCTGCACGGCGCCAAGTTCTATCGAGAGCTCGCCGACCGGGACGTCTCGAACGAGTTCGTCGATGCGGTCGCAGCATGCTTCCCGAACGTCATGGCGGAGCGCACGCGGACTCGAGGGGCAGAAGCGGAGCCGAAGCCGGGCGTCGAACCCACCTGGGCCGGCTGGGCCGCCGTCGAACGCATCGCGGCGGAGCACGGTCTCGGCCCCCTCCACAGCGCCGTCAACCTCGTCAAGCCGGGCGTCGGCGAGACGACCCGCGTGCTCCTGCGCCGCGTCCCATGGAAAGTCTTGGCCCGTCCGGAGCTGCTCGCGACGGACGACGCCGGGCGCCTCCTTCGCGGTGAACTCGCCCATGTGCTCCTGCTCGCCGCGCAACGAGGGGTCCCGGTCGAACCGGTCGCGGACCTGCCCTACAGCTGCGTAGGCCTCATCCATCCGCAGTTCACCCCCGGTGCGACCGGGGCCGATGGGAGGACGGTCCTCGATGTCTGAGACACTGCAGCCGACCACCGGGGAGCCCCCGGCCGCGGGCCCCGGCGCGTCCGCACCCCAGGACCAGCTCCCCGCGCACCTCTCCGGCCTGCCGGTCGTCGCGTGCGACCTCGACCGGACCCTCATCTACTCCGCCAAGGCTCTCTACCTCGACGGGCCGGACCACGCGGCGCCCCGGCTCGTGGTGAGCGAGATGCATGAGGGTCTCCCCCTGAGCTATATGACGCGCGCTGCCGAGGGCCTTCTCCGGGAGCTCCTCGACCACGCGTTCCTCGTGCCCGTCACGACCCGGACACGCGCCCAGTTCCGCCGCGTCCTGCTTCCGCGCACGCGATATGCGATCACGACCAACGGCGGCGTCCTCCTGCACCGCGGTGAGCCCGACGGCGCGTGGGCCTCGCGCGTGCACGACGCCGTGCGGCGCGGGTCGGCACCCCTCGAGGAGGTCGTGGCACGCCTGTCGACCAAGCCGTCGCCCGGGGTCCAGCGGGTCCGCACGGCGGAGGAGCTCTTCGCGTACGCGATCGTCGAGCGGGCCGAGCTGCCCGAAGGCTACGTCGCGGGGCTTACGGCCTGGTGTAGGGAGCGCGGGTGGGTCGTGTCGCTCCAGGGCCGCAAGCTGTACTGCGTCCCGGCGTCAGTGACGAAGGAGGCCGCGGTCGCCGAGGTCATGGAACGCGTCGGGGCCTCGTCCCTCGTCGCCGCCGGGGACTCGCTCCTGGACCAGGGGCTGCTCGAGATGGCCGACGTCGCGCTGCGGCCGTGCCACGGCGAACTCGAGGCCGCAGGCTACACCCGGTCGGGGCTACGGGTCACCGAGACGCCGGGGGTCCGAGCCGGCGAGGAGATCGTCCGCGCGGCCCTCGATGCGGCACGCGCCCACTCCCTCGCGCACCCCGGAAGAGTTGGCCTGAGCAGGGGGTGAGGCGCGGCGGCGCTGCTCAACTCAGCACGTGCGAGGGGCGGGACGCCCACTCCTGAGCCAAGAGGCGGAAGGAACGCTCCCGCAGGGCCGGGTCGTGGGCGTAGCCGGTGAGGATGACCTCGTCAATCCCGTAGGACGAGACGAAGCTGCGGAGGAACTCGGCGCCCTCCGCCGGCGTCCCGACCGCGGAGAACCGCAGCGCCGACGTGGCCATCTGCTCCTCGGCCGGCGACCAGTCCATCTCCTTGACCGGCGGGCGGAGCGGGCCTCGGGTGCCGCGCCGGATGCCGAGGAACATCTGCTGGTGCGTCGTGAAGAGGAATTCGGCCTCCTCGCGGCTGGGCGCGACCATGAGGTTCGCCCCCGCCATGACATATGGCTCAGAAATCTGCGCCGTCGGGGCGGAGGGGTTGAACATCTGCCGATAGGTCCAGATCGCCTCGGAGAGCTGGAACGGGGCGAAGTGGCTTGCGGCAGCGAAGGGGAGGCCGAGCTGGCCCGCGATGGCGGCCCCCGCCGTCGAACTTCCGAGGACCCACAGCGGCACGTTCGTTCCGCGGGCAACGGAGGCGTGGACGCCATGCGAAAGTTCAACAGACTCGGCGTCGTCAACCTGCTCCCCGAAGAACCACGCGAGGAGGCGGATGTTCGAGGCGAAGGCGGCCTCGCCGTCGTCCCGCGCCCCACGGCGTAGCAGGGCCGCGGTGCGCGGGTCGGTGCCGGGTGCTCGGCCCAGACCCAGATCGATGCGGTCGCCGTAGAGGTTCGCGAGGGTGCCGAAGGCCTCCGCAACGGCGAGGGGCGCGTGGTTCGGGAGCATGATCCCCCCCGAGCCGACCCGCAGGGTGGACGTGTTCGCTGCGGCGTTGGCGATGAGCAGTGCCGTGGCGCTCGAGGCCAGGGCGTCGGAGTTGTGGTGCTCGGCGTACCAGAGGCGTCGGTACCCGGCCTCCTCGGCGACGCGCGCGAGACGCGTGGCCGAGGCCAGCGCGTCCACGACTGTTGAGCCCTCCACAATGGGGGCGAGGTCCAGGATCGAGAGAGCAGTCACGTCAGCGGCAACCCGCGGGGCCAGCGAGATGTTCCCGAGACAAGTGTGAGCCGTCTGTCACGTTGGATAACAGGTCCGTTGCTTTTCGGCAACGTCGGCGGTTCTCGCTTGTCCCACAGGGGGGCTTTCTGTGAACAATGGACAGGTCGTGGCTGGAGCCGTTGGGCCCACCGACTTTTGGGGCTGGCCTTCTGGGGAGGAGTTGCTGTGGACGATGCGTTGATGGTGACCAATCTGGTGTACTTCGGAACGCTGATCGTCGGTGGCGCCCTCATCGTGTTCCTCGCAGCCGCCACCGTCATCACGCTGATCATCGCCGGCGCCGGCCAGGGTGTGGCCTCAATCGTCGCGACGATCCTGCGGTTGCTCCGCACCCGCCCCCACGAAGAGCCCGAGATGCTCGCCGAGGCCGCCCGCACCGAGTACACCCGCAAGGCGGTGGTCGCCAAGGCCGATGCCATCCTGGCTGCCCGGCGGGCGGACGCGGCCGCCGCGTCTGCCGCAACCGCCGCCTCGAAGGCCGCCGCCGCATCTCCGTCGCAGGCATCCGGGTCGGAGGACGCCGAACCCGACGACGAGGAGGTAGCGATACCCGCCGCCTTCGCCGCCACGAAGCCTGCGCCCGCACGCGCGATCGCCGTCGTCTCCCCGATGCGCACAGCGCGGCCGGCCCCGGCCCGCTCCGGACCGCACACGGGCACCCAGCCGGCGCTCGTCGTCGGCCGCGCGAGCTGAACCGGCAGCCCGGCACCTCCCCAGCGCACGACCCGGTGGCCCACCACGCGCCCGGCACACCCTGGACGCAACGGGAGGCCCCTCGGCATGTGCCGAGGGGCCTCCCGCGTGCTGGCGCGACGCCAAATAAGCCAGATAACGCCAACCAAACCGTGCGGCCGGGCCGGTGGTGCCCTCCTCAGGTCCCGGGCGGTTGATGTTCCGAACGGGCCGTCGCCACGCCCTCCCGGCCGATGGACCGTTGGGGCTGTCTGCCACTATGAGAGCAAGCCACCAGCACCACTGACAACAGGCTCGGCGTAGAGTGGTCAATCTGATCAACCGTTCACCGAATTCTAGGCGAGGAGTGGTCAAATCGCAGCAGCTTGACCCGACAGACCGACGCATCCTGCTCGCGCTCGACGAGGACCCGCGCGCGCCCATCATGGTGCTCGCGCAGAAGCTGGGCCTCGCGAGGGGCACGGTGCAGTCCCGCGTCGAACGCATGACGGCGAGCGGCGTGTTCCGCGCCAACAGCACCCGAGTCCAGCCCGAGGGCCTTGGCCGGGGCGTCCTCGCGGAGGTCAGCGCTGAGCTCGACCAGAGCCACCTCAACGAGGCCGTCGCCGCCCTCGGCGGCATCCCAGAGGTGCTCGAATGCCTCGCCCCGGCCGGGGACACCGACCTGCTCATCCGCGTGGTCGCGACGAGCCCCGACGACCTCTACCGGGTGTCCGAAGAGATCCGCCTCTGTCCCGGGATCCGCCGGACCTCGACCCGCATGATCCTGCGCACCGTGATCCCCTACCGGACGTCTCCCCTGCTCGCAGAGCCGGAAGGCGGAGGACCGCAGGCACCGCGCGCTACTCCCCCGGCGCCCGGTCGAGCTGTTGGAAGTCCCGGAGCCACAGCTCGCGGGCCTCGGACTCGCGGGCGCGGCGCGCTCGGGTAACGGCGCGGAGCTCGTCGAAGGCGGACGACGGCGCAGACGCACCGCCGCCGTTCCTGCCGCGCCGTCCCACGCCGAGCATGAGCAATGCGCGCTCGGTGGCCGCGGCGTTCTTGACGGCGAAGGCGGTGCGGCGGCGGCGCATGGCCTCGCGGACCGCGGCCTGCGCCTCGGCACGCCGGCCCAGCTCGCGCAGGGCCCTCGCCCGCAGGACGAGCAGTGCCGCGGCGAGGTCGGTCGCGTTGGTCAGGCCCTCGGTCCGCGCTACGATCTCCAGCGGCTGCCCGAGCGCCGCCGCAATGCCGCACGCGGCGAGAGCCGAGGGCACCGAGGGCGGGAGGGGCGCGAGGACGTCGAGTGCCTCATCCGGGCGGCCGATCTCGCGAAGGCTGTGCGCTAGCGCCAGGGCCACGGCCTCCTCGCTGAACAGGACCTCCACATCGACGCCCTCGGATACCTCGATCCAGTGCCGGATGCCGCCCAGATACTGGCTCGCGAACGCGGCCGCTGCGGGCTCGCTCGAGCCCGCGAGCCCCCGGGCGAGGAGCTCGGCGGCCTGGGCGTGGTGGTGCTGACGGTACGCCTGCATGCCGGCCATGACGTAGCAGACCCCGGACCAGCCCGGATGCGCCCGGGCGAGGAGCACGAGCCGCTCGGGCTCACCGTGCACGAACACCGCGCTGTGCACCTGCTTCTCGACCTTGGAGGCGAATGCCCTCAGCCGCGGGGCCCGGACCCTCCCTGCCACCCGCTGCGCGATCCTGCGCCCGGCCCCGCGCACGGGGGCGTAGACCTGCGCGCCACGGAACGGCGTGAGGTCCCGGGTGTCGTGGAACGAGGGCCTGCGGCCCAGCTCGCCGGAAGACATGCCCACCATGCTAGCGACCCCCGCACCCTCCCGTTTCGGGTACGGATCTCCGGCGGGTTTCGCGGGCTTCGCGGGTTTCGCCGCCTCGCGTGGGGGGCGGGTCAGCGCGTCGCGAAGTGGACCCACAGTCCGATGACCCACACGCTCGCGGCCGCGCACGCGAAGCCGAACTCGACGAGGATGCCGAGGCCCGTCGCCTTGAGCGCGGCCCATGACGACGACGCCGCGCCCCTGAGGTGCCCCGCCCGCTGCCACTCGCTCAGGAACAGCCCGAGGGCGAACCCCAGCACGAGCCCCACGACGGGAACGATGAACATCCCGATGATCGCGAGCACTGCACCGATCACCACCGAGCGGCCGGGGATGGAGCGTTGCCTGAGCCGCCGGCCCGTCAGGAACGCCGAGGACCCCATGCCGCACGCGAACAGCGCCCCGCCGAGCGCGAAGACAAGCCATCCGCCCCACCCCGCGCCGCCGAACAGCGCCCACTCGAGGAGGGCGAGGAGGCCGAGGATGCTCCCGGGCAGCACCGGGATGATGATGCCGGCCAGGGAGACGGCAAGGGCGGCACCGCACAGGAGGGCGGCAAGGACGCTGGTATCCACCCGGCCCATCCTGCCCCATGCGAAGGCTGCGTCAGGACATGCCGCAAGGCAGCAATGCTGCAAAGGCCGCAACTGCGCACTCTAGCGGCATGTCCCGACGCGGCGTTGGGAACCGGCCGGTGTGGCTACTCCCCCGGCACGACGGCGGCCGCGACTGCGGCGGTCACCGCGGGCCCGACGCGGGGGTCGAGGGGGCTCGGGACGATGTAGTCCGCCGAGAGCTTGTCCTCTGCGAGTCCAGCGATCGCCCGGGCCGCGGCGAGCTTCATCGCGGGCGTGATGCGGCGGGCCCCTGCGTCGAGCGCGCCGCGGAAGATGCCCGGGAACGCGAGCACGTTGTTGATCTGGTTCGGGAAGTCGCTGCGCCCCGTGGCGACGACGGCGGCATGGCGGCGCGCGACGTCCGGCGCCACCTCCGGATCCGGGTTGGACAGCGCGAAGACGATCGCGCCCTCGGCCATGCGCGCGATGTCCTCCTCAGGGACCTTCGACGACGAGACGCCGATGAACACGTCCGCGCCCTCGAGCGCCTGGGCGATGCCTCCGGCCACCCCACGCGGGTTCGTGCGCTCGGCGAACTCCCTCTTCATGGAGTTGGTGCCCTTGGCGAGGTCCTCGCGGCCGGTGTGGAGGGTGCCCTTGGAATCGATGAGCACCACGTCGTCGACGCCGGAGGCGAGGAGGATCTCGGCGATCGCGATGCCCGCGGCTCCGGCGCCGGCGATCACGGCCTTGAGCCCGGCGAGGTCCTTGCCGACCACCCGAACCGCGTTCGTGAGCGCTGCCAGGACCACCACGGCGGTGCCGTGCTGGTCGTCGTGCATGACGGGCATGTCGAGGGCCTCGATGAGGCGCCGCTCCACCTCGAAGCAGCGCGGCGCGGAAATGTCCTCGAGGTTCACGGCTCCGAAGCTCGGGGCGATCCGCACCACCGTCTCGACGATCTCGTCCACGTTCTTGGTGTTGAGCACGATCGGGATCGAGTCGAGCCCGCCGAACGTCTTGAACAGCGCGCTCTTGCCCTCCATCACCGGCAAGGAAGCGCTCGGGCCGATGTCGCCCAGGCCGAGCACTGCCGTGCCGTCCGAGACGACGGCCACGAGGCGGGACGCCCACGTGTGGGTCTGGGCGAGCGCGGGATCCGCGGCGATCGCGCGGCTCACCTCGGCCACCCCGGGCGTGTAGGCGATCGAGAGGTCCCGCTTCGTGGCCAGCGGACGGTCGACGCCGATCGAGAGCTTCCCGCCCTCATGCGCGGCGAAGATCTCCTCGGTGGTGATTGGCAGGGAAGTCGAACCGGTAGTCGAACCGCTTGAGGTGGAGTGGGCAGGGATGGTGGGAGTGGACACGGCGTTGTCTCCTGGGTCGTTGTCGTCGCGGCGTCAGGCGCACGACGGCGTGGTGGGCCTCGCGCTGGACAGGGCACCGACCGCTTCGTCGGGCACAGGACAGTCCAGGGCGCGGGCCTTGAGGGGGATCCGGGGTCATTGCCGGGTTCGGCACTTCCGGGGGCCAGCAGATGCGCGGGGATGTCCGTCGAGCGCCGGCCTCGGAGAAAGAGGTAAGGCCATCATACCGGGGGCTTCGTCCGTTTTCCCAAGGCGGAAACGTCAGCTCAGGAGCCGTCGAGCCATTCAAGTGCCACGGCCGCCGTCCAGGACTGGTGGTAGCTGCCGAGCGGCTCGCCCGTGAAGGGCTCGTAGTACTCCCCGAAGTGCCCCTCCATGAGCTGGGCGATCGATGCCTCGCGCCAGCGCGCGTACCGCCCGCCGTCGCCATGGCGGCGCATGGCCTCGGCGATATACCAGGTCATGACGGGCCACACAGGGCCCCGCCAGTATTCGCGAGGCCGCAGGAGCGGCGATGTCGTCGACGTCGAAGGCGGGAGGGGAAACGCGAGGCGTGGGTCGCCCGCCCACTCCGGGCCCTCGATGAGCACCAGCTGCGCGGCGCGCAGTGCGGGATCGGCGGTGGAGAGGAGCGGGGCGAACCCGGCAATCGTCGGGAGGGAGATCCACTCTCCCGTGAGCAGGTCACGGTCTCGCGCGAGCCCCGTTGCCGGGTCCACCGCGGCGTCGACGCCCTCGCGGAACTCGGCAGACCACTCCCGCAGCCGGGTCACTTCGTCACTGTGCCCGAATCTCTCCGCGAGCACCGCAAGGTCCTCGTTCGCGGCGGCGAATGCGGCGGACATGAAGACGTCCTTGACCTGGAAGTCCACCGCCCCGGGGAGGCGGGCATCGTCGAAGCGCACGTCCGCCATCTGCTGGACGAGCCAGAGGTAGCGCGCGTACTCCTCGTCGCTGGGCCGCTGGCTCGCGTCCTCGACGATTCTCGTGTCCGTGCGCACAAAGGGCTCGAGGTCGCCGGGGTGCACGCGAGAGTAGGGGCCGTCGAAGCGGGGCGAGTTGTCCATGCCGGATTCCCAGCCGTGGTAGATGGTCACGAGGCCGGACCGGTCGGACGCGCGGGCACGCCGCATCCACTCGTGCCACCGAATCCACTGGGGCAGCGTGCGCCGCGCGAAGTCCTCGGCGAGGCGGCCATCCTCGCCGCCGCGCGACGTCGCCCGCTCCACGATCCGGCGGACGAGCGTCGCGTGGACGGGTGGCTGGCAGATGCCGCTTGACTTCACCCCGGCAGGCGAGGCCCGCTCGGTCCGCCAGCGGTCCACGCCCGGGAAGTAGCCTGCACCACGGAGGCCAGCACCGCGGAGCTGCACCTCGTCGGCGAAGACGATGTGCGGGATCATGCCACTGTCCCACTGGGCGGCGAGGAGATGGTCGAGTTCCGCGAGCGCGCGGGGCACGCCCACGGTCGAGAGGCCCGTCGCGACGAAGGCCGCATCCCAGCTCCACTGGTGCGGGTAGAGGTTGGGGGCTGCGGTGACCATAGTGCCCTTGTCATTCTGGGCGAGGACGGCGCGCGCCCGGGTCCGCAGCTCATCGAGGTCTGCGATCGGTCGGTCGGGATTGGTCCAGAGGGTCCGGCTCATGCCGTGAGGCCTGACTGTGTGGCAGGCCCGGGGAGGCGGCTCGGGGACAGTACGGGGCTCGCGGACAGTACGGGCGGGATCAGTGCGGGCGGGATCAGTGCGGGCGGGATCAGTACAGGAGGCGGAGACAGCGTGGACATGGTCGGCGATCGTAAGTACGCGGCCCGGACCATGTCAACGGTTGGATCGGCTGGCGGCCCGGGCCCGCGCGCTCCTCGGCCCCCGTACAGGGCTCTGGCGTATAGTTGGATAGTCCCCCAGCGCACCCCCCATCTGTGCACGCCGGAGGTGCCGAAGCGTCCCGAAAAGAGGTTGCTGCGCGGTGCTCGAACTGCCCCAGGATCTGGTGACCCCTGCGCCTCCACCGGCCACGCCCAGAATGGCTGCCCGGTACGACCAGATCCTCGACGCGGCACCCAAGTTCTCCACCCGTGAGTACCCGAACGTCGACGTCAACGAAGTCGCCCTCGAGGCTGGCGTCGCCACGAGCACGGCCCACCGCTACTTCCCCTCTTCCGCGCATCTCCTGCTCGCCCTCTACCGGCGCCAGCTGCTCGAGCTCCGCGCCCGCGTGGACGACCGGGCGGCCACGGCCCGCACGGACCAGCAGCGCGCCCGGAACCTTGCCGGGGCAGCCGTGGAAATGTTCGCGATGCGCCTGGCCCAGCCGGCCGTGAACTCCTGCCTCTCCGAGCTCGTGGTGCCGGTCGAGCACGAGCTCACCGCCTTGGTCGGTGAGGTCGACGAGCTCTCGTGGTCCATCCTGGGCCGGCTCGCCGGTGACAACGAGCGCGGACGCAGCATCGTGCACATCATCGCGGGGCTCGTGGGCGCTGTGCGCACCGGTCGGCTCATGCCCTTCGAGGCGGAGCGGCAGCTCAAGACCGCCTGCGAGATCGTGGCCAGCCGCCGCGCCATGCGCGGCTGAAGCGATCCCTCTGACGGTCACCTGCCGAGAGTCACACTTCCTGGCGTAGCGCACGACGGCGACCGCTCGCCGTCGTGCGCTACGCCGCCCCGCCTAGGGGTCGCCCCCGCCTTGTGGGGTCACCTCTAGGCCACGCTGCGGATCCGCGTGACGAATACGGCCCCGAGGAGCCCGATCACCGCCGCCGCGACGTAGAGCGACACATAGCCCCCGAGGAACGCGACGAAGGGATACGCGATGGACGGGGCCACCACCTGTGCGAGGGAGTTGGCGATGTTGATGACGCCCAGGTCCTTGCCGGTGTCCTCCGCGCGCGGGAGCACTTGGGTGACAAGGGCGAAATCGACCGCCATATAGGCCCCGAAACCGATGCCCAGCACGGAAGCCGCGACGAGCGCGCCGGCCCAGGTGGGGACTACGGCGAGGATGAGTGACGCCGCGGCGATGATGCACGAGGAGATGATCACGAGGGGCTTGCGCTTGCCCATGTAGTCGCTGATCCTGCCGCCGATCACGCTCGTCGTAATGACCAGAACGGCGTAGATGCCCGTCAGGATGAGCACGCCGGTAGCAGGGGCGATTCCCGTCGTCTGTTCGAGGTGGACCCGGTCCGCCAGGAAGTAGATGAGGTAGAGCAGGATCATGTGGTTGCCGATGTTCACAAGCAGCTTCGTGATCCAGGCCCAGGCGAAGTCGGGGTAGCGGCGCGGGCTGATCCAGAACGAGGAAACGAACTTCCCGAGCGAGAAGGGCGCGAGTGATGAGCGCAGGATCGGGGCGTCATCTGCGCGAAGCAGATAGATGATGACGCCCAGGAGGAGCGCGGCAGCGCAGACGAGATAGCCGAGCGAGAAGTTGCCTGCGACGGCGGCCGCCACCACGGAGCCCAGCAGGATGCCTGCGGTCACGCCCATGGACGCGAGTCCGCCCACGGTGCCGCGCTGGGTCACGGGCACCTTGTCCGGGACAGCAGCGGTGATCGCGGCGTATGCGGAGTTGCAGCCCGCCTGCACGAGGCACCACATCGCCGTCATGAACGCCACGTTGGGCGCCCCAGCGAGCGCCACCAGGGCCAGGGCCCCGCCGACAGCCCCGAAAAGGACCCACGGGCGACGGCGCCCGAACCGACCCGGCGTGCGGTCCGAAAGCGCGCCGGCCAGCGGGTTGCTGAACACCGAAACGGCGGCTCCAGCGCCCGTCACGAGCGCGAACATAGCCTCTTTCTGCCCGGGCTCGAGGTATGCGGCCTGCTGGGCCAGGAGCACCTGGAGGGGTCCGAAGAACGCCACGTTGATGCCCACGTTGACGAGGACCACGCCAAGGATCCACGGTGACCGGACCGGGACGCCGGGCTCGGGGCGGAGGGCCGTCGCGGTGCGAGGCACGGTGGGGTGGTCGGGCACGGTCACAATGACCTCCGGCTGGGGGCGGAACTGGTGCTCTCAGATTACGACAGATCCAGGCCACCGCCACGTGCATTTCCCGCGCCCTGACACGGGTATCGTCGCTTGGGTGGAGAGCAAGGTGACAGCGCCCGATGAGGCCATGGCCGCGCAGGTCTATCAGCAGATCATCGCGACGATCGTCGCCGGGAAGCTGCAGCCTGGCCAGCGGCTGCGCGAGCGCGAGCTCTCGGAGCAGTACGGCGTGTCCCGCATTCCCGTCCGGGAGGCGATCCACCGGCTCGAGCAGGACGGGTTCGTGGTCACCGCTCCCCGCCGAGGCGCGGTGGTACGGCGGCTGACGCTCAACGACGTCGACGAACTGTTCGACCTGCGCGTGCTCCTCGAATCGTTTGCTGCTGCGCGGGCTGCAGAGCGCGTCGCGCAGGGCGTTGACGGCTCCGTGCTCACCGAGACCCTCGCCAGGGCGCGGAAGGCCCTCGAGGAGGGCGATTCTGCGACCACCGCCGAACTCAACTCGGCCTTCCACGACCAGATCGTCGCCCTGGCCGGAAATGCACTCCTCGAGCGCTCCATGCGGCCTCTTCGGGGCCTCAACCGCTGGATCTTCGGGCTTTCGGTCAACCGGCCCCTGGACGTCAGCGCCCACGAGCACGACGACCTCGCCGACGCGATCCTCACGGGCCGGTCCCAGCTTGCCGAGTCCCTCTCCGCGGCCCACGTCGAGGCTGGACGGAAACCGGTCACGGAGGGGCTCGCCAGAGTCCTGCTCGAGTAGCCGGCGACCGCCTTCGGGACACGGCCGCCCGCGCAACGTAGGCTCGTGGCATGGCGCCGAGCCCTTGGACCGCACACACACGTCGCTACCGCGAGATCGCCGACGTCCTCGCCCGCCACGGCCTCAGCCAGGTGCTGGAACGCGCCGGGTTCGCACGGTTCATCCCCCGAGGGCGCTCGGCCGCAGACGGCAAGGGAGCGCCGGGAGCCCCTATCGGAGGCCCGGTGCACGTGCGCCTCGCCCTCGAGGAGCTCGGACCCACCTTCATGAAGCTCGGGCAGATCCTCTCGACCCGTCCGGACCTCGTGCCCGAGGCGTACCAGCTGGAGCTCGCGAAGCTGCAGGACGCGGCGCCGCCGGTCCCCGCCGAGGCGATCCTCGGCGTCGTGCGCGAAGAGCTCGGCGAGGACGCACTCACGGCGTTCACCGAGTTCGACGACGCCCCGCTCGCGAGCGCGTCGATCGGCCAGGTGCACGGCGCCCGCCTCGCGGACGGCACCAAGGTCGTGGTCAAGGTCCGCAAGCCCGGGGCGGTCGAGAGGATCCGCGAAGACCTCGAGATCCTCCGCAATGTCGCCGCAACGGCAAGCCGCGCGTGGCCCGTGCTCGAGGACTACAACGTGGTGGGCCTCGTCGCGGAATTCTCACGGACGCTCACCAAGGAGCTCGACTACCTCGAGGAGGGGCGGAACGCCGAGCGCTTCGCCGCCAACTTCGCGGGCGACACCCGCTACCGCTTCCCGCGCGTCTTCTGGCACACGACGACGTCCCGTGTGCTCACCCTCGAGTTCATGGAGGGCATCAAGGTCAATGACGTCACGGCCCTGGACGCGGCAGGGATCGACCGCCGGGCCCTCGCGGACCATGCGGCCGGGGCGCTCGCGCAGATGATCTTCGAGGACGGCTTCTTCCACGCCGACCCGCACCCTGGGAACATGTTCGTCGAGCCGGACGGACGGATCTCGATCATCGACTTCGGCATGGTCGGAGAGATCAACGACGACCTGCGCGGCCAGCTCGGCCACCTGCTGATCGCCCTCGCCCGCAAGGACGCCCGCCGGCTCGCGCGCGCCCTCGAGTCGATGTCGCTCGGCGGGCCCGTCACCGACCGTGCCCGTCTGGCCGCGGACGTCGCCGAGTTCATCCAGCTCTACGACGGCGTGGACCTCGCCGACGTCAACGTGGCCCGCCTCGCGCAGAAGCTCCTGGGGGTAGTGCGGAACCACCGGCTGCTCATGCCGGCCGAGGCGGCGATCGTCATCAAGATGATGGTGATGGCCGAGGGGCTCGGCCGCGTCCTCGACCCCGGCTTCCGTCTGTCACGGGTCCTCGAACCCCATGTGCGCCGGCTCCTGCTCGAGCAGTACTCGCCAGCGGCGATCGTGCGCGGGCTCAAGGCCGCCGGACTCACCGCCCTGGATCTCGCCGCCGACGTCCCGGACCTCATCGACAGCCTGAACCGCGTCCTCGAGTCGGGGGGCTTCGAGGTCCACCTCCGCGCAGCCGAGCTCGAGCCGCTCGTGGCACGCGCCGAGCGGATCGGCAACAAGGTGCTCGCAGGAGTCATCGCGGCGGCGTTCATCCGCGGGGTCGGGGAGGTCGTCGCGTCCGACCGCCGCTGGCAGGGCCTGCGCGAGCCGCTCGTACGCACCGGCATGGCCGCGCTCGGCGGCCTGGGCGGCTACTTCGCGGTGACGGCACTGAGCCGCAGACGGCGCCCGCGCAGACTCCTGCCGCGCGGGCCCCTGTCACTGTGACGGGATCAGAGTGGCAGGGCCGCGAGAGCCGCGCGGAGGCGGGTGCCGGCGTCGTCCGCGACCTCCCGCACGTGCGCGCTCGAGCTGAGCTGCACCATGGTCTGGGGGTCGATCGCCTCGATGGTGGTCGACTCGGCGTCGGGGCCGCGGCGCACCACGACGTTGCACGGCAGGAGCGCGCCCATCTCAGGCTCGGCGGCGATCGCCCTGCTCGCGAGGTTCGGATTGCAGGCGCCGAGGATCACGTAGTCGCCTACGGAGTCGCCGGCCTCAGGGCCGAGTTTGGCGGTGAACGTCTTCCGGATGTCGATCTCGGTCAGGACGCCGAACCCCTGCTCGGCGAGGGCAGCCTTGATCGCGTCGATCGCCTCGGCGTAGGGAAGGGGAACCTGGGTGGTCAGGGTGTATGCCATGTGGCCCACGCTCTCAGCGCGGAGCCCTCGTTGGCAAGGGTCCCCCTGGTCCTGCGGCCGTGGAAGGGACTCGAGGAAGGGCACTAGGTCCCTGCCGGATCTGCGGTGCCGGGGAAGAGACTGGTTGCGTCGGAAGGGAACCGAGATGATGTACGGCTATGGTGGCGGCGGTATCTGGGGCTGGATCGTGATGGGGATCGTGATGCTCCTGTTCTGGGGCGGCGTCGTCGCGCTCGTGGTGGTCCTCGTCCGGGGTGTGAGAGGGAGATCGGGCGGCTACGGTGCCCCGTGGCCCGGCAACGATGATCCCGAGCACATCCTTGCCCAGCGGTTCGCCCGAGGCGAGATCGATGAGACCGAGTTCAACGCGCGCAGGGACGCGCTCAGGCGCAGGCAGTGACGGTGCGGCGGTGAACGGCTCGCCGAGCACCCGGACGATCGTCCTCTCGGTCGCCGCGGCGCTCGTGCTCACTGCGGCGTCACTGCTCGGCGTGGCCCTCCTGATGCCGGCGGGACCCTTCTCACTGCCGGGCTCTCCGGTGCAGGGAACGGCGTGCAGCGCGCCGAGCTTCGCCGGCCCCACGGTGAAAGTGACCCTGTCCGACATGGGCAGCATGCTGGGTGGCCCGAGGATGCGCGGCGGCATGCGTCTCTCCTCCGACAGGGCCTCGGTACCCAGCGGGAAAGTCTCGTTCGCCGTCACCAACGCCGGGAGCGTCCCCCACGAGCTCGTCATCCTGCCACTCCCCGCCGGCCAGGTCCCGGGCACGCGGTCCGTGGGGGCCGACGGCCGCGTCGACGAGACCGGGTCCGTGGGCGAGGCCTCGGCGAGCTGCGCCGAGGGTGCGGGAGAGGGGATCCTCCCCGGCGCGTCGTCGTGGGTGACCGTCGAGCTGAAGCCCGGCACGTACGAGCTGGTCTGCAACCTGCCGGGCCACTACTGGGCTGGCATGCACACCGTTCTCACCGCGAGGTGAGGCGCTGGCGGGGCCGCCCCACGCCGCGGTGTGGCCCGGCGGGGCATCGGTTCAATGGCCCTCGGCGACCTTGCGCGGGTCCAGATCGAGGCGGCGCAGCAGCTGTGCGTTGAGCGCCACGACGATCGTGGACAGCGACATGAGGATGGCGCCGGCGGCCGGCGAGAGCCTGACGCCAGCAAACGCCAGGACGCCCGCAGCCAGAGGCACCGTGATCACGTTGTAGCCGGTGGCCCACACGAGGTTCTGCCACATCTTGCGGTAGCTTGCCCGCGAGAGCTCCACGACCGAGACGACTGAGCGCGGGTCGTTTCCGGCGAGCACGACCCCGGCGGACTCGATCGCGACGTCCGTCCCGGCGCCGATCGCGATGCCCACGTCGGCACGGGCGAGGGCAGGGGCGTCGTTGACGCCGTCGCCGACCATGGCGACCTTGAGGCCGCGACGTTGGAGGTCGGCCACGCGTCGGTCCTTGTCCTGGGGCAGGACCTGGGCAAAGACCTCGTCGATGCCGAGGTCCGTGGCGACGGCGTCGGCGACCTGCTGGGCGTCGCCCGTGATCATCGCGACACGGATCCCGCGCTGCTGCAGGGCCTTCACGGCCGTCCGCGACTCCTCGCGGACCGAGTCCTCGAGCGCGAGGACGCCCACCACCTGAGCGTCGCGGATCACGTGGAGTACCGACGCGCCACGGGCCTTCCACCCGTCGACGGCGCGGGAGAGCTCGGACGGCGTATCGATCCCGAACTCGGCCAGCAGGGCGGGGCCACCGACCTGGACGAGCGTACCGTCGACCGTGGCCGCGACGCCGCGGCCTGCGCTGGACTGGAATCCCGTGGCACGGGGCACGGTGAGCCCGCGCCCGGCGGCAGCACGGACGATGGCCCGTGCCACCGGGTGCTCGCTTTCCAGTTCTACGGCCGCCGCGAGGGCGAGGAGGTCCTGCTCGTCGCCACCGCGTGCGGCAGCGACGTCGAAGAGCTCCGGCGCTCCCTTGGTCAGGGTTCCGGTCTTGTCGAACAGCACCACGCCGACCGTGCGCATGCGCTCGAGCGAGAGGCGGTCCTTGACCAGGACGCCGCCCTTCGCCGCGCGCTCGGTCGAGATGGCGATGACGAGCGGGATGGCGAGGCCGAGGGCATGCGGGCACGCGATCACCAGGACCGTGACGGTAGCCGTGACCGCCGTCGGGAGGTCGCCGAGGAGGGTCCATGCAACGAAAGTGAGGACACCCGCGCCCGTCGCGAAGTAGAAGAGGAACGCCGCCGCCCGGTCAGCGAGCGCCTGGGCGCGGGAGGAGGAGGCCTGCGCGTCGGCGACCATGCGCTGGATGCCGGCGAGCGCCGTCGACTCCCCGACTGCCTCGACGCGGACGCGCACGCTCGTGTCGGTCGCGACGGTTCCGGCGACGACGGCGCTGCCCGGCCCACGGGTGACGGTCTTGGACTCGCCAGTGATCATCGACTCATCGAGCTCGGCGGTGCCCTCCTCGATGCGGCCGTCCGCGGGGAGGCGCCCGCCGGCGCGGACGAGGACGAGGTCGCCGGGGGCGAGGTCGGCGGCAGGGACGGTCTCAGTGCCGCCGTCCTCCGCAACGCGCTCCGCCTCGTCCGGCAGGAGCGCCGCGAGTGCGGCGAGCGCACCCTGCGATGCGCCGAGCGCACGCATCTCGAGCCAGTGCCCCAGCAGCATGATGGTCACGAGGAGGGCGAGCTCCCACCAGAAATCCAGGTCGAACCCGCCGATGCGCAGGCTCGTGGCCCACGAGGCCGCGAACGCGACCGTGATCGCCATTCCGATCAGCAGCATCATCCCGGGCTGTCGCGCCTTCAGCTCGCCGACGCCGCCCTTGAGGAAGGGCATTCCGCCGTAGAAGAAGATCGCCGTGCCGAGCACGGGACCGATCCACTCGCTCCCCCGGAACGTGGGCGGCATCGCGCCGAACAGGTGCCAGAACATCGGGCTGAAGATCACGACGACGAGGGAGAGCCCCAGCGTGAGCCAGAACCTGTCGCGGAACATGGCCACCGAGTGGCCCATGTGCTCCCCATGGGTGTGGACCGCGTGGGGGTCGCCGTGGCCTGCGTGGAGCTGGGCCGTCATGTCGTGCGAAGCCATGTCGCGGGAGGCCATGTCGTGACCAGCGCGCGCGTCGTGGGACCTGGTCACGACGCGGCCCTCCGGGTCAGGGCCATGCACCTCGCCCGCGGCACGCTCCGTCTCGGGCGCCTCGCTCTCGTGCATGTGGTGGCTGTGCTCGTTCACCTTCGGTACCCGTTCCTTTCCCAGTGCGGATGAGTTCGGGCTGTGGGGCGATCGACGGTGGCGGCTGGCGGACCGTGTGCATCGCTGGCAGCACTTCGAACATACCCCTAGGGGGTATGTTTCGCAAGGTGGCGCGTCTACAGTCTCGCCAGGATGTAGTCGACGCGGGCGGAGGCCTCGAGGGGCGGGACCTTCACCACGGGGAATGGCAGGGCCATGTAGACGTCGGTGATGAGCTCGTGGATCTGCTGCTGCGCCGCGGCGTCCTCGGTCCGCGCGTAGTCGTTGACCATGGGGAGGAGATCGAGCACGAACACCTTCCGATAGTTGACGCGCTCGAGCGCCTGAAGGAGCGCGGGCTCCGGCTCGAGGTGGAGGAACCGGTAGTAGGCGAGCGAGTCGGGGATGGCCCGGTCGAGGAAGACCATCTGCTCCGGATCGAGGCGCCCCTCCTGCTCGATCTCGATCGCGAGCACGTTGCGCTGGAACTCCGCCTGGCGCGCGCGGATCTCCTCGACGGTGCGCCCACCGAGCCGCTGGAGGTCGATGTAGTGCCTCGCATCCTCGATGGTGGTCGCATAGCCGCGCTCCTTGAGCAGGTTGACCGTGGTCGTCTTGCCCGAGCTGGGCCCTCCGGTGATGACGTACCAGTTCGTCACGACGCGGCCCTCACAGCATCGCGGGAACGACGACACCGGCCAACGCTTCGGGGGCAGACTCGCCGAGGACCGTGCGGACATGGCGCTCCACGAGGGGCGCCGTCGCCTCGAAGATGGCCACGAACGACTCCCGGGCGCGCAGGAGCGGCCAGTCGTCGGGGAGGAGCTCGTACGGCATCCCCGGATCGTCCCAGGGGAAGGCACGCCACTCGTCCAGGACCTCGATCCGCAGACGGAACCCCTCCGCCGGCCCGACGGCCCCGGCGCGCATCCGCTCGAGGGCCGCCTCGTTCGCATCAGCGAACTCGGCGTAGCGCCGGGGCGGCTCGGCGGTGTCGACGATGGCCGGGCGCCGGCCCTCGAACCCCCCGTCCTCGACGCGGAACGCCATGTAGTCCTCGACCCCGTACCCCTGGGCGACCTCCCGCACCTGGTCCATCCGGTCGCGCGGCGAGAACCAGAGCGCGCCGTAGACGGGGGCGAACCCGAGCCACTTGAGGCGCGCCCGGAATGCCTCGCGGATCTCGCGCTCCGACTCGGGGACCGAGAAGGCCACCGCGGTCCAGAACCGATCCCATGGGATCCCGGGGTCCCCGAATTGGCCCACCTGACGGGCACCGATGACGAGCCTGGCGCGTGCCTCCGCGGTGAAGCGGTACCGCGAAGCCCGCCCCCCGCCGTCGTTCTCGAGGACTCCCCGCGCAGCAAGCCGACTCAGGGCAGTCGTGACGGCGGAACGGCTGAGCCCCACATCCCCGGCGAGCCGGACGATCGCCCGGGTGGGGAGCCACAGGTCAGTGCTCCGCCAGAACTCGCCGAGCAGGGTCACGAGGAGGTGCTGGCTCGTGCCCCCGCGCTGGGGCCGGGGGAAGTCGACGATGGCGGCGCCAGCCCGCCCCTGTCCGTCATAGCGCACCCCTCCATCCTCCCAGTCAGGAAGAAACTTTGCAGTTTTATTGACGCTCGCGTGTTTTAACGCAACGATTGGTATTGGTGACGCGCACCACATTCCCTGACACCGTCGTCCTCCAGGAGACCCGCATGACCGCCGGCCCCACCTCCGCAGCCAGCGCCGTGGCTGCCCACGCCCCAGGGCAGCACGCACGCAAGGCCGCCATGGCGAGCTTCGCCGGAAGCACGCTCGAGTACTACGACTTCTTCATCTACGGCTCGGCCTCAGCCCTGATCTTCAACAAGATCTTCTTTCCGGGCATCGACCCGCTCCTCGGCCAGTTCCTCTCGATGGCCACCCTCGGCATCGGCTACGTGGTCCGTCCTCTCGCCGCGGGGTTCATCGGCCACTTCGGCGACCGGATCGGCCGGAAGCAGATGCTCGTCTTCACCCTCGTCTCGATGGGCCTCGCGACGTTCCTCATCGGCTGCCTTCCGCCCACGGCCGCGATCGGGGCCGCCGCGCCGATCCTGCTCGTGCTCCTGCGCGTGGTCCAGGGCATCTCGGCAGCCGGCGAATCAGTTGGCGCCGTCACGCTCTCCCTCGAGCATGCCCCTTCGGGCCGGCGCGCGTTCTTCGCAAGCTGGGTCAACACGGGCGCCGCGGCGGGCATCATGCTGGCCTCGCTGGCCTTCCTGCTCGTCTCGCTCATGCCGCAGGCCGACCTCGTCGCGTGGGGATGGCGTCTTCCGTTCCTCGCGAGCATCGGCGTCGCCGTGGCCGGCTTCGTGATCCGCCGCCGCCTTCCGGAGGCCGAGCTGTTCGAGGAGGCGCGCGGCGCAGAGAAATCCCACGAGCTTCCGCTCAAGGTCGTGCTGCGGGACTACTGGCCCACGGTGATCAAGGTCGTCATCTTCGGGGTGTGGGCCGTCGTGTCCACGATCGTCTCGGCCTTCAGCCTCTCCTACGCCACGAACAACCACCTCGTCTCGAGCAGCATCATGCTCGCAGCCACGATCGTCACCGCAGCCCTCGCCCTCGTGGCCCAGCCGCTCTTCGGGATCCTCGCTGACCGGATCGGCCGCAAGCCCGTCTTCATCACCGGCAACGTGATCTGCGCGGCGTCGATCTTCGCGTACTTCTGGTCCATCTCGCAGGGGAGCGTGCCGCTCGTCTTCGCCACCCAGATCGTCGTCATGGTGGTCGGCTACGGCATGGTGAACCCGCTCGGCCCCGCCATCGTCGCCGAGATGTTCCCCACCCGGATCCGTTACTCCGGCGCCGCCGTCTCGTCCCAGCTCGGCCTCATCGTGACCGGCTTCGCGCCCACGATCGCCGCCGCCGTCGTGCGTCCGGGCCCTGACGGATGGGTGCCGGTGGCCGTCTTCACCGCCATCTGCTGCGGCATCTCGGCGCTCGTCACCCTCGTCTGGGTCCGCGAGACCTACAGGGTCGACACCCACGAGCTCGGCGCCCGGACTGGGGGCTGAACCGTGGCCTGCAGCATCCTCATCGAGAACGACGTCGAAACCCTGCTCAGCGACGGCACCATCCTCCGCTCCACCGTCTACCGGCCCGTGGCCGAGGGCGAGCGCTTCCCTGTGCTGATGACGCGGACGCCGTACGGGCGGGACCTGTCCGTCAACTCTGCCTACTTCAACCCGGCTACGGTCGCCGCCGCGGGCTTCGTGGTGATCCTCCAGGACGTGCGGGGCCGGTTCGGCTCGGACGGCGAGTTCCGTCCGGGCGAGCAGGAGGCGGACGACGGCGCCGAGGCCGTCGAGTGGGCAGCCCGCCTCCCGTACTCCTCGGGCAGGGTGGGCATGTGGGGCCGCTCGTACTTCGGCGAGTCGCAGTGGCGAGCCGCCCGGCGCGCCCCGCACGGCCTCGGAGCCCTTGCGCCGGGGGTCTGCGCTGCCGGCAATGCGGACAACGGAGCGCTCTTCCGGGGCGGGGCGTTCGAGCTCGGCTCGCGGCTGAGCTGGGGACACGGCTCGATCTCCCTCGACACCATCCGCCGCGAGTTCGCCGGCGACCCCGAGCGCCTGCGCCTCGAGCTGGAGGCTTGGCGCGAGCTGGACGCCTCGTTCGCCGACGGCACGGCCTACCGCACGCTCCCGCTCACCGACCTCAAGTCCCGCGCGGGCACGTTCATGGAGTCGCACATCATCCCCTCGACCGGTGCCGATCCGGGCGGGGAGGCGTCGGCGGCCTGGGACTGGCCCGTCTCCGAGCCCGTCCCGCTGCCCACACTCCACATCGGCGGGTGGTTCGACATCTTCCTGCCCAACACCCTCGGCCAGTACCGGCTCCAGCTCGAGGCGTCCCGTCAGGACCCTGCCGTCCCGCGGCCGCGCCTCATCATCGGGCCCTGGAGCCACGCGAGCTTCACGGCGTTGTTTCCCGACACGGCGTTCGCGGGTGCCTCGTCCGCGGCCGTCGGCGCCTACGGGGACCTCTCCTCCATCCACGCGGAGTGGTTCCGCCACGCGCTCGCGGACGGCCCCGAGCCCGCCATGCCGCCGGTGCTCGTGTACGTCATGGGCGAGGACCGGTGGCAAGGGTTCGACGAGCTGCCCGAGCCCTCCCAGCGGCGCGAGCTGTTCCTCTCCTCGGCCGGTGCCCTCGGTGAGGCGCCCGGCGTGGAGGCATCGGCGTCGTACAGCTACGATCCGCTCGACCCGGTCCCCTCGACCGGCGGCTCGACGATGCACCTCGGTGCGGACTTCCCGGGCCCGGCCGAGCAGTCCGCCGTCGAGGCCCGCGACGACGTCCTGACCTTCACTGGCGAGCCCCTCGGGGAGGCACTCACCGTCTTCGGCGACGTGACAGCGCACCTGTACGCGTCGTCGTCGGCCGTCGATACGGATTTCGTGGTGCGGCTGTGCCGCGTCACTCCGGACGGCCGCTCGGTGGCCCTCGCGGACGGGATCGTGCGCGCCTCATGGCGGGACGCGTGCGCGCACGACGGCGTCTTCCGGGCCGGGATGCCGCGGCGTCCCCTCACGCCGGGAGCAGTCGAGGAGTACACGGTCAGCCTGTGGTCCACCGCGTGCACGTTCGCCGCCGGCGACAGGATCCGCATCCAGGTCACGTCGAGCTGCCACCCCCGGTGGGACAGGAACCTCAACACGGGGGCGAGGGCCTTCGACTCGTCCGACACCGTGGTGGCACACCAGCGGCTCCACCTCGGGGCCGGGGCGCCGAGCCGGATCACGTTCGGGGTCCTTGAACGGCGGGGAGAACTTGCATGACGCAGGTACTGTCCTAGCCATGGCCCAGACACCACAGCCGCCCGCGCTCGAGTACGTCGGAACCCTCTCTGTCCTCATCGCCGAACCGATCGATGTGGGCCCCACGCCCGAGGGGCACCGGAGGATCATCCCGATCACGGGCGGCACCGTGTCCGGCCCACGGCTCAGCGGGCGAGTGCTCCCGGGAGGCGCCGACTTCCAGATCCTGCACACCCCGGAGCTCTCGCAGCTCGAGGCGCGCTACGCGATCGAGACGGAGGACGGCGCCATCGTCTCCGTGGACAACGCCGCGATCCGCGCCGGCTCCGCCGAGGCGCTGGGCCGGATAGCGCGCGGCGAGCCGGTGGATCCGGCCGAGGTCTACTTCCGGTGTGCGCCCCGGCTGAGGAGCTCGGCCCCGCGATGGGACTGGGTCAACCGGACGCTCTTCGTGGGAACCGGCGAGCGGTATCCCGACCGCGTCGTCGTCCACGCCTTCGCCGTCGCCTAGTAGCTTCGGCCTCGACCGCCGGCGATTTCCTCGTGCTCGAGGGCGAGGGCCCCATGGCCCGCTGCGACTGCCCGAACTCCCGATCCGGTCACGGGCGGTCGCCCCGCCGCACTGAGTCGCCCCGCCGCGCTGACGGGCCCCACGGGGGCACCCGCCGTCGGCGAGCCGCGATGTTGCAGTCCGAGCCAGCCCGCATAGGGTGAAGGCATGGCGGATGCAGACGATCTCCTGCGCGAATTGGCCGGTCGGCACGGTGTGGCGACGTCGTTCTGGGGCTGGGGCGGGGCCCTGAAGGAAGTGTCGCCACAGACCCTGAGGTCCGTGCTCGGCGCGCTCGGCGTGCCTGCGGGGTCCCCCGAGGAGATGCGCGCCGCGCTCGAGGACGCCGACCTCGCCGCATGGCGCCGCATCCTCCCTCCGACCACGGTGGCCCGCGAGGGCCACGACACCACGGTGCTCGCACACATTCCCCACGGGAGCGCGGTCTCGGTCTGGGTGACGGCGGAGGACGGCACCGAATATCCTGCCCTGCAGGTCGAGAACTGGGACGAGCCGAGGACGGTCGACGGCGTCCTCACCGGTCGCGCTGCCTTCCTCCTTCCCGAGGGCCTCCCCCTCGGCTGGCACACCCTCCACGCCCAGAACGAGGGAGGCACCGCCGAGGCCACCCTCGTGGTCACGCCAGACCGGCTCACCACGACAGACCGCCTCGCGGACCGGCAGCGATGGGGCCTCATGGGCCAGCTCTACTCGGTGCGGTCGTCCCGCTCGTGGGGCGTCGGTGACTTCGCGGACCTCGGCGACCTCGCCGCCATTGGAGCGGCCGAGGGCGCGAGCTTCGTCCTCGTCAACCCGTTGCACGCGGCCGAGCCGGCACCGCCCATCGAGGATTCCCCCTACCTGCCCACCACCCGGCGGTTCGTCAACCCGCTCTATCTCCGGGTCGAGGACATCCCCGACTATGCCTATCTCACCGGGGAGGACCGCGCGGAGGTCGAGGCACTGGCGGGCGAGTTCGCGGCGTCGAACGCCTCAGCAGACCTCCTGGACCGCAACGCCTCCTACACCGCCAAGCTCGAGGCCCTCGACATGATCTGGCGGGTTCCCCGGAGCCGCGCACGCGAGGACGCGTACCGCCGGTTCTGCGACGGCGCTGGGCCGGGCCTGGACGACTTCGCGCTCTGGTGCGCGCTCGCCGAGCGGCCCGACGGACCCGGTCTGCACGAGGAGGCGTGGCCTCCGCCAGCCAGCGCGAGGGCGGACCTCCTCCGGGAGCAGCTCGCGGACCGGATCGACTTCCACCGCTGGCTCCAGTGGGTCAGCGACGAGCAGCTCGACGCGGCCCAGCGCACCGCGCGGGCGGCCGGCATGGAGATCGGCCTGCTGCACGACCTCGCCGTGGGTGTGCGGCCGGACGGCGCCGACGCATGGGTGCTGGCGGACGTCCTGGCCCGCGGCGTGGCGGTCGGGGCGCCGCCGGACATGTACAACCAGCAGGGGCAGAACTGGAGCCAGCCGCCCTGGCACCCCGTGCGTCTGGCCGAGTCGGGCTACGCGGCGTACCGGGACATGCTGCGCACCATCCTCCGGCACGCCGGAGGGATCCGCGTGGACCACGTCCTCGGGCTCTTCCGCCTCTGGTGGGTCCCGGAGGGCGCACTGCCCGGTGATGGCGCGTACGTCCACTACGACCACGAGGCGCTCGTGGGCATCCTCGCGCTCGAGGCCCAGCGCGCCGGCGCGATCGTGATCGGCGAGGATCTGGGCGTCTTCGAGCCGTGGGTGCGGGACTACCTGGCCGAGCGGGGGATCTTCGGCACCTCGATCCTGTGGTTCGAGTACGACGGCGAGCGCCCCCTCCCGCCGGAGAAGTACAGGCAGGCGTGCCTCACGAGCGTGAACACCCATGACCTCCCGCCGACCGCGGGCTACCTCGCAGGCGAGCACGTGCGGCTCCGCGAAACACTGGGACTGCTCGAGCGCTCCGTCGAGGAGGAGCTCGCCGCCGCCGAGGCCGAGATCGACGGCGTCCTCGGGCTCCTCCGCGAGCGCGGACTGCTCCCAGCGGAGGTCAGCCTCGCCGACGAGCAGCGCGTCATCGAGGCGCTGTACGAGCTGACAGCGCTCACGCCCTCGTCCCTGCTCGGCGTCGCGCTCGTGGATGCGGTCGGCGACAGGCGCACGCAGAACCAGCCCGGCACCTACCTCGAGCATCCGAACTGGCGCATTCCCCTCACGGGCGCCGATGGCAACGGCATCCTCCTCGACGACCTGCACCGCAATCCGCGCTTCGCCTCACTCCTCGCGGTGATGCGCAGCGCGGTGGACGGCTAAGGGCACCCGACCGGCTCCGGTCCGCGGGATTCCGCCCGCGTTCCGTGAAATAATCTGCGTATGAATGCAGATAAGAAGGTGTGCGGACTCGACGTCGACAGCGGGTACGTCGAGCTCGCCGTCGAGATCTTCTCGATGCTCGCAGACGCGACGCGCATCCGGATCGTCCTCGCCCTGCGCGAGGGCGAACGCAGCGTGAACGACCTCGCCGAGGCCGTGGGCAAGTCCCCCGCCGCCGTCTCGCAGCACCTCGCGAAGATGCGCCTCGCACGGATCGTCTCGACGCGGCAGGAAGGCACGCGAGTCTTCTACCGACTCGAGAACGAGCACGCGAGCACGCTCGTCTCGGACGCGATCTTCCAGGCCGAGCACGCCCTCGACGCCCACCCCCGCCACCACCACACAGAGAGGGCGGGAGCATGAGCGCGCCGCACGACCACACCCACACCCCTGCGGGCCATCCCGCGCACGACGACGCAGAGCACGCCGCGCGGGACGCCCACCACGGTGACGAGCACGCGCACGATCACGGACACGACCACTCGCACGATCACGATCACGATCACGGACACAACCACTCGCACGATCACGATCACGGTCATGGCTTCCTCGGCGCGCTGAAGGAGTTCTTCGTCCCCCACACCCACGATTCCTCGGACTCGATCGACGACGCACTCGAGGCCAGCTCGGAGGGCGTGCGCGCACTCAAGATCAGCCTGTTCGTGCTCCTGGGCACCACGGTGCTCCAGTTCGCCGTCGTGCTCGTCAGCGGGTCGGTCGCGCTCCTGGCGGACACGGTCCACAACTTCTCCGACGCCCTGACCGCGCTCCCCCTGTGGGTCGCGTTCCTCTTGGCCCGCCGCCCGGCCACGAGGCGCTACACGTACGGGCTCGGCAAGGCCGAGGACCTCGCGGGGCTCTTCATCATCGTGGTCGTGGCGCTCTCGGCGGTCGTCGCGGCGTGGCAGTCGGTCGACCGCATCATCCACCCCCAGCCCCTCGAGAACCTGTGGTGGGTCATGGCGGCCGGGGTCGTCGGCTTCGCGGGCAACGAGGCCGTCGCGGCCTACCGGATCAACGTGGGACGCCGCATCGGCTCGGCGGCCCTCGTCGCGGACGGAATCCACGCGCGGACGGACGGCTTCACGTCCCTCGCGGTGGTTGTCGGCGCTGCGGGCGTCATGCTCGGGTTCCCGCTCGCGGACCCCATCATCGGCCTGCTCATCAGCGCCGCGATCTTCGTCCTGCTGTGGGGGACGGTCAAGAGCCTGGGCCAGCGGCTGCTCGACGGCGTGGACCCCGAGCTGGTGCACCGCGCCGAGCACGCGCTCGAGCACACGCCCGGCGTCACGGGGATCGAGCGCGTCCAGCTCCGCTGGATCGGGCACCGCCTCCACGGCTCGGCAACCGTCCGGGTCGGTGCGGCGACCACGGTGGCGAGCGCCGACGTCGTGCGCGGCGACGCGGCGCACCGGCTAGCCCACGCGCTGCCGAACGTCGAGGAGATCACTGTCACGACGACTGCGGGCTGACCGGGCCCGAGCCTCGGGCCACCGCGAGGACGACGACGGCGCGCGGCGCCTTCCGTGGGGAAGGCACCGCGCGCCGTCGTGCTTCGCCCGCTTCCGGGCGTGGCCAGTTCAGGCCCGCGCCCGGTTCAGGCGCAGCGCTCCTGCGTGATCCCGTAGGGGACGCTGTCGTCGAGGGCGACGGTGTACTCGCCTGCCGCCTCGCGGGTCACGAGGATGCCGCAGCATGGGCTCGTGGCGGCGCGCTTCTGGAGCGTTCCGATCGCGCTTCCGAGCGCGGAATCGAGCTCGTGGGCGGCGCCGACAACAACGGTGAGTGAATCGTGGGCATGACTGCCGCTGGACATGAGACCTCCTAGCCTCCGAAGAGTGACAGTAAAGCGTACGCAGTCAACGAAACGTCCAACAAATGCACGAACCCCCTCCCAAGTCCGATCAAGCCTTGATCGATACGACATTTGTCGCATCATCGGTGTGATCATTCGGACACTCTGTATGGCAAGGGCCACACAGGTCGCGCTGTAGGCTAGAGACGCCCCTGTTAGAGGGATCACATTGAAGGCATTACTGCGAAGGTCTGCGCATTATGACAACGCCCAACTCATCCCGGATCCCGTCTGGCTCAGTGTCGAGCCACGTTGAGGAACCGCACCTCGCCCGCGGTCTCTCGAACCGCCACATCCAGCTGCTCGCAATCGGCGGCGCCATCGGCACCGGCCTGTTCATGGGTTCCGGCAAGACCATCTCGGTGGCCGGCCCGTCCGTGATCTTCGTCTACATGATCATCGGCTTCATGCTGTTCTTCGTCATGAGGGCCATGGGCGAGCTGCTCCTGAGCAACCTCAACTACAAGTCCTTCTCCGACTTCGCCGGCGACCTCCTCGGCCCGTGGGCCAGCTTCTTCACCGGGTGGACCTACTGGTTCTGCTGGGTCGTCACGGGTGTCGCGGATGTCGTCGCGATCGCCGGCTACGCGAACGAGCTGTGGCCAGGCATCCCGGTGTGGGTTCCCGGCATCGCCACCATCGTCGTCCTCCTCGCCCTCAACCTGCCCACGGTCAAGGCCTTCGGCGAGGTCGAGTTCTGGTTCGCGCTCATCAAGATCGTCGCCATTGTGGCCCTCATCGCTACGGGCCTCTTCATGATCTTCTCGGGCTTCACCTCGAACGCGGGCACCGCTTCCTTCAGCAACATGTGGGACCACGGCGGATTCTTCCCGAAGGAGTTCATGGGCTTCGTCGCGGGCTTCCAGATCGCGGTCTTCGCCTTCACTGGCATTGAGCTCGTCGGCACCGCCGCCGCCGAGACCAAGAGCCCCGAGAAGAACCTCCCGATGGCCATCAACGCCATCCCCGTCCGCGTGGGCCTGTTCTACGTCGGCGCGCTCGTGATCCTCATGTCGGTCACCCCCTGGATGGAGTTCAAGGCGGGCCACTCGCCCTTCATCGGCATGTTCTCCCTCGCAGGGCTCGGTGCCGCCGCGACGATTGTGAACCTCGTGGTCCTCACCTCCGCCATGTCGAGCGCCAACTCAGGCATCTACTCGACCTCGCGCATGGTCTTCGGCCTCGCCCAGGAGGGCGACGCACCAGCACTGTTCGGCAAGCTCTCCAAGCGCAAGGTGCCGCAGAACGCCCTCTTCCTCTCGGGCGTGCTCCTCCTCTCGAGCCTCGTTCTCCTCTACTCGGGCAAGGACATCGGCGAGGCCTTCGACATGGTCACCACCGTCTCCGCCGTGTGCTTCATGTTCGTCTGGTCGATGATCCTGGTCAGCTACCTCGCGTTCCTCAAGCGCCGCCCCGAGCTTCACGCGGCCTCGAAGTACAAGATGCCCGGTGGGCGCGTGATGGTGTGGATCGTGTTCGCGTTCTTCGCGTTCCTCGTCTGGGCGCTGACCACCCAGCCGGACACGTTCACCGCCCTCCTCGTGACCCCGCTCTGGTTCATCGTCCTGGGCGTGGCCTGGCAGTTCGTCAAGAAGTCGCCGGTCCATCAGGCCCGGATCGTCAACCACCACGAGACCCTCGCCGAGGAGGCCAAGGTCACGGTCTGACCGTTTCACCCCGCCCGTTTCCGGGGCGGGTCCCGCGGCCCAGGCCATTGCGGGTGCGCACGACGGCGGGTGGCCGGCTCACGCGAGCCGGTCACCCGTCGTCGTGCTTAAGCCGGCCCATCCCGCAGTGCGTGCGTCAGGCGCGCCTCGTTGGGCCGCATCCCTTGCCTCGCCCCACGTCCCCCTTGCCTGGCCCGCATCCCCTTGCCCGGCCCACGTCCCCCTTGCCTGGCCCGCATCCCCTTGCCCGGCCCACGTCCCCCTTGCCTGGCCCGCATCCCCTTGCGTGACCGAGCAAGGAGACGCGGGCCAGAGCAGGCGATGATGCAATACTCGGCCTGAGACCGGCGGGGTCAAGGCCCGGCTACCCTCAGGGGTTTCGGACGACTCCGGTCCCGCTACGCTGAGCGCATGAGCCGCTTCGCCCCGCGCACTACCCCGGCCCTCGAGCCTGCCGAAGCAGCCAGACTGGCCGACGCGCTCGCGGCGCGGGACGTCTCGCTGTTCGTGGACGGCACGGCGCACCGCCTCGCTGGCCCCGTGGACGAGGCGGTCCGCGATCTGCTCGCGCGGTTCGCCCGCGGAGAGGCCGTGACGGTGAGCAGCGCGGAGGACGTCCTGACGGTCGCGCAGGCCGCCGACCTCGCCGGAATCAGCCACTCCTACGTGCGCAAGCTGACCGACGCGGGCATCTGGCCCGTGCAGTACCGGGGATCGCATCGGAGGATCCGGCGCGAGGACGTGCTCGCGTGGGTGGCCGCGCAGAAAAAGTCCCAGGGGACCTGACCCCGCATCGTCGGGACATGACCCCGCATCGTTGCGAGGTGACCCCGCATCGTCGAGACGTGACCCAGCATCGTCGGGACCTGAGGGGTCAGATGCGCGGGCGGCCCGCCCAGCGCCTCGCCTTCAGCGCGAGGTGCAGCTCGAGCCGCACGCGGCCGGTCAGCGGCTCGGCACGGATGATCTTCCGAACCCGTGCGAGCCGGTGGTAGACGGTCGAGCGATGCACGTGGAGGCGGTCTGCGACGGTCTGCACGGCGCCGTCGGAGTCGTAGAGCATCTCGAGGACAGGCAGGAGCTCCCCGTTGCGGTCCTCGGCCTCGAGGATCGAGAAGTAGACGCTAGTCGGCTCAGCCGCGAGCGTGCCCATGAGCTGGTAGGCGCCGACGGCCCGCACGTCCACGAGCTCGCCGAGTGCGGGATCGACGGCGGCAGCCTGCGCAGCGATCTTGGCCTGCGTATAGGCCTCGCCGAGGCCGCGGAGCGTCGTGAATGGCTCGCTGATGCCCACGAGCACGCGTCCTGCGGGCCGGCCGGAGCGCTTGGCCAGCTCGCGTTCGTAGTGCGTGAGGACGGCTGCATGGCTCGCACGGGCCGGGGTGCCGGCGAACAGCACGACGGCGTGCGTCTCGACTCCGGCCGTGAACAGGGCCGGGTCGATGCCGGCCGTGGCCTGCATCGCCGCCGTGCTGGTGGCCACGACCGCGGCCTGCGGGTCCTGCGGCGTGACGCCATCCGGGTCGAGGAGCACCACAACCTGCCACGGAGCGTGGCCGTGGACCTCCCGCCATCCCGCGATGGCCGCGAGCGCCGACTTGTCGCCGGCCGCCGCGGCCAGGAACTCGGCCTCGCGCCGGCGCCGGTGATCGGACTCCGCCGTGTTGGACTCGAGGAGCAGCCCTCCGATGAGCTCAAGCTCGAGGCGGATGCCGGGCAGGGCGGAGAGGATCTCCGCCGAGGTCTCCTCGTCTGCCGCCTGCTGGACCCACAGGTACCCGACCCGGAAGCCGCGCACGAGCAGGGGCACGCACACCCGGCCGTACATGCCGAGATCGGGGTTCGCCGGGACGGTGACGGGGCGGACGGCTGTCGCAATGCCGTGCGAGAGCTGCCACGCCTGGACGTCCGCGGGGAGCCGCTTAGAGAGGAGGAAATTCACCCGCACGGGGTCGGCCTGGGCCTGGTTGGACGAGTACGCGATGAGCAGGCCATCGAGGTCCTCGACGCTCAGCCCGCGCCCGAGCTTGGCTGCCGCCGCTTCCACCAGATCTTCGACGCCATGACGCACTGCTCCAGCATACGGTGTCGCGGACCACACGAGGAGACAACTGCCGCTCCATCATCAGACAGCTGTCGCATCGAAGATGCCGAAATCCGCGGAAATCCGGGGAACTCCGCCATGCGTGCGCCACCGTACCTGTAACACGCCTCACAAGCGGGCCTACGCTTGAAGTACCAGCGAACGGCCCCCCGGTAAGGGAACAGAGGCCTACCGGCCCCTCGAGCAATCGGAGACGAAAGTGATCATCGGAGTCCCCAAGGAAATCAAGAACAACGAGTTCCGCGTGGCCATGACGGCCGCAGGAGTGCACGAGTTCGTGGCCCACGGCCACACCGTGCTGATCGAGCGCGGCGCGGGCGTCGCCTCAGGCATCACCGATGACGAGTACCACGTTGCCGGCGCCGAGCTCGTCACGGACGCCGCGGACGTGTGGGCCCGCGCCGACATGGTCATGAAGGTCAAGGAGCCGATCGCCTCCGAGTACCGCAACTTCCGCAAGGGCCTCATCCTCTTCACGTACCTCCACCTTGCCGCCGAGCCGGAGCTCACCCGCGCCCTGCTCGATTCCGGCGTGACCGCGATCGCCTACGAGACGGTCCAGGATGGCCGCCGGCTGCCACTCCTCGCCCCGATGTCCGAGGTCGCCGGCCGCCTGTCGGTTCAGGTCGGCGCCCAGTCGCTCCTTGCCCCGAACGGCGGCAAGGGCATCCTCCTCGGAGGCGTACCGGGGGTCCGACCGGCCAAGGTCGTTGTGCTCGGTGCGGGCGTGGCGGGCACGAACGCCGCCGTCGTCGCGATGGGCCTCGGTGCCGATGTCACCATCCTCGACATCAACATCCCCCGGCTCACCGAGCTGGACGCCCTCTACGGCGGGCGCCTCAAGACGGTCGCGTCGAACAAGTACGAGATCGAGAAGTCGCTCGTCGAGGCCGACCTCGTGATCGGTTCCGTCCTGATCCCCGGCGCGAAGGCGCCGAAGCTGGTGACCAACGAGCTGGTGGCCCGGATGAAGCCCGGCAGCGTGCTCGTGGACATCGCGATCGACCAGGGCGGCTGCTTCGAGGACTCGCACCCCACCACGCACCAGGACCCCACGTTCCTCGTGCACAACTCGATCTTCTACTGCGTCGCGAACATGCCGGGTGCCGTCCCGAACACGTCCACCTACGCGCTCACCAACGTCACGCTCCGCTACGGCATCCAGCTCGCGGACCTCGGGGTCAAGGCTGCCCTTGAGAAGGACGAGGTACTGGCCGCCGGCCTCAACGTCGCCGCAGGGAAGGTCGTCCACCGTTCGGTCTCGGAGGCGCTCGGCCTGCCGCTCCTGAGCGACTGGCACGAGGTCGTCCCGGCCTGATCCCGGCCTGATCCCGGCCGGCACGGCGGCGCCCCTACCCGGGGGCGCCGTCGTGCGTTGTGGCCAAGACCACACAGCGGATGGGGAATGCCTCCCGACCTCAGGAAGTTGACACATCACAGAAGTGCCCGCGCTGGTGCGGGTCATCGAATCTGTAAGGAGCCCCCTTGGCCGAGAACACCATCCTGACCCTCGTCGGCAGCCTGCGCGCTGAGTCCGTCAACAGCAAGTTCGCCGAGGTGGCCGCCGCGGCCGCCCCCGAGGGCACCGTCGTGAGCACGTTCGAGGGCCTCGAGGAGATCCCGTTCTACAACGAGGACCTCGACGTCGAGGGCAAGGTCCCGGCCAAGGCCGCCGAGCTCCGCGCCGCGGTCGCCGCCGCGGACGGCGTCCTCTTCGTCAGCCCCGAGTACAACGGCACGATGCCGGCCGTGCTCAACAACGCGATCGACTGGATCTCCCGCCCGTTCGGCGCCTCCTCGGCAACCGGCACGAAGGCGGCCGTGATCGGTACCTCCGCCGGCCAGTTCGGCGGCGTCTGGGCACACGACGACGTCCGCAAGTCCCTCAAGATCGCCGGCGCCGAGGTCCTCGAGGACGCCAAGCTCGCGATCGGCGCCTCCTACTCGCGCTTCGCCGAGGTGGAGCCGAAGGATGACTCTGAGGTCGTCGAGGGCATCAAGTCCGTCCTGACCGCGCTCGCCGCCCCGGTCGCCGTGGCCGAGGTCGCTTCGGCCAACTGACGCCGCACCAGGCTCATCTGCAGGTCATCTTCTGAGGGTCATGTCCTGGGGGGGTCACTTGAGGTGGCTCCCAGGACATGCCCTTCAGACGTCTGTGGGGTCTTTGGACAGTAGCCGCAGGCGGTCGGCACACCTAGCATTTCGCCATGACGCACGACGGCGGGACGCACCTGAGCTTCTTCGGCGCCACGGATACGGTCACCGGTTCCCGGTACCTCGTCGAGCACGGGGACAAGCGGGTCCTCGTCGACTGCGGCCTCTTCCAGGGCTACAAGAAGCTGCGCGAGCGCAACCGAGCGCCCCTGCCTGTCCCGCCCGAGTCGATCGACGCCGTCGTGCTCACCCACGCCCATCTCGACCACTCGGGCTACATCCCCGCCCTCGTGAAGCGCGGATTCCGCGGTCCGGTGTACTCCACTCCCGGAACCGCGGACCTGTGCACGCTCCTCCTGCCGGATAGCGGGCACCTCCAGGAGGAAGAGGCAGAGACGGCCCGGATGCGCGGCTCGTCGCGGCACAGCGATCCGCAGCCCCTGTACACGGCCCGGGACGCGGTCGACTCGCTCGCGTACTTCCACCCGCATGAGTTCCGCGAGCCGCTCCGGCTCGGGCCCGGACTCGAAGTGCGGTTCATCCCGGCGGGACACATTCTCGGCGCATCCCAGGTGCACATCACCGCAGGCACTGGAGCCGCAAAGTCCTCGGTCCACTTCACGGGGGACCTCGGACGCGAGGACGATCCGCTCATGAAGCCGCCCGCGCCCCTCGAGCCGACGGACGTGCTCGTCACCGAGTCGACCTACGGCGACCGGGCGCATCCCCGGAACGATCCCACGGAGGCGCTGGGCGACGTCGTGCGACGTGTCGCGAAGCGCAACGGGGTCGTGGTAATCGCCGCGTTCGCGGTGGGACGGGCGGAGACGCTCATGCTGCACCTCGCGCGGCTGCGGCGCCGCGACAGGATCCCGGACATCCCGATCTACCTCAACAGCCCGATGGCCGTGGATGCCACGGAGCTCTACCAGAAGTACCCCGAGGAGCACCGGCTGAACGAGCGGGAGTTCCGCGAGATGTACGCGCTCCCCCAGATGGTCCGCGACGCCGACGATTCGCGCCTGCTGAACCTCCGTGGCGGCCCGATGGTCATCATCTCCGCGTCCGGCATGCTCACGGGCGGACGCGTGCTGCACCACGTCGAGGCGTACGGAGAGGACCCGAAGAACGCGATCGTGCTCAGCGGCTACCAGGCCGGCGGGACGCGCGGGGCCTCCCTGCTCGACGGCGCGACGAGCCTGCGCATCTACGGCCGGGACGTGCCGATCCGCGCGGAAGTCGTGAGTCTGGACAACCTCTCCGCACACGCAGACGGCGACGAGATCATGCGCTGGATGGGCACGTGCCCACGCGCGCCGAAAATGGTCTACGTGACGCACGGCGAGGTCGGCGCCTCGGACACCCTGCGGCGCCGCATCCAGCACGAGCTCGGGTGGCGCGCCCGCGTCCCCGAGCATCTCGAGACCGTGGACCTTGCCCATCCACGCTGAGAAGCACTCTGGGCTCCATACCGAGGGGGACACCATGAAGACCATCCGGCTGGCTGCAGGTTCTGCCGCACTCGCTGCCGCTCTCGCCCTCGCGGGCTGCTTCGGACCCCCGTCGCCGGGCCCTTCACCGTCCGCATCGGCCTCCCAGTCCGTCCCGCCCAGCGCGTCCGCGAGCACGACGACGAGCGCGAGCCCCGCGCCGTCGTCCTCCACGGGCACCCCCTCGGCGAGCGCACCATCCACCGCGAGCACAACCCCGACGCCCAGCACGGCCCCGACGCCGAGCACTCCCGCGCCCTCGACGTCCTCGCCCACAGCGGAGCCGACCGGCGGCCAGCTTCCCGAGCAGACCGCCCCGCTGACGATCTACTACATCGCGGTCGGCGACGGCGGGGTGTCGGGTCCGGCCGTGGGCTGCGGCGACAGCGCCGTCGCAACGTACACCGAGCCGGTGACGTTCCGCGACCAGGTGGGGCCGAGCCTCAACAGGCTGTTCGCCAACCACAGCAGGACGATCGGCCAGTCCGGGCTCATCAACGTCCTGTACCAGTCGAACCTCACCTACGTGAGCGGATCCTTCGACGGCACCACGATCACCGTCCAGCTCTCCGGCTCGTTCCTCCTCGGCGGGGTGTGCGATATTCCGCGTGCCGAGGCGCAGATCAACCTGACGGCGATGGCGGCTGCCGGGGCGCAGCGGGCCGCGGTGTTCGTGAACGGGCGGCCGCTCGCGGATGTGCTGAGCCTGAAAGGCTGAGCGGTCGCTCCCCGCGTCCTCCCGGCCTACTCTGGAAGGGAGGCCGGCACTGACCCGTGCGGCCGCGCGGGCACGGCCTCACAGCCAAGAACCGAGGCGACAGACATGTCAGGATTCGAGCCGGACGCCGAGGACCGGATCCACAGCGAGGCACCGGCCGAGGGCGACCCCGACCTGGACGTGACAGAGATCCGGGCCCACTCCGAGGCGCCAGCGGAGGGACCCGACGAAGACTAGCTGCTGAGAAACCTGCGGGCGCGCTGGCGAGGGGCTGCCAGCGCGGAGAGGTAACGCCACGGCCGGGTCCGTGGCGTTACCTCTCGGCAGACCCTATGATGGCTTGAGATTCACGAGATTCACAGGATTCACCGACATTCACAGGAGATCGTGTGGAAAACCCCTTCAAGCCGACCGCTGGCGCCACGCCCCCCGACATCATCGGCAGGCAGGGCCTGCTCGACGAGTTCGCCTACGGGCTCCGGATCCGATCCGGGGCCCCCGGCCTCCTGACCATCTTCACCGGGGCGCGGGGGGTGGGCAAGACCGTCATGCTCGGGGCCGCCGAGAACACCGCCCGCGCCCAAGGGTGGGCCGTCATCTCCGAGACGGCGACGCACGGCTTCCTGGGCCGCATCGGCAACGCCATGGGCGAGTTCGCCGACGAGCTCGGCGACGGGCCTTCCGGCAGGAAGATCACCGGGGTGACCGTCGCCGGCTTCGGCGTGACGACCCATCTCCCGCCGGAGAAGCAGGTCGAGTGGCGCGAGACAGGGGCGCGCCTGCTGAGGCTCCTCGACTCCCGCGGAACGGGACTTGTCATCACCGTGGACGAGATCCATGCTGCCGATCGGCAGGAGATCGCCCAGCTTGCGGCAGACGTGCAGCACTTCATCAGGGAGGGGCTGCCCATCGGCCTGGTCTTCGCGGGCCTCCCGGCTGCGGTCTCCGACCTGCTCAACGAGGGGGTGGCCACGTTCCTGCGGAGAGCAGACAGGATCGATCTGCACGGGGCATCCATCGAGGAGGTCCAGCGGTCCTACGAACAGACCTTCGCCGCAGGAGGCTTTCCGCTCGAACCCGCTCTGGCGGCGGCCGCAGCCGAAGCCACCGGCGGCTACCCCTTCCTGATCCAGCTCGTCGGGTACTTCCTGTGGCAGGAGGCGGAGGAGGCGTCGGAACTCACGGCGGCCCATGTGGAGCACGCCGTCGCGGCGGCACACCGCAGGAACGAGCGAGTGGTCATCGAAGCGGCCCTGTCGAGCGCGTCGCACCGCGACCTCGACTTCCTGAGGGCCATGGCCGAGGACGACGACGCCTCGTCGGTAGGCGACATCGGTGCGCGCATCGTGGCCAAGCCGAACACCATCGGCAACTACAGGTCACGGCTCATCGACGCCGGCCTCATCGAGCCGGCCGGGTACGGGATCGTGCGGTTCGCGATCCCCGGGCTCCGCGAGCACCTGCGCGAGAACCGCTGACACGGGAGGTTTCCGTTAGGCCGCTCTCAGCGGCCCTCGGTGACCACCTTGGCGAGGTTGGCAAGGCCCTTCTCGAAGTCCTTGCCGATCATCGTGTCCATGTTCATGACCTTCGCGAAGACTGCGGCTACCCCCGTGTTCTGGCCCTTCATAGACCAGGTGACGCGCGTGCCGCCATGGTCGGGCTCGAACGTGAAGCCGGTCGGGTTGACCGCCTTGAACGGCTTGACGAACACGAGGCGCAGGCGGATGCTCTCGGCCTCCACGGCCTCGAGAATCTGCATGCTCCCGGCCCCCGCCTTGCGATTGCCCCGCCACGAGTACTGGGCGCCGACACCAGACTGGGGGCCCGAGTAGGTACGCTCCATTCCGGGGTCGAGGTCCTCCCAGGGGGACCACGCCGGCCACCCGTGGAAGTTCACGACGTGCGGATAGACCGCCTCGGGCGGGGCTGGGATGAAGGCGCTGCGAGTGATCGTGTAAGCAGCCATGGAGCCAACTCTAGTGCGGCATGAAGGCGGCGTTAAGGCTCCAGCGTCCCGACTGCTCGAGCCCCGGGCCGGCGGAGCTTGAACGAGCCGGTCCCGTACTCGCCCGCGAGCCAGTGCTCACCCGCGGCGCCGCCTTGCGCAGCTGCCGCATTTGTAAAACGCGGCGGCGTTGTCTAACGCGGCGGCGTTGCGGGGCCGCTGCCCGGCGGGACGGGGCCGTCAGGAGGGATGGGCTCCCCCGGCACCGGCCCACCCGGTGAAGGCCGCCCGGGCCCCGGGAGCGGCCCATCGGGGTCGAACGGCGGGAACGTGTCCGGGCCGGGCTCGGGGATGCCCGGGTCTTCCGGGCCACCGGGCCGCGGCGGGACCCGCGGTGGCCCGGGCTCGGGAGGAAGGGTGCTGTGCATCTTCGAGGGCTGCATCTTCGAGGGCTTCATCCCTCACTCTTGCCCGGTCGTAGACGGGCTACACAGCTTGACCGCTCGGCTCGTCCGAAGGGCGCCATGTTTGCTTTGCCCTGCAAGGGGGAAAGAAAGCTGTACGCGCTGGGCGCCACCGATCCGGCGCGCGGAAGGAGGACACCATTATGGGTCTCGGAGACAAGTTCGAGAACAAGGCCGAAGAGCTCAAGGGCAAGACCAAGGAGCACGTCGGAGACGCGACGGACAACAGGGATCTCGAAGCCGAAGGCAAGGCCGATCAGGCCAAGGCCGGCGTCAAGCAGGCCGGAGAGCACGTCAAGGACGCCGTCCGCGACGTCACCGACAAGTAGTCCGGGGACCTGAGCCCGGTCGAGCAGCGGATGTACGACGGCGGCGACTCGCCCATGCGGGGCGGGTCGCCGCCGTCGCGCGTCCAGTCACGCCAGCAGCTGAGTGCGCATCCTCAGCGCGGTGCCCATCTTGCGGTGCCCGTCTCAATGTCCGTGGTGGTGCATTACGTGCTTGGTGCGGGAGTAGTCGTCGAGGGCGTAGATGGAGAGGTCGCGTCCGTAGCCGGAGCCCTTGAAGCCGCCCCAGGGGGCCTCGTTGGCAATGACCAGGTGGGAGTTGACCCAGACGGTGCCGGCGTCGATGCGGGCGGCGGCGTCGTGGCTGCGGCGGGCGTTCTCGGTCCAGACCGAGGCGGCCAGGCCGACGGGCACGTCATTGGCGCGGCGGATGGCCTCGTCGTCGTCGGCGAAGGTCTCCACGGTGACCACGGGGCCGAAGATCTCCTCGCGGGTGCACTCGGCGCCCTCGGGGACGTCCACGAGGACGGTGGGCTCAACGAAGTAGCCCGGTCCCGGGATCGCGGAACCGCCGGCAGCGGCCCGCGCTCCCTCGGCGAGCGCGCGCTCGATGTGGCCCAGGACGCGGTCGTAGTGGGTCTTGGAGAACAGCGGGCCGATCTCGATGTCGTCCCCGGCCTGCGGCTCCCCCACGGCCAGGGCCGTGACCTCGGCAACGAGGTGGGCGGTGAACTCCTCTGCGACGGACTCGTGCACGAGCACGCGGCACGCAGCCCCGCATTCCTGGCCGGAATTCCAGAAGGACGCCGTGCGCAGGGCGGCAGCAGCGGCCTTGACGTCCGCATCGGCGAAGATCACGACGGGGGCCTTGCCACCGAGCTCGAGGTGGACACGCTTGAGGGACTCCGCGGCGGCGCGGGCGACGGCGCGGCCGCTGCCGACCGAGCCGGTCAGGGCGATCATGTCCACGTCCGGGTGCTCGGCCAGGCGCGCCCCGACCACGGAGCCCTTGCCCGCAACGACGTTGAAGACCCCTCGCGGGAGGAGGTCGGCGGTCAGCTCGGCGAACTTCAGGGTGGTCAGCGGGGTCTGCTCGGACGGCTTGATGACTAGGGTGTTCCCGGCCGCCAGGATCGGAGCGATCTTCCAAGCGGCCATGAGCAGGGGGTAGTTCCACGGGGTGACGACCCCGATGACGCCGAGGGGCTCGCGCAGGATCACGGAGAGGTGGTCCTCGACGTAGTCGCCCGCAGCCATTGTCGTGGTTGCCCGCAGTGCCCCGGCCATGAACCGGAACGTGTCGATCGCGCTGTCCACGTCGTCCCGGGAGACCGCGAAGGGCTTGCCGGTGTCCGCGGACTCGAGGCGGACGAGGAGGTCGTAGTGCTCGGCCAGCCGGTCCGCGATCCTGTGCAGGACCCCGGAGCGCTCCCTCGGGACCATCCGGCCCCACGAGGCCTTTGCGGCGGCCGCGGCGGCGACCGCCGCGTCAGTGTCAGCCGCGGTGCCCGCCGGGACCCGGGTGATGACCTCCTCCGAGCACGGGTCCACGACGTCCACGAGATCCCCGCCGGGAGTCTCCCTGAATGCGCCGTCGATGAAGTGCTGCGCCGGCGGCAGGTCACCGGGATTCAGGAGGTGGGCCGCTCCGTAAGCTCGCCGGAGCGTGAACGCCGTCTGGTCTGAAACTGTCATCGGATGTCGTCCTTGGCTCGAAGAGGGTCGGGGCAGTCGGGCGAACCGTGCGCTCCCGGCTGCGGGTGCTGTCGTCTCGACGTGTGATCACCATCATAGTTGGATTCGATCAAAGATCAATGCTTGATCTCCGCCGGGGCCGTTCGTTGAGTCGTCCGTTGAGGCGGCGTGGTTCACGCAGCGCGGCGGAGATCCGCCGATATATTTGATCCATGCCGATTTCCAAGCGGGCCGAGCCGGCGCTGCTGACCGACCAGGTCTATGCGACGCTTCACGCCGCGATCCTCAACGGGGATCTGCCCGCTGGGTCTCGGCTCACGGTGCGCGAGCTCGCCGAACAGGTGGGAACGAGCGCGATGCCGGTCCGCGAGGCGATCCGACGGCTCGAGGAAGCCGGGATGGTTGAACGCGAACCCCACAAGGGCGCGGTCGTCAAGGCCCTCACGCTCGAGGAGCTCGTCCATGTCTACGACATCCGGCGCCTGCTCGAAGTCGAGGCGGCGCGCCTGGGCAGCGAGCACGTCACGGATGAGGACTGCGACAGGATGCAGGCGGAGTACGACCTCATGCGCGAGGCAATCCGAGAACGCAGGGTCGTGGACCTCCTGGACCACGACGAATCGCTCCTCACCATCCTCTACAGCGCCTCGGACAACCCGCTGCTCGTGAAGATGATCCAGAACCTCTGGCTCCAGTGCCGGGCCTACAAGATCGTGGGCGCCACCGGCACCCTCGACGCCGTCGGCGACGACTCGCTGTGGCGGTACCAGCAGTCACTCATCACCGCCGCCCGCAACCGGGACGCCATCTCGGGCGCGGCGGTCAACGACGCCTCGCTCGTCAACGCCACGAACCGCATCAAGGCCCTCCTCGCGGCCCAGCGCAGCGGCAACTAGCCCCACAGGGCGGACCCGGCGGGACGTCAGCGCGCCCCGGAAGTCCGCACGCGCCGTCGTCCGCCGAAGGCATGCTCTCATCCCACGCTGCGCAGCCAGCAGAACCTGCTGCAATTTTTTGATCAAAAGGCTTGCTAGATCTTTGATCGAATCCTATCTTTGTAGATGAGACGTGCTTCACAACAGCGAGAGATCACCGGCACGTCGCCCCAGCCCTTCAGCGCACCAGCGCATCGGCTCCGGCGCACCGGAGCCCCTCGAATCACGATCGAACCCCGCGCTACATCGACCAGGAGTTCTCGATGACCACCAATCCGTTGGACGACGCACCACTGTCCCCCTTCCACAAGAAGCTCGCATTGTTCTCCTCGGGCGGCCCGTTCCTCGACGGCTACGTCCTGTCCATCATCGGAGTTGCAATGGCGCAGCTCACGGGCCAGTGGCATCTGGACGCGACCGAGCAGGGCCTCATCGGGGCCTCAACGCTCTTGGGCATCCTGCTCGGCGCGTTCGCCGGCGGCTACCTGACCGACCTCTTCGGCCGGAAGATGCTGTTCACGATCGACCTCGTCGCCATCATCGCCTTCTCCGCGGCCCAGTTCTTCGTGGGCGACGTCGTGTGGCTCATCGTGCTCCGCCTGCTCATCGGAGTGGCGGTCGGCGCGGACTACCCCATAGCGACGTCGCTGCTCGCCGAGTTCGCACCGAGGAAGTACCGCGGGCCGCTGCTCGGCCTGTACGTCACGATGTGGTTCGTCGGCGCGGCCGCCGCCTACATCTTCGGTGAGATGCTCACCAACCTCGGCCCGGACGGCTGGCGGTGGATGCTGGCCAGCGCCGCGCTGCCCGCGCTGCTGATCGTCCTTGCCCGCATCGGGACGCCCGAATCGCCGCGATGGCTCGCGAGCCGTGGGCGCATCGACGAGGCCAACGCCGTGCTCCGGCAGGTCTACGGCGAGGGCGTGAGCATCGCCGACCTCCCCGACGAGGTGAAGGAGAACCTCAACGTCCGGGCACTCCTCCGCTCAGGCTACGGCGGGCGCATGCTGTTCATCGCCGTCTTCTGGACGGCCTCGATCATCCCGCTGTTCGCGGTCTACGCCTTCGCTCCTGCCATCCTCGGCGCGCTTCACCTCGACGGCGACATGGCCCAGTGGGGCTCGGCACTCATCACCGTGATGTTCATGGTCGGCTGCGTCATCGCCGTCTTCGTGGTGAACAGGATGGGACGCCGCCCCCTCATGATCCACAGCTTCCTCTGGTCCGGGGTCGCGTTGGCGCTCCTCGGCCTGTTCCCCGGCGCGCCGACGGCGATCGTCATGGTCCTCTTCATCGGCTACGCAACCCTCATTGGCGGCACGCAGATCATGCAGTGGGTCTACCCCAACGAGCTGTTCCCCACCGAGATCCGCGGCTCGGCCGTCGGTCTGGCGTCCTCGCTCAGTCGCATCGGCGCCGCCGTGGGCACGTTCCTCGTGCCCGTGGCACTCAACAGCCTCGGCATCGGGACCACGATGCTCATCGCCGCCGGCATCACCCTCTTCGGCGCCGCGATCTCCGTCTTCTGGGCCCCCGAGACCCGTGGCCTGTCCCTGAGTGAGAGCGCGTCCCTCGCCGGCGCGGCTGCTCAGCCGGCCGGGGCCCGGAAGCTCGTCCGCTCCTAGACCAAGCACCCTCCAGGCCGTCCCCGAGACGTCCCCTCGACAAAGGAAAGTCACGAACATGAAAGATGTAGTCATCGTCGGAGCTGGACTCGCCGGCCTCTCTGCGGGATGGCGGCTGCGCCACTGGGACACGGTCCTGCTCGAGTCGGAGGGCCGGGTGGGCGGGAGGATCCGCTCGGAGCGGCGCGGTGCCTACTGGATGAACTGGGGAGGTCACGTCTTCGCGGGGCCCGGATCGTCCACCGACGCCCTGCTGAACGAGGTCGGGGTCACAGCCGTGGAAATCCCCGGCTCGCTCCAGGCCCTGGCGATGAACGGGAAGTTCATCCGCGAGGGGCACATCGCGACCTACCCGTTCCGCATCCCGATGCCGCTGTCCTCCCGCATCGCCACGATGCGCGCCGGCATCAAGGTCGTGGCCGGCGTCGCCAAGTACACCGGAGTGGTACGCAAGCGGGCGGGCGAATCGGGCGCCACGCGCCAGCAGCGCATCTACGACTTCGAGAACGACAGCTCGTTCCTCGATTTCATCGGGGACCTCCCCGAGGATGCCGCCGCTCTCTTCAAGACCACCGTGACCCGTTCGGCGGGAGACATGGACCAGATCTCGGCTGGTGCGGGAATCGGCTACTTCAGCCTGGTCCTCGGCTTCGGCCAGGGCCTGAACCGCGGCATCGTGGGCGGACCCTCGACACTGACCGAGTCGGTCGCGGCCGCGCTCGGGGACCGCATCCAGCTCGGCGCCACGGTGCAGGAAGTCGTGCACCGGAAGAACTCCGTCCTCGTGCGGTACAGCCAGGGCGGCGTGGACCGCGAAGTGGAGGCGCGCGCCGTCGTGCTCGCGACGACCGCGGACGTTTCGCACCGAATCGGGGTAGACCTCCCGGAGGACCTGCGGGGCGCGCTCGGCCAGATCAAGTACGGCCCGCACGTGAGCACGGCCTTCCTGACGAACGAGACCTCGGCACGGCCGTGGGACGACATCTACGCCATTGCGGCGCCCAAGCGCTCGTTCGCGATCGCGCTGAACCAGGCAAGCATCGTGCGCGGCGCCGAGTCCGAACGCAAGCCGGGCGGCAGCTTCATGACCTTCTCCCCCGCGAGCCTCGGACGCGCACTGCTGGAGAAGAGCGACGAGGAGGTCATCCAGACCCACCTCTCCGACCTCGATGCGATCCTCGGCCACGGCTTCGCCGAGAGCGTCGTCGAGGCCAAGGCGAACCGGTGGAAGGTCGCCTCCCCGTACTGCTTCCCCGGCCGGGCCAAGATCCAGTCGACGCTCATGCGGGGCGCCGACCGTGTGTTCCTCGCCGGCGACTACCTCGGCACCCTCTACACCGAGAGCTCGATCACCTCCGGCTTCTCGGCAGCCCAGGAGGCGGCGAGCCTCCTGGCCACGCAGCGGCAGACGCACCCCCTCTCGGATGTCTCCACAGGCGTCTCCAACGACGCGGCCTGAACCTGGCGCCACCTCACGAACTCCAGAACCGCTCACCACCCCAGAACAAGGAACCCTCCATGTCCCGTGACCTCCGCGGCGTCCTCACCGCCCTCTCCACCCCCTTCGGCCCCGAAGAGGCCATCGACGTCCCCACCCTGCGCCGGGTCGTCGACCGCTCCATCGACGCCGGCGTCGACGGCGTCGTGGCCGCTGGCTCCACCGGCGAAGTCGGGGCCCTCTCATCCGAGGAGCGCCTGCTCCTCATCGACACGGTCATCGAGCACACCGACGGGCGCGTCCCGGTCATCGCCCAGACCGGCGCAACCTCCACCCGCGAGGCCGTCCGACTCTCCAAGGCCGCCCAGGCCTCGGGCGCGGACGTGCTCATGCTCATCACCCCGTACTACGAGCCGCTTTCGGTGGCCGAGACCGTCGCCTACATCAAGGACGTGGCCGGGGCCGTGGACCTGCCGGTCATGCTCTACAACATCCCGGCCGTCACCGGGGTGAACCTCGACCCGGCGACGGTCCGCTCGCTGGCCGAGGACGTTCCGAATATCCGCTACATCAAGGACTCGAGCGCGAACTGGGAGCAGGCCCTCCAGCTGATCCACCACCACAGCGACGTCATCGGCACGTTCATCGGCTGGGACGCCTACCTCTACAGCGCCCTCGTCGAGGGCGCGGCCGGCGTCATGGCCGGCACCGCCAACGTGGTTCCCGAGGAGATCGTCGCGGTCAGCCGCCTCATCGCCGGGGGCGACCTCACGGGGGCACGTGTGCGCTGGAAGTCTCTGTACCCGGTCATCGACGCGCTCCTCTCGGTGCCGTTCATCCCGGCCGTCAAGGCCGGGCTGGCCCTGCAGGGGCTCCCCGCCGGCGCGGCCCGCCGCCCCACCGCCGACCTCAACCCCGAGGACCTCGCCCGGCTCCAGCATGTGCTCTCCGCCCTCAAGCAGCCGGTCGGATAACCGATTCAGAACCCCGCTGCGCCGACCCACGACGGCGGCGGCCCGCCCACCCAGGCGGGCCGCCGCCGTCGTGCGCGTGTGCGCCCCGATTTGCGAAACCGCCCAGAATGCACCAAAACTTATGTCTCGTTCGAACAGAATCCGACACGAGCGAGGGAGGGGCAACCGGCCCTTCCACTGATGGGAGGACGACAAACCATGGGTCTCGGCGAAGAATTGGATCGCTGAGCAGCACCGGACGCGTCCGCTCACACACAGAGTTCACCTGAATCATCATCTGAACAGGAGTAGTTCCATGGGTTTCTTCGCTTTCCTCATTCTCGGTCTCATCGCTGGCGCGATCGCCAAGGCCATCCTCCCCGGCCGCCAGGGCGGCGGGATCATCATCACCATGCTTCTCGGCGTAGTCGGTGCCCTGGTGGGCGGCTGGGTGGGCGGCACCGTCTTCCACATCGGCCTCGAAGGCTTCTTCAACATCCAGACGTGGATCGTCGCGATACTCGGCTCGCTCGTGGTTCTGGCGATCTACGGCGCGATCACCCGACGCCGCGCCTGACCCGCGCACAGCCGACCTACGACGGCGGCGGCTCGCCCACACGGGGCGGGTCGCCGCCGTCCTGCGTCGTCGCTCGAAAGATGCGTCTGATCAACATAGGGTGCATATTGAGAAACAAATGGGCTACGATGTGTGCGTGACATCACAGGACATCGCGCCCACGCAGGACATCGAGCTCAGCGCCGAGACGCAGACTGCCCTCGAGCGTGCCGAGGCAAGCCATCGCCACGAGGCACTCTTCTCCGAACGGGCCCACAACATCAAGCAGTCGGCCGTTCGGGACGTCTTCGACATCTCGATCCGCCCCGGCCTCGTCTCCCTCGCCGGCGGATCCCCGAGCCTCACCAAGCTCCCGCTGGACCTCGTCGCCGAGACCGCGTCCCGCGTGATCACCGAGCACGGCATGGAAGCCCTGCACTACGGTGGCGGCAAGGGCACCCTCGAGCTTCGGACGCTCATCTGCGAGATCATGGCCGAGGAAGGGATCCTCGGAGCCTCGCCGGAGGATGTCGTCGTGACCACCGGCTCGCAGTCCGCCCAAGACATCGCGGCGAAGGTCTTCTGCAACCCCGGCGACGTCGTGCTCGTCGAGGACCCCACTTACGTCGGTGCGCTCAACACGTTCGAGGCGTACCAGGTGCAGGTCGAGCCGATCCGCATGGACGTGGACGGGCTCGACCCCACAGAGCTCGAGGCGCGCATCGCTGCCCTTGAAGCCGAGGGCAAAACCATCAAGATCCTCTACACGATCCCGAGCTTCAACAACCCCTCGGGCATCACGATGGCCGCCGAACGCCGGCAGCGCGTCGTCGACATCTGCCGCGGCCACAACATCCTCGTCCTCGAGGACAACCCGTACGGCATGCTCCGCTTCGACGGGCACCCGCTCACGCCGCTGCGCGCCGACAACCCGGACGACGTCATCTACTGCGGCTCGTTCTCCAAGATCTTCTCCCCGGGCGTACGCCTCGGCTGGGCGCTCGTGCCGAAGCACCTGTACCGCCGGTTCTACCTCGCCGCCGAGGCCGTGGTGCTCTGCCCGTCCACCCTCAACCAGATGCTCGTCACCGAGTTCTTCCGCGTCTTCGACTGGCGCGGCTACCTCGCAGAGTCCCGCGCCGTGTACGCGGAGCGCTGCGCCGCGATGCTCGACGCGCTCGCCGCGGAGTTCCCGGCCGAGGCGACGTGGACGACGCCGGACGGCGGCTTCTTCGTGTGGATCACCCTCCCCGAGGGAATCGACACCTACCCCCTGCTGTACCAGGCGATCGACGCGGGGGTCGTGTTCATCCCCGGCGCCGCGTTCACGCCGTCGGACGTTCCGAGCAACAAGCTCCGGCTCGCGTTCTCCGGCGTGGCGCCCGAGCAGATCCGCGAGGGCGTGCGGCGGCTGGCCCCGGTGATCCGCGCGGCGGTGGAGGCCCACCGGGGCTGACGCCCGCGCGACGTTCAGGCCATGGCTAGGACGCGGCGCTGGGTGCGGACGAGGGTGACCGCCGTGGCCGCGACGAGCACGAGCATGACCGCGCCGAAGCCGATGACCGACGGCACGAGCGGCAGCGCCTGGAGCGCGAGGCCCAGGACGACCACCGGCAGGGCCATCCCGATGTAGCCCACAAGGAACAGGCCCGCGAGCGCCTCGCCACGGGTCTCTGCGGGGGCGATGGAGACGACGGTTCCGAGCGCAGACTTGAAGGTCACGCCGACGCCGGAGCCAGCCACGAGGCCGCCGACCACGAGCAGCACGAGCGACGACGCGACGATCGCCGAGGTCGTCAGGACGAGGCCCGCGGCGAGCAGCACCAGGCCGACGCCGAACTGCGCCGTGCGGGCCCACCGCGAAGACAGCACCTGGAACGCGGCCGAGGCGGCGAAGACGAGGAAGGCCACGAGTCCGGCCACGATGTGGGACCTGATGCCCAGCTGGCCGGCCACGAAGGAGGGGGCGAGCGAGGTGAAGAAGCCGAACATCGCGAACCCCACGAATGCCATCATGGTCGCGGCGATGTACTGGCCGAGCCCCTCGCGCGGGACCACGACCCGCTGGGGCCGGTACTCCCACGACTGGTCCACACCCTCGACGGTCTCGGGAACGGTGACGATCAGCAGCGCGCCGACCACCAGCAGGAAGCCGAAGACCACGTACGGGGTGACGAGCGGCTGCGGCGCGTACTCCGCGAGGGCACCGGTGACGAGCGGCCCGACGCCGATGCCGCCGATGTTCGCGGCGGTGGAGACCACCTCGGCCCGGCGCGTACCGGTGCCGGGGCGGGCGACGCCGTGGAGCTCGGTGAGGTGGGCCGTCGCGGTGGCGGTGAGCATGCCGATGCCGAGGCCGCAGATGAACCGGGCCAGCAGGAGGCCGGGCACGTCCGGCCAGACCATGAAGACGAGGACGGAGAGCACATTCAGGAGCACTGCTGGGGCGATGATGCGTCGCCGCCCGAACCTGTCCGAGATGTGCCCCGCGAGGAACAGGCTGATGACGACGCCCAGGGCGTAGGCGGCGAAGATGAGGGTGATGGTGAAGGCGCTGAAGCCGTCCCGCTGCTGGTAGAGCACGTAGAGGGGAGCGGGGGCGCCGGCGAAGGCCATCGTGATCATGAAGACGAACGTGACGATCCAGAAGCCGCGGCCGTGGGCTGATTTCTTGGGCATGGCTCCAAGTCTCGGGCCAACCTACCGATCACGTCCAACACTCATTGGTGCTTTAATCGATCACCGTCGACGATACTTGTTCCATGCAGCTCGCCCAGATCGAATACTTCGTGGCCGTCGCCGAGGCCCTGAGCTTCACCCGCGGGGCCGAGGCGGCCGGCGTCGTGCAGTCGGCCGTGTCCGCGGCCATCCGGCAGCTCGAGCGGGAGATGGGCGCCGAGCTCTTCGTGCGGCTCGGCCGGAGCGTCCGGCTCAGCCCGGCCGGAGAGGCGCTGCTCCCCCGCGCCCTCGACGTGCTCGACGCGGTGCAGGCGGCGCGTGACGCGGTCGACGGCGTGCGGGGCACCGCCCGGGGCACGGTCGCCCTGGGCGTGCTGGCCCACTCGGGGAACCTCGACGTTCCGGGGGTCCTGCGGTCCGTCCACCGGCAGTACCCCGAGATCGTGGTCAAGCTCCGCCAGACCATCCAGGGAACGCGGACAAGTCTGGACGACGTGCGCTCGGGCGCGCTCGACCTCGCCATGGTCTCCGTCTCCGAGGCCGCGGCCCCGGACATCGACCTGACCCCGCTGCATGCCGACGGGATCCTGTTCGTGTGCGCCCCGGGCCATCGGCTCGCGGGCCGCAGGCGCATCACGCTGGCCGACGTCGCGGGCGAGCCCTTCGTCGACTTCCCGGAGGGCTGGGGGAACCGCGCCACCGTCGATGCCGCGTTCGCGGCGGCCGGGCTCGGCCGGGCCGTCCGGACCGAAGTCGTGACGTTCGGCATGGCGCTCGACCTCATCCGGGACGGGCTCGGCGTCGGCTTCGTCCCCGAGTCTGCGTTCGATGGCGGCGCGCTGCCGCTGCAGAAACGAGAGGCCGGCGAGCTCGACGGCGTGTGGGCTGTCCGTACGGGCCTGATCTGGAAGATCCAGCTCGCCCGCTCCGCGAGGCGCCGCAGCACGGCCGCCGAGGAGGCCGTGCTGCAGGCGTTCCTGGCGCAGGGCCGCTGACCGGCCCTGCTCTGCTCTCAGCCGCGGATCGCGCTCAGGGCGTTGATCCGGCCCTTGCCGGCGAACGAGTTGTAGCCCGTACCGCCGGTGCACGTCTGCGGGGCCCCGTTCTCAAGTGACGGGAACGCCAGATACGGGGTCATATCCGCCGGGCACGGCACCGCATCCGCCGTTCCGCCAATCCGCGCAGCCACCGCACCCGGACTCGTCACACCCGAGCTCACGATGAGCGCCGCGACGCCGGCGACATGCGGCGAGGCCATGGACGTGCCCTGGATGTTGCAGTACGTGGCGCCCGAGGCGTCGATGACCTTCCGAAAGCAGTGGCTCATGAGCGAGGTGGGCCACGTCGAGAGAATGCGGCCGTTGGCCACACCCGGAGCCACATTGCGGCTATCGCCGCCGGGTGCCATCACATCCGCCACGCCCGAACCGTAGTTCGAGTAGAACGACTTGAAACCCTTGCTGCCGTTCGCCGTCACGCCGATCACCCCGGGCACCTCAGCAGGCACCACGGCGCACGCGTTCGTGACGTCGCGCGTGACCGGGGTCGTGTTGTCGGGGCTCTGCATGTCCTGCGTGGGATGGGCGAGGTCATCGGAGAAGTTCCCGAGCGCAGCCACGACTGTCGTCCCCTGCTGCTGGGCGTACCTGATGGCGCGGCGCTCGGCCTCCCAGATAGCCCGCTGCTGCGGATCGTTCTTGCAGTTGAAGTACCACGGATCGGCGAAGTAGCTGTTGTTCGTCACCTGGATGCCGTGCGTTGCAGCCCACATGAACGAGCACACCACGGCCTCGGGGAAGAAGAACCCGTCCGCGTTCCCGGCCTTGATCCCGGCGAGCTTGACGTTCGGCGCCACGCCCACGATGCCGATGCCGTTCTTGGCCGCCGCGATCGTGCCGGCGGTGTGCGTTCCGTGCCCGTTGTCGTCCATCCAGGCTGTCGGCGTCTGGTTCGGCACGCCGCCCAGACACGAGACGGACCGCGACAAGTCGACGTTCGGCGCGAGGTCCGGGTGCGTGTAGTCGAGGCCAGTGTCGATGTCGCCGACAACGACGGAGGGGCTGCCCCCGTTGATCGCCCGCGCCTCTGGGGCGTGGATCTGGTTCATGTCCCATTGGAGGCCAGACAGGGCGTCGCCGCCCGGGGCGGGTGCCGCCGGGAGGACTGGTTCCGCAGCAGAGTCTGCCGCGGCGTCGCCGCCGAGTGAGACCCCGAAGCCCGCCGTCGACGAGGCCGCGTCCACGCTCGGATCCGCCGCGCGCAGCCTCACCGAGAAGTCCGACGCCGCGGAACTCACCACGGCGACGCCGATCGCGCTGTAATCCTGCACGAGCGCGCCGCCCGCGGCCGTGATGGCGTCGAGGGACTTGCCGGCGGCCGTTCCACCGGACTTGTACAGCACGAGGTAGTTCTGTGTGCCTTGGGCGGCCGTCTGCGCCGACGGTCCAGTGGCCTGCGCCGTGGCAGCCGTAACCGCGACGGCCGCCGGCGCGGTCCCCGCAATCGCGAGCCCGGCCGCGAGGCCTGTACATAGGAGGGGCCTTACGAAGGTGCGTGATCGCATCATGTGCCTTTCATCCCGCCGGCGAGATGGGTGCAGTGCCCGCCGGCTTGACCTCCCCCCGGCGGAAGGCCGGGGCAACGAGAGGCTCACGGCGTTGCCATAGTCCCCTCGAACGACTCGAGACTAGTGGGATGCGTCACATTTTGGAATGGTCGCTTCAGAACGGATGAAATCAGGTGCTGCGTTCGAGGCGCCACGGCAGGCTGTTGATCCACAGCCGGTGGCGGGCGCCTCCCTTGGCCGCCGGGTCGCCGTACTGGGCGTCGCCCGCCCACAGGACGGCCTCGAGCCGCCCGTCCGCGCCGCTCAGCTGGAAGCTCTCGAACTGCTTCGGCGGGCGCGGCGCTGCGGCGAGCGCCTCCGCTACCGAGAAGGCTCCCCCCAGCGCATCGAGGGTGATCCACGTGGGCGGGAAGAGCTGCAGCTCGCCAGCGGCGTGCAGCCTCAGGGCCTCCGCGGGCGGGAGCCACGCGGAGGCCACGTGCTCGTCGGCGCTCACGGTGAGCTCCCCTGCCGGATCCGGGGCGAGGAAGAACCAAGTGATGAGCCTCTTGGTGACGCGAAGCGGCGGGACCCAGCGGGAGAACGGGATGAGCGAGTCCTGGGGTACCACGAGTCCCGTCTCCTCGAGAGTCTCGCGGACCGCTGCGCGCCTCACACGGAGTGGCACGGCGAGCGGCACGGCGAGCGGCGCGGCGAGCGGCGCGCCCAAGGAGGCGCCGGCGTCGTGCGCAGAGTCCTCCGAGCGCGGGGCCTCTTCGGGCTGCGGGTCCTCAGGACCCGCGTCCTCCGGATCTACGCGACCACCCGGGAACGCCCACGCGCCCCCGAACGAGCCGGTGGAGAGCCGCTCGAGGAGGAGTACCTCGAGTCCGGCGGGACCGTCGCGGAGCACGACGACGGTCGCGGCCTCCCCGACGATCGGCGGCCCAGGCGTCTGGTCCAGATCTGCTGCCATACCGTCAATGTAGCCTCCCAGCCGAAAGGCCTACGCTAGAAGGCGTGCCTGTGACCCGCCGCCTGTTCCTCCGCGCCTCCACGGCCGCCGTCTTCCTCGCGCCGCTGGCCTCGTCCCTGGCCGGCTGCGCGGCCTCCGAGGACGTGCCGAGCGTCGCGTTCGGAGCAAGACTGCCCATCCCGCCGCTGGACGCGGGCACCGTGGAGAACGGCGTACGCACGTTCAGGCTCGCCGCGCAGCCCGGCACCCACGAGTTCGTCCCCGGCAAGCCGGCCGAGTCGATGGGCTACAACGGCGCCTACCTCGGCCCTACGCTGAGGGCCTCCCGCGGCGAGAAGGTCAGGGTTCTCGCCGAGAACAGGCTGCCGGACGCCACGACGCTCCACTTCCATGGCATGATGCTGCCGGCTGCGCAGGACGGCGGACCGCACGCCATGATCGGCCCGGGCGCCTCCACATCGCCCGAGTGGACCGTCGATCAGCCCGCAGCGACCCTCTGGTACCACCCCCACCCGCACGGGAACACCGAGAAGCAGGTCTCCTACGGGCTCGCGGGCCTGTTCTTCGTCGATGAAGGGCCGCAGGCCGGCCTTCCCCAGGACTACGGCGTCGATGACATCCCGCTCGTGGTCCAGGACCGCCGCCTCGACGCGAACGGCAAGCTCACCTTCGACCCCTCCGGCAACTCCCTGGGTACCCTCGGCAACTCGATCGCCGCGAACGGCACGCTCGGCGCGGTCCTGCCCGTCACGACCCAACGCGTGCGGCTTCGGATCCTCAACGCGAGCGCGGGCCGGTGGTTCACGTTCGGCTTCGCGGACCGGCGGAAGTTCCACATGGTCGCGTCCGACGGCGGACTGCTCGCCGCGCCGCTCGCGCTCGACGCCGTCCAGCTCTCGCCCGCGGAACGGGCCGAGATCGTCGTGGAGCTCAAGGCCGGCGAGTCCGTCATGCTGCGTTCGTTCGCCCCCGATCTGGGCCGGGTCAATCCCCCGGAGGCCTTCGGCGGCGGGAAGGAGTTCGACGTCGTGCGGCTCGACGCGGCCGCGAGCCTCGCGCCGTCGCCCGCGCTGCCCGCGGCGTTCACCGAGCTGCCCGCGCCTGCTGGAACGACGACGGCGGTCTCGCGCTCCTTCACGTTCAACGGCCGGACGATCAACAACAAGACCATGGACATGAACCGGACCGACTTCACGGCCGTGCCCGGTGGGTCCGAGGTGTGGTTCGTCGACAATGTCAGCGCCTACCAGCACAATCTGCACATCCATGGCGTCCAGTTCCGGCTCGTGGACATCGACGGCAAGCAGCCGCCGCCCGAGCGGGCGGGGTGGAAGGACACGATCCCGCTCCTGCCGCGCGAACAGAACCGGATCGCCCTCCGGATGCCGCAATGGTCGGACCCCGAGCACCCGTACATGTACCACTGCCACCTGCTCACCCACGAGGACGAGGGCATGATGGGGCAGTTCACCGTCGTCGACCCCTCGGCCGCGGGCGGAGCAGCGACGCCCAGCGCACACCAGCACGGCTGAGGCGCGCTCGGCGTCGGCCATGGGGCCGTCTATTCGTCGGCGACGATCGGGCCGCGCGGATCGAGGGCAGCCGCCGGCTCGCGGACCGCGACGAGGGGAAGGTCGTGGGCTTTTCCGAGAGCCTCCCAGTAGGCCGCGGGACGCGCTGCGAACGCACGGGCAAGCTCGTCACGAGTGCCCCCGACGTGCACCGCGAGCCGCCGGGCGAAGTGCGGTTCCAGCGCGGCGACCGCAATGAATCCGTCCGACGCCGCGTAGATGCCGTACGCGGCCTCGGCTCCGCCCAAGACGGCGCCGAGTGAGGTCAGGCCGTGCCGCACGGCGCTCGCGGCGGCCCACGCCGCCGACTCGAGGACCACGCGTTCACGCACCTCCCGCACGCCCTGGTCGCGCAGGCGGAGCGCGGCCAGCGTGGCAACCACGGCCCGTTCGGCGCCCAGCATGTCCGCGATCGGCACGAGGGGCAGAGCGGGCGGGAGGAGCGTGCCGCAAGCCGCCTGATAGGTCAGATCGTGCCCGGGCTGCTCGGCGTGCGCGCCGTCGTGCCCCACGATCTCGATGAGCGCCACGCCGCGACTCAGAGCAGCCTCGGCAAGGCCGAGACGGTCAAGCGCCGAGGGACGCATCGCGGTGAGCAGTACGTCTGCGTCATCGAGCAGGCTGTCGAGGCGGGGACGGCCGGAAGGGTCCTTCAGGTCCAGCGAGACGATCTTCTGGCCCGCGACGAGCTCGGCGTACCACGTCGGCGCCGCGCTCCTGAGGGGATCGCCCTGCGGAGGTTCGACCTTGATGACCCTCGCTCCGAGCTCGGCGAGCCTCGAGGCCGCGAGCGGGCCCGGGATGTTGACGGCAAGGGAGACCACCGTGATTCCAGACAGCACGCGAGCGGACATCCGGCCTCCTGACGGCGGACCGCCTCGTAGCGCTCCGATCGGTTGACGGGGGCGGCGTCAGCCCTTCGGTCGATCCCCCACCCCGGGCGCCCCGCGGCGCTTCTGGTCTGCGGCGCCTGCGGTGTCTGAGGAGACTGCGCTGTCGACCGCCTCGAACTCGAACTCATCCTCGCCCACCGCCACTGCGATGTCCTCGGGACTCATCGAGAGGCTCACCGCATAGTAGAAGATCAGCAGTGCGAACGCGACGACGAACAGGATGTCGACCCACTCGGGGAGGATGTTCAGCGACCCGTTGCCGTACCGGCCGAGGAGCCCCAGGACGACGAGCCCGATGAGCCACGGCCAGATCCACGACGCGGCGCGCCAGTCGAGGTCCCTGCGGAACCGCAGCGACTTGGAGCGGTGCAGCGCGATCTCGAAGATGACCCGCCCAATGAGGATGGCGGTGAGGATCTTCCAGATCGCCTCGAAGCCCGACCAGTAGATGATGAGGTTCGCCGCCACGAAGCCGAACGGCGTGAGGATCTGGGGCCAAGGGACCCGGTAGGGGTGTGCGCGGCCCGCGTGCCGGCGGATGAGCGCCTCGAGGGAGACCGGCGCGAAGGCGTACATGATGGCCGTCGCATCCGTGATGAGACCCACGAGCGACTGCCAGCTCGGGAACGGCAACAGTGCGACGAGACCGATCACGAACGCGAGCAGGATCGACCCGAACGGAACCCCGCGCTTGCTCACGGACGTGAGCCACGGCGGCAGGGCATCGTCCTCGCCGAGCGCGTACGAGATGCGGGCTGACGTTCCGATGTACACGAGGCCAGTGCCTGCCGGCGAGACGACCGCGTCGATCAACAGGACGGTCGCCAGCCACCCCGCGCCAGCGGCGAGCGCGAGGTCGTAGTACGGGCCGAACGCGCCGGCGCCGAGGGGGTTGTCCCAGCCATTGACCACATTGGCTGGATCGACCGCGCCGATGAACGCGACCTCGAGGAAGATGTACACGGCCGCCCCGATGATCATCGCCGTGATGATGGCCCGCGCGACGTCCTTCTTCGGGTTGCGGGCCTCGCCGGCCATCTGCGCGGCCTGCTCGAAGCCCTGCAGGGCGAACACCACGCCGAGAGGCAGTGCCGCGAAGATGCCGTGGAAGCCGTTAGGGGCGAACCCGCCGCCTGTCTGGCCGAAGTTCCCGGGATGGAAGGACAGGGACATGAGGACGACGATGGCCAGGACAGGCACCGCGGTCTTCCAGATCACCACCGCGATGTTGCTGTCGGAGAGCCACTTGGCGCCCATGATGTTGATCACCGTGAACACGGCGAGGGCCGCAGCCGCGATGACGAGCCCGATCGGAGTGAGGGTCGAGTCCGGATTGACCATGTCCAGGCCTTTGGCCCACGGCGCCGACTCGAGGTAGGTGATGGCCCCCTCGACCTCGATCGGCGCGATCGCCACAGCCTGAAGATAGCCGACCCAGCCGGCGGTGAAGCCCGCGAGCGCGCCGAACGCGTAGTGCGGGTACCGGGCAGTTCCGCCGGCCACGGGGTACGCGGCGCCCAGATCGGCGTGGATGAGGGCCAGCACGATCAGCATGACCGCGGCGATGAGCCACGAGACGATCGACGCCGGGCCCGCCGACTTCGCGGCGCCCAAGGCCCCGAGGAGCCAGCCGGATCCGATGATCGATCCAAGGGAGACGAACATCAGGCCCCAGTACCCGACGACGCGCTTGAGAGCGTGGCCCCCGTGGGTCGGTATGGGAGTTACAGCTTCGTGTGCCATCGCGACGCCCCTTGCGGTTGAAGCCCGGCGGATCCAGGGATCCGCCCCCGATCATCCGAAGATATGACAGCGGCCGTGGGAGGGAAAGGGGCGGAACAGGCCTTCCGCGTCAGTACCCCGCAGCCGCGTCCACGAGGCCCTCGAGCTCCGCGCCGGCGGCGAAGCGGCGGAGGTTCTCCGTCACGCGCTCGCCGAGGAGTGGACGGATCATCTCGAGCGTGTCTGCCGCGTGGGGCGTGATGAGCGCATGCGGCTCGTCCCACAGCGGGTGCCCGTCGGGGAGGGGCTCGGGATCGGTGACATCGAGGGCCGCGCCGGCGATGGATCCGGCGCGCAGGGCCTCCACCACGGCGTCCGTGTCGACGAGTCCGCCGCGCGCGATGTTCACCAGGACCGCGCTCGGCTTCATGAGCGCGAGCTCGGGCGCGCCGATGAGCTTGGAGGTGTCCGCCGTGAGCGCCGCGGCGACGACCACGACGTCGGCCTCCGCCAGATGCTCGGCGAGGTGGGCCGGCGTCGTCGTGCGCCGTGCGCCCGGAACGGCGACGAGGGTGCGGCGCACGACGTCGACCTCGACGTCGAACACCCGGAACAGGCGCAGGATCTCGAGCCCGACGCCGCCGGCGCCGATCACGACGGCGCGCAGGCCGTGCAGCGATGTGCCGGTCGCCGGGGCCCACGAGCGGGCGCGGGCACGCTCGGGCAGATGGCGCAGGAGGGCGAGGGTGAGGGCGAGGGCATGCTCGGCAACGGGCTTGGCGTAGGCGCCCTTCGCGCTGGTCCAGACCTTGTCCGGGTAGGCGGCGAGCGCGTCCGCGTAGGACTCGATGCCGGCGGACGGCAGCTGGACCCAGCGGATCGACGAGGCGTCGTGGAGCGCATCAAGGAGCTCGTGCTTGGGGTTGCCGTGGTCGAGCACCAGCACCTCGGGCTCGTCCTCGAGGCCGACGACGGTGCCCCCTCCCGCCGTGATCGCTGCGGTCAGGAAGGGCATCGGCTCGCCGTGGATCGCGACCCGGAGGGGGGAGGCGGCCGTCCGCGGGGTGCCGGGCGGGGAGGTCTCAGGCTCGGTGGTCATGAGGCCAGATTACCCACGCCTACGCTCACCCTAGGATCGAAGCGTGCACCGCTTCGCGATCGTCCTGCCCTTGGAGCCCATGGCCGTGGGCGAGCGCTACGCCGTGCGGGACTGGCCCCTGCACATCACCGTCATGCCGGTGTTCGCAACGTGGGCCAGCAGGGCCCAGCTCGCGGCAGGCATGGGCGAAGTCGCCGCGCGGACCGCTCCGATCGACGCCGCCGCCGGTCCCGCCGAGCTCTTCGGTCCCCGGCACGACACTCCTGTGGCGCTCGTCGACTCCCCTGAGATCCGGGCCCTGCACCTGTTGTTCATCGACGCCCTCGATCTCCACGTCCCCACGTTCCGCCGCCCCGACTTCACCGGGGATGGCTTCCGCGCGCACATCACGGCGACGAGGCGCGGCGCCGCCGAAGAAGGCCAGCCGCTGCACCTGGCGCAGCTCGCGCTCGTCGACATGCACCCAGAACCGGGCCAGGGGCGCCCCGCAGTGGTGGCGGTCGCGGCGCTGGATGCGGCCTGACCCTGGCAGCCTCTGAGCGCTTTGTGTGACACCGCCCACTTGTTGTAGATTGTAAACAATCTACAAAGCCTACAAGTTGAGGTGGATCGTGCTGTTCAGCGATGAGGAATACCGGGCGCGGCTCGCGGGCGTGCGCCAGCGGATGGGGAGACAGGGCCTGTCCGCCCTGCTGGTCACCGATCCAGCGAACATCTACTACCTGACCGGCTACAACGCCTGGTCGTTCTACACTCCTCAGGCTGTCTTCGTCCCGGCCGAGGGGCAGATGCTGCTTTTCACCCGCGCAATGGACGCCGGCGGGGCCTTCCGGACCGCCTGGCTGCCACCGGACTGCATCTCCGGCTACCCGGAGCAGTACGTGCACCAACCGCACATCCATCCGTTCGATTGGGTCGCGGGCTCCCTGCGCGACCGCGGGCTCGTCGCCGCCGCCGCGGGAGGCTGCGTTGGCCTGGAGATGGACTCGCACTTCTTCTCCCCCAAGGCGTACCGTGCCCTCCTCCATGCCCTCCCCGAGTGGACGCTCGTCGACAGCTTCGAGGTGGTCAACTGGGTACGGTCCGTGAAGTCACCCGCCGAGATCGAACTCATGCGCAAGGCGGCCAGCGTGTGCGGGGCGGCGATGCAGGCTGCTGTCGACACGATCGCGGCCGGAGTGCGGCAGTGCGATGCCGCCGCGGCGATCAGCCAGGCGCAGATCGCCGGCAGTGACGGAGTGGACGGGGACTATCCGGCCATCGTCCCCATGCTCCCGACCGGCGAAGCGGCGGACACGCCGCACCTGACGTGGAGCGCTGACCGGTTCGAGGAGGGCCAAGCCGTCGTGATCGAGCTCGCGGGGGCGCACCGCCGCTACCACGCGCCGCTCGCGCGCACCGTCTCCCTCGGCCGGGCGCCCGATCGCCTCGCGAGGCTCGCCGACGCCGTCGCAGAGGGTCTCGACGCCGTCCTGGGCGAAGTCCGCCCCGGCGTCGCGGTCCGCGACCTTGCCAAAGCGTGGAACAGGACGCTCGCGAGGCACGGGATGGAGAAGCCGTCGCGCATCGGCTACTCGATCGGCGTCGGCTACCCGCCGGACTGGGGCGAGCACACGATCTCCATCCGGACCGAAGACGAGACGGTCCTCGCCGAGAACATGACATTCCACCTCATCGGCGGCATGTGGATGGACCGCTACGGCTATGAACTCTCGGAATCGATCCGAGTGACATCAGACGGAGTGGAGGCCTTCACACGCTTCCCACGCGAACTCCTCCAGAAGGGACGCTGATCCATGTCCATCGACAATTTCGCCCGCCTCTCCACTGAGAGCCTCCCTCTCGCAGAGCGCGCCAGCAGCCTCGTGGGGTCCGTCATCGACTCGAGCACCTCGCTGCTGGCCTCCATGAAGCATGACATCGTGCGCTTCGCGATGGGCTCCCCTGCCAATGAGGCGGTCCCGCTGGAGGAATTCAGGGAGATCGCAGGCCAGGTCATGGGCTACGGCTCCATGACGTACGGGGCAACCGAGGGCGAGCCCGAGCTCCTCGAGGCGCTCGTCGGATACCTCTCCGGAACGAGCGATCCGACCGAGGGGGAACGCGTCACGATCACGGCCGGGGGCATGCAGGGGCTGGACCTAGCGTGCAAGATCTTCATCGATCCCGGTGACCTCGTCATCGTCGAGAGCCCCACGTACACGAACGGGAGCGCCACGGCGCTGAGCTACGGCGCTCAGCTGCTCGAGGCTCCGCTCGACGAGAACGGCCTCGTCGTCGAGGCCCTCCCTGAGCTTGTCGCGGCCGCCGGGCGGACGCCCAAGGCGATCTACACCATCCCGAACTTCCAGAACCCGTCGGGCACCACGATGTCCCTCGAGCGCCGGGAGCTCCTGCTCGAGCTCGCGCACCAGTGGAACGCCGTCATCATCGATGACGACCCCTACGGGCTCCTGCGGTTCGAAGGGAAGGACCTCCCGAGCCTCCAGGCCCTCAGCCCCGGGGACCCGCTCCTCTTCTCCGTGCGCACGTTCTCCAAGATCCTTGCTCCCGGTCTGCGTGTCGGATGGGTCGACACCCACCCCTCATTGCGCCAGCTCGTGATCAACGCGAAGCAGGCGATGGACACGTGCACCAATGTTCCGGCACAGCACATCGTGGCCGAGTTCATCCGTCGGGGACGCCTAGACAGCCATCTCGCGGGGCTGCGCTCCGAGTACCGGCGCCGCAAGGACGCCATGCAGGCCAGCATCCGCCGGCATCTCGGCGAGCGGGTTGTCAGCACGGATCCCGAGGGTGGCTTCTTCCTGTGGCTGACCCTCCAGGGGGACGACGCATGCATCTCGACTCGGCGCCTCTTCGAGACGGGGCTGGCCGAGGGAGTCGCCTTCATCCCGGGGCCAGCGCTGTCCGCCGAGGGGAGGTTCGACGACGCGTTGCGGCTCTGCTTCGCCACGAGCACCCCCGAACGCACCGACGAGGGAATCCGGCGGCTTCGCAGGGCCATGGATCTCGAACTCGCAGGGCTTGAGGGGGGCCTGTGAACGTGAGCACTTCGCTCGAGGATCGGGTCCTCGAGCTGATCACAGAGGACGACGTCGTATCGCTCGCCCGCGCCCTCATCGCGGCTGGCGGGGAGAATCCCGGCGGGACGGAGGAGGCCACCGTCAATGTCCTCGAGGCCTTCTGCCTTGGCGCGGGCCTGGCCACCGAGACCGAGCTCGTCGCGCCGGGACGGCCCAACTTCACGGCGGTCCTGCGGGGCGGCGACCGGCCCGGTCTCCTGTTCCTGGGCCACTCGGATGTGGTCCCGGCCGGCGGCGGCTGGGAGGGGTCGCCATTCGATCCGTCCGAGCGCGACGGCCGGCTGTACGGACGCGGATCGACGGACATGAAGGGCGGTCTGGCCGCAGTCGCTGTCGCGCTCAAGGCTCTGAAGGAAGCTGGCGCCGACCTCCCCGGAGACGTCACACTGGCGTGCACGGTGGATGAGGAAGACCTCGGCCTCGGAATCCGCGCCTATACGCTCGCCCACGCCGGGGAGCGGTTCTCGGCGTGTATCGTCGCCGAGCCCACAGACCTCGACACAGTCATCGGCTGCCGGGGAGACAGCTACTTCGACGTCTCCGTGGACGGCATGTCTGCTCACTCCGGCAGACCCGAGGACGGTCGGAATGCGATCGACGCGGCGGCCAGGATCATCGAGCTCGTCAGGGAGGACCACCGCACGCTCCAGGCGGACCGGGACGCCCTGCTCGGCGCCGGGAGCTGGAACGTCGGTCTGATCGAGGGTGGGAGCGGCACGTCCATGGTGGCCGGAGAATGCCACCTGTCTCTGGACCGCAGGCTCATGCCCGACGACGATCCCCACGCGATCCTCGAAGCGCTCCGTGGGCGGATCTGCGCGGCCGGAATCGATCGGGACGGGATCACCGTCACTGCCAGAGTCTCGATGGAGATGCCGGGATTCCGCACGCCGGCGAACCATCCTCTCGTGACGAGCACGGTCGGCGCTCTGGCCGACTGCGGTATCGAGAGCAGGATCGGAGGCTGGACGGCGGCCTGCGACGGCGGGTTCATCGCCCGCGACTTCGGCGTGCCCACAATCGTCATGGGACCGGGCGGCCTCAATGACCAAGCACACCAGGTCAACGAATCGGTGAGCATCGCCGAACTCCTGACGGCGGCTCGCGCCTATGCGCTCCTGTGCCTGCGGGACTGCGCCAGCCCGTAGCCGTCCTGTTTCAGTTGGATGAGACGTCCCCGGTCAGCCTGACCGGGGACGTCGCCGCTTTGCCCTTCCCACGTTTCCTGTCCGCACACGGCAGAAGAGCTGGCATGCAGAAGAGCAGCGGCCAACTTCGGCCGCTGCTCTTCTGCTCCGGCGGCTGCCGGTCCCGTCCTTCAGCCCCTCAGTGCTGGAGTACCGCGCGAAGGAATGTCCTGGTCCGATCCTCGAGTGGGTTCTTGAAGATCCGTTCCGGGGGCCCGCTCTCGACAGCGCGCCCGTGGTCGAACATCACGACCCTGTCGGAGATCTCCTCGGCGAAGCGCATCTCATGGGTGACCATCAGCATCGTCATGTCCGTGCTGTGCGCCAGGTTCCGGATGACGTTGAGGACTTCGCCGATGAGCTCCGGGTCCAGCGCCGACGTGGGTTCGTCGAAGAGCATGACCTTGGGTCGCATGGCCAGCGCCCGGGCGATGGCCATGCGCTGCTGCTGGCCACCCGAGAGCTGTGGCGGCGTATGGCTCATGTGCTTGCCGAGGCCCACGAGGTTCAGCAGGTCCGCGGCCCTGTCCCGTGCCTCCTTCCGGTCCATCCGCAAGACGTGGACCGGGGCCTCCATGACGTTCTCCAACGAGGTCATGTGGGGGAACAGGTTGAACTGCTGGAACACCATGCCGATCTTCCTCCGCGTTTGGCGGAGCTGACGGGTTTCCCGGGCCTTCTCGCCGTCCGCGACGCTCCACAGGACGTCGCCGTCGACGGTGACGGTTCCTTCCGTGGGCGTCTCCAGGGTCATCAGGATCCTGAGAATCGTGGTCTTGCCCGAGCCGGAGGGCCCGATGATGGAAACCTTCTCGCCCGGACGGACGTCGAAGTTGAGCGACTTCAGAACCTGATTCGAGCCCCAGCTCTTGCTGACGTTGTCGAACCGGATGATCGGGTCGGGGTCGAGGGCGTCTCCCGCACGGACGGGACTGGGCTCAATGCTGGGGCGCATAGCGCCGCTCCAATCTGTTGACGAGGCGTGATGAGGGGTAGCTGATCAGCAGGAAGAGCAGAGCTGCGATCGTGAGGGGCTCGAGGTAGCGGAAGTTCGAGCTGCCGATGGCCTGGGCCGTGGCTAGAAGCTCCACAACCGTGATCGCAGAGAGCACGGCGGAGTCCTTGAACATCTGGATGAGGTAGTTCCCCAGCATCGGCACGACCATGCGCAGCGCCTGGGGCAGAATGATGCGTCCCCAGATTCGCACTGGCGGCAGACCGAGCGCCGTGCAGGCCTCCCACTGCCCTGTATGGACGCCTTCGATGCCGCTCCGGTACACCTCTGCCATGTAGGCGCTGTAGTTGATCCCGATCACCACGGCACCGGTGACAAAGGCGTCGGCGCTGACCCCGTAGGCCGGCAGGACGAAGAACGCGCAATATGCCTGCACCAGCAGCGGGGTCCCGCGGATGAAGACGATCACGAAGGAGGCGGTGTGGGACACCACCGGGATGGCAAGCCTTCGGAGGATCGCCAGGGCGAGGCCCAACACAGCGGCGATGAGGGTGCCGAGCAAGGTGATCTCCACCGTGACCTGCAGTCCCTGCAGCAGATCGGGGATGACCGAGACGGCGAAGTCGTTGTCCCAGATCACGCGACACCCGCCTCGGCCAGTTGGCGAGCCTCACGCCGGCCCGCTGTCCTGGCCTTCCGATCAAGGCTGAAGCGCCGCTCCAGCATCCCGACCACGAACGTCAGGACAGAGGACAGCAGGAAGTACATCACGAGAATGGTGAGGAAGACGGCCGTCGTCTGGCCGGTGGTGTTCCTGATCATCTGCGCCCGGAATGTCAGGTCTGCAACCGTGACGAGGGAGACCAGGGACGTGTTCTTCAGCAGGTCCACCATGATATTCCCCAGCGGCGGCAGCATGGCCGGGATCGACTGGGGCAGGATCACCCGGCGCAGGCGGAGCGCAGGGCCCATTCCCAAGGCCACGCAGGCCTCGGTCTGCCCTTTCGGGCGGGCCACGATGGCGCCGCGGACAACTTCCGCCGCATAGGCGCCCTCGTTCAAGCCCAAGGCCAAGACGGCCGCCGTCATCGGAAAGAGCTGGATCCCGAAGAAGGGCAACGCGAAGAAGAACCAGAACATCTGCACCAGCAGCGACGTCCCGCGGAACACCTCGATGAAGACGCCTGCGGGCCATCGGAGGTACCAGGGCGTCGAGAGGCGCGCCATGCCAGCCGCAAAGGCGACGACGACACAGACGATCCCACTGAGAACGGTGACCAGGACAGTGGTCCAGAGCCCTTGCCAGAGCAAGGGTGCGTATTCGAAGACTACGGACATGGGCTGCTCCCCTTCGGATGAGAGTCCGGCCGCATCAGCCCGCGGTCTGGCATAGTTCCTGCGTGGTGACTCCTTGGACAACGGAGGGATCGAAGCCCCACTTCTTGAGGATGTCCGAGAAGTCGTTTGTCTGTTTGAACGCGGTCAGCTCCTTGTTGTAAGCATCGTGGAACGAGGCGTCCGACTTGCGGAAGGCGGCGCCGGACCCCGTCCGGGGCGCATCCTTGAGCGCCTCGGAGACGTCGAAGCCCGCGTCGTCCTTGGCCAGGGCCCGCAGCGACAGCGTTGGGAGCAGAAAGGCGTCAGCGCGGTTGGCCTTGATCGCCTCGATGCCGCTGCGGCCGTCGGCGACCTTCACCTGCTGGGCGTCGGGGACCTTCGCCGTCTTCAGAATGCCCTCCTCGAAGCCGCCGGGGAGGACGGCAATGCGCAGGCTCGGATCTGCGGTGATCGAGGCGACGGACGTGATGCCCTTGGGGTTGCCCTTGGGAGTCCCGAAGGACTCGGTGGAGACGATGACCGGTTCCGAGTAGTCGACCTGTCCGCAGCGCGACTGCTTCATGAAGAGGCCCGCCGCGATGACGTCCCAACGGTTGGCGTCCAGCCCCGGGATCATTGACGCGTACGGAGTCACGACGCCCTGGATGTCCTTGATGCCCATGCGCTGGCACACAGCGCGGAGCACGTCCGGCTCACACCCGCTCACCGTCCCATCAGTGCCGACCTGCGTATAGGGCGGTTCGTTCGCGATCGCCACGCGCAGGAATCCCTGCGACTTTGCGGTATCCAGCAGCTTCCCTGCGGGGGACTGGGGGGATCCACCCGCCGGAACGGTCGAACACCCGCTGGCCCAGCCAGCGAGAGCTGCTCCTACGGCAGCCACGCCTGCGCTGCGCAGCACGTTCCTCCGCGAGAACTCCATCATTGTCTACTCCTATTCGGCCGGCCGTGCCAGCGTGGGTTCGAGGAGCCACCTCCTGTGACTTGCGCTACAAACCTATGGTTGGTCTGTAGCATTGTCAACAATATAAATGTAGACATTAGGTTACGTGGCGCGATGGCTCCCATTGCTCGGCATGCACGGGTGGGAAGGGCACGCAGCGGGCGTGGCCACGGCAGCATCGCTGCCGTGGCCACGCCCGCTGGAGGCACGCCGGAGGCGAGGGCCGACGTCGACCCTCGTCCGCCGGCTAAGGGTTCAGCTGTTCCGCGAGAGAACCCTCCGCGAGTTCCCCGCTGCGGCCCGGGGCTTGGCCTCGGGTAGTTCTGTGCCCCGGAGCGAGGCGCCGACGGTCTCCCGCATGAACCGGACGGCGACGAGGCCGACAATGCATGCGCCCATCATCGTGAACGCCGGGAACAGGTCATTGTGGAAGGCGTCGATGCCAGCCTGGTTGTACAGCGGGGCCGTACCACCGAACAGGGACGTCGCGACGTTGTAGGTGATCGCAAATCCGGCGTAGCGGACCTGGGTCGGGAACATCGCCGGGAACGTGGCCGAGATGGTGGCGAGCTGCGGGATGAAGAGCAGGCCTAGCACGGCGAAGGCGAGCAGTGCCAGCCAGAACCCGTGGGCCATGAGCATGAACATCGGGACCGCCATCACGAACAGGCCGATGAGGGAGGCATACCACATGGGCTTGCGTCCGACCCTGTCCGAGAGCGCACCGGCGAACGGGATCACGAGCATCATCACGAACTGCGCGACGAACATGATGGTAAGCACGGTCTGGTTGGGCAGCCCCGCAACCCCCTCGAGGTACGTCGGCATGTACGTCAGGAGCGTGTAGTCCACGACGTTGAGGGCAATGACCAGGCCGGCGAGCGTGAGCATGCTGGGCCAATACTTGATGACCAGGTCTCGGAGTCCCATAGTCGCGGACTTCTCCGCCTTGCCGGCCGCCTCAAGTTCCTCGAAGACGGGCGTCTCCGCTAGACGGGTCCGCAGGTAGAGTCCGACGACGCCAAGCGGCACTGCGAGCAGGAACGGGACACGCCAGCCCCAGTCGTTCATGCCCTGACTGCCCACGAACGTCTCGCCGAGAAGCACGACGAGGGAACCGAGGGCGAAACCGGCCAAGGTTCCGAACTCGAGGAAGCTGCCGAAGAAGCCGCGCTTGTGGTCGGGGGCGTACTCGGCCATGAAGGTCGCGGCGCCACCGTACTCCCCGCCCGTCGAGAACCCCTGGATGGCGCGAAGGAGGATCAGGAGGACGGGCGCCGCGAGCCCGATGGCGCTGACTGTGGGCAACAAGCCGATGCAGCACGTCGCGCCCGCCATGAGGATGATCGTGAGGGCGAGGACCCGCTTGCGTCCGAACCGATCACCCAGAGGCCCCCAGAACATTCCGCCGAGAGGGCGGATGAGGAACGAGAACGCAAAGGTGCTCAGGGCCAGGAGCGTGCCGGCCTGGCCGGGGAAGAAGTTGTGGGTGATATATGTGATCGAGACGGCGTAGACGCCGTAGTCGAACCACTCGGTGGCGTTGCCAATCGCCGATGCTGCCACGGCCTTGCGGATCGTCTTCGCATCGGGGGCTGGACGGTGCACGCCCACGGTCGACGGCGCGGCCGCCGATGCGTCATGCTCCCCCTGCTGGGGGCCTGCGTGGTGGGTATTCATGGATGCCTCCATTGGATGGATGGTCGGCGACTGCGAGCCGACCGGTTGGGATTGGAAGTCGGTAGGCAGAGGTGGGTCAGGGACGAGACGCTGGCCTGTGGGCGACGAGAGCGCCCGGCCGCGCCGTCCCCCAGTCCGTGGCGACCTCGTAGGCTCGGGCCGCGCGCAGAACCGTACGGTCGGCATGGCGCGGTCCGACGATCTGAAGGCCCGCCGGCAGATCGTCGTGCGTGAAGCCGCAGGGTACGCTCATCGCCGGCTGTTGCGTCATGTTGAACGGGTAGGTGTACGGGGTCCAGCTCGTCCAGTGCCTGGAGTGCCAGCCCTCGGGGACATCGCGCCCTCGCGGGAAGGCGGGAATCGGAAGGGTCGGGGTCAGCATGAGGTCGTAGGCCTCGTGGAAGCGGCCCATCTTCACACCGAGGTCCATGCGCACGGCGGTTGCGTCGAGGTAGTCGGAGGCTGTGATGTTCCCCTGCTCCTCGATGCTCTGCCGCAGGCCGGGGTCAACACTCTCCCTGGCGTCCGGACCATACGCCTCGAGTACCTTCGCAGCCCCAGCGAACCACAGGACGTGGAAAGCCTCCACCGGGTCTCCGATGCAGGGGTCCACTTCCTCGACCCTCGCGCCGAGCTGCTCGAAGACTTCTGCGGCGGCCCGCACGAGCCGATCGATCTCGGGGTCGTTCTGACCGAACCCCAGCGTCGGTGAGAGCGCGATGCGAAGGCCGCGCACGCCGTCGTCCAGCGAGTCCATGAAGGATCCCTGGGGTGTCGGCAAGGCAGACCAGTCGCGGGAGTCGAATCCCGTGATGACGTCCATGAGGAGCGCGCTGTCAGAAACGGTCCTCGTCATAGGCCCGGCGTGTGCCAAGGTGCCGAAGGGACTCGCGGGGAACATCGGCACCAGACCGTAGGTGGGCTTGAGGGCAACGGTGCCCGTGAAGGCGGCTGGGATGCGGACGGAGCCGCCCCCATCAGTACCGACCGACCACGGTCCCATGCCCATCCCGACGGCCGCCGCACTACCCCCGCTGGATCCCCCCGACGTGAGGAGAGGAGCCCGCGGGTTTCCCGTCGACCCGTGGCGCCGCGAATCGGTCACGCCCTTCCAGGCGAACTCCGGCGTCGTGGTCTTGCCGAGCAGGACGGCCCCGGTTTCCCGGAGACGCGCGACGCACGGCGCATCCTCCTCCCACGGCCGGTGGGCGTCGATGAGGCGCGTTCCGCGGAGCGTGGGCCATCCGCGTGTGTAGAAGATGTCCTTGATGGACGTCGGGATGCCGTCACCGGGACCGAGGGTGTTCCCCGCCCGCCACCTCATGGCGGAGTCCTCGGCGTCGCGGAGGGCCTCCTCTGCGTGCACGGACACGAAGGCGTTCACCTCGGGGTTGCCTGCCTCGATCGCCTCGAGCGCGGCCTGCGTGGCATCGACGGGAGAGAACTCGCCCGTCCGGTACCCCGCGCGCAGCTCCACAGCTGTGAATCGGGATAGATCGTTCATCTGCTCTTCCTCTCTGCGTCAGAAGCCCCGATCGGGCTCCTACGCGGCCGAGACCAACGATGACCAATGGCAGTGGTACTTGCCATTCTTTGTAGGATTGTAGACAACAATACTCTCGAATGTGAGTCGTGTCACCCCGCTGGGAGGAGGAGGTGGTGGGGCGGGGCCAAGCCGACGCACGGCTGTGGGTCTAAGGTCCCGAAGAAAGCCGAGTCAAAGTGTTATGATTGTCTACAATCGTCCCATCATTGGGGGGCCTCTACCAACCTCAGGAGAGGGCATGGAACATCTCACCCCTGTCGTGCAGGAGACGACCCCTGCACTCATTGCGCGACAGCTGCGCCGCGCCATCGGCCAAGGCGAACTCGCTCCCGGCGCGCAGCTCAACGAAGCGGAGCTCAGCCGCCATCTGGGTGTCAGCCGGGGCCCCCTACGCGAAGCGATGCAGCGACTCACCCAGGAGGGGCTGCTCGTGAGCATCCGCAACCGTGGCGTGTTCGTCATCGAGTTCGCTGACGACGACGTGCGTGACATGTACCTCGCACGCGCCGCAGTGGAGCGTGCAGCGGCCGCGCGGGTCATCGAGCTGGACGCCGCCCGTGGCGGCGAGCGCTTGCTCGAGGTGGCCGAACGCATGCGAGAGGCCGCGGAGCATGACGACGCGGACGCGCTCACCGCTGCGGACGTGGAGTTCCACGCTCTTCTCGTCGCACTGGCCCGGAGCCCCCGGCTCTCGAGGATGCACAACACCCTGATGGTCGAGACCAGGATGTGCATCACGGCCCTCGAGAACCGATATTCGTCTCACACCATCCGATACGAGGAACACCACGAGATCGCCCGCGCCATCTGCGAGGGCCGCCCCGAGGATGCCGACCGACTCCTCGTGGAGCACATGGACGACGCCGTCGCCCGGCTTACGCGGGCCCCCGAGCCTGCCTGAGCCGGCATCCGCACCACCAGCAAGCCATCAGCATCAGAAAAGGGGCTGCCCGCCGACAGATCCTGTCGGCGGGCAGCCCCTTCTGTACGCCCTGAATCAAGGCGCGGCCTCAGATGCGGGGAATGGCCATGTACTTGGTCTCGAGGAACTCCTCGATGCCCACGCGGCCACCCTCGCGGCCCAACCCGGAGGCCTTGACACCACCGAACGGTGCGGCGGGGTTGGAGACGATGCCCGTGTTGAGGCCGACCATGCCCACCTCAAGGGCATCCCCGACGCGGAAACCGCGGTCTACGTCCTGGGTGAACAGGTAGCCCACGAGCCCCCATGGGGTGTTGTTCGCCATCGCGAGGACCTCATCCTCGGTATCGAACGGAACCACCGGGGCCACAGGGCCGAAGATCTCCTCGGACATGAGGTTCGCCTCCGGGGAGACATCAGCGAGGACGGTGGGCGAGTAGAAGAAGCCCGCGCGATCCGGCCGGCGTCCGCCGCACACAACCTTCGAGCCCTTCGAGACGGCGTCGTCCACGAGCTCCTCGACCTTGCGGAGGGCCTTCTCCTCGACGAGCGGGCCGACGTCGGTGCCGGGCTCGGCGCCGTCGCCGACCGAGAGGGCGCCCAGACGTTCCGCGAGACGGCGGGCGAACTCGTCCGCCACGGAGCGCTGCACGAAGAGGCGATTGGCGGCCGTGCAGGCCTCGCCCATGTTGCGCATCTTCGCCGCGACGGCGCCCTCCACGGCACGGTCGAGGTCGGCGTCCTCGAACACGATGAAGGGGGCGTTGCCGCCAAGCTCCATCGACGAGCGCATGACGTGCTGGGAGGCCTGCTCGAGCAGGCGGACGCCGACCTCGGTCGAGCCGGTGAAGCTGACCTTGCGCGCGATTCCGCTCGACATCCAGGGCGAGACCACGGACGAAGCCTTGGTCGTGCACACGACGTTGAGGACGCCCTCGGGGAGCCCGGCCTCGACGAGGATGTCGACGAGCGCGAGCGAAGACAGCGGAGTGAGGTTGGCTGGCTTGAACACCATGGTGCAGCCGGCCGCGATCGCAGGGCCGATCTTGCGGGTCCCCATCGCCAACGGGAAGTTCCACGGCGTTACGAGGACGCACGGGCCCACGGGCTCCCGCGAGACCAGGATGCGGTTCTTGCCGTCGCCCGTCGTCGTGAGGTCGCCGCCGATGCGGACGGCCTCTTCGGAGAACCAGCGGAAGAACTCGGCCGCGTAGGCGACTTCGCCCTTGGCCTCGGCGATCGGTTTGCCCATCTCGGTCGTCATGACGAGGGCCAGCTCGTCCTGCCGCGCCATGATCAGGTCGTAGGCGCGGCGGAGGATCTCGCTGCGCTCGCGCGGGGCGGTCTTGGCCCAGGCCTTCTGGACGCGCCCGGCAGTCTGGATCGCGCGCTGCGCGTCCTCGGGGCCTCCGTCGGCGACCGTGGCGATGACTTCCTCAGTCGCGGGGTTGACGACGTCGAAGCGGGCGCCGGACGAGGCCTCACCCCATCGGCCGCCGATGAACACGCCCGTGTTGATCCTGGAGATCGCCTCGCGCGCCTTGTCTGAGGTTCGGAGGTCGGTGGCATTGGTGGTCATAGGAGTTCCTCTGCTTCCTTGGTGAGAAGGTCTCTGGTGGTAGGGGTTGGACGACGCCGCGGCGCCGTCCCTGGATCGAGGACCTGGGCGAGATGCATGCCCGGCCTCGAGGGCTCGAGCTGGTCTACCTGTCGTGCGCACGAGAACCCGTCGGTGAGCACTGCGGCGTCCCGGGTGGTCCTGAGGGCCGGGCCTAGCGCGTTCTCGGCCACCTGCATGCTCACGTCGAAGTGGTCCTTCTCAAATCCGAAGTTCCCCGCGACGCCGCAGCAGCCGGTCGCGTCGACGACATCGCGCACGCCTGCCGCCTCCAGAGCGGTCCGCTGGGCGGCGGCTCCGAAGACCGAGTACTCGTGGCAGTGGGCCTGGAGCACGGCCTGTTCCGGCACCGGTTGGGCCGGCGAGGGCGCCCATCCGCCAGACACCCGTTCGGCGATGTGCGCGGCGAAGCTGCGCACGCGCGCGGCGACGCGCCGGGCCTGGTCCGTATCCACGAGTTCAGGGAGGTCCTTATGGAGCGCGGCGGCGCAGCTGGGCTCGACGACGACGATCGGCCGGTCCGTACCGTCGTCGAGCACTTCGGCGGCATGGGAAAGCAGCCGCCTCGCGGTGCCGAGCTGGCCAGTGGAGATCCAGGTGAGTCCGCAGCAGGCGTCCGCCGAGCATTCGACCGCGTTCTCGGCGCCGGCGAGGACTCGGGCGGCAGCGCCAGCGACCTCCGGCCGGAAGCCGCGCGTGAACGTGTCCACGAACAGGACGACCGAGTCCTCGGCGTCCGCCTGCCCTGCTGCGCACACCCCGGCGTCGGCGATCTCGCGCCGCCACTCAGCCGCTCCGGCGAACCGCGGAAGCGCACGCCGGGTGGTCAGCCCTCCCGCGGCCGCGAGGGCCTTGCCCAGAGGCGTGGCCATGACGGCGTTGACGAGCCGCGGGAGGCGGCCGGTCAGCTTGAGCCACCGCGGGAGCCAGCCGAGCGAGAAGTGGGAGAGCGGACGCACGCGGCCGCGGTAGTAGTGGTCGAAGAACTCCGACTTGTACGTGGCCATGTCCACACCAGCAGGACAGTCCGTGGCGCATGCCTTGCACGAGAGGCAAAGGTCGAGCGCGTCCCTGACGTCCTCGGACCGCCAGCCATCCTCAACGCTCCTCGCGCCGCGGACCATGTCTTGCAGGACGCGTGCGCGGCCGCGGGTCGAGTCCCTCTCGTCCCGCGTCGCCCGGTAGCTCGGGCACATGACTCCGCCGCTGTCCGAGCGGCAGCGGCCGACGCCGATGCAGCCCTGGACCGCGTGCACCCACGCATCTGTCCCCCCAGGGGAGGGGCGGAGGTCAAAGCTCGTGCGCCACTCGCGCTCGGGCACCCCCGCCAGGGCGAGGCTGCCATCCAACGGGTCGGGGTCGGTCACGGAGCCCGGGTTGAGGATGCCCTCGGGGTCCCAGAGTCGGCGGGAGCGGGCGAAGGCGTCCATGACTTCCGGCGAGTACATGAGCGGCAGGAGCTCGGAGCGGGCACGGCCGTCCCCGTGCTCTCCGGAGAGCGAGCCACCGTGCTGGACCACGAGCTGGGCCGCCCGTCGGGTGAAGGCGCGGAAGACGGCCCGGCCTTCGTCGGTGCGCAGCTCGTAGGTGATGCGGATGTGCATGCAGCCAGCGCCGAAGTGCCCGTACATGACGCCTGTGAGCTCGTGCTCCGCCAAGAGTTCGCGGAGATCCGCGAGATAGTCGGCGAGCCGCTCGGGCGCCACCGCGGAGTCTTCCCAGCCCGGCCACGACTCGCCGCCGCTGGCGAGCCGGGAAGACAGACCCGCGCCGTCCTCGCGGACGCGCCAGAGGGATGCGCGCTCCGCAGGGTCCGCCGCGGCGCGCCCTTGGACAAGACGGCCGTCCTCTGCCAGCCTCGCCAGCAGCCGGTCCGCCTGCGCGTACACCGCCGCGGAATCGTCGCCATCGAGGTCGACGAAGAGCCACGCGCGCCCTTCGGGAAGGCCCAGGACCGAGTCGGGCCCACGACGGTGCCGCATTGTCTCGACGATGGCCTCGTCGGTTCCTTCGACAGCAGCGGGATTGAACTCGAGGATGGTCGGGATGTCTCGGGCCGCTTCGACGACGTCGTCATAGCCAAGGCAGACGAGCAGTGCGCTCGCAGGCTTGGGAACAAACTTCATGCGGGCGCCGACGACGACGGCCCACGTCCCCTCGGAGCCGACGAGGGCACGCGCGATGTTGAACCTCTTCTCCGGAAGCAGGTTCTCCAGATGGTAGCCGGACACCTGCCTGGGTATTCGTCCGAGCTCGAGTCGGAGGGCACCGAGGTGCTCATGCGCGAGCTGGGCCAGGGACTCGGCCAGCGCGGCTGCCCGGGCCGCGGAGAACGAGTCGTCCGGGTCCGTGGCGCGCAGCCCCGTCTCGGTCGCGGTGAGCCTCGCGCCGTCGGCCGTGACGACGTCGATCTCCGCCACGTGGTCCGAGGTCCGCCCGTACCTCACCGAGTGGTTGCCGCACGCGTCGTTTCCGATGGCACCCCCGACCGTGGCCCGGTTCTTGGACGATGGGTCAGGCGCGAACGTGCATCGGCGCCCCGTCTGCCGCTCCACATCGCGGGTCAGCGTCGCGAGGACGACGCCGGGCTCGACATCGGCCATCCCCGAGCCTTCGTCGATGCCGAGGACGCGGTTCATGTGGCGCGAGAAGTCCAGAACGAGTCCGGGCCCGACGGCATTGCCGGCCATCGACGTCCCGCCCCCGCGCGCGATGAGCGGTGTCCCGGTCGAGCGGCAGGCGGTGACGGCGGCCACGACGTCCCCGACGGTCCGGGGAAAGGCGACCGCGATCGGCTCGACGCGATAGTTGGAGGCGTCGTAGGAGTACTCGGAGCGCCGCCTCTGTGATGCCTCTGCCGGAACGCCTGCCTCCGCGAGCTCCCGGAGCAGCGGCGTCCCCATGCGAGTCTCCAACATGCGGACCTCAGGCGCGGGCGACGGCCGGGACCGCACCGGTGACGGTCGCCACGGCGGCTTCGAATCGCTCGAGGCCGAGGGCGATCTCCTCGGGCGTCACGACGAGCGCGGGGACAAGTCGGACGACGTTCCCGGAGGGGCCGCAGGTGAGAGTCAGCAGTCCCTGGCCCGTAGTGGCCTGCTGGACCGCCGCAGCGGTCGAGGCATCGGGCGAGCCGTCCGGAGCTGTGAACTCGACGCCCTGCATGAGGCCGAGCCCGCGCACGTTGCCGATTCCCGGGAAGCGGCCCTGGATCGCCTTGAGCCCCTCCTGGAGCTCGTCGCCGCGCACGCGGGCGTTCTCGACGAGTCCCTCCTCCTCTACCACTCGGAGCGTGGCGACCGCCGCGGCAGCGGACACGGCGTTTCCGCCGTAGGTGCCCCCCTGCGAGCCGGGCCAGGCCTTCGCCATCGTCGCCATCGGAGCCGCGATCGCGGAGATCGGGAAGCCGGACGCGATGCCCTTGGCAGTGATGAGGATGTCCGGCGCGGCGGACGAGTGCTGGTGGCCCCAGAACTTGCCTGTCCGACCGACGCCGGCCTGCACCTCGTCGAAGATGAGCTGGATGCCGTGGCGGTCCGCGCGCTCCCGCAGCCCCTCCATGAACGCCGGCGGGGTGGGCAGGTAGCCGCCGTCGCCGAGTACCGGCTCGATGAGGAACGCCGCGGTGTCCTGGGGGGAAGTGCGGGTGTGGAACAGGTAGTCCAGCTCGTTGAGCGCGAACTCAACCGCCGTCGCCTCGTCCCAGCCGTAGCGGTAGGCGTAGGGGAACGGGGCCATGTGGACACCGGGCATGAGCGGGGAGAAGCCAGCGGAGAAGCGCGTGCCCGCCGTCGTGAGCGACGCGGCCGCGACGGTGCGGCCGTGGAAGCCGCCTTGGAAGACGACGATGTTTGGGCGTCCTGTTGCCATGCGCGCCAGACGGATGGCGGCCTCGACTGCCTCGGATCCCGAGTTGGCGTAGAAGACGGAGTCGAGTCCCGTCGGAAGCACCTCGCCCAGCATCTCGGTGAGCTCGAGGAGCGGCTTGTGCATGACCGTCGTGTACTGGGCGTGGATGATCTTGCCCACCTGGTCGCGCGCGGCCTCGACGACGCGCGGGTGGCAGTGTCCTGTGCTGGTCACGCCGATGCCGGTGGTGAAGTCGAGATAGTCGTTGCCGTCAGTGCCGTGGATCCAGCTGCCGAGCGCGTGGTCCACGACGACTGGCGTGGCCTGCTTGAGGATGGGGCTGAGAGTCGTCATGCCATCCATCTTGATGGGAAGATTGAATGATTGTCAACAATAATCAGGTCCCGTATCGTGGACACCGTGAATGAACTCAAGGACTCCCCCGCGCGCCGAGAGCGCCCAAAGGTCGTCGTCCTGACCTCCGGCGCCACCGCTCCCCCGTACAACACCGCGGCTCTCGAGCGACAGGCGGATCTGGTCTGGGCGCATGCTGACACCCTCGCGGAGACCCTCCCCGGGGCCGAGATCCTGTTCGTCTGGGATTTCTTCTCCACGGCGCTCAGGGATGCGTGGGACCACGCTGACTCCCTCCAATGGGTGCACGTCGCCGCCGCAGGCGTCGACACCCTGCTCTTCGACGCCCTTCGCGAGTCGGATGTGGTCGTGACGAACGCCCGCGGAGCGTTCGACCAGCCGATCGCCGAGTTCGTCCTTGCCTCGATCCTCGCCCACGACAAGCTGTTGCATGAGAGCAAGGACCTGCAGCGGCAGGGAGTGTGGCGGCACCGCGAGGTGCGCCGCACGGCCGGCCGTCGTGCACTCGTGGTCGGGACGGGCGGAATCGGCCGTGCCACGGCCCGGCTCCTGCGGGCGGTGGGCATGGACGTTAGAGGCGCGGGTCGGACGCCGCGAGACGACGACCCCGACTTCGGGGACGTGGTCTCGACCGATCGGCTCATCGAGCACGCCGCGTGGGCCGACCACCTCGTGCTCATCGCGCCGCTGACCGAGCAGACCCGCGGCATGGTCGACGCAGAAGTCCTCGCCGCCATGCAGCCGACGGCACACCTCGTCAACGTCGGGCGCGGACCGCTTGTCGACGAGCTGGCGCTGGTCCAGGCCGTCCGTGCGCGCGAGATCGCCGCTGCCTCCCTCGACGTCTTCACCGAGGAGCCTCTCCCCGCCAGCCATCCGCTCTGGAACCTGCCGAACGTTCACGTCTCGGCGCACATGAGCGGCGACGTCGTGGGATGGCGCGATACTCTTGCCGACCAGTTCGAGGGGAATCTGGCCCGGTGGCGTGCGGGATCCGAACTCGCAAATGCCGTCGACAAGGACCTCGGCTACGCGCGGGGTCGCTGAGCAGCACCGAGAACCGCGAGGGGCGAGGCCGGCGACTGCCAGCCCCGCCCCTCGCGTGCTGTCACTCGGCCGCACGGTCCAGGATGAGCCGCTCCCCGCGGGCGCCGCCCATCCAGATGTCCTGGCTGGCGGCCGCGAGTTCATCGAGGCCCTCCACGATCGTCGCGAACACGTTTCCGGGGACCCACCCGACGTCGCCGTTGAGGAGCAGGTTGTTGCGGCCGTAGAAGTAGGCAAGATCAATGAGGAGTCGGTTCTCGACTGTTCCTGCAGACTCCTCGTAGCCGTACGCAGGATTGTTGAGCACGCCCTCGAACGTGAAGTAGCAGAGGTCGCCGGGGATCGGCGTGACGGTCTGGTTCTCCGGGCCGGGCTCTTGCTCAGCGAAGGCGGGCACGAGGGTGTAGACCTCGTTCCGCGCGTACTTGCCGTGGAAGACCTGCCCTGCCGCCGGGAGAGCCTGCCAGACCGCCTCCGCTGTGCGGGGCGCCTCCTCGTCCAGAAGCAAGGCGCGGGCTGTGACGCCGCGCTTCTCAAGAGTGACAGTGATATATCGGGCCATCGGTTTCCTCCTCATCGTCCGGGCGCTCCCGCGCACGGAGTGTGATTGTCTACAATCCAACTGTAGACTTTCTTCTGTTACCTGCACCACTCCCTGAAAGGCCATCCATGAGCACCGTCGCCATCCTGTACCCGGGGCACAGCGCCGAGGACGAGTTCAAGCAGCTCGAGACCCTGATCCCGGATGCCCGGTTCCCCGTCATCCACACCTGGGAGGGCAGCACCGATCACGACGTCGATGCCCTCCTCAAGCTCGGATCACCGGAGCTCCTGACGCCCCCTGCCGCCGAGGCACGCTCCCTGGGCGCCGACTCCGCGATATGGGCCTGCACCTCCGGCAGCTTCGTCTACGGCTGGGAGGGCTGCCATGAGCAAGCCGAATGGATCCGCTCCGCGAGCGGCGCGCCGTCGTCGTCGACCTCGCTCGCCTTCGCCGCTGCCGTCCACGAGCTGGGAGCCACCAGGGTCTCCATCGCGGCGACCTATCCCGCGGACGTCGCCTCGCACTTCGTGAAGTTCCTTGAGCACGATGGCATCACGGTCACGGCCCTCTCCACCTACGGCGTGCCCAGCGGCGAGGACGCGGGCCTCCTCGGCCCGGAATGGGTGCTCGACACCGCACGCGCAGCCGACATCACGGGCGCCGAGTGCCTGCTCGTTCCCGACACGGCACTCCACACCCTCGCCGTGCTGCCCGAGCTCGAGGACGCCCTCGGCATCCCCGTGCTCACGGCCAACCAGGTAACGGCATGGCAGGGGCTCAAGCTCGCCGGGCACCCGACAACCAGCGACGGGCTGGGGGCGCTGTTCCGAGGGCGCTGACCCCTCCCTCACCACTGTGAAGGCCGGGCTCCCCGTGGGGACCCCGGCGTTGGCCGTCGGGGACGTCAGCCCACGGGAGCCCGGCTCGCCTCGGCCAGTCTGTCGCCCCCGGGAAGCGGGAGTCCGAGCCGACGGAGGCCAGCCCAGGCGGTGACCTGGTTTGCCGTGAGGACCGGCTTCCCGAGCTCGCGCTCGAGCGGCGCGATGATGTCGAACGTCGGCAGGTTCGTGCAGGCCACGAACACCGCCTCGGCCTCGTCCGAGTCGGCGTCCCGCACGAGGTCGGCAGTCACGCGGTAGGGCACGTGCCAGATGAGGCGGTCCAGCCCGAGGCCGACGCAGCCCGTCACCGTCCGCCCGCTCTCGGCCAGGAAGTCCTCGAGCCGCGCTGTGAGTTCGGGAATGTACGGTGTTGCGATCGCCAGTCTTCCGACGCCGAGGAGGTCCAGGGCCTCGAGGAGGGCTTCCGACGTCGTCACGGCCGGAGCGCTCACCTCGCGGCCGATAGCCTCCGAGATCCTCCGCGCCCCGGCCACCCGATTCACGAAGCTTCCCGAGGTGCAGGCGTAGACGGCCGCCTCCGGGGAGACCGCCGCTAGGCACCGGGCGGTCGCGCGGATCTCGTCGTCGTCCCCGATGGCTGAGGCCATGGTCTCGTCCACGACGAGCGGATGGAACGGCGTCCTCGCGAAGGCGAGCGTGACGTCGTCGGGCATCCATCGCCAGAGCTCGCGGTCCAAAGCCATGTCGTAAGGGCTGACCACCCCGATGATGCGGGGGACGCCGGGGCCGTGGGGGTCGAAGTCTGTTGCGCTGATCACATCCCCATCTTCCCATACTGTCTGATCGTCAACAATAATCAGCCTAGAAGGGAGCTTCCATGACCAGCCATACAGATCTCAACCCATCCAACGCGCGCGCAGGCCTGGTCCGCAGCGATCATGACGCCTACGTCTCGACGCTTCCGCCAGCGCCCCGGCCCGCCGGTGACTACATCCCGGTCACGCGGGCCGGGAACCTGCTCTTCACCGCGGGCCACACCCACGCCGTGTGCGGCTCGCTCTCCGCGCGGGGCGCCATGGGCTCCGCTCGCGGCCCAGATCTCAAGACGGCGCGCGAGTGCGCGAGGCTCGCGGTGAGGAACTGCCTCGCCAGCCTCGCGCACTACCTCGGCGGCCTCAGGAACGTCGAGGGTGCCGTACAGATGACCGGCTACGTCACCGCGGCGCCCGACTTCGAGTTGCACCCGCGCGTGCTCGACGGCGCATCCGAAGAGCTGGTCCTTGCGTTCGGCGAGCAAGGACGCCCCGCGAGGGCCGCCGTCGGCGTGGCCAGCCTGCCGGACGGCGCGGTCGTCGAGATCAGTCTGGTCGTCGCGGTCGCGGGGCTCCCGGCGTCCGCCGGCTGAGTCCCGGCGGGGCCCGACGGAAGACGAGGCGCGGCACCGCCGAGGAAGGCCAGCCGCTGCACCATGGTCGTGGCGGTCGCGGCGCTCGATGTTGAGCCCAAAGGCCCATAGTCCGGCCCCGAATTCCGGCGGTAAAGTGTGCCATGGCAACCATCCGGGTGCACGCACCGACGTTGAGCCCCGCGCTGGGCGCGGCGGTCAGCACGGCCGTCAGGAGGGGAGCACTGGAGGCCGCGGGCGCCGGGGTTCGGGCCAGCATGCTGGTCACTCCGCGTCTCGCTGCGTTCCTCATCCGGGAGACGTTCCGCAGGTCTGGCCTGCGCACGGCGGCGTCGCTCATGCGGCACGCACCGGTCGGCGTCGAAGCCCTCAGGGACCTCCGGTACGGACCGGAGCCGGACATGCTGCTCGACGTGTTCCGCCCGGCCGACGGCGACGGACCCCATCCGCTGCTCCTGTGGGTCCACGGCGGCGGCTTCGTGGGTGGCTCCAAGGACGAGCTCGCGGGCTACTTCCAGATGATCGCCTCGCACGGCTACACAGTCGCGGCCCCCCGGTACGCGCTCGCACCGAAGTACCGCTACCCGGTGCCGGTCCGCCAGGTCATGCGGGCCCTCGACTTCCTGCAGGCCGAGAGGACCAGCTTCCACCTTGATCCCGATCGGATCATCCTCGCGGGCAATTCCGCAGGAGCCCACATCGCGGCGCAGATCGGCACCCTCGCCACGACCCCGGGATACGCCGGCCTCGTGGGGATCCCGCCCACGATCGCGGCCGAGCAGGTCAGGGGCCTGGTGCTGGCCTGCGGCACCTTCGACCTCTCCCTGACGCTCGGCGTGAGCGGCCTCGCCGAGTCGATCCTGGTCCGGGCGGCGGGGTGGTCTTATTCAGGACGGCGCAACTTCAACCGGGACATCACCTTCGCCGCGTGGTCGATCCCGGACTTCCTCACTCCGGCGTTCCCGCCGACGCTTCTCACCGTGGGCAACGCGGACCCGCTGCGCGCCCACACGGAGCGGCTCCACGAAGCGATGCGTGCCGCGGGCCTCGAGCCCGAGACCGTGTTCTGGCCCGACCACGTTCCGGCACTCGACCATGAGTACCAGTTCAACCTCGACACCGAGCCAGCCCAGGTCTTCCGCAGCAGGCTCCTCGAATTCCTCGCGGCGAAGACGGGAGCCGACGGGGCGGGATACGCGAGCCCCGGCCGCTGAGGGCCGCCTCTCGAGGGCCGCCTCTCCCCGCCGAACCCGGCGTGAGCGCAGCCCAGGGCCCGACCACGCGAGTCAGGCCGAGGCGGCCGCCCCCACGCACGCGCGCCCGAGCGCCTCACCCAGCCGCGCGGCGTCGTGCGCCCCGGCGAAGACCGCCGTGCCCGGCTCGAAGGCGCGCCCGGCCGCGAGAGGCCCTGCGTCGACCGCGTCATAGCCGAGCGATTCGATGAAGGCGAGCACGACGGCGCGGGCTTCTTCATCGTCACCGGCCGCGGCGAGCGCGCGGCGGTCCCCGGCGCCGGCGGGGCGCCCATCCGACTCGAGTTCGTGGTACCCGATGTGGTTGAGCGTCTTGACAACGTGCGCGGCCGCGAGGAAGTCCTGGACCACCTCGGATGTGCCGCGGCCAGCGTGCATCTCGGGCATCGCGCCGTCGGTGGGCTCCCAGTAGTTCATGGCATCGATGACCACACGGTCGGCGAGCGCGGCGGGATCGAGCGAGCGGAACTTGTGCAGCGGGAGGGCGAGGACCACGAGGTCCGATGCGGCGGCCTCGGCGGCCGTGACCGCGACTGCGCCCGGGGTGATGATCTCGACGATCAGCGCGATGTCCTCGACGGGCTTGGCCGTGGCGATCCGGACCTCGTACCCCGCCTTGACGGCCTCGCGGGCCACGGCCGTCCCGACCCGGCCCGCCCCGAGAATGCCGACGCTCCTGATGCGGTGCTTCATCCAGCTCTCCCTGAAGTTGATTCGTCAACTACTCTATCGGAATCTTCAACGCGGGAGGGTCGCGTGGCATTCCGGGCAGGCCAGGTGCCGAGCCGTGCGAGGCCCTCGGGCCCTCCCCAATCACCGCGCGGCATGGAATGCTGGCCCCATGCCGCGCATTCCAGAGCACACCCGCGAAGACCTCCCCGCCGAAGCCCAGGACGGCGTTAACCAGATCGCCGGAGGCGTGGGCCGCCTGAGCCACATGCTGGGCGAGCTCGCCGACAATCAGGCCATCTTCGAGATCTACCTCGGCAAGACCAAGGCCCTCAAGGACCACGGCACGTTCGACGCGAAGACCCGTGAGGCGATCGCGCTCGCGATGGCCAACGAGAACAACTGCGAGTATTGCGAAGCCTCCCATACCCGCACCGCCCGTCGCGCCGGATGGACCGACGAGGAGATGCTTGCGATCCGCGCCGGGAAGGTCACATGGGACCCGAAGACCGCGGCCATGACGGCGCTCGTCCGCAGCGCGTCGTCGAACACGGGAGACGTTCCCGACGACGTGTGGCAGGCGGCCCTCGACGCCGGATGGACGGAGCAGGACCTCGTCGAGGCCTTCGCCCACATCATGGGCAACATCTTCAACAACTACTTCAACCGCTACGCGCGCACCGAGTTCGACTTCCCCGCCGCACCGGCGCTGCCGGAGTAGGGCTCCCGGGAGGCTATGATCCGGGCATGGAATGCGTAGTCCTCTACAGCATGCGACAGGGCGCGGAGCGCGCCCAGGTCCTCGAGGTGTATCCGCGGCACAAGGCCTACTACGAGGCGTTCAAGGCCGACGGCGGCGGGCTCGTTGCGCTCGGGCCCTTCCCGCCCAACCCGGTCGCCGGCTCGATGGGCCTGTTCACGAATCGCGAGGATGCGGAGCGCTTCGTGGCGTCCGACCCCTTTGTGACCGAGGGCCTCGCAGAGGCCCACGTCCTCGACTGGGACCCGGTGCGGTTTCCCGAAGCCTGAGCGGCGCTGAACCACCACGGCGTCAGCCGCCCATCGAGGCGGCCCATGCGTCGATGCGGGCCTTGACCTCCTCGTCGGAGAGATCCTCGACGCGGGTCATCACCGACCACCGGATGCCGAACGGATCCCTGATGCTCGCGTAGCGGTCCCCTGAGACGAAGTTCGTCGCGGGCTCGCGCACCGTGGCCCCCGCGGCGACGGCTCGCTCGACGGCGGCATCGACGTCCGGCACGTACACCGCGAGCGAGAGGCAATCGTCCTCTCCCGCGGGCGGGAGCACGAGGTGGTACTGCGGGTTCGAGTCGCCGAGCTCGAGCCGACCGGTGCCGAAGTCGAGGACGGCATGCGCAACGATCGGCGTGCCAGCCGGCCCGGGGAAGTCCGTGCGGGACAGGAGCCGCGCCCCGAACACGGTCCCGTAGAAGCGGATCGCTGCGTCTGCCCCGTCCACCACGATGAAGGGCGTCAGGGAGGTCGAGCCGCGCGGCATGCCGTTGACAGTGTGCTCGCCGTTCGCTGGCTGGGTGAGGTGCTGGCCGGTCGCGGTCTGGGTCTCTTCGCTCATGTCCGCCACGCTAGCCCGCCGCCGTCCGCAGCTCTTGAACATTCGCGCCAATCCCTCCCGGGCCCTTCCCGCCAGGCGGCCGTTCCGCCTCAGCACCGCCTAGGCTGACCTCTGTGAAGCCGACATCCCGCGGCGAGCTGACCCCGGATCCGCGCTCGCCGATCACGAGGATCGCCCCGCCGGACTGGGCCGACCACGCCGTGCAGCACATCTGGATCGTCGAGTGGGACCTCCCGCGCGGCGTTGCCCTGCGCCAGACCGCCCTGAGCTACCCGGCGCTCAACATGGTCGCCCAGCCCGGCAGGCTCGCCGTCTACGGACCCACGACGGCGGTCTCTTTCCGGACGCTCGAGGGCCGCGGTTGGGGCGTGGGTGCCCTGCTCAGACCGGCGGCCACGCCACTCTTCACCGATCGTCCTGCGGAGTTCGCGAACTCCGAGCGCGAGATCGACGCGCCTGCGCTGCACGCCGCCGTCACGCGTTCCATGGACTCGCCCGAGCGGGCGGCGACCCGGCACGCCGAGGCGAGCGACGCCGTCGTGCGCTGGATCGTGGAACGGATGCCAGCCGCCGATCCGAGGGGGCTCGAGGCGAACCGCATGGCCGAGCTCGCCGACTCGGAGCCCGGGCTGCTGCGGGTGCCGGACCTCGCGGCCGCGATGGGCGCGTCCGTGCGCACCCTCGAGCGGCTCGCAGCCGACTACTTCGGCCCGACACCGGCCGCGATCATGCGGCGCCGGCGGATCCAGATGGCAGCCGAACGGCTGCGCGCCGAGCCGCAGGCGCCGCTCGCCGATCTGGCAATGGAGCTCGGCTACGCCGACCAGCCGCACCTCACGCGGGACTTCCGTGCCGTGCTCGGCATGACGCCGCGCGAGTACGCGGGCCGCTGAGAAGCGGCCGCACGCCGCACACCGAAGGTGCGGCAGGATCGCAGTTCCCGCTCCGGTGCCCCGTTCCCAGCTTCGGGAGTACAGTCGCCTCATCCAGCGTCCGGAAGGAGGCGGGCATGGCCGGATCCGTGCCTGAGCTCCCGCTTCCCGGTGCTCCCCTGCTGCTGGCCACCGAGGAGGTGCGCCTCCTGTGGTCGTTCGTGCACGGCGACATCATGAGCGCACCGATGCGGACTTGGCTGCGCGCCTCGCTCGGCTTCTGTCCCCGGCACACATGGGCGTACGCGGTCGTGGAGATCGAACTGTGGGAATCGGGGGTAGGCGCGCGCGGCGGCCACCAGCCCTTCGACGTGAGCGTGCTGTACGAGGACCTCTGCCGCGAGGCCGCGTCCCGGCTCGCCCGGGGACGCGCGTGGGGCCGGCGCCCCGACGCCGCGCTCCTGCCCTCCCGCCCGTGCTACCTGTGCACGCAGCTCGCCGCCCCCGCACGCGAGGGGCTCGCCATCGGCTACGCGAACTCGAACAGCGTGGCGCTTGCCGCCGAGGCGAACCTCGCGCGGCACACTCGGCATTGGTGCTCGGCCACGCTGGACACGTGGGAGCCGCTCGCGTGCCCGGCGTGCCTTGGACGGTTGGCGGGCGCGGACGACGGCGCGTGGCTGTGCCGCCTGCACCTCGCCGAAGCGCTCCGCGCGGGCCGCGCCGACGACGCCGACCCTGCCGCACGCCTCGCCGCCGCGGCACGTCGGCTCAACCGACTAGCAGACCGGCTCGGCGCCTTCGCCGAGTCGATGACGGCCGCCGGGCCACCCGCCGACGCCGAGGTCGAGACGAGCTGGATCGCAGCGCTCGGGTTCTTCGCGGGCTGGCGATTCCCGGCGTACCTGGCGGGAGCTGCGGTGGGCGAGGGCTGAGGAGGCCCGCGACGAATCGTGTGTCGCTCGAGTGGCCACGCCCGGCAGCTCACCACATCGATTCAGCTCATCCTTCGCAATCGGTGCAGTATGTCTCACCATGACGCTCGAGGGCCTTCTGGCTGCGGTGGCGCACGAGGAAGCAGGAAGCGCACACAAACTCGTTCTCCTGAACGGGCACGACCTGGATTGTCAGCTCCAAACCTGACAGATCGGCCCCGGGGAGGTCTATGCCCTCGGCCGTGTCGTTGTCGTCGAGCTCGAGGACGGCAGCCCTGGCCGCATCTCTGCCGGCCGGCTTGAGCACCTCCAGCGACTCTTCTTGTTCCTCTTCCCGATTCCTGGGCTGGTCATAGTCAACTGCCATTGCTCTGGGCCTCCTTCACTAAGGTGAGCGCCCGATCCTACAGCTCCCCCCGGCAGAGGTGGAAACGGGCCGACCACGAAGGAGCCGCCCGCCTCCTTACCCCCGGGCCGCCGCGCGGAGCTCCCGGCGCAGGATCTTGCCGGAGGAGGACTTGGGGATCGCGTCGATGAACTCGACCACCCGGACCTTCTTGAAGGGCGCCACGCGCTCGGCCACGAACGCCATGACGTCCTCCGCCGCCAAAGAGGCCCCAGCCTGAGTGACGACGAACGCCTTCGGTACCTCCTCGCCGTCGTCCGCCTTCACCCCGATCACGGCGGCATCCGCGATCTGCGGATGCGTGAGCAACAGGGCCTCGAGCTCCGCGGGGGCGATCTGGTAGCCCTTGTACTTGATGAGCTCCTTGAGCCGATCGACGATCGTCACGACGCCTTCCGCGGTCACGGTCGCGATGTCACCGGTGCGGAGGAAGCCGTCCGGATCGATGGTCGCCGCCGTGGCGTCTGGCCGGTTGAGGTAGCCGATCATGTTCTGCGGACCCCTGACGAGAAGCTGGCCCGGGGCGCTCGCCCCTTCGGCGGGCAGCGGGATCTCCTCGTCGGTGGCCGGGTCCAGGATCTTGCACTCGGTGTTGGGGAGGGTGAACCCCACCGAGCTCACGGGGAGGCGGCCTGCCTCCGCCAGGGGCATGATGTGCGACGCGGGGCTCATCTCGGTCATACCGTAGCCCTGCATCATGACGCATCCGAGGCGGGCAGCGACCGCCGCGCCGAGGTCAGCATCCAGTGGCGCCGCACCAGAGAACGTCACGCGCACGCTCGAGAGGTCGTACTGGTCCACGAGCGGGTGTTTCGCCAGGGCCACCGCGATGGGCGGGGCGATGAACAGATAGGTGCAGCGATGTTCCTGCGTGATGCGCAGGAACTCGGCCAGATCGAACTTGGGCATCGTCACGAGCCGGGCGCGGTTGAGAAAAGCCGCGTTGACCAGCATCGTCAGGCCGTAGATGTGGAAGAACGGCAGTACGGCCAGGAGCGTGTCCTCTTCCGTGACCCCGAGCAGCGGACGGCCTTGTGCCACGTTCGCCACGAGGTTGTAGTGGCTGAGCATGACGCCCTTCGGCGTGCCGGACGTCCCGGACGAGTACGGCAGTACGGCCACCGCGTGCGGATCGACCTGCACGTCCGGCGCGGGCAGCCCGGCGGCCAGCGCCTCCACCAGCGCGGGGTGGGCGGCCCCGGACGGCGAGGGGCCGCCGTCGAGCACCACGATCCGCTCCGGCGGGATCCCCGCCGCAGCGGCGGCCGGCTCCGCCCGATCCAGGAAGGGCGAGATGGTGAACAGCCAGGAGGCGCTGGCATCGATGAGCTGCTTGGCGATCTCCTCGCCCGTGTAGAGGGAGTTGACGGTCGTGACGACGGCGCCGGCTCGCAGGATCCCGTGGAAGACGACGGGGAACGCCGGCACGTTGGGGCACAGGATCGCGAGCGTCACGCCGGGGCCGACTCCCTGCCCCGCGAGCCAGCCCGCGAGGGCATTGATGCGCCCGATGAGCTCGCGGTAGGTGGTGGTGGCCCCGCTCACGCCGTCCACGATCGCCACCCGGTTCAGATCCTCCTCGGCGATCCCGCCGAACAGGCACTCATAGAGAGTGGACTCGGGGATCTCGACATCGGGGTATGGGCTCGTGAACATGCGGGGTCTCCTTCGAATCTGCGCGCACGACGACGGGGACGCACCGTTGTGAGCCATGGTCCGGTAGGCGCGGGGCGGGGGCAAGGGGTCCAGCCGATTGTTACCTGCCGGTAATCGAGGGCAGGGGCCCTCATGAGCACGCACCGGCGACCGCCAACCGATGCGCCGAGTAGCACTGGCCGATTGAGTCTGCCCAAGCGACCCGCAGAATCCTGCCGTTCTTGGCCAGCGGCGGTCCCGATGGGCATCGCAACCTGCGAATCGGCAGAATCTTGCCGAATTGCGCGAAAACGCCGGACAATGGTGCCAAAGGACTACCCAATCGGCAGGATTCTGCCGTTCTGAAAGCACAGGGAGATCGCGTGGACAACTCGGCGGGGGCAGCGGTGCGGGCCACGGGTGCGGCCATCCGCACCGCGCGCAAGGAGGCCGGCATCACGCAGACAACCCTTGCGGAGCTCGCTGGCCTCTCGGAGCGCACCGTCCGGGACATCGAGGGCGGCTCACCGAGCCCGAGCATCGGGTCCGTCGCCGCGGCCGCCGCGGCCGTGGGACTCACGCTGGGGGCCAGCTGATGTCGCACGACTTCTCGGCCCTGCGCTTCGTCACCGAGGCCGACGTCTACAAGGGCGGGACCCTCGCCGGTCGACTCTGGCGCGACGAGAGGGCCAGGATCCATTTCGCGTATCGCGAGGAGTACATCGGCTCAGGCGGACGGCCCGTGGCGCGCACCCTCCCCGTAGGACCCGAGGCGGTGGGGCCTCTCCACGGGCTGCCGGCGTTCTTCGCGGGCCTCCTCCCGGAGGGCCACCGGCTGACGGTGCTGCGCTCGGCAGCCAAGACGAGCCTCGACGACGAGCTCACCCTCCTGCTCGCCGTCGGCTCCGAAGTGCCGGGCGACGTACAGGTGGTGCCGGCGCGAACCCTCCCCGCCGAGCCGCAGCCGCTCGCCGACCTCGACCACGAGGCGGTCGACTTCTCGACCCTCGCCGACGCGCTCGACTTGCACGGCCTGCCCGGAGTGCAGGACAAGGTCAGCGCCTCGATGCTCTCCGCGCCCGTCGCCTCGGCCGGGCACCGCTGGATCCTCAAGCTCGATCCGCCCGACACCCCACACCTCGTGCTCAATGAGGCGCTCCATCTGGCCGCAGCACGCGGGCTGAGGGTCCCGGTGGCGTCCGCCCACGTGGTCCGCGACACCCACGGAGCGCCAGGGCTTCTCGTCTCCCGCTTCGATCGGGTGAAGGACGACGGCGCGTGGCGTCGTCTCGAGCTCGAAGACGGGGCACAGCTCCTGGGTGTCCTGCCGGCCGCGAAGTACTCGGTCGCCGCGGAGGAGCTCGTCGCTGGAGTGGCCAGCGTGTGCCGAGCCCCGGCGGTTGCCGTGAGGAACCTCTATCTCCAGTTCCTCTTCGCGTGGCTCACGGGCAACGGCGACCTGCACGCGAAGAACGTGGCGGTCCTGACCGACGGGCGCGGGCACGCGGCCGTGGCCCCGATGTTCGATCTCCCGAGCACCGTTCTCTATGGCGACATGACGATGGCGCTGCCGATCGCGGGCCGCACGAGAGGGATCCGGGAGCGGCACTGGGCCGAGTTCGCCGACGCGGTCGGCCTGCCCGCCAAGGCCGCCGCATCCGCGCGGACCCTCGCGCTCGGGGCCGCCGCGCGCGCGGATCTGAGCGAGCTGCCGTTCGCGGGCTCGCCCCTCAACCGGGCGCTCCGGGAGCTCCGGCAGCGGCGGTCCGAGCTCGAGTGAACGCACCGGGCTCCGCCAGAGACCCCGCATCGCCCCGCCAGAGACCCCACATTGCTCCGCCAGAGACCCCACAACGGCCTGCCAGAGACCCCACAACGGCCTGCCAGAGACCCCGCAACGCCGGGGGGACACCTTGTCGCGGGCAGGGATCGCGGGCAGGGATCGCGGGCGGGCGCGCTGCTACGCCCCTGCTGCCGTCAGCCTCTCCGCGAGCTCGCGCATGGCCTCGCGCAGCTCGGGCGGCTCGATCACCGTCACAGGCCAGCCGAGTCGCACCACGTGGTAGGCGACGTAGTCGAGATTGTCGGCACCTGCCGTGAGGATCGAGGCCTCGCCGTCGGGCTCCACGACCGCCATCGTCGGGGGGACGCGCTCGGCGACCTGGTGGGCCGGAGCATGGATGCGGACCTTTGCAACGAACTGGTAGGGCGCTTGGGTGATGGAGGACTGGACGTATTCGACGGCGTCCGGGGCGTCCCGCGGCTTGAACCGCCACCCGGTGCCCCGGGCGGCCACCATCCGGTCGAGTCGGAACGTGCGCCAGTCCTCGCGGTCGAGGTCCCAGGCCATGAGGTACCAGCGCCGTGCTGCAGCCACGAGCCGGTAGGGCTCCACCCGCCGTTCGGAGCGCTCTCCGCCGGGCTTGGTGTAGTCGAACGTTGCCCGCTCGGGGGTTCGGATGGCGCGGGCGAGGGCCACGAGGATGTCGGCGTCGACCGGGGTGACCGGACCGTCAAGGCTCACGGTCGCGTCGATGACGCCTTTGACCTCGCTGCGCAGGCGCGCGGGCAGCACCTGGTCGAGCTTGGCGAGTGAGCGGACGGCCGCCTCGCCCAGCCCCGTGACCGTGCCGCCGGCGGCGAGGCGCAGGCTGACGGCGACGGCAACCGCCTCCTCGTCGTCGAGCAGGAGCGGTGGAAGCGCCTTGCCTGCACCCAGCTGGTACCCGCCACCCGTGCCGTGCTCGGCGCGCACGGGGTAGCCGAGCTCGCGCAGGCGCTCGACGTCGCGGCGGATGCTGCGCGTCGTCACTCCAAGCCGCTCGGCCAGCTCCGCACCCGTCCACACCGGGCGCGACTGCAGCAGGTTGAGGAGGCTCAGCACGCGCTGGGTTGTGTCGTTCACCCCTCCATCATGACTCAGGATTGCGGACAGGTCCTGTCCGCAGGAACGGATCTTCGGACACTACTCTTGCGCCCACGAAAGTCGCGATATATCTTGATTTTCAAACACGATATATCGCGTCTAGACAGAGGACCGATCCTGTCCTAGCGGAAGACGAGACTGGATCTGGGACAGCAGAACGAAAGGTTGAAGGCCATGGCATCACGTGGGGTTGCGCGCCGGGTAGACCGCGAGCGCACCACAACTGCACGCACCAGCACAGCACGCTCCAGCACCGCCCTAACCAGCACAGGGGGAATCCACCCAGGACACGCGCCTGCGCTGCTGGCCGGCGCGGTGCTGCCCGGGGCCGAACACGCGGCGGCGGGAAACCTCGAGCACAAGGGACGGCACACGATGAGCACCGCCGCCGCAACAGCAACAGTGCGTGCATCTGCACGTGGACCCATAAGGGCGGACGTCCCTGTGCCCAGGCTGACGGGGGCCCAGCTCGACGCGTTCGAGGAACGCGTCGAGCGCGAAGTGAGCGCCATCGAGGCCGCGCGCGCCGATGAGGCCGCGTCTTACGGCGCCGTGCCTCGCGGCGCAGTGTCTCGAGGACCCGAGGCGAGCTGGCTGCGGCGGGCGGCGGGCGCCGTCGTGCGCGGATGGCGCTCTGCCGCCGAACGGGAAGCTGGCCTCGACGCCGAGCGGGACGAGGTGCGCCGCCGGCTCCTCATGGACCAGTCGCGCCTCTGGTGACCCTGCGGGAAGCCCGCGCTACGGACGCGTGAGCAGGAGGCTCACGTTGTGGCCGCCGAATCCGAACGAATTGGAGACTGCGGCTTCGACGCGGGCCTGACGCGGGGCATCGGTCACGACATCGAGGTCGATCGCCGGGTCGAGCTTCTCGAGGTTGCGGGTCGCGGGAATGACGCCCGACTCGAGCGTGAGCGCGGTCAGGATCGCCTCGACGGCGCCCGCCGCTCCGACGAGGTGGCCGAGGGCGCCCTTGGGCGCCGTCACGGCCACGTGCTCGCCGAGGGCCTCGCGGACGGCGAGCGCCTCGCTCACGTCGCCCACCGTGGTCGCCGTGGCATGGGCGTTGACGTGCTGGACGTCCGCGGCCGCCAGTCCGGCCTTCGCGAGGGCCTTGCGGATGGCCTTGATCTGGCCGACCCCCTCCGGGTCCGTTCCGGTGATGTGGAACGCGTCCGCCGTGACGCCGTAGCCGGCGAGGACCGCACGGATCCTCGCTCCGCGCGCGCGGGCGTGGTCGGCCCGCTCGAGGATGACGATGCCGGCGCCCTCGCCGAGGACAAATCCAGTCCGGTTCACGTCGAACGGGCGGGAGGCGGCCTCCGGGTTCCCCGGATCCTTCGAGAGGGCACCGATCTGGGCGAACCCGGCGATCGTCAGGGGCGTGATGGCGGCCTCGGCGCCGCCGGCGATCACGATATCCGCCTCCCCGCACTCGATGAGCCGTGCAGCCTGGACAAGCGCCTCGGCGCCCGAGGCGCAAGCGGACGTGGGCGCGCACGCCGCCGCCCGGGCCCCGAACTCGATGCTCACCTGGGCTGCGGCCGCGTTGGCCATGAGCATGGGAACTGTGCGCGGGGAGACGCGGCGCGGGCCGGAGCGCTCGAGGACGTCATCCTGGCCGAGGAGCGTCAGGACGCCGCCGATGCCCGTCCCGATCACGACGGCGAGCCGGTCGCCGTCGACATCCGGCGACCCGGCGTCGGCCCACGCCTCGCGAGCCGCGATCACCGCGGCCTGTTGGCTGCGGTCGAGGCGACGGGCCTGAACCGGGGGCATGGCGGACTCGGGCTCGACCGCGAGGGTCGCCGCGATGTGCACGGGCAGAGCGTCGAACCCCTCGCCGCGGAGCGATCGCACGCCCGAGCGCAGCGCAAGCATGCCGTCCCAGAGTTCCGGGACGGTGCCCCCGAGGGGCGTCGTCGCACCCATTCCCGTGATGACGACCGCTGTCTGGGCCACAGTTCCTCCGATCAGACCAAGGACCCGACCGCATTTGTATGCGATACAAGAAGAACTCAGTTTGTACAGCATACAATTCCTCCATGCGCACCGTCGAGACCGAGCCCCGCACTGAGCAGTCGAGCGACACAAACGGAGCACGGGTGCGCCGCCTCTTCCCGACGAAGCGCCGCGGCGCCCGTACCCGGAACCGCATCATCGACGCTGCCGCCGCGCTGTTTGCGGCGCGCCCATCGGACAAGGTCACAGTGAGCGAGATCGCGGCCGCCGCGGGGGTGTTCCCGAACCAGATCACCTACCACTTCGGGTCCAAGGACTCGCTGTTCATCCACTCGGCGTTTGCACTGCTCCTGCGGGATGCGGGCAGGATCGAGGGCGTGGGGATGCGGCTTTCCACGGCCGAGGCGTTCCGACGGGCCGTCGCCAGGACCGTGCTCGTGACGCCGTCCCTCCCCGTGGTCATCAGCGCGCTCGCGCTCGCTCGGGCCAAACCGGCGCTCGGGCCCGTGGTCAAAGGCCACCTGAGCCTGCTGTTCCGCATGTCCGAGCGTCACCTCGAGAACGTCCTCGGTCTGCGCGGTTGGCGGATCGACCGGAGTTCGCGTCAGGAGGTCAAGACGTTCTGGGCCGCCGCGTTCGGCGCCATCCTCATCGCAGAGTCCGGGTACCCCGGCACACACGCCGACCTCGACCTCGCGGGAACACTCACCATCCGCGAGCGCGGGTGAGCGCGGACAGGGCGACAAGACAGAACGTGGCCCCCGGAGTCCGGGGGCCACGTTCTGGATGGCGGGCGTCAGCGACGGTTGAGGAAGATGCTCACGTCGTCGTTGTTGATGAGGTCCGGCACGGTCCAGCCGTCGAGGTCGTACTCGGCAAGGCATGCATCGGCCAGCCCCTTCATGGCGGCAGTGGTGCCGTTGGCCTCGGCGACCATGAGGGTCTCGAGCTTGACCCCCTCGTGGTTGCCGGCGTAGTTGCGCTCGTAGAGCTCGTGCCGGCCTCCGAACTCGGTGCCGATCGCGTCCCACAGCAGCTTCATGAGCTTGACGCGGTCTACGGCCTGGACCCCCTCGGAGCCGCGGATGTACTTGTCGAGGTACGGGCGGATCTCCGGGGTCTTGAAATCGAGCGCGCTCGAGTTGAGGTAGATGAGCCCTGAGGCCACGTCCTGCTCGATGATCTCCTTGATCCGCGGGTAGCCGACCGACATGAAGACCCGATAGGCCATCGCGTAGTCGACCTTGGGCAGGACTGTCCCGTTGGGGCCCGCATCCGGGTTGAGCGCCATCCCGTCGGCGAGAGCGTAGAACATGTTGCGCCAGGCGATCACCTCGCCGGCGCGCGTCTGCACGCCGCGGAAGTCCTTGGTGCCCGTGATCTCGAGAGCCTTGAGCAGGAGTCCCGCGATGAAGTCGAGCTTCACCGCCAGGCGGATCACGCCCTGGAACGAGAAGCGGTTGAGGAAGCCCGTGGCCGGGGTGAAGTTGTTCATCTTGTCGATGTCGCCGTAGGAGAAGACGTTCTCCCATGGAACGAGCACGTTGTCGAACACGAACACGGCGTCGTTCTCGTCCAGCCTCGAGGAGTGCGGGTAGTCGAAGGGCGTGCCCATCACTGCGGCCTGATGGGAGTATGAGGCGCGCGAGATCAGCTTCACGCCGGGAGAGTCCATGGGGACGGTGCAGATGAGCGCGAACTCCTTGCGCTTGATCGGAAGCCCGTAGTGCGCGATGAAGTTGTACTGCGTGATCGCGGAGCCGGTCGCCACCACCTTGGCACCGGAGACGACGAGCCCCGCGTCGGTCTCCTTGTGGACCTTCATGAACACGTCCCCGGTTTCCTCCGGAGGAAGGTGGCGGTCTACCGGAGGGTTGACGATCGCGTGGTTCCAGTACAGGACCTTTTCCTGGGACTCCTTGTACCAGCGGTTGGCATTGTCCTGGTACGGCTCGTAATACTCGGGCATTCCGCCGAGGGTTCCGAGGAAGGAGCCCTTGTAGTCCGGCGAGCGGCCGAGCCAGCCGTAGGACATCCGCGCCCACGTCTCGATCGCGGTGCGCGAAGCCTTGAGGTCCTCGACGCTGCGGGCTGCCTTGAAGAAGGGGTGCGTGAGGCCCCCGGAGCCGGTGTCCGTGGGGACGAGCAGCTTGCCCGCCGTCTCGTCGTGGTGGAACCCGTCGTACAGGCGCGCGACCATGCGCACCGAGTTGCGGAAGGCGGGGTGGGTCGTGACGTCCTTGACGCGCTCGCCGTAGATCCACACCTCGCGGCCGTCCTGGAGGGAGGCGATGTACTCGTCGCCGGTCTGCGGCTTGAGGGGGTTGGCCGGCGTGGTGCGGGCGCTCATGTCCGGGATGGTGTTCGTGGGGTTCTCGAGGGTTTCGGTCATGGTGGAGCTTTCCTTTCGTGAGGTCGACGGCGGCGCTGCCGCGGCCTGGGGTGGGCGGGTGAGGCCTTGGGCTCGGTGGCGGTCCGGGGTCAGACGGCGGCGAACTGCGGAACGGACGTGAACTGGGTGAGGTGGCCGTCGCCGCAGAAATCCCATGGAGCCCCGCCGACAAGGCCGCCGAGGTGGTGGAACTTCCCTCCGAAGAACAACAGGGGGGCGCCCGGTGTGATCTCGAGGGCAACGACCTCGCCGACGACGATGAGGTGATCGCCGCCGTCGTACACGGCCCACGGACGGCACTCGAGGGTCGCCGCGTTGCCCGCGAGGACGGGGACGCCCGTGGCACTCGCACCCCACACCGGGCCGTCGGTCATCGGCTTGCCTGCGAAATGCAGGCACGTTGCCTGTTGCGCGGCGCTCATGATGTTGATCGCGAACGGCTGCCCCGACACGTAGGTCGACAGCTTGGATTCGCGCATGAGCGTGACCTGCGCGAGCGGCGGGTCGAGGGAAACGGAGGTGAAAGCGCTCACGGTGGCGCCATGGGCCTCGCCCTCGTCGTTGCGGGTCGTGACGACCGTGACGCCGGTGCCGAAGCGCCCGAACGCGTGCCGCAGATCGCGGGGATCAATGGAGGTAGTTGCCATGCCGTCGAGTGTTCAGGATCACAAGTGGTCTTGTGGTCCTATCGCCTGTCTGGTCCCCGAGGGTCAAAAACGCGTCCGACAAGTGCAAAAACGAGGGGCCTTTGACCCGATACAGGATGTCCGAGGCATCCCATACTCGCTCCTAACGGCACGGGCGGGAGTGGAGATGTTGGGTACCCGACAGCAGGCTCTGACGGACGAGACACGAGGCAGCCTGCCCGGCAGTTTCGTGAAGCTTTCGGCAGGCGTTACACACTACGAACTCCGCGGCGACTCGGGTGCCAAGACCGTCGTCCTGATCCATGGCAACGCGGCACCCTACATTACCTGGAATCAGACGGTCGGGCCTCTGTGCGAGGCGGGTTTCCGGGTGCTTCGATACGACCTTTTCGGTCACGGCTTCTCGGACAGGCCGGAACTGAAGAGGTACGACCGCCATTTCTACAACGTGCAGCTGACGGAGTTGTTGAACCGTCTTGGTATCGCGGAGCCGGTCCGCGTGGTGGGTACGTCTCAGGGGGGAAGCATCGCCGCCTGCTTCGCGGCAGAGCGTCCAGGCGCCGTCACCAGGCTCGCCCTCCTGGCACCGTTCTTCGATCAGCTCCCGGGGCAAGAGGGCGCGGCATACCGGCTCCTCGTCCGGCCCATTGTCGGGGAACTCGTCCTGCAGATGATGAGCGACCGCAAGCTCGCAGACCTCTCGGATGCCCTCGTCTCACCTGAGACGAGGGCCTCACTCGAACGCGAGGTCATCGAGCAGTTCCGCTATCGCGGAAAGCGCAGGGCGATCCTGGCCAACCTGCGAGGCGACGCCTTGCATGACGCTACCTCCTGCTACCGAAGCATCGCGGCCCAGGGCATCCCCGTGCTGCTCACCTACGGGGCGCAGGATCAGAAGATTCCGAGGGCATCTATGAGCAGGCTGCGTGAGCTGGTGCCCGGTATCGAATATCACGAGATCGAGGGCGCGGGGCACCTCGCTCATTACGAGTTCCCCGACCGCGTCAGCCCCCTTCTGATCCGATTCCTTGAGGGTTGAACGTCCCGCCCAACAGCGGGTCATGTGCGGGAAGCACAAGACCCTCACTGCATGCCTCGCGCCTGGCCTTGAGCGGCGTTGTGCCGAAGCGGGCCTTGAACACGCGGGCAAAGTAGGCCTGCGAGGAGAAGCCGCACCGGGAAGCCAGCGCCGCGATCGGCGTCGTACGCTCTGAACCGTCTTCGAGGATGGCGCGGGCGCGTTCGAGTCGGCGGCTCATAACGTAGGCGGCAGGGGGCTCGCCCGCCTCGGCGAACACGCGGGTGAGGTGCCGCTCGCTGATGCCGACGGCGTCGGCCACTTGGGCCGGGCACAGACCGGGATCACCGAGGTGGTCTTCGATGAAGCACTTGGCCGCGGCAAGGTACCCCTCGGGCGTTCCCCCGCCCCGCCCTGCCACGAGGAGGCGAAGGAGTTCGAGGGACGTCGACTCGACGGCACCTGAGTCGAGCGGAGCCCCACCTGTGGCCCCGGCACCCATCCCCTCGGCGAGCGCGTCCCGGACGAGCCGCGCAAGCGCGAGCATGTGCCGGTTCGCCGGACCGGCCTCATGGAAGTCGACGACCACAGGCCGCAGGAGCGGCTTGCCGCCGGAGAGCGCGAGGTAGTCGTCGCGCGGGATGGTCAGGACCATCTCTTCGACGCCGCGGTGGAACCCGCGCATGTACGGCTGGTCTGCGTCGTAGATGACGGCCTGCCCCGGCCTGAGCGTCTCGAACCCGCCCGGGTAGTAGAAGAACGCCTCGCCCTTGAGCGCGAAGAACACGCCGATGACGTCCGTCGGATTCCTGCGGATGTATGGCTCGTTCCGCTCGATCACCTGCGCGCTGCCCCGCACCTGGGCCAGTTTGATCGAAGGGAAATGCAGGTTGATCTCAGCCGCCGTGAGGGGCGAATCGTCCATGGTCCGGATGTCGAGTGCGATGAGCGCCTTCGCGTTGTGGATCGTCCACAGCTCGACCCGGTTGGCAGCGGGAATCCCGTCGGTCGAGAACTTCAGTGACCGCGCGCGGGCAGTTCCCGTCGCGTGGACCCCCGACTGCCTGCCGACCTCTGTCATCGCGCCTCAACTCCTTGACGTCGCAAAGGGAGCGGCCTGACCCCTCTGTGATCCATGTCACTCAGTGCGCTGCCGGATCGACTGTAGGCAGGCCCGCGCACCGGGTGAACCATCCGCTTCCGCTGAGTTGAAGGCAGTGCAGACGAGGCAGCCCACACTGCGGATGGCGCCTTCCGCAGGGGCCAGCCTCCCGCACCCTTTCGGGCCGCCGGGGCCACACTCACCGACGGGGAGATGACGGTGGCCCCGGCGCGCGTCAGCCAGCGAGGCCCTTCTCCTTGAGCCACGCGTCCGCGGCGGCCTTCGGATCCTGCTTGGCGGAGCCTGACACCTCGTCGTTGAGCTTGACCAGGTCCGCCGTGGTGAGCGCAGTCTGGACCTTGTTGAGAGTCTGCTTCGCCTTGTCCCCGACCCGGTCGGCCCGGACCAGCGGGATCACCTGCTGGGACGCATAGAGGTTCTGCGGGTCCTCGAGGGTCACGAGATGGTTCTGGGCGATGAGTGGCGAGGTCGTGAAGATGTCCGCCGCCTGGATCTGGTTGTCCAGGAGCGCCTTGAGCGTGACGGGGCCGCCGCCGTCGCTCATCGGAACGAACTGCTTCGGCTCGCAGCCGTACTTGGACTTGAGCCCAGGCAGGCCCTGCGGACGATCCTTGGCCTCGGGCGGCATGCCGAGGGCGATCTCAGTGCAGACCTTGCCGAGGTCCGCAAGGCTCTTGAGCCAGTACTTGTCCGCGGTCGCCTGGGTGACAACGATCGAGTCCTTGTCCTCGGCGTTGGCGGGGTTCAGGACCGCGAGCCCCTGCGGGGTCTTGCCTGGCAGCGCCGCCATGACATCCGCGGGGCTGCTCGCTGTGGCGTTCTTGTCGAAGTACCGCAGGAGGTTGCCCGAGTAGTCCGGAATGAGGTCGATCGAGCCGTCCTGGAGTGCCTTGATGTAGACCTCGCGGGAGCCGATCCCGGTCTTGGTCGTTGCCTGGACGCCTGCGGCGTTGAGCGCACCGGCATAGACGTCCGCGAGGATCTCGCTCTCGGTGAAGTTCGCCGAGCCGACGACGAGCGGGGCGCCCGCGGAGGCGGAGCCCGAGGACGTCGAGAGAGGACTGCCGCCGCCTCCGCAGGCGGACAACGTCAGGGCGAGGATCGGCAGGGCGGCGAGGGACGCTAGCCGCGGAAGGCGGTGTGGCAGTGTCATGGTCGGGGTCCTCGGGGTGTCGTGGATTGCGGGTTGGGCTTACGAGCCGCGATGAGGCGAATCCGATCATCCGGGCATGGATCTCGGCCCGGACTGCCGCGGCGTACGACCGAACCGACGCGGCAAGCTCGTTTCCAGACTCATAGCGCTTCTTCTCGGATGGTAATGCCGCTTCCCTGATCGAAGGCGATCATTCTTCCGGTCAGAGTCACTGGGGACCGCGGGCGATCGCGCGCAGCCCTGCAGGGTCCTGAAGGCCGATGCGGCCACGGCCCTGCCGGATGAGCCCACGGGAGGCGAACTCGGAGAGGACCTTGCTCGTGGCCTCGCGGGTGGCGCCCAGAAGCCCCGCGACCTGCTCGTGCGTGAGCCGCACGGTCGGCGTCGTGCGCCCGAACCGGGAGGGCGCCGGAGATCCCGCCATGCTCAGGAGCGTGGAGGCGACCCGGGCAGGGAGCGGCCGGAGGGCGAGGTCGGCGAGGCGCCCCTCGAGCTCCGCTACCCGCTCGCCGAGGAGTCGCGAGACCCGCACGGCGATGCGCGGATCCGAGAGGAGGAAGCGCTCGACGTCCTCCACCCCGAGCTGGCACACGCGGGAGTCCTCGATCGCCTCGGCGTAGGAGTCGTACATGCGCTGGCCCACGAGCACCATCTCGCCGAACACGGCGCCGGGTTCGAGGATCGCGAGGGTCAGGGCCTTGCCGTCCTCGGCGACCCGGAACACCCGGATGCGGCCGGTCTTGAGGATGAACAGGGCGCTGACCGGCTGGGCCTGGCTGTAGAGCAGTTCGCCGCGGCGGAGGAGCTTGGACGGCGCCATGAGGTCCATCTCGGCCACCTCGGCCGCCGAGAGGTCCGCAAACAGCTCCACCTCGGTCAGGCACGCGAAGGCGCCTGATGCGAGCAGCGGGTCGAACGGATCGGCCTCGCGCGCCTCCGGGGACCAGGGACGTGCCTTCCCTGCCCCGGAGGCGAGCTCAGCGCCGCACTCCTCGTTCATGCCCTGCGGGCCTTGAGCACCCGCACGGCGACCAGCGCGGCGAGGATGCCATAGACGAGGTGGCCCATCAGGGACATCATCGCGGTGGCGTCCATGGAGAACACCGGCATGCCGAGCATGATCGGCATTGCCATGAGCGGGCCGATCACCCACAGGACCACGCCGAACACGGCCCCAGACGCCGCCGCCCTTCCGTACGAGCGCAGGAACCGGGTGAAGAGCAGCGTCAGGACCAGCCCGTAGACCACCGAGATCATGAGGTGGACACCGAACCCGACCCACGCCGAGTGCGATCCCACCATCGAGGCGATCGTCGTGAGCATTCCCATCATGGCCATGAGCATGCCGAATACCACGCCTCCCGCCAAGCCCCCGAGCACCCCGGCCGCCGCGCGGCGACCCCAGGTCGATGTGACGCTTCCCGCATGCTGCGCTGACATTGAAGCTGACATGACTTCCTGCCTTCCCTGGATTCTGGTCGGCGGATCCGCCGATGAAGCTGACGCTACGCACGCCGGCGCCGCCGTTCTGTGAACGAGTGCACAGAACGGACCATGCGCATAAGCGGAGGATGGTTAGGGAAGCACCACCCACAGAGAAGGAGTCGGCCATGGCCGAATCGGCAGACGTCATTGTGATCGGCATGGGTCCCGGCGGGGAGTCGGCCGCCGCGCAGCTCGCGCGGGCCGGGCTCACGGTGGTCGGGATCGAAAAGAACCTCGTGGGCGGCGAATGCCCGTACTACGGCTGCATTCCCACGAAGATGATGATCCGGGCCGCGGACTCGCTCGCCGAGGCCCGGCGCGTCGCCGACCTGGCAGGAGCTGCCGATACCGTGCCCGACTTCGCGCCGGTCGCCAAGCGCATCCGCGAGGAGGCGACGGACACGTGGGACGACACGGTCGCCGTCGAACGCTTCGAGAAGGCGGGCGGGCGCCTTGTCCGCGGAACCGCAGAGGTGACGGGCCCGAGGACCGTGCGCGTCGGCGAACGGGAGTTCGAGGCGGGCAGGGCGATCCTCATCAACACGGGAACCGACCCCGCCGTCCCGCCGATCCCGGGTCTGGCCGGCACGCCGTTCTGGACGAACCGAGAAGCGGTCGCCGCGACGGAAGCCCCCGAATCGCTCATCGTGCTGGGCGGCGGTGCGGTGGGACTTGAACTCGCGCAGTCGTTCTCACGCTTCGGCACGCGGGTCACAGTGCTCGAGGCGCTGGACCGGATCCTCCCGCTCGAAGAGCCCGAGTCGAGTGCGCTCGTGGAAGACGTGCTCAAGGCCGAGGGCCTTGACGTCCGCACGGGGAGCGCGGCCGAGTCCGTGGGCCACGATGGGACGTCCTTCACGGTCCAGGCGGGAGGCCGCGGACTGACCGCGGAGCGCCTCTTGGTCGCGACGGGCCGCAGGGTGGACCTCGAGCGGCTCGGGCTGGCCTCCCTCGGCCTCGACACAACGCGCCGCACGGTCGAGACCGACCCCCACCTGCGCATCGCCGACGGCGTCTACGCGATCGGCGACATCACCGGCCACGGAGCCTTCACGCACATGTCGATGTACCAGGCCGGAATCGCCGCCGCCCACATCCTCGGGGACACCAAGACTGCCGCCGAATACCAGGCCGTGCCCCGGGTGACGTTCACGGACCCTGAAGTGGGCGCCGTCGGCCTCACCGAGCAGCAGGCGCGGGAGCAGGGGCTCTCCGTCGCCACCGCGATCTCGCAGATCCCTGATTCCACCCGTGGCTGGATCCACAAGTCAGGGAACCGTGGGATCATCAAACTCGTCGCGGACACCGACCGCGGCATCCTCGTCGGCGCCACCTCGGCGGGCCCGACGGGAGGCGAGGTGCTCTCGATGCTCACCCTCGCCGTCCACGAACGGACGCCGCTGACCAGATTGAGGCAGATGATCTACGCGTACCCCACGTTCCACCGTGCCGTCGAAGACGCCGTGCGGAAGCTCGCATGACGGCGCTGGCGGCCGCGGCGGTCCCGGCCTACCTGCCCTCGCCGACCGTCAACGCAATCCAGATCGGCCCGCTGTCAATCCACTTCTACGCGCTGTGCATCATCGCGGGCATCATCCTCGCGTGGTGGCTCACGGAGCGGCGTTGGGTGAAGCGCGGCCGCGAGTCGGGCCAGCCCCTCGACATCGCCCTGTGGGCCGTGCCGTTCGGGATCGTGGGCGGACGCATCTACCACGTCATCACGGACCCCGAGCTGTACTTCCTGCCGGGGAGGAACCCGTGGAACGCGTTTGCGATCTGGGACGGCGGCCTCGGGATCTGGGGGGCGATAGCCCTCGGCGGCCTGGGCGCGTGGATCGGGGGCCGCCGCGCCAAGGTGCCGCTGCCTGCCTTCGCCGACGCGCTCGCGCCCGGGCTGCTGTTCGCCCAGGCGATCGGCAGGCTCGGCAACTGGTTCAACAATGAGCTCTACGGAGATCCGACCACCCTCCCGTGGGGCCTCGAGATCCACCAGATGGACCCGTCCACGGGCGCCGCGGCACACAACGCGGACGGCACCGCGGTGGTCATCGGCTACTTCCAGCCCACGTTCCTCTACGAGGCGCTGTGGAGCGTGGCCGGCGGCCTCCTCATCCTCTGGCTGGGCCGCCGCTTCAGGCTCCCCCGCGGTGCGGAGTTCGCGCTGTACGTTATGGCTTACACATCGGGGCGCTTCATCGTCGAGCTCATGCGCTCCGACTTCGCGAACCTCATCCTCGGCCTGCGCGTCAACACCTGGGTGGCGGGGCTCGTGTTCGTCGGCGGCCTCGTGTCGTTCATCGTCGTCATGCGCCGAGGCAGGCGCGACGAGGTCACCGAATCGAATTCGGGTGCTTCGCAAGAGGCGTGACCCTGATCTTCATGTAGGGGTACATGGGGAAGCCGCTCAAGATCTCGTGGAGTTCGTCGTTGGAGTCCACATCGAACAGCGAGTGGTTGGCGTATTCGCCCACGATCCGCCAGATCCCGGCCATCTTGCCCGAGTGCTGGAGCGAGCCGGAGTACTCCTTCTCGCGGGCCTGGAGGTCCGCGATCTGCTCAGGGGTCAGGTGCGGCGGGAACGTCACGTCCATGCGGGCCATGAACAGCATGCGGGTGCCTCCTCGGCGGTCGGAGTGAGAGGTCGGGTGAGCGGTCGGGCGGGCGTGCCCTACGCGTCCTGGCGGTAGCGGGCGAGCTTGTCCTCGTCGATCTCGGCGCCGACGCCGGGCGCTTCGCGGACGCGGATCACGCCGTCGCGGATCGTGAGCGGCTCGGCGAGGAGGTCGTCGGCCATGTCGAGGAAGTTGGAGAGCTCGCCAGCGCGGCGTTGGCTCGCCTCGTGCGCTGCACCGAACGTTACGGTGGCGAGTGAGCCGATCTGCGTATCGATCTGGTTGCCCATCGTCACGTCCACGCCGAGCCCTGTGCACAGGCCCAGGATCTCGGTGGCCTGCGTGAAGCCGCTGCGCGCCGTCTTGATGCAGATCGCGTTGCAGCCGCCCGAGAGGAGCTCGCGCGAGACGTCGCCGGGGGTCGGGACCGACTCGTCGCCCGTGATCGGGATCGGCGACTGCTCCACGAGGCGGCGCCGGCCCATCGCCTCGGAGGCGTCGCACGGCTCTTCGAGGGCAGTCAGGCCCAGGCCGTCGGTGCGGCGCAGCACCTCCATGGCCTCGTTCGCGGTCCAGCCTCGGTTGGCATCGAGGTAGATCTCCACGTTATCCCCGAGCCCCTCGCGCAGCACGTGCACGGCCTCGACGTCGAGGCTGAGAGGGCGGCGGCCGGTCTTGAGCTTGAACGTGGTGATGCCGTACTGCTCGCTGAAGCGCTGGGCCTCCTCGAGCAGCTCCTGGGCCGGCTTGAAGCCGAGCATGTGGGAGACCCGCATCCCATCGGCGTAGCCGCCCAGCAGCTTGTGCACGGGCGTTCCGAGGGACGTGCCGATGAGGTCCCACAGGGCGATGTCCACGGCACCCTTGGCGGTGTCGTTGTGGATGGTCCGCGCCATGATCGCCTGGGCCTTCCCGCGGTCGAGCGGATCGAGGCCGGTCAGCTGGGGGCCGAAGATGTCCCGCACCACCGCGATGATCGAGGCCTGCGTCTCGCCGTACGTGTACGGGCGCGGCGGTGTGTCTGCAACGCCCACGAGCCCCTCGTCCGTGTGGATCCGGATCAGCACGTGCTCGGCCGCAAGCACCTCGCCGCTCGCGAAGCGCAGCGGATGGGTGTACGGGATCGAGTACGGGATCGCCTCGATGCGCTCAATCTTCATGCGCTGTCTCCTTGGGGGTGGCGCTGGGGGCGGCGTTGGGGGCGGCACTCGGGCTTGCAGCAACGGGTGCCGCCGGGGGCGAGGCAAGGCGTGCGGTGCGGACGACGGCGACCGGTGAGGGCGCGCCGTCGTGCGCACCGGCGGCGGGGGAAACCCCCGGTGCGGACACGGTGTCGAAGAGCGTCAGGAAGCGGCGGACGAGCGGCGTCCTTGCGCCGCGGCGCCACGCGACCGCGAGGTCGACGGAGGGTGCATTGCGGACGGGACGGAACTCGATGCCCTGGAAGGCGAAGCCGCGCGTGCTCATCGGGACGAGGGCGATCCCCATCCCGGCCGCGACGAGCGCCAGGAGTGTCGAGGTCTCAGCGGCCTCCTGGACCACGCGCGGGATGAACCCCTCGCGTCGGCACGCGTCTCGGAAGATCCTTGTCACGACCGACTGCGTGGGGTAGCCCACAAAGGACTCCCCCGCGAGCTCGGCGAGGTCCAGTTCGGCCTGCTCGCCCCACGGCGAGTCCGCAGGGAGCGCGGCGACGAGCCGGTCCTGTTCGAGGTAGTCGAGCTCCACGTCCGGTGAGTCGACGGGTGGGCGGAGGACGGCGACGTCGAGCCTGCCCTCCTCGAGGTCGTCCACCATCTGGGGGGTGAGCATCTCCCCGCGCACCGTGAGCCGGAGGCCCGGCATCTCGCTGCGGACCCGCTGCACGAGCGGCGGGAGGAGTCGGTAGGTGGCCGAGCCGGAGAGGCCCACGCGGAGCACGCCGGCGGCGCCACGGCCCACCTGGACCACATCCGACTCGAGCTCCTCAAGGTCCTGGAGGATGCGGCGGCCCCGCTCGAGGAGAAGCTCGCCGGCGGGTGTGAGCTCGACCTTGCGTGTAGTGCGCTCGAACAGCGCGGCGCCGAGCTGCTCCTCTAGCTGCTTGATCTGCTGGGACAGGGGCGGCTGGGCCATGTGGAGACGCTGGGCCGCGCGGCCGAAGTGGCGTTCCTCGGCGACGGCAACGAAGTACCTCAAATGTCGCGTCTCCATGGTGACCAGCGTAGGTCCACGGATTAGGTTGAGGAAATATCTATTATGCAGTTATTCAGATGATCTCGGTATTTATAGGACGTTGAGGAAGACCTGCCACAGCCCCACGATCACCAGCGGCCCGAAGACGGCCCCCGCCACCACCTGCGCGGGCGTGTGCGCGCGCAGCACCACGCGGGCCCAGCCTACGGCCGGGACCACGAGCACGAGGGGCCACCACTCGGGGCCGAACAGCAAGAGCATCGACACCGCGGCCGTCGAGACGGCGGCGGCATGTCCGCTGACCTTCCACCACAGGCTGACCACGGCAAGCACCGCGATCCCTGCGATGAGGGCGGCCACCATCGCCAGCACGGACGCCGGGGCCCCGAGCGCGATGAGCAGCCCGAGCCCTGCCAGCACGCACACGATCGCCATCGCGAGCACGGGCGCACGCTGCGACCTCTCGCTCACATGGTGGTCCACGACCTTCCCGGCACGCACGAGCCCGATCAGGATCACGAAGGGGAGCACACACGTGAACAGGGCCGCCACGCCGCCGAACCACCACGTTCCCGGCCACCCTGGGCTCGCCGCGGGACTCAGCAACAGTGCGGCGGCGATCGTGAACGGCGGCTGGAACACCTCGCTGAGCACACGCGCGACGGCGGTGCGGACGGTCCGCGGGGCGGCTGCTGGACGGGAGTGAGGCGGCACAGGCCAAGTCTTCCATCGTGCGAGCCCGACGGCCATTCGCGTACCGAGGCCGGGGGTGAGCTTATCGATTTACTTGTATCTTCAACTAAATAGGTCTACTGTCCCTCAAGGAGCCTCCAGTCGGAGGCTCCGGATGACAGGAGGTTCGTTATGTTCAACCGCCGCCAGCTCCTGACGACAGGCAGCGCTGCAGCTTTCGGTGCGCTCGCCCTCACCGCTGTGTCCTCGGGCGCCGCCCACGCCGACCAGCCCGGCCCGGGGCCGCTTATGGGCGATCCCGCGGCCGGCGGTGTCGCCACGCCGCCCTTCCCCATGCACCTCAACGACGCAGAAAGGGACCATCTCGAGACGTTCGACACTCTCGACTTCGAGGTCTTCTCCCACGCCGACTGGGCGCGCCTCCATGAGAGCCACGCCGAGAACATCCGCGTGCACTGGCCGGACGGCCACTACACCGACGGGATCCAGCGTCACATCGAGGATCTCGCAGGCCTCTTCGTCTGGGGACCGGACACACGCATCGAGGTCCACCCGCTCCGGATCGCCCACGACTCCCTGACCGCCGTCACCGGAGTCATGCGCGGCACGTTCACCCGGCCAATGCCGAACGGGAAGGGCGGCTTCATCCAGCCCACCGGCAAACCCTATGCAATCAACATGGCCACGGTGGGCATCTGGAACCGCCAGGGCACCATGAACGAGGAGTTCCTCTTCTGGGACAACCTCACGTTCTACCAGCAGATCGGGCTCATGTGAGGCCATTCCTGCCTTGAGGCGAGTACGACGTCCGGGGCGCACCTCGCGCAGGTGCGCCCCCGACGTCGTGCGTCACCACCCCCTACGGCGAGATGTGGTCCAGATGCTTGTTCCGCGTGTGCGGCGTGAACTGGACGAGGATCGCGGCGATCACGAGGAACACCGAGATGAGGCCCAGGGCGCCGATCACCGAGAGCATCGGCAGGATCGGCGTGATCACCATGACGCCGATGCCGCCGCCGATGTGGCCCGCGCCGTCGACGATCGCGAAGCCTGTGGTCCGGGCACGGGTCGGGAAGGACTCAGCGGTGAGCGCGTACGTCGGGGACACCCACAGGTTGAAGCCCGCGAAGATGAGGATGGCGCCGATGAACGCGATCCCCACGTTGTTCCCGGCGACGGCGACCACGAGCGAGCCGATGAGCGTCACGGCGGCGCCGATCGGCAGCCAGTAGCGGCGCTCGAGCTTCTCGACGATCGCGCTCATGATCGCCGCCTCCGCCACGAACCCGAGCGTGCCGACCGCGGCGATCACGCCGGCCTCGGGCGGCGGGTAGTGCAGTGCCGCAAGCACCACGGTGAACCCCGCGGCGAACGAGTACACCGTGATGTACCCGATGAACCACACGAAGAACAGCAGGATCATGCGGCGCACGTAGAGCGGGTTGCCGAACAGGTCGCGGTAGGGGACGGGCGACGGCGGCTTGGTCGCCCCGTGCACGTCCGTCACCACGGGCTCGGCGAGCGGCCCATGCTTGGAAGCCCGCACCTCCATGTCCCGCACCACCACGTCGGCCTCCGCGAGGCGGCCTTGGCCGATGAGCCAGCGCGGCGACTCGGGGAGCTCGAGCCTCAACAGGACGGCGACGGCGGCGAGGATCGCGCCGACCCCGTACATCCACCGCCAGCCGGCCTCGAAATTGGGCCCGGCGAGCGCGAACGGCAGCCCGAGCGGCCAGGGAGTGGCCGGCGTCGTGAGGATGAGGCCCAGCCAGATGCCCACGAACGCGCCGAGCGCGGACATGATGAAGATGATCGTCGTGAACCGCGCGCGGGCGTGGCGCGGCGCCATCTCGTTGATGTACGTGTTGACGATCGCGAGGTCCGCGCCGATGCCGATACCGGTGATGATGCGCGCGATGTTGAAGTTCGCGTAGTCGCCCACGAACGCGTTGTACAGCGAACCGAGGCCCGTGATCAGCATGGTGATCATGAGCATGTTCCTACGGCCGATGCGGTCTGCAATCGGACTCAGGACCAGCGTGCCGACCACATAGCCGGCCAGATTGAGCAGCACTGGCAGCGGGAGCGCCTCGAGCGCCGTCTCCGGCGTGCAGCCCTTGTTCAGCTCGATGCACGTCTGGATGAACGAGACGTTGATGTCGAAGATGTCGTAGAACGTGAACAGGAACCCCAGCCCGATGATCCCGATGAAGAGGTAGGAGAGACTCCATACCTCGAGTCGCTCGAGACGGGCGATGATGTGCGGCCCTGTCGGGGCGGCGCTCACCGCCCCGGCGTCCATGGATGCAGCCACAAGGACCAACCTCCCGCAGCCTAGGGGTGGTGCGCCACGCGCCAGAAGGTGCCCTGGCTGACGCATCCATCGTGCGCCTTGGCAGACGTGCTGTCACTCCCTCGCGCACAGGCAGGCGCGGCGTCAGACGGGACCGGCCGCCGCACCCGTCCCCCGAGTCAGTCGAGCAGGAGCGCCGGCTCCTCCATGATCGCCGCGACGTCCGCCATGAAGCGCGCAGACAGGTCGCCGTCGACCACGCGGTGGTCGAACGAGCCGCCGAGCGTCGTGATCCAGCGCGGGATGACCTCGCCGGAGACGACCCATGGCTTCTGCTTGATCGTGCCGAACGCAACGATCGCGACCTCGCCCGGGTTGATGATCGGGGTGCCGATGTCGATGCCGAGGGCACCGATGTTCGTGATCGTCAGCGTTCCGTCCTGCATGTCCGCGGGCTTCGTCCTGCCCGCGCGAGCCGTGGTCGCGAGATCGTTGAGCGCGATCGCGAGCTCCTTGAGGGAGAGGTCCTGTGCGTCCTTGATGTTCGGCACGAGCAGTCCCCGCGGTGTCGCTGCGGCGATGCCGAGGTTCATGTAGTGCTTGATGTGGACCTCGTCGGCGCCCGACGGCGTGGTGACCCACTCCGAGTTCACGCTCGGGTTCCGCGCGGCTGCCCAGATGACGGCCTTCGCGAGGATGAGCAGCGGCGAGACCTTCACGCCCTCGAAGTCGCGGGACTTCTTGAGCCGCTGGACGAATTCCATGGTCCGTGAAGCGTCGACATCCACGAAGATGCTCACGTGCGGTGCGCTGAATGCCGAGTCCACCATCGCCTTGGCCGTCGCCTTGCGCACACCGCGAACAGGGATGACCTCGATACGCCGATGCGCCGAGGACGTCGTGTGGTCCCAGAACTGCGGCGCGGCGTCCTGCTCGCGCTCGCGCTGCGCCTGGTAGGACTCGAGGTCCGCACGCGTCACCTCGCCGCGCGCACCCGTGCCCGGGACGTCCGCGAGGTTGATGCCCAGCTCCTTCGCGATGCGCCGCACGGGCGGCTTCGCAAGGACGCGGGCGAGCAGGCCGACCACGGGGTTCGGCTGGCTCTCCGCGCCCCGCTGGCCGAGAGGCTCTGCACCACCCTGGCTGAGCGACGTCAAAGCCGGCCGGGGCTCCGCAGTCCGCTGGTTGACCGGGGCCGAAACCCGCTGGCCGAGCGGCTCGGCCGCACGCTGGTTGAGCGGAGTCGAGGCGCCCGACTTCCGCGGGCGGCGCTTGGCCGCATCGGCCTTGGGGCCCGAGCCCACGAGCGGAGCGCTCTCGATCCCCGGCTCCTGCACGGTTGGAACCGGCGATTCGGCCGAGGTGGCGGCCGCCGGAGCCGCAGGTGAGGCAGAAGCGGAGGCGCTGGGGGCGCCGGACGGCGCGCCACCGCCGTCGTGCGCCTTAGCCGCGTCACCGATCGCAATGATCGGGGTGCCCACCTCGATGGTCTCGTTCTCTGGGGCGAGAAGTTCGACGACGGTGCCCGCGTAAGGGCTCGGAAGCTCCACGAGGCTCTTGGCCGTCTCGATCTCGCAGATGATGTCGTTGATCGCGACGACGTCACCCGGCCTGACCTTCCAGGAGACGATCTCTGCCTCGGTGAGGCCCTCGCCGACGTCCGGGAGGGTGAAGATCTGCTGGGTCACGTGATGCTCCTAGTACGCGAACGCGCGGTCGAGGGCTTCGAGGATGCGGTCGATGTCCGGGAGGTAGTGCTCCTCGACCTTCGCCACCGGGTAGGGCATGTGGAAGCCGCCCACGCGGATCACGGGTGCCTCGAGGGCGAGGAAGGCGCGCTCCGAGACGCGGGACGCAATCTCGCCGCCGATACCGCCGAACGTCGGGGCCTCGTGGGCCACGATCAGGCGGCCGGTCTTCTCCACCGACGCCACGACGGCATCGAAGTCGATCGGGGAGATGGATCGCAGGTCGATGACCTCGATGCTGCGGCCGTCCTCCGCGGAGGCCTCGGCGGCAGCGAGCGCCACGGGGACAAGCGGACCGTAGACCACGACCGTCGCGTCAGTGCCCTCGCGGACCACGTGGGCGCGGAACGGGTCGGCGCTCGCGCCGGGGTCCTCGGTGTCCACCTCGCCCTTGAGCCAGTACCGGCGCTTCGGCTCGAAGATGATGACGGGGTCCTCGCACGCAATGGCCTGCTGGGTCATCCAGTAGGCGTCATGGGGGTTGGACGGCGTGACGATCCGCAGGCCAGCGGTGTGCGCAAAGAGCGCCTCGGGCGATTCCGAGTGGTGCTCGATCGAGCCGATACCACCGCCGTAGGGGATGCGGATGGTCACGGGGACCGTGAGCTGGCCCTTGCTGCGGGAGTGCATCTTGGCCAGCTGCGTGGTGATCTGGTTGAAGCCCGGGAACACGAAGCCGTCGAACTGGATCTCCGCCACGGGCCGGTAACCGCGCAGCGCGAGGCCGATGCTCGTGCCGATGATCCCGGACTCGGCCAGCGGGCTGTCGATGACGCGCTCTCCGCCGAAATCGGCCTTGAGGCCCTCCGTCACGCGGTACACGCCGCCGAGGGTTCCGATGTCCTCGCCCATGAGCATGACGGTCTCGTCCTGCCCCAGAGCCGCGCGGAGGCCCGCGTTGATCGCCTTCGCGATGGTCATGGTGGGCATCAGTGGCCGCCTTCCTGGGCGCTGCCGGAGTTCTCGTCCGCGAATCCGGCCTCGTACTCGCGGTGCCACGCGAGTTCCTCGGCGATGAGCGGGTGCGGCTCGGCGTAGACGTTGCGGAACGAGTCCTCGAGGGACGGAGCAACGAAGTCCAGGACGTCGGCGCGCGCCTTGGCCGCGACCGCGTCTCCCTCGGCGGCCACCCGGGCGAAGAACGCGTCGTCGGCGATGCCCTCGGCGCGGAGGTACTTCTCGAAGCGGGACAGCGGGTCCTTGGCCACCCAGGACTGCTCCTCGTCGCTGAGCCGGTACTTGGTCGGATCGTCCGCCGTGGTGTGCGCGCCCTGACGGTAGGTGTACGCCTCGATGAGCACGGGTCCCTTGCCACTGCGCGCCCGCTCGAGCGCCCACTCGGTGACGGCACGCACGGCGAGCACGTCGTTGCCGTCCACGCGGACGCCCGGGAAGCCGTAGCCCTTCGCCCGGTTGAACAACGGGATGCGCGACTGCACCTCAGAGGGCACCGAGATGGCCCACTGGTTGTTCTGGCAGAAGAAGACCACGGGCGCCTTGAAGCTCGCCGCGAACACCATCGACTCGTGGACATCGCCCTCGGAGCTCGCACCGTCACCGAAGTACGCGACGACGGCACCGGGTTCGGCTGATGGCGCGCCAGCATCCGCCGTGGCCGAGGGTCCCGCCCCCGGCGCCGCCGCGGCCTGTGCTGTCGCGGTCTGTGCCGCCGCGCCCTGTGCTGTCGCGGTCTGTGCCGCCGCACGCGCCGCATCCCGCTGCATGCCCATCGCATACCCGACGGCGTGCGGCACCTGCGCGGCGAGGACGAGCGTGTAGAGGTGGAAGCCCGTGATTCTGGGATCCCACCCGCCGTTGGAGATGCCCCGGAAGAGGCGGAGCAGGTCCGCGAGGTCGATCCCCCGTGTGAGGGCAACACCGTGCTCGCGGTAGGTCGGGAAGACGTAGTCCTGCGCCAGAGTTGCCGTGCCCGAGCCGATCTGGGCGGCCTCCTGTCCGCGCAGGGGGACCCAGAGGGCGAGCTGGCCCTGCCGCTGGAGGGCGGTCGCCTCGGTGTCGAACCGGCGGATCATCGCCATATCGCGGTACATACCACGGAGGGAATCTTCACTCAGGGTGCTGATGGACTGGGCCAGCTTCGATTCGGATTTGAAGCGCCCCTCCTCGTCGAGAAGCTGCACCTGACCCGCATGGCCCTGAGCGCCGTCATGGGCGTGGGACTCGAGCTCGAGCCAGAGTTCATCGGGGATATCGCTGAACTCGGTAGTGGGAAGTTCGACTCCCATACCGCCTCCTCGCTTGCCTTCGAATGACCAGCCCGGGGGCTCCGGGTGGAGTTCGTCGCCTCATATTCCCCTGAGGGAATGTATTCCGATGCCGGAATATGAGCGACGGCCCAGCAGTCACTCTACCGAGTCGAACTGGGCCGCCGCGAAGTGGATTACTTCTAGGAAGACTGGGGAACCCTTGTGAAAACCCTACAGAGGTCGAGGAAGCGCGTATTCGCCTCGGGCTCCCCGATGCTGACGCGGACTCCCTCGGTGCCGAACGCGCGCACCGACAGCGCCTGCGCGGCGGCGCGCTGGGCGAAATCGGGTGTCGCCTCGCCGAGCGAGAGCCAGACGAAGTTGCCCTGGGCGTCCGGGACGTCCCAGCCGAGCTCCCGGAGTCCAGCCGTCACGCGGTCGCGCTCATCGACCAGGGTTTGTACCCTTCCTACAACATCCGCGAAGCTCTCGAGGGACGCGATCGCTGCGCTCTCGGCAATCGTGGACACCGCGAACGGCACGGCGGCGATCCGCAGGTACTGGGTTACCTCCGGGTGGGACACGGAGTATCCGACGCGGAGGTTCGCGAGGCCGTGCGCCTTGGAGAAGGTGCGCAGCACGGCGACGTTCGGGTACTTGCGGTACATCGCGATACCGTCCACGGCCTCGGGATCACGCACGAATTCTTGGTAGGCCTCGTCGATGACGATCAGCACGTCGCTCCGGACGGCCCGGATGAAGCGCTCCGTCTCGTCGCGGCGCAGGGCAGGACCCGTGGGGTTGTTCGGCGTGCAGAGCAGGATGACCCGGGTCCGGTCCGTGACCGCTGCGAGCATCGCGTCGAGGTCGTGGCGGCCATCGGGCAGCACGGGGACCTGCACGCTCTTCGCGCCCGCGAGCCCGACCGAGATCGGGTAGGCCTCGAAGGACCGCCACGCGTAGACGACCTCGTCCTCGGTGCCGTCCTCGCGCTGCCCCGCGAAGGCAGCGAGGATCTGGTTCAGGGCACCCAGGCTGCCGCCGCCGGTGACGATGTCGTCCGCCGGGACATCGAGGAAGGCCCCGAGCGCGTCCCGGAGCCGCGTCGCGACGGCGTCGGGGTAGCGGTTGATGGCGGATTCGTGCACGATCGCCTCGGTCACGGCCGGCAGCGGCGCGAGCGGGTTCTCGTTCGAGGAGAGCTTGTAGCTGGTGAGCCCCTCCACCGGGGCCGGAGGTCGTCCAGCGGCGTACTTGGGGAGCCGGCTCATCACGGGGCGAGGGGTGACGCCCGTGGGGCCGGCTGCGGCGGCGGAGGCACCGGTGCCCTCGCTGCCGCCTTCGTGCTCGTTCAGCGGTGAAGTCATGCCATACAGCGTAGCGGCCCCCCACAGGCGGGCCTCGGAAAGGTTCGGCTGCGGCCGCACAGTGGGCTGTGCGAGCATAGGCGCATGCGCTTCCTGCTGCACGTCATCGTCAGCGCGCTCGCCCTGTGGGTGGCCGCGTGGATCCTCCCCGGCATGGATATCACTACGTCCTCGACCGCGGGCGTCGCCGCGAACGCCGGCGCCGGCGACGCGAGCTCGGCTGCGGGGATTGTCATCGCCTATCTGTTCATCGGCCTCATCTTCGGGCTGGTCAACGCGATTGTCAGGCCCATCGTGAGTTTCCTGTCCCTCCCAGTCACCTGTCTGACCCTCGGGCTGTTCGCGCTGGTGATCAACGCCGCGATGCTCTGGCTGACGGCGTGGGTCTCGGGCTACACGCCGGTCCACCTCACGATCGATTCCTTCCTCACCGCCTTCCTGGGCGCCATCATCATTTCGGTTGTCTCGGCAGTGACGGGCTGGGCCGTAGGGCTGCGGAAGAACTAGGCGCGCCCGGCGTCGCCGGCGTCGCCGGCGTCGTCGTGTCTGTGCCCGTGTAGACGAACCGCTCGCGGCGGGGGCCCGCACCGGCACCGGCAGAGGCCGTCCCGATGATCCCGGTCCCCACCGCGACGCCGAGGAGCGAGGCGTAGCCGCGGACCGAGGGGTCGGTCGAGGCATCCAGCTCCCGGGCGTCCGAGGCGTAGCGATCGAGACCGTGGGCGGTGACCACCGCGTCAAGCAGCCCTCCGCTGCCGACGTCGGGGTAGGAAGGGGTCCGGACATCGACGACGTTCGGCCGCGGAACGGGCGGGAGGCCCGAGAGTCCGGGCACCACGTCGTCTCGGTTCGCGACGCTCAGCACCGCGACGTCATCGGGAACGCGGAACGCCGTCGGGACACCTCCGAGCACTGTCACGGCGACCACGGGATGCCGCCTCCGGAAGTCCTCATCCTCGAGCAGGCCGAAGACGTGCAGGGATCCCTGGCTGTGGGCGTTGAAGACCACGACGTCGCCGGCGCGCAGCTGCTGGTCGGCGAGCGCGCGCTCGATGAGCTGCCGCGCGTGGCTGTCCCTTCCGGCCATGGCGTCGACGTTGCCCTCGCCGTCGAAGATGCCGCCTCCGGGATCGTCCGGGGACCAGGTCTGCGTCCCGGGCACCGTGACGATGACGGCCACGCTGGCGTCCGGCTTGGGGATGCGCTCCACGAGGACGGACGACGGCGGCACGCTGGTTCCGTCGTCGAGCGTCGCCGCGCCCTGGGCCTGCTGCAGGCTCCTCCCCGCGTAGGCGAACGTTGAGGCGTCCTCCGAGCCCGCGGCGACCTCGGACCGGACGACGCTGATCCTGTCGCGCGGCCCGCCGGCCACGACCCACGGAACGAGCGGGGGCACCGCGGAGGCCCCACCGAGGAGGAGCCGCAGGCTCTGGGCACCTTCGCGCACAGGGGCCTCCCCCGGGACGCGCCAGAGTCCCGGAGGAACCAGTCCCCAGACGAGCCCGCGCATGATCAGCTGATGGCCGCCCGCGGCGCCGGCGATCTGCGCCTCGGCGGCGCGGTAGCCGGACGCGGCGGCAGCGACGCCCCGTGCGGTGGCCCGAGTGTCGAGGGCCGCCCGCGCCGCCTGCCCGATGAGGGCCGCGGCCTCGTCGTCGAACACCGCTGCCGAGGCGCTTCCGGCGCACGCACCCCGCCATACGGCCGCTCGGGCCGCCTCGAGGCACACGGGCAGGCCCGCGATCACCGAAGCGGCCGACGCGAGCGCGCCGATGGCCGTGTCGAGGGCCTCCAGATTGACGCGGAACGACGCCCCACCGGTGACGACGAACGTCGAGGGGTCCCGGAGCTCCTCACCACTCACCGCGAATCCGGTCATCTGCAGGCCGCCCCGTCCGCGGGGCCCGGGCCAGCGGACGGACCGGCAGAACCCCGTGTGAAGGCCGGGCCGCTCGGCGTCTCAAGACGCAGGGCGGGGGTGGGCGCAGGCAGGGGCGCGATGGGGCCGACAGGTCGTCCTGCCACTAGCCAGGCGGGGCCGGATGCGGGCGCTCCGACCGGACCGCGCACGCCCGGGAGTCCAGAGCATGCCGCAGAGTCGGCCTGCAGGGCCGCCGCCACCATGGCGAGCCCGGCCAGGCCCGCCGCGAGTGCGGCCAGCCGCGCAGCAATCGCGGCGGTCGAGGTGCCGAAGGCGGCAGCGGCGGGGCCGCCCCATTCGACGGCCTCGGCCCGACCCAGGGACGCCCGCGCCTCGTCGACCTCGTCCTGGGCCTTCGCGAGCTGCGTCGCCGCAGCCCGGAGTTCGGCCTCGTCGTGGCCGCATGTCGTTCCGGTCATGGTCCCCTCCCCCGCTCCTCCGCGTCCGTTCGCCGCGGTATCCCCGACGCTAGGCGCCCCCGGCAGCGCGCGGTGTGGCCCGGCGTCGTATGTGGACGACATGCCGTCCCCGCGACCTGTGGAGGACAAGACAGGCGAGCCCCGCTGAGCCGCAGGGCACGGGAGTGCCATGGAAGAATGGAGGTCATGGCTGATTCATCCTCGCGCATCCCGTCCGGACGTCTTTCCCTTGCCGCCGGTGAGGCTGCCGGGCCGGCAGCCGCGCAGAACATCGCCCTCGGTCCGCTCGACGGGCGCTATCGGCCGACCGTCGCGCCGCTTGTCGACTACCTGTCCGAGGCCGCGCTCAACCGCGACCGCGTGGCGGTGGAAGTCGAGTGGCTCATCCATCTGACCCGCAGCTCGGTCCTCCCCGGCGCGGGTCCGCTCACCGCCGAGCAGGAGGAGGGCCTGCGGAAGATCGTCACGGAGTTCGACGCCGCCTCGGTCGGCGAGCTCGCGGAGATCGAGGCCGTCACAGTGCACGACGTCAAGGCCGTCGAGTACTACATCGGACGGCGCCTCGAGGGCCTCGGCATCAAGGACCTGACCCCCATGGTGCACTTCGGCTGCACCTCCGAGGACATCAACAACCTCTCGTACGCGCTGGGTATCAAGGGCGCCGTCGAGGACGTGTGGCTCCCCGCCGCCCGCGCGCTCGTGGACCAGATCGCCGAGATGGCCCGCACCAATCGCGACGTGCCGATGCTCTCGCGCACGCACGGCCAGCCCGCGACCCCCACGAGCCTGGGCAAAGAGCTCGCGGTCATGGCGCACCGCCTCGGCCGGCAGCTCACGCGGATCGGGCGCACCGAGTACCTCGGGAAGATCAACGGCGCGACAGGCGACTTCGCGGCGCACGTCGCGTCCGTGCCCCGGGCGGACTGGCAGCAGGTCTCGGAGTCCTTCGTCGAGGGTCTCGGACTCACGTGGAACCCCCTGACCACGCAGATCGAGAGCCACGACTGGCAGGCCGAGCTGTACGCGGACGTGTCGCGCTTCAACCGGATCCTGCACAACGTGTGCACCGACATCTGGAGCTACATCTCCATCGGCTACTTCGCGCAGATCCCGGTGGCTGGCGCGACGGGGTCCTCGACGATGCCGCACAAGGTCAACCCGATCCGCTTCGAGAACGCCGAGGCCAACCTCGAGATCTCGTCGTCGCTCCTCGATACGCTCGGCGCAACCCTCGTGACGTCACGCTGGCAGCGCGACCTCACCGACTCGTCCTCGCAGCGCAACATCGGCGTCGCGTTCGGCCACTCCCTCCTCGCGATCTCCAACGTGGCCAAGGGGCTCGACCGGCTCGACGTCGCCGAGGGTGTCCTCGCCGCGGACCTCGACTCGAACTGGGAAGTGCTCGCCGAGGCGATCCAGATGGTCATGCGCGCCGAGGCCATCGCGGGCGTCCCGGGCATGGACAACCCGTACGAGAGGCTCAAGGACCTCACCCGTGGCCACCGCGTCGACGCCGCGCGCATGAAGGAGTTCGTCTCGGGCCTCGGCCTCTCCGCTGACGCCGAGGCACGCCTTCTGGCCCTCACCCCGGGCACGTACAACGGCATCGCGGGCAAGCTCGTGGACCACCTCGGCTGACGACCGCATCCCGTACCGCGCACGACGGCGCGCTGGCACCCCGACGGTGACGGCGCCGCCGTGTCCGGACCGGTCCGCCTACTCCTGCGGACGCCCGCGACCCTGACGAAGCTCCCGGGCGCGGCGGATGTCATCCTCGGCGACCTTCTCCCTCCTCTCTGTCAGGACCGTGTCCTTGGGCGGGAGCTGGATCGACTGCTCGGCCCCGATACCGGCCTGGAGCTCGCGTCCGCGCTCGGTCTCGGCGTCGAACTCCGCCCCGAAGAGCAGGGACATGTTCACGAGCCAGAGCCACAGGAGCAGGATGATCACGCCGCCCAGCGCACCGTACGTCTTGTTGTAGTGCCCGAAGTTGGCCACGTAGAACCCGAAGGCCGCCGTGGTTAAGGCCAGGACGAGCAGCGCGATGACCGAGCCCACTGTGACCCACCGGAACTTCGGCTGCTTGACGTTGGGGGTGAAGTAGTACAGCGAGGCGATGAGGATCATCACGAGGATGAGCAGCACCGGCCACTTCGCGATGCTCCAGATCGCGACCGCGAACCCCCCTAGCCCGATCACGTTCCCCACGGCCTCCGCCACGGGGCCGCTGAGGACGAGCATCGCGGACACCGCCGCGATCAGGATCACCGACGCGATCGTTACGGCGAGCATCGTCCCGCGGAGTCGAAGGAATCCCCTCCCCTCGCTGACCTCATAGACGCGGTTCATGGCACGCCCGAAGGCCCGCACATAGCCGGAGGCCGACCATACAGCGCCGAGGATGCCGACTATCAGTGTGAGGCCCGCGGCTGGGCTCCGCACCAGCTCCTCGACGGGACCGCGGACGGTCTCGGCAGCCGAGCCCGGAGCGATCGAATTGACGATGTCCAGCATCCCCGACACTGTCCTCTCCGCCTGGCCGAAGACTCCCAGAACCGAGACCAGGGCCAGGAGGGCCGGGAACAGGGAGAGCACCGCGTAGTAGGTCAACGAGGCTGCCAGGTCGGGGCAGGCATCCTTGGTGAACTCGCGGAAGGTCTTCAGCGCGATGTACTTCCACGACGGCTTCGTCACCTCGCGCATGCGGTCAGGCTTGCGTGCGTCGTCTGGCGCCGGGGCCGTCGACGACTTGCGCTCAGTCTGTACCGCGTTCTGGTCGGTCATGGCTGCGTTCGCGTCGGTCATGCGCGCTTATTTACCCAGTGCGCGCGCAGAGCAATCGGGCGTACTCCCTCCGGATTTCGCGACGCGGCACTGCTCGTGTAAAGTAGATCAAGCGCCGCGGGGTGGAGCAGTTCGGTAGCTCGCTGGGCTCATAACCCAGAGGTCGCAGGTTCAAATCCTGTCCCCGCAACGAAAAGAAGGCCCCTGATCCGGGAAGACCGGATCAGGGGCCTTTCTGCGTGTGGAGTCGAACGCGCGCCCCCACACACCGGCTAGACGAGCGTCGCGGCGCGGGTACCCGTCCAGATCGGCGTGGCGAGTGCGGCGTCGTACTCCGAGCGCAGGCGGGCGACGACGTCGGCCGCCGACTCGACGGACTTGATGGCGCCGATGCCCTGGCCCGAACCCCAGATGTCACGCCAGGCCTTGGCACTGGCGGAGCCGAAGTCCATCGCGGACGGGTTGGAGACGGGGAGGTTGTCCGGGTCGTACCCCGCGGCGGCGATGCTCCCGCGCAGGTAGTTGCCGTGCACGCCCGTGAAGAGGTTCGAGTACACGATGTCATCGGCGGTGCTGTCGACGAGCATCTGCTTGTACCCGGGCACGGCGTTGGCCTCGTGCGTGGCGAGGAATGCTGTCCCCACATACGCCATGTCGGCGCCCGCCACTTGTGCCGCGAGGATCGAACGGCCGTGGGCGAGTGCCCCCGAGAGCAGCAGCGGGCCGCCGAACCATTCGCGGATCTCGTTCAGCAGCGCGAACGGCGAGATGGTGCCTGCGTGGCCGCCGGCGCCGGCCGCGACGGCAATCAGCCCGTCTGCGCCCTTCTCCACGGCCTTGTGGGCAAACCGGTTGTTGATCACATCGTGCAGCACGACGCCGCCGTAGGAGTGGACGGCCTCATTGAGCTCCGGGCGCGCGCCCAGCGAGGTGATGACGATCGGCACCTTGAAGTCGACGCACGCCTGGAGGTCCCTCTCGAGCCTGTCGTTGGACCTGTGGACGATCTGGTTGACCGCGAATGGCGCAGCTGGCCGGTCGGGGTTGGCCTCCGTGTGCGCGGCGAGGGTCTCGGTGATCTCCGCGAGCCAGTCGCGCAATGCCGACTCCGGGCGGGCGTTGAGGGCCGGGAAGGAGCCGACGACGCCGGCCTTCGACTGGGCGATCACGAGCGCCGGGTTCGACACGATGAACATCGGCGACGCCAGGACGGGAAGCGTCAGCGGGCCACTGAGGACCGGTGGCAGGGACATCACAACTCCTTGAGGTCAGAGGTCTGCTTCCATTCTCACCCCCACGGGAAGCAGGTTCTTAGCTTTGGGCGACATCGCCTTAACCCTGGGTGACAATGGATCACGTGAGCTACCTTCGGTCTGCCAGCCTGCGTGGGTTCCGGACCATCGCCACGGCGTTCGGCGGAGACGCGGATTCCCTCGCAGCACGATCGGGCCTTCCCCCGCGCTGCCTGGACCTGGACGACATGCTCATTCCCGCAACGAGGACGGCCGCGATGCTCGAACTCGCCGCCGACGAACTCGAGTGCCCCGACCTGGGGCTGCGGATGGCGAAGCTGCAGTCGGTCTCGGTGCTGGGGCCCCTTGCCATCGCGATGACCAACTCGCCGAGCATCGGCGGGGCGCTGGATTCCCTTGCGCGCTACCTCTCCGTCCACAGCCGTGTCCTGACGCTAAGCCTGCGGGAGAACCCGGACGGGACGGCCATCTTCTACGGCCCGGCCGGTGCCGGCGGCCCCGTGCAGGCCATCGACCTCGGCCTGGGCTTCATCCACCGCACCATCACCTTCCTCAACCGGGGCCGGTACGGCCTCCTGGGCGTGGAGCTCCCGTACGTGCCCGCGGCGCCGCTCGAGACGGTGGAGGCGTTCTTCGGGGCACCCGTGCGCGTGGGCGGCGTCGAGAGCGCCGCGGTCCTGAGGCTTCCTGCCGACCTCCCCGGGCGGGCTCTGGTCGGGGTCAACGAGACGCTTCGCCAGCTCGCGGTGGCCTTCCTCGACGAGCAGAGCTCAGGGCAGGGCCACGACGTGGTGCCACGAGTCCAGACCGCCGTCCGCGAGAGCCTGGGGACCGGCAAGGTCGAGCTGGCAGGGGTCGCTCGGCTGATGTTCATGCATCCCCGGACCCTGCAGCGCCAACTTGCCGCGGCCGGCGTCACCTTCGGCGGCGTCGTCGACGACGCCCGGCGGGAGACCGCGCTCCGCCTCCTCATGAGCACGTCCGTGAGCCTCGGGCAGATCGCCGCCATGGTCGGCTTCACCGACCAGCCCTCGTTCACGAGGGCGGCTCGGCGCTGGTGGGACGCGCCGCCGAGTCAGGTCCGCGCCCGGCAGACCTGACTCTTATCTTGGCGCGACACCGTTATGAAAACGTAAAAATGCCGCGTTCAGGGCCTGTTGGCCCCTTAGGCTTATTACTGCCGGGTACCCCCCAAGCCCGGAGAGAGCGCGTCGCCAGCCGATCCCCCCAATGACTGGCGGCGCGCTCTCGCATTCGTTCCCCGAAGGCGACCGGAACGTGACGGTGGTGCTCGCCCCGCGCTCGTGACCCAACGAGCCTAGGCAAGTGCAGCCGCGGCGCGCCCGGCCACCCGCCCGGAGAACAGGCAGCCGCCCAGGAACGTGCCCTCCAGCGCGTTGTAGCCCATCATGCCGCCGCCCCCGAAGCCCGCAACCTCGCCAGCGGCGTACAACCCAGGAACCGCAACGCCGGACGACGAGACGCACCGGCCGGACAGGTCCGTCTCGAGGCCTCCGAGCGTCTTGCGCGTGAGGATGTTGAGTCGGACGGCAATGAGCGGGGCGTGCTTCGGGTCGAGGATTCGGTGCGGCGCCGCCACTCGGATGAGCCTGTCGCCAACATACTTCCGGTGCGAACGAAGGAACGTGACCTGGGCGTCCTTGCCGAACGCGTTCTCGATCTCCGCATCCCGCGCCTCGAGCACCCTGCGCACGGCGGCCTCGGACAGGAGCCCTGGCTCGCCCACCCGGTTCATCCCCGTCACGAGTTCCCCCAGCGTGGATGCCACGACGAAGTCGGCCCCGTGCCGCTTGAACGCCTCGACACTCCCCGGCGCACCGGGCAGCACCCGCGAGGCCAGGAGTCGCACGTCCTTCCCTGTCAGGTCCGGGTTCTGCTCCGACCCCGAGAGCATGAACTCCTTCTCGATGATCGACTGCGTGAGCACGAACCACGAGTAGTCGTACCCGGTTCCACGGAGGTGCCTGAGGGTCCCGAGCGTGTCGAACCCCGGGAACAGCGGCGCCGGCAGCCGGCGCCCGGCCGCGTCGAGCCACACCGAGGACGGCCCCGGCAGGATTCGAATCCCGTGGTTCTCCCACACTGGATCCCAGTTGCGGATCCCCTCGGTGTAGTGCCACATGCGGTCGCCGTTGATCACGCGCGCGCCGGCGGCCTCCGCGATCCCGAGCATCCGGCCGTCCACGTGGGCGGGAACGCCCGCCACCATGGTCCTCGGTGGGGTCCCGAGCCGCTCGGGCCACAGCGAGCGGACGAGATCCAGGTTGCCGCCCACGCCTCCGGACGCGATCACGACGGCGCCCGCCTCCACCGCGAACTCTCCCACCGTTTCGCGGCTGCTCGCCTTCCCCCGCACGACGTCCGACGGCGCGAGGCGGGCTCCGCGCACGCCTGTCACCGCGCCGTCGTGCGTCACCGCCTCGTCGACCCGGTGCCGGAACAGGAAGCGGATCCGGGCGGCGTCGGCATGCGCGCGGGCGCGGCGGAGGAACGGCGCGTGGATGCCGGGCCCGGTGCCCCACGTGACGTGGAAGCGGGGCACAGAATTGCCGTGGCCGTCGGCGCGTCCGTCGCCGCGCTCCGCCCAGCCGACCACGGGGAAGAACCGCACACCCATCCCGTGCAGCCACGCCCGCTTCTCGCCCGCCGCGAAATCGAGGTAGGCCTCTGCCCATTGGCGCGGCCAGAAGTCCTCGGGGCGGTCGAACTGGGCGGAGCCGAACCAGTCCTGCCGCGCGAGGGCGAGCGAGTCGTGCACACCGAGGCGCCGCTGCTCAGGGGTGTCGACGAGGAAGAGTCCGCCGAGGGACCAGTGTGCCTGCCCGCCGAGGGACTGCGGTGGCTCCTGGTCGAGGACCACGACGTCGCGCCCGGCGTCCGCCGCCTCGACCGCCGCCACGAGCCCGGCGAGCCCCGCGCCCACCACGCAGACGTCCGCGTGCACCGTTTGATCGGGCGCGGCCTGGTCCGGCGCCGTCCGATCCGTCTGGGGCTGATCCAGCTGGGACTCATCCATGGGCCCACCCTCCCGGGCGATGCCGCGCGCGTCAACGGTGCCGCATACTGGCAGCATGTCCGGCTGCTGCGGGCCCGCGCCCGAAAACCCCGATCGGCACAACCCGGCTCGGGACGTCATCGATCCAGAGCGGTACCGCTCCATCTTCAACGCGAGCTTCTCCCGGAGCATCACGCGACGGTACGAGAAGAAGGGCCTGCGCCCCGTCGAGCAGAGGATCGTGGACTTCCTCGCGGGTGCCGGGCTCGAGGGGGCGAGCGTGCTCGAGATCGGCGGCGGCGCAGGCGAGATCCAGCTCGAGCTCCTCGCACGCGGAGCCGCCCGGTCCGAGAATCTCGAGCTGTCGGACTCCTACGAGGCCGACGCCGCACGCCTCATCCGGCGCGCCGGGATGGCTGGCCGTGTCTCGCGCCGTCTGGGCGTGGACCTCGCAGGGACGCCCGACGCCGTTGAGCCGGCTGACGTCGTCGTCCTCCACCGCGTGGTCTGCTGCTATCCGGACTACGCCGCGCTGCTCGGCGCCGCGGCGGGTCATGCTCGGCGTGCGATCGTGTTCAGCTACCCGCCCCGAAACCTCGCCTCACGTGCGTTCGTGGGCGCAGGCAACCTGATGATGCGGGTGGGCGGGCGCAGTTTCCGGGGCTACATGCACGATCCGGCCGCAATGATCGATGTGGTGCGCAGCCGAGGCCTCGAGCCCGCCTACGAATGGAACGGATGGGCGTGGCGCATCTCGGGAGCGGTGCGGACCGCGTGAGGCCCTAAGGCCGGCACTGGGAGGGATATCTCAATTGTGCTCTGCGTCACGCCTATGATCCGCGCCTACGCCTGAGTAGGGTGACCGACAAGGGCCCGGCCGGGCTCGGATCCGTCACAAGAGGAGCTATCCATGGCTGTCGATTGGGCAGAGCAGGTCAAGAAGCTGGCACCGAATGCGGACGACGAGGTCGTTGCAGGCATCATCCGCCACTGCGGCATCGCGCTGCAGAGCGCCGACGCATCCCTTGTCTCATTCGGCGACAAGACCGAGACAGACCGGGTCCGCGACAGTTTCCTCAAGAAGAAGCTCGGCCGCACCGAGGACGACGCGACCCTGGACGCAGCGATCAAGGCTGTCGGCGAGAAGTTCAAGGGCATCAACCGCCGCCAGCGCCCCACCGTGTACTACCTGCTCGCCGAGCACTTCGACCAGCTTGACCTCTTCCGCAAGAAGGCCAAGTAGCGCGTTCCCTTCCGCGGCGGCCCCGACCGTCTGGGGCCCTTGCCGCCGTCTGGGCGCGCCGCTCCGCCCTCCGTTTAGGGGCGCCCCGCCGTCCGTCTGAGGGTCACCTCCTGTTGGTCTTTGTCAGCACATTGACCTTCAGGAGGTGACCTTCAGGGTGTGACTCCCAGACGTAGAGGGCCGCGCCCGGTAGAGGGCTACTTCGCGTAGGCGACTACTTCGTGGCCGCCGGCGCGAGGGCCCCAAGGACCTCCTCGGCTGCGCGGCGGCCCATGCGCAGCGCGCCGTCGACGTGCTGGAAGCCCTCGGCCGCGAGGTCGGAGCAGGCCCAGTGGATCGAACCAACGGGCGTGCGCTGGTCGGCACCGTAGCGGGACAGTCCGCCGAGGTCGAAGCTCGCCGCGTACGCGCCGCGGGTCCATTCCTCGGAGCCCCAGTCGGACTCGTAGTAGACCTCGGGGACGAGCGCGTGATCGCCGAGGTAGCGTGCGATGGACGTCAAGATCGCTGCCTTGCGCTCCTCGGCCGTGAGGCGGAACATCGCGTCGGCCTTCTCGTCCGAGACGAAGGCCACGAGGGTGCCGCGGGAGTCGCCGTGATTCGTGTTGTCGTAGACCTCCTGGACGAGCTCACCGGCGCCGAAGCACGTGCCCGAGAGGCCTGACTCGCGCCAGAACGGGCGCTCGTACACCGCATGGACCTTGATGACGAGGCCCATCGAGAGGTGCTGGTGCAGCTGGTGCTGGCGACGCGGGAGCGCCGGGACGTACGAGATGCGGCTGTACAGCGTGGGCGGGATGGCGAGGATAGCCCGGCGTGCGGTGACGGTGACGCGGCCGGAGGTGCCGCCGTCGGCCGTCGCGACAACGCCGTGCTCGCCCCATTCCAGAGTGCGCACGGGCGCGCCGAGGACCACGGCGTCGCCGAGATCGGCAGCCATGGCCTCGCTCACGGACTGCATCCCGCCCACTACACGCTGGTCGAGGATGAAGTCCTCGTCCTGGAGGTTGCTGAACGAGCCGGCCGAGGCCGCCATGAGCACGGCCTGCAGGGCCGAGAACGCGTGCGCGGGCTTGGTGAGCATGCCCCCGGCGATGAAGAGGCCGATCAGGTTGCAGGCTTCCTCGTCCGCCGACTGGGCGCGGAGCCAGAGCTGGAAGCTCACAGTGTCGAGCTCGCGGGCCTTCGGGTGCGCCCACGGCTCCTCTGCGCCGATCTCGGCTGCGAGGTCGTCGAGGACCCCGGTGATCCGTTCCACCTCGGCGAGCGTCCCCGGGGAGACCGGGAAGTCGGCGCCCGAGTAGACCGTGCGAGTGCCGTCGGGGGCCACGTAGACGCTGTCGCCCTCGCGGTAGCGCTTGAAGGTGGCCTTGCCGAGCTCGGCGACGAGGCCGAGGAGCTCGGTCTGGTCCGGGCTGATCCACTGGCCGCCGATCTCGAGGAATGCGCCGTCGATCGTGTCGCTCCACGTACGGCCGCCTACGCGGTCGCGGGCCTCGAGAACCACGACGCGCTGGCCCTCCTTCGCGAGTGTGCGGGCGGCCATGAGGCCAGCGGGACCGGCTCCGACGACGACGACATCGGCATCGCGGGTCTGCTCGGCGGGGATCTGGGGTTGGGACATGATCTCTTCCTTCGGGAGGGATGTGGGGGAAGTCTCAAAATGAATCTAGTTCATTAATCGGGCCCTGACAAGCCTGCCGCCTCGAGTTGAGGGGTCACTTCCCCGATGAGGGGTCACTTCCCCGATGAGGGGTCAGGTGCGCATGGCCAAGACAGCGGCGAGGGTGCCCCGCAGGCCAGCGACCAGCGCATTGAGCCCCACGCCGAAGGCCGCATCGGCCGCGGCCGCGCCCCTCCCGGGGCGGGCTGCGACGGCGTCGGCAAACGTCGGAGCCAGCTCGCGGCGCTCACCGACGTCGAAGATCCCCTCTGGCGCGGAGACATCCATTGCAGACCCGAGCACGAACGACTCGACGGCCACCACCACGTCCACCACCATGTCCAGCGGCCATCCGCCGCCCCTGAGCCCCTCGGCCACCCGCTCGTACATGGCCAGGGTGTGCGGCGCGCCGGCCACGGGGAACACCGCGATGATGGGGATGAGGGGCAGGTGCGGCGCGAAGGCCGCGCGATAGGAGTGGGCCCATCTGGTGATCGCGAGGTCCCAGGGGTCCACGCCGAATCCGGAGGTGTCGATCGTCTCGCACACGTCATCCTGCACCCAGTTGAGGACCTCGTCCTTCGACTCCACGTGGTTGTAGAGCGCGGACGGCGCGGTCTTGAGTTCGCGCGCGAGTGCCGCCATGGTGAAGCCCTCATAGCCAGCCCGGGCGACGACGGCGAGCGCCGCCGCGGTGATCTTGCCGGGCGAGAGCACAGGCCGCGGGGGGCGGCCCCGGCGCCGCGGGGGGGCCGGCTGCTGCGCGTCGGGATCGGGGGCATCCATGGTTCGGAGTCTAGTGACCCCCCCGATACAGGGACGCGACTTCGCGTCGTTGGGAGGTGACCCCCCACCGGGGAAGTGACCCCTCATCGCGGGGTGGGGGTTGACCGTGGCGCAGATCACGTGCTCTCATAAACGAACGTCGTTCATTTATAGGCACCCCAGCACGTCCCCACACAGCCCGAGCCAGTCCCCCACCATTTCCCGCGAAGGACTTCCCCATGCACGAGATCCTTGCCCTGCAGCCCCCGGTGTCGTGGGCACGCACAGATGCAGGCTCCACGGACCCCGCGAACCCCCGCCGAGACCCGCTTCGGGTCGCGCTCGTCCAGCACCGCTGGCACGAGGAACCGAAGGCCACCGAGGCCGAGCTCGAGGACGGCATCCGCCGTGCGGCCGCCTACGGCGCACGCGTCGTCTTCCTCCCCGAGCTCACCCTCTCCCGCTACCCCGCAGACACCCTTCCCGAGGACACTCCAAGCGCGATCGCCGAGGACCTCGAGTCGGGCCCCACGCTTGCCTTCGCCCGCCGCGTCGCGGCCGTCCACGGCATCTGCGTCCACGCGAGCCTCTACCGCAGGGGAACCCCCGGAGACCCGCTCGGCTACAACACCGCGATCCTCGTGGCCCCGACGGGCGAGCTCCTCGCGGCGACGGACAAGCTCCACATCCCCGTGACCGAGGGCTACTACGAGGACAAGTTCTTCCGCCCCGGCCCCGAGACCGGGAACCCCTACCCCGTCCACGCGCCCGCAGAACTCGGGGGTGCCCGCCTCGGCCTGCCGACATGCTGGGACGAATGGTTCCCGGAGCTCGCCCGCGTGTACTCCCTTGCAGGCGCCGAAATCCTCGCCTACCCCACGGCCATCGGCTCCGAACCGGGCCACCCCGACTTCGACACCGAACCGCTGTGGCGCCAGGTGATCGTCGGAAACGGGATCGCCAACGGCACGTTCATGGTCGTCCCGAACCGCTGGGGCTCCGAGGGCCTCGTGACGTTCTACGGCTCGTCCTTCATCTCCGACCCGTACGGCCGCATCCTCGCCCGCGCACCACGCGAGGGGTCGGCCGTCCTCGTTGCCGACCTCGACCTTGACCAGCGCCGCGACTGGCTCACGCTCTTCCCGTTCCTCGCCACGCGCCGCCCGGACACCTACGCCGCGCTCACCACCCGTGTTGACCCGGCCCATCCGTTGGGCTCGCCCGAGCCCGCCTCGCCCTCGGACTGGACTCGCGGTGAGACGCACGACGCCGGCAACGCACCGTCGTCGCACGTCCCGCCCATCGTCGGGGTGGCACGGGCGGCACACGCCGCGCACGAGTTGGAAGGGGCGAGCGCATGAGCTGGCGCATGCCCGCGGAGACGGACCCGCACGAGCGGCTGTGGATGGCGTGGCCGTCCGGCGGCTACACGCTCGGCGGGACGGACCAGGACGCACATGAGGCCCGCGCCGCATGGGCCGCCGTGGCCCGCGCAGCGCGAAGGTTCGAGCCGGTCACGATGGTGGTCCGCCCGGAGGACCGCGGCATCGCGCAGGCGTACCTCGATCCGCGCGTCGGCCTGCTCGAGGCGCCCCTCGACGACGCATGGATGCGCGACATGGGCCCGAGCTTCGTCCTCGACGAGTCTGCGGGGGCGCGGGCCGACGGGACCGCCCGGCTGGGCGCCGTCGACTGGATCTTCAACGGCTGGGGCGCCCAGGACTGGGCCAGCTGGGAGCACGATGCCCAGATCGCCGGCACCGTCACGAGCGCGGCCGGCGCCGCCCACGTGCCCAGCAGCCTCGTCAATGAGGGCGGCGGCTTCCAGGTCGATGGCCTCGGCACCGTGCTGCTGACCGAGACGGTCCAGCTGGACCCGGGCCGCAACCCCGGGACCACCAAGGCCGAGGTCGAGGCCGAGCTCGAGCGCACCATCGGCGCGCGCCACGCCGTCTGGCTCCCCCGCGGCCTCACGCGGGACTCGGAGCGGTTCGGGACGCGCGGCCATGTGGACCTCGTCGCGGCCATCCCGAGCCCCGGGACGCTGCTCGTCCACGTCCAGTACAACCCCGAGCACCCGGATCACGAGGTCTCGGGCCACATCCTCGAGACCCTCCGCGCCTCCCGGACGGCAGACGGCACGCCGTGGGACATCATCGAGGTCCCCGCACCGGCCCAGCTGCACGACGGCGAGGACTGGGTCGACTGGAGCTACCTCAACCACGTCGCGCTCAACGGCGGCCTCGTCGCCTGCTCGTTCAACGACCCGCACGACGAGAAGGCGCTGCGCATCCTCGCCGACGCCTACCGCGGGAGGCACGTGACCGCCGTCGACGCCCGCGTCCTCTTCTCCCGCGGGGGCGGGATCCACTGCGTCACCCAGCAGCAGCCCACCGCCCGACCGCGGGCCTGACCCATCCCTCACCCACTCGCACCCGAGGGGACCCTCCCCAGGGATCCGGAATGCCGGACCCATCGCCCATCCGCCCCGTTGCCCGCGGCGGATTGCACAAAGGAAAATGGCCTCAAGATGTCTCAGAACACCACCGCACTGAAGCGGTCGCTCGGCCTCTGGGCGATCGTTGCCCTCGGCATGGGGTACATGACCCCGACCACGGTCTTCGACACGTTCGGCATCGTCTCCGGCGAGACCAACGGAGCGGTCCCGCTCGCCTACCTCGTGGCCCTCGTGGCCATGGTCTTCACCGCCGTCAGCTACGGCCGCATGACGAGGGTCTTCCCCTCGGCCGGCTCCGCCTACACGTACACGTCCGAGACGATCCACCCGAACGTGGGCTTCCTCGTCGGCTGGGCATCGCTGCTCGACTATCTCCTGCTGCCGCTCGTCAACGCCGTGATCGTCCGGATCTACATGGAGTCGTTCTTCCCGGACGTGCCGTCATGGATCTGGGTGGTGGGCTACGTCGTCGTCATCACGATCATGAACCTGTGGAGCATGAACTCGACGTCGAAGATCAACGGAATCCTCGTCGTGTTCGAGGTGGTCCTGATCGGCGTGTTCATCGCCCTCGCGTGGAACGCCCTGGCCAACGGCCAGGGCACGGGCACCCCGTTCAGCTCGGTGCCGCTCTTCCACGACGGCGTGGATGCGGGCGCGGTCATCTCCGGCGCCACCGTGGTCTGCTTCTCCTTCATCGGCTTCGACGCCATCACGATGTACACCGAGGAGGCCAAGGACGCGAATACGGTGCCGAAGGCGATCGTGCTCGCGCTCCTCATCGGCGGAGCGATCTTCTTCGTCGCGGCGTGGTTCGGCCAGTCCGTCTTCCCGACCCTGGACGGCTTCGACAACACCGACGACACCCTGCCCGAGATGGCGCTGAAGGTGGGCGGTGACCTGTTCAAGATCCTGTTCACGTCCGCGGCGTTTGCCGCCACGGTAGCGTCGAGCCTCGCGTCCCACGCGTCGGTGTCCCGCATGCTCTACGTCATGGGCCGCAACGGCCGTGGGCCGGTCTCGCGCTTCTTCGCGTTCGTGCACCCGAAGTACCGCACGCCGGCCTACGCCGTACTGTTCGTCGGCGCCGTCTCGCTCCTCGCGATCCCGTTCACGCTCGAGTTCGTCTCGTCGATGATCAACTTCGGGGCCCTCATCGCGTTCACGTTCGTGAACCTCACGGTGATCATCCTGTTCGCGCTGCGCCGGAAGCAGATCCGGACGCCGCGCGAGATCTTCCTGAACATCGTGCTCCCGCTCATCGGGACCGTGCTCACCGGTGTCCTCTGGGCCAACCTCCAGATGGACGCGCTCATGTACGGAGTCGTCTGGCTCGCGGTGGGCATCGCGTCCCTCGTGGTGATCACCCGCGGATTCCGCCGCAGGGTGTCGGTGGAGATGACCGAGGAGGACATGGCCGGGATCGAGGAAGCAGTGGGCCCCCGCGTCTGATTCACGCCGGCTGGGCGACGTCGAAACGAAGTGATGCACGACGGCGGCGGGCCGGGTCTGGTGACCCGGCCCGGCGCCGTCCTCCGTCACCGGTGCTGGGTAGGGTGGGCCCCATGACTGAAACGCTGCCGTTCCGCTACCTCTTCGGGCCCGGGCCGGGCAATGCGTACCCCGAGGTGATGTCCGCTCTCTCGTACCCCGTGATCGGGCACCTCGACCGCGCGTTCATCGACCGGTTGGACCGCGTCTCGGCGGGCCTCCGGCACGTGTGGGGGACGGCGAACGCGCGCACATGGCCCCTCTCGGCGACAGGATCGGGCGGCATGGAGGCCGCCTTCGTGAACTTCGTGGAGCCCGGCGATCCGGTCGTGGTCGCGGTCAACGGGCTGTTCGGCGAGCGGATGGCGGAGGTCGCGCGCAGGAGTGGGGCCGACGTCGTGCGCGTGGACCACGAGTACGGGCAGCCGGTCGACGTCGAGCGAGTCCTGGCAGCCCACCCGAGTCCCAAGGTCATCGCGGCCGTGCACGCCGAGACGTCAACCGGGGTTCGCTCCGACATCGCGGCGCTTGGTGCGGGCAAGGGCGACGCGCTGCTGCTCGTCGACGCCGTGACCTCGATCGGCGGGCTCGAGCTGCGTGCAGACGACTGGGGCATCGACATCGGCTACGCGGGCACACAGAAGTGCCTCGGCGTACCGCCCGGGCTCTCGCCGTTCACCGTCTCGGAGCGGGCGTTCGAGCGGCGTGTTCAGGACCCGCGGTCCTGGTACTTCGATATCGGGCTGCTCGGCGGGTACGTCGGCGCCGCCGAGGGGCACACCCGCACGTACCACCACACCGCGCCCGTGACGATGGTCGCCGGCCTCGAAGCCGGGCTCGACCGGATCCTCGCCGAGGGGCTCGAGAAGGTATGGGCGCGGCACGAAGCCGCCGGGGCTGCGCTGCGGGCCGGGCTCGAGGCGATGGGCCTCGAGCTCTTCGCCGCCGAGGGTCACCGCCTGCCGTCCCTCACCACGGTTCGCGTGCCCGAGGGCGTCTCCTCCGCCCGCGTCCGCGCCCATCTGCTCGATCGGTACACGCTGGAGATCGGCGCGGGCGTCGGGAAGTACGCGGAGACCGTATGGCGGATCGGGCTCATGGGCCCCAACGCATCGCCCGCGTCGGTGACGCTCGTGCTCGGGGCGGTGGGCGAGGCGCTCGCAGCGACGCGGTAGCCGGGTGCCGGGCACTCGCCTCACGAGCACGGGGGACGCCGAGGGCTGGCTCGTTCGGCCGGCCGCACCCCGGGACCTCCCGGCGATCAACGCCGTCTCGCGCGCGGCCGGGCGGCCCGAGTGGGATCCCACGGCCGTCGCGCCGGCGTCGGACCGCTGCGCCGTCGTCGCCCTCGCCACCGGCGTCCTGGTAGGCGCCGCCAAGACCCACCGCTATCCGCTCGCCGACGGCGACGCGCCCGCCGGGCACTACCTGGGCGGCATCGTGGTGCATCCGGACGCCCGACGCCGCGGCGCGGGGCGGGCCCTCACGGCCGCGCGCCTCGCGTGGATCTGGGAGCTCGCGGACGTGGCGTACTACATCGCCAACGCGCGCAATGCAGCGTCGATCGCACTGCACGCGGGGTTCGGGTTCTCCCCGATCGCCGCGGGGCCACAGTTCCATGGCGTGACGTTCGACGGCGGTCGCGGGCTCGTGCTCGCCGCCCGCCGAACGGATTCGGCGCGGCAGAGGGGCAGCGCACTTGAGACGTGACCCCGCAACCCTGAGACGTGACCCCGCGCACTTGAGACGTGACCCCGCAATCCCGAGACGTGACCCCGCAACCTTGTTGGGGGCGGGAGGCGGTGGCGCCCGCCCTCAGGCCGAGGCTTGGTCCAGGTCCAGGGTGTGGAGGGTGTGATCGCGCTTGGTCGCGAGGTAGAAGGCGTTCGCCGCCGAGAGGTGCACGCCCGTCGGGACGCGCTCGGCAACCTCGATCCCGAGCGACTCGAGCTGGGCGGCCTTGTCCGGGTTGTTGCTCAGGAGCCGGATCCGCGTGGCGCCCACGACCCGGAGCATCTGTGCGGCGGCACGGTAGTCCCGCTCGTCCTCGCCGCGACCTAGAGCGCGGTTCGCGGCGTAGGTGTCGAGACCCTGATCCTGGAGCGCATAGGCGTCGAGTTTGGCGTACAGCCCGATCCCCCGGCCCTCCTGGCGCAGGTACAGCAGGAACCCGCCCGCCCCGGAGATGCGCTCGGCCGCCTCGCGCAGCTGGGGCCCGCAGTCGCAGCGCTGGGAACCCAGCACGTCACCCGTGAGGCACTCGCTGTGCGGACGCACGAGGGGCGGCTCACCGCCGTCGGCCGCCCGGGCCAGCGCGCCCTCCCAGTCGCCGAGCCCGAGCAGGAGGTGCTCCCTGTAGTCGGCGAGGTGGCGGAACGTGAAGACGTCCGCCGTGGTGGCGAACCCGTCGCCGAAGCGAAGGGGAACCCGCACGCGAGTGCGCACCTCTGGTCTTGATGGCATGGCGCCCTTCTCTCCGACGATCCCGCGCTCTAAAATAGACTAATTCGATTTTACACAGAACGGCCATCAGGAGGCAGTCGTGACCGAATCTGCGCAATCCAAGGCCATGTCCCTGTGGGTTGCAACCGCGGAGGGCACCCAGTATTCCCGCCTCGAGAAAGACCTCGAGGTCGATGTCGCAGTGATCGGCGGCGGGATCGCCGGGCTCACGGCAGCCTACGAGCTCAGGCGCCGTGGCCTCACTGTCGCGGTTCTCGAGGGGTCCCGGATCGGCACCGGCGTCACAGGGAGCACAACCGGCAAGGTCACCTCGCTCCACCGCCTCGCCTACACCCAGCTGGCCGCGGACCACGGCATGGAGGCCGCGCGCGCCTATGGACAGGCCAACGAGGCCGCCCTCGCCTACATCGCGGCGACCGTCCAGGCCGCGGGCCTCGAGTGCGGCTTCCGGCGAGTCTCGAACTACACCTACGCCGAGGCCGGCGGCGAGCAGCTTGAGGCCGTCCGCGCAGAGGCCGAGCTCGCCGCGCGGCTCGGCCTCCCGGCTTCGTTCATCACGGACGTCCCGCTCCCCTTCGCCGCCCAGGGCGCCGTCCGCTTCGAGGACCAGGCCCAGTTCCACGCGATGAAGTACCTCCACGGGCTCGCCCGGGCAGTCGACGGCGGCGGCAGCGTCGTCGTCGAACGCACAGCTGTGCGCGCGGTCCGCGACGGCACCCCGGCCGTGGCCGTGACCGACCACGGCACGGTCCGGGCGCGGGAGATCGTCGTTGCGACGAACGTCCCGATGGGCGACGGCGGCCGGTACAGCGGGCGCCTCACGATCCACCGCTCGTACATCGTCGCGAGCCCTGCCGACGGACTGCCGGCCGACGCGACGTTCATCAGCGCCGACGAGCCCATGCGCTCGATCCTCACCACCCGCGAGGACGGGACGGACTATGTCCTCGTGGGCGGCGAGGGCCACCCCGCGGCGGAAGGAGACACCGGCGGAGGCTCTGCTGCGCGCCTCGAGCGGCTCGCCGAGTTCTCCCGCGAGCGCCTCGGCGGCGGCGAGCCAGCCTACCGCTGGTCCACCCAAGACACCCTCCCGGCGGACGGCCTCCCGTTCGCGGGCCCGCTGACTCCCGACTCGCGCCACCTGCACGTCATCACGGGCCTGCGCAAATGGGGTCTCACCAACGGCACGGCATCCGCCCTCGTCGTCGCCGACGCGATCACGGGCGCCGCGAGCGCCTGGGCCGGCCTCTTCGACAGTACGCGGGAGCTCGGCCCGGCGTCCGCGCAGGGACGCGAACGAGCGGAGGCCGAGGCTCCCCTCCCGCCGTGGCGGGGCCTCCCGCGGCTCGCCCCCGGGGAGGGCGCCGTGTTCGACGTCGGAGGAAAGGCAACAGCGGTCTACGCGGACGCCGCCGGGGTCGTGCATGCCCTCTCGGCCCGCTGCACCCACCTGCGCTGCGTCGTCGAGTTCGCCCATGGCGCCGACGGCGCCGAGCCGACGTGGGACTGCCCGTGCCACGGCTCGCGGTTCGCCCTCGACGGCACGGTCATTCAGGGCCCGGCCGAGAAGGACCTGGCCCATCGCGACATGCCGGACTGACCCGGGTCCCTGATCGGGCCGGGGACGCGCACGACGGCGAGGGGGCAGCGCGCGCCGCCAACTCGCCGTCGTGCGCGGGGCCGGCTCAGACCCGCTTGAGGAACGACTCGACCTTGGAGGGGTCCCGCTCGACGACGTCGCCCGACTCGGGGTGGACCAGCGCCTCGTCGACCCGTGCGAGGAGTGCCGGCTCGAGGACCACGCCGGAGGCCGTCGCGTTGTCGCGCAGCTGGTCCGGCTTCGACGCGCCCACGATCGCGGCCGAGACGTTCCTGTTCTGCAGGACCCACGCCACCGCGAACGCCGCCATCGACAGGCCCGCCTCCTGCGCGAGTGGTCGCAGCATCTGGACCCGCTCGAGCACGGCCGGCTGCAGGTAGCGGTGGTCGGCCTTGACCGTTCCCTCGGCGGTCGAGAAGCGGGACTCGGCCGGCGCTGCCTCGGCCCCGGGCAGGTACTTGCCCGTCAGGACTCCCTGCGCGATGGGCGACCACACGATCTGGCCGAGGCCGAGCTCCTCGGACAGCGGGACGATCTCGGGCTCGATGACCCGCCAGAGCATGTTGTACTGCGGCTGGTTCGACACGAGCTGGATCCCGAGCTCCTTGGCGAGGGCGGCGGCTGCGCGGATCTCGTCGGCGGTCCACTCGGAGACGCCGATGTAGTGGGCCTTGCCGGCGTGCACGATGTCCGCGAACGCGCCCATGGTCTCCTCGAGCGGCGTCTCGTAGTCGTAGCGGTGGGCCTGGTAGAGGTCCACGTAGTCTGTGCGGAGGCGGCGGAGAGAGCCGTTGATGGACTCCATGATGTGCTTGCGGGACAGTCCGCGGTCGTTCCTGCCCTCGCCCGTCGGGAAGTAGACCTTCGTGAAGATCTCGAGCCCCTCGCGGCGGACGCCGGTCAGCGCCTCCCCGAGGGCGGTCTCGGCGCGGGTGCCGGCGTAGGCGTCGGCGGTGTCGAACGTCGTGATCCCGAGGTCGAGGGCCGTGCGGACGCACTCGGTGGCCGTCTCCTGGTCGATCTGGTCACCGTGCGTGACCCAGTTGCCGTAGGCGATCTCGGACACGTACATGCCGCTGGTACCGAGGCGACGGTATTCCATGGTGTTCCTTCCGCAGATGGGCTCGCGCAGTGAGCGTAGCCAGATGTCGCGCAGAAATCACGTGCCGGTCACGGAAAGGAAACACGCGCTCACTACCGTTTTTCCATAACGTCAGAGCAAGGAGGCGGCATGCAGACACATCCCAAGCTGATGATCCGTCGGGCCCCGTGGTCCAACCCCGTGGGGCGCGACCTCCGCGCAGCCCAGCAGGCCGAGCTGGACGCCCGCTACGGCGACACCGCCCACGAGCCCGGCAGCGCGCCGTCGGCCGCGGACCTCGCAATCTTCCTCATCGCGTACGAGCGATCCACCGGCCAGCCCCTCGGCTGCGGCGGCCTGCGCTGGGTGGCGCCCACGACGGCGGAGGTCAAGCGGGTCTACGTTCTCCCCTACGCACGGGGTGCGGGGATCGCGAGCTCCATCCTCACGGCCCTCGAGGCGGAGGCCCACACCTCCGGGATCACCCTCGTTCTTGCCGAGGCCGGCTCCGCGCAGCCCGACGGGAAGATGTTCTACGAGTCCGCCGGCTACCGGCGCATCCCCAACTTCGGGCCCTACCAGGAACTCGACGAGTCCCTCTGCTACGGCAAGCCGGTCATGAACCCCGTCCGCGTGCACGCGGTCGCCCGCCGAGGCGACCGTCACCACTCGAGCTGCTCCTCCCGCGAGCGCCAGCGGATCCAGCGCCGCCACGCGTCCGGGGCGAGGACCACGCCGACGCCCACGACGGCTCCGATCGCGGTGTCGATGAACCGGTCGTGCAGGAGGTCCAGGGGGTTGACGTGTGCCACGAGGAGCGTGGACATGAGCGCGAGAGGCGTCACGCAGACCTGCGCGAGGAAGTACTGCCGCGCGATGAGCATCTCGGCCCCGAACTGGCACGCGGCGATGAATACGACCATGAGCCACGCCTCAGGCCGGATCGCCACGATCGCGGCGAGGACCACGAGGCCGACGACGGTGCCCAGCACACGCTGCAGGCCGCGGTTCACACGGTGGCGGGTCGTGTGGCCCACGAGCGGCACGACCGCCGCGACCATAGCCCAGTAGTTGTGCCCGAAGCCGAGGGCCTGTCCCACGATGGTCGCAATCGTCCCGGCGAGCGCGGCGGCAATGAGGTAGCCGAGCGACTCGAGCCACAGGGCCCGCCTCTCCGCGGCGCCGAGGCGCACCAGCCATGCAGCCCGGAGGCCAGCCCACGTCAGCGTGCTACGGTACCTCGGCACGATGCGGGACGCGATCCCGATGAGCAGGCTCAGGGCCACGGTCCCGGTGGCAGCGAGCATGGCCTCCCCGAGCGGCGGCTGGTGCGGGATCGAGGCGATGGCGGCGAACGCGAAGATGTGGAACAGCGAGCCGGCTGGCCGCAGCCGCCAGTACCCCACGATGATCGTGCAGCCCCACGCGACGAGCGTGGTCCCGATGACGATCCCCCACGGGTTCATCGCCCCACCGGGACTCAGTCGCGCCGAGATAGTGGCAGCGAGGATGACGGCGAGCATGAGCACGCCCGCACGGGACTGCGCGACGAGACGGACACGGTGTGGCTCGTTGCGGGCGTAGATGCCCGTGAACGCGCCGAAGCTCGCGAAGATCGCAAGGTCCAGCCGCCCGAGCACCACGAGCGTGATGAGCGGGATGAACACGCCCGCGGCGGCCCGGATCCCCACGTGGTGGTCGTTCTTCATCGGGCCGATGCTGAAGAGGAGGGTGTGCAGGAATCCCCGGCCGCGGGACACGGCAGCGGCGACTGGCCCGCCCGCGTGCGCGGCGCCGTCGTGCGTCGGGCTGCTCGGGGTGGGAGCGGTCATTCGGCCCTCACTCTGCCGCGGCGAGCTGGCCGCAGGCGCCGTCGATCTCCTTGCCACGCGTGTCGCGCAGAGTCGTGGGGATGCCGTGCGCGCGGAGGGTCTCGATGAACTCCTCCTGCACGGGCCGCTCGGACGAGGTCCAGATGGAGCCCGGGGTCGGGTTGAGCGGGATCGGGTTCACGTGGACCCACCCGCGTCCGCGCTGGTTGAGCTTCTTCGCGAGGAGGGCGGCGCGCCAGACGTGGTCGTTCATGTCCTTGATGAGCGCGTACTCAATGCTCACGCGGCGGCCGGTCTTCCGGTAGTACTCGTAGGCGGCGTCGAGGGCCTCGTCGACCTTCCAGCGGTTGTTGACGGGGATGAGCTCGTCGCGGAGCTCATCGTCCGGCGCGTGGAGGGACAGCGCGAACGTGACCGGGATGTCCTCGTCCGAGAGCTTGCGGATCGCAGGCACGAGGCCCACGGTCGAGACCGTGATGTTGCGCGCGCTCATGCCCAGGCCCATCGGGACGGGGTCCACGAAGCGGTGGACGGCGTTCATCACGCGCTTGTAGTTCGCGAGCGGCTCGCCCATGCCCATGAAGACGATGTTGGTGACGCGCTCCTGCTCGTGTTCGGCAGTGCCCAGCTCCCCGGCAGCGATGAGCCGGTTCGCGGCGACGACCTGGTCCACGATCTCCGCGGTGGACATGTTGCGGGTCAGTCCGGCCTGGCCCGTGGCGCAGAACGGGCAGTTCATGCCGCAGCCGGCCTGGCTGGACACGCACAGCGTAATGCGGCCCGGATAGCGCATGAGCACGGACTCGACGAGCGCGCCGTCGAAAAGGCGCCAGAGGAACTTGATCGTGTTGCCGTCGTCCGTCTTGAGACGACGGACCTCGGTCAGCAAGGGCGGGAACAGCTCGCCGACGAGCTCCTCGCGGCCGGCCTTGGGCAGATCGCTCATGGCCTCGGGATCCGCGGTCCAGTGCTGGAAGTAGTGGGTGCTCAACTGCTTGGCGCGGAACGCCGGCAGGCCGAGCTCCTTGAGCTTCGCCTGGCGCTCGGGCAGGCTCAGATCCGCGAGGTGCTGAGGCGGCTGCTTGACCCGGGGGGACGCGAACTGGAGCAGCGGGCGCCCCTCGGGGGTGCGCTGCTGCTCCCAGCCCTCGGCCGTGGGGAGGACCTGAGGACGGGGGGCATCGGGGGAGGCAGGGCTAAAAGTCATCCTTCCCATCATTCCATGCCCGTTTGGTCCAGAGCCAATCGGGGCACTATGATTCCGCTCTCCCACGGAACCCGCGCGCCTTGGCGGGGAAGGCCGAGGCCCGCCGGCTCAGGGCCGCAACCCACGTCAACCCGACAATCGCGGGGACCTCGGGCCACTCAAGGCGCGCTGGCTCAGGCGGGGCGGCTCAGGCGCGCCGGGGATGGCGCCGCCGCCTGCTCCGCATAGAGCCGCGCGTACGCGCCACCGACGGCGAGCAGCTCGGAGTGCGTGCCATGCTCGACGATCCGCCCGTGGTCCACCACGTAGATGACGTCCGCGCCGACCACGGTTGAGAGCCGGTGCGCGATCGCGATGGTGGTCCGCCCGTGCGAGGCCGCGTCGAGGGCCTGCTGGACCACGCGCTCGGAGATGGTGTCGAGCGCGCTCGTGGCCTCGTCGAGCACGAGCACCTCGGGGTCCTTGAGCAGCACGCGCGCAATCGCGATGCGCTGCTTCTCGCCGCCCGAGAGCCGGTACCCGCGCTCCCCCACCACGGTCTCGTAGCCGTCGGGGAAGGACATGATCGTCTCGTGGATGTTGGCCGCCCGCGCGGCCGTCTCGAGCTCCGACTGCGTGGCGTCCACCTTCGCGTAGCGGAGGTTCTCGGCGATGGTGGCGTGGAACAGGTATGTCTCCTGGCTCACCACGCCGATGTGGCTCACGAGGGACTCGCGGTCTATGTCCCGCACATCGCGGCCGGCGAACCGGACCGAGCCAGACGTGGCCTCGTAGAAGCGCGGGATGAGGTAGGAGACGGTTGTCTTCCCGGCCCCGCTGGGCCCAACGAACGCGGCGTACTGGCCCGGCTCGATCGCGAACGAGACGTCGTTGAGGGTGGCCCGCTCCCCGCCGCGCGCGTCCGGGTAACGGAACGTCACGCCGTCGAACGCCACCTCGCCCAGGCGCGGCGCCCCCGCGGGGAGGGGAGCGGCGTCGGGCGCGTCCACGATCGCGGGCCGCAGGTCGAGGTACTCGAAGATCCGCGCGAACAGGGCGCCGGAGGTCTGGAGGTCCAAGGCCACGCGCATGAGCGCAATGAGCGGGAACAGGAGGCGCGCCTGCACGTTCGTGAAGGCCACGATGGTGCCGGCGGTGATCGCGCCGGTCCCGAGCGGCCCTGCACCGGTCAGCAGCCACCCGGCCACAAGGTAGACGATCGCGGGGATCGAGGACATGAAGATCGTCACGAGCGCGAAGAAGTACTGCCCGCTCATGGCCTGCCGGATCTGCAGCTTCACGAGGTTCTTGTTCTCGGCGGAATAGCGGCCGATCTCGTCCGGCTGGCGGTTGAAGCTCTTGGACAGCAGGATCCCCGAGACACTCAGCGACTCCTGGGTGATCGCCGTCATGTCCGAGAGGGATTCCTGGGTCTTCGTCGCGATCCGGGCCCGCGCCTGCCCCACGCGGCGCTGGGCCACGACGAGGAACGGCATGAGCACCACGGCGATGAGTGTGAGCTGCCAGTTGAGCGCGATCATCGCCACGAACGCCGCGATGACCGTGACAATGTTGCCGACCACCCCCGAGACGGTGTTGGACAGCACGCTCGCGACGCCGCCCACATCGTTCTGCAGGCGCGACTGGATCACGCCGGTCTTGGTACGCGTGAAGAAGCTCAGCTCCATGGACTGCAGGTGGCTGAAGAGCTTGACCCGCAGGGTGCCCATGACCGAGTTGCCCACGGTCGAGGTGAGGTATGTCTGCCACACGCCGAGAAGGGCGGAAACGACGTACGCCGCGACCATGAAGCCCACGAGCTCCACGAGCCGCTGCAGGTCGGGTCCGCCGGCCTTCGGGAAGAGCCCCTCGTCGAAGATGCGCTGGGTCAGGAGCGGCGGGGCCACGGACAGCGCAGCCCCGGCCAGCACGAGCACCACCGTAAGCGCGAGCGCGAGGCGGTGGGGCACGAATAGCTCCGCGATCCGGCCGAACAGGTGCGGGATGCGGGGCGCCTCGGCGTTGAGCTTCTTCTGCAGGGCCACATCGCCGCTTGAGATGCGGCCTCCGCGCACCACGGCGCCGGGTCGCCCGCCTGGGTTGTGGGTCATGGGCCTCCTTCTCCTCCTAGTGTGCGGCCACGGGCCGGGTGTGGCCGCACACGGCCCCCGCCGTCGCCGTCTTCACCGACGCCTTCCCCGTACGACGGCGCGGCCGCGGCCTCGCGCCGTCGTCCTCGCCGGCGGCGGGGCTACTCGGCAAGGATCAGGTAGAGGGCCTTGCGGACCTCGTCGATCTTCGCGGCGGCTTGGGCGCGCTGCTCGTCGGTGGCTGCGGCGCGGAACTGGTGGACCACGCCCATGAACTTGCCGACGCTTTCCATGAACGCATCGGTGGCCTCGCTTCTTCCGGGCGCGGCGTCCCAGGCCTTGGTCAGCTCGTCGGCGTGGTCCGCGACGTATGTGCGGCCCGCGTCCGTGAGCGTGAACTCGGTCCGCTTGCCCTCGCCCGACTGCTCGACGAGTTCCTCGTCCACGAGCTGGGACAGCGTCGGGTAGACCGAGCCGGGGCTCGGGCGCCAGACGCCGTTGGTCTTGGCGTTCGCGGCCTGGATGATGCCGTAGCCGGTGAGCGGCTCCTCGGACAGGAGCGAGAGGATCATGGCCCTCACGTCTCCGCGGCTCGCCCTCCGGCCGCCGCGCGGGCCGAAGCCGGGCGGGAAGCCGTGGCCGCCGTGACCCGGGCCGAAGCCGTGGCCGCCGAATCCGGGGCCGAAGCCCGGGAACCCGCCTGGGCCGCCCGGGGTGAAGCCGCCGGGGCCGCCCGGGCCGAAGCCTCGGCGTCCGGGGCCCTGGGGACCGTCGTGGTGGTGCATTGCCTCGTGATGGCAGTGCTCTGGATGTCCGCGCATGGTGTTCTCCTTGAATCGATAGATGCGTGGGACGGCCCCGATCGGAGCCGATGCTTAACGATATATCGTTGAATGTCGGAGAACAAGCCCCTTGTCGCCGAGGTCACCCCGTGCAGGGCCGACGTCACCCCGTGCAGGGCCGAGGTCACCCCGTGCAGGGCCGACGTCACCCCGTGCAGGGCCGAGGTCACCCCGTGCAGGGCCGACGTCACCCCGTGCAGGGCCGAGGTCACCCCTTTCAGCGCCGACATCGCCCGGTGAACCCCGGACCGCCTTCACGACTCCCGACACAACTACTGCCCCAACCCGCGTCTCCTGGGCGACTACCAAGGAAATGCGGCTCGGGGCAGCACATGAATACTCGGGCGGGCGTGCCACCGGTCTTGACACGCCAACGGGTGACCTCAGCGCCACAAGGGATGATCTCGGCCCTGCACGGGGTGATCTCGGCACCACACGGGGTGACGTCGGCGAGAGGGGTTAGGGCTTGATCTTGTGGCGGCTCACGATCGAGAGGCGGTTGAACGTGTTCATCGAGATGGCCGCCCAACAGAGGGCAGAGAACCGCTCGTCCCCGAGTTCTGCGCGGGCACCGGCGAGGACCGCGACGCGCTCGTCGTCGTCCGGGAGGAGGGTGACTGCGTCGGCGATGTCGAGTGCAGCACGCTCCAGCACCGTGAAGATACCGGCTTCGCGCCAGGCGGGCAGGACGTTGAGCTTGCGGACCGGCACCCCCGCCTCGGCGGCCTGGCGCCCGTGGAGATCCAGGCAATAGGTGCAGCGGTTGATCTGCGAGATGCGCAGGCTCAGAAGTTCGACGACGTCGCGCGGCAGCCCCGCGGCGTCGGTCGCCTCGTGGACCGTGGTCCGGAAGGCGACGAGCGCCTTCCAGACCTTCGGGTTGGCCTTGTCAAGATAGAACGCGGGCTCGTCGTCGAGATCGGGGGCGGAGTTCGTCATGGACCCATCATGGCGCGCACCGCCGCGCGAGGACTGCAACTCACGACACAGATGCCCCGCGGGCCTCCCCCGCTGTTGCGGGGTCTCTGGCACGCGCTTGAGGGGTCTCCGGTCAGACCAGAGACCCCTCAACGGGGCGCCAGAGACCCCTCAACAACGAAGACGGCGCGGCGTCGCGGGCGCAGGCTACTTGGTCGGCCACCCCGTGTAGCACTCGGCAATGTAGGCGCGGCCACGCTCGGACTCGAGCAGCGAGCGGAGCTCACCGAGCTGGCGGGCACGGAAGAACTCGTGGTTCGTCTCGGTCGGGACGGTGTGCAGGAGCGTCGTCATCCAGTAGGAGAAGTACTGCGCCTTCCACACGCGGTCCAGCGCGCGGTCCGAGTAGGTGTCGATCAGCGCGGTCGAACCGGACTTGAAGTACGAGTCGAGGCTCTCGAACAGCAGGCGCATGTCATGCAGGGCCAGATTGAGGCCCTTGGCACCGGTCGGCGGGACGGTGTGGGCGGCGTCGCCCGCGAGGAACAGGTTGCCGTGGCGCATCGGCGCCTGGACGAACGAGCGGAACGGCAGCACGACCTTGTCCGTGACGGGCCCCTCCTTGAGCTCGAAGCCGTTGCCGTTGACGCGCAGGCGCAGCTGCTCCCAGATCTGCTCGTCGGTCCAGTCCGCGGGGTTGGCGGACGGGTCGCACTGGAAGTACATGCGCTGCACCGTGTCGGTACGCTGGCTGATGAGCGCGAAGCCGTGCTCGGAGTTGGCGTAGATGAGCTCGGGCGAGCTGCGCGGGGCCTCGGTGAGGATGCCGAACCAAGCGAACGGGTACTCGTTGAAGTACGTCTTGCGGCTAGCTTCGGGGACCTGGCGGCGGCAGTACGAGCGCGAGCCGTCAGCGCCGACAAGGATCTCTGCGCGCAGCTCGAAGTCCGTGCCCTCGGAGTCCGTGAAGAACACCGAGGGCTTGCCGAGCAGGTCGTAGACATCGGTGTTGGAGCACGAGTAGCGCACGTCGCCGCCGTCGGCCTCACGGCGCGCTGCGAGGTCGTCGAACACGTCATTCTGCGGGTAGAGCCACACCGAGCTTCCCGTGAGCCCCTTGAAGTCGATGCGGTGACCCTCGCCGTTGACGCGGAACTCGGTGCCCTCGTGCTCGTGGCCGTTCCGGAGCACATTGTCCACCCCGGACTGCACGAGCAGGTCCACGCTCCCCGCCTCGAGGATGCCGGCGCGGATCGTCGCCGAGATCTCCGCGCGGGAGCGGATCTCCACGACCGTGTTGTCGATGCCCGCCTGGTGCAGGAGGTGCGAGAGCATGAGGCCCGCGGGTCCGGCGCCCATGATGGCGACTTGGGTGGTGATGACGGTGCGATCGCCCATGATCGGTCCTTTCAGGAAAATTCGGGAAGAGGGAGCCAGCCGGCGGGATCCGCTGCGGCGTGCGTCTCATTCGAGTGTGACGCCGCTCGCTCCCCCGCGCGAAGCCAATTCCGTTGAACGGAATAGCAAGTTCAAACCGAGAGTCGCGCTCCGCCGTCGCGCGCTCTACATCCCCGGCGCGCCGAGCTGACGCCCGATACCCCGCGCAGCCGTCTTCAGGGCCGGCACCAGCTGCTGCATCCGCGCCTCGGCGAGGGGCACGACGACGCCGATCGCCGCCACCGCGCGCCGCTGGCGGTCGTGGATGGGAACCGCAATTCCCCACGTGTCGGGGTCCACCACTCCGGCGAGCTCGGCGTACCCGTGGCTCGAGGCGGCGGCGAGGACCTGACGCACGTGGTCGGTGGTGGTCTTGCCGGCCGGATCGCGGAACCGGGCGAGGTAGGCGGCCTGGACGTGGGGCGATTGGGCGGACATGAGGGCCACGCCCGCCGAGGAGATGTGCACGGGCATGCGGCCGGCCACCTTGGCCCTGTTCGCCACGGATCCGCGGCGCGAGAGGCGTTCGACGAACAGCACGTCGTCGCCCTGGAGCACCGCGAGATTGACGTTCTGGTTGAGCACCTGATGGATGTCGTCCATGAACGGCAAGGCCGCCTGGCGCAGCACGAGCGTGGGCGAGTTGCGGTTCACGAGCTCCCACAGGCGCAGGCCCAGCTGCACCTTCCCGCCGGGCGCCTGCTCGAGGAGGCGGTGCTCGGCGAGCTGCCGCACGAGCCGGTGGGCGCTCGTGAGCGGCAGCCCCGCGCGGGCCGCGAGCTCCCCGAGCGGGAGCGAGCTGACCCCCTCGGGGAACGCCTCGAGGACGCGCACCACGCGGTCCACGACCGAGTCGCCCGACTCCGAGTTGGCCATGCCGCTCCCCTTCCTCCGCCTCGGCTTTCAGCCCGGCGCGGACCCTCCAGATTCCATTCAATGGTCTCACGTGCCTGAGATCATACCGATCGGTGATAGAACTCTCACGTCCAGGCACCGCCGTGCCCTCCTTGACCCCCGAGGTAGCAATGTCCACATCCCTCGCCCGCACCACGGCGATCACGCGTTCCCAGTGGCCTGTCTGGCTCTGCTGGTCCGCGATGGTCCTCGACGGCTTCGACCTCGTGGTTCTCGGAGCAGTGATCCCCACCCTCCTCAAGTCCCATGAGCTCGGCTTCGACCCCGTCGGCGCAACGCTCGCCGCAACGATCTCCCTCGTCGGCGTGGGCCTGGGCGCGCTGTTCATCGCACCGCTCTCGGACCGATTCGGCCGGCGCCGCCTGCTCATCGCGTGCGTCGCCTGGTTCTCCGTCTTCACCCTCGCCGTGGTCATCGCGCCCAATGTGGCCCTGTTCAGCGCATTCCGCCTTCTCGCCGGGCTCGGCCTCGGCGCATGCCTGCCCGCGGCCCTCGCCTACATGGCCGACTACGCCAAGGCCGGCTCCGGCGCGTCCAACACCACGCGCACCATGACCGGCTACCACGTCGGGGCCGTCGCGACCGCGTTCCTCGCGCTCCTCGTCATCCCGAACTGGCGCGTCATGTTCATCGTCGGCGGCGTGGCCGGCCTCGTCCTCGTCCCGTTCCTGTGGGCCAAACTCCCCGAGTCCCTGCCCTCCGCTGCCAGCCCGGCCGCTGAGCCGGCGCCCGCGACGGGTTCCGCGCACGACGCCGGCGACACGGCGGCGGCGCCCGTCTCACCGGCGGCTGCGGCGACCGCACCGGCGGCCGCGGCGAACGCGCAGGCAGCCAAGGCCGAGAAGCTCGGCTACCGTAGCCTCCTGCAGAAGCCGTACCCGCTCGTGGCGCTGGGGATCGCCGTGGCCTCGTTCATGGGGCTGCTGCTCGTGTACGGGCTCAACACCTGGCTGCCGACCCTCATGGCCGAGGCCGGGTACTCGCTGAGCTCGTCGCTCACGCTGCTGCTCGTGCTCAACCTGGGCGCGGTGGCGGGGCTCGTCCTCGCCGGGTGGCTCGCCGACAGGCACGGCGCGAAGCGCGTGGTGCTGCTGTGGTTCGGCGTCTCGGCGGTGCTCCTCGCGGTGCTGAGCGTGAAGATGCAGAACGAGATCCTGCTCAACGCGGCCGTGTTCGTCACGGGCGTGTTCGTGTTCAGCGCGCAGGTGCTCGTGTACGCGTGGGTGTCGCAGATCTTCCCCGCGCACCTGCGGGGCACTGCGCTCGGGTTCTCGGCCGGCGTAGGTCGGCTCGGCGCGATCCTCGGCCCGGCCGTCACCGGCACCCTCGTGGCACTCGGCATCGCCTATCCGTGGGGCTTCTACGTCTTCGCGGCCGCGGCGGTGCTGGCTGTGCTCGCGCTCGTTGCCGTGCCGCACGTTGTGCAGGGGCGCAAGGACGCGTAGGCGCGTCCCGTCAGGCACAACTCACGCCGCTGGTATGCCGTTTCCGGGCCCCAGCGCGCGTGGGTTGTGCCTGACGGAACGTCAATCCCTGACGCGAGGCCGCACAAGCGTGGCCCACAGGTGCCAGAGCATCCCACCGAACGTGGCCAGGAACGCCGCCACGGCCACCCAGAGCTCCGCCCGGCCAATGAACGCCACAATGGGCAGGCTATCCGCCCGGCCCAGGTAGATGCCCGCTACGGCATACATGCCGAGGGGGAAGATGACGCTCCACAGCCCGGGCTCGTAGGCGAGGGGCACGCGGTGGATGATGTGCCGCCACCAGCCGGCCGCCAGCAGCACGGGGAACAGCCACGAGGCGAAGGACCAGAACACCACCGAGGAACCTGCCACGAGGCCCCGGGTCGCGTCGACCATGGGCGCGCCGGCCATCTCCACGATCCGCGCCCCCGCGAGGACGCTGATGGCCATCGCCCCCATGGCCACGAAGTACTGCGGGCGGAGGTCTTCCGGCCGTATGGGATAGGTCATGAGGCGCAGTGAGACGAAGATGCCCACGGCGGCGTACAGGATGAGTCCGACCGACCACGCCACTACGGCCACCAGGGCGAGCGCCGCGCGCCACTCCGAACCGGCGAGGGGCTCGAGGGAGGCTGAGGCGACGGCCACCGACTGGCTCGCAACGACCCAGATGAACCACGTCCCGTTGGCATCCTTGACCACGGGCCGCTCGTCGCGGCCCAGCACGGCCGTCCAGGGCACCACGTAGCCGAGCACCACCCACGCGAGCACGGCGACGGCCAGCAGCACCGCTGTCGCACTAGGCCAGCCAGCCATCCCCAGCCGCACGCCGAGAACGTCGGTACCCGCGATGAACGTGAAGAAACCGAACGCGCGGCCGGGGTCCATGAAGTCGTGGCGCATCGCCTCGCGGAAGCGCACCAGGCGAACGAGGCTCAGTACGAGGATCACCGCGTAGGAGACCGCGCAGACCACGAGCAGCGCCGCAGAGAGCCAGTGGATCCCCTCGAGCTCGAGGCCCACCGAGATGATCCCGCTCGCCATCGTGAGGGCGAAATACCCGGGTGTGAGGGTCTGCACCGCCTCGGCGACGCGGGAGGCGAAGGAGACCGGGGAACCCGGGGCATGGACGGCGGCGGTCATGGCTCCCAGCCTAAGTGGCATCCGCCATGCGTGTTGGGGCCGCAGGTCCTGTGGTGCCCGGCCTCCCCGGACAAGATCAGGGAACCAGGACCACTTTGCCGGTGTTGCGCCGGGCCTCGAGGTAGGCGTGGGCCTCGCCAGCGGAGGCGAGGGGGAACGTGCGGTCCACGTGCGGGCGCACCCAGCCGTCCTCGACGCCCTGCAGGAGCGCGTCCATCCATCCACGAACCTTGTCGGTCTCGCTGAACAGGTGGCCCACGTTCACGCCGAACACACCGAGGTTCCGGTTCATGAGCGGGATCGGGTTGAACAGCGGCTGCCGCGCCACGAGCGCGAGGAGGCCGAGCTTCCCGGGCAGCCTCGAGGAGACCGCGCCGGAGACACTGAACATCCCGAGCCGCCCGGTGGAGCGCAGCACGCCGTAGCTCTGCTTCCAGTGCCGCCCTCCGAACGGGTCAACAACGAGCTCGACGCCCCGGCCCCCGGTCAGGGCCTTGGTCTCCGCGACCCAGTCCTGCGTGGTGTAGTCGATAGTCTCGTGGACGCCCCGGCCCTGGAGGAACTCATGCTTGCGCGCGCTGGCGGTGCCAATCATCCGCGCCCCGACGTGCCGGCCGATGTCCACGGCCGCGAGCCCGACTCCCCCGCCCGCGTTGTGGATCAGCACGGTCTCGTCCGCGGAGAGCGAGCCCATGACCACCAGGAGCTGCCACGCCGCGAGGTAGTTCACCGGGACGGAGGCCGCCTGTTCGTGGGAGAGTCCGGCCGGCTTGTCGAACACCTGCTGCTGCGGGACGCACACCGTGTCTGAGTACCCGCCGAAGTGCGTGAGGGCAACCACGTCTCGCCCATCCCAGCGCGGATCCGCGTCCGGCCCGACGGCGTCCACGACTCCGGCGACCTCGTATCCGACGACCGCCGGGAAGCGGGACACATCCGGGTAGAACCCCTTGCGGGCGAGGACGTCCGCAAAGTTGACTCCGCAGGCAAGCGTGCGGATCCGGACCTCGCTGCCGCGCGGCATCGGGTCGGGTGCCTCGCGGAGGGTCAGCCGCTCGGGCCCCCCTACACCGATGATCACTGCCTGCTTCATGCCACCCTCCGTGCTACGGTCCCGGGCGCGAGCCGTCAGCCCCCACCGCCGAGTGGATCATAGCCGGGCGAGGGAAACATCCGGCGGCGCGTGCCGCGTAGCCTTGGAGTGACCCCGTCGAGGAAGGCGCCCCATGTCCGAGCCCCGCATCATCCGCTTCGCCGACCTGCGCCCCGTCCGCTGGAAGAACGGCGGAGGGACAACGGTCGAGCTCGCCCGGGGGCCGGAAGTCGCCGGCGAAGATGGGGAGAGCACCTCCGGGGACTGGGGGTGGCGCCTGAGCATCGCCGACGTGGATCGGGCTGGCGACTTCTCTTCATTCGACGGCATGGAGCGCATCCTGACCGTGATCGAGGGCGAGCTCATGGTCCTGACCGTGGACGGGCACGAGCACGGGCTCGAACGCCACCGGCCCTTCCGGTTCGACGGCGGCGCGCCCGCGAGCGCGGTCCTGCCCACCGGGTCGATCCGCGACCTCAACCTCATCACGCGACGCGGCTCGTTCACGGGGCACGTGACGATCCTCGAGCTCTCGAAGAAGCGCCCCCTGCCCCTCTCGGCGGGCCAGCTCGGGGTTCTGCTCCAGGGCGAAGCCATCGCCTCGGGCGTCGGGAATGCAGCGGACGACGGCGCCACTCCCCTCGCGCGGTACGACGCCGTGGTCGGTGGGGAACCTGCGCCGGCTCTGAGCGGGCGAGGGTTCCTGGCCGTAGTGTCCGTGGATGCTGCCGACACCGACGCCGGCGAGGCTTGAGGGGTCACCTCCCAACGACGCGGAGTCACCTCCCAACGATGCGGAGTCACCTCCTTGCGGGCGAAGGTACCTCTGCCGCGGAGTAACGCCATGCGGCGGGGGCATGGCGTTACCTCACCGGAGAGAGATACCCCGCGGAGGCCCTAGTCCGGACGCGGTCGGCGCGGCTTCCGTCCAGTGGAAGTCGCGTGTGGCGCGGGCGGCAGGGGTGCGGTCCACTGGGCCCATGAGCCTCAAGCGCACGCCGACCTCCAACCAGGTCGGCAGGGACGTCGCGTCGTCCATCCCTGCCTCCGCGGAGGGCGTCTTCGGCCTCGCCGGCGGGTTCTCCGGTGCATCGAGATCCTCTGGCATCGATCGGCCCTCGCGCACAGCCGATGACGGCGAGCTCGACGGCGACAACGAGCCTGGCGGTGACCTCGGGCTCGATGGTGACCCCGAGCTCGACGGCGAGCTCGCGCGGATCTGGCCACGCGCCGTCGTGCATCTGGACGTGCGCAGCAACGATGCGCACACCCTGTATGCCGTGGCGATCGCGCGGTCGCTGCTCGCGGCGCATCCGGAGGCCGACGCGGGGGTGGTCCTGCCCGCGATCATGCTGCATGACATCGGCTGGTCGAAGGTGCCGCCGGACGAGGTGCTCGAGGCGATCGCGCCCGGCGGCGGACGGGAAGACCTCGTGCTCCTGCACGAGAAGGAGGGCGCGAGGCTCGCCCGGGCGATCCTCGCAGAGGCCGGGGTGCCGGAGGAACGGACGGCCCGGATCGTCGAGATCATCGATGGCCACGATTCGCGCCGCGAGGCCCTCTCGATCGAGGACGCAATCGTCAAGGACGCCGACAAGACGTGGCGGCTCACACCGCACGGCCTCGACACCGTCATGGACTGGTTCGGACTCGACCGCGGCCAGGCGCTGAGGCTGTGCAGCTCGCGCGTGCATGCGCACCTGTTCACCGACGCCGCCAAGGCCCTCGCGCGCGGCCTCGCGGCCATCGAGTCGGCGAATCTGTGGCCCGAGAGGGTGGCGCTAGAGTTGCCCTAGCCGCGGCCTCGCAGAAAATGGGCCGCAGAATCACGCGGAACCAGGCATGGCCGAGGAGGCGACGATGGCGGGCGGCAGCAACGAGCCGGGCCGCAGCGTCACGTCCAAGGTCCTCGCGCTCCTGTTCGCGTTCGAATCCGGCCGTCGGTCGCTGAGCCTCTCCGAACTCGCCGAGACGGCCGGCCTTCCGCTGAGCACCACGCACCGTCTCGTCGGCGAACTCGTCGAATCCGGCGCCCTCGCCCGGGACTCGCAGGGCCGCATCCAGCTCGGCATCCGCCTGTGGGAGCTCGGCCAGAACGCCGGCCGCGCACTGCGGGACACTGCGCACCCGTACGTCCAGGACCTCTTCTCCCTCACCGGCGAGACCGCGCACCTCGCGATCCGGGAGGGCCACGAAGTCCTGTACATCGACCGCGTCTACGGCACGAAGCGGGTCCCGCGGGCCTCGCGCGTGGGCGGGCGGCTGCCGATGCATGCCACGGCGGTGGGCAAGGTGATCCTCGCGTTCGAGGAGGACTGGGTCCGCGACGCCTACTTCAACCGGCACCTCGAGCAGCCGACCGCATACACGCACGTCAACCCCGCGCGGCTCGCGGAGGAACTGGCGCAGATCCGCGAGCAGGGGTATGCAACCACGGCCGAGGAGGTCCGGCTGGGTTCGGCGTCGATCGCCGTGCCGGTCTTCCACACGGGCCGGATCGGTGCTGGACTGGGCCTCGTGGTCCTCTCCTCGAACGCGGGCACGATGCGCCGCCATCTCCCCACGCTCCGCGGGATCTCGGCTCAGATCGAACGGGCCACAGCGCATATCCCGCTCGAGACGCTCCGCGCGAGCGCGGGGATCGGGAGCTAGGCGTGGCGCGCCGCCCCCGCTGGCTCACGCGCAACGTCGGGACCCTCTCCGGGGTGAGCTTCTTCCAGGACGCCGCGAGCGAGCTGCTGTACCCGATCATGCCGATCTTCCTCACGGTGGTGCTGGGTGCGCCCCCTGCGGTGGTCGGCGCCGTCGAGGGTCTGGCCGAAGGCATCGCCTCGCTGACCAAGCTCGCGGCGGGGCGGCTCTCCGACCGGTACCGGAAGCGTCCCCTCATCGGACTCGGCTACGGGCTGGCCGCGGTGGGCAAGCTCATGATCGCTTTAGCCTCCTCGTGGCCGCTCGTGCTCGCGGCGCGGGGCGTGGACCGCCTTGGGAAGGGCATCCGCGGCGCCCCGCGGGACGTGCTCCTCATGGAGGACGCAGACCCCGCGTACCGCGGGCGGATCTTCGGGTTCCACCGGATGGCGGACACGCTCGGCGCGGTGGTGGGCCCCGCGGTCGGCCTTGTGCTGTATGAGGCCTTCAGCCGCCAGATTCCGCCGCTCCTGTGGGTCGCGGTGATCCCGGCGGTGCTCTCGGTGCTGCTCGTCGCGGCGGTGCGGGAGAAGCGCAAGGTGCCTGCCGCCGTCGTCCGCACGGTACCGGAACGGTCGACGGCGGGTGGGCTCGCGGCGTCGTCCGCCTCCCTCGGGCGGGACGCACCGCCGGGGCTCCCGCCCAGGCTTCGGCTGCTGATCGCGGGGCTCACGGTGTTCTCGCTCGTGAACTTCCCGGATGCGCTCCTGCTGCTGCGTGCGCATGATCTCGGGCTCTCGACCGAGGGCGTGATCGGGGCGTACATCCTCTACAACGTCGCGTACGCGGCGCTCTCCTACCCGGCCGGCGCCCTGTCCGACCGAATCCCGCGGTACCACGTGTACGCAGTGGGGCTCGTGTGCTTCGCTGTGGGGTACCTCGGGCTCGGGCTCATCGGCGACCCGGTGTGGGTGTTCCCCGTCCTGATCGTGTACGGCGGGTTCGCGGCAGCCACCGACGGCGTGGGCAAGGCCTGGGTGTCGAGCCTCGCTCCCGCCGGGCTCCAGGGCCGGGCGCAGGGCCTGTTCCAGGGCCTCACGGGCGGGGGCATCCTCGTCGCCGGCATCTGGGCCGGGCTCGCGTGGGGCGATGCCGGCCAGGTGCCGCTGCTGGTGAGCGGGGTCGCGGGGCTGCTGCTCGCCGTCGGCCTCGCGGTGGCGGGCAGCGGGTTCAGTCGCCGCGGCGAGCGGCCTGGCTACTGAGCGAGGAGCCTCCGCAGGAAGGCCGCGATGGCCTCGATCGCGAGGACGACCCCGATCACGAGCAGTGCGAAGGTAGCGACGACGTTGTACTTGCTCAACTGGGCAGCGGTGAACATCGCCTGCCCGACCCCGCCAGCGCCGACCACGGCCAGGACGGTCGCGGCGCGGACGTTGCCGTCCAAGGCGTAGAAGGCATGCCCGACAATGGCGGGCGCGGCCTGCGGGAGAGTCGCTGAGAAGTACACCTGCGGCCGCGTCGCCCCCACGGCGCTGAGCGCCCGCTCGGGGCCAGGGTCGACCTCCTCGATCGAGTCGGCCAGGAGCTTCCCGAGCAGGCCTACCGTGCCGATGCCGAGGGCGAGCGCCGCCGCACTTCCGCCGAGCCCGGTGACGAGGATGAGAACAATCGCGAGGATGAGCTCCGGGATGCCCCGAACCACGAGCAGAACAAGCCGGGACACAGCGTGCACCGCGCCGCTCGGTGCGACGTTTCGCGCGGCGAAGGAGCCGACGATCCCCGAGAGGACGACGCCGATGAGGGTGCCGGCGAGCGCGATCGCGACGGTGTCCCAGAGCATCGTGAACACCTGGGGCCATGTGTAGTCGCCCGTCGAGAGCGGGAAGAACGCCGCGATCCGCTGGGGAAGCACGCTCCACACCGTGAGGAAGTCTCCCCACGCGGGCTGCGCGACGATGGCCGAGGCGATCACTGCCGCGGCGGCAGTCCACCCCACGAGGGGGCTCCGGACACGCTGCCACGCGCTCGGGGACGTCGAGGACACCTTCCCGCGGCGCAGCACCATCCGCCGTATGCCCATGGAGATGAGCTCCATGGCCACGCAGAGGAGGAAGAGGATGATCGCCACGGCGATGGCCCGCTTGTAGTCGAGCCGCTGGATGCTAGCGGACAGTTCGTACCCCAGGCCCGGCATGCCCACGTAGCCGAGGATCGCGGATCCGCGGAGGTTGATGTCGTTGCGGTGCAGCACGGTCGCGATCCAGCTCGGGGCGACCTGCGGGAGGATGCCCGCGGCGAACTCCTGCAGCTTCGTCCCGCCGGCGGCCCGGATCGCGGTGCGCGGGCCCTCGTCGATCTGCTCGATCGCGTCCGCGAAGAGCTTGCCCACCATGCCGACCGAGTGGAGGCCGATCGCGAGGATGCCGGGGAGCGATCCCAGGGAGAACATGGTGGCGAGCATGATGATGAGGATGAGCTCGGGGAACGCGCGCGCGAGCACTGTGACCCCGCGGCCGATCCATCGCAGGAGGGGTTGGGGGCTCGTGTTCCGCGCGGCCCAGTAGGCCACGGGCACCGACAGGATGGCCGCGACCGCGGTTCCGCTGATGACGATCGCGAGGGTAACGCCGGTGAGCCTCAGGAGCTCATCGGGCTCGGAGAAGTCAAGCGGAACCATGCGGGCGAAGAACCTCTGGGCGGAGATGAGGCTCTTCTCCAGCTTGACGCCCGTGAAGTCGAGGGCGATGAACGCGAAGATCCCGGCGACGATGAACGCGCCGAGCACGGCCGCGACCGTGATCCCTGAAGCACGACGGCGCGTGGCCGGCGCTGGCGGACGGGTCCCGTTCCGCGACGGGGCAGCGGGTGCGATCGTTGTCACTGCGCTGCCTGCCCGACGGTCTGTGCGGGCTGCTGGGACACGTCGGACACGTCAGATACCTCAGCCGCCTCCGACACCTCGGACGCCTCGTACGCCTCGTACGCCTCGTAGGCTTCAGCGCCGTAGACACGCATTACAGACTCCCGCTCAAGGCCCGCGGTGGGCGTGTCGAGGACAACCCGGCCGCCCTGCAGGCCGACGAGGCGGTCGCCCCAGGACATCGCGAGCTCGACCTGATGGAGGCTGCACAGGACCGTGAGGCCCCTCTCCCGCCCGATCTCCCGGATGAGGTCCATGACCTGCTTCGAGGACTCGGGGTCAAGGGACGCGACGGGCTCATCGGCGAGGAGGATCTCGGGCGACTGCATGAGTGCCCGCGCGATCGCGACGCGCTGCTGCTGTCCTCCCGAGAGCGTATCCGCGCGCTGGTGCTCCCGTCCGGCGAGCCCGACGCGCTCGAGGTGACCTAGCGCCGTCGTGCGCAGTGATCTGGGGTAGGACCAGACACCGAGGCGGGGCCCGGCGACCGTGGAGAGGGCACCGGTGAGCACATTCTCGAGGACCGAGAGCGAGCCGACGAGCTCGAACTGCTGGAAGATGACGCCGACCCGTGACCGGAGGCGGCGCAGGGCCTTCCCGCGCAGCGCGGGGACGTCCTGGCCGAGCACGCGGATGGAGCCCGAGGTGGGGAGGTCGAGCTGGTCGATGTGCCGCAGGAGCGTCGATTTGCCCGAACCGGACAGGCCGAGGAGGACGACGATCTCGCCCTCCCCGACCGTGAGGCTCACGCCGTCGAGGGCTCGCAGATCGCCGTACTGCTTGACGAGGTCGTTGATCTCAACGACGGCGCGAGGGGAGCCCATGAGTCAGATGCCCGCGCAGGTCTTGACGTCGGGCAGCTTGTGGCAGAGGTCGCGCAGGTTGTCGTAGTACTTGTCGTCGACCGGCTTGTTGCCCTCGCCGAAGAACTTGTCGAAGGCAGCCGTGGTGGTGATCCCAGCGTCCTTGATGTCCTTGGTCGTGACCACGGACATCTTGTCCTTGAGCGTGGCCTTGAGGTCGGCGGGGAGCGCGTCGGAGACCGCAAACGGCGGACCCGGGACGAACTCCTTCTGGACAACCTTGAGGTCCTCAGCCTTGAACAGGCCGGCCGCGGGACCGGTCGTGGTCACGGTGATCTCCTGCGCGAAGCCCGCCTCGCACTCGCTGGCCTGGGCCGTCTTCTGGGCGGAGACATCGTGCTTGCCCGCGAACACGGGCGTGTAGTCGCCCTTGTTCAGGCCGGCCTTGGTGAGCATGTAGGTCGGGAAGAGGAAGCCGGAGGTCGAGTTCTCGTTGACGAAGCAGACCTTCTTGCCCTTGAACCCGGCGACGTCCTTGATGGACGAGCTCGCCGGGACGATTGCGGTCGAGTAGTAGCCCGGCTCGTGGGTGCTCGCGTCGACGGACGCGCCCACGGGGGTGAACTGTGCGCCCTTGGCCTTGGCCTGGAGGTAGGTGAAGCCGGAGAAGGAGACCACGTCGACCTGGCCGGCCACGGAGGCCTCGATCAGGGCCGCGTAGTTCGAGGACTCCTTGACCTCGACCTTCTTGCCGGTCACCTTGCCCACGTAGTCCGCGATGGGCTGCCACGTCGACGTCGCGGCGCTCTCGTCCGGGACCATGCCGATGATGAGGGTCGAGGAGTCCTTCGCGAAGGTGCCTGCGCCGGCGGAGGTAGTGCTCGCGGCTGAGGCTCCGCACGCGCTGAGGGCCAGCATGGCGCCGAGGGCGAGGGAGACGGCCTTGAGGGGCCTGCTCGAGGGGACGAATGACATGGTTGTGCCTTCCAGTGGGGGTGTGTTTCGGAGAGGGTGTGTTTCGGAGAGGGTGTGTTTCGGAGAGGGTGTGTTTCGGAGGGAGGTGGTCTGGGGTGCCGCGAGGGCTCGGAGCTACGCGGCGAGCGTGCGCTCCGCAAGGCCGAACGAGAGGGTCATGCCCACGCCGGACGTCACGGAGACGACCGTCACACCGGGCGCGACCTCGCGCACGAGGTACGGGGCGACGTCGGACGACGCGTAGATGCCCTGCCAGCGTTCGATCACGGCGAGGTCGCGGCCGAGAGCGGCACGGTGCTCGTCGAGGAGGATCTGGCTCGTGCGCTCGTCGAGGAACGGCGCGGCAGTAAGGGAGTACGCGTGGGAGTCGCCGATGAGGAGCGAACCGTCGGGGCGCTGGGTGCACATGACGTTCGCGCCGATGTCGATCAGCTCGGGCCGCGCGGCCTGCACCTGCTCGCGCAGGGCCTGCGCCGAGGGAAGGTCCGTGAACGCCGGATAGCGGAGCATCGACGTGGCCGTCAGTACGGCCGGGGCGATCTCGGTGGCCTCGAGCGGGGCGACGCGAGCCATCTGGAGCGCGCAACGCTGGATCCTGTGCTCAGCGGCTAGCTCGGGCCAGAGTCGGTCGACGTCGTGCCCGACGCAGACGACCGCTCTGCGGGCCCGCAGAGGGCCGCGCGAGGTGCGCACGACGACGCGCGCATCGTCGGCGAGATCCGCGCCGCCGGCGCGATCAGCACGGTCTTCGCGATCTGCGCCGTCTGTGGGATCAGCGCCACCGGCCGGATCCGCCTCGCCGGCGCCGAACACCGTCGTGTTCCAGCGGACCTCGCCCCGCGGCTGGGTGTCGATCCAGGCGGCGAGCGCCGCCACAGTGGTCCGCGGGTCGACCCGGAGGTCGTCCCGGAGCCAGGCCCCTCCGAGGATGCCGTCGGCGTGGGGACGGCCCACGCGGCGCGCGGTCTCGTCCGCATCGAGCAGCGCGACCTCGCCGTCCTCGCGGGCCGCGGAGAGCTCGTCGAGCACGTCGAGCTCGGCGCGCGTGCGGGCGATCACGACCGCGCCGGCTTCCGCGGCCCAGAAGCCCGCCCTCTCGGCCATGGCCAGCCAGTGGCGGCGCGAGGCCTTGGCGATGGCGTGGAGGTCACCCGACTGGGCCGTGACGCACGCATGGCCGAAGTTGCGCACGGATGCGCCAACGGCCTCGTGGTCGCGGTCGAGCACGATGACGCTCTGGCCCTGCGTGAGGGCGAGCGAGGCATGGGCGAGGCCCAGGATGCCCGCGCCGACGACGATGAGGTCGACCGGGTCCACGCGACCTGCATCCTCGGGCTGCGCGGCGGAAAGGTGATCGCTCACGTATCCGAGAGTGCGGGCAGCATGGGTGGCGGCTCAAGCCAGAACGCGTCTTGTCTTGATAAGTTTGCCAAAGCTTCGCCTTGACCTCGCGGAGTTCACTGAATCTTCGTCCCAAACTCCCGAAGGATGACCCCCTTCACAGTGGCAACTTGTATTATCAAGTTCATGAGCAGCTCCCCTGCGTCCGATCCGCGCCACACCGTCATCGCGGCCGAGTTCCGGCGCCGGATCGCCGAAGGGATCTGGCCCGTGGGGGCGAAGATTCCGAGCGAGTCAGAGCTCTGCCGCGAGTTCGGCACCTCGCGCGGGCCTGTCCGGCAGGCGCTCCAGAGCCTGCGCGTCGAAGGCCTCGTGGCGGGTGGCCAAGGCCGCCCGCCCGTCGTCAGCGGCAGCGTCCCCTCTCAGCCGTTCGAAACCCTCCTGTCCTTCAGCGAATGGGCGCACGGGATCGACCGGACGCCCGGTCAGCGCACCATCGAGGTGTCGCTGCGGACGGCGGGTCCGGAGGCGGCCGCAGCGTTGCTCCTGGAGAATGGAGAGAAGGTTGTCGAGATCCTGCGCGTGCGCTCTCTCGACGGCGCGCCGGTGATGGTGGAACGCACGAGCTTCGTGCACGACGTCGGCCGCCATCTGTTCGACTTCGACACCGACTCCGGGTCGATCTTCGCGTTCCTCAAACAGCGAGGGGTGGACCTGCGGGGGGCTCGCCACACGATCGACGCGATCCTGGCGGACACGCTGGACAGCGAACTCCTGGGCTGCGCTGTCGGCGCTGCGCTCCTGCGCGAGCGGCGCGTCACAACGACTCGGGAAGGCCAACCCATCGAGTACTCGGACGACCGCTACATCCCCGAGCTGACGAGCTTCACCATCTACAACACCGCGGACAGCAGGTCCTTTCTGGCCCGAGTCCCCTCGAGCGAATGAGGACTGCATGATCACGCTTGTGGCCTGCGACATGGCGGGCACCACCATCGACGAGCACGGCTCCGTCTACCGGGCCCTCGCCGACGCAGTCGAGGAGATCGCCGGCACCCGGCCGAGCGAGGCGGACGTGCAGCACTGGATGGGCGCCGACAAGGCCGAGGCCATAGAGGCCCTTGTCCGGACCGTGGGCGGGGTCCCGACTCCGGAGCTCGTGCTGAGCGGCTTCGCTCGCTTCAAGGCGATGCTGGCCAAGTATTACGGGCAGCAACCGCCCGTGGCCCTGCCCGGGGTCGAGGAGGCACTGGCCTCGCTGCGGGAGCGCGGGGTGAAGGTGGCTCTCACGACGGGCTTCTCGCGCGATGTCGCGGAACCGCTGCTCGCGGGCCTCGGCTGGGCGGTGGCCCCCGGTGCCGCGGACCCGACGCGGCGCGGCGCGGCGCACGACGACGCCCCCGCCGATGGTGCCGCGCCTCGCCTGGTGCTCGACGCCGTCGTGTGCTCCGACGAAGTCGCCGCCGGGCGGCCTGCACCGTACATGATCCATAGGGCGATGGAGCGCACGGGCGTCCAGGACGTGAGGGAGGTCCTCGCCGCGGGCGATACCGTGAACGACCTCCTCGCGGCGACCCGCGCCGGCGTCACAGCCGTAGGCGTCCTCACGGGCAAGCTGGGCCGCGCCGACCTCGAGGCGCACCCGCATACCTACATCGTGGACGGCGTCCGCGACCTCCCGGCACTCCTGGCCTAGATGGTCGGCGGACGGCCGCGCGCACAGGTCCGGCGGGACGGACCGACGCGTGATGACCCCGGCGCGCCGCAGCCCGCGGGCACACCATCCTCAGGTTTCGAGCCGCCTGCGCAGGAGGCAGAACTCGTTGCCCTCGGGATCCGCGAGCACCTGCCACTGCGCCTCCGCGCCCTGCCCGATGTCGAGTTGGCTGGCGCCGAGGGCGAGCACCCGCTCCAGTTCGGCGTCCTGGTCGCGGTCCACAGGGTTGACGTCGATGTGCAGCTGGAGCTTGGTGGCGCGTGGGTCGGTGCTGGGCATGAGGAGGATGGTCGGCTGGAGCCCGCCGAAGCCGGCTCCGGGCGGGCCGATCTCGATCAGGCCGCCGTCCCGGTCGATCTCCACGTACCCGAGCACCTCGCTCCAGAAGCGCGCGAGGAGCTCGGGGTCGGCGCATTTGAGGACGAGTTCGCTGATGCGGGATGCCATGACGGCCAGTGTACGGAGCCGGGCGGCGGGGCGGACGACGGCGAGTGCGCACCCGTCGTCGTCCGCTCACGTTCACGCAAGCAGCAAGCGGCGAGCAGCCGCTCAGACTGCGCCAGGCTGCTGCTCGTCCGCGCGCTGCTGTTCGTCTGCGCGCTACGAGCCGGCCGGCGCGAAGCTGTGCGCGGCCAGGATCGGAGCCGCGGCCTCCGACGCGAAGAACCGCAGCACCTCGAACGCCCCAGCAGGATCGCCCGACGCCGCCGCAACCGCGCCGCCGAAGACGGTGTCGATCGCGCAGTCCGGCGGCAGTACTCCGAGGATGCGAACGCCGGGCTGCCCCACGAGCTCGCTGAGCTGCTGGAACCCGAGGTCGACGTCGCCGTCGGCGAGCGAGCGGGCAACCGGAATGCCCGGACGCGCGCGAACCATCCGCTGCCCGAGCTCTTCGCCTAGGCCCCAGCCGTCGATCATCTTCACGAGCGCGACGCCGCTGGGGCCGGTCGAGTAGCCGATGCGGGCGGCCTGCTGCAGAGCGGCGCGCAAGCCCGCGGCGTCCGGGAACGCGTACGCACCGTCGTGGGTTGCGGGCTCATCGGACTCGGAGGGAACGGCCACCGCGACCTGCGACAGCATGAGCGGCGTCACCGAACCGGCCACGACATGCCCGCCATCGGCAAGCCGCTGCAGCGCGTCCACGGCGAGGAACACCAGGTCCAGCTGCTCACCCTCCGCCACGCGCTTTGCCGCATCCACGCCGCCGACCGACTCGACCTCCACCTCGGGCAGGCCAGCCGCCACGGCCGCCGCCTTCAGATCCGCGAGCACGTGGCGGGTAGCCATCGACGAGATCGCCCTCATGCGGCGTCCTCGAAGGCCTCGGCGTCGACCTCGCGCGCTGCGGCAGGCGCATAGCGCGGACCCGACACGGTGGACGTTCCGATGAGAACACCCGCGCGGTCGAGCAGGTCAGCATCGATCGAGAGATCGGAAGCCGCCTGGTTCTCGCGGAGGTGATCCGCACGCGTCGTGCCAGGGATCGCCACCACGTGCTCACCCCGCGAGAGCACCCACGCGAGTGCGAGCTGCCCCGGAGTGCAGCCGGCCTCGGCGGCCAGAGCCCGCCATTGAGGCAGCAGGGAGGCGTTGGCGGGCCAGTGCTCCGGCTGGAATCGCGGCATCCCGCGCCGGATGTCCTTCGGCGCGAACTCCGCCGGGTCGTCGAAGCCATCGCTGAGGAAGCCCCTCGCGAGGGGCGAGAACGCCACCAGGGCGACCCCGCCCTCGCGAGTCGCCTCGAGCATGCCGAGCTCGGGGTTGCGGCTCCACAGCGAGTACTCGTTCTGCACCGCGGCGATGGTAGCGACGGCCTGTGCCTCGCGCAAACGCTGCACGGAGACCTCCGAGAGCCCGATGGCACCGATCTTTCCGGCAGTCACCATCTCAGCAAGCGCACCAACGCTCTCCCCGATCGGCACCTGCTTGTCCCAGCGGTGCAGGTAGTACAGGTCGATGTGGTCGACGCCGAGGCGCCCGAGCGACGCATCGACCTGTGTGCGCAGCGTCTCCGGTCGCCCGTCGATCACCTTGACGCCGTCGACCATCGCCATGCCGCCCTTGCTGGCCAGCAGCACCTCGTCGCGGCGCCCGGCGATCGCCTGCCCGACCAGCTCCTCGTTGCGGCCGCCGCCGTAGAGCGTCGCGGTGTCGAGCATGCGCACGCCCTCGTCGAGCGCCGAGCGCAGGAACGCCAGACCGTCCTCGACCGACGGAGGAACCCCGTAGGCGTGGCTCAGCGACATGCAGCCGAGGCCGATCTTCGGCAGGATCACGCGAGCTGCTCCTCGAGCGCACCGAGCACGCGGTAGCAGTCGATGACCTGGCGGATCGAGGAGTTCGGCTCGCGCCCCTCGCGGATCGCGCTGACGAACTCGCGGTCCTGCAGCTCAATGCCGTTCATGCTGACCGCAACGTTCGACACGTCGATCTGCTCGTCCTTGCCGTTGAACAGGTCGTCGTAGCGCGCAACGTAGGTGGCGGTATCACCGATGTAGCGGAAGAAGGTGCCGAACGGCCCGTCGTTGTTGAACGACAGCGACAGCGTGCAGATCGCCCCGGTCTCGCTCTTGAGCTGGATCGACATGTCCATGGCGATGCCGAGCTCGGGATGGATCGGGCCCTGGATGGCGTTCGCCTGCACGATCTTGCCTGCCTGGTAGGCGAACAGGTCCACCGTGTGAGCGGCGTGGTGCCACAGCAGGTGGTCGGTCCATGAGCGCGCCTCGCCCTTGGCGTTCGTGTTCGTGCGACGGAAGAAGTACGTCTGCACGTCCATCTGCTGCACGTTGAACTCGCCCGCCGCGATCCGGTTGTGCACCAACTGGTGCGAGGGGTTGAATCGCCGCGTGTGGCCGACCATCGCGACGCGGCCCGATGCCTCTGCGACGGCGAGGGTCGCCTCGGCGTCGGCGAGGGAGTCGGCGAGCGGGATCTCGACCTGCACGTGCTTGCCGGCCTTGAGCACCTCCTGCGTCTGCGAGGCGTGCAGGCCGGTCGGGGTGGCGAGGATGACGGCGTCGACGTCGTCGCGCTCGAGCACGACGTCGAGCCCGACGACGGCGTTGGCCACGCCGTACTTGGCGGCGACGCCGTCCGCCTTCTCCTGCGAGGTGGCGGAGACGACGGTCACCTCGGCGTCCTCGATGTTCTTCAGGCCGTCGAGGTGCTTCATGCCGAAGGCGCCATTGGCGCCGACGACTGCGACGCGGATCTTGTCGGTCATTCGTTTCTCCTCAGAAGCGGGGGCGGATGAGAGTGTCAGGCGTTCGGAACGGCCGCGGTCTCCGCGGGCTCGGGGGCCGGCACCTGATCCGCGGGCTCAGCTATCACCGCGTCGTCGGCGAAGTCGGCGCGCGGTGCGGCCGGGTTCGAGATCACCAGGTGCCCAACCGCGGTGTTGGAGGCGGGGACGTGGTAGAACCGGTGGTCGACGGAGGGAGCCTCGCCGTGGAACTGGTCGTCCATGGCGCCGCGGGCGATCAGCCAGTCCACGAGCTCGATGCCCTCGGAGCCCGCCTCGTCGACGTACTCCATGTGATCCCACTCGGTCAGGCCCAGCGGGTCGGCGATGAGGTGGTCGAGGAACGCGTTGTCCCACTCCTCGTTGATGAGACCGGCGCGCGGGCCCTGGAGCTGGTGGCTCATGCCGCCGGTGCCCCAGATCTGCACGTTGAGCTCCGGGCCGTCCCACTTGTCCAGGGCGCGGCGCAGGGCCTTGCCGAGCTCGTAGCAGCGGCGTCCGGAGGGCACCGGGTACTGCACCACGTTGACGGCCAGCGGGATGACCTTGCACGGCCACTCCTTGACGTCGCCGAAGACGAGGGAGAGCGGCACGGTGAGCCCGTGGTCCACGACCATCTCGTTGACGAGGGTGAGGTCGAAGTCGTCCTGGATGACCGACTGCGCGATGTGTGCGGCGAACTCCGGGTAGCCCTTCACGTCCGGGACCGGGCGGGGGCCGTAGCCCTCGTCGGCCACGGGGTACTCTTCCCCGGTGCCGAGCACGAAGGTGGGGATGATGGAGGAGTCGAACGCCGTGGCGTGGTCGTTGTAGACGAGGATGACGACGTCGGGCGTGTTCTGCTTGGCCCACTTGCGGGTCCACTCGTAGCCGTCGAAGACCTTCTTCCAGTACGGCTCCTCGGTCTTGCCGAGGTCCATCGCGGCACCGATCGCCGGGACGTGCGAGGTGAACAGCGCGGAGGTGTACTTCGCCGGGGCGTTCTCGCGCATGGTCTCGGACTTCTCGCGCGGCAGCGGCGGCGTCCAGCCGTCGAGGTCCTTGAGGCGGTTGCCCTCGGGGCGGCGCCCGCCGCCGATCATCATGTCGCGGTAGGCGGCCTCGGACATGCCCGTCATGGAGCCGGCCATCTGCTGGAAGCTCAGGCCATGGGTGGCGCCGATCTTGCTCAGGAAGTAGATGTTGCCGCCCTCGGCCATCATGGCGTTGAGGTCCATGTCCAGGACGGCCTGGTGCTGCTTCGGCGAAAGCGGCCACTCGTTGAGGTACGCCTCGCGGTCCGCCAGGTAGCGCTCGCGGTTCTCGGGCTTCATGAGCGACATCGAGAACTGGTTCAGGTGATATCCCTTGCGGGCCATCTCCGCGTCGAAGATGATCGTGCCGGGAACGTCCTTGTACGGCTTGTCGAGTGACATGTCATGCTCCTTCGGGCCAGTAGAGGCGGTGGGGGTTGTCGACGAGCAGTCGCTGCTGGAGCTCCGGCGTCGTGGCGATCTGGGGGATGTAGTCGACCAGCAGCCCGTCGTCGGGCATGTGGTCCTTGAGGTTGGGGTGGGGCCAGTCGGTTCCCCACAGCACGCGGTCGGGGAACTCCTCGACCACGCGGCGGGCGAACGGCACGACGTCGGTGTAGGCGTGCTGCTCACCGTCCAGGGCGCGGGGCCCGGTGACGCTCAGACGCTCTGGGCACGAGACCTTGGTCCACACGTTCGGATTCTCCCGCATGAAGCGCAGGAACAGCTCGAACTCGGGGCCGTTCGGGTCCTTGGTCACGTCGGGCCGGCCCATGTGGTCGACCACGAGGTCGGTCGGGATGCTCGAGAAGAAGTCGAACAGCTCGGGCAGGTCCTCGGCCTCGAAGTAGATCACCACGTGCCAGCCGAGCGGCGCGATCTTCGCAACGATCTCCTCGAGCGAGTCCGTGGGGACCCGGTCGACGAGGCGCTTGACGAAGTTGAAGCGCACGCCGCGGACACCGGCCTCGTGCAGCTCGGCGAGCTGCTCGTCCGTCACATCGCGGCGGACGGTGGCGACGCCGCGCGCCCGCCCTCCGCTGCGGCGCAGTGCATCGACCAGCGCGCGGTTGTCGGCGCCGTGGCAGGTCGCCTGCACGATGACGTTGCGGTCGAAGCCGAGGTGGTCGCGCAGGGCGAACAGCTGCTCCGCCGAGGCGTCGCAGGGCGTGTACTTGCGTTCCGGAGCGTAGGGGAACTCCGCGCCGGGTCCGAACACGTGGCAGTGTGCGTCGACCGCGCCGTCGGGCAGGCGGAAGGCGGGCGTCGCAGGGCCGTCGTACCAGTCAAGCCAGCCGGCGGACTTCTCGAAGCCGCCCGTGGTGTCTCCGTGCGCCATGGTCAGTTCTCCACGTACTCGAGGCCGGCGGCGGCAAGCGGCTCGCGCATGCCGTAGATGTCGAGGCCGAGCACGCCCTCGCGGAACTTCACTCGCTTCGCCTCTTCGTTGTCCTCACGCTTCTGGCTGGCATCGGCGACCGCGCCGACGAGTTCGCGGGGAACCACGACGACGCCGTCAACGTCCGCGACGACAACGTCACCGGGATTGACGAGCGCGTTCGCCACGACGACCGGGATGTTCACCGAACCGAGCGTGGCCTTGACCGTGCCCTTGGCGTTGATGGCCCGCGAAAAGACCGGGAAGCCCATCTTCTCGAGGTCCGCCACGTCCCGGACACCTCCGTCGATGACCAGGCCCTTGCAGCCGCGGGCGGTCAGCGAGGTGGCGAGCAGGTCGCCGAAGAAGCCGTCCTCACTCTCCGTGGTGCAGCCGGCGATGATCACGTCGCCCTCCTGCACCTGCTCGGCCGCGACATGGAACATCCAGTTGTCGCCGGGCTGCAGCAGCACGGTGACGGCCGGGCCGCAGAGCTTGGCGCCGGTGTAGGCGGGGCGGATGTAGGGGCGCAGGAGGCCTACACGGCCCATCGCCTCGTGGATCGTCGCCACGCCGAACTGGGAGAGGCGGGCGACGTCCTTCGGGTCGGGACGCTCGATGTTCGTGTGGACGATTCCGAGGTTGTTCAGTCGCATGGGGGTTCCTTCTCTTTACAGGCCGCGCGCCGTCAGGGCACGGTCGAGGCGCGGGTACACGCGGCGGGCATTGCCTTCGAAGACCTGCGCGCGCTGCGCGTCGGTCAGGTTCTCGGTTCCATCGACGTAGCGCTTCGTGTCGTCGAAGTAGTGGCCGGTGCGGGGGTCGATGTCGCGGACGGCGCCGATCATCTCACTGGCGAACAGGATGTTATCGGTGGGAATGACCTTCGTGAGCAGGTCGATACCGGGCTGGTGGTAGACGCAGGTGTCGAAGAAGACGTTGTTGAGCAGGTGCTCTTCGAGCTCCGGCTTGCCGAGCGCCATGGCGAGGCCGCGGAATCGGCCCCAGTGATAGGGCACAGCGCCGCCGCCGTGCGGGATGACGAGCTTGAGGTCCGGGAAGTCGCGGAACAGATCGCCCTTGAGCAGCTGCATGAAGGCGGTCGTGTCGGCGTTCAGGTAGTGGTCCCCGGTGGTGTGGAACACCGGCTTGCAGGAGGTGCTCACGTGCACCATCGCAGGGATCCCGTACTCCACGAGCTTCTCGTAGACCGGGTACCAGGATCGGTCGGTCAGCGCAGGGGCCGTCCACTTGCCGCCGGAGGGATCCGGGTTGAGGTTGACCGTGACCGCGCCGAGCTCTTCGACGGCGCGGGTCAGCTCGGCGACCGTGGTGGCAGGATCCTCGCCCGGGGACTGCGGAAGCATGGCCCCCATGAGGAAGCGGTCGGGGAAGAGCTCGCTCACCCGGGCACACAGGTCGTTGCAGATCCGCGCCCAGGTCTGGCTGACCTCGAGATCGCCGATGTGGTGGGCCATGAAGGAGGCGCGCGGGCTGAAGACCGTGATATCGCTGCCGCGCTCGTTCATGAGCCTGAGCTGGTTGGCCTCGATGGTCTCACGGATGTCATCGTCGGAGATCGTCAGGGCCGCCGGATCGGGAGCCTCACCCCGCCCTTCCGTGAAGGCGATCTGCAGGTCGCGCCAGGCGCCCAGCTGGGCCGGCGCCGTCGTGTAATGGCCGTGGATGTCGATGATCACCGAGTGTCGTCCTTGTCACGTGGAGGCGGGTATGCCTCAATGCTAGGCAGATCACATCCATGGCGTCGAATAGATATCGAGTGCATCCCGCATAGATACAATCAATAGATGGTGTTCACCGACCTCAACCAGCTGCGCACCTTCGTGGTGCTCTACGAACTGCGCAGCGTCACCGCGGTCGCCGAGCGGCTGCACGTGACGCAGCCGACCGTCAGCTACACGCTGCGGCGGCTTCGAGGGCGATTCGGCGACGAGCTGTTCCGGCGCGAGGGGCATGACATGGTGCCGACCGCGAAGGCGACCCAGTTGTTCGGCCCCATCCACGAGGCGCTCGCGCAGATCGACGCGACGGTGGACGAGCCGGACACCTTCGAGCCGGCGGGATTCACCGGCGAACTCATGCTCGGACTCACCTCGATCGGCGAGCAGACCTTCCTTCCGCCCATCATGACGGCGCTCGCACGCGAGGCCGCCCGGCCGCACCTGCAGGTGGAGAGACTCGATTCGGATCAGGTCGAGGATGGGCTCACCCGGGGAACCATCGATCTGGCGATGACCGTGTCGATGATCGGCAGCCCGGGGCTGTGGCGCTCGCACGTGCGCGCCGTCGAGTACGTTGCGCTCGTCTCGGGGGCGCACCCCCTGCCGCCGACCGGCCCCGACATGTTCGCGGGTCGACACTTCCTGCGGGTCTCGGCGCGCGGCGGGCACGTCTTTCCGCTGCAGGTGCTCACGGACAACGGGCTCATGCAGCAGGTCGTGCTGACAGTGGAGGAGTATGCGACGGTACCTGCGGTGCTCGAGGCAACGGACCTTGCTGTCCTTCTGCCGCGGCACGTTGCCGAGGTCTTCTGCGGGTGGTTCCCCGGCCTGCTGATCGCCGACCTTCCCTGGCCGCCGCAGAGCACCCCGGTGTCGCTGTACACGCGGCGCGAGGCGAGCCTGACGCCGGCCCAGCGGTGGTTCCGCTCGCTCGTGCTGAATGCCGTCCGGGAATGACGGGGGTGAAACTGCCGCGCCAGCGGCGAGGCTAGCCGGGTCAGCTGCGCTTGCGGTTCCAGCTGGCCTTCGCCGGCGCGAAGGGGCTGCGCACGTGGATCGACCACGACGAGTGCGGGTGGATCGAGAGGATGCAGCGCTCGTACCAGGCGCGCGCCTCGTCGGAGAGCCGCAGCAGCACGGCGTCCTTGTCGACGTCGTCTTCCGGGCGCGGCCGCAGTGCCTTCCAGACCAGCTGCACCTCAGGCGCACCGGTGGGGATGCCGTCGATGTCGAGCACCGCGCGGTCCCAGGGCAGCTGCAGTCGCGGGTCGCGCTTGTACACCCAGGCGCGCGGAGCGCCGTCCTCCACGTTGACCTTCAACACCCATGCATCCTGCTCGACATCGCGGACGAGCACGGGCTGCACCTCGTCGCCCTCCTGGATCTCCGCGAACGGCACGAGGTCGTCGTCGTCGCGCACCGCCCACGCATCGTATTCCGCGGGCAGGCTCGCCACGAGCTGCGGCAGGTCGCCGAACACCACGCTCACATCCGTGTTGGAGCGCTCGCGAATCGGCGCGCCCAGCCAGCGGTCGAGGGCCACGCCGCCCGAGAGCCACCAGCGGACGGGCGACGACGCGAGCAGATCCGCGACGGCCTGCGCTGCGAGGGGCTCCCACCTCGTCTCGGGAGTCGGTGCGGAAGAAGCCATGCCTCAAGGTTACCCACGCGATGAGTGGGGAATGTCGAACCAGCTGGAGCGGCACCACCGAGAATTCTCCGAATCGGTTCCGATTCCTGAGCCCGGGGCCGCCCGTACTATTCAGAACAGTGGCGCGATTCAGAACAGTGGCGCTATTCAGAACAGCGGCGGACGAAAGTAAGGTGACGGCAACGGTGAAACAGGAGCAGCACTTGGATCAGGAGACGTATGTGCTCGTCCACGGGGCGTGGCACGGGGCCTGGTGCTGGAGACCGCTGGAACGCCTCTTGGTAGCAGCAGGCGCTCGGGTCTTCACGCCGACGCTGACGGGCCTCGGCGACCGTGCACATCTGCTGACTCCCGCCGTCGGACTCGACACCCACATCGCCGATGTGCGGGCCGTGATCGAGACGGAGGACCTGGACGACGTCATCCTGGTCGGCCACAGCTACGCGGGGATGGTCGTGACGGGGGTCGCTGCCGAGATCCCCGACCGCATCAAACGGCTCGTCATCGTCGACGGCTTCCTGCCCGAGCGCGGTGAAGCCGCCATCGCGCTCCTCCCCGAGCACGCGGCCGCCCACTACCTCGAATCCGCGCGGGAGAACGATGGGCTCGTGATCGACCCGCGGCCCGTCGCGAACCTCGGCGTCACCGACCAGCGGGTCATCGACGAACTCGCTCCGCGACTCACGCCCCAGCCCGCGAAGACGTACATGGACTCGATCGGACACGGGCTGGCAGACCTCCCGTTCACCGGTGACTACCTGCTGTGCTCCGGCTGGCGCACGCCATTCACCCCATTCGCGGGCCGCGCCGCCGCGGCCGGCTGGAACGTCAGTGAGCTCGACGCCGACCACGAGGTCCTCGTCACAGACCCCGAGCTGCTCGCGCGGCACCTCCTCCAGTCCGATGCCTTGGCATCGGCAGACTAGACAGCGAGACGACCATGGAATTCCTGGTGAGACAGGAGAACCGCATGCCTCCTCTGCCGGCAGAAGAGGCATCCCGGATCAAGGCCGCCGAAAGGGAGTATGCCCAGCAGCTGCGGGACCGCGGGATCCTGCGCCGCCTGTGGCGCGTGCCGGGCACCCGCACGGCGATCGGCTGGTACGAGGCCGACGATGCGACGGTGCTCCACGAGGTGCTCTCGGGGCTGCCGACGTTCCAGTGGCAGACGATCACCGTCGAGGCCCTGGCGACGCACCCGCAGGAGCAGATGCTGCGGCCCGAGTGAGACGCCACAGTGCGCCGGTACCCTGACGGAGGAGGAGAGGTTATGAGGATACTGATCGCGGGTGCTGGGGCGACAGGCGGCTATTTTGGGGCGAGGCTCGCCCAGGCCGGTCGGGACGTCACCTTCCTGGTTCGTTCAGGGCGCGCTGAACAGCTGAGCGGGGGTCTGCGGTTGATCGGCACGGATACCGATGAGACCGTGCAGGTGCGCGCTCTGACCACCGAGCAGCTCGACGACAGGCCGTATGATCTCGTGATGCTGGCAGTCAAGGCGAGCGCCCTCGAGAGCGTGCTCGGCCAGCTCGGGCCTGCGATCGGACCGGAGACGCTGGTCCTTCCGATCCTCAACGGCATGCGGCACCTTCGGCTCCTCAACGACCGGTTCGGCACGGATCGTGTGCTCGGCGGATCCGTGCGCGTCGTCGCCCGTGTGACGCCGGACGGCGCGATCCGCCAGGTGCTCCCGTTGGCCGAGATCGTCCTCGGCGCCCAGCCCGGGGGTCCCGCCGCCCGCGCCGACGACGTCGGGCGCGAACTCTCCGTGCCGGGCTACAAGCTGCGCGTCACGCAGCAGATTCTGACCACGATGTGGCACAAGTGGGCGTTCATCGTGGCTTCAGGAGTCGGATCGATCCTCATGCGCGCCAGCTTCGGCGAGATCGCGGCGATGCCGGAGGGGCGGGACTTCATCCGTGAAGTGCTCGCCGAGACCGAAGGGGTCCTGAACGCTGCGGGATACCCGGCGTCCGATTCCTCGCACCGATCATCACTGGAGATGCTGACACAGCCTGGCTCGCCCTTCGTCCCATCCCTGTACCGCGACTTCACAGAGGGCCGAGAACACGAGGGCGAGCACCTTGTCGGGGACTTCGCCGCCACCGCACGCGAACTCGGGGTCGAGACGCCCCTGACAGATCTGGCACTGCTGCAGCTCCGTGTTCACGACCGGGCCAAGGCAGCGGACCGTGCCTCAGGCTCGACGGCTACCGAGGCCCTTCCTCCAGACTCGGCGTGAGCAGATCCTGGGGTAGATGTCATTCACGCGGTCGGCGACCTCCGTCTGGATGAAGCCGACGACGGGCCGCGTCGCACTGATTTGAGGCAAGGACTAGCGGCCGAGCGGGGCGAGCTGGATTTGCTGCGCGAGTCCGTAGGCGGCAGGAAGGTCGCTTTCGCTGGCGACGAAGACGCGACCCACGACGAGAACCGAACGGCTTGGCGAGGCGATCCGCGTCATGCCGCCAGGCACCGTCCCCCGCCAGTCCGGCCCGCTGATGACAAAGTCACCGGCGCGGGTACCCGTGGTGCGTTTGCCGACGTAGGCAAAATTGGCGCTATTCGACGGGTCGGTGAACTGCACGCTGTAATAGCGCTCGCCCATGTCGGGCACATGCAGTACCTGCGGCCCCTTCGTCAGGTCGAGCCAGCCGCCGATGTAGAGCACATCGTCGGTCCCGGTTGCCAGGAGGCTCCCGGGCGCCGCCGACGCGGATGAGGTGCTGGCCGCGGCGTACAGGGTGTTGACGGGGACCGGGCCGCCGCCGAGCCCGTGCTTGAGGAATGCCCGTTTGAAGCCGTTGACCGTGAGCCGCGGCCACAGGTAGATGAACGCCGCCGTGCCGAGCACCCACACGATCCCAGCGGCCACTGCGAGTGGAATGATCTCGCTCCAGCCGCGCGAGATCCGCTGGTAGACGACCCAAGCGAAGACCACGAGGATGACGACGGTCAGGGGGTACGAATACTTCAGAATGAGACGGTTCATGTCACCGCGCCCTCGCGACAGGCGGAATTCGGTACGTGCCGTTGAGAATCTCCGCGCTCGGCAGATACACGCGGAGCATCAGTTTGAATCTGCCAGAAGGAATGGGCAACCAGTTCTGCTCACGCCCTGCCGGGGCATCGTGCTGCAGGTAGATATCAACGGAACCGTCGGCGTTCTTCGCGAGGTCTGAACGATCGTCGAAGCTCGAGCGCTCCATCGGACTGCTCACCATGTACCCGACCACGTCGGTCACGGTGAGGGACCAGAAGGCGTCATGCGGCGGCAGTCCGCCGGCCGGGAAGCGCAGGTTGTATGCATGTGCGCCGCTGAGGATCTGCCCTGAGCCGTCTGTGGTTGCAGTGAAGTATGCGGCCTCTTCAAATACATTGACCGCGGGCAGGGCCTTGGCGCAGGCTGCCCGCACCAGGACGCCGTTCTCGGGACGGCCGCACGCACGGATGACGCTCCAGCCATTGGCGGTCGTCGTGACGGCCCGGATCACAGCATTCATGATGAGGATTGCCGACAGGAACGCCAGAGTGGCGCCGATGATGACCCCTTGCACCACCCCGGACTGCGCGACCCACGCGAGGATGCCTGCCATGTCCGCACACTAGCCGCGCGCCCGAGGGCAGCACAATGACGCGTCGCAATTCAGGCGCGTGCCACCGCCTTCGGGAGTGAGCGTCCATCGCGAGGCGATGCTCGACGTCGTGCTCGTCGCCGCCGGAACCCGCCCGGCCGGCCCGCGGTCACGCGCGCGCAGCCTCCGCGATCCGGTGCGTGAACTCGTCGAGCAACGCGCCGACGGTGGTGCGGGCAACAGGGTTGTCCGGGTAGCGGCAGCGCAGGTGCAGCCCGTCCCCCGCGACGATGAACCAGACCATGATGTTGTCCGTGGGCAGCATCGCCGAGACGAACTGCGGCTCGAGTGCGGAGTCGATGCCCAGCGGCATGCGGCGCATGTCGAGCCACGAGATCGCGAACATCCCTGGGGGCTCCTCCGCGCTGCCGATGCGCTCGAAGATCGGAGCCAAGGGGTAGGCGCCGAGGCGCACAGCCTCCTCGACGGCCGCGGCGCAGGAAGCTGGGTCCGGTTCGGCGATGTCGAGCACGGCGTTCGTGATGAACCACCCGACTGACTCTCGCCACCGCTGCTCGTTGCGCGAGTGCACCGGGAACACCGCTCGCAGCGGCGCGCCGGCCAGGTCCTGGAACAGCCGCGCGAGCTCGGACAGCACGGCCGGGAGGAGACGCACCCCCCGCGCACGCCCGCGTTCTTCCAGACGGGAGAGCTCGTCCTCCCTGAGCACGTCGCGTACCTCCACGACGGCGGGGGAGGGCTGCGAAACATCGCCCAGCGGCAGCGGGAACACGGGCATCCCGCCGCCGCCCGCCCGCAGGATCTCCCGCCAGTGCGCGATCACCCCGGCCGGCGCCTCCGGCATCGCCGCGAGCGTGCGCGTGTGGTCGGCGAACGACGCGGGCGGCGCCGCAGGATCCGGAGCCGCTGAATCACGAGCCGCGGGATCCGTCCCCGCCAGCACCTCGTGGGCAAGGATCAGCAGCGACCACATGTCGACATGGGCGTGGTCGCTGGCGACGACGACGACGGGGCGCGCGTCAGGCTCGCCGGGGGCCGGTGTGACCAGGGCGAGGAGGTATGACGGCGCCGCGAACGGGCGGCACTCGGCGTCGAGCAGCGCCCGGAGCGCGTCGCGCGTTGTCCCGTGGGCGCCCACCTCGTGACGCCGCCACGCGCCGTCGTCCACCGTTGCCTCGTGCAGCCGCACCCGCGGGCCATCGGGCGAGAAGACGGTGCGCAGGGTCCCGTGGCGCGCGATCACCGCCTGCCAAGCCTCGCCGAGCGCGACACGGCAGGGTGCGTGCGGGAGGCGGAAGGACACCGCCATCCAGGACCCCTCGCGGTCGCCGCGTCCGACGTGGCGGCCCTGGTCGTAGGACACGGGAAGTTCGCGCGCCGGGTCGGGCTCGGCGCGCACGGCGAAGCTGTCGAGCGATCCCTCGGGCAGGACCATGTGGGCAACCGTGGTGAGCCGCATGGTGCCGTAGTCTAGGGCCCAGATGTTTCGAGAAGGCACACGGGAGGGCTCGTGGCCTCATTCCAGTCGCGCGGAGCGACTCTTGACTACGACGTCGCCGGTTCCACCGGTCCCCTCGTCGTGCAGCTGCACGGGCTGACATCCAGCCGCGAACGCGACGGACAGCTCGGCCTCAACCTCGCACGGGCCCTGCGCGACCACCGCATCCTGCGCTACGACGCCCGCGCGCATGGGCGCTCCACCGGGACGCTCGCCGAGGCCGACTACAGCTGGCCCAGCCTCGCCGACGACCTGCTTGCCCTGCTCGACCACGTCGCGCCGGGCGAGGAGGTGCATGGGGTGGGGCCGTCCATGGGGACCGGGACCCTCCTGCACGCGGCGCTGAAGGATCCCGCGAGGTTCGCGTCGCTGACCCTCGTCACGCCTCCGACGGCGTGGAAGCGCCGGGCGGCCCAGAGCGAGACCTATCTGGCCAACGCCGCCATGGTCGAGCAGGAGGGCATTGCCGCGTTTGTGCAGCGAGGCTCGACGGCGCCCACGCCGCCTGCGCTCGCTCATGCGCCCGAGACGAGCGTGGCCGTGCCCGAACGCCTCCTGCCGGCCGTGATGCGGGGCGCGGCGGCCACCGACCTGCCGAAGGGGAAGGACGTCGCAGCCATCGGGGTACCTGCGCTGATTCTCGCCTGGAGCGGGGACCGCTCGCACCCGTTGTCGACGGCGCAGCAGCTGCACGCCCGGATGCCGCACAGCCGTATCGTCGTGGCGCGGACGCCGTACGGGATCATGGCGTGGCCGGGGCTCTTCGCGGAGTTCGTCACGACCGTTGGCAGCGGCGACCTGGCCTTCTGAGGGCGGCGCGCTGGAGGGGACGCACTCGCGCGCCCCGAGCATCCAACGGACGTCGCGTGGGCGGAGGCCAAAGGCTAGGGTGAATCCCAGCACCGTACGAGAACCCGACATGGCCCTGCCTGACTGCGCGCGGGCCCGTGGCCGAGGACGCACAGGAGTCACTATGAGCAAGCTCGCACTCGTTACAGGCGCCACCTCCGGGATCGGCCGAGCCTTCGCCGCACGACTCGCCGCAGAGGGCTACGATCTGGTGATCGTGGGCCGACGACAGGACCGTCTGGAGGAGTTCGCCGGCTCCCACCCCGAGGTCAAGGTCCGGACCATGGCGGCGGACCTGTCCACCACCGCCGGGATCGACGCCGTCGCCGAAATCTGCGCAAGCGAGCCGCTCGACATGCTCGTGAACAATGCGGGCGTCGCCCACTACATGCCCCTCGCCCAACTTCCGGCAGATAAGGCAGCCGAACTCGTCAACGTCAAGGTCCTCGCGCCCACGATGCTCACCCGCGCCGTCGTCGCGGGCATGCAGGAGCGCGGCGAGGGAACCATCGTCAACGTGGCCGGCATGATCGCCTTCAGCGGGCCAGCCCCCCATTCCCTGATGCCACGCCGAGCGGTCTACGGCGGGAGCCTCGCGTACCTCGTCGCGATGTCCCAGACCCTCAGCGCGGAGCTCGAGGGCACCGGGGTGACCGTGCAGGTTGTGTGCCCGGGCGTGGTCGCCACCGAGTTCCACGAGCGGCAGGGCTTCGACCTGAGTGCGGTGCCGCGCATGAGCGCCGAAGACGTCGTCACCGCGAGCCTGCGGGGCCTCGAGCTGGGCGAGACCGTGTGCGCCCCGGGCGTCGAGGACGCGAGCCTGCTCGACGCGGTCTTCAGCGCGGACCTCGCCGCCTTCGGGGGCCAGAGCGTCGAGCTCGCCAGCCGCTACCGGAGCTCCTGAACCGACGGAGATCTTACGCTGGCGGCCCGCCGATGGAAGGCTGGCGGCATGCGGAAACTGATCTACGGCATGAACGTGACCCTGGACGGCTACACCGCCGCGGCCGGCGACGACATCGACTGGAGCGGCCCGCCCAGCGACGAGCTGTTCCAGTGGTGGCTTGACCAGGAGCTCGCGAGCGGGCTGACGCTGTACGGGCGCAAACTGTGGGAAGCCATGAGCCCCTACTGGTCCACCGCCGACCAGCAGCCAGGCGCCACCCCCGCGGAGCTCGCGTTCGCGCGGAACTGGCGGGACACGCCGAAGGTCGTGTTCTCGTCCACTCTCCGCGGGTCACTCGACTGGAACACCCGGCTGTTCGACGGCGACCCGGTCGCCGAGATCGCCCGGCTCAAGGCCGAGGCCGGAGCCCAGATGACCATCGGCGGCGCCACGCTCGCCGCAGCCGCTATGCGGGCCGGGCTCATCGATGAGTACATGCTGGCCACCCACCAGGTCCTGGTCGGCGGCGGCACACCGTTCTTCACCGCTCTGGGCAGCTGGGTGAACCTGAACCTGGTGGAGACGCGAACGTTCCCTGGCGGCGTCGTACTGACCCGGTACGAGGCGAGACGCTAAGCGGTTCTGCACCCGCCCGGCTGTCCACGTCGCAATGTACGTCGTGTCCCGGCCACTTGGCGTGCTCCCGGCGCTTGTGTGCATTGGGTTGGTGGCGCAAGGCTGGTGGGGTGATGACTTTCGCTGTGGCCACAGACAGGGTCCTTGGCGAGTCCCCACGATGGCGTGACGGCAAGCTCTCGGCTGCCGACGTTGTCAGGGTCGACCCCGTGAGTGCTGCCCGGTGAACGCCTCTCCTTCCGACCCCCGCGTCGACGAGTACATCGACCGGCTGCCCGAGTGGCAGCAAGCTATTTGCCGCGAAGTTCGCGCGTTGGCCCGCGAGGCCGATCCAGAGGTCGAGGAGACCATCAAGCGATCGGTGCAACCGTACTTCGTGCTCAAGGGCAATATCTGCGCCCTGCTCGCCGCCAAAGACCACGTCAACATCTTCCTCTACGACCCCACGGTGGCCGATCCACACGGCATCATCAATCAGGGCCAGGGGAACTCCACAGCTCGGGCCGTCCAGATCTACCGGGACGACGAGATCAACTGGACGGCCCTGCTGGCAATGTTCCGCGCCATCATCGTCAACAACCGTGCCGGAGGCTGGCGACGGATCAAGAGCGGCGCCCAATCCCCGCGTTAGGAGCCTGCGACGGCGGAAGCTCGCCCCGCGTCGTGACCGCGAGCGGACGACGGCGGCTGAGCGGCCGCCGCTGTTCTGTGTGAGTTAGGCGGCGCGACACAGGCAATTCACAGCGTCGTAATGCTGGGCGCGAAAGATCGAAAGGCCGGGATCGAGCCCTCGTGCAGCGTCCCCCCAGCGGACGAGGGCTCACCCGCAACCATCAGAGAATCTCGCCCTCCCTCTGCGCCGTCAGCGCTCTGGGCTGAGAAGAGGAGCACCGCAATGGCCGGACGGTCAACAGGTAACCGAAGAACCCTCATCCTCCCTCCAAGCCTGTCCCACGGCCTGCGTCGGCTGTCGGCGCCCCGGCTCGGGCGCAGGCCGTTCGCGATCGTGGCCGCCAGCTGCTCGCTCGCCCTGCTGGGCGGCGGTATCGCAGCGGCCTCGACGATCCAGTTCGGCCAGAATCAGGTCGGTTCTCAGTATGAGAACGGGGAGCAGATCTCCTCGAACCAGGTCATCAAGCCGATCGGTGACCGCCTGATGACGCCGTTCGGCAAGATCATGGGCTCGGTGGTGAGCCCAGACGGCCGTTACCTCGTCGGGACCAGCGCCGACCGGTCAGTCGACCTGCAGGTCTTCGACCTCAAGACCTACAAGCCCGTGGCCGCAGCGGGTACCCTCTCGGCCACGTCGTTCACGGCGGCCTCCACCAACGCGGGCTACTTGGGCATGGCCTACCAGCACATCTCCGACGGCTCTGTCGGCCAGGAGGGCCCGGTCTTCTCGCCCGACGGCAAGTTCCTCTACGCCCCGGTCGCCTCGGGCATCGTGCGCTACCCGTTCAACCCGGACGGCTCGCTCGGCGCCAGCACCACGATCAGCATCCCAGCTGTCGGCGGCAAGCAGGCGCTGACCGCTGGCATGGCGTTCTCTCCGGACGGATCAACGCTGTACGCGGCGGTCAACGGCCAAAACACCGTCGTCGGGATCGACCCGGTTGCCGGCACCGTCACCCAGACCTTCAGCACGGGCATCGCCCCCCGCCAGCTCAAGTTCGTCGGGACCAAGCTGTACGTCTCCAACGAGGGCGGGCACCGGGCCGCCGCCGGCGACACGACGATGGGCTCCTACGGCACCCAGGTTCCCGCAGACACCTACCTCGGCACCTCCACGAGCGGCACGGTCAGCGTCATCGACACGGCCAGCGCCGCCGCGCCGGTCTCGTCGATCGACGTCCAGCTGCACCCGACCGCAATGCACCTCGACGGCTCGACCCTCTACGTGGCCAACACGAACAGCGACACCGTCTCGGTCATCGACACGGCGACCAACAAGGTGGTGCAGACCATCGCGACCCAGCCGTGGGCCTCGTCGCAGGTTGGCTACGCGCCGACCGCGATCACCATGCAGGGTGATCACCTGCTGGTTTCGCTGGGCCGCGCGAACGCCATCGCCGTCTACGAGGTCAACCAGCAGAACCCGAAGGATCCGGCCAGCTACATAGGCCTCCTGCCGACGGACTACTATCCGGAGAACGTCGCGGCGGTGAACGGCCAGATCGTGGTCACGAACACCCGCGGCATCGACGCGCGCGGCCCCGTGCTGAGCTTCAACAAGGGCCCGGGCACCACGGTTGCCACCGGCCACGGAACGCACTCCACCACTGCCTCGCTCACCAGGTTCACGCTGCCGAGCGACGAGCAGATCCAGCAGTACACAGAGACCGTCTTCGAGCAGAACGGCTGGGACGGAAGCTCCGTCAAGGAGGCGACGGCCGCAGAGGCCGCCAAGATCCCGGCCGTGGCGGTGCCGAAGCGGATCGGCGATCCGTCGACGATCAAGCACGTCTTCCTGATCGTCAAGGAGAACCGCACCTACGATCAGGTGTACGGCGACATGAAGCAGGGCAACGGTGACGCCTCGCTCGCGCAGTTCGGCGCGAAGGCCACCCCGAACCAGCACGCGCTGGCCACCCAGTTCGGGCTGTACGACAACACCTACGACATCGGCACGAACTCGGCCGAGGGCCACAACTGGATGATGCAGGGCGACAACCCCGCGTACACGGAGACCAGCGCCGGCGAGTACAAGCGCTCCTACGACACCGAAGAGGACGTCCTGGGCCACCAGCGCTCCGGGTTCCTGTGGACCTCGATCCAGTCCGCGGGCAACACGGCGAGGAACTACGGCGAGTTCGAGTACGGCGAGGGCAAGCCGGCCGGCGCAACCTGGCAGCAGTACTACTGTGCTGCGACGAGCACGATGGCCGGCGGCGACCCGTCGCAGCTCTTCACCCCCGCCCTCCAGATGCACTCCAGCTCGGTCATCCCGTCGCTGAATGCGATCGGGGACACGAACGCGGCACCTTTCGACACCTCGGTGCCGGACATCTACCGCTACGAGACGTGGAAGCAGGACTTCGAGAAGAACGGTCCGAAGAACTTCCAGATGACGTGGCTCTCGAGCGACCACACGGGCGGCACCGCGGACCCCGAGGCGCAGGTCGCGGACAACGACCTCGCCGTGGGCAAGATCGTCGATGAGATCTCGCACTCGCAGTACTGGAAGGACTCCGCGATCTTCATCGCTGAGGACGACAGCCAGGACGGCGCCGACCACGTCGACGGCCACCGCGCCCCGGTCCAGGTCATCAGCCCGTACGCCGTGCACGGCCAGACCGTCAGCACCTTCTACTCCCAGATCAGCATGGTTCGGACCATCCAGCAGATCCTCGGCGCCCAGCCGCTGAACCAGAAGGTCGCCGCGGCCACCCCGATGTTCGATGCCTTCACCAACAAGCCGGACATGACGCCGTACGCGGCCGTCCCGAACCAGGTCCCCCTGACCGAGGGCGTCAAGACCGCACCGGCCTGCGGCCTCGACACGCTGGGGCAGACGGGTGCCGCCGCGGCCGCGGTCAACACCGCGGCGGCCCAGGCGGCCGCCGTCCCGGCCTCGATGCAGGACATCGCCGAGGAATGGGACACCTGGTCCGAGCAGCAGCACCTGACCGGCAACGGGGCGAAGGAAGACTTCGCGAACCCGTACCTGTTCAACCGCTGGACCTGGTACCAGACCCATGGCTGGCAGACCCCGTACCCGGGTGACGCCAAGGTCTACGGGCCGAACGACGTGCCGGGCATCGCCGCCGACTCGACCGACCACGCGGACGGCTGACGGACCCCTGACCGGCTGGTGACCGCCGGTCAGCGAGCATTTCCTGACGAAGCTGAAGGCCGCCTCGAAACCGAGGTGGCCTTCAGCCGTTCGTGGCACGAGGTTGCCGGCGGCGACGCCCTAGTCCAGCGCCACGTCCTGGATGACTTCGTTGTGGCGGAAGAACCAGGGCTTGAACGGCGGGTCGAATCGGGCGAAGCGAGGCGCGCCTGAAGGTCTCAGCCCGGCTGCGGCCAGAGCGTTCTGGAGTTCGCGGTTCCGCTTCGCGAAGTCAGATTCGGTTCCGCGGCCGGAGAAGCGGACCACCGCCGCAGTGGAGCCCGGCACGGTCCGGATCTTCACCCCCGGGTCGGCGGGCACCGGGGCCGTGTCCTCGGTCATTCCGGCCGGGAGCACGAACGCGACCACGTATACGCGCTCGCCGGAGTCCCCGGCGACGGCCGGGCCGGCATCCTCCGTTCCGTGCTGGAGCACCGGCGCCGTCATCTGCACCTTCTGGGACGGGGGCTTGCGGGGCGGCGCTGTGCCCTGGAGCACGGGGGCGGTCATCGCCAGGGACTGCCGGGCGGTGTTGTTGCCGCTGATGTAGTTGAACAGGTGGCGGAAGGCGGCGTTGCCTGCGCGGTCGAACGTCGCATCGACCCCCACTTCCGCCACCGTATGCACCGGGTACCGCCGCAGCTCGAAGTCCGCGTACCGCCGCACCAGCTCGTAGGGCTGCTGTTCAGTCATCGTCTCCCAGACGCTACTCTCGGGTACCGGGCCATGAAAAGGCTCCGACCGCCGCGCGCTGGTCGGTGTCTCCGATCGCTACACTCGCGCTCGCCCTGCGCTCGTGATCGACCGCCAATTCCCATAGAAGGAATTGTCTAAATTTCGATTGCGGTGACAGGAACATTCTCCTACGGTCTTCTTAGTGACCCACACCACACGCAAGGAGGCGCAAGCCCGTGGATCTTGACCTCGAAGAGCTCGCAGCCGTCATCGAGCAGCTCGACAAGACCGACTTCACCGACTTCTCGTTCGAAAAGGGAGACTTCCGGCTCCGGGTCTCCCGAGGAGGCCACTTCGCGGACGCCGCGCAGCCCGCCGCGACGCACGGCGCCGCCCCCTCGCCGGCCGTGGTCGCCGCACCGCAACTGGCACCCGCCGCCGCGCCGGCGCTCAAGGCCGTGCCGCCCGCGGCGGCCCGGGCTTCCCAGCCGGCCGCCCAGTCGCCGGAGGCCCAGCCGCCCGGCCACGCCGTGGTGACGGCACCGATGCTCGGCACGTTCTATTCCGCACCCAAGCCGGGCGCGCCCGCGTTCGTCACGATCGGCGACGCGGTCGAGGCGGACGCCGTGGTCTGCATCGTCGAGGTCATGAAGCTCATGAACTCCGTCCAGGCCGGGATCTCCGGAACGGTCACCGAGGTCTACGCGAAGGACGGAGACCTCGTCGAGTTCGGCCAGCCGCTGTTCGCCCTGCGGGAGTCCGCATGACCGTCAGGAACCCGCAGCGGATCTTCATCGCGAACCGTGGAGAGATCGCCGTCCGCCTCATCGAGGCCTGCGACCGCCTGGGCTTCGAGACCGTCCTGGGCGTGTCGGCCGCGGACCAGGACACGCTCGCGGCGCGGCGGGCGGGACGCGTCGTCGTGCTCGGCGGGCCTCGCCCCGGCGAGTCCTACCTCGCGATGAACACCGTGGTGCACGCGGCGGTCGCCACGGGGTGCACGGCCGTGCACCCCGGCTACGGCTTCCTCTCCGAGCAGCCAGCCTTCGCCCGGCTGTGCGCAGAGGAGGGCCTGACCTTCATCGGCCCCGAGCCTGAGGCCCTCGAGGCCCTCGGCGACAAGCTCACCGCCCGCCGCCTCGCGGAGGCCAACGGCGTCCCCGTCTCGAAGGGCGGCACCGCCACCACGGAGGAGGAGGTCTCGGCCCTCGCGGACTCGATCGGCTTCCCGGTGCTCATCAAGGCCGCGTTCGGCGGCGGCGGGCGCGGCATGAAGCTCGTGCGGAGCCACGCCGAACTCCTCGACGCCTGGCAGCTCGCGTCGGCCGAGGCGGAGGCGAGCTTCGGTGACGGCACGGTATTCCTCGAGCGGTTCGTCGAGGACGCCAAGCACGTGGAGGTCCAGGTCCTCGGCGACCGGCATGGCCACCGCATCCACCTCGGGGAGCGCGAGTGCTCGGTCCAGTTCCGCTACCAGAAGGCGGTCGAGGAGGCACCGTGCGCGGCGCTCCCCGACGCCACGCGAGGGCTGCTCCACGCGAGTGCGCTGCGCATCGCCGAGGCGCTCGACTACGTGGGCCTGGGCACTGTTGAGTTCCTCTACGACCCGGCCCTGGACGAGCTGGCCTTCCTCGAGGTCAACCCGCGCCTCCAGGTCGAGCACCCCGTGACGGAGGCGGTGACCGGCGTCGACCTCGTCCGGGAGCAGATCCTCGCCGCCCTCGGCGAGCCCCTCTCGGTCACGCAGGACGACGTCGCCGTCACCGGCCACGCGATCGAGGCCCGCATCACGGCCCAGGACCCGTCCCGCGGCCTGGCGCCGAGCCCGGGCCGGGTCACGCGCTGGCGCCCGAGCGCGGGCGGCGGGCTCCGCCTCGACACGCACATCTACGAGGGCTATCTGTTTCCGCCGTACTATGACGCGCTCATGGCGAAGCAGATCGCGTGGGGCCCGGACCGCGGCGCGGCGATCGAGCGCATGGGCTCGGCTCTGGCCGCCTTCGAGGTCGAGGGGCCGACGACGTCGCTCCCCCTCCTGCGCCGCATCCTCGCGCACCCCGACTACCGGACCAACGCGGTCACGACCCACTGGCTCACGGACCATCTGGAGGACATCATGCACACCCCGGACCCGGGGACTGCCGCCGCCAGCGCCGCAGCGCCCGCCCCCGAGCACGCAGAGGTGCACTGATGGCGAAGATCAGCCTCGTCGACGTCTCGCTCCGCGATGGCAACCAGAGCCTGTGGGGCGCCACGGGCGTCACGACGCGCATGGTGCGCGGCGTGGCTCCGCTGCTCGACGCCGTCGGCTACGGGACGCTCGAGCTCGTCTCGAGCACCCTCATGGCCACGGCCGTCCGCTACCACGCGGAGGACCCGTGGGAGCGGATCCGCACCGCGCGGCAGCTCGCCCCCAACACCCAGCTCGGCTTCCTCACCACGGGCAAGCGCTTCATCACGTTCGGCCGCACACCGGATGCGGTGTTCGAGCTCGCGTTCACCCTGCTGGCCCGCAACGGGGTCCGCAAGCTGTGGGTCATCGACCCAATGCATGACATGGAGGGCGCCAAGCGCACGGCCGCGGTGGCCAAGCGCGTGGGCTTCGAAGAGGTCATCGGCGGGGTCTGCTACACGATGAGCCCGGTCCACACACCGGAGTACTTCTCCGAGAAGGCCGGCGAGCTCTCCGACAGCCCGGACATCGACGGGGTGTATCTCAAGGACCCCTCGGGGATCCTTACTCCGGACAGCATCCGCACGGTCGTCCCGGCCCTCCAGGAGTCCCTCGGACGCACCCCGGGCGGCCCGCAGCTGCGTGAGGTCCACTCGCACTCCACGACGGGTCTATCCCCGATCTCACTGCTCGAGGCCGCGGACCTCGGCGTGCCGACCCTGCACTGCGCGCTCCCGCCGCTCGCGGACGGCCCCTCGCACCCGAGGGCCCAGCAGCTCGTCGCGAACCTGCGCGCCCGCGGGCACGAGGTGGACGTGGACGTTGACGCCATGGACCGCGCGTCTGCGTACCTGACCAGCCAGGCCAGGATCAAGCGCCTCCCGCAGGGCCAGCCCGCCCAGTACGACGAGGCGTACTACAGGCACACGATCCCCGGCGGCGTGCAGTCCACGACCCGCCGGCAGCTGGCCGAGATCCGCCGCCCCGAGCTTTTCGACGCCGTCATCGAGGAGTCCCTCCAGGTCCGCGAGGACCTCGGCTGGCCGATCGTCATGACCCCGTTCGCGCAGTACATCGTGGCCCAGGCAGCGCTCAACGTCATCTCCGGCGAACGCTACAAGACCATCTCGAACGAGGTCGTCGACCTACTCCGCGGGCACTTCGGACCCCTCCCGGGCAAGGTCAACGAGGACCTCCTCGACCGCGCCCTCGCCACCCCGCGGGGCAAGGAGAAGGCGAACGACGCCGGCGAGGTCACCCTGAAGGGGCTTCGGCAGCAGTTCGGGATCCACCTCAGCGACGAGGAGCTGCTCCTGCGCGCCGTCATGCCAGCCGAACAGGTCGACCGGATGGTCGCCGCCAAGAAGGACTCCACGGCCGCGACGCTCGCCGGGCTCCTCGGCGCCGCCGGGAACGCGTCCTCGAGCCTGTCGGTCTCCGTCAGCTCCGGCGACACGAAGTTCTCGATCAACCGCGCAGTCCACGGTGCCGCACAGGGCAAGGAGGCCACCGCATGACCCCCGCCGATCGCCTCACCACCGCCCCGGCACTCGACGGCACCGACCGGCAGGCCGCGCTCGCGACCCTCGCGGGCATCCGCGCCTGGGTCCTGGACGTGGACGGCTGCCTCATGCGCACCGCCAAGGCCGGCGGAGCCGGCGGCGAGGCCATGCCCGGCGCCGCGGACCTCGTGAACTACCTGCACGGCCGAGGCGACCGCGTGCTCATATGCACCAACGCGTCCCAGCAGCCGCCGCGCGTCTACGCGGCCCACCTGCGCGAGCACGGCATCGACGTCCCGGACGAGGACTTCGTCACGGCGGGCTCCGCCGCGGCAGACTACATCTCGATCCACCACCCGGGGGCGCGCGTCCTCGCGGTCGGCGGCGCCGGGATCACCGCGTCGCTGCGGGCGACCGGCCACGAGATCGCGGACCCACACGAAACGGGTTCTACTGCGGGCACCATCGCCGACGTGGTCCTCGTCGCGGCCGACGACGCCTACACCTCCGCGCAGCTGAACGCGGCAGCCCTCGCCGTCGACGCCGGGGCGCTCCTGTACACGACGGTGGACGTGCCGTGGTTCCACGGCGGCATCCACAAGTCGCTCGTCGTTTCCGGCGCGGTCGCCCACGCGATCGGCTGGGCGGCCGGCGTGATGCCGACCGTCCTGGGCAAGCCCTCCCCCGCTCTCGGCGAGGCGCTCCTCCACCGGATTGGCGCGGCGTCGGGCGCTGCGGCGTCGGGCGCGGGCCCCGCCGCGGCGAGCACGGTCGCCGTCGTGGGCGACGCGATCGTCGAGACCCAGCTGGCCCGCAGCATGGGCGCCACGAGCGTCCTCGTCCTCACCGGGTCCACCACACCGGAGAAGCTCGCCCAACGCACGGGCGCGGACGTCCCCGACCTCTCCCTCCCCAGCGTCGCCGACCTCAACGCCCTACTCACCACGCAGTCCACCACCGTCTCCTAGACCCGTCCAAGCACCCGTCCTTCCCGTACTCCTTCCACCGCAGTGAGGAATCCCGATGTCCCTCGACAACACCCGCCGCTTCCCGTTCTTCTCCGAGGCTTCCGCTCCCGCGGGAGGAGAGGGCTGGCAGTCCATGTACCCGTACTACCTCGTCCCGTCCGAGGAGACGCAGGCCCACGAGGACGCCCAGTTCTGGTTCGCGGACACGATGCACTGGTCCCGCGGCGCCCACCCGTTCGACAGCATTGGCGCGGAGGCCGTGTACCTCGGCGTCGGCACGTTCAGCACGCGCATCTTCGCTCTCCCCGTCTCCCTCGGCCTCGACGTGCGCATGTTTAACGGCTACGTCTACATCTCCCCGCTCGCCGTGACCGACCCCGCGCAGATCCAGGCGCGCGCCGCGGTGTTCCAGGAGCGCGCCGGCTACTACTACGCGAACTGGGACGAGCTGTACGGCAAGTGGAAGGCCAAGATGGACCAGGCCATCCAGTCGCTCGAGACCATCACCTTCCCCGCGCTGGCGGAGTACGACCCCGCGGAGGTCGTCTTCGAGGCGAAGGGCACGTCCGATTCCCTCGTGGTCATCGAGAACTACCACCGCCTCGTCGACGAGTTCTTTAAGATCTGGCAGTACCACTTCGAGTTCCTCAACCTCGGCTACGGCGGGTACATCACGTTCTTCCAGTTCTGCAAGCAGGCCTTCCCGCTCATCACCGAGCAGCAGATCTCCCGCATGGTCGCCGGCGTGGACGTCCTCGCCTTCCGCCCGGACGACGAGCTGCGCGCCCTCGCCGCGAAGGCCAACGAGCTGGGCCTCGTGGAGACGCTCGACACCGGTGGCTCGCCTGAGGAGATCCTCGCCCGGATCGAGGCAGCGCCCCGTGGGGACGAGTGGATCGCGGCGTTCGGGAAGGCCAAGGACCCGTGGTTCAACTACTTCACCGAGTACGGCTTCACGCACGATCAGGTCACGTGGGCGCAGGACCTCTCCGTCCCGTTGCAGAACATCTCCCGCTATGCCACGAAGATCGCCGCGGGTGAGGACATCTCCCGCCCGATCGAGCAGCTGCGGGCAGACCGCGACGAGATCGTCGACGAGTACCGCGCCCTCCTCGCTCCGGCCGAGGCTGCGCAGTTCGACGAGCTTCTGGGGCTGGCCCGCAAGGTGTTCCCGTACATCGAGGAGCACAACATCTACGTGGAGCACTGGGCCCACAACGTGTTCTGGCAGAAGGCGGACGAGCTCGCGCAGTTCTTCGTCACCTCGGGCTTCCTCGCGGAGAAGGAGGACTTCTACTACCTCAACCGCTTCGAGGTGGACCAGGTCCTCTTCGACGTGGTCGACTCGTGGGCCATCGGCGTCGAGGCGCGAGGCAAGCGCCGCTGGGCCGCCGAGATCGAGCGCCGCAAGCCGATCGTCGCCGCGCTGCAGTCCGTCCCGGCCGCCCCGGCGTACGGGATCCCGCCCGAGCAGGTCACGGACCCGTTCGCAGTCATGAACTACGGCGTCACCACGGACCGCGTCAACGACTGGCTCGGCTCCTCGGATGAGCCCGCGGGCGGCCTCAACGGCATCCCCGGCTCGCTCGGCGTCGTCGAGGGCCCGGTCCGCGTGCTGCGCTCCGAGAAGGACCTCCCCCAGCTCCAGCCCGGCGAGATTCTCGTCGCCCCGATCACCGCGCCGTCCTGGGCCGCGGCGTTCTCCGTCGCCGCGGGCGTCATCACGGACATCGGCGGCATGATGTGCCACGCCGCGATCGTGTGCCGCGAGTACGGCCTCCCGGCCGTGGTCGGCACCGGATTCGCGACGGCGCGTCTCACCACCGGGCAGCGCGTGCGGATCGACGGGCGCAAAGGCACGGTCGAGCTGCTGGACGCCGCGCCCGAGCCGGCCACGTCCGAGAGCGGCGACACTGACGAGGCCTCGACCGACACGTCCGCCCTGGTCTGACCGGCGGCACCCAGAGGAGACACGATGTTCACGCTCACCTTCACCGACCCGGCCTGCCGCGACGTGCGCGAGACCGGCGGCAAGGCCAAGAGCCTCGCCGACATGACCGCCAACGAGCTGCCCGTCGCGCCGGGCTTCGCGGTCACGGCCGAGGCCTACCGCCACTTCCTCGCCTCGACGGGCCTGGGCGAGACGATCGGCCGCCTGCTCGCGGACCCACTCGACCCGCACGACCTCGCCGCGCTCGAGCGGACCGGCCAAGCCCTCATGGAGGCCGTCCGCTCCACCGAGATCCCGCAGGACCTCGCGGACTCCGTCCGTACCGCGTACGCGGAGCTCTGTGTCTCGACGGGGCTCGACGAGGTCTCGGTCGCGGTGCGCTCGAGCGCCACATCGGAGGACTCGGCCGGGGCGTCGTTCGCGGGCGAGTTCGAGACGTGGGTGGACATCCGCGGCGCCGAGGACGTCCTGACGCACATCCTCAGGTGCTACGAGAGTGTCTTCGCCCCCCGCGTGCTCGGCTATGCGATCGAGCAGAAGCTCGATCCGCGCACCATCGAGATGGCTGTGGTGGTGCAGAAGGTGGTCCGGGCGCGGGCCGCCGGGGTCATGTTCACCCTGAGCCCCACGAGCGGGGACCGTTCCAAGATCGTCCTCGAGGCCAGCTGGGGCCTGGGCCTCGCGGTCGTGGGCGGGGAGGTTACCCCGGACCGGTTCCTCGTGGACAAGATCGGGCTGGAGATCGCGGACCGGACTCCCGGCGACAAGCGGATCGAGTACCGCACGGGTGCAGCGCCCACCCCTGTGGAGCAGTCCCGTCACAGGACCCTGTGCCTCGACGACGCCGAGGTCACGGCGCTCGCGGCACTCGGCAAGCGCCTCGAGCGCCTGCACGGATCGGCGCAGGACATCGAGTTCGCCGTGGACGAGGAGCTGCCCGAGGGCGCGAACCTCGTCCTGCTGCAGTGCCGGCCCGAGACCGTGTGGAGCGGCGCCGAGCGCAAGCCCGCCTTTGATGCCTCGGCCGGGATGATGTCCTGGATCACTGGGTCCATCTCGGGCGGAACCGCAGCGGCGGCCGCCCACACGCACGACATCGCGCACAAGCACTCGGCCTAGGAGACAGCACCATCATGACGACGACGCCCGCCACCGCACCCCCCGCACGCCAGGGCGCGCTCCTGCGCCCCGCCCCGGCCAAGGACGCATGGCCCCAGACCCGGCTCGGCCGGTTTCTGCTCACGGCCGAGAAGGCCACGGGGCGCACGTTCGCGGACTACGAGGATGCGTGGCGCTGGAGCGTGGAGGACCTTGAGGACTTCTGGCGTCTCGTGTGGGACGAGGCGCGGATCATCGCGCACACGTCGCCGGAGCGGGTCCTCGGCCGGCGCGGGATGCCGGGCGCCGAGTGGTTCCCGGGGGCCACCCTCAACTACGCCGAGCACGTGGTGCGGGCCCTGCGCGAGCGGGGAGACGCCGTCGTCATCAAGGCCCGCAGCCAGACGCGGGGGCCGAGCGAGTGGACCGGGAACCGACTGATCGAGGAGATCGGGCGGCTCCAGGCCGGCTACCGGCGGCTCGGGCTCGAGCCGGGCGACCGCGTGGCCGGGTACCTGCCCAACACGCCCGAGGCGCTCGCCGCGTACCTCGCTGCGGCCGGGATGGGGCTCGTGTGGGCCGCGGTGCCGCCGGAGATGGGGCCGCGCAGCGCGGTCGACCGCTTCGGCCAGCTGGACCCGAAGCTGCTGATCGCGGTAGACGGCTATCGCTGGGGCGCGCGCGAAGTGGGGCGGCTCGCCGAGCTCGAGGAGATCCGGGCGGCGCTGCCGGGGGCCGCCGTCGTGCTCCTGCGCTATCTCGACGAGAACGCCGAGGTGCCGGACGGCGTCGAGCCGTACGAGTCGCTGCGCGCCGAGGCGGGCCGGTTCGAGGCGGTTCCCATGCCGTTCGCGCACCCGCTCACGGTCCTGTTCTCGTCGGGGACCACCGGGAAGCCGAAGGCGATCGTGCACTCGCACGGCGGGATCCTGCTCGAGCATTCGAAGGCGATCCCGCTCCAGTTCGACCTCGGCCCGGAGGACCTCGCGTACTGGTACACGACCACGGGGTGGATGGTGTGGACGCTCATGGTGTCCTCGCTGCTAACCGGGTGCGGGCTCGTGCTGGTGGATGGGGACCCGGGGTGGCCCTCGCTCGACGGCGAGTGGTCGCAGTGGGCCGTGGCCGCGGAGACTGGCGCCACGTACCTCGCCTCGGGTTCGGCCTACCTCGCGGCGTGCGCGAAGGCGGGCCTTCGCCCAGGCGTGGTCTGGGACCTGAGCCGGGTGCGCGAGATCAACTGCTCCGGCTCGCCGCTCTCGGCTGAGGCGGCGGAGTGGGTGTACGACGCCGTGTCCCCTGCTGTGCTCCTCGGCCCCACCTCGGGCGGGACGGACGTGTGCACGGCCTTTGTCGGGGCGAACTTCCTGACCGCGGTCCGCGCCGGCGAGATGTCCACGAGGGCGCTCGGTGCGGATGTCGAGGCGTGGTCGCCGGAGGGGGTGCCGATGCCGGTGGGCGAGCCGGGCGAGCTCGTGGTCAAGCAGCCTATGCCCTCGATGCCTGTGGGGTTCTGGGGCGAGGACGGCGCGCAGCGCTACCAGGACTCGTATTTCCACACGTTCGACGGCGTGTGGTGCCACGGCGACTGGCTCGTCCACACAGCGGATGGCGGGTGGATGATCACTGGACGCTCCGACGCGACGCTCAACCGCGGCGGTGTGCGGCTCGGGACGGCCGAGTTCTACGCGGTCCTGGACCAGGCGCCGGGGTTGGCGGACTCGATGGTGCTGCACTTCGAGGACGGCAGCGGCATGGGGAAGCTCGTGCTCGCCGTGGTGCCCTCGGATCCCTCGGGTGAGCCGGCTGAGCTCGTGCCCGGGCTGCGGACGCTCATTCGGTCCCAGCTCTCGCCGCGCCACGTGCCGGACGTGATCGTGACCGTTCCGAGCGTCCCGCGCTCATCGATCGGCAAGCGGCTCGAGGTCCCGCTCAAGCGCATTGTCCTGGGGGCTGCGGCGGAGGACGTCGTGGACAAGGGCGTGCTCGTGGACCCCGAGGGGCTCGAGGCGACGGTCACGGCGATCCGTGCGGCCCTCGGGGCCTGATGATCGGCTTGGGTACCTCGGCGGCCCCGCGGGCTACCTCCAGGGTCAGCCCTGAGGGCCGGCGGCCAGCCGGCTTTCGATCTCGGCGGCGGTCCCTCGCAGCGCTTCGACGATGCCCGGCATGGCAGGGCGCTTGAAGCGGGAGGCCGGAATCGCCGTCGTGATCGCGGCGACCGGCTGCCCGGCCGGATCGTGGATGGCGACGCCGAGGCCCACAACGCCGGACTCGGTCTCCTCGAAGTTGGTGCCGAAGCCAGCGCGGCGCACGTCGGCCATGGACTTCTTGAGCCGGCCGATCGAGGCGATGGGGCTCGTGGGCCAGGGCGGCAGTCCGTTGCGGTAGATCTCCTCGAGGTCCGGGTTGCTCAGCTCCGCGAGGATCGCCTTGCCGCCGGCGGAGGCGAAGGCGGGCATCTGGTCCCCGCGGCGGGCAGTGACGCGCAGGACGGCGTCGGCCTCCACACCGTCGACGAACAGGATGTTCCCCCCGCGACGCACCATGAGCTGGACCGTCTCTCTTAACGTCTCCGCGAGCTCGTGGAGCGGGCTCTCCGCGGCCTTTCGAAGCTGGGCGAGCGAGGCGCTGTGGGCACGGTCGGGAACGAGCGCCGGGCCCACCCGGTACCGGCGGTCGCCAGTGCGGGCGGCGAAGCTCCTCATGACGAACGTGGCCAGCATGCGGTGGGCCGTCGAGGGTGCGATCCCGAGCGCCTCGGCCGTCTCCTTGACCGACAGCGACCCCCGCTCGCGCAGCAGCTCGACGAGCCGGAGTGTGCGGTCGACCGACTCGATCGGGCTGGCCTCTCCCCCGCTGCCTTCCGGCATCGTCACCCCGTCCCGCGCCACACCATGCAGCCGCTCCGGTCCATTCTCGCAAGGATGCGGCTTGCCCCGGCACGTTGGCCGGAGCTTAGGCGGTGCGCGGTGCAAGGGAGCACCTTCGTGGCCGTGCCGCTCTGGCCTCCGACCCGCCATGGTTGACGACGACGGGGCAGTGAGCGAGGCGGGTGACTGTCTACTCGTCCTCGACGACGCCCGGAACCAGACCGCGGGCGAGTGAGCTGCATAGGTTGCGCACGACGGCGCGTCCCCGACTCGGGCGCGCGGCGTCACCGACGCCTCGGCTGCTAAGGCCGACCCTCCTCAACCACCCGCTTGATGTCCGCCAGAACAGCCGCCCACGCATTGGCGACCATCTTCTCGGCATCGTCCTGGGTCTGGCTGTTGCCGTGGGTAAGCGTCAGAGTCGTGGCGCCGTCGTCCTCCGTCAGCTCATAGGTGACGCGGTGGAAGTTCTCGGGAGAGTCCGCGGTGCCAGCCATCGGACTCCAATGGGTCGTACTGACGACCCTCGGCGGCTCGTACCGCAGAACCGTGCCCTTGTCGGTATAGCCCTGCCCTTTCCACTCGCCGCTCCAGGTCACAGAGCCGCCCAGGCGCCAGTCGGCTTCGAGCGTGGTCCCGTTCGCCGGCATCGGCGAGCCTGAGGCGCTCACCAGCTCGCGGGCTACTGGTCGCGCCGGATCAGCGATGAGCACCGCCTCGTCTACACGGTCGACGACGGCCAGCTAGTAATCATCGCCGCGCGCCATCACTACTAACAGCACCATTTCCGTAGTTCCATAGCATGCACGACGGCGAGTGGTCGCGTGCCGCCGTCGAGCCCGGTAGCGGCGGGGTGACCGCCGCGCGCCGCGATCCGAATTGTGCACATGAGGCACCATCACCCGGCCATCCCCTACTAAGCGCGGTAGGCTGCCGCTCATGCGGGTGGGGGTCTACATCGACGGGTTCAATCTCTACTATGGCGGTCGCGCTCACTTCGGCAGCGACCCCGGCTGGAAGTGGATCGACCTGCGTGCACTCGCCGCAGGATATGCGACGTGGCAAGGATCTCAGATCGATCGAGTGGTCTACTGCACCGCTCGCGCGAATGACCCGGCCGATCCAACCCATACCCAGCGGCAGGACTTCTACCTTCGAGCATTGATATTGCACGGATCCGTCGATGTCATCGAAGAGGGCTACTACGCTTCGTGGGCCAAAGAGTCGGTGATGACGGTTGAACCTTCGGGCACCCGATCTCCGACGGTGTTGCGCGACCCGCACCGTCAGTACCAGTGGACTCCAGGTCTCGGGATTCGCCGCAACGGTGAAGGGGCGCTGTTCGCGACAGTTCGAAAGCGTGAGGAGAAGGGATCCGATGTCAACGTCGCAACTCACCTCCTCGCTGACGTGCTCCAGAGGCACGTCGACGCCGCAATCGTGATCTCCAATGACTCCGACCTTGCACTCCCTATCCGGATTGCTCGTGAACACGTGCCGGTAGGAGTCATCAACCCCGGCAAGAAACCGCTGGCGGGCGCCCTCAAGGGGCTGCCGGACGACGGCGTTGGCCGCCACTAGTGGAGGCGCCTCGACCCTCTCGATCTCAAGCGATCCCAGCTGCCCGACCACGTGGGCGGCATCATGAAGCCCTCGACGTGGTGATCGATCGGGTAACTGTGTTACCGTGATTGCACCAACCCGTTCTCCATGTGAGGGCGGGTCTTTATTTGCCCGACACCCTCCGACGCAGCCAATGCGCGCGCAGCCGGACACCTCGGGCAAGATATCCCTCATGGGGTCTACTGATTTCGCGAGCGTTGTCGACAAGCTCTACTACTCGGCCACGGACGAGCGGGACAAGGGAACGAAGTTCGAGAGGCTTGTGAAGCGGTACATCGAGCTGGAGCCGAAGTACGCGGATCAGTTCTCGGACGTGTGGCTGTGGACGGAGTGGCCCGGCCGGAACGGGCAGGTGGACACGGGAATTGACATCGCGGTAAAGGACCGCTACACGGGTGAGCTGACGGTTATCCAGGCGAAGTTCTACGACCCTCAGCGCCAGCTGGACAAGAAGCACGTCGACTCGCTCTTCACCGCGGTGGGCAAGGTGGACTTCGCCCACGGGATGGTGGTCACCACCACGGACAAGTGGTCCAAGCATGCCGAGGACGCGCTGGCTGACCGGTCGAAGAACATGCAGCGGATCCGGCTCCGCGACCTGGCGGACTCGACCATCGACTGGTCGGCCTTCGACCTCGCCCGCCCCGAGACGATGCGCAAGTCCCAGGCGAAGGAGCCGCGGAACTACCCGCGGGAGGCAATCGCTGACATCGTGCGCGGTTTCGAGTCCGCGGACCGGGGCAGGCTCATCATGGCCTGCGGCACGGGCAAGACGTACACGTCCCTAAAGCTGGTCGAGGAGATGGTCCCAGTGGGCGGCTCGGTGCTGTTCCAGGTCCCGAGCATCGCGCTGCTGCAGCAGATCCTGAACGAGTGGACGGCGCAGGCGTCGGTGCCGCTGCGCCCGCTGGCGGTGTGCTCGGACACGAAGGCGGGCTGGCAGGATGCCGAGGACGTCCAGGTCCACGATCTGGGCTTCCGGGCCACCACGGACCCGCAGCGGCTGCTGAACCGCGCCCGCATCTCCACCGGCGCGGAACACCTCACGGTGGTCTTCTCCACCTACCAGTCCATTCATACAGGGCTCGCGCTCCGCGAGGGACTTGATCATCGAACAGTACCGGGTCAAGACCGACAAAGCCTCAGGCATCTTCAATGACCGCAGCGACCGGTCCCCCGAAGACCGCCTGCCGCGGTACATCATCGACCCCATCCCGCGGATCGTAGCGGTGAACTTGAAGACCAATCTGATTGTCTACAAGCTGCCGGCCATGGGAATATAGTGCGTTAAGAAGACCAATCGAAGGTGAAAAGCATGACAGTTATCATGAAACCCATACGTTCACACGAAGCCCCCGCGCCTGATTCGCGGAATTTCCTTGAAGCCGCGACTCACGCTTGGCGATCAAATGGTTTTGAACCAATCATCACCAATCCCGATTTGCCGCACGTCGTCGCGACTGTGAGCGTCCCAGACTCGAAATGCGTAGAGATTCTGCTTGACGCAGAATGCGACTATCGCGCCCTACTCCTTCTGGCGAGCCACAAGACAACACGACTCGGGAACGACGCCGGCGATGCAACAGGTACTCTGTGCGTGGTCTTACCGCTACCACTCGTAGGCCAAGCCCACGAAGTCTTCCGCGGCATGAGCCTGAACATCCAGAGCTGGTGGACCCAGGCGGGCGGGAACGTTTGCTTCGGCTCAATGGAGCGAGCATAGTGCCACCTGCAATCTACACCCAAAACATTATCGCTCTTATTTGGGATTTTGATAAGACGCTAACGCACGACTATATGCAGGCGCCACTCTTCGACAAGTTCAACGTCGACCCCAAGCTCTTTTGGAGCGAGGTTAACGGCCTGGAGGATTATTACTCAAGTGTTGGGCGCGTTTCAAAAGACACGATTTACCTCAATCACATTGTGACATACATTCGGGCCGGCGTTTTCAAAGATCTCACAAACGCCATACTCCGAGAACTCGGCACAATGATCACGCTGGCGCCTGGCCTACCTGAATTCTTCCCACGCATTGCGGATTGCCTTCAGGAAGAGAAGTACCAGCGACACGTCATAGGGATTGAACACTACATAGTCTCAACGGGGCTTCGGGCGATGATCCAAGGCACCGAGCTCGCCCGTCACGTCAGGGGAATTTGGGCTTGTGATCTCCTCCCTCAAGCCGCTCCGCCGCAGTACCTAGATAAACTGCCGACTCCGGGGGACGTGATTGATCAGGTGGGGTACACAATCGATAACACATCTAAAACGCGCGCAATATTTGAGATCAATAAGGGCGTGAATGTCAGTCTCACCAACACCTTGACCGTCAACTCCCTGATACCAGAAGACCAGCGACGTGTACCAATCCGCAACATGATCTACATAGCGGATGGCCCCAGTGATATCCCCAGTTTTTCAATTGTGAACAAAGGGGGAGGCAAGACTCTTGGCGTCTACGCGCCTGGCGAACGCAACTACAATAATGCAGCACTACTGCAGGAGCAAGGCCGAGTAAATAGCATAGCCGAGGCTGACTACACCCAGGGATCAGCAGCCGAGCGTTGGCTGCTATATTCGGTGAAGAAAATGGCAGACCAAATCGTAGATGACCGAGAGCGCGCCCTTGCATCGTATGGTGGGGCGCCAGGGCACGTCATCTGACGCAGCTCTTTCATGTACTCACGCGCACTACACCGTTCCGAAGAGCCACTAAACCCGCCATATTGCCCTCTAGCAAACGACCACAGCGACTGCGCCAAAGTGATCAGGGGCGGCACCCTCCCGTGTGATCAATTACCTCGCGTCACACTCGGGGCTTACACTGAAACAAGTCCTGCGGACTGGACAGCATGAATCACGTCGTTGAACACTTCTTCACGTGGGCGGTCGCCGGCAACCCTGACCACTGATTCTCTCCGCGCAGCCGCGGGTAGCGCATCTTCGTAGTTCTTGTATGCGGACAGAAGTCGATCTCGCACCTCAAACTTGTCGATGCGTTCACGCCTCTCCATCAATCTGGAACCAGCAACGTCAGGATCCACATCGATGTACACCGTAAGATCCGGCCTGAGCAGATCCGTACTAATCGAATTTGAATGCTCGATCCACGAAGCGTCGACATCACCAGCATGGTATGCCAAGGACGACAGATAATATCGATCACAAATCACTGTCACACCTCGAGCAATCAGGTCAAGGATGCCATCATGCGAATTCGTGAGATGATCAACCCTATCAGCCACGAAAAGTGCCGCGATAGTTCGATCGTCAAGCGGCACCCGTTCGGCGAATGCCTGCCGAATTAGTGACCCAACAGGTCCGGCCGTAGGTTCGGCAGTCACATGAACGGCCTCCCCTAAGCTCTCAAGGTATTCACTTAGCAGTTTGACCTGCGTTGATTTCCCGGATGCATCGATTCCTTCAAAAACGATGAATCGACCCCGGCTCATCGTCATACCAACTCCTCGCAATACGGTCCGAGAATACGCCGCAGGTCATCCTCGGCGGACGTCAGCAACGCTATCTCCCGCCGGTCGAGACCAAAAAGAGTCGCCACCGGCACCAGTTCCTTCCAGACAGCATCCCTTCTTTCAGGATGCCCCTCATACGCCGCCACCCTCAAGAACCTCATTGCTAGCAGTGCGCCCCCGAATGCCGCCTCAGGCCGGCCAGGAGGACAGTTCACCCTCGATTTCTTGTATGCCTCGGCCAGAGCCAGAGTGTCGTCGACCGAGGCGCGCGCCGCAGCTGAGGACGCGCATCGAACGAGTTCCTTCTGTGCTGCATTCAGCTTGGGCCCCTCGCAGTCGTTCAACCCCGTTGCCGTCCTTCCGCAAACCGACGCTCATTCTGAGAAATCTTGTCGACGACAGCCCGCTCCAGATCAATCCCAGATTGATATGCGATCTTGATTAGGTAAATCGCTACATCGGCCAATTCTCCCGGCAACTCATTCATCAGCCTTTCAAAATCGAAGTCGCCGCGATCAAATTTCTTGACCAGATTGGCAACCTCGCCAGACTCCCCTGCCAGTGACAGAACATTATGAATGAGAGGCTGCGTGTTAGTTGCAGTGATTGCGTCTGACCAATCAAAATTGGTGCTTCGACGCTCGTCAAACTGCTTCTGCAAGATTGCGAGATCGCGCAGTTCCATGGTCGAGCTTCACCCTCCCTATCGGTCTCGTATCAGACGAGCTACGTTCTCAAGTTGCGCTGTCAGTCTGGTCTGGCAGTCGGTTATCGAAGAAGTATGAGAGCCGTTGGCCCTTCTCGTTCTTACCTCGGATTGTACCAGTATAGCCTGATCCAAGGCCGCACGGATATCAGGTGACCACCCCTCGTTCTCAAGTACAATCCTCAAATTGATGAGCCCAGTACTCTCAATAATCGTTTCCGGCCTTGACTTCTCAATCAGTAAATCCGAGAGCTTCTGAACATTGTCTTCCTGTACCCACGTTTGTATCTCATCGACGGATACAATGTCTATAAGACTGCGCTTGTGGGCCCTGAACCCGTTAACAATATGAGCGCGGAAGGCGTGGACCGTAAGATTGAGTGATGAGACCGAAGGGATCCTCTCGGAGATGGTCTGCGCGATAAGACACATCTCAGCAAGATTAATCGGAAGAAACTCCGATACCTCGAGCGCCCGGTAGTACGCTGTTATCAACAGGGCCTCATCCGACGCCCTGTCGAAGCCCGCTTGAAGGAGAAGGAAACTCGGTAGGGCGTCGTCTCCACTGTCGCGAATTGCGCCCGTATCGACCAGACTGATGCAGGCCCTGTTACTTGTCGGCTTTCGCTTCAGTTCCTCGACAATGTAATCAATAGAGTTCCCGTACTTGTGCATATACTCGCCGTGGGAAATATGCAGTCCAGGGGGCCGCTTTTCGGCTTGCCAGTCCCTAGCAGCCTTGAGATGGACCTTCAGAAACGGATCGTTCAAGATAGGGAGCGCAACGGTCATGGACAGCACCAAGTTCATGACTTCGCCGTTTGAACAAAGGTCTTTGACCAGAGCCGCAGCGGCGCCTGGGGACGACGCAACTATCGTGGCCGGGGCCATCAGACCGTCATCCTAAAGAACCGTCCCCTATTGAGCCGGTATTGATATGGTGTCATGGTCACCATTGTCCTATTATTGAACTCATACATCGCGAATTGATTGTTCATGTTGGGGTCCGGCCTGAAGCCGATAGAACCGACTCCGCATACTACTGCTTGGTTCCTTCCCACCGTGATCGCCTGATCACTATGGACGTGCCCATGGAGCAAGGCAATCGCTGAACAACCAGAGATCAGCGATAACAATTCGTAGGCTTCTGCTAGTCCTCCGCCTCCGTATTCGCTAGCGATTGGCGAATGATGGATGACGACAATCTTTGGGCGTTCGTCGCGCGTGAGCAGGGCCTTCATATCCTTGAGGGGAACCTTGCCCGTCCGGTAGTCTCCGTGAAACGATGTATTTCCCAGCACAAAATCGTAGTCGCCATGCGAGACGATTCTGACTGCATGAGCTTCATTCCAGCATTGGTTAGGATCGTTCGTCAATGAGAATGCAAACTTGTTGAAAGATCTGAATTCCTTCGCTGCCACTCGCTCGATATCGTGGTTGCCAGGGCAAACAACGACCTTCGTTATATTGAGATTGGCTTTTAGCGATTCCAATGCTCGCAGTGCCTCAACGTACCCGGACGTGTTGCCCGTGGTCGTAACATCGCCGGAGAGTACCAGAACAATCTCTGCATCTCCGAAATCGTGAAGCACCGCGTCAGAGGCAGCTTCGAGCGCTTCCCGCGGCGAAGGCTGTCCCTTCGATTCTGCCGCGAAATGAATATCACTGATGTGCATAATCAGTAGACCGGTCACTCGATGCTCCCGCACCGTCGGAACCAATTGCCGACTGCATGGCGAAGGAGAGGGTTAGATATCGATCTGGCCATGTCCGTTGCGGCATCCGCTATTGTCAGCCTCCTCAGACGCTCGGCCCCCATTACTCTGAGCCAATCACTGTATCCTTCTTGGTCTAGCGACTGGACATGCTCTATGACTCCCCCTAGGGAATCCGCCCCGGCGATCTGACTAACTGCTTCTTCGAGTACCGTGAATACTTGTTCGCTTTTCTGTATGTCTAATCTTAGGTCGTCTTCGTTTCTATACTTAATCCGCGCGTCGTTGGAGGTGAACCGGCCGAGATCGTCGTGATAGACATGAAGGCTGTCGCTTACGTGTACGTAATGTCCTACCTCCACGCCAATCCATCCTGCCAGGATTTCCTGCAATGTTGTCCACTGAACGAGGTTGTATGGGAGTCCGCGAACAAGGTCATTGCTTCGCATTACCTGTAGCCAATCGAGGCGTCCATCGACGCACTTTAAGATGGACACAACATTGCATGGCACATCTGGCGATGCGGATTCGCCCGTATCGTCGGGTAGGTCTCTTAGGGGATCCCATATTTGAAGCACTACCTGCCGCTGCTCGGGCCGGGTTCGTAGAATCGAAGAGGCTCGAAGAAGCTGATCCACTCCGAAACGGTGCCGGAGCCTCTCGCCGTAGGCACCATCAAGTATTTCGCTCTTTCCAGAGTACTTGGGTAGCGACCGGTTCCATGCCGTCAGGAATGCGGCATCGCTTCTGCCGCGGAGTATCCATATGACTTCGGCGATTGCGAAGGCTGGATTGATTGCGGGCACCCGGGAGGTTACCCAGCGTTGCCGCGGGTCGGTTAGTGCGAGGACCGCATGCAAAGTTTCGTGAGATGGTCCCTTAGCTATGTTGTCGCGAACGGTGCCCGGGCCGTCAAGCACAGCAACCCATGCGTTGCTCCACAGGTCGTCTGCGCTGTCATTCTCAAGCACTAACACGCTCGGTTCCGCTCTTCGCCTTTGGCGGGGCACATGGTATCGCGATATGACTCGCGGATGACAGCAATGTTGACGTATCCAAGCCTCATGGCCTTAGCCTAAGGCTTAAGACCCCGCCTGTGTGGTTGTGTTGAACTGGGCATGGCGCACTGCAGTTGAGGGCTCCGACATCGACGGGAGCAGTGCCACGCTGTTGCGCCGAAAGATTGGGTTCGGTGATGTTCCTGACGGTGTCTACTCGGCCCGCTTGCCGTGGCGGTGTGCAGTACGGGTTCCACTCCGGTGGAGGATCCTGCTGTTCCTGTTTCGTCTCCGCTGTGTCGGCGCTCGAGCGTCTTCGGTGGGGCGGAGAATGCGGGCCGGCACAGCGCGGCGAGGTTTAGGGGCGTCTCGAGCGCGGGCGCAGCGAGGTGGAGCACGGTGCGGCGGGCGTGCCGGGAGATTCTGGCGGCGGTCTCGTAGGTCCCCGCGCGGAGGCGTCTGGGCTCCCACCGGCGGGCTGAGGTGTCGTGGAGGGCGAGCATCTGGGCCCCTGCGGTGGTCTCGGCTGCGAGCATGACAAGACGGCACCAGAGCGCATACGCGTCGAACGCGTGCAGCGGCAGGTTACCCAGGCTGGTTTTCTTCGCGGCGCGGGTTCCGGTCCTCGTACCGGGCCCGCAGCCGGTGGCGGATGTCGAGCGCGCCCAGCTGCCCGCCGTCCTGGGTGGTAGCGAAGGCTGTGTAGCGCATTCCGTCCACTTCGGTGCCGCACAGCTGCGCCCCTGCCTGAGGGGCCTCGCGCCGGACGAGGACCCGCAAGCCTTCCGGCCGGTCGGTCAAGTCCAGCATCCCAGAGACCTCGGTGGCCTAGGTTCGTCGGCGTTTGAGGCCCACGCCACGCCACCTCCGGGATCTAGGGCAGCACGTGCTCGAACCGCCGGTGACTGGGAACTCGACCGAGTAGCCCAGATTCTGCGGGCACCGGTGAGTCAGGCCAGAAACTCCTTGGTCCCGCCGGCGGAGTCGGTGCGGACCATCCCCTTCCACCCGGAGCGGAAACCTGGGACAGCTGCGCCAGGGCTTCGTTGTTGGCGGCGATGAGGTCCGTGGCGGTGTTCGTCCCCGCGTTCCCCAGGCGCAGCAACACCGCCAACGGCTCCCCGGTCCTGTCCGGGCCGAGGTCCACGAACGCCGTCAGCGGATGGAACCCGAACCCCTTCTTCCAGGTCGGCCGGGCCCGATCCTTCTCCGAATTGGACGTGACCAAGATAGCGTCCAGATCCACGACCAGTGAATCGGCAGCCGTGACGCCCTGTGCCGGGAACGCTCCCCAGCACAGGACCCAGGCGTGGGCGCGAGTCGCCCGGGCCGTGTTGAGCGCCTTCAGTGCCTTCTCCGGCCGCTTCTCAGTAAGGGCCTTAACCAGACAGCTGACCGTCGGATCCGACACTACCGGCCCATAGACGTGAGACTGGGTCGGGGGCCGGTCCACATCGGCCAGGCAGCCCCCGCCCAACGCCAAAGAGAGCGCCAGATCCATGATGACATTGCCCGGATCATGCCGGGCCAGCGGCTTCCGCCATGGCGCCAACGCCGCCCACAGGCTAGCCCCGAGACCAGTGGCGTGCACGGTCTCTGCCAGGACGATCCCGCCGGTCTGGGCCACGGCACCGGCACCGTTGCCATCAACGAGCACGGACGGATAGAGACGGGTAGTTTTCTGCGCCAGAAAGGTGCCTCCTTGATCTGACGGGATGTTGCGTAGACAACAGCATTTTCCCAGATCAGAGGCACCTTTCGACGTTCAGCGCTCGGCCAGCAGCACCACCCTCATGAAGAGCCCGAAGTTAGGTGGGGACGCGGTCGCGAGCGTTGACCGACGGGTTTGGAGCGTCGGCCCAATCCCGCCGCCCCAACACCCAGAGATACAACTGTCGGCCTCTCTTTGGAGTCGTTCGCCTCATCCCTCGGATGATCCTCATCACTAGCAAGTCGAGTCTGGACCTCGGCCGCGCCGATCCGAGAACCCAGGTATTATACGCTCTTGCTCACATGCCTCAAGAGACCCTCTTATTAAGCGATCATGTTTGCCGGTTGTCGACTAGGTCCCTCTGGTGGAATCACCTTCCACTCAGCGGAAGGTGACCCACCCCACTCCTCGGTGACCAGGACCACACTGGATCAAGACGCACAGGCCCGGCCCCCAGCCGAGCCAAAGGCCACCAGATCAAGGAGTGCTGATGTCACTGGAGACTCAGGGAACGGGCTGTCCGTTCGGGTTCGGCGCCCAGGCCGGCGCCGACACGGGCACCGCGGCGAGCGCCACCACCGCCGCCGGCCACGCGCCGTCGGCAACCCACAACGCCACCCACCACGGCTTCGAACCGTTCCAGATGAAGAACCCGTTCCCGGCGTACGCGGCCCTCCGCGCCGAAGAGCCGGTCATGTTCGACGAGCGGATTGGCTACTACGTCGTCAGCCGCTACGACGACATCAAGGCCGTCTTCGACGACTGGGAGACCTTCTCCTCGGAGAACGCCCAGGCCCCGGTCCGCAAGCGCGGACCGCAGGCCACCCAGATCATGAACGAGGGCGGCTTCACCGCCTACTCGGGCCTCTCCGCCCGGATCCCCCCGGAGCACACCCGCATCCGCGGCATCGTGCAGAAGGCCTTCACGCCGCGCCGGTTCAAGGTCCTCGAGCCGTTCATCCGCCAGAACGTGGCCGACCGCCTGGACGCGATGATCGCCCGCGGTACCGACGCTGAAACCAACCACGGCGAGATCGTCAAGGACCTCGCCTACGAGGTCCCGACCATCACGATCCTCACCCTCATCGGCGAGGACATCGCCAGGATCGACGACTACAAGCGCTGGTCGGACTCCCGCGCCGCGATGACCTGGGGCGACCTCACCGACGAGGAGCAGATCCCCCACGCACACAACCTCGTCGAATACTGGCAGGCCTGCCTCGCGCTCGTCGCCAAGGCCCACGCGGACGGCGGCGACAACCTCGTCGCGGATCTCGTCACCGCCCAGAAGGACGGCGCAGAGATCTCCGACCACGAGATCGCCTCCGTCTGCTACAGCCTCCTCTTCGCCGGCCACGAGACCACGACGACGCTCATCTCCAACGCGCTCCGCCTCCTCGCCGCGGACGCGGCAACCTGGAGCCAGCTCGTCGAGGACCCCAAGAAGATCCCCGGCGCGATCGACGAGGTGCTGCGCTACTCCGGCTCGATCGTCGCGTGGCGCCGCAAGGCCCTCAAGGACGCCGAGATCGGCGGGGTCAAGATCCCCAAGGGCAGCGAAATCCTGCTCGTGATGGGCTCGGCCAACCGCGACGAGTCCAAGTTCGAGGATCCCGAGGTCTTCGACATCGCCCGCCCGAACGCCCGCGAGCACCTCTCCTTCGGCTTCGGCATCCACTACTGCCTCGGCAACATGCTCGCCAAGCTCCAGGCGAAGATCGCCCTCGAGGAGGCCACGGCGAAGCTCCCGCACCTCCACGTGGACGACCCCGAGAGCATCGAATTCCGCGAGAACCTCTCCTTCCGCGTCCCCATCTCCGTTCCCGTCTCGTGGGAGGCCTGAGACCCATGCAAGACACCCAGTACATCCAGTTCTTCGACGGCGGCACCGAGCCGACGCTCGCGAACCTCGGCGGCAAGGGCGCGTCGCTCGTCACGATGACGTCCGCGGGCATGCCCGTACCGCCCGGCTTCGTGGTCACGACCGCCCAGTTCGACGCGTTCATGCACGAGGCCGGCATCACCGACCACATCCACGCGCTCCTGGCCGGCCTCAACCCGGACGACATCACCGAGGTCGACGCCGTCTCCGCCACCATCCGCGCGGACATCGAGTCCCGCCCGGTCCCGGCAGAGGCCCGCGCCCAGACCGTCGCGGCGTTCGAGGCGCTCCAGTCCCGCTTCGAGACCCCGGTCCCGGTCGCGGTCCGCTCGAGCGCCACCGCGGAGGACCTCCCCGACGCGAGCTTCGCCGGCCAGCAGGACACCTACCTCTGGCTCGAGGGCTTCAGCGCCGTGGGCGAGCACATCCGCAAGTGCTGGGCCTCCCTCTACACGTCCCGCGCCATCATCTACCGCCTCAAGAACAACATCCCCAACGAGGGCCTCTCCATGGCCGTCGTGGTGCAGAAGATGGTCAACGCGAAGGCCTCGGGCGTCGCCATGACCCTCGACCCCACCAACGGCGACCGCTCCAAGATCACCATCGACGCCTCCTACGGCGTCGGCGAGATGGTCGTCTCGGGCCAGGTCACGCCGGACAACATCGTCCTGGACAAGGTCACGCTCACCCTCGTCAACGAGCACCTCGGCGACAAGCACGCCGAGCTCGTCCCGGACCTCGCCGCGCGCCGCCTCGTGGAACGCGAGGTCGACGCCGAGCGCCGCTCCCGCCGCTGCCTCACCGACGCGCAGCTCACCGCCGTCGCGACGCTCGCCAAGCGCGCCGAGAAGCACTACAAGACCCCGCAGGACATCGAGTGGGCCCTCGACGCGGACCTGCCCGACGGCGAGAACCTCCTCCTGCTCCAGGCCCGCCCCGAGACGGTCCACTCGAACAAGCCCGCCACAGCACCCCAACCCGTGGTGAGCACGACGACGGCCCCCGGCCAAGCGGCGTCGTCCGGCTTCAGCTGGAACTCCGTCAAGCTCTTCGCCTAACCCGCATCAGAACGCCACTCCCCCACCAGAAGCACAGAAGACAGGACACACCAATGTCGATGAAGTCCTTCCCGAAGCCCTCCGAGCTCCCGGTCCCCGCCGGCGCCGAGGGCTGGGAGAAGCTGTACCCCTACTACCTCGTGTTCCAGGACAAGCTCAAGGAGCAGGAGGACGCCAAGTTCTGGTTCTGCGACAGCCAGCACTGGCCCACCGTCTTCAAGCCGTTCGAGACGATCGGCGGCGAGTTCGCGGTCAAGTGTCTTGGCCAGTACAACGCCCGCCACCTCATGATCCCCAACGCGAACGGGATCGAGTTCCGCGTCCACCTCGGATACCTCTACATGAGCCCGATCCCGGTCCCCGAGGACCAGATCGCCGCGCGCGTGCCGCTCTTCGAGGAGCGCGTGGGCTACTACTTCCAGAACTGGCCGCGCCTGCTCGAGCAGTGGCACACCAAGGTCAAGGGCACCATCGACGAGATGGAGCAGATCACCTTCGCCAAGCCCCCGGCCGTGGTGCCGATCGAGGACATCCACTCCGGCAAGGCCATGGACGGCTCCGAGGTGCTCCTCGACAACTACGACCGCCTCATCCAGCTCGCCTACCAGAACTGGCAGTACCACTTCGAGTTCCTCAACCTCGGCTACATCGCCTATCTGGACTTCTTCAACTTCTGCAAGCAGGTCTTCCCGAACATCCCGGACCAGTCGATCGCCACGATGGTCCAGGGCGTGGACATGGAACTGTTCCGCCCCGACGACGAGCTCAAGGGCCTCGCCGCACTCGCCGTCGAGCTCGGGATCCAGTCCGCCTTCGAGAACGCGGACGACGCCGACGCCACCTTGGGCGCGATCCGCGCCTCCGCCGGTGGCGAGCACTGGATGACCCGGTGGGAGGAAGCCCACGAGCCGTGGTTCAACTTCACCGTAGGCAACGGCTTCTACGGGCATGACAAGTACTGGAACGAGTACCCCGAGATCCCGCTGAACTACATCAAGGACTACATCGCGCGCCTGGACGCCGGGCAGGAGATCCTGCGCCCGGTCGAGGGCCTCATCGCCGAGAAGGAGCGGATCGTCGAGGAATACCGCGAGCTGCTCGACGGCGACAACCTCGCCGCCTTCGACGGCAAGCGCGGCCTGGCCGCCCAGTGCTACCCGTACGTGGAGAACCACAACTTCTACATCGAGCACTGGACCATGGGCGTGTTCTGGCGCAAGGTCCGCGAGCTCTCCCGCCTGTTCCACGCCGAGGGCTTCTGGACCGAGCCCGACGACCTGCTCTACCTGGGCCGCAACGAGGTCCGCGACGCGATCTTCGACCTCGTGACCTGGTGGGGCGTGGGCGCGGCCGAGCCGATCGGCCCGAGCTACTGGCCCGAGGAGATCGAGCGCCGCCGGGCCATCGTGGACGCGCTCAAGACCGCCCGCCCGGCCCCGGCGCTCAACACCCCGCCGGCGTCCATCACTGAGCCGTTCACCCGCATGCTCTGGGGCATCACCACCGAGCAGGTGCAGCAGTGGCTCGGCGAGGGCGAAGCGGTCGAGGGCGGCGGCCTGCGCGGCATGGCCGCCTCCCCCGGCGTGGTCGAAGGCCCGGCCCGCGTGGTCACCGACGCGGACCAGCTCTCCGAGGTGCAGCAGGGCGAGATCCTCGTCGCCACCGTCACCGCGCCGTCCTGGGGCCCGATCTTCGGCAAGATCGCCGCGACCGTCACGGACATCGGCGGCATGATGAGCCACGCCGCGATCGTGTGCCGCGAGTACGGCCTCCCCGCCGTGACCGGCACGGGCTCCGCGTCCACCACAATCCGCACGGGCCAGATGCTCCGTGTCGACGGGACCAAGGGCATCGTCCAGATCCTCGACGCTCCCACCGTTGAGGGCCCCGGCGCCCACAGCCACTCGCACGATCACGACGAGCCGGCGCATGTCTGAGCAGAACAGCCCTCAGCCCACGGCCTCCCGGCTCGCCCTCATCACGGGGGCGGCCGGGGGCCTGGGCCGGGCCTTCGCGCTCGGCTTCGCCTCACGCGGCTACCGGGTTGCGGTCGCTGACGTGAACGCCGCCGGGGCAGAGGAGACCGCCCAGATCCTGCGGAGCCAGGGCACGGAAGCGATCGGGCTCAAGGTCGACGTCACGGATGTCGCGTCCACCGAGGCGATGGCCGCGGAAGCCGCCGAGTTCGGCGGGGGCCGCATCGACGTCGTCGTCAATAACGCCGCGATCTACGCGACGGTGACCCGCAGCCCGTTCGAGGAGATCGACCCGGCCGAGTGGGACCTCGTGATGGGCGTGAACCTCAAGGGCCCGTGGCTCGTGACCCGCGCGGCGAGCCCATTCCTGGGCGAGGGCGGGCGTGTCATCAACCTGTCGAGCGCCACGATCTACTCCGGCTCCGAGCAGTGGGCGCACTACGTGGCGAGCAAGGGCGGCGTCGTCGCCCTGACCCGGGTGCTCGCGAAGGAGCTCGGGCGCCGCGGGGTCACGGTCAACGCGATCGCCCCCGGCTTCACGCTCACCGAGGCCAGCTACGGGCTCATGGAGAACGCCGCCACCTACGGCGTGGACCGCGGCTCGATCAAGCGGGCCAGCCAGCCCGAGGACATCGTGGGCGCCGCCCTCTTCCTCGCCAGCCCGGACTCCTCGTACATGACCGGCCAGACCCTCGTGGTCGACGGCGGTCGGCAATTTATCTGACCAGCCCACCCGCCCTAGACCCCCAGAACCTGACCCACAGAACCTGACCCCCTGAACGTCGTCAGCACTCACCAGGAGAAGCGACATGACCACCACCGTCCACTACACCGACGCGGAGGGCACCGTCCGGGACATCGAGGGACGCCCCGGCGACTCCGTCATGGAGACCGCCGTGCGCAACGGCGTGCCGGGGATCGTCGCCGAGTGCGGCGGCTCGCTCTCCTGCGCCACGTGCCACGTGTTCGTCCGCGACGACTGCCTCTCCGAGCTCCCGCCCATCGAGCCCATGGAGGACGAGATGCTCTACGGCACCGCCGTGGACCGCGAGGAGAACTCGCGCCTGTCCTGCCAGCTCAAGCTCACCGAGGGGATGGACCTGTACGTGACCACCCCGGAAACCCAGGTGTGACATGGCCTCGGACAACGCAGCGCCCACCGGCCTGCTGATCATCGGCGCGAGCCAGTCCGGCGTCCAGCTGGCCATCTCGCTCCGCGCGCTCGGCTTCGAGGAGCACATCACGCTTCTCGGCGAGGAGAACCACCGCCCCTACCAGCGCCCGGCCCTCTCCAAGGAGTGGCTCCAGGGCGAGGTGGGCAACGAGTCGCTCATCTTCCGCTCGGCCGAGTACTGGGACGAGCACAACGTCACGCTCGTGAAGGACCAGCGGATCACCGAGATCCGAAAGAACCCCGATGGCTCGGGCGTCGCCGTTGCCGAGTCCGGCGCGGAGTTCCCGTTCAAGCGGCTCGCCCTGACGGTGGGCGCCCGGGCGCGAAAGCTCGCGGTCGACGGCGCGGACCTCGCCGGCGTCGTCTACCTCCGCAACGCGGACGACGCCCTGGCCCTCAAGGCCATGGTCGGGGACGCCACGGACATCGTGGTGATCGGCGGCGGGTTCATCGGCCTCGAGGCGGCGTCGAGCCTGAAGAAGATGGGCAAGAACGTGGTGCTCCTCGAGCACGGCCCCCGACTCGTGGGCCGGGCCGTGGGCGAGGCGACCGCGGAGTACTTCCTCGACGCGCACCGTTCGCGCGGCCTCGACATCCGCCTCGGCGCGCGCATCTCCCGATTCGTGCCGGCGGCGACGCACGACGGCGGGAAGGCCGTCTCGGGCGTCGAAGTCACCGTAGGTGGAGGTACAGCTGCTGGAGGTGCTGCAGGTGAAGGGACCGGAGCTGAGGGGACCGCCGCCGAGGTGATTCCCGCACAGATCGTGCTCGTGGGCATCGGGGTCATCCCGAACACCGAGCTGGCCGAGCAGATGGGCCTCGCCGTGGACAACGGGATCGTCGTGGACAGCCACGCGCTGGCCTCGGATGGGACCACGGTGGCCGTCGGCGACTGCGCGAACATGCCCAACCCCGTGCCCGGCTCCCCCGCCGGCGAGCGCATCCGCCTCGAGAGCGTCAACAACGCGATCGAACATGCGAAGGTCGCAGCATACTCGCTCATGGGACGGCGCGAGGACTACGCGGGCATCCCGTGGTTCTGGTCGAACCAGGCCGACCTCAAGCTCCAGATCGCGGGCCTGTCGATGGGCTTCGACCAGACCGTGGTCCGGCGCGACGACGAGCGCGGCAAGTTCTCCGTCCTGTACTACCGCAAGGGCCGGATCATCGCCGCCGACTGCGTCAACGCGCCCCTCGACTTCATGGCCGTCAAGAACGCCCTCGCCAAGCGGCAGAACATCCCGGCCGACACGGCCGAGGCCGCTGCCGCGGTCGCCGACCCGGCCGTCCAGCTCAAGACCCTGGCCGTCTGAGCCCCAAGAACCTGCACCGGAGGACCCCATGACAGACCACCGCACCCTCGCCTCACACGAGGCGAGCGCGACCACGGGCGCCGAGCCGCCGCCGTCGCCCGCCGACGACCAAGCCGCTGCTGATCAGACCGCCGCTGACGAGACCACCATCGACCAGGCCCGCGCCGACGCCTTCGCCGCCGAATATCCCCTCCGGCCCATCCCGGCAGCCGGGCCCGTGGACACGCGGTCCATCTGCGAGACGCCGAGCGCCGCCGAGTTCCTTGACCCCTTGTGGAAGGCCGTCGTCGCGGAGACGCGGACGCGTGGCAACGACATCCATCTGCCCATCTCAGTCGCGTACGCCGAACGGCTGTGCGCCGCCTACCCGGGGGCGGACCGCGAGCTCGTGCTCGTCGCGACGCTCCTGCACGATACGGGCTGGGCCCACGTGGACGAGTCCCGGATCCTCTCCGAGGGCTTCACCGGGGACTGGCGCAAGGCCGCCATCCGGTACGAGCACGAGCACCAGGGCTGCCTCGTGGCCCGCCGGGTGCTGCCGGGGCTCGGGTACTCGGAGGAGTTCATCGGGCGCGTCACCGAGATCATCGACGGGCACGATACGCGGCACGTCGCGTACTCCCTCGAGGACGCCCTCATGCGGGACGCCGACCGGTCCTGGCGGTTCGACCGCGCAGGGATCGCGCTCGCGTCGTCGTGGTTCACCATGGATCCGGCCACGTACGCGGACCGGCTCGCCACCGAGATCGTGCCCGAGCTCATCACCGACGCCGCTGTGCAGATGGCCACGGCGGACCTCGCGCGCTCCAACGCGCTGCTCAAGACGGGAGTGCTGCGATGACCGCCGCCTCGACCAACCCTGCCGGCCCGACCATGGCCGACGCCGTGCCCACCACCCCCGCACCTGCGGGGCGCCCCGCAGGTGCGGCCACGCAACCGGTGCCGAACGCCCGCGAGCGCCGCGCCGCGCTCAGCCTCCCGTATACCCGCGTGGACACCATGTTCATCGACGGTGCGTACGTCCCCGCGCACGGCGAGGGCCGCAACCCCGTGACCGACCCCGCGACGGGCGAGGTCTGGGGCGAGGTCCCGGACGGGTCGGCCGAGGACGTCGACGACGCGGTGGCCGCCGCCCGCCGCGCGTTCGACGACGGGCCCTGGCCCCGCCTCTCGCCGTCGGAGCGCGCGGCGCACCTCGTGCGGATCGCCGACGAGATCGAGGCCCGCGCGGAGACGCTCGCGCTGACGAACACGCGCGAGAACGGCTCGCCCATCACCGAGACCCGCGGGGCTGCGGCCAACGCTGCCGGAATCTTCCGGTACTTCGCGTCGCTCGCCGACTACCTCGAGCGCGAGGACGTGCGCCCGTTCCCGTTCGCGGCCGGCCAGGAGTCCGTGGTGCGGCGCGATCCGGTGGGGGTGTGCGCGCTCATCGCGCCATGGAACTTCCCGATCAACCTCGTGGTCATCAAGCTCGCGCCCGCACTCCTCGCGGGGTGCACCGTGGTGATCAAGCCGGCCTCGCCGACGCCGCTGTCGATCCGGTTCATCGTCGACGCGATCGCGGCGGCGGGGGTGCCGGCCGGCGTCGTGAACCTCGTGACAGGGTCCGGGCGCATGGGCGACGTGCTCGTCAAGCACCCGGATGTGGACAAGGTCGCGTTCACGGGCTCGACGCCCGTGGGCCGCAAGATTGCCGCAGCGTGCGGCGAGCTTCTCCGGCCCGTGACGCTCGAGCTCGGCGGGAAGTCCAGCGCGATCGTGCTGCCGGATGCGGACCTCGACGCGATGTCCAAGGTGCTGATCCGCTCCTCGATGCGCAACACGGGCCAGACCTGCTACATCTCCACGCGCATCATCGCGCCGGCTTCGCGGTACGAGGAGGTCGTCCAGATGGCCTCGTCCGTGATCGCAGCGGCGCCACAGGGCGATCCGCTCGATCCCTCGACCGTGTTCGGCCCTTCGGCGACCCGGTCCCAGTTCGAGACGGTCATGGGCTACGTCGAGTCCGGGCTCGCCGAGGGCGCGCGGGCGACGACGGGCGGCCGGGCAGCGAGCCTCGGCGGCGGCGCGGCGGGCGGCGGGCTCGAGGGCGGCTTCTTCGTGGAGCCGACGGTGTTCGCGGACGTCACCCCGTCCATGGCTGTGGCCCGGGAGGAGATCTTCGGCCCGGTCCTGACGATCCTGAAGTACGACGACGCCGGGCCGGGCGGCGGTGTCGACGAGGCCGTGGCGCTGGCAAACAACACGGAGTTCGGCCTGGGAGGGCTTGTGTTCTCCGCCGATCCGGACGCGGCTCTGGCCATCGCGGACCGCGTGGACACGGGGTCGATCGGAATCAACTTCTTCGCCTCGAACCACTCGGCGCCGTTCGGAGGACGGCACGATTCGGGGCTCGGGACGGAATACGGGATCGAGGGCCTCGGCGCGTACCTGACGTACAAGTCGATCCACCGGAAGGTGCGGTAGGCGAAGCTGTGGCAAATTTGCCTCACGTGCAGCAATTCCAGGCAAAATAGTTGCCTAGAGGCTTGAGGATCAGCCGCGCCGCGCGAGAGGGCCAGTGGAGGAGCGCGTCTTCAGGTGTGCTGGGAGCACCACTTGGCTGCGCCCCTGTGCGAGGTCCGGCCTCATCCTGCTGATGAGCAGGTCGGTCGCCACCCGGCCGGCCTGCTCGATGGGGGACGCGAGCGTCGTAAGCGGTGGGTTGCAGAAATCGGACCCGAAGACGTCGTCGCAGCCCACGACGCTGATCTCGCCGGGCACATCGACTCCTCGCTCGTGGAGCCGGACGAGGATGCCAATCGCCAGGACGTCGTTGAACGCGATGCATGCGGAGGCCCCGCTGTTCAGCAGCGTGTCGGCGGCCGCGGCGCCCGAGCGTTGGCTCGGATGGTAGGGTCCGAGCCGCCGGACGGTTGCGCCCAGTTGGTCCGCCATCTGCTCGAGCGCCGCCCACCGGCGCCCGTCGGACCACGAAGTGGGCGGTCCCGCGATGTAGGCGATGTCCCGGTGGCCGAGGGAATAGAGGTGCTCGAGGGCCTGCTGCGCTGCCTCGGCCGTCCCGATGACGACGGAAGGGACGCCGGGGGTCTCCCGGTTTAAGACGACGAGCGGGGTGCGCGCAGCGGCCGCTGTCAGCTGCTCGTCCTTAAGGCGAGTGGCGGCGAGGATGAACCCCACGGCCGAAGTCCGGAACTCCTCGAGGTAGCCGGCCTCGAGGTCGACGTCCTCCTGCGTGTCGACCAGCATCTGGGTGTAGCCCGCAGTCCTGAGCTGGTGCTGGGTGCTGCGGATGAAGTCGAAGAAGAACGGGTTGGTGATGTCGGGCACGAGCACGGCCACCGAGCCCTGCCGGGCGGGGACCCTCTCCGTCGGGTGGTCTGAGGGCACGTAGCCGAGTTGCTCTGCGGCAACGGCTATGCGCTCCCGCGTGGTGCTCTTGACCCGGTCAGGACGGGAGAAGGCGCGGGAGACCGTGGAGGCGGCAACTCCGCTTCGCGCGGCGACGTCGTTGATGGTCGGCCGCCGTGGAGGCGCCGTCAGTCCTTGTGCTTCCTCGCCCATCGGACCCTTCCCCTTCCGCCCAGCACCCTGTCTGCCATGGCGTCTACGACGATCTTGCCCCATGGAATGCTCTATTGCGCACATCATGGCAAATTATGGCAAAGGCATGCCATCACGTTGCAGCGTCCGTAGTGTGGCGTACGCAACATTCGGGGTTCCGAGATCGTACTCTCGGCGCCACTCAACGAGGAGCAATCGGGAAATGAAGAGAGCAACTCTGCGCCTGCTCGGGATGGCCACAGCTGTCTCCATCGGCGCTCTGGGACTTGCGGGCTGCGGCCAGGGCGGCGGCAACGACGGCTCCGCTGACGGCGCGGGCAAGACACTCAATGTCCTGGTGGGGGCCAACGCGAACCACGCCCAGCAGTTCCAGGACTGGCAGAACCGCATTGCGGCCGCGTTCAAGAAGCAGACCGGTGCCGATGTGAAGTTCGAGACGTTCGCCTCGGCGAACGATGAGCTGCAGAAGATCCAGACCTCTGTCGTCTCCGGCCAGGGGGCGGACGTCTACGCCATCGGCACCACCTTCACGCCCACAGCCTATTCGACGGGCGCCTTCGTCAAGCTCGACCAGTCGATGTGGGACAAGGTCGGCGGCCGCGACCGCTTCGTCCCGGCCACGCTCGGCATCTCTGGGCCCGACCCGCAGGACGAGGTTGGGGTCCCCTTCACCGACCGCCCCTATGTACTCGCCTACAACACCGAGCTGTTCAAGAAGGCCGGCCTCGACAAGCCTGCGGCGACCTGGGACGGGCTGCTCGAGCAGGCGAAGAAGCTCACCGGCAGCGGCGTGTACGGCTTCTCCACCGGCTACGCCGACAACTACACCCCGTGGAAGTTCGCCTGGACGATGGCCAACCAGGCCGGCAACCCACTCGTCGACGGCAACAAGGCCCGGATCGACGACCCAACGGTGAAGCAGGCTTACGAGACGTACCTCGGCTGGCTCACCAAGGACAAGGTGGTCAACCCTGCCGCACTGGGCTGGAACGACACCCAGGCAGCGGCGGACTTCGCCTCCGGCACGTCCGCGATGATGCTCATGACGACGGCCTCATCGAAGGTCACGTTCGACAACTCGCCCGTCAAGGGCAAGTACGCCTATGCGGTCATGCCAGCCGTCCCGCCAGGCCAGACCTCCGCGCCGGCCGGCGGAACACCAGTCAGCTCGATCATCTCCGGGGACAACCTCGTGATCGCCAAGTACTCCCAGAACCAGGATCTGGCCGCGGCGTACATCAAGCTCGTCACGAGCGACGACGAGCAGATCAACTACAACAAGGTCTTCGGCGACCTGCCAGCGAACGCTGCCGCAGCGAAGAAGGTCGAAGATGCTGACCCCTCGCTCGCCCCCGTGCTCGACTCCGCCAGCAAGTCCAAGTCCACCCCGTTCACCGGGGCGTGGGGCGACATACAGCTGGCGCTGACCAACGTCGTCGTCCAGTCCCGCCAGTCCCTCGCCAGCGGCAGCGTGGACGAGGGGATCCTTCAGACGGCCCTTGCCAAGGCCCAGAAGGACGCGCAGGCTTCGCTCGACCGGGCCTCGGCGAACAAGTGACCGTCACCCTACGCAAAGACGCCCCCAACAGGCGGGCGGACCGCCCGCCGACAGGTGGCAACATCCCCGCCACCCGCCGGCGCACCGTGAGCGAGCGGAACAGGCCGCTGTGGCTCCTCACCCCCGGCGCCGTTCTGATCGGCCTGATCATCGTTGTCCCGCTAGTTATCGGCGTGTACATCGCGATGCTCCAGCTCGACCAGTACACGATCCGGAAGTGGATCAGCGCCCCGTTTGTCGGGCTGAACAACTTCGTCGAGGCCTTTACAGGCACCGACCTGCTCCACGCACTCTGGAACAGCGTGAGCTTCGCCGTCATCTCGACGGTGATCACCGTCCCGATCGGGGTCTACGCGGCGCTTGCCACGCAGAACAGGTTCAGAGGCCGGGGCCTCGTCCGCTCCGTCTTCTTGATCCCCTACGTGCTGCCGTCCTTCGTCGTCGGGACGTTCTGGCACACGATGCTCCAGCCTGACGGGATCGTGAACAAGATCCTGGGCGAGGTCGGCATACCGGCCGTCCACTGGCTCTACGGCCCTGCCAGCTACTGGGTGCTCATCGCGGTGGAGGTGTGGGCGGCGTGGCCGTTCATCTACCTCATGGCCCTCGCAGGCCTGCAGTCGGTGGATGCCGAGGTCCACGAGGCCGCCGCCCTGGACGGGGCCCCGTGGTGGACGAAGCTGCGCTACGTCATCTTCCCCTACCTGAAGGCGCCCGTGGCGCTGGCCTGCCTGATCGCCACGCTCCACCACCTGAACAACTTCTCGCTAGCGTTCCTGCTCTTCGGCGTCCCGGCCCCGACCGACGTGCAGATCCTGCCCACGCTCGTCTACAGCATGAGCTTCACGAGCCTGCGGTTCGGGATGGGGGCGGCGATGGCGCTGCTGTCGCTGGCCTTGATCGCGCTGCCCCTGTTCATCTACCTCCGCGCCGTCCGGCTCGACACAGGAAACGACTCAGGAGGGAAGCGATGAGCACCATCGAGAAGACCGCCGGCCCGGTGCCGAACGCCGCGCGGCCCAAGAAGGGCCCGGGGCAGCGAAAGGACGTGTCATCGGAGGTCAACCGGCTGCTGCCGGGGCCGCTGCTCGCAGTCGGCCTCGTGGTCCTCTGCGCCGTCATCGCCGTCCCGCTGCTGTACATCGTGTTCGCCTCGATGAACTCGGACATCGAAGTCGCCCGCGGGGCCTTTTTCCCGACGCAGTTCACGCTGGGCAACTACACACAGATCTGGAGCACGCTTCCGTTGGGGCGGGGGCTCGCGAACAGCGTCATGATCGCCGGCCTCGTCGCCGTCGTCTCCTCAGTCATCGCGATCGTCACCGCCTACGTCCTCGTGCGCTTCGAGTTCCGCGGACGCCTGAGCATCCTGCGTTGCCTCATCGGCCTGCAGAGCGTCCCGGGCACGCTCCTGCTCCTCCCGGTCTTCGTCGTCTTCGCCTCGGCAGGGAACTATCTGGGCATCACGGTGATCGGCACCTGGTGGGGGCTGTTCCTGGCCTACCTGACCTTCGCGCTGCCCTTCTCGACCTGGGTCATGGTCACCTACCTGCGCGGGCTTCCGAAGGAGCTCGAGGAGGCCGCGCGCATCGACGGCGCCACACCCGTAGGGGTCCTGTTCCGGATCATCTTCCCGCTCAGCTGGCCCGGGCTGGTCGTCTCCGGCGTCTTCTCCTTCCTCCTGGGCTGGAACGACGTCATGTTCGCCTCGGTCCTGACCAGGCCCAGCAGCCAGACCGTGGCCGTGGTGCTGCAGATCTTCGGCGCCTCCTCCGAGGGCGGCGCGGTGCCGCTGTACGGGCAGATGATGGCGGCTTCCCTGATCTGCGCGGCGCCCGTGGTCATCCTCTACCTCATCTTCCAGCGATTCCTCGTCGGCGGCCTGACTGCCGGCAGCGTCAAGTAAGACCCACACCCGCACCAGTCGGTGTGACACGGAAGGAAAGACGTGAGCGTCACAGAACCAGAATGGACCCTGTCCGGATTCGGCGACGAGATCAGCCCCGACCCGCTGGTGCAGTCAGCCGTGCTCCAAGCCTTGGGTGCCAGCCACATCGAAGTCCGCAGCGCTTGGGGGACCAACATCGTCGAGATGGCCGAAGACGATCTTGCCCGTCTCGCCGAGGACGCCGGGGTGGCGCTGTGATGGGCGGCCCCGGGACCCTGCGCGCCGCCGTCGTCGGCTGCGGGGTCATCGGCCGTCAGCATGCCCAGGTCATCGCCGCCACCGAGGGAGTCGAACTCGTCTGCCTCGTCGACGTCGACCCCGCAGCGGCCACCGCCCTCGCGGACGCCGTCGCGGCCGAACCCGGGCAGATGCGCCCTGCCGTTTTCGCCTCACTGACCGAAGCACTCGACCAGCATGCGGCGAGGCTCGACCTCGTCTCGGTGTGCACACCCTCGGGCACGCATGCCGACCTCGCGGTGGAGGCGCTCGATGCAGGCACGCACGTGGTCGTCGAGAAGCCCCTCGACGTGGACCTCCCCAGCGCCCGGCGAGTCGCTGCGGCGGCCGAGGCTGCCCAGGCGCGCGGACAGGTCATCTCCGTGATCAGCCAGCACCGCTTCGACGCCGCCAGCGCTGCGGTCGCCCGTGCGATCCGCGCAGGGCGCCTCGGGCGCATCACCTCGGCCGTGGCGTCGGTCGCATGGTGGCGGTCCCAGGCCTACTACGACTCCGGAGCCTGGCGGGGCACCTGGGAGCTGGACGGTGGGGGCGCCGTGATGAACCAGGGCGTGCACACCGTGGATCTGCTCCTGTGGTTCCTGGGCCGCCCCTCTGAGATCCACGCCCACACCGGCCTACTCGCCCACGAGCGCGTCGAAGTCGAGGACACCGCCGTCGCGACCGTCCGGTTCGAGTCAGGCGCCCTGGCGGCCATCCACTTCACGACCGCCGCGTACCCCGGCCTGACTGCCCGCCTCCAGATCCACGGTGACCGAGGCTCGGCGTTGATCGACAACGATCGGCTCGTCTACTTCCACGCGGCCGACTCCGCAGAGGGCGACGGCGGGTCCTCCTATGGGATGGCCGGGGCAGGGAACCAGGCGCACCTCGAGGTCGGGGAGCTCGAGTCCTCGGCCAATACCCGGGGAGCCGACGACCTGCAGACCGCACACCAGATGCAGTACGCAGACGTCGTCCAGGCGATCCGCACCAGCACCGCCCCGCTCGTCGGCATCGAGGAGGCGACCGCCGCCCTGGCTGCCGTCCGCGCGGTCTACGTCTCCGCCGCCCTCGGGAAGGCTGTGTCCTTGGCTGACGTGCTCGACGGACGCTACGACGAAACCGCAGTCCACACCCCCTGAGGCAACGCCAAGGGACAGCACACCTGGGAGGGCATCGGCTGGTGCCCTCCCAGGGACGTCCCGCTGAGGGGTTCCCGCCCGGCGCGCACCCGCGGTACTTTTCTTCGGTCGCCTAGAGGAAGGACACCGACACCCATGACCACCACCGTCCAGATGAGGCTCGAACTCATCCACCTTCCGGTCAGCGACGTGGACCGCGCCCGCGACTTCTACGTCGAGAAGTGCGGCTGGGAGCTGATCACGGACCACGTCCAGATGGGCGACATGCGCATCGTGCAGGTCTGCCCGCCCGGCTCCGGCTGCGCGATCCTCATGGGCCGCAACATCCCCGAGATCAGCGACATGCCCGTCGGTGTCCAGAAGGGTCTGCACCTCGTCGTCGCCAACATGGAGGAGGCCACCAAGGATCTGGCGAGCCGCGGCGTCGAACTCGGCGAGGTGCAGGACCTCGGCGGGGTCCTCTACTGCCGCTTCGAGGACCCGGACGGCAACTCGTGGCTCCTGCAGCAGTGGGCCGAGGGCGGCTTCCCGCACGAGGCGGGGTGACCATGGGCGCCGTCAAGCGCTTCGACCACATCGGCATCACCGTCTCCGACCTCGACGAGGCCACCGCATTCTTCGTGGGGCTCGGGCTCGAGGTCGAGGGCCGTACGCCCGTCGAGGGCGAGTTCATCGACACTGTCACAGGCATCCCCGGCTCCCGGACCGAAATCGTGATGCTCCGCCCGCCCGACGACGGCACGCGCCTCGAGCTCTCGAGCTTCACCCACCCGGACCATCACCCGGGAAACCCGGCGGCCATGGCCAACGAGCTGGGCCTGCGCAGCGTTGCGTTCGAGGTCGACTCCGTGCACACCGTCGTCGAGCGCCTCGCCGCCGACGGGTATGGGCTCATCGGCGGGATCGGCGAGTACGAGGGCGTGTGGCGCATGGCCTACGTTCGCGGGCCCGACGGGATCACTGTGGCCCTCGCCGAGCGGATCGGCTGAGGGGCGAGGCTGGCCTCGCGCCGACTGTCTCAGCCAGCAGCGAGGGCCCACGCCGTCCAGGCCGTGAGCACCAGGCCCACCGCATACGCGGCCATCTGGAGCCACTGGGGCCCAGGAACGGCGGTCATTGCAGCGAAGAGGATCCCGAGGCCGAGAGCGGCAGGCGGCACGAGTCCCCCACGCCACGCGGCGAGTGCGAGGAACAGGTAGACCAAGGGGGTCAGCATGAACAGGATCGGGAGCGGCCCTGCGACGGCGTGGAACGCGTCGAGCGCGGCTGCGGCGTCGCCTCGAGAGATTCCCGAGCTCACCAGGCCCAGGGCGGCGAAATGGCCCACCGACAGGACGGCCATGCCGAGGCCGAATGGGACCCCGAGCACGCCGAGCACCGTCGCGGGCCAGGCTCCGCGGCCGCGGATCGCCCCGACCACGGTGAGGAGCCCCGCGATATAGAGCGCGGCACCGATCAGCTCCATCCACGCAAGGATGGTCATGGCCACGGGGCTGGCGGCGGCGAACGCGAGGGTTTGGGCCGCGGAGGCCGAATCCTCGAGTGGCACGAGCAGGGTCCCGATGATGACGTCGATGAACAGCAGGGGTAGGCAGACTGCCCCAGCGACGCGGCGGAAGCGGACGGCCCCACCGCCCCCGGTGGCCTCCAGGGCGGGGCGGGCCGGGGCGCGGAACCACGCGACCGCGTGGGGTGAAGCTGAAGCTGACATGGCAAGGGCTCCTTCTCGTGGACTGCCGAAGACGGTGGATTCTGAACGGACGCCGCCACCGTAGGCCCCCGGGAACGGGCTGCGCGTCGGCTTCTACTCCGATCCCGGTACTGCACTGAGATGCATTGCGGTCTGCCCCCCTACATCCGCAGGAGGATCCGCAGACCATCCTGGGAGTGATCCCCTGGTGGGACATTCCTCCTATCCTTGGGATCTATGGGCGCCATCGCGCGGAATCCGGGACAGCTCGGCTGGCTGCTGGCTGCAGTTGTCCTCGCCGCCGGGATCGGCCAGGCCTTCGCCGAGGATTCGGGGCCGCGGCTGTGGGGGACTGCGGCCGTGGCCGCCGCGTTTGCACTATCGATGCTCCTGTTCAGAAGGTGGCTGTGGGCGGCGGTGGCCCTGACGGCAGGCACGGTTCTGCTGTCCGCTGGCGCTGGCCTGCGCCACGCCAACTTCCTGGCGGAGGTCCTCGCATGCCTCGTGGTGGTGTACGCGGTGGGGTATGCGCTCGAGCTGCGCTGGGCACTCGCGGGTCTTGGCATCATGTTCGCCGCGGTGGCGGTGCCGAGCGTGCCAGACGCACGGGATTACGCGTGGCTCGCCATCGTCATCGGCGGGTCATGGGGCATGGCCCGCGTGCTCAGGAGCAGACGCCTGCTCATCGAGAGTCTGCGCGCCGCGACCGCAGAGCTCGAACACAGCCGGGAGGAACTTGCAGCCAGCGCCGTGGCGCAGGAGCGACTCCGGATCGCGCGCGACATCCATGACATCGTCGCCCACTCCGTCACGGTCATGCTCGTCCAGGCCACGGCCGCCGAGCGCACCCTGCACCGCGGGGGCCGAGATGCCACCGACTCCATCCGGGCCGTGCAGGACACCGCCCGAGATGCGCTCGCGGAGCTGCGCCGGATGCTCGGCGTGCTGAGGGCCGACCACGACGGCGACCACTCGCCGTCGTGGGCCCGCGAACCACAGTCTGGGCTCGCCGAGGTGGAGCGTCTCGTGGCGAACTTCCGCGAGGCGGGCCTCCAGGTCGAGTACGCGGCGCCCGTGCTCGCCGCAGACCTGCCCGCGGGCGTCCAGCTCACCGCCTACCGGGTGGTCCAGGAGGGGCTGACGAACGTGCTCAAGCACTCGGCGTCGCCCGGTGCACTCGTCCGCCTCAGCGAACACGACGGCGGGCTCGTGGCCGAGGTCCACGACGCCGGCCCTGCACGCTCCGCCGCTGGGGTCCCCGGCGGCCACGGCATCGCCGGGATGCGCGAGCGCGTGGCCGGACACGGTGGCCGCCTCTCCGCGAGCACGACGGCGGGTGGCGGGTTCAGCCTGGTGGCTCACCTCCCGCTCGGGGAGGCAAGGTGACGTCTCCCGAGCTCCGCATCGTCGTGGTCGACGACCAGACGTTGGTTCGGCGAGGATTCGCCCTGATCCTCGCGGAGGAGCGGGACTTCGTTGTGGTCGGCGAGGCCGCGGACGGTAAGGAGGCGCTGTCGGTGTGCCGGGAGGCCGATCCAGATGTCGTGCTGATGGACGTGCGGATGCCCGTCATGGACGGAGTGGAGGCCACCCGCCGCCTCACGGCAGGCGGCCGGGCAAAGGTCCTGATGCTCACGACGTTCGACCTCGACGCCTACGTCTACGAGGCGATCCGGGCTGGCGCGAGCGGGTTCATGCTCAAGGACGTGCGGCCGGACGACCTCGCGCACGCGGTGCGGACCGTTGCCGCAGGCGACACCATGCTCGCCCCGGCCATCACGCGGCGGCTCGTCGAAGAGTTCGTGAGCCGCCCGGCGCCCGGAACGGTCCCGAACGCCGCGGCCGTCCTCACCGGACGGGAGCGCGAAGTCCTTGTCCACATGGCCCACGGCAGCTCAAATGCGGAGATTGCGGCCGCACTGGTCCTCTCCGAGGCAACCGTGAAGACGCATGTGACCCGCGTGCTCGCCAAACTCGGGGTGCGGGACCGGGTGCAGGCGGTGGTCCTGGCCTATGAATGCGGTCTGGTGCGGGCGGGGTCTTGAACCTGGCTGCTGTAGAGACGGACCTCGGGGACGGCGGCCCGGCGTGCCTCATCTTCGGCGAGGGCTCTAGCGGTCGTTGCCACGCCTCGCGTGGCGGGTTCACTGCATCGCGGGCAGCCCGGTCCGAGGGAGCGGGGATTCAGGGCGGTCCGGCCGATGGAGGTCGATGAGCACGCGGGCGAGGTTGCGCGCGCGCGCCGCGGCCCTCAGATCCCCTTCGATCGAGGCGACCATCGCGCCCTTGGTGAGGATGTGGAATGACCAGGCGAAGCCTTCGGGATCGTCGAGTCCCGCTGCCTCGGCGAGGGCCGCGAGCCTCTCGCGGATCGAGGCGAGGTGCGCCATGGCTGCGCGCCCGAGCGGGTGGTCCGGGCCGAACTCGATCATCACGTGGAGGAAGGTATTCACCTCTGCGGCGCCGCGCCGGAACCACTCGTCGAGCACGGTGAAGGCGGCCAGGAGGGCGTCGTCCGGCGAGTGGCTGTGCTCGATCGCATCTTCGATCGCCTCATGGCGCGTGATGTACCAGCGGTCCATGTAGGCGAGGACGAGCGCTTCCTTCGAGGGGAAATGCCGGTAGAACGTGGCCTTGGCGACACCTGACCGCGCGATGATCTCATCGATCCCCACGTCGCGCACGCCCCGTCTCGCGAAGAGCTCATACGAGGTCTTCAGGATCCGTTCCCGCGCTGAAGGGCGCGTCCCCCCCGGCGCCCAGTCGTCCATTCGGCCGTTCATCCGTCAAGCATAGCACTCTAGACAGACAGGTCTGTCTACTTGTATAACCTTAAAGGCGGGACAGACAGGTCTGTCTCGTTACCGCAGAGTAAAGCAATCACGAGGGGCAGCTTCGCCCCAACGAAGGCCACGACACCGGCGCCGCGTCAGCGGCCACACAAAGGAGGTCGCTGTGAGTGAGTCAAAGGTAGATCTGAAGGTTCTTGACGGAGGACGGGAAGCCGCCCACACGAAGAGGAGACGTGCAGACGAGGCGGGCGAGCTTGTGCTCGAGTACTTGGGGCTGGCGGACGCCCTGGCCAACCGCCATCGCGTTCCGGGGCACGACTTCGACGACATCCGTCAGGTCGCGAGGCTCGGCCTCGTCAAGGCGGCCCGCCAGTACCGGGAGGGCAGCGGCCATGGATTCGCGCAGTACGCCGCGCCCACGATCGCGGGAACGATCAAGCACTACCTCAGGGACCAGTCGTGGGTGGTGCGCCCACCCCGCTCGGTACAGGAACTGCGCCTCGGGGTGAGGGCCGCGGGCGGACGCCTCGCGCAGGATCTGGGGCGGGAGCCGAATGTCGAGGAGCTCTGCGAGGCGACGGGCGCCTCCGCCGAGAAGGTGGCCGAGGCCCGCAGCGTGGGAGCCGCCATGTCCGCCGTCGCGATCGACCCGCTGGACACGCCCGACGACGAGGGCCGCACCTTCGTCCTCTCTAACATCGAGGAGGGGTTCGAGCGCGTTGAGCAGCACGAGCTCGTGTCCACGGCCCTTGAGGGGCTGAGCGCCTACGAGCGCCGGCTTGTGAAGCTGCGGTTCGTCGACGAGCTGAGCCAGAGCGAGATCGCCGCGGAGCTGGGCGTGAGCCAGATGCAGGTCTCGCGGCTCCTGCGGCGCCTTCTCGACCGCATGCGGCGGCGCCTCGCCGCCTAGTCCGAGTCCTAGCGCTCCGTCCCGAAAGGCTGGTCCCTAGTGAGCAGGGCAGCCGATACCGGGGGGCGGAGGAGGACGGACTCGCAGACATCGGGCGACTCTTCGGCCACGCACCCGAGGCGACCAATCGCCGTCGTGCGCGGCTTGACGCCTGAACCGGGTGCGCGGCACCTTCTCCCCTAGCGCGGCGGGGGCGTAGCGTCGACCCCAGCAATCGGGGGGGGATGGCACCGGAAACTGAGTTTTCTGGTTAGGCCCCGGGCAACGGGGGAAGAGTTCAGCATGACGCACAACGACTCGGTGGGTCTGGATCAGTCTATACGCGTCTTCGTTCTGGATCCCCATGAGGTGGCCCGCTACGGGATGAGGAGCCTGCTCGAGCGGGCCGGGATGACCGTGGTCGGAGAGTCGGGCTCGGCGCGCGAGGCCGAGGTGCTCATCCCCCACCTTGCCCCGGACGTCGCGGTGCTCGGCGAGAAGCTCACAGACGGGAACGGCATCGAGGTCTGCCGGGCCGTGCGGTCGGCAGACCCGCGGATCCAGTGCATCATTCTCAACCACGCCCACGACGAGCAGGCGCTCTTCGAGGCCGTGATGGCCGGAGCCGCGGGGTACTTCGCCAAGGACATCTCCGTTGACCGGCTCATCGACGTGGTGCGCCGCGCCGCTGCCGGCGAGGCCATCTTCGACCCCGACGCCGAAGCCCGGACCAGATCACGCTTCACTTCACAGCACTCGGACGATCCACTCATGGACACCCTCACGCGGCAGGAGCGCCGGGTCCTGGAGCTGGTGGGGACCGGGCTGACCAACCGGCAGATCGCCCTTGAGCTCGGCCTGGCCGAGAAGACCGCGAAGAACTATGTCTCGTCCATCCTGACCAAGCTCGGCATGAAGCACCGTACTCAGGCAGCGCTACACGTCATCGGCCAGAACCCCAGCCCCCGGCCCCGCCCCCCTAACGGATCGCAGCCTGCCGGCCAATGAGTTCCGCCATGCGCGCACCCGTGTCCGATCCGGGCGCCGGGAGGTACGCGACGACGTGCAGGGTCGGTGCGTCAGAGGGGACGAGCTGGTGCTGCTCGAAGTCGAGCCGCCCCGCGACGGGGTGCAGGAAGGTCCGGGCCCGCGAGGCGAAGCGCCGGACCTCGTGATCGTCCCAGGCCCGCGCGAAGTCCGCGGAATCCTGGCGGAGTCGTGTGATGAGCTCGACGTGCGCGTCGCGGTCTGCGTGCGAGCCGGCCTCGGCGCGGTAGTCGGCCAGGAAGCTGCGGACCGTGATCTCCCAATCGGGCAGCATGCCCCGCACGTAGGGGTCCGTGAACGTGAGGCGCAGGAGGTTGCGGTCCTTCGCCGGCACGGTGGCGATGCCCGGGAACAGAGCCTCGTACCCGCGGTTCCACGCGCCGATGTCCCACGTCGAGGTCACAGCGAACGCCGGGGCCGGGTCCAGGGCGTCCAGCAGGTGCTGAACGTGGTCCGGGACGGGCTCGGGGACCGCCGCGAAGGCCCGGGGCGCGGGAGCGAAGCCGCTCAGGCCCAGGATGTAGTCGTGCTCGGGCGCGGTGAGGCGCAGATTCACGGCGACGGCGTCGAGCACCTGCCGGGACGGGTTGATGTCACGACCCTGCTCGAGCCACGTGTACCAGGTCACCGAGACGCCGGAAAGGAACGCGATCTCCTCGCGACGCAGTCCCTCGGTGCGTCCGCGGCCCACGGGAGGGAGGCCGTAGTCCGCGCGGACGGCCCGCTCGCGCTTTTTGCGCAGGAAGGCGCCGAGTTCCCTGCGCGGGGCCTCGATCGGGCCCCTGTCCTCGTGCCGGTCCACACCCCGTCCGTCAGCCACGCTCCAACGCTAGCACTCTCACTACTAGTATTGACGGAGACTGGCGGACACCGCGCGCGCGTGAAATTCTCGTTCAATGCCAGCTCTTCGTTCCCGCACCGTCACCCATGGCCGCAATATGGCCGGAGCTCGCGCACTGATGCGCGCCTCCGGCGTGGCCAACTCGGACATCGGCAAGCCGATCATCGCCGTCGCCAACTCGTTCACCGAGTTCGTCCCCGGCCACACCCACCTCGCCCCGGTGGGCCGCATCGTCTCCGAGGCGATCCACGCGGCCGGCGCGATCGCCCGCGAGTTCAACACGATCGCCGTCGACGACGGCATCGCCATGGGCCACGGCGGCATGCTCTACTCGCTGCCCTCCCGCGACCTCATCGCCGACTCGGTCGAGTACATGGTCAACGCGCACTGCGCTGACGCCCTCGTGTGCATCTCGAACTGCGACAAGATCACCCCCGGCATGCTCCTGGCCGCCCTGCGCCTGAACATCCCCACGGTCTTCGTCTCCGGCGGCCCCATGGAGGCCGGCCGCGTGACACTCACGGACGGCTCGGTCCGCTCGCTCGACCTCGTCAACGCGATCTCCGACGCCGTCGACGAGTCGATCTCCGACGCGGACATCGACCTCATCGAGCAGAACGCCTGCCCCACGTGCGGCTCGTGCTCGGGCATGTTCACCGCCAATTCGATGAACTGCCTCACCGAGGCGATTGGCCTCTCCCTCCCGGGCAACGGCTCGGTCCTCGCGACCCACACCGCGCGCAAGGCGCTCTACGAGCGGGCCGGGGCGACCGCCGTCGAACTCGCCGCGCGCTACTACGAGCACGACGACGACTCCGTCCTCCCGCGCTCGATCGCTACCGCCGAGGCCTTCGACAACGCGATGGCCCTCGACATCGCCATGGGCGGCTCGACCAACACGATCCTGCATCTGCTCGCGGCCGCGCAGGAAGCCGGCGTCGAGTACGGCCTGGCCGAGATCGACGCGAAGTCCCGCAAGGTCCCGTGCCTTGCGAAGGTGGCCCCGAATGTCGCCGGAAACAAGACCTACTACATGGAGGACGTGCACCGCGCCGGCGGCATCCCCGCGCTCCTGGGTGAGCTCAACCGCGGCGGCCTCCTGCACACCAACGTGCATTCGGTGCACTCCGACGACCTGACCTCGTGGCTCGACGCGTGGGACATCCGCGGTGGCAAGGCCACCGAGCATGCCGAGCAGCTCTGGCACGCGGCACCGGGCGGCCAGCGCTCCTCGACCGCGTCCTCGCAGTCGAACGAGTGGACCTCCCTCGACACGGATTCCGCGGGCGGCTGCATCCGCGCCGTCGAGCACGCGTACTCGAAGGACGGCGGCCTCGCGGTGCTGCGCGGCAACGTCGCGGTGGACGGAGCCGTGGTCAAGACGGCCGGCGTCGACGAGTCGATCTGGACGTTCGAGGGCCCTGCGGTCGTGTGCGAGTCACAGGACGAGGCCGTCGAGAAGATCCTGAACAAGACCGTCAAGGAGGGCGACGTCGTCGTCATCCGGTACGAGGGGCCGAAGGGCGGCCCGGGCATGCAGGAGATGCTCTACCCGACCTCGTTCCTCAAGGGCCGTGGCCTGGGCAAGAAGTGCGCGCTCATCACGGACGGGCGCTTCTCCGGCGGTACCTCGGGCCTCTCGATCGGGCACATCTCCCCCGAGGCGGCCTCCGGCGGCACGATCGCCCTCGTGCAGGACGGCGACCTCATCCGCATCGACATCCCGAACCGCTCGATGGATCTCGTGGTGGACCAGTCCGAGCTCGACGCCCGCCGCGAGCGGCTCGAGGCCACCACCGGGTACCACCCCGCGAACCGCGAGCGCCGGGTCTCCGCGGCCCTGCGCGCCTACGCCGCCATGGCCACCTCGGCGGACAAGGGCGCCGTGCGCGACGTCGACTCCCTCACGCGGATCACGTCCCCGCAGCCGATTGCGTAACCGCTGCGCCTGGTAAGAGTGCTGAGGGCCTGAACCGCCTCGAAAGTACCTTCGGCGCCCTAAGGGCATATCGGCTATCGACACAGGTCAGGCGCCCCCACTCCCGGATTCGGGGTGAGGGCGCCTGATTTGTGTCGATATGCCCCGCTCGGAGGCTGTCAGGCCGGAGACGAGACGAGTTCCTTCGCAGCTTCCTCGGCGGCGACCTCTGGGGCGGCTTCCGGAGCAGGCGTCGCGGCTGACGCGGCTGGCGCGGATGCAACGGTGGAGGTGGATGCAACGGCGGGCGTCGCGGCCGCTCCGGCGCTGGAAGCCGATGCGGTCTTGGACTCCCCTTCCGCGGCGGGCTTCACGTCCGCCGCCACGGACCCGCGCAGGATCGGGTTGACGGCGGTGACCGTCCCGAGCTCCGGCATGAGCTGGCGCGCGGAGACCGGGGCCTTCGGTGCCGTGCGGGCCGCTGCGGGCTTTGCCACCGGGGCCGCAGGGACCACCGGCTGGGTGGCCGTGGTGGTCTTGCGGGGCTTGCGCTTCGGAGCTGCCTTGGGCTTCTCCGCAGACGCATCGGCGGCGGAAACGGCGGCGATCTGGCCCGTGTCGCCGGTCCTGCGCGACGAGCGGGCTGCAGGCTTCACCACGGGCGCGGCAGGTGAAGCGTCGGCGGCCGCGGTCTCGGCGCGCACCGAATCGGCAAGCACCGTCTCGGCAAGCACCGTCTCGACCACGTCCACACCGCCGGCCGCCGCGTTTGCCGTCAGTGCGGGAGCCACCGGGGCGTCGGCCGCCGGGGCGGGAGCGGGCACCGCGTCAGCCGCGCTCGCAGCGCGCTCCATCTCCTCGGCCGCCGCGAGCGCAGCCTGGATCTCGGCGGAGTTGCGCGCGTACTGCACCAGCAGCACGGTGAGGTGCGTGATCGCGAGGAGCACCACCGGAGGCATGGCCGCCACGAGGGCGGAGACGGCGATCGGCACATTGCCGTTCGACGCCTTGACGGCGAGGATCGCGTGGATCGAGTTGGCTGCGGTCGAGACCACGGCGCCGAAGAACAGCAGGATCCACGGGTAGAACTGCTCCTTGCCCTCGCGGCCGGCGAGGGCAACGATGGCAACCGTCGCGGCGACGATCATGCCGTCCACGATGAGCGGCCACATCCACCCGATCTCGGGGTTGATGCCCGCGCGGACGGCGAGGTCGGTAAGGGCTGAGAAGCTCAGGACGAAGGCGCCTGAGCCGATGACGACCGTCGATGCGATGCCGGTGGCAACGATAGGTCGCGAGATAGGCTTATGCTTCACACGTTGGAGATTCTGGGGGTTCACCCTAGTTTTCTACCATGCCGTGGATACCGTCAGATGACGATATCCACGACGGCGTCCGCACCCTCACCTCCGCCGGTAGTAGTCCCTCCAAATCAGCCGATGGATCGGGATGAGCCGGGGCAGTGACCGGACCCCCGGGATGAAGGGGACGAGCATGAGGGCGAGCGTCAGGACAACCATGATTCCGCTGATCACGAGGTCCGCGTTGGAGAGCCCGTTGAACGGCGGGATCTGGTACCAGAACGAGAACAGCCACAGCCAGGACTGGCCGGGGTAGTTGCCGGTCTCGTTCATCATGCCCCACTGGTCACCCGTGAGGTGCTGTGCGTCCGCCAGGCCCTTGAAGTACGTTCCGTCGCCGAGCAGCAACTCGGTCCGTGTGTGGTCCAAGCCCGCGAGCGTCCCGCCGTCGAGCACGCGGTCCAGCGAACCGGACTGGGCCATCCCGAGCAGCGCCGAATCCAGCGCCGGCACGGGCCCGTAATCGCCCGACGCGACCTTGGCGGGGTCGTTGTCCGGGGCCTTCGAGAGGGCGTCTGAGTAGGCGCTGCTCCAGTCGGTGCGCTGCTGGTCCGTAGCGGTGTTCCACGCCGCGATCTCTGCCGGCTGCTGCGGCAGCGTGGCGAGCGGCCCGAGGACGAGGTCCTGGGCGGTGTCGACCGGCAGGCGGGCACCGGAGAGGCTCTGCAGATCGATTGGCCCGAGCGTCTGGCTCGCCCCCGGAGTCGAGTTGTAGGGGGGCCCGTACTGGGCGGTGCCGCTCGTCCCGCCGAGCTCGGCGGTCGCCGTCGCCACGAAGTCCGACGGCGCGGTGGTCGCCCACTGCTTGAGCGTCACCGGGGCGTCGTCGGGAGAACCGACGACGGCGGCGAGTCCCACGGTGAGCACTCCCACGACGACGCACGCGTACACGAGCTCCTTGACGAGGTCGTACTCGCGGACGGCCCCCGTCCATGGCCGTCGGTCGAGGTCCCTTGCGCCCCGGTGTTCATGCGGCGTCCGGCTGCGTTCCTTGATGCTCATGAGGGGTTGCCTCCCTGTGCTGCGGACCCACTCGGTGCTGCGGACCCACTCGGACGAAGCTGGGCGTCCGTCTCCGACGCCTCGAGCGGCGGGACGACGCCGTGCACGCGGACGAGGAGGACGTGCAGCACGACGACGGCCCCCACCGCGAGCGGCAGCAGCACGATGTGCCACATGAGGATCTGCCCGAGGTTCGCGACGTTGAACCACGCGCCCACCCCCACCGAGTTGAGGGCGTCCTTGGCCTGGAAGGCGATCCACTGGGAGTCGAAATTGGTCTGGAGGAGGTAGCCCGTGAAAGCGGTCACGATCGAGACCACGAACGAGATGACGCCCGTGATCCATGTCAGCGCGCGTCCTCCGCGCCACGACGCCATCCAGAACTTCCCCCACAGGTGGATGACCATGAACATGAAGAACAGCTCCACACCCCACAGGTGGGTGCTGTTGATGAAGTGGCCGGTCGCGGACACGTGGTACCAGGCCGGGCCGTTGAGCCCGAGGATCACGCCCGAGACGATCACGTACAGGAGCGCCGCGATGGCTCCCATCCCGAACACGTAGATCCACGACGCCACGTAGCTGGGCTGGGTCTCCGGAAGGAGCTTGTCAGGGGGAAGCGTGCGCACCCCCCACTGCCTGAACCTGCCGGTCCAGTTGACGATGTGCCCTCCGGGAGGCGCGCTCTGGGAGTCCGCTGGTGTGCCGCTCACCGCCGTCCCCTTCCCCCGGGGAAGGGCAGGAACAGCGCGGCGACGAACAGCAGGATCATCACGATGATGACGATGAGGTTCCCCAGCTGCACTGTGAAGGATCCCCACCCGAGATAGATGCCGTCGGCGCCGAGACGGGCCGCTGCGGTCAACGCATTCAGTGTCGTGTCCACGGCACCACGGTCCGCCCGGCGCCGACGCCCAGATAGGGGCTTAGGGCCCCTCGCCCAAAGTCTCAGCTGTCACTCAGGTGATGCGCGTCTCAGAACGGATACGGCGCGATCTCGGGTCGCATGGTGAGCCACTGGATCTCCGTGAACGCGTCGATGTTCGACGTCGCGCCGCCGAATCTCGAGCCTGTCCCGGACGCACCCACACCGCCGAACGGGGCGTTGGCCTCGTCGGAGACGGTCTGCTCGTTGATGTGGACCTTGCCCGAATGGACGCGGTCGGCGATCTTCATGGCCGTGCCGACGTCGCCGAGGATACCGACAGACAGCCCGTACTCGCTCGCGTTGACCATCTCAACGACCTCGTCGACGCTGGAGAACCTCGTGACCGGGGCAACCGGGCCGAAGATCTCGACGGCGAAAGCGGGGTTGTCCAGCTCAAGGTCCGCCAGCACCGTGGGCCGGTAGAACAGCGCCTCGTAGCTGCCGCCGGCCGTGAGGCGTCCGCCGCGCGCAACGGCGTCCTGGACGAGGCTGTCGATCTTGTCGCGCTGGGCCTCGTCGATGATCGGCCCGAGGGCCACGTCAGAGGTAGCGGGATCGCCGACCGGCAGGTTCTCGGCCTTCGCAGACAGCTCTGCGACGTAGTCGTCGTACAGCGAGTCGTGGACGAAATGCCGACCCGTCGCCATGCAGATCTGGCCCTGGTGCAAGAACGAGCCGAAAGCGCCGGCGGACGCGGCCTTCGCGAGGTCCGCCCCCGGCAGCACGATGAGCGCGCTGTTGCCACCAAGCTCGAGGTGTGCGCGCTTCAGCAGACGCGCGGCAGACTCGCCCACCTTGCGGCCCGCCGCGGTGGAGCCCGTGAACGAGACAACCCGCACTTCAGGCGCCTCGACCACGGCGGCCCCTGTCTCGGCGCCGCCGGGCAGGAGCGAGAGCACACCGGCTGGCAGCCCGGCCTCCTCGAAGATGCGCATGAGCGTCACGCCGCCGCAGACGGCGGTGCGGGGATCCGGCTTGAGCAGGACCGCGTTGCCGAGCGCAAGCGCGGGCGCCACCGAGCGGATCGAGAGGACCAGCGGGAAGTTGAACGGCGCGATCACGCTCACGACGCCGGCCGGCCGCCTCCGCGCGAAGGACCACCTTTCCTCGTCCGAGCTCAGGACCTCCCCGTGCGGGTGCGACGGCAGGGCTGCCGCCTCATAGCACTCGTTCGCGGCGACGTGGGTCTCGATCTGGGCCTTGGCAGGGATGCTGCCGGCCTCGCGGGTGAGCCAGTGCTGGACCTCGGCGGCATGCTCCTCCCACAGCTGGCCCGCGCGACGCAGGACGGCGGCGCGCTCTTCGGGCTTCGTGGCCGCCCAGTCGAGCTGGGACTTCGCGGCCAGCGACGCCGCGCGGTATACATCGTCGCGGTTGGCGAGCCCCACGGAACCGAGGGTCGCTCCGGTAGCCGGCTCGACGGCGTCGAAGGCGCCACCACCGGCCTCGGTCCACCCGCCGATATTGACCTTGCCGCCCCACAGTGCGGCGTCGAGAAATGCCATTCCGGTGACCTCCCTGTCACTGTCTTTCGACCAGCCTAAGCCCGGTGCGCTGCAAGCCGAACGGAGGCGGCTCTAGCGTGGGCAGATAATGGTCCGATGCCGAAGATCTCCGCCCCGACCGTCGCCGAGCACCGCGGCGCCCAGCGTGCGGCGCTGATCCGGGCGGCCGAGGCGGTCCTGCTCGAGGGGGGTCTCACGATGGTGAGCCCGCGCACCGTGACCGAGCGGGCTGGCCTTGCCCGCTCAAGCTTCTACGACTACTTCCCCTCGAAGGACGATCTCCTCGTGGCTGTTGCCCTCCAGGCCTTCGACCGCTGGAACGACGAGATCTCCGCCGAGCTCGCCAAGTCGGCCCCGGGACTCGACCGCCTTCGCACCTTTGTCGAGGCGACGCTGCGCATGACGGCCGACGGAAGGCACGGCCTCGCAACGTCATTGCGGGAGGCCGAGCTGACGCCGAAGCGCCACGAGGGCATCGGAGCCCTGCATGCCGCGCTGTTCCGGCCTCTCGCGGAGACGCTCGCCGAGCTCGGGCACTCGGATGCCGCGCTGTGGATGCACCTCGCGCAGGGTGTGCTCGGCGCCGGGGTGCAGCTCGTCGAGCACGGGGCGGACCACAGGACGGTGGCCGAAGCCGCCTTCCAGCTCCTGACCCACGGCCTGCCCGCCTGACAGCGGCTGCTTCTCCCGCCTCTCCCATCGCATCCAATCCGGAGCCTGCTCTCTCTTTTTGCCGATGTCGGCAACTAGCTGACATACTGTCGGAATGATTCCGACAGGTAGTCGGAAAAATCCCCCTAGGAAGTGACATGTTCCTTGCTCTGCGCGAACTCAGGTTCGCCCGCGGCCGGTTCACCCTCATGGGCGCCGTGATCTCACTGATCGCCGTGCTCGTGGTCCTGCTCTCCGGCCTCTCCTCCGGCCTCGTCAACGATGGCGTCTCCGGACTCAAGTCCCTCAGCGCCACCGCATTCGCCTTCGACAAGGGCACGATCAAGGACAACGCGTTCAGCCGTTCCCTCGTGGACGGCAGGCAGCTTCAGGCATGGAAGGATGCCCCCGGGATCGAGCATGCCGAGCCCATGGGCGTGAGCATCGTCAACGGCACGACGTCCTCCGGCCGTCAGGTCGATCTGACCCTCTTCGGCGTCGAGCCTGCCGGGTTCCTGGCCCCGGCCATCGCCGAGGGACACAGTCTCGGTGCCCCCGATGGGATCGTCGTCTCGTCCACCCTCAAGGCGAAAGGCGTCACAGTCGGCGACGTCGTGGCCCTGGACCGAATAGGGACCAAGCTGACGGTGGCCGGGTTCACTAGGGGCCAGGCCACCTTCGGCCACGTCGACGTCGCGTACCTCCCGATCGGCACGTGGCGGCTGCTCGCCTCCAACACGGCCGCGGCGGGTGCGCCCACCCAGGCCCAGGTGGACGCGGCCGGCTACCCGTACTCGAGCGTCGTGGCGCTCGAGGCGGCACCCGGACGGTCCCCCGACTACGCGGCCCTCGACGCAGGCGCGGGCACGATGACGATGACCAAGGCCCAGGCATTCAACGCCTCCCCCGGCTACGAGGCAGAGACCCTGACACTGAGCATGATCCAGGTCTTCCTGTACGCCATCTGCGCGCTCGTGGTCGGCGCCTTCTTCACCGTCTGGACCATCCAGCGCACCCAGGAAATCGCCGTGCTGCGCGCCATGGGCGCCTCGGGCGGGTACCTGCTGAGGGACGGCCTCGCCCAAGGCGCGATCCTCCTGCTCGGTTTCACGGCGATAGGAGTCGCCATCGGCGTCGGGTTCGGAGCCATGATCCCCGACGCCGTGCCCTTTGCGCTCGAGGCGGCTCCCATTGCCCTTGCCACCGCTCTCACTGTGGTGCTCGGTCTTCTTGGCGCGGCCGTCGCCGTCCTGCGCATCACGCGCGTCGATCCCATCACTGCCCTCGGAGGAAACCGATGACCTCGATCCCCGCATCAGACATGCCCGTGCCCGCCCTCGAGATGTCGGACCTCGTGTTGGAGCTCGGCGACGGCGACGGCAGGGTCCGCGTCCTCGACTCGGTCAGCCTCCGGGTCGAGGCGGGCGAGTTCACCGCGATCGTCGGGCCGTCCGGTTCGGGCAAGTCCTCGCTCCTGGCGGTGGCGGGCCTTCTAGCGAAGCCGACCTCCGGCGTCGTGCGTGTCCACGGGACGGACGTCGTCGGCCTCGGGAAGGGCGCGGCGGCCCGATTCCGGCTCGCGAATATCGGCTTCGTCTTCCAGTCCGCGAACCTGATCCCCGCACTCACTGCCGCCGACCAGCTCCGTCTCGCGGGACGGCTCGCGGGCAACCGGACCGTGGACCCGAAGAGCCTGCTGGAGGCTGTGAGCATGTCCCAGAGGGCGAGCCACCGCCCTGGGCGCCTCAGCGGCGGCGAGCGCCAGCGCGTTGGGATCGCGCGGGCGCTGGTCAACCGACCGAGCCTGCTCCTTGTCGACGAGCCGACGGCCGCCCTCGACCGCCGCCGCAGCTACGAGGTCGTGTCGCTCCTCGCGGACCAGGCCCGTGAGTCGGGCGCCGCCGTCGTCATGGTGACGCACGACCGGGATGTCCTCACCCAATGCGACCGGGTGCTGGAGATGTCCGACGGGCGCCTTGCCGAGGTCGGCGTGCCGGCCTGACGCGCCTGAGGTCGGCGAGCCTGCGCCGTCGGGTCCGCGCCCTCCTCAGTCGGCCCCCACCGCGCGGGCGGCCTCCGCAATGGAAGCCGCCGCGGCCTGCAGCTCGGGCACGAGGCGCGCTACCTCCGCGTCACGCCGGTTCTCCGCGGAAGAGGCCGGATCGTCGAGCCGCGCGGACAGCGCCATGTTGATCGCCGCGACTGTCCGGCCGCCTGCACCGAGCACCGGGACGGCCACCGATTGAAGGCCCACCTCAAGCTCCTGGTCGACGACGGCGTACCCCGCCTCGCGGATCCGCGCGAGCTCCGCCTCGATCGCCTTGCGAGAGGTGAGCGTGCGCGGGGTCAGCGGCGCGAGGTCTGCATGGGCGAAATAGGCGTCCAGCTCCCCGGGCGCCAGCGCTGCGAGCAGGACGCGCCCCATCGAGGTCGCGTGCGCGGGGAACCGGGTTCCCGGCGAGATGCCCACGGAGATGATGCGCCGCGTGTGGATCCTCGTGAGGTAGACGATGTCCGCACCGTCAAGAACCGCTAGGGACGTCGACTCCCCGTGCCGGTGCGAGAGCTCCTCGAGGATCGGCTGGGCGAGCTCGGGGAGCGGCAGGCCGGAGAGGTACGCGTACCCGAGCTGGAGGACGAGAGGGGTCAGGGCAAAGACCCTTCCATCCGTGCGGGCATACCCGAGCTCGACGAGCGTGTGGAGGAAGCGCCGCGCCGTCGCACGTGTGAGGGAGGTTCGCGCCGCCACTTCTGAGAGGGTCATCTCCTGGTGCTCGGCGTCGAACGAGCGCACGACGGCGAGTCCCCGCGCGAGCGATTGCACGAATTGGTCGCTCGCGGTGGGGACCGGCGGGTGGACGTAGTCGACGGCGCCCGGTTCCGACTCAGCTTCTGGATCCGGACTCGGCTCCGCATCCCGCACCGATCGCCGCTCAACCACCGTCACTCCGACCAACCACCAGCACTCCGCTCTGCCATCGTCCGTTCCGTTCAGCCCGCAGCCGGGAGCAGCGGGACGTCCATGAGGGCCTCGAGTTCCTCGAACGCCACGCCGAACGTCTCCCGCACGCGCACGCCGTCGGGCGAGATGAGGAAGACGGCCTTCTCGGTGTACACGCGCGTCACGCAGCCCACGCCGGTGACCGGGTAGGTCAGCTCGGGGACGAGCTTGGCGGTCCCATCCTTCGCGGTGAGGTTCATCATGACATACACGTCCTTGGCACCCGTCGCGAGGTCCATCGCGCCGCCGACTGCGGGGATCGCGTCCGGGGCGCCGGTGTGCCAGTTCGCCAGATCGCCGGTGGCGGACACCTGGAACGCGCCGAGCACGCACACATCGAGGTGGCCGCCGCGCATGATCGCGAACGAGTCGGCGTGGTGGAAGTAGCTCGCGCCCGGCAGCTCGGTCACGGGGATCTTGCCGGCGTTGATGAGGTCCTGGTCGATTTCATCGCCCACGGCCACCGGCCCCATGCCGAGCATGCCGTTCTCGGTGTGGAGCGTGATGCCCTGTTCCTCGGTCAGGTAGTTCGACACGTTGGTCGGCTGGCCGATGCCGAGGTTCACGAATGATCCCGGCTCGATGTCCTTCGCGACGAGCCGGGCCATCTCCTCACGGTTGAGGGGTGCCTCGCTCGTCTGGGGGACGGTGTTGTCCTCGATGACGCCCGGCACAGTCTGCTCGCTCATCCGTTCAGCCCACCTTCACGATCGTGTTGACGTAGATTCCCGGGGTCACGACGTTCTCGGGGTCGAGTCCGCCCACGGGGACGATCTCGGAGACCTGGACGATAGTCTGCTTGGCTGCGGCGGCCATGATCGGGCCGAAGTTGCGCGCTGTCTTGCGGTAGACAAGGTTTCCCTTGCCATCGGCCCGAAGCGCCTTGATGAGCGCGACGTCGGCGTGGATAGCGGTCTCGAAGACCTGCCATGTGCCGTCGAGGAAGCGCGTCTCCTTGCCCTCGGCCAGCATGGTTCCGTAGCCGGTCGGCGTGAAGAATCCGCCGATGCCGGCGCCCGCGGCCCGGATCCGCTCGGCGAGGTTGCCCTGCGGCACGAGCTCGAGCTCGATCTGGCCTGCGCGGTACTTCTCGTCGAAATGCCATGAGTCGCTCTGGCGCGGGAACGAGCAGATCATCTTCGCCACGCGGCCCTCCTTGATCAGGAGTGCGAGGCCCTCATCCGCCTGCCCGGCGTTGTTGTTGACCACCGTGAGGCCCGTCGCGCCGCACTCGAGCAGCGCGTCGATGAGCTCGAACGGCTGCCCGGCGTTGCCGAAGCCTCCGATCATGACGGTCGAGCCGTCCTCGATGCCCGCCACGGCCTGCGCGACGGTGTCCTTGAATTCCAGCGTGTGTGCCACCGATGGACCCTTTCCTCTCGGCCTATTTCGCGTTGACGTTCTCGAGCACCACGGCGAGCCCCTGGCCCACACCGATGCAGATCGCGGCTACACCCCACCGCTCTCCGCTGCGCTGAAGCGAGCGGGCGAGCGTGCCGAGGATGCGGCCGCCGGACGCGCCGAGCGGGTGCCCCATCGCGATCGCGCCGCCGTGCTGGTTGACGATCTCGGGGTCGATCTTCCACGCGTCCACGCAGGCGAGGGACTGCGCGGCGAAGGCCTCGTTGAGCTCGACGGCGCCCACCTGGTCCCAGCCGATGCCGGCCTTCGCGAGGGCCCGGTTCGCGGCCTCGACGGGTGCGAAGCCGAAGTACTGTGGCTCGTTGGCCGCAGCGCCGCGGCCCGCGATGCGTGCGATGGGAGCCAGTCCGAGCGTCCCCGCGGCGGCTTCGGAGCCGAGCAGGACCGCGGAGGCACCGTCGGAGAGCGGGGAGGCGTTGCCTGCGGTGACGGTGCCGCCGGTCGTCGTACCCGAGCGGTCGCCGTTGTCCTTGCGGAACGCGGTCTTGAGGCCGCCGAGGGACTCCGCGGAGGACCCCGCCCGGATGCCCTCGTCACGCGTCACATCGGTTCCGGGGACGGCGGCGACGAGATCGTCGTAGAAGCCCTCGTTCCAGGCCTTGTCGGAAAGGGTGTGCGAGCGGGCGGCGAACTCATCCTGACGGTCGCGGCCGATCGCGAAGCGCTCGCGCAGCTGCTCGGTGGCCTCGCCGAGGGACACGGTCCACTCGGACGGCATCTCCGGGTTCACGAGGCGCCAGCCGAGCGTGGTCGAGGCGAGCGCCAAGTCCCCGGCCGGGTAGGGCTTGTCCGTCTTCGGCAGGACCCACGGCGCGCGGGACATCGACTCCACACCGCCCACCAGCATGACGTCGGCGTCGCCCACCTGGATCTGGCGCGAGGCGATCATCGCGGCGTCGAGGGACGAGCCGCACAGGCGGTTCACCGTGGTGCCGGGGATGGAGACGGGAAGGCCCGCGAGAAGCGTGGCCATCCGGGCGACGTTGCGGTTCTCCTCGCCTGCACCGTTGGCGTTGCCGAAGATCACTTCGTCGAGTGCGCCGGCTTCGAGCGCATCGGGCGTCAGGCCCGGGGCTCGGTCCACGACACTGCGGACCATGTGTGCCGCGAGGTCATCGGGGCGGACGCTTGCGAGGCCCTTGCCGAATTTGCCGAAGGGGGTGCGGATCGCGTCGTAGACGAAAGCGTCGGTCATGAGTTGCTGTCCTTGGTGTTGTGGCTGTCAACGAGGGCGTCGATGGTCTCCTGCGCGAGTTCGATCAACCCGCTTGCGGCCATGAAGTGCGCCCGGAGCAGGCTGGCGACCAGGGCCGGATTCTCGGTCGGGGCGATGTGCCCGACGTTGGGGACCTCGACGGCGACGCCGTGCTGAGCCTGGTCGGCCATCCACTCCGCCTCGGAGAGGGGGCAGACGGAGTCGAACTGTCCCGCGACGGCGAGGAATGGGACCGAAATCTCGGCGAACCGGTCCCGGACGTCGTAGGCAGCGATGGCGCGGCAGACGGCGGCGTAGCCGAAGCGGTCTGCGTCCCGCAGGCTGTCCAGGAGCCGTGAGGACTCGGTGGGGTGCTCTCCCAGGAAGCCGGGGGCGAACCAGATCTCGGCGGAGGGCTCGAGGCGGATCTCGGTGCCCTGCTCGGCAACGGCGTCGGCGCGTTCGGCGTAGGCCTCGGCGCCGTTGAAGCGCGGCGACGAACAGACCATGGCGAGGCTCAGGAGTCGTTCGGGGTGGCGGAGAGCCAGCTCGGCCCCGGTCGCACCGCCCACTGAATCGCCCGCGTAGTGGAAGCGGACGCCCGGCTCGATGGAGTCGACGAGCTCCACGACTGCGTCTGCCAGCTCGCCCACGCTGAACTCGGCATCCGTTGCGGCGGCCGGGGAGACACCATGGCCGGGGAGGTCCCAACCGAAGACGTCGTAGTCGCCCGCGAAAAGCTGCGCGGCGTCTTGCCACATCACCGTCGACGTCCCGAGGGAAGGCCCGAGTACCACGAGCTCCTTCTGTCCGAGCTGCTCGCGCGGACTCAGCCGCACGGCCTTGATCTTGGGCACGCTCACCTACAGGTCCTTTCCTCTTGCTCTTCCCAGTTGCCCAGCCCTCCGCAGGGTTCAGACCCCGCAGAGCTGACCACGCAACGGTCGAGACGACACCTTCACGATAACCCGATGTTCGCATATTGCACAAGAGTTCGACATACGAACACATGACAGGCGAGACAGAGCTCGGCCTGATGACCCAGCCCGAGGGACCGAAGGATCGGTGCCGGGAGCGCGCGGAGCCGCCGGGACCAACGGCACTCCCCTCCGCCCCCGCACCTCTCGACCATGGAAGGACAGGCACCCACCCCAGGAGGCACACATGTCCGAGCACGAGTACAAGCACACGTACACGATCGACATCAGCGCACCGGTCCACGCGGTCTTCGAGCACTGCCGCGACCCACGCAACATGTTCGCCGGCCACCCCAAGATCCACGTCGACGATGCGACCGTGACCCCTGAGGGCGTCGGGACGGTGGCGCACGTCTGGAACCAGACCATGCCGGTCACGGAGTACGTCACCCACGAGTTCGTCACCTTCGTCCCCGACCAGCAGATCGTCATCAACTCACATCTCAAGCTGCTCAACAGGGACCTCAAGCAGCACGTCGGCTGGACCTGGAACTTCGTGCCCGAAGGCGAGGGAACGCGGCTGAACGTGCACTTCGAGAACACGGACATCACGTGGATCGAAGAGGTAATGATGAACACGGTTGCCGAGAAGGGCTGGGCCCACACGGTCAACGGCTGGCTCGAGCACATCAAGACCGAGGTCGAGAAGGAATCCGCCGCGGCCCAGTAGCCGTGCGCAGATGAGCCCATGCCGTATCGCCAGTCGCTCCACATCGAGGCCCCGGTCGAGAAGGTGTTCGACGCCTTCCGGGACCCGCGCACCTGGCGGGACGTCGCGGCGTCGGGCGTGAGCTTCGGCGACACGCACTGCACCCCGGAGGGCCTCGGGACCCACTACACGTGGATCGCGAACCTCGCAGGCATTCGCCTCCACGGCTTCAACGTGTACACCGAGTTCGTCCCCAACCGGCGTATCACCGACCGCAGTTCGCTGTCCCTCGAAGGGACGTGGACGTACGAGTTCGAGCCGGAGGGGTCCGGTACAAGGCTCACGATGGAGAACCGATCCGGCGGCCTGTGGCGGCTCTGGCCCCTCGAACTGCTCCTGGCGCGGGCGACCGCGGCATCCCACGGCCCGGTGTTCGAGAAGGTCAAGGCGAAGCTGGAGTCGGGCCAATAGAGTCGGGCCGGTAGAGTCGCGGCGTGAGCCAACCCGTCCGCATCCCCTACGGCCCGCATCCCGATCAGTGGGGCGACTTGTACCTGCCGTCCCCCGCCGCGCACGACGGCGCGTGGCGCGGCGTCGTCGTCGTGATCCACGGCGGGTACTGGCGCGACCGGTACACCGCTGACCTCGGCGCGCCGGTCGCCGAGGATCTCGCCGCGCACGGCTTCGCGGCGTGGAACCTCGAGTACCGGCGCGCCAAGTCTGACCTGCCAGACGGTACCCGCACGGCGGGCGGCGGCGGGTGGCCGACCACGTTCCACGACGTCGCCGCCGGGATCGACCGCCTCGACGATATCGCGGGCCTGGGTGCGCTCACGGATGACGACGCCGCGCGCCTCGGGCGGCTCGTCGCGGCGGGGCAGGTGGTCGGTCTGGGCCATTCGGCGGGAGGCCATCTGGCGGTGTGGGCCGCCGGACGCCACCGGCTCCCACCTGACGCGCCGGGCGCCCCCGCGAAAGGCGGGCGGCCCCGGGTGCCGTTGCGCGGCGTCGTGAGCCAGGCGGGGGTGCTGAGCCTCGCAGCGGCAGACGAGCTGGGGCTGAGCAACCATGCCGCGCGGAATCTCATGGGCGGATCGTCAGCAGACTCGCCCGAGCTCGCGCGGGCCTTCGCCCTCGCAGACCCGCAGCGGGCGCTGCCCATCGGCGTGCCGGTCCACGCCGTGCACTCCCCCAACGACGACGCCGTCCCGTTCGCGCTGTCCGCGGGCTACGTCGCCGAGGCCCGCGCTGCCGGCGACCCTGCGCTGCTGCACGAGACCACCGGCGACCACGTCGCCATCATCGACCCCGCCCACGAGGCGTACCGCCTGTGCCGACGGCTCGTGGGCGAGCTCCTTGACTCCCAGCAACTTCCCAGTATCTGAACGTAGCCTCCACGCCATTGGGGGGCGCAGTGGCTCCCGCCTGCCGCAGAGGAGCCCGCCGCATGTCCCACGAGCCGCCGTTCATCCCCGTGCCGCCTACCTACCCGTCGGCGCACTACCCGTTGCCGCAGCACCCTGTGGCGATGCAGCTCCGGCCCGAGGACGCTGGAAAGTCCGAGCGCTGGCGGCTCGTCCTGGGCTGCTCGGCGGCGATCCTCGCCCTGCTCGCCGGGTACTACGCCTACCTGAACATCGCAGGCGTCATGCGCGCAGTCGGTTCAATCCAAGGCCGAGGGGGCACCGTGGCGCCCGGCTCGCTGGCCGTCGCCCTCGCAATCATCGGAGCCTACTGCCTCATGGCGCTCGGGTACGCGGCGGTCGGGACATGGAACATCGTGCAGCGGCGGAGCACCGCGCGGGCGCCCCTCGTGACTGCAATCGTGGTGGGCTCGATCGGACTGGTGCTGACCCTCGCCGAGGTCATCACATCCGGGATCGCGGGACACCCCACCCATATCGCAGGAATCGGGCTGAGCGCGCTCATCATCGGGCGGGCGGTCATCGTCCTGCGCATCAAGCCCGTCCCGGCGTGGCCCGCCGCGGCCGTGGAGTACGCGGCGGACCACTGACCGCCCCAGCCGTCACGTGACGCCCGGGCCGTCCGGGGCATGAGGACGCGCCGTTATCGGCCTTCCGCCCGACGGGCGTCGCGCGTCACCACCAGAATTCGGCGATCCGCCCGGCGAGGGCTCGGCCTTGGTCGTAGCCTCCCCGCGCCGCCTGCAGACGCGTTGACGGATCCAACGCCTTCGCGTTGAACACGTCGCCAGCGCCGCCGTCAGGAAAGACGGACTCGACCCTGCTGCCCGCCGCGCGAAGTTCGGCGACCTGGGTTGCGAGATCCATGCCCCACTCGTGCGGGTGGCGCGACCCGCCGCTGAACGGTGACAGGACCAGCACCCGACCGTATCCGGCCGCCAGATCGGCGTTGTCGTTCCGGCGGTATCCGCCGTCGAGGTAGCGGTTCTGGCCGACGCGGTAGGGCGTCATCGGCGAGGTGCTGGCGGCGACGGCGTCGACCAGGGCGATTCCGCTGTGGCGGTCGAACACCGCTGGCTCCCCCGTCTGCGCATCGACCGCCACGATCAGCACCTGCTTCCGCGGCCAGTGCTGGCTGGGAAGCCGGGCCGCGACGACGTCGCGCCAGCGCGCGCTGCCAGTCCCGTCGGAAGCATCCAGCTCGAGCGCCGCGGCGCCCATCCGGCGGCGCATGTCGGGCGCATCCTCTGCCGAGCCGATGATTGCCTGGGACCACTCCATGTAGTTCGGCCCCGACGGAGCCGGAGCGCGCCCCTTGTCGAATCCGGCGCTGCCGGCACGTGGCTGGGGCCCCGCGGCGAGGATCGCGGCATACAGTTCGGCCGGCCGCGTCCCGCTCGTGATCTGGGCAGCCACCGTCGACCCGGACGACGTCCCGATCATGAGATCGGCCTCGGTGAGATCGACGCCGGCTTCGGCCAGACCGGCGATGAGGCCGAGTTGCCACGCATTGCCTGCCGCTCCGCCGCCGGCGAGGACCAAGGCCCGCTGGTGTGAATTCTCCGGCGAGCTGATGGCATCAGCGTGCTGGTCCGGTATCGGCCCGTTGCCGGGCCGGTCTGCGCGCGCCATCGCAGGGCCGCCGGGAGTCGCCGGTGGGCTGATGCGCGGAGTAGAAGAAGGTGTTGCGTCCATGGGAGTCGCCTTTCGCGAAATGCGTATTTGGCGCTCCCTGTGGCGACTACGTCAGTCGCGCGATCGTGGACTGCAGGGGAGCGCCCACTGTGGATACTGCGTACATGGGTCTCACCTCCTGCCGATAGGTCACGATCACGGGAATGATCGCACGCAGCCGGCGCGGTGCGCAACCGCCGGGGCGACGGGCAAGGGGCGGCCGACAGTCCGCTGGCATCATGGGCGCGTGAGCATCCTCAAGTCCGTGGTCCTGTTCGTCCTCGCCGCCGCGGCCGAGATCGGCGGTGCGTGGCTCGTATGGCAGTCGGTCCGTGAGGGCAGGCCGTGGTGGTGGGCGGGGCTCGGGGTGGCCGCGCTCGGGATCTACGGGTTCGTCGCGACCTTCCAGCCCGACGCCCACTTCGGTCGGATCCTGGCCGCGTACGGCGGCGTCTTCGTGGCCGGCTCCCTCGCGTGGGGCATGATCGTGGACGGCTTCCGGCCGGACCGCTGGGACGTGATCGGCGCTGCGGTGTGCCTCGCGGGGGTCGCGGTCATCATGTTCGCGCCCCGCGCCTCGGCCTGACGGACCGCCCACCCGCGCGGGCGTCAGGTGAACGGGCGCGTCAGAGGAAGCTGCAGATCTCCCCGGCGTTGCACGACGACGGATTGGCGGCTGCGGCCGCGACGTGCACCGTCGCGACGGCCGCACGCAATGCCGTGAGCTCGGCAATCTGCGCGTCGAGGGCCTCCAGATGCCGAGCCAATGCCTTCGCGACGTGCCCGCACGGCGCCTCGCCGGCGTCGCGCACCTCGAGCAGGTCCTCGATCTGGGCGAGAGTCAGCCCGGCCGCACGGCCTCGGCGGATGAACCCGATGCGCCCGACCACCTCGGGCGCATAGTCCCGGTACCCGTTCGACCCACGCTCCGGATCGGACAGGAGCCCGCGGGACTCGTAGAACCTCAGCGTCTTGGTGCTCACGCCTGCGGCCGCCGCCGCCTCGCCAATGCGCATCCCAGCCTCCTCAGCGCCCGGACCTGACCTTCCACCTGGGCTTGACCTTCCAGTATAGGGGAAGGTCCACACTGGCGGCATGAGCAACTACGACTACGATCTGGCGATCATCGGCTCCGGCGGAGGGGCCTTCTCAGCGGCGATCCGCGCCACGGGCCTGGGCAAACGCGTCCTCATGGTCGAGCGGGGGACCATCGGCGGGACCTGCGTCAACACAGGGTGTGTGCCCTCGAAGGCGCTCCTTGCGGCCGCCGAAGCGAGGCACACGGCCGCCGACGCAGCGGGCAGGTTCCCCGGCATCGGATCCTCCGCTGGCCCCGTGGACATGGGCGCACTCATCGCGGGCAAGCAGGCCCTCGTCGAGTCAATGCGGCAGGAGAAGTACGTGGACCTCGCCGCCGACTACGGCTGGGATGTGGTCCAGGGAGAGGCCTCCTTCTCGGGCACCCCCGGCGAGCCGGTGCTGACCATCACGCACGACGGCGGCGCGCTCGCCTCGGTCGAGGCGCGCTCCTCTGTCACGGCCCAGCACTACCTCGTCGCAACGGGGTCCTCGCCGTGGATCCACCCGATCGAGGGCCTGCCCGAAGTGGACTACCTGACCTCGACCACGGCGATGGAGCTCAGCGAGATCCCCGAGTCCCTCCTCGTCCTCGGCGGCGGGTACGTCGCGCTCGAGATGGCCCAGCTGTTCGCGCGTCTTGGGACGAGGGTGACGATGCTCGTGCGCAGCCGCCTTGCCTCGCACGAGGAGCCCGAGGCGTCGCGTGCGCTCATGGGCGTCTTCGCGGACGAGGGCATCCACGTGGTCCGTCGCGCCGCCGTCGCCTCGGTGGGCACGGATCCCCTCACGGGCGAGGTGGTCGCCGTCGCCGAGGTGGGCAGCGTCGGGGCCAAGGAGAGGCAGGAGTTCCGGGCCGCGCGGGTCCTCGTCGCGATGGGCCGCAGGCCCGTGACTCGAGCGCTGAACCTCAAGGAGGTCGGCGTCGAGACCGGCGAGTCCGGGGAGATCGTCGTGGACGACACCCTCGCCACTACGAATCCCCGCGTCTGGGCCGCCGGAGACGTCACGGGACACCCAGAGTTCGTCTACGTCGCGGCCCACCACGGGGCGCTCGTGGTCGAGAACGCCTTCACGGGCGCCGGCCGCACCGTGGACTATCGGCATCTCCCCCGTGTCACGTTCACCTCCCCGGCGCTCGGCGCCGTCGGCCTGACGGACAAGCAGGCGCGCGAGTCCGGGTATCGGTGCGAGTGCCGCGTGCTGCCGCTCGAGTACGTGCCTCGCGCGATCGTGAACAGGGACACGCGGGGGTTCATCAAGATCGTCGCCGAGGCGGCCACGGGGAAGATCCTAGGCGTCACCGCCGTGGCAAAGGACGCCGGAGAGCTGGCCGCCGCCGGCGTGTACCTCCTCGAGGCGGGCATGACCGTCGATCAGGTGGCAGCCATGTGGAGCCCGTACCTGACGATGGCGGAGGGGATCCGGATCGCCGCGCAGTCCTACACGGCGGACGTCTCGCGGCTCTCCTGCTGCGCGGTGTGAGGATGCGGCTGCCCGCGGCGGCGTGCCGCATGCGGTGGCCGTGCCCCGCTCAGAAACTGGAATTCCGCGCGAGTCCGAGGAGCTGGTCCTTCGTCTGATCCGCCGTGGGCCCGGTCGGGGAGATGAGGACCTGGGCAACGAAGATCGCCATGTTCTGGCCCTTGGCGACCTCGAGCATGAGGATGGTGATCGGCACGTCGCCGACGGGCCGCAGGGACTTCGGCCCCGCAGCCTCCGACCTCGTCACGAGGATGGCCTTGTCCCCCACGCCCTCGATCGACTGGCCGTCAGGGGGCAGCGCACCTGTGAGCATGGATGCCCCGCCTTGGTGGTACTCGATCGAGAAGATGAGCGAGTCCGGACCGGGGGTGCCCAAGGCGCCGAACGTGTAACGGCAGCTTCCCTCGCCCGGGAGCGTCTCCGGCGTGGTCGTCGCGCCGAAGGCCTGCTTCACGGCATCGGCCGTCGCGATGGCGCACACGGGATTGTTCGTCGACGCCTGCGGGCCCACAGCCGGCGCGGACGGGACGCTGAGCGCGCTGCCGTTGCCCCATCCGGCGTCGACCAGGGCCTGGGCAAGGGCTCGGGCCGTGGCGTTTCCGTCGGGGACGGGGGTTCCCGCATCCATGGGTGGCATGGCCAGATAGCGGAAGTCGAGGGACTCGTTGCCGCGCACCGCTGTGAGGATCGTGTTCGCCGACGCCGAGGGTTCGCCGCGGAAGTAGCCCGTCCACTGAAAGCATGCGAAGTCGCCGATACCGGTCACCGGCGCACAATCGGGCGTCTTCTTCGCCGCGGCGATGTCCGCCGCCGAGGCCGGCGTGGTCAGCGCAACCGAAAGGCCGTTTCCCTTGGCGGACCTGCTGTAGTAGCCGCACAAGTAGGCCTTGCTGCCGCCCGGCCTCGCCGGCGAATTCGACATCGGCACTTGGCCCGGGTCGACCTTGGCGGCGATCGCCGGGGTGATGAGGTCGCATGCCGGGTTGCCGCCGCTCGAGGACGAGGACGACGCGGGGTTGTCGGCGCTCGAGGAGGATGAGGAGGACGTCGTCGTCGGCCCGCTCTGACCGCACCCTGCGAGCAGGAGGGCGAGCGTCCCGACGAGTACGACTCCTGCCCTGGGCAACAGGATCCGATGAGCGCGCATGGCTGTTCTCCGCTCTCCGTGGGGCCGCCCGACAGGCTGCCGGACACCTTGACGGTACGGACCCCATGTGCCCGCGAATAGAGGCGATGTGCCCCGGCCCCCGCGCATCCGGCCCTTGCACGAGCCGCGCGCAGAGAGTAGGCAGGGAGGACCCACCTACCGCAAGGAGTCCCACCATGCGCTACCGCAAGCTCGGCAGTTCCGACCTTGAGGTCTCGGAGATCTCGCTCGGCTCGTGGCTCACGTTCTCGGGCGGCATCGAGGAGGAGCACACCCGCGCGTGCACCCAGGCCGCGTTCGACGCCGGGATCAACTTCTTCGACACCGCGAACGTCTACGGCCGCGGAGCGTCCGAGACAGCCTGGGGCGAGATCCTCTCGAAGCACCCACGCGGCTCGTACATCCTCGCAACGAAGGTGAACGGCCAGATGTCAGACGACCCGGCGGACCATGGCCTCTCCCCCGCGCAGATCGCCAAGCAGATCGACGCCTCGCTCACGCGGCTCCAGACGGACCACGTGGACCTGTACCAGGCTCACCGCTTCGACACCGCCGTTCCGATCGAGGACACCGTCGAGGCCTTGCAGAAGGTGGTCGAGCAGGGCAAGGCCCGCTATCTTGGCTTCAGCGAGTGGACCCCAGAGCAGATCCAGGCCGCGATCGACCTCGCCGGGCCGGGGCTCTTCGTCTCATCGCAGCCGCAGTACTCGATGCTGTGGCAGGCGCCCGAGGCGGAGGTCTTCCCGCTGTGCACAGCCAATGACATCTCGCAGATCGTCTGGTCCCCGCTCGCGCAGGGCGTGCTCACGGGCAAGTACAAGCCGGGCCAGGGGATCCCCGAGGACAGCCGCTTCGCGAGCGACTCCATGAACATGGCCAAGGACCTCCTCCTCAACGACGCGATCCTCGATGCCGTGCAGCGTCTCGTGCCGATTGCCGACGGCGCGGGGCTGAGCCTGCCGACCATGGCCCTCGCGTGGGTGCTCCGCCGCACCGAGCTCGCCTCCGCGATCACCGGCGCGTCTCGCCCGGAGCAGGTGCACACAAACGCGGAGGCTTCCGGCGTCGGACTCACCGACGACGTCCTCGCGGCGATCGACGAGGCCCTCGGCGATGTCCCGGTCAAGAAGCCGACCCTCGCCCCAGGCGCACAGGCTGGCGTGCTGCACCGCGCGTGAGCGCAGGAGGCGAGCGCCCGGCGTCGCCCGAAGCCACGCCTGAGCGCACGAGGCGAGTGCGCGCCGTCGCCCGCCGCGGCGGGACGCTACCTCGTGATCCAGGTACGCGTCACGCCCAGCACGCGTTCGCCGTCGAGATCGGCGAGGGAGGCGCCCACGAAGCGGACCGCGGCCTCGGAGGTCTGCCAGCGGAAGCGGTAGGCGTCCGACGTCGCGGCGTCCGCGATCGCGGCCCCTGCCTCCTGCGCCGACTGGGCCCCGGCGAACGCGCCCGACGAGCGCGAGAGGTAGGCCTCGAGGGGCGCGCCGTACGCGCCGACGTGGGCGGGCCGCTCGACGTTCGCGACGAACTCGCTCGCCACGGCCGCCGGTTCGACGATGCTCACCTGCACACCGAACTGCTCGGCGACCGGCGCGAGGGACTGCATGAAGCCCTCGACGGCGAACTTCGCGCCGCAGTACGCGTCGGCGAAAGGCTGGCCGACCGCGCCGCCAACGCTCGTGACGGTCACGATCCGTCCGTGTCCGCGGTCCCGCATCCCGGGCAGCACGAGCTTGGCCAGATGCACGGGCGCGAGGTAGTTGACCTCGAGCTGGTCCCGGATCACGTCCAGACCGAGCTGCTCAGCGGTGCCCACACAGCCCCTGCCGGCGTTGTTGACCAGCACGTCGATCCGGCCGTGGTCGGCGACCACGGCGGCAACGAGGGCCTCCGCCGCGGGGTGGTCGACGACGTCGAGCGCCCGGAGGTCAAGCTCGACGCCAGCCTCCGCCGCGGCCGCGCGGAGTGCGTCGGCCCGGGTGAGGTCACGCATGGTCGCGACCACGGTGAGGCCCCTGCGGGCGAGTTCGACGGCGGCGTGCAGCCCCATCCCGGACGAGGTTCCTGTGACGAGCGCGACATCAGACATGGCGCCACACTACGCCGGTCACGTGGTCAGGCGCCGCTGCGCACGGGCTCACCGATCCGCTCGGTCGCGGCCCAGCTCGCGAGGAGCTTGAGGGATTCCTCGGACGGCGAGCCGGGCACGGCCGGGTAGACGGTCAGGGTCAGCCCGGGGTCCTCCTCGAGGGCGAGCGCCTCGAACACCATCTCGAGCTCGCCGACCACGGGATGCCGGAAGTGCTTGCGGCCCGAGTAGTGCCGCCGGACGTTGTGGCGGGCCCACAGCGAGGCGAACTCCGCGCTGCGCGTGGACAGCTCGCCCACGAGGTCCGCGAGGCCCTTGTCGTGCGGATTACGGCCCGACTCGGTCCGCAGGAGCGCCACGTTGTTGTTCGCCGCGAGGTTCCAGTCGGGGTAGAACTCCCGGGCACGGGTGTCCAGGAAGATGAACCGGGAGTGGTTCGCCGGGCGGGCGGGGACGCCCAGCGTCTGGCGGGCCGCGCCGTCGTACATCTGGGAGTAGAGCGCGAAGCCGAGCCGGTTGGCGGCGAGGATGTCCATGCGCCCGTTGCGCACGAACGCGGGCGCCCCGGTGATGGCGTCGAGCATGAACTGCACGCTCGGCCGGACCGCCTGGCGGGACGCGCGCGGGCGGGACCGCGAAGGGCCCGCGTTGCGGGCGAGGTCGAAGAGGTGGTCGCGTTCGGCGTCGTCCAGCTGGAGGGCGCGGGCAAGCGCCTCGAGGATGCCCTCCGAGACCCCCGCGAGGTTCCCCCGCTCGAGCCGCGTGTAGTACTCCACGCTGACCCCCGCGAGCAGCGCAGCCTCCTCGCGCCTGAGGCCCGGCACGCGCCGGTTCGTGCCGTAGACCGTGAGTCCGGCCTGCTCCGGAGTGATCTTCGCCCGACGGGTCGCGAGGAAGTCGCGGACCTCCTCGCGGTTCTCTGCTGCCATGGATCCACGCTACGCCGCGTCCCGCCACGGCTGGGAGGTACTGCCAGTACCGGTCTCATCAGGGCTCTCCCTCTTCGGCGCGCTCCGGGGTTGCATGGGAGGGTGCTCACCCCGTTGCCTCCCACCGCTGGACGCACGACGCCGCCCCGCGGCTCCGTTGCGCGCCTCGCCGCACGGCGGGTCGCCGCGCTTCAGAAGCTGGCCCTCAGACCCTGGGACCTGACCCCTGGTCCCACCCAACCCCTTGGAGGATCCCCCATGGAACTCATTCCCGCCCAGGTTCCCGCCGTTGCCCCGGCATCCCGCTTCACCGGCCATGTCGAGGTGACCACCGTCTCCGCGGCGGCCGCGCCCGGGTGGCTCGCCGCCGCCGTCGTGCGCTTCTCCGCCGGCGCCCACACGAATTGGCACGTCCACGCGCTCGGCCAGACCCTCTACGTGCTCGAGGGGACCGCGCTCGTGGGGACCCGCGACGGTCGCGTCGTGGCCGCCGGACCCCGCGAGACCGTGCAGTGCGCCGCGGGCGAGGATCACTGGCACGGCGCGACGGCCGACGCCGCGATGGCGCACCTCGCGATGCTTGCGGGCGACGGCGAGACCGATCCGACCACGTGGCTCGAGCCGGTCGACGACGCCGCGTACCGGGCGGCCAACGGCACGGAAGAAGCCGCCGCCAACGGCAAGTGACCGAAGGCCCGCGGCCCGGCGCCGCCGCGCGCGTAACTCCCCAGCTCTAGCCCCGACGAGTGCTCTGACTCGTCCCGACATCCGCGTGATTGCGCGGGTTGAAGGCTAAAGCTGGGGAGCTTCGTCCGTTAAAGCTGGGGAGGTCGGAACGTTCGACCCCGGAGATGACCGTCAGAAGGTGACCCTCAGGAGGTGACTCTCGGAACCTAACTCGCCGAAGGTGACTCCCAAGGGCGGGCCGGGGCGGGGCCGTCGGGCGCGTCCTGCTCACTCAGCCTTGTGGGCTGGCCCACTCCTCGCGTACCATCGATGTGAGCGATATTAGAACACGCAGTTCTATTATCGAACAACCATTCCGATGGCGAGAGGTCGCCACCCCACAGAGAAGTGAGGAAGCCCGTGCAGTTCCACCACCACGGCTACGTGTCCACGGATCCCAAGGTCCAGCCGGCCGCTGGCGTCGGCCTCAACCGCCCCGAGGATCTCCCCGACGAGGTCGACGTGCTCATCGTCGGCACCGGGCCCGCGGGCATGATCACCGCAGCGCAGCTCTCGCAGTTCCCCAACGTCAACACCCGGATTATCGAGCGCCGCGGCGGCCGCCTCGAGATCGGCCAGGCGGACGGCATCCAGGCCCGCAGCGTCGAGACGTTCCAGGCCTTCGGGTTCGCCCCCGAGATCATCGCCGAGGCCTACCACATCACCGAAATGAACTTCTGGCAGCCGGACCCCGAGAACCCCCAGAACATCAAGCGCACCTCGCGCGCGGTGGACGACGAGATGGGGATCAGCGAGTTCCCGCACCTGATCGTGAACCAGGCCCGCGTGCTCGACTACTTCGCCGAGGTCATGGAGAACTCCCCGACCCGCATGAAGCCGGACTACGGCTGGGAGTTCGTGAGCCTTGAGATCGGCGAGGGCGAGTACCCCGTCACCGTCAAGCTCGCCGGCACCTCCCAGCATGAGGGCCAGGAGCGCACCGTCAAGGCCAAGTACGTGGTCGGCTCCGACGGCGCACGCAGCAAGGTCCGCGACGCGATCGGCTGCGAGATGTCCGGCGACCGTGCCAACCACGCGTGGGGCGTCATGGACGTCCTCGCCAACACGGACTTCCCCGACATCCGCACCAAGTGCGCCATCCAGTCGCACGACGGCGGCAGCATCCTGCACATCCCGCGCGAGGGCGGCTACCTCTTCCGCATGTACGTGGACCTCGGCGTGGTACCGGACGACGACAACGGCACGATCCGCGCGACCCCGCTCCAGGAGATCATCGACCGCGCGAACAAGATCCTCCACCCGTACTCGGTGGATGTGAAGAGCGTCGCCTGGAACAGCGTCTACGAGGTCGGCCACCGCGTCACCCACCGGTTCGACGACGTCCCCACCTCGCAGGCCGGGCAGCGTTCACCGCGCGTCTTCATCACCGGCGACGCGTGCCACACGCACAGCGCCAAGGCCGGACAGGGCATGAACGTCTCGATGCAGGACGGCTTCAACATCGGCTGGAAGCTCGGCCACGTCCTCGAGGGCCGCAGCCCCGAAAGCCTCCTGTCCACCTACACGGCCGAGCGCCAGGTGATCGCGCAGAACCTCATCGACTTCGACCGCACGTGGTCCTCGATGATGGCGAAGAATCCCGAGGACTTCGAGAGCCCCTCGGAGCTCGCGGACTTCTACGTCCGCACCGCCGAGTTCCCGGCCGGATTCATGACCGAGTACCACCCCTCGGCGATCGTGGGCCAGGCCAAGCACCAGGACCTCGCCACGGGCTTCCCGATGGGCAAGCGCTTCAAGTCCGCCAAGGCCCTGCGCATCTCCGACACCAACCCGCTGCACCTCGGCCACCTCGCCCAGGCCGACGGCCGCTGGCGCATCTACGCCTTCGCCGATGCGGCCAAGGCCGGCACGCCGGACTCGGCGATGGCGAAGTTCGCCGACTGGCTCGCCAACGACCCGGCCTCCCCCGTGGTCTCAACCCCCGAGGGCCTGGACCGCAACGCGTGGTTCGACGTCAAGGCCGTCTACCAGCAGGACCACCACACCTTCGACCTGAACGATGTCCCCAGCGTGTTCAAGCCGCAGGTGGGCGAGTTCCAGCTCAACGACCTCGAGAATGTCTTCGGCACGTACTCCGCCGCGGACATCTTCGAGGAGCGCGGCCTGAGCCGTGACGGCGTGGTCGTGGTGGTCCGCCCGGACCAGTACGTGGCCAACATCGTCCCGCTCGCCGCAACCGACGAGCTCGGCGCGTTCTTCGCGGGCGTCCTGAAGGGCCATGCGGCCGCTCAGGTCTGACCAGGTCTGACCAGGAGCCGCTTCAGGCGGCTGCACGACGGCGAGGGGTCGCCTCCCGCACGGGAGGTGACCCCTCGCCCGTCCCAGCCCCGAAATAGAGCGCATTCCGGAAGACCGAAAACCTCGTCAATTGCCCCGAATTCTGCATTTCAAACATCTTCGAGCAGATGCGGGATTATTTTCCCGCCGGCCTTGCCATCCTACCGCGCGCATGCTTTTCTGAAACCCTCCATGCGGAAGTCCCGTAAATAGAAAAGCACATGCCAAACACCCAGCACGGGAGGTTGCCATGCCTGACTCACTCACCGCCGGACTTGCAGAAGTGGCGCGGTTCGTCCCCCAGCTCCTGCTGTTCCTCGTCATCCTCATCGTGGGCCTGCTCGTGGCCAAGGCGATCGCGAATGGGCTCTCGCGTCTCCTGACCAAGATCGGATTCGACCGCTGGGTCGAACGGGGCGGCGTGAAGCGCGCCCTCGCCGGGTCCAACCTCGACGCGAGCACCATTGTCTCCAAGATCATCTATTACGCTCTCGTCCTCTTCGTGCTTCAATTCGCGTTCGGCGTTTTCGGCCCGAATCCAGTCAGCACTCTGCTCGCGGCCATCATCGGATTCCTGCCCAAGGTTGTCGTCGCGATTATCATCGTGATCGTGAGCGCGGCGATCGCCGCCGCTGTGAAGACGCTCATTCAGGGCTCTCTGGGCGGCCTGTCGTACGGCAAGACGCTCGCCAATATCGCGAGCATCTTCATCATCGGCATCGGCATCATCGCCGCCCTCAACCAGGTGGACATCGCGGTCACGGTCACGACCCCCATCCTCATCGCCGTGCTCGCGGCCATCGTCGGAGTGGTGATCGTGGGAGTGGGCGGCGGCCTCATCAAGCCCATGTCCCAGCGCTGGGAGCGCTACCTCTCCCGCGCCGAGGATGAGGCCCCGCGCGTCAAGGCGCACGCCGAGGCCGCCCCACCGGCTTCCGAGCAGATTAAGGAAGCGGCCCGCCAGCACATGCCGCCGACCCAGAGCGACGGTGCCCACCGCTACTGAGGCGGCCCGCTGCCTCTCACGGAACACGTAACAGATGCAGGCCAGAAGAGCCAGAAGAGGAGAACCACAATGTTCACGAGTGCGGACCTAGAGGACCTCAAGGACGGCCAGGGAGATGTGGTCTCCCAGGACGGGGAGAAGATCGGCGCCATCGGCGAGTTCTACCTCGACGACCACACGGACGTGCCCGCATGGGTCACGGTGAAGACCGGGCTCTTCGGCACCAAGGAATCCTTCGTTCCCCTCGAGGGGGCCAGGATCGCGGAGGAGAACCTCGTGGTCCCGTATACGAAGGACCACATCAAGGATGCTCCCCGCGTCGACGCTGAGGAGCACCTCGAGCCGGGTGAGGAGGACCGGCTCTACCGCCACTATGGACGCTCCGCTCCGGCCCAGGGACTGGCGGACACCGAGCGGGCCCAGAACGAGGCGGCTCTGCAGGACGGGCCGATCGGCCGACGCCAACTGGCGATGGGCCTCCGTCGGCGCCCCCTCGGGAATGGTCTGAACCAGCCCGTCCCTGTGGAGAACACACCGGTCGACGGTAGCGCGGTCGAGACGGACAGGAACATCGGTGACGACCGACTCCGGTGACGGACGGCGGGGTTCGCCAAGACGGCGCGATCCGCGGCCGGAGCCGGGTGACCGGACGGAACCGACGGAACCGGCGGGCGCCCCGGCCCACGGACTCGGAGGAGCCTCGCCCGAGGACCCGCGGACTCGGTCCGGCGCCCCGCAGCCCGGCTCGCCCCGGGCGGACTCACCGCAGCCGGGCTCGCCCCGGACAGACTCGTCGCAACCGGGCTCGCCCCGGCCCGGGGTGTCCCGGGCCGGGGCCACGTGGACCGCGGTCATCGCGGGCCTCGTGGTCTTCATCCTGCTCGTGGTGTTCTTCATCCAGAACCAGGACATGGCCCAAGTCCACTTCCTGGGCCTCGTCGGTCCGGTGCCCCTCGGGATCGCGCTGTTCATCGCGGCCGTGGCCGGCGGGGTGCTGGTGGCCATCGCCGGCGCCGTGCGGATCTTTCAACTCCGAGCCGCCGCCCGCCGGGCACGGCGCACGACGCCGCCGCGGCGCTGACCATCACCCCCGCTGCAGGGCCTCCGTGGCCGCCCAGCTCGCGAGCAGCCGCAGCCGCTCCTCGCTCGCCGAACCGGGCTCGGCCGTGTAGGCGAACATAGTCCAGCCGGGGTTGGCGGGCAGTTCCATGGCCTCGTAGGCGAGCTCGAGGTCGCCGACCATGGGGTGGTGGATCCGCTTGTGGCCCGTGCGGTGGAAGCGGACGTTGTGGGCTGCCCAGCGCACGCGGAACTCCTCGCTCGTCACGGAGAGTTCGCCGATGAGCTCCTGGAGGGCGCGGTCATGGGGGCTGCGGCCCGCGTAGCCCCGGAGGGTCGCGACGACGTCGTCCATGTTCTTCTCCCAGTCCGGGTAGAAGTCGCGCGCCGCGGGGCTCGTGAAGAGGAAGCGTGCGTTGTTGGCCGGCGTCCCCGGGGACGCGGTGGCCTCCGTGACGGGAGCGTACAGGGCGCGGCCCAGCGCGTTGGCCGCGACGAAGTCCATCCGCTCGTTGCGCACCCAGGCCGGCGCGCCGGTGACGGCGTCGAGGAAGCGCTGCAGGCTGTCCCTGACCTCGGGTGCACCCGACCCACGCGCACGACGGCGCGTGCCCGCGGCGCCCTGAGCAGCGGACTGCTGCGACGCCGACCGCTGCGACGCCCTGGCGAGGTCGAAAAGGTGAGTCGTCTCGGCCTCGTCGAGCTGGAGGGCGCGGGCTAGCGAGTCGAGCACCTCGTCCGAGGCTCCGGAGAGGTCGCCGCGCTCGAGGCGCGCGTAGTAGTCAGCGCTCACGTTCGCCAGAAGGGCGACCTCCTCGCGGCGCAGGCCGGGCACGCGGCGTCGGCTGCCTCCGATGAGGCCCGCCGATTCAGGGCTCACATGGGCGCGGCGGGTGCGGAGGAACTCGCGCACCTCACTTCTGGTGTCCATGGTTCGAGGGTACGGTTCGCTCCCCGCGATTGGGGCGCCCTGTCAGAACACGGATCAGCGGTCGGTCGCTCAGTCGCGGCGCAGAGCGGGCCACGGCGAGGCCCACGCGGACGTTGCCCGCCACATGGATGAGCACGGCGACCACGAGGAAGGCTGCCAGCACCTGGGTCGTCGTGACGAAGACTCCCGGCCACCCGCCGTCGAGCGTCGGATCGAGGAAGTCGTAGACGTACCAGCCGTCGATCCCGCCGCGGATCCACGAGAAGGCCAGGAACGCGGCCGGGTAGACCATCCAGGCGAGCGGCCGCCACCACCTGCCGCGGACGGTGCGCGTGACGAGGATCCAGTCGAGCGCCATGACGAGCGGGACGATGCGGTGGTGGATCATCTGCGGCCAGTACATGTCCAGGGTCCACCATGGCTCGCTGGGCGGCGCGACAAGGACCACGTAGATGATGCCCGTCATGACCATGTAGAACGTGAGCGCGCCGAACAGGTGGTCCCACCAGAGCGGGAGCCTGGTACACGGCCACGCCGCGGAGGCGATCAGGACGAGCCCGACGGCCAAGTTCGACTGGACGGTGAACTCGGAGTAGAGCTGCGGGATGTCGACGTCGTTGGTCGGCAGCGTCGCGTCCATCGTCTTCTGGATGAGCGCGACGAGGACGGCGACCCCCACAGCGGCGCGCACGAGGCGGATCCAGAGGCGGTCGGGGTGAAGCGCGTGGTTGAGGGCGAGGTTGTTCTCCGCCGGAGGGATCAGTGTCGGTGCGCCGCTCATGGCCACAGTCTGCTGCTGCGCGGCGTGCGCACCCAGAGTCGAAAGTACCGCCAGCTCAGAACCCCGAGGGCATCCGCGGCGTGTAGTGCTCCTCGAGGGCGCGCGCCTCGTCCTCGGAGAGCGTCAGCTCAAGGGCCGCGGCGGCGTCTGCGAGGTGATGCGGCTTGGTCGCCCCGACAATCGGGGCCGTGACCACGGGGTTGTGCAGCACCCAGGCGAGGGCGATCTGGGCCATGGGCACGCCGCGGGCCTCGGCGACGCGCTGGACGGCGCTGACAATCGGCTCGTTCACCTCGCCGGAGTAGCGGCTCTGCAGCGGGTCCGTCTCGGCCCGCTGGGTGTGCTGGTCGCTCCACGGGCGCGTGAGGCGGCCCTTCGCGAGCGGGCTCCAGGGGAGACTGCCCACGCCTTGATCCGCAAGGAGCGGCATCATCTCGCGCTCCTCCTCGCGCATCACGAGGCTGTATTGGTCCTGCATCGAGACGAACCGCGTCCAGCCGTTCGCCTCGGCGGCGTGCTGCATCTTCTGGAACTGCCACGCCCACATCGACGACGCCCCGAGGTAGCGCGCCTTGCCGGCCTTCACGACGTCGTGCAGCGCCTCCATCGTCTCCTCGACCGGCGTCTCCGGGTCGAAGCGGTGGATCTGGTAGAGGTCCACGTAGTCGGTGCCGAGCCGGGACAGGGACGCATCGACCTGCTCCATGATCGCCCGGCGCGACAGTCCGCGGCCTCCCGGACCCTCGTGCATGGGGAAGAAGACCTTCGTCGCGAGGACCACGTCCTCGCGGCTCGTGTAACTCCGGATGGCGCGGCCCACGATCTCCTCCGAGGAACCGTAGCCATAGACGTTCGCGGTGTCCCAGAACGTGATGCCGAGCTCGACGGCCTGGCGGAAGAGCGGCGCGGCCGCGTCGTCGTCGAGCGCCCAGTCGCTGAAGCCGCGCGAGGCGTCGCCGAAGCTCATGCAGCCGAGGGCGAGGCGGCTCACGCGCAGGCCGGAGGTACCGAGGCGTGTGTACTCCATCGGATGGTTCCTTTCGTCGGTGGGGATACGCCCGACGCTACGCGGCCCTCTGCGCGCGAGGGAGGCCCTGTGAGTACGCGGATGGGGCGGGCCCCCGCTGCGGACGGCGCCGAGCCCGGCGTCTCGCCATGGCTGCGACCAGAAGCACGACGGCGGCCGCGGCCATCGCGGCCGGGCTCACCGTGGGCCCGGCGCCGGTCCCGACGGTGGCGGAGACGGCCTCGAGCGCAGCCGGGACCACGAGGAACTCGGGCCTGCGGGCGATCAGGGCCAGAGGGATCAGCATGAGCGCGTACCACGCATAGCTCGGGCACACGATCACGAGGGCCCACCCGACCGAGACCGCCTGCGCCACGGCGGGCTCGAGCCGGTGCCGTGCGAGCCACACCCCCGCCCACACGGCGAGCAGTGCCGCCACGCCCACCACGAGCGCCGGGCCCGGCGGCAGGAGGATGCCTGGCAACGAGAATCGCGTCGTGTCCCCGCCCGAGGAGTAGCCCTCCTCCGAGAGGTACCCCGGGAGGTAGCCGAGCACGGCCGGGCCGGAGGCGAGCACGTACGGGACGTACACCGCGCTGACCGTGCCAACCGCCGCAGCCGCGAAGCGCCATGGCCGGTCCCTCAGCATGCCGGGAAGCGCGGCAGCCGGGATCACCTTGGTCGCGACCGCGAGGCCGAACAGGATGCCCGACCTCCCGACCCGCCGGGCCCCGAGCGCGAGGGCTGCCCCGGCGAGCAGGACCGCCGCGAGGGCATCGACGTGCGCGTTGTTGACGGCCTCGAGGAGCACGAGCGGGTTCCAGGCCCACAGCGCCGCGTCGGCCAGGGGGATTCCGGCGCGCGCGAAGGCACGGGTCAGCAGGAGCGTTCCCGCGAGCGCGAGCACGAGACCCGCGGCCTGGAACGCGATCCACCCCACGCCCGCGGGCAGCGGGAGCCGCACGGCCCCGAAGTATGCCTCCGCCACGGGCGGATACGCGGTGGGGACGCGCGGCCGGTTGATCGCGGTGCACAGGGGCTCGCCGCGGGGCACCGAGTCCGTGAGCACGTCCCCTGTCGGGAAGTGCCCGCCGGGGGCTGCGGCCTCGCACCGCTGCCCGTCGCGCGGCGCGAACAGCCATGCGGGCCTCAGGTCCGCGAGCGCGTCCGACGCTGGCACATCCCGGTACGGCGAGATCCCGGCCTTCTGCACGATCCCGTCCCACGCGTACCGCGCCGAGTCGTTGCTCGTGGACGGCGGCGCGGACAGCGAGGCGCCGCCAGCAGCGAGGAGGCCCAGCACGATGGTTCCCAGCACCCAGCGATGGCCCGCCCCCGACCGTTGGGCCCTGCGCACGAGGGCCCACGCCGCGATGGCGGCGACCCAGCACGCCGCCGTGCCGACCAGCACCCGCAACCGGTCGCCGTCGTGCGCGGAGACGGTCCAGACGACGGCCGCGACGAGGGCAGCGAGGGCAGGCACGGCCAGCGCGAGCAGGCACGCGGAGAGGAGGGTGCGGGGTCGGGGAGCGCGGTCTCGGAGCCGGTGAGCTGCCATGCTGACAGCGTCCCGCACGAGGCGCGGCGATGGGCGCGATCGAGGCTTCCCGTTCGGGTTCCGTAATGTCTCGCGGGCCCTGCGCGGCCGCCCCGGTGCTGTGCTTGAGGGCATGGAACGAAGGACCATCCGGACGGCGGGCCGCATTGCCGAAGCGGCATCCTCGAGGCTGCTCGCGGCGGTGCATTCGCCCACGCGGGGCACTCGGCTCACGGTGGTGCTGGGCCGGTGGCTCGCCGGCATGTTCGCTCTGTGCCTGGCCACGGGGTTCTACTCGCACGCGCTCCAGGACCCGGCGACGTGGCCCGGGGCGACGCTCGCCCGGCCCGTGTGGCTGTACGCGGTGACGCAGACCGTGCACATCACGGCCGGGACGGTGAGCGTTCCGCTGCTGCTGGCCAAGCTCTGGTCGGTGTATCCGGAGCTCCTAAAGTGGCCTCCCGTGACGTCCGTGCTGCACGCGCTCGAGCGGGCGAGCATCGCGGTGTTCGTCGCGGCCTCGCTCGTCGAGGTGACGATCGGCATCATCAACACGTTCCAGTGGTACCCGTGGCCGTTCCCGTTCCGCGAGACGCATTTCGCGCTCGCGTGGGTGATCCTCGGCTCGCTGCTCATCCACGTCGCCGTCAAGTACCCGGCGATCGCGGCGCATTGGCGGGGTGCGCGGGATGGGCGCGGGGGGTCCGATCGCTCTGGGCCGGACCGCGCACGACGACGGGTGCTCGCCCTCGTGGGCATCGGCGCCGCGGCCGCGTTCCTCGGCTCCGCGACGCAGAACGTCCCGTGGCTGCGCGACGCGGCCGTGTTCACGCCGCGCAGGCCCGGGCGGGGTTCCCAAGGGCTCGCGGTGAACCGGACCGCGGAGGCGGCGGGCGTCGTCGTGCGTGATGGCGCGGCGGGCTGGGAGCTCGCGGTGGCTGTGGGGGCGAGTGCCCGTCGGTTCAGCCTCGCCGACCTCGAGGCGCTTCCCCAGACGGAGCACGGGCTGCCGGTCGCATGCGTGGAGGGGTGGGTGCAGGACGCGGTGTGGGCAGGGGTGCGGATGCCGGACCTGCTGCGGGCCGCCGGGGCGAGCCGGGGTGACGTCGTGGTGCAGAGCCTCGAGCGCGCCGGCAACAACCGCATGAGCGTGCTCCCGGAGAAGTTCGCGTGGGACCCGCTCACGCTCGTGGCACTGCGGGTCAACGGCGAGACGCTCAGCCCGGACCATGGCTATCCCGCGCGGATCATCGCGCCCGGGCGGCCCGGCGTGCTGCAGACCAAGTGGATCTCCGAGCTGCGGGTGCTCGCAGCCGACCCCGGGAGCCCGGCGTGAGCGCGCGGTTCCTCGTCCGGGCTCTCGCGGTGCTGGCGGGTGCTGCGCTGGTCGGCGTGGGCGGGGCGCTCCTCTTGGGCTCTCTGGCCCTCGGGCAGCTGGTCGGCCTCACGGTGTGGCTCGCGGCCGCCGTCGTGGTTCACGACGGCGTGTGGGTGCCTGCCGTGACGGCGGCGGCCAAGGTCGGGTCGAGGGTCTGGTCGGGGGTCTGGCGAGCGCTTCACGGGGCCAGCCGACCATCCTGAGGTACCGGGGCCGACACTTCATCGCGTGAATGCGCCTCCGTCCCGGCTATCTCCGGCGCAGGAGGCAGACGGGGCGCCCGTTCACGCTCCGCTCAGTGACAGGCTCCCAGCCCGTGTCCGCTGCCATCGCCGCGAGCGCCGCGGGCCCCAGAACTGCCCAGGGGAACTCGTCGCTGAGGTGCCCGCGTGCGTCCCTCAGTCGGGCCGCGAAGGAACGGTCCGTCCACCGACCTGTGGCGGCCTCGACCCAGGCCGAGGCTCCCGGTGCCGTGATCTCGCGGACCCGCGCAAGCAGCGCGGCCGGGTCGCCGCCGATGCCGATGTTGCCGTCCATCAGGAGCACCCCGCCCCATCCGGCGCCTGCTCGGCCGGTCGCGGTGATCTCGGCGCAAGGATGGAAGACCGAACCGAGCACGGCCTCGCCGCCCCTACGGGCGAGGCGGACGGCGCGCTCCTCGACGTCGATGCCCACGGCATCGATTCCCGCTCGGCGTGCCGCGGCGACGAACCGGCCGGGTCCGCACCCGATGTCCAGGACCGGGCCCGTCAGTGCGCCGAGGAGCGCCCGCTCCCCCGGCGTCGCCCGGAACCAGGCGCCAGCATCGTAGCGGGCGAGCGGCTCGGCGCGGGGATCGGCGTCCACATCGATCAGGTCGAGGATGCCGCGGCGGCGGCGCAGCGCCCGAGCGTACGGGTCGCCGCCGCCACGGCCGAAGAATGACCCGGGGCGGAAGGGCCTGTGCCACGCGGGTTTTGTGGCGCCAGTCACCGTTGCTTCCATCCGGTCCTCGAGCCCAAGGCTGGCAGGCTCAGGGCCAAGGACCGCGGTGCCTGCTGGCAGAAGACTCGCCGCCGCGATGGCGTCGGCGGTCACCGCGCAGCCCCCGTCGCGGCGAGCACGCCGGCCACTAGGGCACTGAACTCGGTCCCGGGTAGCTGGGCGGCCACGGCGGCTGCATCTTCGGGAGTATCGACGTCCCGCAGGGTCGGGAGCTCGCGCACCGTGAGCCCCGCGCGGCGCAGCCGGCCGAGCTGCCGCGCGCCCGTGTCCGGCTGCGACATGGGCACGCCCAGGATCAGTCTCCCGTCCGGTTCGGCGAGAGCAAGCGCCCAGAAACCGCCGTCCTGCGCGGCGCCGAACCACGCGTCCGCAGGTGCGCACCCCGCACCATCGGCCGGTGCGCCCCCCGTGGCTGCTCCGCCAACGCCACACCCCCACTCCGCGAGGAGCGGCGCGAGATCGGCCCGTGTGAACTGCGGCGTGTCCATGCCGAGGATGAGGAGCGGCCCATCCACGGCATCACACAGGGCGGCGAGCCGCTCATCCAGACTCCCGTCCGGCTGAGGGACATAGCTGAAACCGGGGATCGTCGCCGTGGCAGGGCTGCCGTCGAAGTAGAGGATCCGCGAACGCACCGGCAGCGACCGCACGGTCTCGAGCGTGGCGCGCAGGCTCAGCGAGGCGAGGTCCGCGGCCTCCTGGGGAGTGAACGCGGGGGCGAGCCGGGTCTTGACCCGGCCGGGCAGGCACTCCTTGGCGACCACGGCGATGGTGAGGTCGTCCGAGCGGCGGGTCTCGGCGTCGTGCCCCCGACGGCGAGCCCGGGACCGGCTGTCGGCGAGCAGGGTCGCCATGTCGTACACGGCCGTGGCGGTGCCGCGGACGGTTCCCGTGACCTTCGAGCGGCCCACCCGCGGGGCGTAGCGCACGGGCTGCTCGACGACGTGCCAGCCAGCCTCGGCGGCGCGCAGGACCATCTCGAGCGGGTAGCCGCTGCGCCGGTCGGCAAGGCGCAGCCCGCGCAGCGCATCGGTGCGCGCAATCCGCATCGGTCCAAGATCGCTCAGCCCGAGGCCGGACCCTGCCCGTAGCAGCGCAGCAAGGGCCCGGTTCGCGAGGCGCGCGTGGAGCGGCCACGCACCGCGGTCGGGGCGACGGGAGCCGAGGGCGAGGTCCGCGCCGTCGTGCGTCAGGAGCGCGAGGAGACCCGGCAGCTCGGCGGGGTCGAGCGAGCCGTCCGCATCGCAGATCGCCACGAACGGCGCGGTCGCAGCCTGCAGCCCGCAATGCACGGCCGCCCCGAAGCCACGGCGTGGCTCGAACGCGACCGTCGCGCCGAGTTGCGCGGCGAGCTCACCCGAACCGTCGGTTGAGCCGTTGTCGACGACGATCGCCCGCCACTCCGCCGGCACCCGGCCGAGGACCCAGGGAAGCGCCGCGCGCTCGTTGAGGCATGGGAAGACTACGTCGACAGGCGCGGGAGTCACGGTGTTCACGCCACCGACGCTAGGCGGAGGGGCGGGGCCTCCACCGCCGAATATCCTTACGGAACGCTGACCGATGCCCCCGGGCACCGCCCGCCCGGTCCGCTCCGCCGCGAGCGGGCCTATCCTGCGAGGGTGAGCACCGACCGACCACGCCCACCCGCCGCCACGCCGCTCGGCAACCGACGCATCCTCGTCGTCGAGGACGAGCTGACGCTCGCCGACGTGGTCCGCGGGTACCTGCTGCAGGCCGGGTTCCAGGTGGACGTGGCCCACGACGCGTTCACCGCGATGCACCTCGCGGCCACCCGCACGCCGGACCTCATCCTCCTGGACCGCATGATCCCCGGCCTCGACGGCGCCGAAGTCTGCCGGCGGCTGCGCGCCGCGACGGATGTCCCGGTCATCATGCTCACGGCGCTCGGCACGGAGGACGACCGGATCGCCGGGCTCGAGGCCGGCGCCGACGACTACATCACCAAGCCGTTCTCCCCACGCGAGCTCGTGCTGCGGGTCGAGTCCGTGCTGCGGCGCAGCCTCAAGGACTTCGATCCCGAGCCGACCGTGGAGGGCGGCGGGATCCGCCTCGATCCCGGCTCGCGCACCGCGACGCGCCGGGGCGAGCCCCTCGCCCTCACGCTGCGGGAATTCGACCTGCTCGCCTTCTTCCTCCGCCACCCGGGCCAGGCGTTCAGCCGGGAGGACCTCATCCGATCGGTGTGGGACTGGACGTTCGGAGACCTCTCCACCGTGACCGTGCACGTGCGCCGGCTCCGGGAGAAGATCGAGGACGACCCGAAGAACCCCACGCTCCTAACCACCGTGTGGGGCGTCGGCTACCGCTTCGACGGCGGCGCGTGATGGCCGCCTCCGCGGTGGTCGGGATCCTCGGCTGGCTCCTGGGCTGGTCCGTGCTCATCACGGCCGCGAGCCTCGGCCTCCAGCGCCTCGCGCGCCGGGCGCCGTTCTGGGTGCAGCTCGTGCTCGTCGTGGCCGCGACGGCGGGGGTGTTCATCGCGGGCATCGCGACGGCGCTCAACGGCATGGCCATCTCCGAGGCCGACCTCTCGGTCCTGTGGCTCATCCTCGCGCTCGCGGCGGCGGTGGCCATCGCGATGTCCCTCGTGCTGGGGCTCCGGCTCTCCCGCTCGACCTCGCGCCTGATTGCCGACGCCGCGCGGATCGGCCGCGGCGAGGTGATCACCGGCGGGCCCCGGCCCTCCGACGCCGGCAGCGCCGAACTGGCCGCCCTCGCGGGCGAGTTGGCCCACACGAGCCGCAGCCTGGACGAGTCCCGCGCGCGCGAGGCCGCCATCGAGTCCGCGCGGCGGGAGCTCGTCACGTGGATCTCCCACGACCTCCGCACCCCGCTCGCGGCCGTGCGGGCCATGGCCGAGGCCCTCGACGACGGCGTTGCGACAGACGCCGCCGACTACCACCGCCGCATGATCACCGAGACGGACCACATGGCCTCCATGGTCAATGACCTCCTCGAGCTCTCCACCCTCGAGGCGGGCACCCTCGTGATCCACGCCGAGCCGCTCGAACTCTACGACCTCGCGAGCGACGTCATGGCCGAGCTCGCGCCCCTCGCCGCCCAGCGCGGCGTCACGCTGGGCGGCGGCCCCTCGGCGTCGTGCCGGGTCCTCGCCGATGCGCGCACCGCGAGCCGCGCGCTGAAGAACGTGGTGCTCAACGCGGTCATGTACAGCATCGAGGGCGGCACGGTCACCGTGGGCCTCGGGCCCGGCGCGGGCGGGACCGGCGAGGTGTGGGTCCAGGACACGTGCGGCGGTATCGGCGCCGAGGACCTGCCGCGGCTCTTCGACCCCGGCTGGCGAAAGTCGGCGTCGCGGACGCGAGGGCCGGGCGGGGCGCCGTTCGTCGGCGCAGGTTCGACGGCGGCGGGCATGACGGCGGCGGGCTCGCCACCGAGCGGCTCGCCTTTCGCCGGGGCAGGCGTGGGTCTGAGCGTCGTGGCCGGGATCCTGCGCGCACATGGCGGAACCGTTGCGGTGGAGAACCGCGACGGCGGCTGCCGCTTCACGCTCGCCTTCCCGCTGGACCAGACGGCTCCCGGCATTCGCTATAGCCCCCACGAGACAGCGCACGACGGCGCGGGGCGGCTTTCTGCGGAACCGTGACCCTCGGCGCCGTGCCCCTCGGTGGCATGCGGACGTCAGCGGCCAGCGGAAACCAGCGACTCGGCGAGGGACCGCATGCCATCGGCAAAGCCGATGCGGGGACGCCAGCCGAGCTCGGCAGTGATCGCGGCGGAGCTTGCCGTGATGTGCCGGACGTCCCCCGCGCGGTAGCGGCCGGTGACGACCGGGCGGATACCGGCGGGCGCCGAGATCGCCTCGGCCACGTCCAGGATCGTCTGCACCGACGGGCCGCCGACGTTGAACACCCGGATCGCCGGGCCGGGCGTCGCCGATGCCTTGAGGAGGGCCCGCGGTCCTTCGCCGCGCGCCAAAGACCCCTCAACGCTCGCCAAAGACCCCTCAACGCGCACCAAAGACCCCGCAATGGCTCGGATCGCGGCGATGGTGGCCTGCGCGACGTCGTCCACGTGGACGAAGCTGCGGCGCTGGCGTCCGTCCTCGAAGACGAGCGGCGCCTCGCCGCGCGCCACGGCCGAGGCGAACAGCGCCGCGACCCCCGCGTACGGGGTGTCGCGCGGAAGGCCCGGGCCGTAGACGTTGTGGTAGCGCAGCGCGATGGCCGTTCCTCCGGTCGAGCGGGCCCAGGCCGCCGCGAGGTGCTCCTGCGCGAGCTTGGTGAGCGCGTAGACACTGCGGGGGTCGGTGGGCGCGTCCTCGGTGGTGAGAGCCGGGAGGAGGACCTCGCCGTCGTGGGCGTCCCGCGGGTCGAACAGACCGGCGGCGAGGTCGCGTTCGCGGCGCGGCGCTGGCCGCACCGGACGGCCGTCCGCCGGGTGAACGTAGGCGCCCTCCCCGTAGACGACCATCGAGGACGCGAGGACCAGGCCGCGCACGTCGTGGCGGGCCATCGCGGCCACAAGCTGCGCCGTCGCGAGATCGTTCGCACCCACGTACGCAGGGGCGTCGGCGATCCCGAGCTCGAGCCCGACCTTCGCCGCGAGGTGGCAGACAACGTCGGTCCCCGGCAGGACCCGCTCGAGCGCTGCGGGGTCCCCGGCGTCGCCGCGCACCGCCGTGACGCCGTCCGGCAGCGAGCCAGGCACTGAGGCGGGCACGACGGCGTCGAGCACAGCGGCGTCGAGCACCGTGACGTCCCAGCCCTCGGCCGCCGCGGCGCGCACCACCGCCGACCCGATGAAGCCCAATCCGCCGGTCAGGAGGAGCCTCATCGCCGCACCGCCACGCGGCCGGGCGCGGGTGCAGCGGGCGCAGGTGCGGCGGGCACGGACGCCGCGGGGGGCGTGGGCACCATGCCAGCTGCCACTCCGCCGGTGGCCGCTGGCCGGCCAGTCGCGAGCAGACCGGGATCCGGCGAGGCAGCCGCGGCCGCCATGAGCCGGGCGACGGCCTCGTCCGGCAAGAGCTTCCGCGGCGCGTATCCCTCGGGGACCAGGCGGGCCGCCGCGAGGAGGACTCGCTCGAAGACCAGGCTGGCGCCCGCTAGGCGCTCCCAGACGGCCTCGGCGGTGACGGCCTCACCAGCGGAGGCGCCGGCGTCGGAATCGGTGACGAAGGCCAGCGCTGCGTAGCCCATGCCGAGCTCGGCGGCGAGGACCGCCTCCGGGTACTGGGTCATCCCCACGAGCTCGGCGCCCGTCTGGGCCAGCGCGCGGGACTCGGCGCGGGTGGAGAACCGGGGGCCATTGATGACGGCCATGGTGCCAGAGGCCGCATACGGGATCCGCGCGTCCGCGAGCGCGGACGCGAGCACGTCCCGGAGACCGGGGCAGTAGGGGTCCGCGGCGGAGAGATGCTGGACGCCAGCCGCCGCGCCGGGGCCGGTGCCGTCGAAGAAGGTGTCCGCGCGGCCCCAGGTGCGGTCGATGAACTGGTCCGGCAGGACGAACGAGCCGGGGGCGAGCTCTGGCACGAGGGAACCGCACGCCGCGGTCGCGAAGACGGCCTCCACGCCAAGGCTCTTGAGCGCCCACAGGTTGGCCCGGTAGTTGACCTGCCGCGGCGCGACCGAGTGGCCGCTGCCGTGGCGCGGCAGAAAGGCGACCGCTGGGCCGTCCGGCCCGTGGTCCCCGGGCCGGCGACCCCCGATGAGGGAGATCGGGGCCGACGCTGGCCCATAAGGGGTCTCGATCTCTGCAACGCGGTCAGCCCCGGGGAGCCTGTAGAGGCCGGAGCCGCCGATGATCGCAACGCGCGCCCGGAAAGGATGGTCATTCACGGATTCCACGAGACCATCGTGCCCGCGGACGCCCGGCGATCCGCCCCTCACGCCTTACGGTTCCGTGACGTCCCAAGGGTGGCCTGCCAGTACACGGATAACCCGCCACTGCCACAGCGCGCCACGAGACGCTGAACTTGAAGGGTGCCACATGCTCCCCACCGCCCCACCACACGACCGTTGCTGGCGATCATCCTCGTCAGCTACTTCATGATCATCCTGGACAACTCGATCATCTTCACCGGCCTGCCGCAGATCCAGGCGGCCATGGGCCTGACCGACACCGACCTTTCGTGGGTGCAGAACGCGTACACCCTCGTGTTCGGCGGCCTCCTGCTCCTGGGCGCCCGCGCCGGTGACCTCCTCGGCCGACGGCGCGTCTTCGTCGCCGGTCTGGCGCTCTTCGGCGTGGCGTCGGCCCTTGTAGGCCTCGCCCCGGCGGGCTGGTGTCTCATCGCCGCGCGGGCCGTCCAAGGCGTCGGCGCCGCCGTCGTCGCGCCGACAGCCCTCTCCCTGCTCACCGCCCATTTTGAGCCCGGGCCGGAGCGCACGCGCGCCGTCGCGGCCTACGGCGCCGTGGCCGGGATCGGGGCGAGCGTGGGCCTTGTGGTGGGCGGTGCCCTCGCCCAATGGGTCTCGTGGCGCGCCGGCTTCCTGATCAACGTCCCCATCGGGGCCGCGCTCGCATGGGCCGCGGTGCGGACCATCCCGGCATCCGCCTCCGCGCGTGGCCGGTTCGACACCGCTGGCGCCGTGCTCTCCACTCTGGGAGTGGGCTCGCTCGTGTTCGGAATCGTCGCCTCGGGGGACCCGGATCTGGCAGGCGACGCCGGCTGGGCGGCGCCCGCCGTCGTCGTGCCTCTCATGGTGGGCGGTGTGCTGCTTGCCGCGCTCGTGCTGAACGAAGCGCGGGCCGCGCAGCCGATCATGCCGCTGCGGCTTTTCGCGAGCCGCGAGCGGACCGGCGCGTATGTGGCCCGCATGCTGTTCGCGGGCACGATGATTGGGTTCTTCTACTTCACGACCCAGTTCCTCCAGGGCGTCTATGGGTTCACGCCGCTCGAGGCCGGCGTCGCATTCTTCCCCATGACCGTGGTGAACTTCGCCGTCGCGGTGTTCGTGGCGCGCCTGACCCGGCGATTCGGCAATGCGGCGCTGCTCGCCGTGGGCCTCGCGTTCACCCTCGCGGGGATCGCGTGGCTCGCGCAGGTCACGCCCTCGACCCCGTATGCGACGGCAGTTGCGCTGCCGATGGTGCTCGTCGGCATCGGCCAGGGTCTCGCGTTCGGGCCGCTCACGGCGGCCGGGATCGCGGGCCTCCATGCGGCAGACGCCGGCGCCGGCTCGGGACTCGTCAACACCGCACACCAGCTCGGAAGCTCGCTCGGCGTGGCGGTTCTCGTGACCGCCGGGGCCGGTACCGGCACTCTGGCCCGCGAGGTGGCGACCGCCTACGCTGGCGGGACAGCCATGCTCGCAGCAGCCCTCGCCGTCGTGCTTCTCCTCATCGCCCCCCGCGAGCTCGCCGCCCGGCGTGCCGCCCCTGCCCGGAAGGAAGCCCATGTCTGAATCCACCGCCCGTACGAGCACGGTCCCGACGGTCACACTCAACAACGGCGTGGAGATGCCGGCCCTCGGCTTCGGCGTCTTCCAGGTCCCGGACCCCGGCGAGTGCGAGCGCTCCGTGGTCGCCGCCCTCGACACCGGCTACCGGCTGATCGACACAGCAGCGGCATATCTGAACGAGGACGCCGTGGGCCGCGCGGTTGCCGCAAGCGGGGTCCCCCGGGAGGACCTCTTCATCACGACCAAGCTCTGGGTCCAGGACGCCGGCTACGAGGCGACCAAGGCCGCGTTCGCGAAGTCCCTGAAGAAGCTTGACCTCGATTACCTCGACCTGTACCTCATCCACCAGCCGCTCGGGGACTACTACGGCTCGTGGCGTGCCATGGAGGAGCTGTACAGCGAGGGGCTCGTGCGGGCCATCGGCGTGAGCAACTTCTACCCGGACCGGCTCGTGGACCTCATCCAGCACAACGAGGTGGTCCCGGCCGTCAACCAGATCGAGACGCACCCGTTCTTCCAGCGGACCGACTACCAGGTGCTCATGCGCGAGCACGGAGTCCAGATCGAGTCGTGGGGCCCGTTCGCAGAGGGACGCAACGCGCTCTTCACCAACCCGACGCTCACAGGGATCGGCGCCGCGCACGGCAGGTCAGTGGCGCAGGTGGTGCTTCGCTGGCTCGTGCAGCGCGGGGTCGTGGCGATCCCCAAGTCCGTGCGGACCGAGCGGATCCGCGAGAACTTCGACGTGTTCGGGTTTGTGCTCTCCGAGGATGAGATGACCCGGATCTCGGGCCTCGACACCGGGGTGAGCGCCTTCTTCGACCACCGCGACCCCGTTCAGGTCACGCGGCTGAACGAGGCCCGCCTTCCGGAGTGAGCTGCTGACAACCTGAGCGGCGCGTTGCCGGTCACTCCGTCTCCTGCGGCCGCGCGAGGCGCAGCTCCTCCGCGTCGAGCTGCGCCTGGATGATGCGCAGGACCGTGTCGTCGATCGTGCGGGCGTCGCGGAGGCGGACCACCGTGGCGCGCTTGTGGCCCAGGAGCGCCAGACGCAGCCGCGTGTACTGGCGCGTCCTGACGATCGCGGGGTCGTCACTGTCGTCGAAGCCGGCGTTCATGGCTGCGAGGTGCTCGTCGTACTCGGCGTGGATGCGTTCGAGGACGTCGTCGTCGATCCGGAGCTCTCGCGCAAGGTCCGGCAGCGCACGGAATGCCTCCTCGGCCGCGGTGCGCTTGGCGAGCAGGAGCTCCTGGGTCACTGACGTGTCCTCTGGGATCCGCGCCCACCGGATCACCCTCGGCAGGGCGAGCCCCTGGACCACGAGGGACGCGACCACCACGAAGGCCGTGAGGAACACAATCGCGTCCCGCTGAGGGTACTGGCCGGCGTCGGGGATCGAGAGTGCGACGGCGAGCGAAACCGCGCCGCGGAAGCCCGCCGTCGTGCTCATCACCCTCGCGCGGTTCGTGGTGCGCAGCTGGCGCTGGTACGGGCGGCGGTCGACGGCGCGGATCACGTAGGCGGAGAGGATCAGGACCGCGAGGCGCGTCAGCAGGATCGTCGCGTACACCGCGACGCCGACGAGGAGGATCTGCCCGATCGCCTGCCCGTTGGCGCGGCCCTCGGAGGCCCAGAGCCCCGCCGCCGACACGGGCAGCTGCAGGCCCACGAGCACGAACAGCGCGCCGTTGAGCATGAAGCTCGCGAGCGACCAGACCGCGACGGTCTGCTGGCGCGTGTACGCCGAGATGGCCAGCGGGGCCGCCTGCGAGAGGTACAGGCCGCACGCAACGACGGCCAGGACCGCCGAGGCGTGGATGAGCTCGGCGCCGAGGAACGCGGCGAACGGGGTCAGGAGCGTGGCTGCGTTGCCGACCATCGCGTTGTCGATCCGCTTGCGGCCCTCGAGCATCGCCCAGCCCACCGCGACCCCCACGGCCGCGCCGCCGAGGAAGGAGTAGAGGAAGTCGGCGGTCACGAGGAGCGGGCTGAAGGCGCCGCCCCCGGCCGCGGCGCTGAGCGCGACACCGTAGATGACGAGCGCTGTGCCGTCGTTGACGAGGCTCTCCGCGCGCAGCGTGGTGAGCTGGCGCCGCGGGAGTGCGCGGCCGAGGGCGGCGACGGCGGTCGCGTCGGTCGGGGCCACCGCCGCGCCGAGGATCCACGCGGAGCCCCAGTCGACTCCTAGCGCGTGCGCGACGGCGGCGACGGCGGCCGCCGTGACCACCACGAGGAGCGTGGCCGAGAGCATGATGCCGCGGATGAACCGGCGGATCTCGCGCAGCGACGTCGTGAGGCTCTCCCAGTACAGGAGCACCGGGAGGAACAGCAGCAGGACGGTCTCCGGGGGCAGGCCGACTCCACGGAACACGGGGATGAGGCTCAGCGCGAGGCCGCAGGCGATCAGGACCACCGGCTGGCTGATCCTCAGCCGCGGCGCCAGCAGGCTCCCGAGGACGACCGCCGCGCCCAAGGCGACGATGAGTTCCAGACCGAGCATGGCCCTTCCTCCGGGTCCGAGGTGTGCCACCGAATGTACGCCGTGTCTGCCCGCTTGGGGAGGTACTGCCGGTACACCGATCAGCGGCACCTCCCACGCTGAGGCTTCGGCGGGTTGACTGGGACTCTGGCCAACCAACCTTCGGAAGGAACACCCATGACTGGCACACCCGTCTGGTTCATCACCGGCTGCTCAACCGGCCTCGGCCGCGCGCTCGCCGAGGCAGTCCTCGCGCAGGGAGACCGCGCCGTCGTGACCGCGCGCGACGCCGGCTCGGTTGCCGGCCTCGCCGACGCCCACCCCGACGCCGCCCTCGCCCTCTCCCTCGACGTCACCGATGCGGCACAGGTCGCCGCGGCCGTCGCTGCCGCCGAAGAGCGGTTCGGACAGGTCGACGTGCTCGTCAACAACGCCGGGTACGGGTACCGCTCGGCCGTCGAAGAGGGCGAAGACGCCGATGTCGCCCGCCTGTTCGCGACCAATGTGTTCGGGCCCGTCGCGATGATGAAGGCCGTCCTGCCGGGGATGCGGGCGCGGCGTTCGGGGGCGATCGTGAACATCTCCTCGATCGGTGCGCGCCTGTGCCCTCCCGGCTCGGGGTTCTACTCGGCCACGAAGGCCGCACTCGAGGGAATCTCGGGCTCCGCGCAGAAGGAGCTCGCACCACTGGGGATCTCGGTGACCGCCGTGGAGCCGGGCGGATTCCGCACTGACTTCGCGGGCCGCTCCCTGACCCAGTCCCCGGCGCCGATCGAGGACTACGCCGAAACGGCCGGCCTGCGCCGCAAGGAGCACGACACCTACCACGGGACGCAGCCCGGCAACCCCGCCAGGGCCGCGCAGGCGATCATCGCGGCCGTCGAGGCCGAGGAAACGCCCGCGTTCCTCCTCCTGGGGCAGGACGCGCTCGCCGGATACCGCGCAGCGGCCGCGGCGCAGGCCGCCGAGGTCGCCGCGTGGGAGTCGGTGAGCGCGTCGACGGGATTCGACGGCTGAGCGCGGGGCGGTAGCCTCGCTGCGTCCGTTCCTGCTCGGTCTGGCCGTGGCGCGGGCCCGGATTCCCGGCGTGTCGGGGATCCGGGCCCCGTGTGGGGCTCGCAGCGAGCAGGAACCGACGCGGAATCCAGGGGGTCAGGCGGTGCCGGCGACCGACCCGGCGCCGCAGGACCGAACGTGATCCCGGCCAGCCGGCACCGTCCCGCTGTCCTCGTACACCTCCGCGCCGGCGAGCTCGCGGCCTGCGACGTACCCGAACGTGAGCGCCGGCCCGAGGTTGATGCCGCCGGCCGGGTAGAAGCCGCCCATGATGTTGGCCTGGTCGTTGCCAGCCACGAAGAGGCCGGCAATCGCGGACCCATCGGCGCGCAGCACCCGCGCGCGGCCATCCGCGGCGAGGCCCGCGAACGTCCCGAAGGACCCCGGGACCACCTTGACCGCGTAGAACGGGCCCTTCTCGATCGGCGCGAGTGACGGGTTCGGCCCCACCTTCGCGTCGCCGCCATAGCGGTTGAACTCGGTCTCGCCGCGCTCGAACTCGGGGTCCACGCCGAGGCGGGCGTTCTCGTTGAACCGCTCGACGGTCTCGCGCAGCCCGGCCGGGTCGATCCCGCACTTGGCCGCGAGTTCCTCGAGCGTCCGGCCCTTCACGAGGTACCCGTTGCGAACGTACGGGAACAGCGGCACGGGCAGCGGCTTGGCCATCCCCAGCGGGTACTTGCGCACGAACCGCGAGTCGGCGATCTGCCACGATTCGACCGCATCGCCCTCGGGCGTCGCCGCAATGAGCCCGGAGACATAGTCGTAGTATCCGTTGGCCTCGTTGACGAACCGCTTGCCGTCCCGACGTACCCCGATCGAGCCGGGCTTCGCGCGGTCCATGATGTGCGGGAACACGCCGTTCCGCCCGAACGCAGGGGCCTTCCCGACCGTGTACGGGACGAGGGAGACGGGGCACCACGCCGCAGCCGACTCGACGTCCGTCTGGAACAGCGCACCGACGGACTCGCCGAGGGTGATGCCGTCGCCGGTGGTCTCCTTCGGGGCGAGCGTCCAGTGCTCGCGGCCCGTGGGCGTCTTCGGGAACAGCTCGCGCCGCCGCTCGACGTCGTTCGGGAACCCGCCCGCCGCAAGAACGACGCCGCGCGCGGCGCGGATCTCGTACTCCACCTCAGATCCGTCAGGCCGGACACCGCGCACGACGGCGCCGGCGACCCGCCCGCCGTCGTCCCGCCCGCCGTCGTGCTCGCCGCCATGAGCAGCCGCGTCCGCGGTGAGGAGCCGGACGGCCGGCGTCGACACGCGCACCTCGACGCCGAGGTCGTCGGCGCTCTGCAGCAGCCGTCCCACGAGCGCAGTCCCGTTGACGAGGTGCATCCCGCGACGGTGCACGGCCAGGTCGAGCAGGTGCCGCCCCACCCGCCACGCCGAGTACGCGAGGCCCGGCAGGCTGCCCTGCGATGCGGAGAGGATCTTGGCCAGATCCGGCCCGGCCATGATGCCCATGCCCAGGAACGACGTCTCGTACAGCTGTCCGCGCAGGAGCTTCCGGACGCGCGGCGAGAGCCGCCTGGCGTCGAGGGGCGCGGGGCCCACGGAGCGGTGGCCGGTCCCGGCGCCCGGGGTCTTGCCGTAGATGTCCCGGATCTTGGCCCCGGGCGTGAACTGGAGCCGGGTCTTCTCCTCGAAGAAGCCGACCATGTGCGGGACCGCCTCGAGGAACGCGTCGATGCGCGCGCCGTCGTACCGTTCTCCGAGCCGGTGGCGGAGGTAGGTGCGGAACAGTTCGGGGTCCTCGTCCACGCCGTCTGCCTTCGCGAGGGGGTTCCCGGGAGTCCACGCCCAGCCGCCGGACCACGCGGTCGCGCCGCCGCACACGTCGGCCTTCTCGACGACGACGACGCGCAGCCCGTGGTAGGCGGCCGTCACCGCCGCGGCGAGACCGCCGGCTCCGGAGCCGATGACCAGGACGTCGGTCTCGACCGTGCCGTTCTCGGCAGCAGGTGTGGGCTGGGCGTTCATCGGGTGGCTCCGTTCGATTCTGCGGAAGACGGGATCAGGGTGTGGGCTTCCTCAAGGACACGGTCCGCGGCCCGCTTGAGGTGCCGGGCCCAGCCGAGCTCGCCGAGGCGCACGACGTCGGCGGGAGACGGCGCCTCGACGCTCACCGGGGTGCCGCTCGGCAGCGCCGCGACGATCTCGGCCAGGTTGAGTCCGCCCTCGCCGGGGGCGAGACGGGCGGCGCGGGACTCGTGGATGAGGCCCTCGCGGTCCGCGGGACGCGCGGCGGGGGCGTCGCAGAGCTGCAGCATGGGCACGAGATCGGCCATGGCGGCGAGCTCCTCGAGCGCACCCCCGAAGCGCCGGAAGTGCAGCGTGTCGACGACGACCCTCGCCCCGGCGGCCCGCGCGGCCGCGGCGGCGGAGGCGAGCGAGTTGATGCGCTGGTAGGAGATGGGCTCGAGCGTGGGGGTGATGCCGAACTCGCGACCGTCCTCGGCGAGGAGGGCGAGGGTTTCGGCGAAGCGGACGGGGTCCGGGTCCGCCGCTGCGACCGTCAGGGTCTCTGCGCCGAGGGCGCGCGCTGCCTCGAGCATGGGGAGCCACGCGTCGCGCTGGCCGTCGGCCCGGCCGCGCGCGGCATCGGGTGATGCGGGCGCGCCGGCGCCGTTCGTGCCGTCGATCAGGAGGAACTCCGTGTCGAGGACGCGGACCCCGGTCGACCGGACGTTCGCGAGGGTTTCGGCGAGCATCGGGGAACCGGGCGACAGGTCGTACTTGCGCTCGGTCCGCGTCACGGGACGCACTCGGGCGCCGATGAAGTCGAACCCGGCCTCTGCCGCGATGAGCACGAGGTCAGGCGGCGCCGTGTCGAGGAGCGAGAGCTGGGCCAGGCCTACCTCTCGCTTCGCCACGGACGGCTGCGGGGAGGCTGTCATGCGAGGGCTCCTTCCAAGGAGCGGGTCGGAGTGCGGGTGTCCGGTCCGGACGGCGAGATGCCGGCGGCAAGGTACTGGGCGAGGCGCTGCGCGGCGTCGTACCCGTGCTTGATGGCGTTCGACGCCGTGGGCGGCAGCGGGTCGGCGACGGTCCCCGCGAGCACCACGGGAACGCCAGCGCCCAGGCTCAGGGCGGCCTCGCGGCCCGCGAGGTCGACGGCGGCGCTGAGCGGAACGACGCCGCGCGAGACGAGGAGGGGCCCCGGGGCGTCGAGCCACTGCTCGCCGCCCGCCCCGACCACTCGGACGCGGCCGGAGAGGGTGCCGGGCGCCTCGGCCTCGACGATGCGGGAGTCGAGCACGATCCGCACGCCCGGGTTGGCCTCGAGCCGGGGGACGGCGAGGATCTTGGCTCGGCGGCCGGACTCGGGGGCGATGGCCTGCTCCGGCCCGACGAGGAGAACGCTCGTGCCGTGGGTCGCGAGGGTGTCCGCGGCGGACATCGCGACGGAGTCCGCGCCCCAGATCGTCACGGCCTCGGGCGCGGGATCGGTGCCATCGAGGATCCCCCTGTGGGCCGCGAGCCAGTCGCGGACGTCGAGCACGCCGTCGTGCGCCGCGCTCTGAGAACCAGCGCCGGTCACGGGGAAGCCGGGCTGGGGACGCTTCCCGCCCGTCGCGACGACGATCGCATCCGCGCGGTGGTCGCGTGCAAGGGCCGCAAGCGCCTGTGGCCCGTCGGCATCGACCGGGGCACCGAGGCTCAGTGTGATGCCGAGCCGCTCGATCTCGGCGCGGTTCCAGTCGAGGTAGCGGTGGAAGTCCGGCGTCGGGCGCATGCGCGCGGCGAGCCCGAACTGCCCGCCGATCCGATCCGCCGCGTCGAGGATGGTCACACGCGCGCCGGCCTCCGCGAGCTCGCGCGCAGCGGTCAGGCCTGCGGGCCCGGCACCCAGGACGACCGCGTGGGGCGCGGCGGCAGCGGGGACGACGTCGCGGGGTGCGGTGCCGCCGTCGTGCGACGCCTCGGCGCCGCGCACACGCGGCGTCGGGACGGGGACCCGGGAGCGGCCGACCGCTGGGTTGACGGTGCACGTGACCTGGCCGAGGCCGAGGTTGTCGATGCACACGTTGCACGCGATGCACGGCCGGTAGGCCCGGCGGTCGAGGACGCTGTGTCCAAGGACCGCGGGCACGAACTGCGGGTCCGCGTGGACCGCGCGGCCGAGGGAGACGAAGTCGGAGTCTCCGGCGGCCAGGACGGACTCGATCGCCTCCGGAGAGTTGAGCCGTCCGGCCAGGCCGAGCGGGAGGCCGAAGCGGCGGTAGGCGCGCGCGTATTCGGCGAGGACGCCGGGCTTCCACTCCCCCGACTGCACGATCCACTCGCCGGCCTCGTAGCTGCCGGCGGAGAGGTCGAGGAAGTCGAGGGCGTCGAGGTCGAGGCGGGAGACGACGTCGAGCGTCTGCGCGGCGTCCAGTCCATCCGGGACACCCTCGACCATCGAGACGCGCATGCCCACGATCGCCTCGGGGGCTGCGGCGCGGACAGCCGCGATGACGAGGTTCGGGAAGGCCTCGGGGACGCCGAACTCGTCGGTGCGGCCGTTGGTTCGGGCGGACATGAACTGGTGGATCAGGTACCCGTGGCCCCCATGGATGCTGATGACATCGAACCCGGCCTCGACGGCGCGGCGCGCCCCTTCGCCGTAGCCCGCGGCCACCTCGCGGCACTCCTGCGTGGTGAGCGCGCGCGGCATCTCGCCGCCGGCGACCTCGCACGGCACGGGCGACGGCGCGACGTTCGGGAACCCGGTCGAGGCCGACTGCGCGGTGCGGCCGCCGTGGTTGATCTCGACGGCGACGAGTGCGCCTTCCGCATGGATCGCGTCGGTGAGGGTCCGGAACCCCGGGATCACGGCGTCGTCGTGCAGGCCGAGCTGGTGGGTGCGGCCCTTGCCGTCGGCGCGCACATACGTGGCCTCGGTGGTCACGACGGCGAGCCCGGCCCTCGCGCGGGTCACGAGGTAGTCGGCGTACTGCTCGGTGATGCGCCCGTCCGTGGTTCCGTAGTTGCGCTCCATGGGCGAGCTCCACAGCCGGTTGCGGAGGGTGCGCTGCGGGCGGCCGTTGCGGCCGAGGGTCAGTGGCTCGCTGCCGAGGCGACGGCTGGCCGGATTCTGGGGGGCGTTCATGCGAGGGCGTCCTCTCGGGAGAAGGTGACGGGGCGGCCGGTGCGCGACGACTCGTACACGGCGAGCAGGATTCTCAGGGCCGCGGTCGCGTCGGGGCCGGTGATGGCGGGCTCGCGGCCCTCACCGTCATTCGCGCTGAGCGCAGAGACGAAGTCCCGGATCTGCGCGGTGTGGTGCGGGATGAGCTGGCCGTTGATGGTGGCGAGGTCCACGTTAGGGTCGACCCCGGCGGGCTGGACGGGCTCGGACTCGATCGTCCCGCCACGGGCGAACAGGGTCACGCGGCCGTCGGCGCCCTCGGGGAACTCGCTGAGCTCGGCCGTCGCGCCGGTCTCGCCCGTAATGCGGATGCTCACGCCGAGGCTCGGGGTCGCGGCGGTCGTCGCGGACAGGGTCGCGATGGCGCCGGAGGCGAAGCGGATGACGGCGGCGGCCGTGTCCTCGACCTCGATGCTGTGGGTGAACGTCGCGATGTGCCCGTGGACCTCGACGACCTCGCCCATGAGCCACTGGAGGAGGTCGATGTAGTGGATGGCCTGGGTCATGAGGACGCCGCCGCCGTCGGTCGCCCAGGTTCCACGCCACGCTGCCGCGCTGTAGTACGACGGGTCGCGGTGCAGGATCACCGAGGCGTGGCCGAGGATCGGGCGGCCGATCGTGCCATCGTCGACGGCGGCCCGGAGGCGCTGCGCGGCCGGCCAGAAGCGGCGCTGGAAGAAGACCCCCAGGCGCACCCCGGCGGCGTCGCACGCGGCGACCATCCGCTCGGCGGAGGCGAGGTCGATCGCGATCGGCTTCTCGCACAGCACGTGGGCGCCGGCCGCGGCCGCGGCGAGGACCACCTCCTCGTGCGTCGGATGCGGGGTGCACACGGAAACGATGTCGATGCCCGCGGCGAGGAGCTCCTCGACGGAGCCGTAAGCGTGCTCGATCCCCCACTGCGAGGCGGTGGCGCGGGCGCGGTCGGCGTCGACGTCGCACACCGCGACGACCGTGGCCTCGGGGATCGCGGCGAAGGCCTCGAGGTGGTTGCGGCTGATGGCGCCGCAGCCGACGATGCCGACGCGGTACTTGGCAGGGGAGGTCACTGGGGGCCCTTTCAGAGAGTCTGGTCGGCGACGAGGTCGAGGAAGTGGGCACGCATCCGTGCCCGGTCGGCGGGGAGGCCGGTGAACAGCTCGAACGCGTCGGCGGCCTGGCCCACGGTGAGCCACCCGCCGTCGAGCACCCGGCAACCCACGGCGAGGGCCGCCTTGACAAGCTGGGTGACGAGCGGGCGGTAGACGACGTCGGCCACCCAGTGCCGCGGCGTCAGGACCGAGGCGTCGAAGGGCGTGCCCGGGTGGCCCACCATCCCGATCGGGGTGGCGTTGACGACGCCGTCCGCCTCCACGAGCGCGTCCGTCACCTCGTCGAGGGCGATCGCAGTGACCCGTTGTCCCTGCGTGTGACGATCGAGACGCACGGCCACGGCCGCGGCGCGGGAGGGGTCGGCGTCGGCGATCAGGAGGTGCTGGGTGCCCGCCGCGACGAGTGCGTGCGCGACGGCGGACCCCGCCCCGCCAGCCCCGACCAGGACGACCGTCCCCAATGCCGCGCCCGGGAGGCCCGCGGAGAGCGCGGCGCGGAAGCCCGAGTGATCCGTGTTGCGGCCGACCAGCCGCGGGGCGCCAGCGCCGTCTGGCGCTCCTGACTCGACAGTCACCGTGTTGACCGCCCCGAGATCCCGTGCGTCCTCCGACAGTTCGTCGAGGCCGGTCATCACCGTCTGCTTGCACGGGTGGGTCACGTTGAGGCCGGTGTAGCCGAGGCGGACGGCGTCGCGCGCGAGCTGCCCGGCGGCGTCGGGGGAAAGGCCGAGCCCGTCGATGTCCAGCGTGCGGTACGCGAGCCGCAGGCCCTGCGCGGCGGCCTCACGCTCGTGCAGGAGCGGAGTGAGCGAGCCGCCGACGTTGGCGCCGATCAGGCCGATCAGGTGGGGGTTCGAGGGGCGGGAGCTGAAGGCGGTGGGCATCAGGCGGCAGGCTCCTGGACGGCGTCGTGCGCTACTGCCCTTGCAGACCGGCGCGCGGGCTTGAGTCCGAGCTCGGCCTTCGGGGTGCGGAACGTCTCGCGCGCCGTCATGGCGCCGACCGCAGCGACCGCGCAGAAGCCGACGGTCATCCAAGCGACGGGACCCCAGTTGGCGGGGTTCCCCGCAGTGAGGGCGGTGCCGATCGCTGGGGTGAAGCCAGCCACGAGGAGTCCGAGCATGAGGCTCACGGCCATTCCCGAGTAGCGGGTGCGAGCCGGGAACAGCTCGGGGAAGTAGGCAGGGTACACGCCGTTGGGCATCGCGTAGAACACGCCGGTGAGGGCGATCGCGGTGAGGAAGATGAGCGGCCAGTTGCCCGTGCCGAGGACCGTGAAGAAGGCGAACACGAGGACCGCGCTGCCGATCGTCCCGGTGATGAATACGGGCTTGCGGCCGATCTTGTCGGACAGGCGCGCCCACATCGGCTGCGTGAAGACGGTGACGAGGTTCGCCACGGCGATGACGACGAGCATCATGGGCTTGTCGAGCTTGACGACCTGAGTGGCGTAAGCGAGGGCGAAGACCGTGAAGACGGTGTTCACCATGGTCACGAGCGCGGCGAGGGTCACGCGGATGACATTGGGGAAGTCGTTGCGGAAGAGCTCGACGAGCGGGATGGCCGCGGTCTTGGCGTCGTCCTTCAGCTCCTCGAAGACCTCGGGCTCCTCGAGCCTGCGGCGGAGGTAGAAGGCCACGAGTGTGACGACGGCGCTGAGCAGGAACGGCACGCGCCAGCCCCAGCTCATGAGTGCCTCCTGCGGGAGCATGGTGACCGGGATGAAGATGAGGCTCGAGATGACGATGCCGAACTGGATGCCGCTCATCGTGAAGCTCGTGAAGAACGCGCGCCGCCCCTCGGGGGAGTGCTCGAGGGTCAGGGAGCTCGAGCCGGGCGACTCGCCGCCGGCGGAGATGCCCTGGACGAGGCGGAGCGCAACGAGCGCGATGGGGGCGACCAGCCCGACGCCCGAGTAGGTCGGGAGGCAGCCGATGAGGAACGTCGAAGCCCCCATGAGGACGAGGGTCAGGACGAGGACGTTCTTACGGCCGAAGCGGTCGCCGAAATGGCCCCACATGATCGCCCCAAGGGGGCGTGCGATGTACGCGACGCCGAGGGTCGCGAACGAGAGCAGCTCGCTTGCGGCGCCCGCGTCCGGGAAGAACAGCTTCCCGAAGAACAGGGCAGCAGCGGAGCCGAAGATGAAGAAGTCGTAGTACTCGAGCGTGCTGCCAAGGAAACCGGAGATGGCCGCGGTGCGCGCTTTGCCGTGCTGGGCGCGTACGGCGGATGTCGACGCTGACATAGTGATCCCTTCGGGTGATGCCAGTCACGTTCGACTGGCTCATCCAGCATGGGGTCAGCGATTACTGTTCGTCCAACACTTAGTTGGTCTAGGACTATGTAGATTTTCAGCATGATAGCGGAGCTTGCATGTTCAGCTCGCCTTACCGGCCTCCTCGCCCATGTCCCCCACCATGTGCCGCCGCTCAACGGCATGAACTCGGACCCCGGAGCTCCGGAACAAGTCGATCTGGTGGGGGTCGGCGGAATCGTCCGTCACGAGCGTCCACGGCAGGGGCAGGCGCACCCAAGCGTGGAACGGGCGCTGCCCGAGCTTGCTCGAGTCCGCAAGCACGTAAACGTGCTGACCCCGACGGGCCATGAGCTCCTTGAGACGGGTCTGCGCCTGATCGGCCTCGCAGATCCCGTCCTCTGCCGTGACGGCGTCTGCGCCGAGGAAAACCCTGTCGAAGGTCATCCGTTCGAGCGTGGCCTCGGCGAGGGGGCCAACGAACGTCTGGCTCAGACTGCGGAGCCTGCCGCCGAGGCAGTCGACGTGGATGCCGGGCGAATCGGCGAGTTCCTGGACCGTATTGAGCGCTGGGGTGGTGACGGTCAGGTCAGCGTGCCCGCGCAGCGCGTGGGCGAGTGCGCCGACGGTCGACCCGCCGTCGAGGAGGATGGACTCGCGTGGCTGGACCTGTTGGGCCGCCCATCGGGCGATGGCCTGCTTCTCCTCGAAGGCCTCGCCGATGCGCTGCCTCAGAGACGCCTCCGGATGGGCCCCGATAGCAAGCGCCCCGCCGTAGGTCCTCGCGAGCTTCCCCTGCTCGTTGAGGGCCGCGAGGTCCCGGCGGATCGTCGACGCTGTGACGCCGAATCGCTCAGAGAGCTCCTCGACTGATGCGAGCCCTGCGGTGACGGCGAGCTGGTAGATTTCCTCGCGCCGTGACTTCGCCGTCGTCATCTTGGTCCCCCTCGGGTGAGGCGCGCGCGTCGAATCCGCAGCGGGGCGCCGGTTCCCCTCATCGTAGCCATTCGCCCGGCGAGGGCGTGGTGCGCGCGCTACAGCGACGCTCCCGCGCAGATGACGTAGTCCTGGCCAGTGATCGAACGTCCATGCGGTCCCACGAGGAGGGCGACGACGGCCGCGACGTCCTCCGGATCCACAAGGTGTCCGAGTGGCGGGACGACCGGCGGCACGTCGACCCGTGCCGGGTCGGCGAGCATCGGGGTATCCGTTGGACCGGGAGACACGACGTTGACGGTGATGCCGCGCGGAGCGAGCTCCTTGGCCCACGACCTGCCCAGCCCCAGGACCGCGGCCTTCGTCGAGGCGTAATGGCTCTTGCCTGCCGCCCCCGCAGCCGTCCGGCTGCCGATGAGCACGATCCGCGCGCCGTCAGGCATCGCTGGCACGAGCCGGTCAGCCAGGATGCTGGCCGCCCCCACGTGCACCGCGAACATCTCCTGCAGGGCCTCAGGCTCGAGCGTTCCCAGGCGGGCCGTCCGCTGGAGCCCCGCCGCGTGGACGAAGGCGTCGGCGGAGGGAAGTCCGGTACCTACCCGAGCGACGTCGGCCGCGTCGCCCAGGTCCACGCGCTTCCAGGCAAAGGACGGCCCGAGCGCGGTCTCCGTGCGGCTCAGGCCCGTCACTCGCCATCCATCGGAGATCAGACTGCGGGAGATGGCCTGCCCGATACCCGAGCTGCAGCCGGTCACGACGGCGTGGCGCGGCTCAGGCATCGGTGTCACCACCGGGGGTGGTCGTCCCGGCGTAGGCCCATTCGGGGCTGACCTTGACGTACTTGATGGCCTGCCGGAAGTAGGTGTACGCGATGTGGAGCTCGCCGTCCGAACCCTGATGGATGGACGGGTAGGAGTACTCGCGGTTGAGCCCGTCGCGGGAGTTGTTGGACAGGCAGTACCCGTCCCCCACCTCGAGATTTCGACGGACAGGCCACGTACGCCCGGAGTCTTCGGAGATGGCGAGGGTCATGGGTGCACGCGGGGTGCCCCAGAAAGCGCTTCGGCTGCCCACGGGCGGCGAGGGCTCGACGTCGGCCGCGGCCTGGGCGGCGGGCGCGCCCTCCTCGACGAGCCCGTCGTCGTCTATCTCGTCGTACAGCGAGAGGCGACGCTCTGTCGTCTCCTCGGCCCGGCGGTGGTTGTAGACAAGAGCAAGCCGTCCGTCGGCCAGTGCGGTGAACTGGATCGACGAGTTGTTGTTCGGCAGCTCGGTGGGGACCGGCTGGGTCCACGTGGCACCGTCGTCTTCGGAGCGAGACTCGTAGATCGCGTCGGCCCAGCGGCTGCGGAAGAGGGCGAGGAGCGAGCCGTCGGCCAGAGGCTGGATGTCCATATGGACGCAGCCCTGGCTGCCGGGAATGAGCTGTTCCCGCCACGTTCGGCCGGCGTCGTCGGAGATCATGACGGCGCTGTCGTCGTTGTTGCCGACCCACTTTTCGCCCGGCGTCGTGAGGCAGCGGAAGACCGGGATGAGCCAGCGGCCCGAGGGGAGGATGAGGGGCTGGTGACGCACGAACACGCCTCCCGCCTCCGTGGCGGCAAACAGCGTCTCGGCTGGCGCCCAGGTCCTGCCGCTGTCCTGCGAGATCCGGCGGCGCACCTCTGCGGTGTCCTGGTTGCCTGCCCTCTGGGCCGTGTACACGAGCCACACCTCGTCCCCTGCGGGCGCGAAGAGGATCGGATTCTGCTCGGACCGTGCGCTGTCGTGCGAGAGCTGCTCGGGCTCGGACCAGCGGTCGCCGCCTGGTTCGAGGGCTGAGAACCAGACCGAGATGTCACTGATGCCCTCCTGAGTGCCGCCGAACCAGACGCAGGCGAGGCGCCCGTCGGGGAGCGTCTGGAGATTGGCTGCGTGAGACTGGACGGTTGCCGCGGGAAGGTAGGCGAAGGTCGCGCCGTCGGCATGGCGGAGGACTCCATCGCGGGTGACGGCGCTGTAGGCGCTGTCGAGGGCGTTGCTGGTCATAGTGTCCTCAGTCCTCCGTGCTTGCTGCGTCGAGATGGGCCTTGGCGGCCAGCTCGAGGTGGGTGAGGTCGGAGGCGACGCTCGCAAAGGTGAACCCCTGCTGGAAGCGCTGCGCCGCGATCGTCCCCGCCGCGGTGTGGATGCCAGCCGCGACGCCAGCGGTCGCGGCCGCGTCCGCGACAGCGGCCAGGGCCTCGTCGAACTCGGCCTGGATAGCCGGATCGCCCGGGAAGGCCCCGCCCACGGCCAGGGAGAGGTCCGACGGCCCGACGTAGACGCCGTCGAGGCCCGGGGTCGCGCAGATCTCCTTGACGTTCGCGAGCCCTTCGGGCGTCTCGATCATGGCGAACACGAGCGTCGAGGCATTGGCCTCCGCCGGGATCGGGCCGACGCGCAGCGCCGAGCGCATCGGACCGTAGGAGCGGCGCCCCAGCGGCGGGTACTTGGCTGCCGCGACGGCGGCGGCGGCCTGCTCAGCAGTGTCGACGAGAGGGACGATGACGCCGGCAGCGCCTGCGTCGAGCGCCCGGCCGATCGAGGTCGGGTTGTTGTCGTCGACCCTGACGAGGCCTACGGCGCGCTGGCCGGCATCGATGGCCATGAGCCCATGCAGCACGCCCGAGTAGCCGAGCAGGCCGTGCTGGGCGTCGAGGGCGACGTAGTCGTAGCCGAGCAGGGCGATCCGCTCCGTGGCGACTGGAGCGTCGAGCACGCACCAGTAGCCGACGGCGCGCTCGCGCGCGCGGATCTTCCTCGCGAACTCGAGGACCTGGGGGGAGGATGTCATGTCTGTTCCACTCTCGATTGTTGCGGATAGTCCAGGATCAGCGGTTGTAGGCCGGCATGGGGCCGCGCAGCATGGCGCCGACCCTATCGCACGCCTCGACGACGTCGGCCGGAAGGGGACCGCGGGCGACGGCCGCGATGTTGGACCGGAGCTGCTCGACCTTCGAGCCTCCGAGGAGTACCGAGCCGACGCCGCCGTGATGGGCCAGCCAGCGCAGCGAGAGCTCGACGAGGGAGATGCCGGCGCCGTCCGCGATGCCGGTGAGCGACTGCACGGCCTCGAACAGCCGCGGATCCCAATACCGCTCCGTATACATCACAGCGAGCCGCGAGTCGCCGAACCGCCCTTCCGTCGGCTTGGCCTCAAAGCTGTGCCTGCCAGTGAGGAGTCCTCCGCCGAGCGGGTTGTAGACCATGGTGTGAATCCGGTGCACACGGGCGAACTCGAGGTACTCCTCCTCGACCCGGCGGGCCAGGAGGTTGTAGAGCTGCTGCGCGACGACGGGACGGGGCGCACCGACGCGGTCCGCGACATGGATGAGGTCGGCGATCTGCCATGCGGCAAAGTTCGAGACCCCGAGGGCCTTGATCTTGCCCTCGGCCGCAAGCTCCGCCACGGCACCGAGGGTCTCCTCGAGAGGGGCGGAACGGTCGGGCTGGTGGAGGTAGAAGAGGTCGACGCTCTCGACGTCGAGGCGCTTGAGGCTGCCCTCGACGGAGCGGCGCAGACCAACCGCCGAGAGCGGCGAGTGGCTTCCGTGGTCCGGATGAGGCATGCCGGCCTTCGTCGCCAGGAAGACCTCGTCCCTCCTGCCCTTGAGCAGGCGGGAGAGGATTTCCTCGGTCGCACCGCCGGCGTAGCCGTTGGCGGTGTCGACCGCCGTGATGCCGGCATCGAGGGCTTCGTCGAACATGCGGCGGGCGGTGGCCTCGTCGGCAGTGTCCCCGAACGTCATCGTGCCGAGGACAAGCTTCGAGATGGGCAGTTCCCCTGCAGGAACCGTGGACGGGAGGTCGCTCATGAGTTCTTCCTGTCGATGAATGGTGGTCGAAAGGGGAAACCTGCGCGTTCTGCGCGATGTGCGCAATCCCGTGAAGTTCCGCTCGGACCGGAATCGTCTTCGATTGCCTCAACTATTCCATTCCTGCGCGAATTGAGCAATAGAACTAGCGCGTTTCGCGCAATCATGTCATGCTTGCTGGTGACACAGGTCTCACGGACCATCAGGAAGCCATCAGGACGGAGAAGCGACATGCCACTCGTGCTTGTTCTGGCGGACGACTTCTCGGGCGCAGCCGAGGTCGGCCAGCAGTTCGCGGCCCACGGCCTCGCCGCGCAGATCACGCTCACGACGGCGCACGCCCACCACGGCGGTTCCCCCACACCAGGCGCCGAAGTCGCCGTCGTCGACACCCACTCCCGCGGGCTTGCCGCACCGGCTGCGGCCGAAGCTGTGCAGATCGCGCTGGAGGAGACAGACACGGCGCGCGAGGCGCTCGTGTTCAAGAAGACCGACTCGCTCTGGCGCGGGAACATCGGCGCAGAGATCGCGGCCCTGACGGGACTGGGCTACCACGTCGTCCTGGCCGGCGCGCTACCCGCGCTGGAGAGAACAGTCGTAGGAGCGAGGCCTCTGGCCGGGGACCGGCCACTGCGCGCTTCGGGCCTCTGGGCAGCCGAGTCGATCCTTCCGCCCGAGGACCTGCACGAGCTCTTCGCGGCGGACACCGAACTTCGCTTCGTGGGACTCGACGACGTCCGCTCGGCAGATCTCGCCGGACGGCTCGCGAGGAGCCTGAGCGGCAGCACGCCAGCGGTCGTCGTCGTCGACGGCGAGACCGACGCCGACGTTGCCGCCGTGGTCGAGGCCCTCGCCCCCCTCGGATTCCTTGTGGGCGGCCACCCGGTAGCCCTCGCGGGGACGGGGCAGCTCGGCGGGCACCTCGCCCGACACCTCGCGCACGGATCCGCGCCGACCACGCACTCCCCCGCCGATCCGGCTCTCCCCGCCGGTCCCTCGTTCCCGCCCGGATCGGCGCCGCACCACCGCCCGGTGCTCGCCGTCGTCGGTTCCGCCTCCCCCACGGCACGGCGCCAGCTGGACCACCTCGCCGCGGAGGGATTCCACGTCGTCGCCATCGGCCCGGCGCCGGAGGACCAGTCCCTTGCGGCGTCGAGGATCAGGACGGCATTGGACCGGGGCCATCCGGTCGCGGTGACGGTCGCCGACGGGGCCGTAGATCCCGCGATTTCCGCCGTCCTGGTCACGCACCTCGCTGGCATTGCCAGCGAGAGCCTGCAGGGCCTGCAGGCGGACCTCATCCTCACCGGGGGCGAGACCGCGCGCGAGGTCCTGGACGCCCTCGGCATCACCTCACTGGTGCCTCGCGAGGCCGTCCAGCACGGCGCCGTCGTCAGCACCGCCGACGACGGGCGGCTCGTCGCCACGAAGCCCGGCAGCTTCGGCGATCCGCTCGTGCTCGTCCAGCTCTATCGATCGATCCAGGCTTTCTATTCCATCCCCCGTGCCAGCACCCCAGCACACTGACCGACCCGAAGAACCCCCAGAGACAACGGAGATCTGCATGTCCACCGAATACGACGACCGGCCCTTCATCGCCGTCACCATGGGCGACGGCGCCGGAATCGGCCCCGAAGTCACCGTCGGCGCACTGGTCCACCCGAGCGCCTATGCCGACAGTCGCCCTGTGGTGGTCGGAGACGCCCACCGCCTGCGCCTCGCCGCCGAAGCTCTCGGTCTCGCAGCCGAGGTGGTCACGGTCGAGGGTGTCGAGGACGCCGTCTTCGCCCCCGGTCGTGTCAACGTCATCGACCCCGGCCTCCTGCCCGAGAACCTCGCGTGGGGCGAGGAATCGGCGGAGGCAGGCAACGCGGCGTACCACTATGTCAGGATCGCGTGCCAGCTGGCCTCGGCCGGCCGGGTCCAGGGCATCTGCACCGCCCCACTGAACAAGTCCGCCCTCCACAGGGCCGGGCACATCTACCCGGGTCACACCGAACTGCTCGCGCACTTCATGGGCGTTGAGGAGGTTTCGATGATGCTCTCGACCCCCAAGGTCAAGGTCATCCACGTCACGACGCACATCGGCCTCATCGACGCAATCCGCAAGATCGAGCCGGGCCTCGTTGAGCGCACCGTCCGCCGGGGCGACGAGGCCATGAAGCGGGCAGGCGTGGCCCAGCCGAGGATCGGGGTCTGCGCCATCAACCCGCATGCTGGGGAGAACGGCCTCTTCGGCTATGGCGAGGAGGCAGAGAAGATCACACCAGCCATCGAGCGGCTCCAAGCAGACGGGATCGATGCCCGCGGCCCACTCCCCGCGGACACGGCCTTCTTCCTCGCGGGCCGCGGCGACTACGACCTCATCGTTGCCATGTACCACGATCAGGGGCACGGCCCGGTCAAGGTCCTGGGCATCGAAGCCGGCGTCAACATCACGGTTGGTCTGCCCGTGATCCGCACCTCAGTCGATCACGGCACTGCATTCGACATTGCCGGCAAGGGCATCGCGGATGTCCGCAGCATGATCGAAGCCCTCCGACAGGCCGCCGAGATGTCCCCGCGCCTGGCCCTCCAGCAGTAGACCTCCCACCCGCATCTAGCTACAACGGAGTAGAAGGAACCACCATGTCCAACGTCATGAGCCCCACCCCGCAGGAGCGCACCAAGTGGGTCCGCCGGGCCATCCTCGCCGGCGTCATCGGCACCACCATCGAGTGGTACGACTTCGTGCTCTTCGGCACGGCGTCAGCCCTCGTGTTCAATACGCTCTTCTTCCCCCAGTTCGACCCGCTCATCGGCACAGCTGCCGCCCTCACCACCACCGCCATCGGCTACTTCTTCCGTCCGCTCGGAGGATTCGTGTTCGGAGCCCTCGGCGACAGGATCGGCCGCAAGAATGTGCTAGCGGCGACCCTTGTCCTCATGGGCCTCTCCACCGCCCTCATCGGGCTGCTTCCCACCTACGCCCAGGCGGGCATCTGGGCTCCGATCCTCATGCTCGTCCTCCGCATCCTGCAGGGGATCGGGGCGGGCGCTGAGTTCGGCGGCGCCCAGGTCATGGTCTCTGAGCACGCGAGCAAGAAGCGCCAAGGCCTCCTCACCAGCCTCCCCGGCGCGGGCCTGGCCCTCGGCATCATGCTCGGCACCTCCTTCTACTCCCTCCTCGACTTCATGCCCAAGGACGAGTTCATGGCCTGGGGCTGGCGCCTTCCCTTCCTCGCCAGCGTGATCGGCATCGTGGTCGGCCTGCTCATCCGGATGCGTGTCATGGAGTCCCCGGAGTACTTGGCCGTCACCCGGACCAAGGAGAAGCCCAAGAGCCCGGTCAGGGAAGTCTTCGCCTCCTATAAGCGCAACTGGTTCGTGGCGATGTTCGCCTGCTTCGCGGAGAACGCAACCACCAACCTCGTCAAGACATTCGTCCTGGCTTACGCGGCAACCTTCCTCCACCTCGACAAGAGCGTCGGGCTCAACGGCCTCTTCGTCGCCTCGCTCGTGAGCCTCTTCACCTACCCCCTGTTCGGATGGCTCGGCGACCGCCTCGGCATCGGACGGGTCTACATCGGCTCGGCGATCGCCGTCGCGCTGTTCATCTTCCCGATGTTCTGGATGATCGACACCAAGTCGGTCCCGACCGTCATCGTCGCGATCGTCATCATCTACGCGATCGCAGTGCGCGGCATGTCCGCCACTCAGGGCGCCTATCTGGCCAACCTCTTCCCGGCGCGGATCCGCTTCACCGGCCTTGCCTCGTCCCGCGAAGTCGGCAGCGCGATCTCGGGCGGCCTCGGTCCGGTCCTGGCCACCCTCCTGCTGGCGGCAACCCACTCGTACTGGCCCGTGGCCATCTACATGATCAGCCAGGCCGCCATCACCATCGCGGCCGTCTGGATCGGCCCGAGCAAGCGCACGCCGATCGACGTTGACGTCGAAGAGGAAGCCCAGCCCGCGCCACGCGCCCTGCGGGCCTCCTAAGCGCTGCAGGCTAACCACGCATCCCGCGGACGGGCAGAAGGCCGTCCGCGGGATGCGTGCTGGCGCCGGCAGATCCGGGCTCACCCCGGCGTCGGCAGCACCTCGCGCGCCACCTCGAGCACGTACGGCAGCACCCGCGAGGGGTTCGACGGCGACCACGCGAGCCCGTGCTGCAGGTACGCCTGCGGTCCGGCGATCGGGACGTAAACGGCACCGTGCGGGAGGATGTCGCTCATCCCCTCGCTCACGAGGCTCACGCCCATGCCCGCCGCGACGAACGTCAGGATCATGAACGGGTCGCCGATCTCCTGGACTACCCGCGGCCGGAAGCCCACCGCGACGCAGGCCGCCGTCGCCGTCCGCTCGAGGTCCGAGCCGCCGCCGGAGGGCATCATGATGAAGTCCTCGTCCCGCAGCTCGGTCAGCTCCAGCGTGGCCCGCTGGGCGAGCGGGTGGTCCACGGGCACGACGGCGCCGAGCGGCTCCCGCGCGATCAGCCGGGACTCGAGGGGGGACGGGTCTAGCGGGAGGCCTACGAAAGCCACGTCGAGCGTTCCGCGCATGAGCTGCGCGACGGCGTCGCCCGTCACCACGCGCCCCTCGAGCGAGAGCACCACGTCCGGGTACGCCCGCCGCAGCGCCCGGGTGAGCCGCGGCAGCGTGCGGTGGTTGATCGCGCCCGTGAAGCTCACGGTCAGATGCCCGTATACCGTGCCGACCGAAGCGTGCGCGGCCTGCCGCGCGACCTCGACCTCCTCAAGCGCGCGGTATGCGTGCGGGAGCAGCGACCGTCCGGCGGCCGTGAGGGAAACGCTGCGCGTGCTGCGGTCGAAGAGCGGGACGCCGATGTCCTTCTCAAGCTTGCGGATCGTTTGGCTCAGCGGCGACTGCGCCACGTGCAGGCGGGACGCCGCCCGCCCGAAGTGCAGCTCCTCCGCGACGGCGACGAAGGACTCGAGCCACCTGATCTCCACGCGCCCATTCAAGCACCCGGAGGCGGCCAGCCTCAGGACCAGCCTCCGGCCCGGCCTCCGGGCGCACTCTGTAGGGTGGACGGCGTGACCGCGACGAAGGACTCCGACCAGCAGACAGGCGCCGGCAGCATCCCCGACCCGGTCCTGAGGTCGATCGGCTTCCTCTCCTTCTTCGACCGCTTCGCCACTCCCCCGATGCTCGTGGTCCTGGCCAACCGCACCGATCTCACGCTCGCCGACGCCGTGGGCCTCGTGGCGTCCTACTCGCTCCTCTATGCGCTCGGGCAGCCGCTGTGGGGGTTCATCAGCGACCGGTTCGGCCGCGTGACAGTGCTCCGCACGGCACTCGTGGGGCTGCTGCTGGCCGCCATCGCCAGCACCCTGTTCAGCGCGCACGTGCCACTGCTCATCGCGAGGTCGGCGGCCGGGCTCATGGCCGGGTGCCTCTACCCCACGCTCCTGACCATCATCGGCGACACGCGCACGGGCATCGAACGCGCCCGCGGACTCTCCGACCTGCAGATCTATTCGGCGCTCGGCACCACGGTCGCGACCCTCGCCGCGGGCGCTCTCGCGGCGTTCACGGACTGGCGGGTGGTGTTCGGGCTCCCCGCACTCGGGTGCCTCGCGCTGCTGCTCTTCCTCCGGCGGGCGCATGACGGCGCCGCTCACCGCCGCGGGCGCGTTGACGTCCGCGCCGCGTTCTCGGGCGCCGCGCTCGGAGTCTACGGTGTGGCGGTCCTCGAGGGCGCCGTGCTCATGGGCATCCTGACCTACGTCGTTCCGGCCCTGCAGCACGCGGACGTGCCCATCGCCGTCGCGGGGATCCTCGCGTCGGGGTACGGGGTGGGCGTGATCCTGGGGGCGCGGCTCATGCGGCGTCTGGTGCAGCGGTTCACGCGGACGCAGCTTATGGGGATCGGCGGGGTGGTGCTGCTGGTCGGGTATGTGGCGTCGTCGATCGCGCAGAACCCGGCGACGATCACTGTCACCGCCGTCCTCGTGGGTGCTTCGAACGCGGTGCTGCACTCATCGGTGCAGGGCTGGGCCACCGAGGTCGCGCCGAAGGCCCGTGCTACGGCGGTCTCGCTGTTCGCGTGCTCGCTCTTCTTGGGCAGCTCGGCGGGCACGTTCCTCACGGCGGGGCTCGCCGGCAATGGGGAGTACGGCGCCATCTTCCTCCTCGGCCTCGTAGCGACGGCGTTGCTCACGGCGGTCGTGACGCTCGGGCACGCGACGTGGGAACGGCGCCGGGTGTCGTGAAGGGCGGCGTGCGTCGTGAAGGGCGCTGCGCGGGGCGCCCCGGGCGGCGGCTCACGGTGTTCGCGTTCCTCACGAACGGTAGTTTCCTGACGTTCACCCCGGGCTGGTTATGATCAGCTGTTGACCGCGACTGGACCACACGTGGGCCGCTTGCGGTCAATCCATGTCCAGCGCCCGCACGCGGCCACGACGTGACCAAAAGTGGCCCGATCTGGGTCGTCATTGGCCACCTGTGACCACAATGTGGCCGCTGGAATGCACGGGCATTGAGCAGATGCCCGTCGAACGATGAGAGGAGATGCATATGGCCAGTCCCCGAGAAGGGACGGGAGCGCCGGCGAAGCCGCAGCCCCACCGTTTCCGGGTGAGCGTCCCGGCGGCCGACGAGGCCGTCGTGGCGTGGATGGAGCTGCAGGACAATCCGTCATTGTCGGTGAGAATGCTGATCCGCGAGAGCATCGAGCGCCTCGGCTACATCGACGTCGTCAACCGCCCTGTGGCACAGCTCCCGGGGGGAGTCCGTTCTGGGGGCTCCTCCCCAGAGGACACCGCGGGTTCTCCTGCCCGGGGGTCAGCTGCGCCCCAACCCAGGAAGGCCCCCGACCAGAGGCCCTGGCCGGCGCAGGAGGCCGAGCCGCCGCGCGAGTCCAGTTCCGAACCTGAGCCGCCTTCTGCAGGACCGATGGACATCAACGACATCTTCGCGATGACGCGGTAAGCCCGCGCAGCACAAGCAACACAGTCTCCACCGAATTTCACCGAAGGGAATCATCCACGTGACCATCTCAATCAATCTCACCGGCGGGATCGACGTCGGCAACGGCTATGTCAAGGGAATCATCCGCGGGGAGCGCGCTTCCGGCGCGGCGAGGATCGACGAGATCGATCTGCCCAGCGCCGTCGCGCTCGTCACCAGGTCCAACGCGCTTCCGGACGCGGACCACGAGGCCATGGCCAAGCTGGATGGCGACTTCTACAACGAACTCGATGTGAGCTTCGACTCGCCTCTGGTCGGGGACAAGTACCGGCGCCTCTTCGGTACCCGGGCGCTGAGCGCCCAGGGCGCCTTCGACGAATTCGACGTCGTGGGCCGCCGCAGCAAGGCCGCGCAGGAGCTGAGCAAGGTCCTCGTCATGGGCGCCTTCGCGGCGAAAGCGCTGCGGGACTACGTCCGCGAGCACCGTGCGCTCCCGCCGGCCGATGAGACGCTCAGCGTGCAGGGTCGCGTCGCCCTGGCCCTTCCGATCAACGAGTACCTCACCCACCGCACGAGCTACGCGACAGAGTTCACGACCGGCACGCACACGGTCACGGTGCACAACTTCGATACCCCGGTCTCAGTCAAGCTCCACTTCGTCGACGTGCAGGTCATCCCCGAGGGCGCCTCGGCGCAGTACGCGATCACGGCCAAGGGTGAACCGCTCATGGACGCGATGCTGAAGGACCTCCGCCGCCGGGGCGTGGCGCTCGAGGGCATCACCTCCGCGGACGTCCTGGCCGCCCAGCACACGGTTGGCATTGACATCGGCGAGGGCACCGTGAACTTCCCGGTCTTCACCGCGGGCAGGTTCAACGCCGATGCCTCCACCACGTACGGCAAGGGCTACGGCTCGGTGCTCACGGACGCCCTCAAGGCGATGGACGACCGCGGCTTCGTCTCGGGCTTCACGTCCCGCAAGCAGCTCGCCGAGTACCTCCAGGCCGGTCCCTCACCGCTGAAGCGCAACTTCTACGAGAAGGTCGCGCGCTTTGTGGAGGAGGAGATGATCTTCTTCTCCAAGGAGGTCACGGAGCAGTTCGGCCGCGTGCTCGCCGTCGTCGGCGCGACCACTGAGGTCGCCTACGTCTACGGCGGCGGATCCGGTCCGGTGAAGACCTTCCTGTACCCGGCGCTGCTGGCCAAGGCCACCGAGATGAACTCGGACGATGCCTTCCCGACCCTGTACCTGGATTCCTCCTACTCGCGTCACCTGAACCGCGAGGGGCTCTACATCGCGGCCGAGGCCGTCGAGCGCAATGCGGGCGCCGCTCCGGCGCAGGCCTTGCGCGGGAAGCGCAGCGCCCAGAGCGCCTCGGAGGGCAAGGAGCTCGCCGAGGCGGCCGTATAGCCTCTCCGGCCGGCCCTTCCATGCCGACCCGTCCACACAGGGGCCCTTCCCGCACAGCGCGGGGAGGGCCCCTGGCGTCCGGCCCCCGGAGGCCGGCACCAGCGAACGGTGCTCATCACGGTGGCGCTTGGGCACTCGGCGAGGGATCGGCGTCGTGCGCGGTCGGCGACTACACGATCGGCCGCCTCACGTTCGCGCCAGGGTGGAGCTGGTCCGAGTGCATCAAGCCCGTGGCGGGCACGGACAGCTGCCAGAACAACCACGTGGGCTTCTGCGTGGCCGGCACACTCGAGGTGCGCCTGAACTCCGGGGAGACGGCCACCATCACTGCCGGCGACTCGTACACGATCCCGCCCGGGCACGACGCCCACGTGGTCGGCGACGAGAAGTTCGTCGGCCTCGAGTTCCTCAGCGCCGCGAGCTACGCGAAGGGCGACTGAGAGCTAGGCGACGGGCGATTGGGCCGCCCGGTCGATCTTCCGGTGGAAGTGCATTCCTGCCACCCCGCCGAGCACGGCGCCGACGAGCGCGATGAGCGCGGCGACGATCAGGACGATGATCCCGCCAGTCGTCAGCGTGCCCTCATCGACCGGGATCCGCGGGAAGCTGTTGAGGCTTGAGAGGACGTTGAACTGTGTTCCGGCCACCGCAACGAGGACCGCGAGGATGATCGCGATGATCACGGCCCACAGCCACACCGCGATGCCCTGCCGCGCCCCGTCGAACCGTGCCATCCGTCCGGCCACGTACCCGCCGCAGTAGTAGGCGGCGAAGAGGATCACGGCCACCGCAATGGCCCCGACGACCCCCACCGTCGGTCCCTCATTGGCCAGCTTGGCGGGGTCGGTCTGGGTGCCGATTGCGACTCCGGCGCCTGCGGCACTGATCAATGCGGTCAAGACCACAGACATGCCCATGGCGGTCAGCCATCCGAAGAACGCCGAGCCGGGCTTCACACCCCCGAAGCGCCTCCTCTGCTCGGCCACGGAAGCCCTGCCATCGCCCTCGTAACGCTCGGCGCCCTCGTAGCGCTCGGCGTCCCCCTCGTAGCGCTCACGGTCTCCGTAGCGCTCGCTCTCCTCGTAGTGGCTGTCCGGGCTGCGTTCTGCGTGGCTCACTTGGTTCGCCTTCCTCTGATGGCTGATGTGATGTAGCGGCAGCAGTCGTCACGCGCCCCTGCTGTAGGGACTAAGATCCTCTTTCCCACACTGGGCGCGCTCAATCAACATCGGGGGTACCTCGCTGGTTTGACTTCCAGCGAACTGCCGCGGAAGCGTAGGCCTCATGCCTTCCGCGAAGCTGTTCACCCCCGTCGATATCCGGGACGTCCAGATCAGGAACCGACTGTGGGTCTCGCCCATGTGCCAGTACTCCGTCGAGGAGTGGGACGGCGTGCCGACAGACTGGCACCTGGCCCACCTCGGCTCGCTCGCGCGGGGCGGGGCAGGCCTCGTCATGACGGAGGCGAGCGCCGTGAGCCCCGAGGGCCGGATCACCAACTGGGATACGGGCATCTGGAACGACTCCCAGGCCCAGGTGTGGCGGCGGATCGTCGACTTCATCCACGGCCAGGGCGCCACCGCGGCCGTCCAGCTCGCCCACGCTGGCCGGAAGGCCTCGACGTACCGCGAGTGGAGCGGCCACGGCACCCAGTCGGTCGAGGACGGCGGCTGGCAGACCGTGGCGCCGTCCGCCGTCGCCTTCGACGGCTACGCCGAACCCCGAGAGCTCACCCAGGAGGAGATCCGCGGCGTCGTCGCGGACTTCGCGGCCGCCGCCCGCCGCGCCCTCGGCGCCGGCTTCGACGCGCTCGAGATCCACGGCGCGCACGGATACCTCGTGCACCAGTTCCTCTCCCCGCTCTCCAACCTCCGCACGGATGAGTACGGCGGGAGCCTCGAGAACCGCGCACGGCTGCTCCTCGAGATCGTGCGGGCAGTGCGGGCGGAGGCGGGCGACGCCGTTCCCCTCCTCGTGCGCCTCTCTGCCACCGATTGGGTCGACGGCGGGTGGAACCTCGACGACACGATCACGGTCGCGGGGTGGGCAGCAGCCGAGGGTGCGGACTGGTTCGACCTCTCCTCGGGCGGCCTCGTGGCCCGCGCGAGCATCCCCGTCAAGCCGCTCTACCAGGTGGGGTTTGCCACCGCAGTGCGCGCCGGAACCGGGAAGCCCGTGAACGCCGTCGGCCTCATCACGAAGCCCGAGGAGGCCGCGCAGATCGTGGACAACGGCGAAGCGGACGCGGTCATGGTGGCGCGCGAGTTCCTCCGCGATCCGCACTTTGCCCTCCGCGCCGCCCACGAGCTGGGCGTGGAGCTCGACAGCTGGCCGCCGCAGTACACGCGCGCGAAGTGGCGCAACGAGGCTTAATGTCCCACTGAATGGGATATCCCGCCCTCGGGTGGCGTGGGTCACGCGAGACTGGGCTGGACCCACCCAGTCCCTCACCGAGGAGGACCCCTTGCCTGTTTTTGCCGTGACCTACGAGTACACCGATGACGCTGCCGGCCGCGACGAGCACCGCCCCGAGCACGTCGCGTTCCTCTCGGGCCAGCACGAGGCTGGCCGCCTCGTCGTCTCCGGCCCGACCAGCAACGGCGCGGGCGCGCTCCTGGTCTTCGCGGGCGAATCCGCGGACGACGTCGCGGCCCTCCTCGACGCCGACCCGTTCCGCCGGGAGGGGCTCATCGCGCGCCGCACGATCACGCCGTGGAAGCCGTTCTTCGGCGCCGAACGGCTGACGGTCCAGAGTGAGCCCAAGCCGGCCGGGGCCGCGCGATGAGAGTGGCCCGCACCGTCTCCAAGGAGACCATCCGCTACGACGAGGCGCCGATCCCGGCGCCCGAGCCGGGGCGCGCCGTCGTGCGTGTGCGCAGCGTGACGCTGTGCGGCACCGACGTCCACATCTGGGAGGACGACTACGCGACGCCGCTGCCCATGGTCCAGGGCCACGAGTTCTCCGCGACGATCGCCGCCCTGCACCCCGACGACGAGGGCGGGGCGTTCGCAGTGGGCGACCACGTCGCGGTCTCCCCGTACGCCGCGTGCGGCCGGTGCTACGCGTGCTCGATCGGACGGCCCAACGCCTGCGGGAGCATGAGCGTGTACGGCTGCTACGAGGACGACGGCGCGCTGGCCGAGTTCATGCTCGTCCCGCTCGACCGCACCCGCAGGCTGCCCGAGGGCCTGCCGGTGGACCTCGCGCCACTGTGGGAACCCGTTTCGATTTCGCTCCAGGCCGTCCGCCGCGGCCGGGCCGAGGCCGGCGAGCGCGTGCTCGTGAGCGGCGCGGGGCCCATCGGCCTGTTCGCGCTGCTCGCCCTGCGCGAGCTGGGCTGCAGCGTGGTGGTGGTGGACACGGACCGCGAGCGGCTCGCGATCGCCGCGGGACTCGGCGCGGAAGCGACGCTGGCCGTCGCGCCGGGCTTCCCCGACGCGGCGCAGCGACACCTCATCGACGAGTGGACCGACGGGCAGGGCCCCTCGCTCGTCATCGATGCGACCGGCGCGCCGGCCTCGCTGCGCACGGCGGTGGACCTCGTCGCCCCGGCCGGGCGGGTCGTGGCGGTGGGGATCAGCGACCGCGAGCTCGTGCTGTCCATGCGCTCGCTCCCGGTCAAGGAGATCGACCTCCTCGGCTCACGCAACTCCCTGCACATGGACGAGGCGCTGGACCTCCTGGCCCGCAACCAGGAGGCGTGCCGCGCCCTCATCACCCACCGCTTCGGCTTCGACGAGCTCGACGCCGCGTTCCGCCTGCTTCGCGACCGCACCCAGCGGGTGGGCAAGATCGCGATCGACATCTCCGCACCCTCACCCGACGAGCCCTCGCTCGCGGCAGCCCTGGGAGAATCCGCATGAGCGCGCACACGTTCCTCACCCCGGTGCCAGACCTCGGCCTGCGCTACGACCTCGCCGTCATGGGCTCCGGCGCCGCGGGGCTCGCCGCCGCATGCCGGGCAGCGGCGGCGGGGCTGCGCGTCGTCGTGCTCGAGAAGGCGACGCACCTCGGCGGGACGAGCGCCGCGGGGGGCGGCGTCATCTGGGCGCCCGACAACCCGCTCATGGAGCCGGGCTCCGATTCCCGTGAGCGCGCCGCCGCGTACCTGCGGGCGGCAACGGACGGTGCGATGGACGAGGAGGAGATCGACTGGTATCTGCGCGCGTCGCGCGAGGCCATCGACTTCCTCGACCGGGAGACCCGCGTGCAGCTCACCCCGCTGGACCGTCCGGACTACCACATGGAGTGGCCCGGGGCCGTGGCGGGCGGGCGCAGCCTCGACAACGATCCGTTCGACCCCGCGCTCTTCACCGGCATCCCCGGCCTTGCCGACGCGCTCCGGCCGCCCACGTACCTGCCGCTCATCTCGATGTACGAGCGGGACCACCTCCATGGCGCCGCTCCGGACCCCGCGATGCTGGCCGGGCGCGCGGCCGCGGGGGTGCGCACGATGGGCGGCGCGCTCGTCGGCGCTCTGGTCGCGACCGCCGTCGAGCACGGCGTGCACCTCGCGGTGTCGGCGCCGGTGGTGGGGCTCTCGTCCTTGGAGGAGGGCGTGCACGACGGCGACCGCTGGCTCGTGCGCATCGGCGACGGTTCCCCGTCATCGGCAACTCCGGCCGCCGCGCGGGCCGCCACCTCGCTGACCGCCGGCGCGGTGCTCATCGCCTCGGGCGGGTTCGAGCGCAACGCCGAGCTCGCGGCGTCGCTCCTCAAGTTCGCGACCACGGCGATCGGCGCGCCGTCCAACACGGGCGACGGACTGCTGCTCGGGCTGCGCGCGGGTGCGATGGTGAGCCAGACGGGCGCGATCTGGGGCGTGCCGGTGATCGCGCCGGAAGGCTGGGAGTATGACGGCGCACCGACCGGGCGCATGGGCAACGTCGAGATGACGCTGCCGGGATCGATCACGGTCAACGCGGCCGGGAAGCGGTTCGTGAACGAGGCGATGAACTACCACGACCTCTCACGGGTGTTCGCGAACATCGACCCGGAGACGTCACGGCCTGCCAACAGCCCCGCGTGGCTCGTCTTCGACGCCGGCTACCGGGCGCGGTACCCCGTGGCGGGCAGCCCAGCCGGGACCGTGCCCGCCTGGATGCACCGGGCCGCGACGCTCGCCGAATTGGCCGAGGAGATCGGCGTGGACCCCGGGGCACTCGCGGCGACGGTCCGGAGGTTCAACGCGGACGCGCGCGCCGGAGTGGATTCGGAGTTCGGCCGCGGGTCAACGGAACAGGACCGGCACCTCGGGGACCCGGCCATCGCGCCCAACCCGTGCCTGGCGCCGCTCGAGGCCGGGCCGTTCTTCGCGGTGCGCATCCACGCCGGGGCGCTCGGCACGGCCGGCGGCCTGGAGACGGACCTAGACGGGCGCGTCCTGACCCCAGCCGGCGAGCCGATCCCGGGCCTGTACGCGGCGGGCAACTGCTCGGCGACGGTCTTCAAGGACGCATACCCGGGCGGCGGGGCCACGCTGGGCTCCGCGGTGGCGAAGGCCTTCGCGGCGGCTGGGCACGTGGTGCAGACGCGGGCGAGCGTCCCCGCCTGACTCCGTAGGCCCTTCGGACTGTGTGCCAGATTGCGGTGCCCCCGCCAGCGCTCTGTCTACGGTGAGGACACCACCAAGCATAGGAGCAGCCATGAAAGCCATCTGGAACGGGACCGTCATCGCCGAATCGGACGACACCGTGGTCGTGGAAGGCAACCACTACTTCCCCAAGGAGTCGCTCTGCGATGAGTACTTCACCCCGGCCCGGAAGCACACCGTGTGCCCCTGGAAGGGACTCGCGAGCTACTACACCGTCACCGCCGGCGGCAGGGAGAACCGGAACGCGGCCTGGTACTACCCCCGGCCGCTCCCGGGCGCCACTCAGGTGGCCGACAGGGTTGCCTTCTGGCATGGGGTGACCGTCGAGGAGTGAGAACGCACTCCCTCAGGGCCCTCAATGCTGCGGCCAGTTCGGTCGCCTCCTTGAAGATGGGGCGTGGGTGGATGACGGTTGCTGCGGCCCGCCTCGGCCGAGAGGATGGCACCATCGGCGGGCGCGGTTACCGCATCGCAGCTTGCTGTGGACAGAACCCAGACCAAAGGATGCCCATGCCCCTCACCGAGCTCTCCGCCGTCGTCGAGAGCCTCCGCACCGTCCTACCCGGCAGGGTAGAGACCGACCCAGACCTGCTGGCGCGCTACACGACGGACCGCTCAGGCCACCGCTCGAGCGGCGGGCCCCTCGTGGCCGTGCACCCGCACAGCATCGAGGACGTGCAGGCCGTATGCCGGATCGCGTGCGCTGCGAGGGTCCCGATTGTCAGCCGCGGAGCCGGCACCGGACTCGCCGGAGGGGCCATCGCCGGCCCGGGCGAGATCGTCATGTCCTTCCGCGACATGGACCAGGTCCTGGAGGTCTCGGAGGTGAACCGGCTCGCCGTCGTCCAACCCGGCATCCTCAACGGCCAGCTCAACGCGGTCCTGGCGGAGCACGGCCTGTGGTGGGCGCCGGATCCGGCGAGCAAGGACATCTCCACGGTCGGGGGCAACGTCGCCATGAACGCCGGCGGCCTGCTGTGCGCGAAGTACGGCGTGACGCGGGAGGCGGTACTCGCTCTCAAGGTCGTCCTCGCGGACGGCACCCTCCTCTCGGTCGGCCACCGGACGGTCAAGGGCGTCACGGGTTACGACCTCTGCGCCCTGATGATCGGCTCCGAGGGCACCCTGGGCATCATCGTCGAGTGCACCCTCAAGCTCCAGCCCCTCCCGGCGGGGGACGCCGTGACGATCGGGGCCTTCTTCGAGACTCTCGACGATGCGGTGTCGGCCGTCACGGAGACCACCAGACGGGGGCATGTGCCCGCCATCATGGAGCTCATGGACCGGCGGACGCTCGACTTCGTCCGCCAGTTCACGGGTCAGGACATTGCACCAGGCGCCGGAGCCTACGTCCTCGTCCAGTGCGACGGGGCATCGGCTGCGGACACCGCCGAGCGGATTGCCGCCATCGCCCAGAGCTCCGGCGGCACAGTCGAGATCACCACCGACCCCGACGAGTCCAGGCGCCTCGTGGACTTCCGACGCGGCGCCTTCCCCGCGCTCGAGGCGATGGGAACGCTGCTCGTCGAGGACATCGCGGTCCCGCGCGACCAGATGGGCGCCGCCTTCGCCGCCATCCGGCGCATCGAGGACAAGCATGGCGTCGTCATCCCCACGACGTGCCACGCGGGCGACGGCAACCTCCACCCCACCTTCGTTTTCACGGGCGACGACGTGCCCGAGCGCGTCTGGGATGCCGCAGCCGAGATCTTCACGACGGCGCTCCAGCTCGGCGGCACGCTCACGGGTGAACACGGTATCGGCCTGCTCAAGCGGCGATGGCTCGGCGACGAGCTGGGCGACGCGCAGTACGACCTCCAGCGCCGGATCAAGCACGTCTTCGATCCGGACAACATCCTCAACCCCGGCAAGGTCTTCGCCTGACGAGGCCTTCCCTCGAGGATGGGGGCATGACGGAACAGGGCGGGCAGCTCTCGATCGAGCTCGAGGGATACACCCCATGCCGTGGTGGAAGCGGATCTTCGCCCTCCTCGGCTCCGAGTACGGCCGGACCGAGCTTCGGTTCGTCGCCCGTTCAGTCGGAAGGACGCTCCACGCCGGGACGCCGTTCGTCGCCCCCGCGCTCGCCCCGGACCCGCCTACGGAGGAGTCCGCGCCAGGGATGGACGCAAGCCTCGAGGTGCTCACGTCCCAGGTAGTCCACGACGGGTGGGTGCCTGCTGGGCGCCGAAACGAGCCATGGTCGTCGACCTATACGCGGTCGTAGGCGGGCCAAGTGGCAGCGTCACTGTCGCGGAGCCACTCGGCCCCTGCCATGTGAAGAGTCCCTCTCGTTGGTTCGTGGAACCCCAGATGAAACGCCACACTAGGCGGTCTTCAGCGTCCCGGATAGACGATGGCCTTGAGCTGCCCGGGCTGCCGGCCCGCGTTCAGGGCGGCCTCGGCCTCGCTGAGGGGGAAGCCGCCGGTGACCAGCACGTCGAGGTCAACGAGTCCCTTGGCGACGAGCTGGATCGCAAGAGGCCACGTGTTTGTGTAGCGGAAGACGCCGGATAGCCAGATCTCGCGGTTCTGGAGGTAGGAGACGGGAAGCTCGACGTCGTCCGCGCCCATCCCGACCAGGATGACGCGACCGGCAGGGCCGACAGCACGAATGCCAGAGCGCACGGCGGCCGGCGCCCCGGATGCGTCGATGAAGGCGTCCACATCAAGGCCTTCGACCCGGTCGGTCAGCGGGTCCAGAGCGTGGGTGGCTCCGTGCTCAAGGGCGAAGGCGAGCCGCTGGGGCGAGATGTCGCTGATGTAGACCTCGCTCGCGCCGAAGGCCCGGGCGGTCTGGGCGGCGATGATGCCGATCGGGCCTGCGCCGGCAATGAGCACCCGGCTGCCAGGGCGGATATCGGCCCGCTGGCAGGCCCAGATCCCCACCGAGAGGGGCTCGATGAGGGCGGCAGCCTCGTCGCTGATTGCATCCGGGATCTCGTAGGCGAAGTCGCCCTGAATCGCAACGTACTCCGTGAAGGCGCCGTCGATCGGCGGCGTCGCGTAGAACTCGATGTCTGGGCAGAGGTTGTAGCGTCCCGCCTTGCACTGGGCGCACGTGCGGCACGGCCGCTGGGGTTCGACGGCGACCCGCTGGCCCACCCGCGCGGGGTCCACCTTCGCGCCGACGGCGGCGATCCGGCCCGAGAGCTCGTGCCCGAGGACGAGGGGGTGGTCGACGACGTACTCGCCGATCCGGCCGTGCTGGTAGTAGTGGATGTCGCTCCCGCAGACTCCGACGGCGGCGACCTGGACGAGGACCTGGTCGTCGTCCAGGACAGGGACATCGAGGGTGTCGAGGACAATCTCACCCTGACGCTTGAGCACGGAGGCGCGCATGATGGTGGGCGGGGCGGTGACGGTCATGATGAGATCCTTCGCGGTTACTTGACGGCGCCGAGCGAGAGGCCCTGGACCAGCTTGTCCTGGGCAGCGAAGCCGGCGATGAGGACGGGGAGGGAGATGGCCACGGCCGCAGCGCATACCTTGGCCAGGAAGAGGCCCTGACTCGTGACGAAGCTGGTGAGGAACACCGGAGCGGTATAGGCGGCGGTGCTGGTGAGCACGTTGGCGAACAGGAGCTCATTCCAGCTGAAGATGAAGCAGATCAGCGCCGTGGCCGCGATGCCGGGACCCGAGATGGGCACGATGATGCGGCGGAAGATGGCGGGCAGGCTCGCGCCGTCGATCGCGGCGGCCTCGAGGATCTCCACGGGCACCTCGCTGAGGAAGGACCGCATCATCCACACTGCGATGGGCAGGTTCATGGACGTGTACAGGATCACCAGGAGCAGGATGCTGTCCAGCAGTCCGGTGGACTTGGCGATCAGGTAGATCGGCAGCAGGCCTGCCACAACGGGGAGCATCTTCGTGGAGAGGAAGAAGAACATCACGTCCGACCATTTCTTCACGGGGCGGATGGACAGCGCGTAGGCGGCCGGGATGGACAGCGCCAGCACCAGGACCGTCGAGATGATGCTCGCCATGGCCGAGTTCAGCAGCGGCGGGATGGGGGACGCACCGGAGGTGGAGCCCAGGAAGTTGGCGTAGCCGTCCAGTGTCAGGGGTGCGAGCAGCGACGGCGGGTTCGTGGCGGCGTCGGCCTCGCCATGCAGCGAGGTCAGCACCATCCACGCCGCGGGGGCGACGAACAGCAGGCCGACGGCCCAGGCCAGCAGCCCCAGCAAGAGCGTCGCTGACTTCCTCTTGCGGGCGGTCCGCGCCATGGAACGGGTGGACCTGGGGGCACCGCGGGTTGCGAGGGTGGTCATCGGTTCTCCTCCTTCAGGAGCGTGGAGACAGTTCTCAAGGCGAAAGTTGCCAGCAGCAGTGAGCCGATCACAATGACGACGCCGGCCGCCGAGGCTGCCCCGTAGTCGTGGGCCAGGAAGAAGGTCTGGAAGATGCTGTACGGGAGGTTCGCCGTGCCCAGCCCACCCGAGGTGATCGTGAAGACCGCGTCGAAGTTCTGCACGATGTAGATCGATCCGAGCAGCGCCGCGAGCTCGAGGTATCTGCGCAGGTGCGGGAGGGTCATGAACCGGAAGACCTGCCAGCCGGTGGCCCCGTCGATCCTGGCGGCCTCGATGACGTCGAGGGGCCGGGACTGCAGGCCAGCGAGCAGAATCAGCATCATGAACGGGGTCCACTGCCAGATCAGGTCGACCTCGATGGCACCGAGCGGCTGGAGGGAGATCCAGTCCGGCTGCGGGGCCTGGAATCCGAAGAGGTTGCCGACCCAGTTCAGGACGCCGTTGAGCAGGCCGTATTCCGGGTTGAATAGGGCGTGCTTCCAGAGCAGAGCCGAGGCAACAGGCACGATCAGGAACGGGGTGATAAGGATGGTGCGCACGATCCCGCGTCCCCAGAAGTGCCGATCCAGCAGAAGCGCGATCGCCAGACCGAGGACCAGGCTGACGAGCACCACGACTACGGTCAGGACGATGGTCGTGATCACCGAGGTGCGCAGGGCCTCGTCGGTGAACACCGCCACGTAGTTGTCGAACCAGCCGAACTTCACGTCGTTCGGGTAGAGGGCGTTCCAGTCGAAGAACGAGATGGCGATGGTGATCACGAAGGGCAGCTGGGTCACTGCGATCATGAAGATCAAGGCCGGAAGGAGAGGGGCCCGGCGTGCCCATGCCGCAGCCCTCTCGAGGCTTGCCTTCTTGCCCGGGGCCGGCTTCGTCTTCGCCGGGCGGGTCTGTGCGCTTGATGCGATGGCCATTCTGCACTCCATGGGTTCTGTCCCTCCCCCCGCCCCGAGGGGCGGGAGGGGGAGGGTGCTGCGGCAGACGGATGCCTTCGCGCCCGCCGCAGCCCGGGGTTACTTCTTGTACTTGTCCGCGACCTTCTGGGCGAGGGCCTGACCCTTGTCCAAGGCCTGCTGGACGGTCTCCTTGCCGGCGATCGCGCTGGTGACTTCCTGCGAGACCTGGGTGCCCAAATCCGCGAACTCGGGGATCGCGATGAACTGGATGCCGGGGGCCGGTCGGGGCTGGACGCCGGGGTTCGCCGGGTTGGCGGCGTTGATCGCGTCCTGGGTCGGCTTGTAGAAAGCAGCGGCGGCCTTCTGGTAGTCGGCGTTCTCGAAGGTCGAGGTCCGCTTTCCGGCCGGAACGCGGCTCCACCCGAGCTGCTGCCCTACGAGGTCCTCGTACTTCTTGCTCGAGGCCCACGCGATGAACTTCGCTGCGGCATCCTGATGCTTGGCTGCCTTCTCGACACCCCACGCCCAGGAGTAGAGCCAGCCGGAGCTCTTGGTCTGCTCGACCGGGGCCGCGACGTAGCCGATCTTGCCCGTCACGGGCGAGTCCTTGGCCTCGAGGGAACCTGCCGCGGCGGTGGAGTCGTACCACATGGCGACCTTGCCCTGCTGCAGGTTGTTCAGGCACTCGGTGTAACCGGCCTGCGGTGCGCCGTTCTCGCCATGGTCGCGCACGAGATCCGTGTAGAACTGGGTGGCCTTGACGAATTCCGGGGCATTGACCTGGGCGTTCCAGTCCTTGTCGAACCATGTGCCCCCAAACGTGTTGACCACGGTGGTCAGCGGGGCGAAGACCTGCCCCCACCCCGGCTGGCCGCGCAGGCAGATGCCCTTCATGCCGGGCTGCGCGCCGTCGGCCTGCGCGGCGAGGTCTGCGATCTGCTGCCAGGTGGGGTGCTCGGGCATGGTCAGGCCCTTGGCCGCGAAGACGTCCTTCCGGTACATCATGAAGGAGGACTCCCCGTAGAAAGGCTCGGCGTAGAGCTTGCCGTCCGCCCCCGTCAGGGACTTCGTCATCGGGGCGAGGATATCGGCCTGGTCGAAGTCCGCCGCCTTGGCAACCGTGTCGTCGAGGGGGGAGAGCCAGCCGTTCTTGGAGTAGAACGGGACCTCGTAGTTGCTGATGGAGGCCACGTCGTACTGGCCGGCCTGGCTGGAGAACTCCTGGCTGATCTTCGAGCGGACATCGTTCTCGGGCAGTACCGTGAAGTTGACCTTGATGCCGGTCTCCTTCGTGAAGTTGTCGGCGGTGAGCTTCTGCAGGTCAACCATCTGAGGGTTGTTCACCATCAGCACGTTGACCTCCTTGTCGGTCGCGGAGCTCGAGCCTCCGGCCCCGCCACAGGCCGAGAGGCCGACGGCCAGACATGATGCGGCGGCCGCGACGGCGACGGCACGGTTTTTCCCACGGGTCATCAAAGGACTCCTTCGTTCTTGATCACGGACCGCTCGCCCTGCTCTCGGGCTGACTCGGCCGGGTCTCCTGTCCGGCGACTCTGGCCGGATCTCTTGATGTCTCAAGCGTAGAAAGTGACTCACCGCACAACTAGCGCGCTCAGCGCAGCTTTCTGATACTTATTTGCATGGGTACTTCAGCATCTGAGGCATCAGCCAGACTCGCCGAGCGACTGATCGGAATGAGCGCCAACCGTGAGGTGATCCCTCCGGACCCACTTCACTCGGTCCGGTGGCACGAGCATGACTACCCGAGCTCCATCGCGCGCTGGAACTACCACCCCGAGTACGAGATCCACCTCATCCGCAAGGGCACGGGGAGGTTCATTGTGGGCGATCACATCGGAACCTTCGAGGCGGGGCATGTCTCCCTCATCGGCTCAGGGCTTCCGCACGACTGGGTCAGCGACCTCGAGCCCGGCGAGCTGCTCGTCAACAGGGATGCCGTCATCCAGTTCGACGGCAAATGGGTCAGCTCCTGCGCGGAGCTGATGCCGGAGATGGCAGAGATCAAGCCCGTCCTCGACCAGTCCGCGCGCGGGATCGAGTTCACCGGCCGGACCGCGCTCGACGCCGCCCGTGCTATAGAGGCGATGGGTACAACGGTCGGTCTGGAGCGGCTCCACCACTTGCTCGAGCTCTTCGCGATCTTCGCGAAAGCCCCGCCGGCCGACCGCGTGTACCTCGCAGACGAATGGTTCAAGCCCGAGTTGGACAGACAGGGAGCGGCCGTGGTCGACGTCGTGCTCGAATACATCTTCGGTAGCCATGCGGGCTCCTTGCGGATGGCAGAGGCCGCAGACCTCGTCGGCATGACGGGCCCAGCCTTCTCACGCTACTTCCAGCGCGCTACTGGGCAGAACTTCACAGATATGGTCCGGAAGCTGCGTCTGGCAAATGCGCGCAGGCTTCTGGAGCGGACCGACAAGCCGGTGTCCGCGATCTGCTACGAGGTCGGGTTCTCGAACCTCTCGAACTTCAACAGGCAGTTCCTCGCCGACTCGGGGGCGACGCCCCGGGAGTACCGGAAGGGCAGGCGAGGCTAGGCGTTGGGTGGCCGCCCACCGGCACGACCAACAGTGGAATCCCGGGGCAACGCGTTGACCCACGCCCGTTCGCCGTACGGCCGCCGCTCGGCGCCCATCGCCCGGGACAGGCCCCGGCCTGCGGCGACGAGGACCGGCAGGACGAGCTCCGGCCGGTCCTCCGCGAGTGGCATGACCACGGAGATCGCCCCGATCACGGCGTTGCCCGGCCCGAACACTGGCACGGCGTAGCCCACGTTCTCCTCGACGAGCACGCCCGCGAGTCGGGCATAGCCGGTGCGCCGCACCTCGGCGAGCGTCGCGCGGAGGTGAGGCGCGGCGTCGTGCGTCCCCTCACCCGGGTGCCCCTCTCGCACGACGGCGAGTGCCCGCTCCCGCGCCGGAGGCGCCTCGTGAGCGAGGATCGCGAGCCCCGGCGACGTCTCGGTGAGGCTCAGCCTGGCTGCGACCTCGCCGAGGTTCCTGACCGCGTTGCCGTGCTGCTCGAGCCGCTCGACGTACAGGACGGTGCCGCTCTCGACGTCCGCGACCGCGAGGGAGACGTGCTGGCGCACGGCCGCGTGGATCCCCTCGAGGAACGGCAGCCCGCGTCGGCGGAACTCCTCGAGCGGGTTGGAGCGGGCGGCGAGCTCCCACATCCTCGCCCCGACCGAGAAGCGGCCGTCCTCGGCGCGCGAGAGGAGGCCCTCGGCGGCCAGGCCCGTCGCAAGGCGGTGCGCGGTCGACGTCGAGAGCCCTGCCGCGCGGGCCAGCTCGGCCGGGGTGAGCACCGGGTGTTCACGGGTGAACGCCTCGAGGATGCGCGCGACGCGGTGGATCACGGAGTCGCCGGTGGAGCTGTTGGCCATGGATTCGAGCCTAGGCTCTGTGCGGGCGCGCCCTCCCCACAGCCCTACCCACCGACATCGCCACGCGGACGTTGCCCGCAAGGTGGACGAGGGTCCCGACCACGAGGAAGGCCGCGAGCACCTCGGCACCCGTGACCAGCACGGCACCCCACCCGCCGAGCCTCGGATCGAGGAAGTCGTAGGGGTACCAGCCGTCGAGGGCGCCGCGCACCCACGAGAAGGCCAGGAAGACGACCGGGTAGGCGAGCCAGGCGAGGGGCCTCCACCACGGGCCGCGGACGGTCCGCGTGACCAGGAGCCAGTCGAGGCCCGCGACAACCGGGGCGATGCGATGGGTGACCATCCACGGCCAGTACAGGTTCAGTGTCCACCACGGCTCACCGGGCGGTGCCACGAGCACTGCGTAGATGATGCCCGTCATCACCAGGTAGAACGCGAGGGCCCCGGACAGGTGGTCCCACCACCGGGGAAGCTGCGCCCGCCGCCGCACGGCGGAGACGAGGAACATGAGCCCGAGGACGAGGTTCGAGTGGAACGTGAACTGGGAGAAGAGCTGCGGGATGTCGACCGAGTTGCCGGGCTGCGTCGCGTCGTAGGTCTCCTGTGCGAGGGCGGCGAGCATTGCGAGTCCCGTCGCCGCGCGGATCAGACGGATCCAAGGCCGGTCCGGATGGAGGGCGTCATTGAGGCCGTGGTTGCGCTGGGTTGGGGAATTCAACGTCGACATGCCGCTCATGCGACCAGTGTCGGCTGCGCTCCCGTCATCCCCCAGAGTCGAAGGTCCGACTCTCACGTCGCGCTGGGCCCGGACCGAACACGCAGCTCCTGCAGAGCGAACTCCCACTTTCTGCATGGCCCAGCGAAAGGTCAATGACAGGTTCGGGCGCGACTCTGGAATGGACGGTGCGGCGAAGTCCGCCGAGCCGCTCATCGACAGGAGAACACATGAAGGTCACCCAGCGCATCGGCTACGCAGCCGCCTCGGCCGCCGCCGTGGCCGCCCTCATCGGCGGGGGTGCCGCCGTGGCCAACGCCGCGACGACGCCGAGCCCCTCGGCGACGTCGGGCGGCTCGAGCAGCGGTTCGAGCTCCACCCACGGCCCCGGCGGCCAGCACACCGCGGCCTCTGCGGACGAGACCTCGAAGGTCACCGCGGCCGTCAAGGCCAAGGACGCCAACGCCAACGTCACCAAGGTCGAGAAGGACGCCGACGGCTCCTTCGACGCCACCGCCACCTCCAACGGCTCGACCGTCCGCTACGAGGTCAGCGCCGACTACGCGACCGTCACGCAGAACACCCACGCCGGCCACGGCATGGGCGGCGGGCAGCGCACGCCGCTCTCCAGCGACGAGCTCTCGAAGGTCACCGCGGCCGTCAAGGCCAAGGACGCCAACGCGACGGTCAAGGACTCGTGGAAGGACTCGGACGGCTCGTTCGACGTCGTCGCCACCTCCGGCAGCACCACCACGAAGTACGACGTCAGCGCCGACTACAAGACGGTCACCGCTGACACGAACTTCGGCACGGGCGGCCACCGGATGCACGACGGCGCGAACTCGGGTTCCGCGTCCGGCAGTGCCTCGAGCGGGACGACCCAGGGCTGACGGCACGTTCCATCAGCCGCTCCACGCGGCCCCGCCGCCCCAGGACCTGAACTCAGGCTCCGGTGTCGGCGGGGCCGCCTCCATGTCCGTCCCCGGCCGGCGCGTCGGGGAGCATGAGGGTGAACGACGTCGTCGGGCCCGGATCCAGGACAAGGTGCCCGCCCAAGGCTTCCGAGAGCTCAGAGGCGAGCGCCAGACCGATTCCCTCACCCCCGGGCGAGGGCTTCTGGGGCGACCTCTCGAACAGGCTGCGCTGCTTCGGGCGCTCCCCTTCGTCGGCGACGCGGACCCGGACGTAGCCGGGAGCCCGGGCTGCGGAGAGCGTGATCTGTCCCTTGCCGTGACGGAGGGCGTTGTGGAGGAGGACGTCCAGGATCTGGCTCGACGGCGCCGGTACGCTCACGTGCTCGTCGACGCTGGCGGTTCGGATTGAGCGGCCCGCCGCAGAAGCCTCATGGTGCCAGCGCGTGACGGCGTCGGCCAGCATCGGCCCGAGGGGCACCCTTGTCGAAGCGCCGGGAACGGCACCCCGCGAAAGCTCGAGAAGGTCCTGGATGGCGGCGGTCAGCCGGTCGATCCCTGCGAGCGCGCGCCCGAGCTGCTCCGCCACAGCGGGTGGGGTCTCGGGCCACAGGCTCAGGTCCTCGAGCTCGAGCCGGAGGGCCGTGATCGGGGTGCGGAGCTGGTGGCTCGCATTCGCGGCAAACTCGTGGCCGCGCCGGATCCGCTCGCGCAGCTCGCGGTCGCTCTCCTCGAGAGCTGTGGCGATGGACTGTGCCTCCGAGATGGCGTAGGAGCGTTCGAGGTGCAGCTCGAGGCGTCCCTCGCCCAGTGCCCGCGCAGCAGCAGCGAGCCGGACGAAGGGCGCGGAGATGACGCGGGCAAGGATCAGCGCCGCGAGCACGGACGCCGCGAGGAGGGCAACGCCGAGGCCGGTGACCGGCCCTACTGCGCGCTGGACGCTCGCAGCCACGGCACTCTCCGACCTCGTCACCGTGACCGTTCCGCCACCCGGAACGGCATGGGTCGCGGCCGCATCCCGTTCCCCATCGGCCATGCCGGCCGAGACGACCTGCCCGTCCGGACGCGTATAGTCGATGCGCTCGTTCGAGTCCCCCAGCAGCGGCAGGAGGTTCTCCGCTGTCACGACGCCCCGCCCCTCGTACTCGCCGAGCACGACGGCGACGAGTCCCGCCTCGGTCGCGACATGCGACCGCTCGCCGCTTCGGACCAGATCCGCGACGATGAATGCACGCAAGCCGCCGTACAGGGCGATGATGCATACCGCGAGCACGACGAAGACGAGGACGAGCCGTCTACGCATCGTCCGCTTGCTCGTCGAGTCGGAATCCGACGCCCCTGATGGTGGTCACTCGGGCATGGGCCGCTGCGGCGTCGAGCTTCTGACGCAGCCGCGCGACCGTCACGTCGAGTGTCTTGGTCGAGCCGAACCAGTTCTCGTCCCAGACCTGGTCGATGAGGCGCTCGCGCGTCACGACCGCGCCCCGGTGCTCGTGCAGGACCACAAGGAGGTCGAACTCCTTGGCGCTGAGCGGGATCTCGGTGGCCCCGACGTGCACGCGCCGCGACGCGACGTCGACCTCGAGACCGCCCTCGGCCGCGGCCGCCCCGGGGCCGAGGCGCACGGCGGGCTCCACGGGATCCGAGGGGGCGCTGCGGCGGAGGATCGCGCGGATCCGCGCGAGCAGCTCGGCAAGGCCGAACGGCTTGGCCATGTAGTCGTCCGCACCGACGTCGAGGCCCACGACCCGGTCGAGTTCCCCGCTGCGCGCGGTGAGCACGATGATCCCGCCCGTGAAACCCTGTTCGCGGGCCCTCCGGCACACATCCAGCCCGTCCATGTCGGGCAGGCCCAGATCGAGGATCACAAGGTCCCTGTTGCCGGCCAGAAGCCGCCCGAGCGCTGCGGCACCGTCGGCGACCCGCTCGACGTCGTACTCTTCCCGCTCGAGGGTGCGGACCAGCGGCAGGGCGATGCCGTCGTCGTCTTCCACCAGAAGGATCCGGCCGGGCATGTCCTCGATCATACCGAGGCGCCGCCTTTCTCCTCCGAAAGCCCGTGGCCCAGATGCCCAACACCCTCCGTCCGGCGGCACCGCGGACCGGCGGGACCCGGCGCCCCCCATAATCACGCGCCGGGTCCCTCGTCGCGGCCGTCCGCTGCCAGACGGATCTGACACTTCAACGGTACGGACCCCTCGGCAACGGGTGACCCACGCGCAGGGAACAGCCGGGCAACGCCTCGTCAACAGTTCAGCGGATCAGGTGCCCCTTCGGCGGCGGGGCCGTCGACGCGCGCACCACGAGCGAGGGTTCGAACGTCTCGACCATCGGCTCGCGCGTCGGGTCCTCAGAGCGCACGACGGCGATCTCCGTCGCCCGCCGCCCGAGATCCGCGGCGTGCAGATCGACGGTCGTCAGGTCGACGCCCGGCGGCTTCGTGGCGGAGGTGTTGTCGTAGCCGACCACGGAGATGTCCTCGGGCACGCGCAGACGGTGCGCGTGGACGGCGTCGAGGACGCCGAGGGCCGTCTGGTCGTTGTGGGTGAAGATCGCGGTGGGCTGCTCGCGGTCTGGGGCAGCGGGTCCCAGCAGCGGCATCACGAGGTCGAAGGCCGCCTGCCTCGCGTAGTCGCAGGTGAGCACCCAGGGCTCGAGGCGGGCGTCGGACATGGACCTGAGGTATCCCTCCCGACGCCCGCCGTAGCCGTCTGTGGGTGGGGTCGCAAGATGAAGGATCCGGCGGTGCCCGAGACGCACGAGGTGTTCGACGGCGAGCGTCGCGCCCAGAACGTTGTCCGAGGCGACCGCGTCGAACCCGGGAACCACCCGTGCCACGCTCACGAGGGCGAGCCGGCCGCGGTACTCGGCCAGCTCGGCGTCGGGCAGGAGAAGGCCACCGGCGACGACGGCACTCACGCGGGCCCGCACGAGCGAGTCAAGCGCGGGGCGGTCCAATGACCCGCCGATCGACCCGACGGTGAGCACGAGCTCCCGCCCGGCGGTCCGCGCAGCCTCGCGCATGCCGTCGAACATGTCGGCGAACACCTCGTTGTGCAGGTCGAGCAGGAACACACCAAGCGTGTCGTCGCTCTTGCTCGCGAGCCGCGACGCGGCCCGATTCGGCTGGTAGCCCATGCGCCGTGCGGTCTCGAGGATCCTCGTCCGCGTCGTGGCGCTCACCCCGTACGCATCCCTGAACGCGAGCGAGACGAGCGCGGGCGAGACTCCCGCCTCCCGCGCGACGTCGGCCATGGTCACCGTCACCACGGATCCTCCTCTCTGGCTTCCCTACAGGCAGGCTAGCCGATCCTTCATGCCCTTGACACAACATTCTAGAGCGCTCTAGATTGTGAGCACCACCACATCTAAAGCGCTCTAGATTTCTTCTTTAGCCACCACCATAAGCGAGGACTCGATGAAGAGTTGGAAGACCATTGGCGCGGCAGGCGCCGCAGCACTCGCCCTGGCGCTCAGCGCCTGCGGCACAGGAGGGAACCCGAGCCAGGCTGCCGGTGCCACCGGACAGGCCGCGGCGGGCGCCCAGCGCGACCTGAGCTACGCGGTCGTGATCCACGGCAATCCGGACGGCGACTTCTGGAACGTCGTCAAGCGCGGCGCGGAGGATGCTGGCAAGCAGTACGGCGTCAACGTCACCGTCACGGGCGACGTCGAGGGATCCAAGCAGGCCCAGCTGATCGAAGCCGCCCTCGCGAAGAACCCCGCGGGGCTCGTCGTCTCGCTCGCGAACCCGGACGCCCTGACGTCGGCCCTGGGCAACGCGAAGTCCAAAAACGTCCCGTTCGTGACCATCAACTCCGGCGCGGAGGTCTCCGCAAAGCTCGGGGCCCTCGAGCACGTCGGCCAGACCGAGACCGCCGCTGGCAAGGGTGCCGGCCAGAAGCTCGCGGCCTCGGGCGGCAAGAAGCTCCTGTGCATCATCCACGAGGCCGGCAATATCGGCCTCGAGCAGCGCTGCCAGGGCGCCGCTGAGGCGTTTGGCGGGCAGGTCGAGAAGCTCCAGGTGGACCTCAACAACCCCCAGGGCATCCAAGCGACCGTCAAGTCCAAGCTCCTCGGCGATTCCTCCTTCGACTCGGTGCTCGCGCTCAACCCGACCGTCGCCGTCTCGACCCTCGCGGGCATGAAGGACGCCGGCAGCAAGGCCACTCTCGGCTCGTTCGACATCAACTCGGACGTGCTCAACGACATCAAGGCGGGCTCGATCGCCTTCACGGTGGACCAGCAGCAGTACCTCCAGGGCTACCTCCCGATCGCCTTCCTCGTGCTCAACCACGACAACCTCAACACCGTCGGCGGCGGCCAGCCGGTCCTCACCGGTCCGGCCTTCATCACCAAGGACAACGTCGCCACCGTGTCCGACCTCGTCTCCAAGGGGACCCGATGACCATGGCCCAGAACCTGAGTCCTACCACCGCAGGCAGCGGTTCCGCCTCCGCCCCCGCACCGGTCCCCGGTGCAACGCACAACGCCGACGATCGCCTCGTGCGGGTGGGCCGCGCCCGCAGGCTGTTCATGTCCGCCGAGTTCGGCTCGGCGGCGGCCGCGGTCATCGTCTTCATCGGCTTCTCGGTCCTCGCCCCGGCGTTCGCGTCCCCGGCAGGTATCGGCAACTTCCTGGACCCTGCCGCGACGCTCGGCATCATGGCCGTCGCGGTGGCCCTGCTCATGATCGGCGGCGAGTTCGACCTCTCCGCGGGCGTCATGACGGGTTCGACGGCGCTCGTCACGGCCCTCGTGACCACCCAGCTGAACACGAACGTGTGGTTCGGGATGATCGCCTCGCTCGTGTTCGCGGTGGTGATCGGGCTCCTCAACGGCATCCTCGTGCACAGGACCAAGCTCCCGAGCTTCATCATCACGCTCGGCACGATGTTCATGCTCTGGGGCCTCAACTACGCAGTCACGTCCAACCTGACCCATCAGGTCACCGTGTCAGGGCTGGCCAAGTACACCGGCTTCGAGGCCGCCCAGGCGGTCTTCGGCTCCTCGGTCGGCGGTTTCCAGATCTCGCTCGTCTGGTGGATCGTCCTCACGGTCGTCGGAATCGTGCTGCTGACCCGCACCAGGATCGGCAACTGGATCGCCGCCGTCGGCGGCAACGCGACGGGTGCCCTCGCCGTCGGCGTCCCCGTCGCGAAGGTCCGGATCGGGCTCTTCGTGGGGACCGCCGTCGCGGCGTGGCTCGTCGGCCAGCTCACGGTGGTGCGGTACGCCTCCGCGACAGTGACCACGGGAATCGGCGCGGAGTTCAACTTCATCATCGCCGCCGTGATCGGCGGGTGCCTCCTCACCGGCGGCGCCGGCTCAGTCCTGGGCGCCTCGATAGGCGCCCTCATCTTCGGCATGGTGCAGCAGGGCATGCCCCTCGCCGGCCTCCCGAGCGAACTGTTCAAGTTCTTCCTCGGCGCGATCCTCCTCGTCGCCGTCTTCATCAACCTGTACCTCAAGAAGAAGTCCCAGGCGGTCCGGTCATGACCACGAACGGCACAACCCCGATCCTCGAAGTCAAGAGCATCAGCAAGAGCTTCGGCCATGTCCGCGCCCTCCAGGACGTCTCGTGCGCCGTGCGGGCAGGAGAGGTCACGGCGGTCCTGGGCGACAACGGCGCCGGCAAGTCGACCTTCATCAAGACCCTCTCGGGCGTCCATGCCCCGGACTCGGGCAGCTTCCTCGTCGACGGCGAAGAGACCCGGTTCGCCTCCCCGCGCGACGCGCTCGCCCGCGGCATAGCGACCGTCTACCAGGACCTCGCCCTTGCACCGCTTATGCCGATCTGGCGCAACTTCTTCCTCGGCTCGGAGCCCACCCGCAAGGGTTTCCTGACCCCGCACCAGAGCAAGGACATCGTGGTCGAGGAGCTCGGCAAGATGGGCATCTCGATCCGCGACCCCGAGCAGCCCGTGGGCACCCTCTCAGGCGGCGAGCGCCAGTGCGTAGCGATCGCCCGTGCCGTGTACTTCGGCGCCCGCGTCCTCATCCTGGACGAGCCGACGGCCGCGCTGGGAGTCCGGCAGTCCGGCGTCGTGCTCAAGTACATCATCCAGGCCCGCGAGCGCGGCCTGGGCGTCATCTTCATCACCCACAACCCCAACCACGCCTACCCGGTGAGCGACCACTTCGTCCTGCTCCAGCGCGGCCGCACGATCGGTGACTACTCCAAGGACGAGATCACGATCGCCGACCTCGCCCAGCAGATGTCCGGGGGTGCGGAGCTCGAGGCCCTCCAGCACGAGCTCCACACCGTCCTGAGCTAGACCCCGTACCCCAGAGAAGGAGAAGAACCATGACTGCAACCTCCCGAACCGTTGTCCGGATCGGCATCATAGGCGCCGGCATGGCCGGCCAGGCCCACGCATTCGGCTACCGCAACGCGATGATGGCCACCGACCTCGCAGACGTCGACGTCGTCCCCCACACGATCGCCGACCCGAACCTCGCGCTCGCCGAGACAGTGGCCCACCGCTACGGCTTCGCCCACGCGACGGCGGACATCGACGCGCTCCTTGCCGACCCCGAGGTCGACGCCATCAGCGTGGCCCTGCCGAACCATCTCCACAAGGACGTGCTTCCCCGCGTCATCGCCTCAGGCAAGCACCTCTTCGCGGAGAAGCCCATCGGACGGACCCCCGCCGAGGCCGAGCACCTCGCCGAGCTCGCGGAGGGCTCGGCTGCGGTGACCGGCGTCGGATTCTCGTTCCGTCGTCTCCCCGGGCTCGCCGCCGTGGCCCAGGCGGTCCGCGCCGGCGCGATCGGCGAGATCCACACCGTCCGCGCCTGGTACAACGCCGACTACGCCGCCGATCCGGCCGGTGCCCTCTCGTGGCGCTACTCGCAGGAGCTCTCCGGCGGCGGCGCACTCCTGGACATCGGCGCGCATGCGATCGACGCCGCGCAGTTCGTCGCGGGGCAGGTCACCCGTGTGCTCTCCTCAACCCTGCGCACGGTCATCGCCGAACGCCCGCTCCCCGCGGCCGGCGCGATCGGCCACGGCGGCTCGACGTCGGCCGAGCACGGGCCGGTGACCAACGACGACGTCGCCCTCCTCACGACCCAGTTCGAGAACGGCGCGATCGGCCAGATCACACTCTCCCGCATCGCCCACGGAGTGCCCAACTCGCTCGGCGTCGAGGTCTTCGGCTCCGCCGGCAGCATCTCGTTCGACTCGATCAGGGCCGGCGAGTTCCACCTGTTCGAGGCCTCCCTGTCCCAGCCCGGGGCAAGTGCAGCCGGTCGCGGCTTCAACGGCGCCCGTCGGGTCATCACGGGCCCCGACCACCCATACTTCACCGACGTGGCCGCCATGCCCGGCGCGGGGGTCGGCACGGGGTACGCCGAGGCGTTCACCGCCGAGATCCAGGAGTTCCTGCGCTGCGTGCGCGACCACCGGCCGATGGACACCGACTTCGCGACCGCCGTGCGCATGATGGCTGTGGTCGGGGCCGCGCTCGACGCCGCCGCGTCGGGTGCCGCGGTCGACGTCGGCTCCCGCGCTCGATTCTCCACCACCGCCGCCGCGCAGCCGGCCTGAGCCGCAACCAGACCCAAGGAAAGGAGCTTCAGCATGGCCTCCATCCGCGTCGGAACCGCCCCGGACTCGTGGGGTGTCTGGTTTCCGGACGACCCCCAGCAGGTCCCCTACACACGCTTCCTCGACGAGGTCGCCGCCGCCGGGTACTCGTGGATCGAGCTCGGCCCCTACGGCTACCTCCCCACCGACCCGTCGCAGCTGCGGGACGAGCTGGAGTCCCGGGGCCTCGCCCTCTCGGCCGGCACCGTCTCCGAGCGGCTCCACCAGCCCGACTCGTGGGACGCCGTCTGGAGCCAGGTGACCGACGTCGCGGCCCTCACCGCGGCGCTCGGCGGCCAGCACGTCCTCGTGCTCCCCGAAATGTGGCGCGACCTCTACACGGGCGAGGCCCTCGAGCCCGGCGAGCTCACGCCCGAACAGTGGGGCGCCAAGATGGCCGGCCTCGACCGGCTCGGCAAGGCGATGCTCGAGGAGTACGGCGTGCGCCTGCAGTATCACCCGCACGCCGACGCGCACGTGGCCACGGAGGTGCACGTGGATCGGCTCCTGGCCGACACGGACCCGGCGTTCGTGAACCTGTGCCTCGACACTGGCCACCTCGCGTACTGCGGTGGAGACAGCCTCGCCGTCGTGCTCCGGCACCCGGAGCGGCTCGGGTACCTGCACCTCAAGCAGGTGAATCCCGAGGTCGTCGCGAAGGTCCACGACGAGGACCTGCCGTTCAGCGAGGCCGTCAAGCTCGGCGCGATGACCGAACCGCCGCTCGGCGTGCCGGACCTCCCGCCGCTGCTCGACGCCGTCGGCGTGCTCGCGAAGCGCAGCGGTGCCGATGTGTTCGCGATCGTCGAGCAGGACATGTATCCAGCCCCGCCGGACGCACCGTTCCCGATTGCGCAGCGCACGCGCTCGTATCTCGGCGGGTGCGGCGTTTCTGCCCTCCGGTTCGGGCGATGACGATGCACTACGCGCAGCTCCTCCCGCTGCCCCGCAGCGGGCCTGAACCCCTGTACTACCAACTCGCCGTCAGCTTCGAGCGGGCGCTGGAGTCGGGCGCCCTCGGCCACGGAACACGGCTCGACCCAGAGAAGGACATGGCGGAACAGCTCAGTCTGTCCGTCGCTACCGTCCGCCGCGCGTGGGCCTACCTCGAGCGGAAGGGCATGCTCACGCGAACCCGCAGAGCAGGTACCTTCGTCTGCTGACGTGTGGTCGGGTCGATTGAGCGGCAGGAGGCCCCGCCGTCGTGCGCCCTACCGCCCCCCAGCGATCGAACGGCTGCGCTGCTCGACCGCCTTTATCCCATAGGGGTACGGCTCGACGTCCGGCTCGCTGACGAGGGTGAGCTGGGCGGCCTCCTCAGAAGTGAGCGCGAGGTCCGCGGCCTTGAGGTTGTCCGCGAGCTGCTCACGGGTGCGAGCGCCGAGGATCACGGACGTGACGGCGGGCCGGTCCACGAGCCAGCGGAGGGCGACCTGGGAGTGCGAGACGCCGTGCCCCTCAGCCACGGATCCGACGGCGTCGATAATGTCCCAGGTCTTGGCGCGCTCGTTGCGCGGTCCCCACGCCTCCATGCCACGCTGGGGATCCTCGCCGAGCCGGGTCGCGCCGGTCGGCTGCGTGTCGCGGCGGTACTTGCCGCTCAGCCAGCCCCCGGCGAGAGGCCCCCACGGCAGCAGGCCCATCCCGGCGTCGAGGGCGGCGGGCACCACTTCCGACTCGATGCCGCGCACGAGCAGGTTGTATTGGGGCTGCAGCGTCACGGGCGCGGCCCAGCCGTGGGCCTTGGCCTCGTAGACGGCCTTGGTGAGCTGCCAGCCGAGGAAGTTGGAGAAGCCGTAGTAGCCAATCTTGCCCGCTGTGACGGCGTCGTCGAGGAAGCGCAGCGTCTCCTCGACCGGTGTGTAGGGGTCCCACGCGTGCATCTGGTACAGGTCAACGTGGTCGACGCCGAGCCGTCGCAGCGACGCGTCGAGGGCTGTGCGGAGGTGGCGGCGCGAGGTGCCGAGGTCGTTGGGCCCTTCCCCCATCGGGAACCGGCCCTTGGTCGCGATGACCATCTGCTCCGCCAGATCGGGGTTGGTGGCGAGCCAGCGCCCGATGATCTCCTCGGACTTGCCGTGGCTGTAGACGTCCGCGGTGTCGATGAAGGTGCCGCCCGCGGCGGCGTAGTCGTCGAGGATCGCGTGCGACGCCGCCTCGTCGGCTTCCGCGCCGAACGTCATGGTTCCGAGGGCAAACGCCGAGACGACTGCCCCGCTGCGGCCGAGTGTGCGGTACTCCATGGATGCCTCCACTGATAGGGTCCGGTTCTCGTCCAGCCTAGGGGCGGCCCACTTCTGTGGGTAGCCGTTGCCATGGATCAGTTGCCGCCTCTGAGGCATCGACGTGGGGGTCCGGGTGCGCGCTAGGCGGCATCCGAATCCCCCACTGCGCAGAGCCGCGCCACGATCCCCCGAAGCTCCTCCGGCGTCGCCCTGCCCGGCCCCGACGAGAACGTCGTGTCCGCGTGGAGCATGAGCGCGGCGAAGACGAGCCCCACGGCGAGGCGCGCGCGTTCCGGCGTCGCCCGCTTCTCTGCAAGACGGATCACGCCCCGGCGCGCGCCCGAAGACCACTGATGGAGCGCGGCCAGGAGATCCGGTTCGAAGCCCATGAGCCGCTTGATCCGCGGAATGTCGCCTTCAGGACCACCGGCAATCCCGGCCACGAGCTCGCAGAGGTCGTCCACGAGGGAGCCGGCGCCCTCGAGGAACCGCTGCTCCTGCTCCGGGGACAGCGGCCGCTCGGGGACCCCGAGCGTTGCCGCAGCCTTGGACGGGAAGTAGTTGAAGAAGGTCCTCTCGGAGATGCCCGCAGCAGCGCAGATGTCTGCGATGGTCACCTGGCCGAGCCCGCGATCGGCCGCGAGGGCGAACGCGGCGTTGTGAATCGCACGCCGCGTCCGCTCCTTCTTACGCTCGCGCAGGGTGCCTGGTGCGTCGTCGGACACAGGACCGCCCTCCATGGCACTCACCCCCGGTGGACTCTGATCATGCCGGTGTCCGGGCCGGTCATCGCCCCGGCCTCGGCGGCTGCAAGCGCGGCGTCGGACCCCAGGTCATCGGCCGTTCCCTGGGCGTCGGCCTGCTCCTGGAGCGCCGAGCGCTGCCGCAGCGGCGGCACGCGGAAGAACCACGAGAGGATGAATGCGAGGATCGTGACTCCCAGGCCCACCCAGTAGATGGCCACGGCCGAGCTGTTGAACCCGACGAGGAACGGCCGCGAGAGCCGCTGGTCGGCGCCCTTCAGGAAGGACGTATCGGACGTGGTGGACGACCCACTGGAGCTGGCCTGCCCTTCCTTTAGCTTGTCGAGCATGGTCGGCACGAGCTTGTCCACGATCGCCTTGCGCTGGGCGTCGTCGGCGTAGTCGACCTCGAGGCGACCGTTGACCACGCCCGCTCCCGCCTTCTGCGCCGCGGTCTGGAGGGCCGTCTGTTCGGCTGCGGGCTTCGCTGCCGCGACCTGGGCATCGATGATCCCCTGGGCGGCCGACGCCGGGACCGCACCGGCGGCGACCTGCTTCTGGACGGCGGCGGTCACCTGCTGGGTCACGGCCTGGTCCGCTGCCTGCTTGGCGGCCGCGGTGCCCTGGTCGAGCCCCGACTGCACCTGCTCCTTGACGGGGGTGACGATCGGGTTCCAGATCTGGTTCATGACGCCCTGGTTCGACGGGTTTGACGCGATCGACGGCGTGAGGGCGGCGTCGAGCGCCGTCGTGAGGTCGTCCTTGTTCTGCATTGCGGTGCTGATGTTGGTCGGCATCGTCGAGAACAGCACGGAAAGCAGGACGGCGGTGCCCATGGTGCCGCCGATCTGTCGGAAGAAGGTCGCGGAGCTCGTGGCAACGCCCATGTCCTTGGGCTCGACAGAGTTCTGCGATGCGAGCACGAGGGACTGCATGAGCTGGCCGAGGCCGAGCCCGAGCAGGAACATGGCACCCATGAGAAACCACAGCGGCCTGTCGACGGTCATCGAGGTCAGGACGAAGTAGCCGACCGCCATGAACAGCGTGCCCAGCACCGGGAAGATGCGGTACTTGCCGGTGCGCGAGACGATCTGCCCCGAGGCAATCGAGGCGACCATGAGACCGCCGATCATCGGCAGCGTCGCGAAGCCTGACTCCGTGGGGCTCAGGCCCGTGACGAGCTGGAGGTAGAGCGGGAGCGTCAGCATCGCGCCGAACATCGCGAAGCCCACGAAGAATCCGATGACTGTGGCCATCGAGAACGTGTGGGAGTGGAACAGTCGCAGCGGAATGATGGCGTTGGGCCCCATGGCCCGCTCGATGAGGATGAACGCCACGAGTCCCACGCCGCCGATCACGAAGCACGTGATGGACGTCGCCGAATCCCAGCCCCACTGGCGGCCCTGTTCGGCCACGAGGAGGAGCGGGACGAGGGTCACGATGACGGCCGTGGCGCCCCACCAGTCGATGCGCGGTGCAGTCTGCTTGTGGAACCTCGGCAGGTGCAGGAACGCGAGCACCATGAGGAGCGCGAGGATGCCGATCGGCACGTTGATGAGGAACACCCAGCGCCAGCCGGTGATGAACATGATCTGGCTCGCGTCCGCGAAGACGCCGCCGATGAGCGGGCCCACCACCGAGGAGACGCCGAACACGGCGAGGAAGAAGCCCTGGTACTTGGCGCGCTCGCGCGGGGCGAGGATGTCGCCCATGATCGCGAGAGGGAGGGACATGAGCGCGCCTGCGCCGATGCCCTGGAAGGCACGGAACCCGGCGAGCATGATCATCGACGTCGAGAACGAGGAAAGGAACGAGCCGAGGATGAAGACGGCGAGGCCGAAGATGTACAGCGGGCGGCGCCCGAAGATATCGGACAGCTTGCCGTAGATCGGCGTGGTGATGGTCGAGGTGATGAGGTAGGCCGTGGTGACCCACGCCTGCTCGTCGAGGCCGTGGAGGTCGTCGCCGATCGTGCGGATCGCGGTGCCGACCACGGTCTGGTCGAGGGAGGACAGGAACATGCCTGCCATGAGGGCGTAGATGACCAGCATGATCTGACGCTGGGTCATCACCTCGCCCGACGGCGCGGGGGCCGCGTTACGCGCGGACCGGCCGGACGCTGCTTGAGACATGAGGGGTCCGAATCTCTCAGAGGGGGTTCAGGGTGCACTTAGTTCGCCGAAGCAACTTTGCAGGCTCTGCAAGTTTACACACTCTGCAAGATTTCGGGAACGGGCGGTCGTGTGACCTCTGCTACCCTCCGTCGATCCGCTTCAGTCGCAGCCGCGGGCCCCGTGCTGAGGACCTGTTATGAGGCTGAAACGCGTGCCGAGAGGTCCTGGACGCGTTCGGCGATCTGGCTGAACGCCGCCTCGAACGCCGCCGGTGTCCCCACGGCGACGGGGTCCGGGATGGACCAGTGGAGCCGGTCGGAGGCGGGAAGCTCTTCGTGCGCCCGATCGCAGACTGCGATCATCAGGTCGCCCTGCCGGACGGTGCCAGCAAGCATTTCGGGGTGCGACCCAGTGAGGTCGAGCCCGTGCCGCGCCGCGACGTCCTGGGCGCCCAGCGCGATGCCGTCCGCCGGGTGGGTGCCTGCAGAGGCGGAGGGGACGGGACTGGCTTGCTTCCAGAGCGCCTGGGCAAGCTGGCTGCGGGCGGAGTTGGCGTAGCAGACGAAGAGGACGCGGGGCGCGTGGACCGTTGCGGCCGCGAGGAGCCCTGCCGTCCCGGTCCGCACGAGCCTGACGTAGGTGCGCCGGCGGTCCGCCTCCGAGCGGTGGCGGCTGACCAGGCCCACTGCCTCGAGCGTGCGCAGGTGGTGCGAGACGAGGTTGGAGGCCATGCCGAGCTCGGCTTGCAGCTCGGCCGGGGAACGGTCCCCGAGCGCCAGCAGGTCCACGATCCGCAGCCGCGCGGGCTCACCGAGGGCCGCGTGCACGGCAGCCCGGCGCGTCAGAGAGATTAGCTCAGTGTTCATTGAGTCAATATTGACTGGAATGACGTCCGTGGCGCAAGCTGGTCGCGAGCACCGGACTCCGTGGGAGCCGTCGCGCCAACGTTCGGCAAGACAGAGAGATATGAAGACATGCATGTGATGGGCCTGATCCTGACCTCCCCGCTGGCGGATGCCGTCCGCGGCCCGGCGCTGCCGAGGCTGGCTCAGCTCGTCAGCTCGCACGACGGCGGGGCCTCGGCGTGAGCGCGCTGGTGCGCCGAGCGGGGGCGGAGCTGGTTGGGACGGCGTTCCTGGTGATGGCGGTGGTCGGCTCCGGGGTCATGGCCTCGCGGCTCTCGCCCAACGACGCGGGCTTGGCGCTGCTGGAGAACAGCATCGCCACCGGGGCCGCCCTGGTGGCGCTGATCGTCGCGCTGCAGCCGGTCTCGGCGTCCTTCAACCCGGTCGTGACCATCGTCGAGCGCCTGCTAGGGGTCATCGATACCCGCTCGGCGGCGGCGCTGATCGCCGCGCAGTTCGCCGGGGGGCTCCTGGGCACGGTCGTGGCAAACCTCATGTTCGGCCTCGACGCCGTCACCATCTCCGCCCATGAGCGCACGGGTCCCGGGCTGTGGCTCGGCGAGGTCGTCGCGACCGTTGGCCTGCTCCTGGTCGTCTTCGGCACCGTCCGGTCCGGCCGCGCCGACCGGGTGGCGTTCGCCGTGGGCGGGTACATCGCCGCGGCGTACTGGTTCACGAGCTCGACCAGCTTCGCCAACCCCGCCGTCACGATCGCCAGGACCATCACGGACACGTTCGCCGGCATCGCACCCGCCTCCGCACCGGGCTTCATCCTGGCCCAGCTGCTTGGGGGCGCCCTCGGGCTGCTGCTCGTCCGGTTCCTCTACCCCACCGTTGTCAGCGCCGCGTCCGCGGCCGAGAAGGAAGTCATCTCATGAGTGAATCCGCCCAGAACAAGCCGTCTGTCCTTTTCGTCTGCGTCCACAACGCCGGCCGGTCCCAGATGGCCGCCGCTTACCTCAACCACCTCTCCGGCGGCCAGGTCGAGGTCCGCTCGGCCGGGTCGGAGCCCGCCGATAGGGTCAACCCCGCCGCCGTGGAGGCGATGCTCGAGGAGGGCATCGACATCCGTACCGAGACCCCCAAGATCCTCACCACCGAGGCGGTCAAGGACTCCGACGTCGTCATCACCATGGGCTGCGGAGACACCTGCCCCATCTTCCCGGGCAAGCGGTACGAGGACTGGGAGCTCGAGGACCCCGCAGGCAAGGGAGTCGACTCCGTCCGCCCCATCCGCGACGACATCAAGTCCCGCGTCGAGGCCCTCATCGCCGAACTCCTGCCCGCGGACGCCTGAGACAAGGGAGCAGCCATGGCACCCCAGCCCAGCATGCACACCGACCAGCGGGTGCTCGAGCGCATCAGCGCCGATCTCTCCGCCCGCTTCGCCGGGACCTTCTCCCCCGAGACGGTTGAGCGGTACGTGTTCGAGTCCTACACGGCGCTGGCCCGCACCGCCCGGATCCACAGCTACCTCACCGCCCTGACCGAGCACTTCGCCAAGGACCGCCTCACTGCCCTGGCCCAGTCCACCGGCGCCGCGCCCAAGGACGTACCCGAGGTCCTGTTCGTGTGCGTGCAGAACAGCGGCCGCTCCCAGCTCGCCGCCGCCTACCTCCGCCACACAGCAGGGACCTCAGTTCACGTGCGCACCGCGGGATCAATGCCGGCATCAGAGGTCAACCCGGCCGTCGCGGCCCTCGTCGTCGCCCGCGGCTGGGACCTGGCCGAGGACTTCCCCAAGCCGCTCACCGACGACGTCGTCCGCGCCGCGGACTACGTCATCACCATGGGCTGCGGCGATTCCTGCCCCATTTACCCCGGCAAGCACTACCTCGACTGGGCCGTCGAGGACCCGGCCACGCACCCGGACCAGCTCGAGGAAATCGCTGCCCAGATCACCGCCAGCGTCGATGCCCTCCTCGCCGAGATCCGCACAGCCGCCGACCACCACGCCACCGCCGCCGAAGGGACCCGCCCGTGACTAAGCCCTCGCCGATCGGTTCCCCTGCACCCGGACTGCCTTGGTCCACGGCTCGGAGGCCGCGCTGACCTGAGCCGGCACCGGGCCGCGGACGAAGCCGACCGGGTTGCCATATTCATCAGTGAATGTGAATATCGACATATGTCTATGTCTCTGGAGCTGACGCCCCTCCAGGCGGTGGCGTGCTGCCCGCCTCTGTCCCGGGAGCCGATGGGCTCCCCCGAGGCCGAGCGGATCGCTCCGCTGCTGAAGGCGCTGGGGGATCCGGTGCGGCTGCGCCTGATGTCCTTGGTGGCCTCGCACGAGGGCGGGGAGGCGTGCGTGTGCGACCTCAATGAGGCGTTCGAGCTGTCCCAGCCCACGATCAGCAGGCACCTGAAGATCCTCCACGACGCAGGCCTGCTCGAACGGGACAAGCGTGGCGTTTGGGTGTATTACCGGGCGCGTACCGGCGCGCTGGAGGACCTGGCCGCACTGATCGGCGGATCCCCGAGATGAGTGCCCCGGCGCGACTGGCTCCGCTGGTCGGGACCGGCCCCCCCTGACGCCCGCGGCCCACCCGCACGCCACCGCCCGCTAGCACCGAGAGGAGGTGCACCATGGACACTTGCTGCTGCAACAACTCCTGCCAGAACGGATGCTGCGAGGACCAGGACTGCTGCTGAGAAGGACGGCGATGATGCGATTCCTCCACGACCCGCCCCGGTTTCTCTTCTTCACCGGCAAGGGAGGCGTCGGCAAGACCTCCGTCGCCTGCGCGGCCGCCGTCGAGCTAGCCGAAGCCGGCAAGCGCGTGCTGCTGGTCAGCACCGACCCTGCTTCCAACATCGGCCAGGTCTTCGGCCTCTCCATCGGCAACACCATCACGCAGATCCCCTCGGTCCCCGGCCTCTCGGCACTCGAGATCGACCCGGAGCAGGCGGCCGAGGCCTACCGGGAGCGCATCGTCGCCCCAGTACGCGGGCTCCTGCCCGAGGCCGAGATCGCGGGCATCGTCGAGGGCCTCTCCGGATCCTGCACCACAGAGGTTGCCGCGTTCGACGAGTTCACGGGCCTCCTCACCGACGACGCGGCCTACAGGGGCTACGACCACGTCATCTTCGACACCGCCCCCACCGGCCACACCATCCGCCTGCTGCAACTGCCCGGCTCTTGGACGGACTTCCTCGCCGCCGGCGGCCAGGCCTCGTGCCTCGGTCCGATGTCCGGCCTGGACAAGCATCGCGAAACCTACGCCAGCGCCGTCAGTGCACTCACCGACCCGGAGCGGACCCGGCTGGTGCTGGTGGCACGCCCCCATGCCTCGGCTCTGGCCGAGACGGAACGGACTCTGGCCGAACTCGCCGGGATCGGCATGGCAGACGCCTACCTCGTGGTCAACGGCGTCATGCCAGCGGCCGCCGGCGACGAGCCGATCGCCGCGGCGCTGCGGGAACGCGAGGCCACAGCCCTGTCGGCCATCCCCGCCGCGATTGCCCGCCTGCCGCGGGACGTCGTAGAGCTGAAGGCCGGGAACATCATGGGCCCCGAGGCGCTGCGTACGTTCTTCACCCCCGCACCGCCGGTGGACACGACGGCCGGCTAGGGCGGGTACGTCCCGCTCCCGGACGCGCCCCTGACCGCGCTCGTGGACGAAATCGAGGCCGACGGCCATGGACTCGTCATGTGCATGGGCAAGGGCGGCGTCGGGAAGACGACGGTCGCCGCCGCGGTCGCGATCGCCCTCGCCGGGCGCGGGCATGAGGTCCTGCTCACGACGACGGACCCCGCCGCACACCTGGACATGACCCTCAGCGGGAGCGCCGACCGGCTCGCCGTCGCCCGGATCGATCCTGCGGCTGCCCTCGAGCAGTACCAGAGCCGCGTCATGGAGACCAAGGGCCGCAGCCTCGACGACGCCGGGCGGGCGGCCCTGGCCGAGGACCTCAAGTCCCCGTGCACCGCAGAGGTCGCGGTGTTCCAGCAGTTCTCGCGCGCCGTGCACGACGCCCGGCGGAAGTTCGTCGTCATGGACACCGCCCCCACGGGGCATACGCTGCTGCTCCTGGATGCCGCCGGCTCCTACCACCGCGAGGTCACCCGGCAGATGGGCGAAGGCAGCGTCGGGTACGTTACCCCGCTCATGCGCCTGCAGGACCCTACCCAGACGAAGGTCATCCTCGTCACCCTCGCCGAGACCACCCCCGTGCTCGAGGCGACCGCGCTCCAGCAGGACCTTCAACGGGCCGGAATCCACCCGTGGGCCTGGGTGGTCAACAACTCTATCGCCGCCGCGCGTCCCGAGTCGGCCTTCCTCCGCGCCCGCGCGGCCAGCGAAAGGGACCAGATCGAACGCGTGCAGGACCTTGCGGACAGGCTGGCGATCGTACCCCTCCTGGCCCAGGAGCCGGTGGGTATCGGGCGGCTGGGAGCCCTCACCGAGCCCATCGCCCAGCACGCCTGATTCCGCTGGGGGCTCGGCCTTGATGCCGGCGGCCCAGTTCCGCCTCAGCCGTGCGTGAGGACAGTGCGATGAACCTGAACGTGTTCGCCGTGGCAGGCCTTGCGCGTCATCCCGGCCGCGGGTTGAATGCCACCATGGGCGATCGCGACGAATTCCTGCGCTGGTTCGACACCGCCTGGCGGGATGCCGAGGTTGCGCTCCACAACGGTGATGCTGGGCCGAGGTTCGAGACGTGGTCTGAGCGGGCACCGGTGACGCTCTTCGGCGCGTGGCGCAACGCCGAGGACCCGGCAGGCGCGCGCGAGGTCTTCCGAGAGCTGGCGCAGGCCTTCTCCCAAGCCACGTCCAGCGAAGTCGAGCTCATCGCGGCGGATGCGAGCGGTGACCTGGCATACACCGTCCAACGCGAGATCACGTCGACGATCGTCAACGGCGAGCCTCGTCAATACGTCCTGCGGGTAACGCAGGTCTACCGCCGCGAGGACGGTAATTGGAAGGTCGTCCACAGACACGGCGACGAAGAACTGGGAGCCGACAAGGGGCCATGACCCCCCGCCCGTCCTCTGGCACACCACCGGCTATCGCCGGGCGCACCGGCCCACTGGCCCGGATCAGCCGCGACCCGAAGCAGCAATATAGCTCGGGGCGTCCGGTCAGGCGGGCGGGTTGCTGCGCTTCGGGGCCGGCCGTTCGATCAGGATGATCGCCGTTGTCAGGATCCACAGGTCCTGCAGGCCGGCGAGTCCGGCGGCGAAAGCCTGCGCGAACGGGATGAATACCTCGAGCAGGCCGACGAGGAGGAACGCAGCGCCGAGAGCCAGCGCCGCCCACCCCAGCCATGTCGGGAGAACGCGGCTTCGCAGCAGGATCACGCCCAGCGGCAGGTAGACCGCCGGCGCCGGCACCAGCGGAAAGACCTGGATGAATCGTGACATCAGGTCGTAGCCGGCCCGGGCACTCTCCGGGACGCCGGCCGTGGAGGCACTGACCCATGTGAGGGTGAACACGCCTTCCATCAGCACCAAGGCGACCAACACCGCCGAGCCGAGCAGGACCGTGTAGGCGGCGAGGGTGCCGTTCGATGCGGAGATGAACAGCAGCCCGATGAAGAAGACGACGCACAGCGTGGCACCGGTGGCCTGCAGCCAGGTGCCGAATTCGACCAACTGATCGTACTGGGCCCCAACCGCCAGGACCTCGCTGGTGACCGGCCGGGCCGAGTACACAAGCGCCTCCATGCGGGGGAAGAGCGCGGGAACGCCGAAGTAGAACCCAAAGAACAGGGCGCCGACGAGTCCGACGAAGCCCACCGGCCGGGATCGAACCTCCAGATGCCCGGCATTCAAACGCATCCCGCTCACTGTGCCGCGCACCCTCCCTGCTGCATCCTCCGCGGCATCCGGATTCACGGGGTTGCCGTCGCTGGAGCCAATGCTGGCGCAGCACAGTTGCATGTGCAAGAGGCTCGTACCTCTTGGGGGAGCGGGTCGGTACTGCGCCGCGGGGTGTCACGAGACGGTCAACGTGCCGTGTCAGGAGACTGTCACGCCCTTCAAGGGTCCCCGGCGCGGGCGTAGGTCCATCATGGAGGTAGGACGCCATGAGGGCCTCCGATCCCAAGGCGGCAGCCATGAACCCCCGAACACCCCGCAGCAGCCGCACGGCATTGCTCTCGCGCTCAAGCGCCGAATCGCCGCCGCCCCCGGCGCGCACCCGACACGCCTCGCTGCCGGACACATGGGAGCCTCCGCACTTCTCTTGGCACGGCCGGATCCTGGCAGATCTGATGGAATCCGGTCTCGACGAGGACCGCGCCCGCGCAGAGGCGGCACGTCTGGCTGCCGGGGACACCTGGAGCGGATGAGCCGACTCCGCGGCAGCAGTAGCTGAGGCCCGGGCGACGTGGGCGGGGAGTTCCCGGATCGAGCCCCCCAAGTGAGGCCGTGAAGGTCGGACAGGCTGGGTTTCCTGCTGCCATCGATGCCATCCATGGGGACAGCTCGAAGGAGGGCTGGCGCTTGCGCGGGTGGTGGCACGGGCCCTGGTGCCCCGGTCGCGTCCTCTATCAGGTTCTCTAGACGCTGTTCCCTTCTTGGCCGGCTGCGGCAGCGTCCTGTCCGGCCACGGCACGGAATCCGACACCATGCTGGTTCAGCTCGGCAAGGAGGTCGTCCTCGCGCTCGGCCAGTGTCTCGGTGGGATCCCCGGCAGCGGCCGTGTTCCTGATGGCGTTCTCGGTCTGGGCGAGCTCAATGATCAGCCCCCTTGTACTGCCCTGCACGTCCTCCGCCGGCGCACTCTGTCCGGTTGCGGGCGGCTGTTCCCCGCTCTGCTCTTTACCCTGCTCTATGGCCATGCCACCAAGGTAGACGACGGTGCGGTGTCCGGTCAGCCCCCAGTCCCGGCATCGAGAGCACGCCGGCCCTAAGCCGGTCAGTGCACACCCTAGGACGCTCGATGTCGCAGGCACGGAACGTCTTCGGGGCCCGGGGGCTCCCGCGCGGGGTGGGCCTGCTGGTAGAACGGGACGATGGACCAGAACGAGGCACCCCTCGTAGATGCATTGGCCGAGTACCACCGCTTGGACCGCTACGGCTTCACCCCACCGGGCCACCGTCAAGGCCACGGGGCCGACCCACGGGTCCGTGCCGTGCTGGGCGAGCAGACGTTCCGATCGGATGTCCTGGCTTCGGCAGGACTGGACAGTCGCTCCTCGTCGGGGGGCTACCTGAAGAAGGCCGAACAGCTTATGGCGGAGGCCGTGGGGGCGGAACAGGCCTTCTTCTCCACGTGCGGCAGCTCCCTCTCGGTCAAGGCGGCGGTCCTTGCCGTCGCTGCAGGAAAGGGCGACCTCCTGGTCAGCCGGGACGCGCACAAGTCGATCGTCGCCGGGCTGGTCTTCTCCGGCATCCAGCCACGCTGGATCCAGCCCCGCTGGGATCCGGAACTGCACCTCGCGCACCCGCCCTCCCCGGCCGACGTCGAGCAGATGTGGAACCGCTACCCGGACGCGGCTGGCTGCCTGATCGTCAGTCCGACCCCGTACGGGACCTGCGCAGACATCGCCGCAATCGCCGCCGTCTGCCACGACCGGGGCAAGCCGCTGATCGTCGACGAGGCCTGGGGCGCGCATCTGCCCTTCCACGATGACCTGCCGACGTGGGCGATGGACGCCGGCGCGGACATCTGCGTTGTCAGCGTCCACAAGATGGGCGCCGGCTTCGAGCAGGGCTCGGTCTACCACCTCCAGGGAGACCTGGTCGACCCGGCCCACCTGTCCGCCTGCGCGGACCTGCTGATGACCACCAGCCCCAATTCGATCCTGTACTCGGCGATCGACGGCTGGCGGCGCCAGATGGTCCAGCACGGGGCGGAGCTGCTGGGAAATGCCCTGGCGCTGTCCCGCCGGCTGCGCACGGATATCGAGGCATTGCCCGGATTCCATGTGCTCGAGGACGAGCTGCTGGCTGTGGAATCTTCCCACGACCTGGACCGTATGCAGGTCCTGATAGACCTCTCCGGGCTCGGAATCAGCGGATACCAGGCCGCGGACTGGCTGCGGGATACCCACAGGATCGACATGGGCCTCAGCGACCATCGACGCATCATGGCCACGCTCTCGATGGCCGACGACGAAGCCACGGCCACCAGGCTGACGGACGCCCTCAGAGCTCTGGCCGACGCCGCGCCGACCATGACGCCGCCGCCACCAGTCGCGCTGCCCGCTCCACACGAACTGGAACTGGAAACCGCCGTTCTTCCAAGGGACGCCTTCTTCGGCCCCACCGAAGACGTCCCCACGGCCGAAGCCGTCGGACGGGTGGCCGCCGAGCAGATCACCCCCTACCCGCCCGGCATCCCCGCGATTGTCCCCGGAGAGGTGATCAACGCGGCGGTCATCGACTACCTCGAGTCAGGGCTCCGGGCCGGCATGGTTCTCCCCGACCCCGCCGACCCGGCCCTCACAACGATCCGCGTCCTCCAGAAATAGCCCGCAACCACACGGGGAGCAGCTGCAAGGAGCAGTGCCCGCCGGGGACCTGCCCGAGTGGCCAGCGCTCGGTGGAGGTGAGGGGTCAGGAGACGCGCGAAAGGCCGCCTGCGGCGTTTATTAGGGGCGCGGGCAGCCGTAGCCCGTAGTGCTCGCGCAGCGTTGTTCCCGCGTACTCCTCACGGAAGAGGCCGCGCGCTTGTAGCAGCGGCACGACATGGTCCACGAACTCGTCAAGCCCCGCGGGCAGGGCCGCCGCCATGACGTTGAAGCCATCGGCGGCCCCGTCCCGGAACCAGGCCTCAAGAGTGTCCGCGATTTGTTCCGGTGTGCCGGCAACGGTCCGGTGCCCTCGGCCGCCGCCGAGGCGACCGATGAGCTGGCGCACGGTGAGCCGCTCACGGCGTGCCAGGTCCACGACGAGCGTGTAGCGGCTCTTCGCACCCTCGATCTCGTCCTCGTCGGGGAGGTCCGCTGGAAGCTCCCTGTCCAAGGGGAGGTCCCCCGGGGCGAGGCGCAGGGTCCTGGCGAGCTCGTCCCTCGCGAATTCGGGGCGGATGAGCTCATCCAGCTCCCGCTCACGCCGGAGCGCCTCCTCCGCGGTTGCGCCGAGGATGGGCACGATGCCCGGAAGAATCTTGATTCCGTCGGGGTCGCGCCCAGCGGCGGCCGTGCGCGCCTTGAGATCGCTGTAGAACGCCTGGGCTTCCTCGAGGGTCTGCTGGGCAGTGAACACGGCCTCGGCGTGGTTGGCGGCAAGGTCCTTGCCGTCCTCGGAGGAGCCGGCCTGCACGATGACTGGGCGCCCCTGCGGGGAGCGGGGGATGTCGAGCGCACCCCACACCGAGAAGTGCCGACCGGAATGCTCGACGGCGCGCACTCGCCGGGCATCGGCCCAGATCCCCGCCTCCTTGTCGGCGACGATCGCGTCGTCCTCCCACGAGTCCCACAGCTTGGAGGCCACCTCGAGGAACTCGGCCGCGCGCTCGTACCGGCCGCGGTGGAGCGGCTGGTCATCGAGCCCGAAGTTCCGCGCGGCGTCGGCCCCTGCGGTGGTCACGACGTTCCAGCCGGCCCGGCCGCCCGAGAGGTGGTCGATCGAGGCGAAACGGCGGGCGAGGTTGTACGGGGAGTTGTAGCTCGTCGAGGCGGTCGCGATGAGTCCGATCCGCTCTGTCACGGCCGCGAGGGCCGCGAGCAGCACGGTAGGCTCCACGGCACCGGGCGGGCGCCGCTCCACCGAACCCCACAGCACGGGCGAATCGGCGAAGAACACCGAGTCGAACTTCCCCCGCTCCGCGGTCTGGGCCAGACGGGAAAAGTGCGCGAGGCTTGTGCCCGCGAACGGGTCACTCTCGGGGAGCCGCCACGACGCCTCGTGGTGACCCGTGCTCATAAGGAACGCGTTCAGGTGCAGCTGCTCACCCATGCTCAGGCCACCGCCCCGGTGGAGACGACCTCCGAGTAGTGCGAGGAGTCGCCCTCGATCGACTGGCTGGTCCTCCCGTCGATCCCGGCCGGGACGTCCCCGGCGATCGTGACCCGGTTGAGCTTGCGCGGCTGGCCGTCGTAGTTCGAGGGCGCGTAGTGCTGGGTGATGCGGTTGTCGAAGAGGACCAGCTGGTTCGGTTCCCAGTTCACGCGGACCACGTTCTCCGGCCGGGTGATGTAGGCCTGCAGCAGGCGCAGGATGTCGCGCGACTCGGTGTTCGAGAGACCCACGATCCGCAGACGCTGGGCGAAGCCGCCGATGAAGAGGCCCCGTTCCCGGGTGAGGGGATGGACGCGCACCACAGGATGGGCCGTCTGGTACTTGACGCGGGTGAAGACCTTGCGGCGCTCCTCGGCGGTGGCGTGCTCGAGGTTCTTCGGCACGGCGTAGTCGTAGTCGTTCGTGTGGATGGCCCAGAGCGTGTCGGCGAAGTTCCGCAGCTCCGCCGGCAAGTCCTCGTAGGCGGCGGCCGAGGATGCGATGAGCGTCTCGCCGCCGTAGGACGGCACAGTGATGCTGCGCAGCGTGGTGGCCTGCGGCGGGTTGAGCACGAACGTGACGTCCGTGTGCCAGGTGTTCGCCGACCCGTCCTCGCTGTCCACGGGGAGCACGTTCTCGGCTCCGTCCACGGACGCCACGGTCGGGTGGGCCTTGGTGAGCGGGCCGAAGCGCGATGCGAAGCGGACCTGGTCCTCGTCGGTGCGGATGTTGGCTTCGCGGAACACGAGGGCCTTGTGCTCGTTGAGGGCCCCGCGGATCTCGCGGACGGTCTCCTCCGAGAGGTTATGGCTGAGGTCGAGACCGCGGAGCTCGGCGCCGATGCGCGCGCCGAGCTTGGTGAAGGCGAGGCGGGTGGAGATGGCTGTGCTGGTCATGGCAGGTCCTTTCGAGAGTGGGAAGAGCAGGGTCAGGCGTTGGCCTCGACGCGCCAGCGCGAGAAGCGGCGCTCGAGCGCGACGAGGAGCGTGTTCACGGCGAGGCCGAGGAGCGAGACAGTGAGGATGCCCGCGTACATGTCCGGGATGAGGAAGCTCGACTGCGCGTTGACGATCAGGTACCCGAGCCCGGCCTTGGCCCCGACCATCTCCGCCGCGATGAGCACGAGGATCGATGCCGTGCCGGCCATGCGGATGCCTGTGAAGATCGTTGGCACCGCGGAGGGCAGGATGACCTTGAGGAACAGCGAGAGGTGCGAGAGGCCAAGCGAGCGGGCGGCCCGCACAAGCAGCGGGTCCACGGTCCGAACCCCGGCCACGGTGTTGAGCAGCACTGGGAAGAAGGCGGCGTACGCGACGATCGTGATCTTCGATTCCTCGCCGATCCCGAGCAAGAGAGTGAACACCGGAAGGAGCGCGAGGGCTGCGGTATTGCGGAACACTTCTAGCAGCGGCGTGATGAAGGTGCTCACCGGGCGGTACCAGGCGATGAGCAGCCCAGCCGTGATCCCGAGGACGACGGCGACGCCGAATCCCGCGACCGAGCGCGTCAGGCTCGCGACGAGGTGCGTCCCGAGCGCCCCGTTGGCGAGGAGCTTCCACGCCGCGGCGAGGACTTCGTGCAGGGGTGGGAGGAAGACGCGGGTCGAGGGCGGGGCGAACCACAGCGGCCCCACTTCCCATAGGAGCAGGAACACGACGATCGCCACGGACTTCCAGATACCGGAAACGGCGACGGCGACGGCCCGCCTGAGCGTTGGGGCAGCCACTGGGCGGTTGGCAGGCGGCGTGTCCGGGGCAGTGCTGGGTTCGGGCGCAGCGGGGGCACTGGCCGTCAGGGCTGGCGACGTGAGGGCTGACATCAGACGAGGCTCCTTTCGCGTGCGGGGATCAGCGGGGTCGTGGCCGGCTCGTCGGGAGCCGAGCCGTCGGGACGGATCTTCCGATGGCCAGCCTCCTGGGCGCGGCGGACTTCGTCATGGAGGAGGTTCCAGACGCGGTGGCGATACTCGACGAAGGCGGGGTGCGAGCGGATGTCCGCCTCGTCGTCGTACGCCGGGAGGTGGATGTCCACCACGGCCTTGAGGCGCCCGGGACGGGAGCTGAGCACGGCGACCCGTTGCCCGAGGTAGACCGCCTCCTCGATGCCATGGGTGATGAACACGATGGTCTTGCCCGTGGCCTGCCAGATCCTGAGCAGTTCGCCTTGGAGCTGCTCGCGGGTCTGGGCATCGAGGGCGGCGAAGGGCTCGTCCATGAGGAGGATGTCGGGTTCGAACGCGAGGCTTCGGGCGATCGCCACGCGCTGCTTCATGCCGCCCGAGAGCTCGTGCGGGTAGCGGTCCTCGAAGCCGGTGAGACCGACGAGGGCGAGGTAGTGGCTGGCCTTCTCTGCGCGTTGGCGCCTGCCCAGCCCCGTCCCCTCGAGCCCGATCGCAACGTTCTGGGATGCGGTGCGCCAGGGGAAGAGCGCGTACTGCTGGAAGACGACGGCTCGGTCGCGGCCCGGACCCGTCACCGGCTTGCCGTCCACGAGCACTTCACCCGAGGTGGGCCTGGTGAGGCCGGCGAGCAGGTCGAGGAGCGTGGTCTTGCCGGAGCCGCTCGGCCCGACCAGGGTGAGGAACTCGCCCTCACGGACATCGAGGGTGAGGCTGTCCAGCACGGTCAGGGCCCCGCCGCCGCGGACCGGGAAGTGCTGGCTGACGTCACGCAGGCTGATCTTCGGCGTCATGGGTCATCCTTTCGCGAGCGCGTTGAAGTCGTTGGTGTAGTACTTGGACGGCGTGATGTGGCCGTTCACGATCCCGGTCTCCTTGAGCCAGGTGTCCCAGCGGGTGAAGTCCGCATCGGTGATGATCCCGGCGTTCGGGACGCCGACGCTCTTGAAGTACTTCAGGTTCTTGGTACTCTCGCCGCGGTTGCGCTTATCGATGATCTGGGTGAATCGCTGGATCACCTCTTCGCGCGGCGTGGTGCGCTCCCATTCGATGGCCTTGGCGACGCCTGTCGTGAACGCCCGCACCGTGTCGGGGTTCTTGGCGACGAAGTCGCTGCGGAACACGTACTGTCCGCCCGCGAAGGAACCGAAGAGCCCATAGTCGCTGAGGAGAGAGCGCAGGCCGCCTCCCGCAATGGCGTTGTCCTGAAGGACCCCGCCCAGCACGCCGACGTCTACTTGGCCGCGCCGGACCGCTTCCTCGGTGTCATTCGGCGGAAGGACCACCAACTGGACCTGCTTGATCTCCTCTGGTGAGAGTCCGTTCTTCTCCAGCCAGGTGTCGATGACGGCCTCGGAGTGCGCGCCGAGCGTGTTGACAGCGACCTCCTTGCCGATCAGATCGCGGGCGGTTCGGATCGGGCTGTCGTCCTTGACGTAGAAGCCGTTGAAGGTCTTCTCATCCTCGCCGTAGTAGTTCACGACCGCTTTCACGGGCGCGCCGGCTTCGACGAGCTTGACCACGGCACCGGTGAACGCACCGCCAAAATCCGTCTGGCCAGTCGCGGCGGACTGGATGTCCTGCGGGCCGCTCGTCGTGTTCCCCACCCAGGTGAGCTTCACGTCGCCGAGGAAGCCAAGATCCTGGGCGATCTCGGGCAGGGTGACGTTGTTCGCGGAACCCTGGTACCGCAATTCGGTGGCCTCCTGCCCTCCGTCCGTGGCGGCGGCGGGGCCGGAGCAGGCGGAAAGGGACATGGCAAGAGCGGCCGCGACCGCGGCTGCGGCAACGGAGGTCAGTTTTTTCTTCATGGGTTTTCCTCGGGTTTTTGGGTGCACAAAGGCAGGGGTGATAGGTACGCGGCGGGAATCCCCGCGCGAAAAGGGAAGAGAGAGGCTGGGCCGGTTACTTGGCCCAGTACGCGTGGTTGGTGAGGGGGCGGAAGCTCTGCGGCTCGGAGACGCTGACTGCCTCGCCGATCAGGATCACGTGGTCCCCCGCGTCCACTCGCTGCCAGAGGCGACACTCAAGGCGCGGGACGTCGTTGGCCACTATGGGTGAGCCCAGGACCCCGGGTTCCCAAGCCAGTCCCGCGAACTTCTCCGGCCCCTTCGCCACGAAACGCTGCACGAGGCCCCGGTCCGACTCGGACAGGAGGTGCACTGCGAAATGGTCGGTGGTGTTCCAGATCTCGAAGGACGACGACCGCCGGTCCACAGCCCACGAGACGAGCGGCGGGTCGAGACTGACGGATGCGAACGAGTTGCTCACAAGCCCTGCCGGAGTGCCCTCGCTCGAGGTGGTGATGACGGCGATGCCCGTGGCCCAGTGCCCCATGGTCCGGCGGAGCTCTGCCCCGCTGACGGCGTGCTGCACAGTGGTGACGGTCATGGTGGTCCTCAGCAATCCCCCGGACGCCCGATTCGGGACGCCGTACTTGCCGCGGATGGAACACCGCGGCCGGATCCTCATCTGGGGCACCCCACTACGGGAGAGGGTTGCCGCCCGACCAGCCAGAGCTTTGCGCCGGGACTCTTGATCCTGAGGCCGAATCTACGAGAGCCGTCTGTTCCCGTCTATGCCCCTACGTAACAACGACCCACGGCGTCGCGAGGGGCAACGCCACGTCCCAGAAGGTCACATTGACGCCAGACCAGATGACCCTCAATGACGGGACACCTGCGGCGTCGATTCATTCCGTATTCAGCTCACGAGGTCCCTGGAATCGCGCAACAGATGCCCATTTCCCGATGGCCAGAGGAACCGATCATTGTGCGGAAGCGGATTTGCGAATGCCGCATTGCTAGCGATGATTCAATGATCCCGTGGAAGGAACTCCGCAACGTCGTAGCTGTCGGCAAGCCTCGCCATTCCGGGCCTCGGACAGCAGAAGCGCGCGCCCTCGAGATGGCCCAACGGCTCGTTCAGCCTGCCCAGTCTCGCGCGCTCCGCTCAGCGAGCCTGCTGCGCGGCGAACTGCGCAGCGTGCCGAACGGGCGCGTTCGGAGCACCGAAGCCGTCGTAGCCGTCGATCCGCTGCACCACCTCGAAGAACACGCTCCCCACAGCCGCCGTGTAGAAGTGGAGGAACTCGCCCTTGTCGTCACGGTCGTAGAGCAGATCCAGCTCGCGGAGCCGGGCGAGGAGGCGGGGGTCCAGCGCGAACCGCGCCTCGAGGTCCTCGTAGTAGTTCTCGGGGATCGCAAGGAACGGCAGCCCCCTCCCCCGGCACTCCGCGGCGTAGACGGTCAAATCCGGCACTTCCACCGCGATGTGCTCGAGGAATGTGTCCTGCAGGGTCCCGCGCACCGAGTCCGACTGGACCCACGGCGCAAGGTTCAGCGCCAGCCGGACGCTCCGATCGCGAGTCTGCATGACCTGCGAGCGGACGAGCCCGGCGGGGCTCGAGACGTCCTGCGACGCCTCCGGCGTGAGCGCGAGCACGGATGAGTAGAACAGCACGGCCTCGTCGAAGTGCTGCCACGGCTGGCCCAGGTTGATGTGGTCGATTCGGGCCGCGGGCGAGGTAGCGGAAGCCCCGTCCAGGGGCGACGCCTCGCCCGGGCCGAACTCCTCCACCCACGCCGTGTCCTGGCAGAGGAAGACCTCGGTGCCGTCGGGCGCCTTGACGGCCTGGAGGATCTCCTCGTCGGCCTGAGAGGGCCGCGGCACGGGGCTGGCCCTAAGCTGCACGGCCCTCGCCGCGGCCGCGACGGAGTTCTCGACGTCAAAGCCAAGCGCCGAGATCCCGGGCGCCACCCCGGCGGCACCCTGGCGGTTGAGCACGATCCGCGCGTCCCCGAGCGTCCACAGCGCCACGGGCTTGGTGCGGTGCTCGCCGCGCGGGGAGAAGCCGAGCTGGGCCAGGAGCCGCTCGAGCGCGGCGGGATACTCGGCCTTGACCTCGGCGAAGTTGAGCCCCGTGGGCGGAGCCACCCGCGGCAGCGTGCGCAAGGGCATCGCGAAGCGCTCCTCCCCGGCTGCACCCGCGAGCTGCGCGGTCCGCTCCTCAAGCCAGATGAGGGACCGCATCGCGTCCACGGCGGTGCGCTCCACGTCGGCCTGCCGGAACGTGTCGTTGAAGACCTCGAGGGACACCGGCCCGTCATAGCCCGCGCGCGCCACATGGCCGAGGAACTTGGGGAGGTCGAACTGCCCCTCCCCCGGGAACACGCGGTAGTGGCGACTCCAGGAGAGGACGTCGAGGGAGAGCTTGGGCGCGTCGGCGACCTGGACGAAGAAGATCTTCTCGCCGGGGATCTTCTCGATGGGCTCGGTGTCCCAGCCGCGCGAGAGGATGTGGAACGTGTCGAGGCACGTGCCGAGGTTCGGGTGGTCCGCGTCGGCGACGAGCCGCCACGCGTGCTCGTAGTCGTTGACGTACGTGCCCCACGCGAGCGCCTCGTACGCAACTTTGACGCCGTGGCCGGCGGCCAGCTCGGCGAGGCCGTGGAGCTGCTCGGTGCGGAGGGCGTCGTCGTCGATGCTTGCCGTACCCACGTTGGAGCACACGAGGATCGTGTCGATGCCGAGGCGGCCCATGAGGCGGAACTTCGCCTCGGCGCGGCGGAGGTTGGCCCGGTACAGCTCGTCGGGCACGGAGTCGAAATCGCGGAACGGCTGGTACAGGTCGAGGCCGAGACCGAGGTCTGCGGCAAGTCGCCGCACGTCCTCGGGGCTCAGGGACGAGGTGACGAGGTCGGTCTCGAAGATCTCGACGCCGCCGAAGCCCGCCTTCGCGGCGGCCCGCAGCTTCTCCTCAAGTGTCCCGGAGAGGCAGACGGTCGCGATTCCGGTGCGCATCAGGCCGCGCCCGCGACGCGCACGGACTCGCGCGCAGCCTCGTTCTTGGCCTCGCGCACGGCCTCGTTCTTGGCCTCACTCTCGGCCTCGTCCTCCGCCTCGACGAGCCCGAGGAAGTGCGCCCGCATCCGCTCAGCGTCCGGCTCGAGGCCCGTGAAGATGCGGAACGCGTCGACGGCCTGGCCCACGGCCATACGGCCGCCGTCGAGCACGCGGCAGCCGGCCGCGCGGGCGTCCCGCACGAGTTGCGTCTCGATCGGCCGGTACACGATGTCCGCGACCCAGTGGCGCGGCTCGAGCAGGGACGTGTCGAACGGAGTGCCCGGATGCGCCGCCATCCCCACCGGGGTGCAGTGCACGACGCCGTCGGCGGCCGGAAGCAGCGAGGCGAGCTCCGCCGTCGTGCCCGCCTCGACGGACGCCTCGGGGAAGAGCCCCGCGAGCTCGGCGACACGGGCCTCGGCGCGGGAGCGGTCGACGTCGACAATCACCAGATGCTGGACGCCGGCGGTGAGCAGCGCGTAAGCGACCGCGGACCCGGCGCCGCCGGCGCCGAGCTGGACGACGCGGCCGAGCGCCGCATCCGGCAGGCCGGAGCGGAAGGCGGAGAGGAAGCCGGACCAGTCGGTGTTGTGGCCCACGGTGCGGCCGTCGGGCCGGATCACCACAGTGTTGACGGCGCCGAGGCGGGCGGCGTCGTCGTCGACCTCGTCGAGGTGCTCGATCACGAGCTGCTTGCATGGGTGCGTGATGTTCAGGCCGTTGTAGCCGAGGTGCCGCGCGGCGCGAACGAGGTCGCCGACGCTCTCGGGTGCGAGGCCGAGGACGGCGATGTCGATGGGCCGGTACAGGTAGAGGAGGCCGTGCGCGGCGCCCTCCCGCTCGTGCATGGGCGGCGTGAGGGACGGCATGACACCGTCGCCGATCAGGCCGATCAAGAACGACTCGGTGGTCTGGCTCATGGGGGCTCTCCTCGCACTGCGCTGCTCTCGCCGGGTGTGACCCAGCGAACACTTGTTGCAGAAACAGGATGACGTGTTGCAGCAACAAAGTCAATCAGCGCATCTTCCAGGACTCCCGAGGGGCGTCCCACCACCGTCTCTCTAGGCGCTGGGTCTGGCTCGCCGGCGCCGCAGGAACGCCGCGAGGCGGCCCGGAAACTCGAGCGGATCGGCGGCAGGCGCGGGCGGCTCGCCCCTCACGGGCGTCACGAGCGGCTCGAGGCCCCGATTGACGGCGGACTTCGCGGCCCGAAGCGACGCGGGAGGGAATCGACCCCAGCCCGCGAGCAACGCTTGGAGTTCCTCCTCGAGCCGTTCGTCCTCGACCACCGTGGTCATGAGCCCGATGCGCTCCGCCTCCTCCGCGGGCAGCAGGCGCCCTCCGTAGAGCAGGTCCTTGGTCCGTGAGGGCCCGATGCGCAGCGACATCCGCGTCGCGAAGGAGGCCGGCACGAGGATCCCGAGTCTGGAGACCGGCATGCCGACCTGTGCTGAGGCTGCGGTGAGCTGCAGATCGCACGCGAGGGCGAGCTGGCATCCGCCGCCCGCAGCCACGCCCTCGACCACGGCCAGCGTCGGCATCGGGAGATCCTCGATGGCCCGCAGCGTCTGCTCGAGCTGCCAGAAGCTGCGGTCGAACGCGGCGACACCGGCGCCGTCCCATTCAGTCAGGTCCGAGCCCGAGCAGAACACGCCGCCCCGCCCCCGGAACACCACGGCGCGGAGGTCGCCGCGGTCGGCGAGCTCTCCCGCGGCCCGTCCGAGCGCGTCCCATTCCTGCGACCGCAGGGCGTTGAGGCGCTCCCCGGTGCCGAACGTCACGACGGCGAGCGAGCCGTCGTCGTCGATCGTCACCGATCCCGCCGTCCCCACGGCTGAATCCGTCATCCGATGGCCCCGGCCGCATGCATCCGCTCAATATCCGAGCGGCTGTAGCCCAATGCGGTGAGAACCTCGTCGCTGTGCTGGCCGACCAGCGGCGGCGGCATCCGCACCGACGCGGGCGTCCGCGTGAGCCGGATGGGGCAGGCGACGGTCCTGAGCCGGCCGGCGCTCGGGTGCTCGACCTCTGCGACCATGCCGCGCGCCAGGACCTGCGGGTCCGAGAGCGCCTCGTCGACCGTCTGGATGGGACCCACGGGAATGCCGGCCTCCTCGAGCCGGGCCACCCAGGCCCGCGTCGTGGCGGTGCTGAGGATCTCCTCGATGAGGTGGACGAGATCGTCGCGGTGGGCCACCCGCAGCGGGTTCGTGGCGAAGCGCGCGTCCGCCGCGAGATCCGGTCTGCCGAGGGCATCGGCAAACGCCCGCCACAGCCTGTCGTTGCCCACGGCGATCATGACGAAGCCGTCCGCCGTCGGGAAGGCCTGGTACGGCGCGATGGTCGGGTGCGCCGAGCCGTAGCGCCTCGGGATCTCGCCGCTGGCGAAGTACCCGCTGGCCACGTACGTGAGCCACGAGACCGAGCCGTCGAGGAGGCTGATGTCCACCCACTGCCCCTGGCCCGTGCGGTCCCGCTCATGGAGGGCGGCGAGGATCCCGATCACGGCCCAGGTGCCTGCAATGAGGTCCGATCCGCTGATACCGACGCGCACGGGCGGCCCGCCCGGCTCCCCGGTGACGCTCATGATCCCACTGCGCGCCTGGGCGATCGCATCGTAGCCCGCGCGCCCCGCCTCCGGGCCGGTCTGGCCGTACCCGCTGATGGACGCGTAGATGAGCCCCGGGTTGTCTGCGGACAGCTGCTCGTAGCCCAGCCCGAGGCGCTCGGCCGTGCCGGGGCGGAAGTTCTCGACGACCACATCGGCCCCGCGCGCGAGCCGGCGCACTGCTTCGATGCCTTCGGGGGACCTGAAGTCCACCGCGAGGCTCCGCTTGTTCCGATTCACAGACAGGTAGTAGGCCGCCTCGTCACCCTGGAAGGGCGGCCCCCACTGCCTCGTGTCGTCCCCCTCGCCGGGACGCTCGATCTTGATGACGTCCGCGCCGAGGTCCGCAAGGGTCATGGTCGCGAAGGGGCCGGAGAGGATACGGCTCAAGTCCAGGACGGTGAGGTCGCGCAGGGGGCCAGCCGCGATGACCCCGTGCGCCCCCTGCCCAGCGTCTGGACGAAGGCTCGAGCCGCGCAGCGTCATGCGCGCTTCACTTGGCTCTGGGACGCCGCGGCCGCAGGGGCCGCCGTGCTCCTGTTCGGAAGGAGCAGCAGCGCGCCCATACTGACTGCCGCGCAGATGATGATGTAGATGGAGATAGCTGCCGACCCTCCGGTCCCCTGCAGCAGCGCGGCCGCGATGAGCGGCGCGGGCCCACCCGCGATCACGCTCGCGAGCTGGTAGCCCATGCCGGCGCCCGTGTACCGGATGTCCGGGTCGAAGCTCTCGGCGATGAGTGCCGCCTGGGGTCCGTACTGGACGTCATGGAAGATGAGGCTCACCACCACCGCGACGCCAATGAGCAGGGAGTCGCGGGTATTGAGCAGCCCGAAGTACGGGAACGCGTAGAGGGCCGTGGCCACGATCCCGATGCCGTAGACGAGTTTCCGCCCTAAGCGGTCGGAGAGCATGCCGAAGACGGGAATGCTGATGAGCCCTAGCCCGGCGGCTATGAGGGTGTCGACGAGGATCGCATCGCTGCTCGTCTTCAGCTGCTTGGTCACATAGGTGATGACGAACGTGATGAAGATGTAGAACGGCGCCTGCTCCGAGGCCCGCACGAGGGCCGAGAGGAGGATCTCCTTGGGCTGGCGGCGGAAGGCCTCCATGAGCGGAACATTGACAACCTTGTCGGCCTTGCGCACGGCCTCGAACTCAGGGCTCTCGACCACGCGCATCCGCACGAACAGGCCGACGCCCACGAGGACGATGCTGATGAGGAACGGGATGCGCCAGCCGTAGGTGATGAAGTCGACCCCGGTCACGCCCGAGGTGAGCCGGACGAGGCCGGTCGAGAGCACGAGACCGAGGGGCACCCCCATCTGCGGCCAGCTGGCCGAGAGCCCGCGGCGGTGCTGCTTGCCCCATTCCATGGCGATCAGCACAGAGCCACCCCACTCGCCACCAACGCCGACGCCCTGGATGACGCGCAGCACGGTCAGGAGGATCGGCGCCCAGACGCCGATGGCCTGGTACGTCGGCAGGACGCCGATCAGCACCGTGCCGAAGGCCATGAGGAACAGGGTGACCATGAGCGTCGTCTTGCGCCCGATCCGGTCGCCGTAGTGCCCGAAGATCGCGGCGCCGACGGGGCGCGCCACGAACCCGACAAACTGGGTTCCGAAGGCGGCGATGACCCCGGCGAAGTTGTCCTGTCCCGGGAAGAAGAGCTGCGGAAAGACGAGGGCGGCTGCCGTGCCGTAGAGGAAGAAGTCGTACCACTCGATGGTCGTCCCGACCACGCTCGCGTAGGTTGCGCGGCGGACGGCCTGTTCTCGGGTTACTGCCTGAACACTCATCAGTCCTCCATTGGCATGATGACGGGTGCCGGAGGCCAGGCCGGGGGAGGTTCCCCCTCGTCGTGGTCGTTCAGAACCCGTATTGTGGTTTGCGCACCCATAATCTGGTTCTTGAAGGCACGATGTCAACGCTTCGCGTCGACGGATTCGAGAAGGGACGGCCAGCCATGGCAAGGGAGACAGGCACCGCGACAGCGCCCCTGCTCGTGCTCGTGAAGGTCGCGGCGATCCTCTCGTGCTTCACAGTGGAGGACCCCGAGCCCACGCTCCAGCAGATCATCCGCAGCACGGGCCTTCCCGCGAGCACCTGCCAGCGGCTGGTCCAGAACATGGTCCGGGAGGGCTTCCTCGACCGGGACGGCGACAGGTACCGCGTCGGGATCCAGCTCGTGCGGTGGGCCACTCCGGGAACGATCGGCCTCGACATCGTGCGGACCGTCCGGCCCATCCTCCAGGCGCTGCGCGACGAGACCGGCGAGTCGGCCTGCCTGTACATCCGCGACGGCGCCCACCGCACCGTGGTGGCGGTCGCGGAGACCCGGCACGTCGTCATGCGCCCGTTCCATGTGGGGCAGGTGATGCCCATCCACGCGGGTGCGCCGGGCAAGGTCTTCCTCGCATTCGACCCTGGCGCACGGTCCGCGCTCGACGGCGCCGAGCTCACGAAGTTCACGGCCACCACCCCGGACAGCTGGGACGAGCTGGACCGGCAGATCGACCTCGCGCGCTCGCAGGGGTACTTCGCGGCGTTCGGCGAGCGCAACGCGGACGTGGGCTCCATCAGCGCACCCGTCTACGACTACTCGGGCGAGTTCGCGGCGGTGCTGGGGGTGGGGTTCCCGCTCGAGCGCGTCTCGGAGGCCGACGTCGAGCGGCTCGGCCCCGCCGTCGCGCGCGCCGCGCTCGAGGCGAGCCTCGCGATGGGCTACAGCCCGGCCACCGGTGCGCCGGGGCCCGGATCCGCACAGGCGGCCGCAGGCACGAAGGCGGACACGAAGAAGGGGACCCGCGCACGTCGTGCGCGGGTCCCCTCATTGGCTGCAGAAGGCGATGCCCCCTGATCAGGGACGGAAGAGCTCCTCGAAAGTGCCGGAGGTGGTCGGCGAGCAGGTGTTCGCCAGGCAGCCGAGGTGCCACATGTGCTGGATCGTCGACAGCATCGTGTAGTGGTCGGCGAGCTTGCCCGAGGTCTTGTGCGGACCCTCGGCCGAGTTGATCACGATGAACGGGGCGTCGCCGCCGCCGAGGACGGCCGGTGTCGTGCCGTTAGGAGTGCTCACGCCGACCGGGCTGCCCGGGCCGCCGGACGAACCGGAGTAGTCGTTCTCGTCCCAGACGAGCACGATGCTCGACTTGGTGGTCTTCCAGGTCTCGGAGTCCATGATCTGGGAGACCTGCTGCTTGACGTAGGCGTCACCCATCTGGATGGCACCGTGGTCGAGGCCCGACGCCGGGTAGCCGCACTGCGGCTCACCGATGAGCGCCGCGCTTGACGGGGAGATGCCATGCATATCGTGGCACTGGTTGGGGCTGACCCAGACGAAGTCCGGGACGCTGCCCGTCTTGAGGTCGTTGGCAAGGTTGTTCTCGAGCGGAACGATCTTCTGCAGGCGTTCCGGCGAGTTCACGATGTCCGAGAAGTACATGAACGGGTTGTGCTTCTGCGCGTACAGCTTGACGGTCTTCCCCTGGACGACCGGGGCGAACTCGACGTTGGATCCGGCCTGCGGCAGGTTCTCCATGTAGGCCTTCCACGTCTTCCCGCTCTCCTCGAGCTGGTCGACGATGGTGCGGCCCGAGAACATGTGCGGCGTGGCCGTGGAGCTGGCAACCTGCGCCGGTGTGAGGAACGCGCCAAGCTGGTCCTCTCCGGGGCCGGGGATGAACTCCTCCGGGGCGCACTTCACCGTGGTCCCGGCCTTGCAGTCGTCCCAGATGCCCTGGAAGTCACCGGAGATGGCGGCCAGGTAGTTCGTGAGGCTGGGGTGGGTCACGCCGTGGTAGTTCGAGTCCGTGTTGTAGCGCTCGGCCAGCGAGGTGATGTAGGGCGCGTCGGCGGTGTTGCCGATGATCTGGTCGCGACCGTGGTTCTCCATCATGATCACGAAGACGTGGTCGGGGCCGCTGGCCGCGTTCGAGCCGGCGTTGCTGGCCGACGGGCTCGCCGTCGCGGCGACCGCAACGGTGCCGGTGAGCGCCACGGCCGCGGTCACGGCCGCCACGACGGCGCCGGCGCGGCGGTTAAGCACGCTGAAGCTTCGCATGTTCTTCCTCTCAGGTTGGCCCCGGGCCCGGAGCACCACGCCTATAAGTACTGCCCCACCTTGGAAGGAGCCTTGGAGAATCGCGACCCGCCGCCGACCTGAGGGTTAACTCTCGGAGAATCTGTTTCTGCAACGGCTTGACGTGTTGCAGAAACGATGTCAATCTTGAGTGGTCGGGCTGTGATGCCGACCACAGGAATGATCCGAACGAGGAGGTTCACATGGCCACGATCGCCGACATCGCGCAGGCCGCCGGCGTGTCGAAGTCCACCGTGTCCCGCTCGTTCACGCGCCCCGACTCAGTCAACGCCGAGACCCGCGAGCGCGTCCTCGTCGTCGCAGAGCAGCTGGGGTACACCGCAGTCCCTGCGAAGGCCGAGACCACCGGAACCATCGCGCTGTTCATCCCGGACATCGCGAACCCCTACTACCCGCCGCTCGTCAAGGCCGTCCAGGCGGCCTGCCAGCGGCAGTCGCTCTCGCTCCTCGTCATCGACGGCGAGGACGATCCCGAGGCGGACGCCGAGGAGCTCGAGCGGATCATCGGTCGGGTGGACGGCGCCCTGGTGTTCGCGCCGAGGCTCGACGCCGAGCGCCTCCGTGCACTCGACGCCGTCGCCCCCGTTGTCCTCATCAACCACGTTGCCGAGGGCCTCCCCTCGGTGGTCCTCTCGGCGCCCGAGGGCGCGCGCCAGGCGGTCGAGCACCTTGCGGCGCTCGGGCACCGGGCCGTCGGGTACCTCGCAAGCCGCGAGGACAACTACTCGTCGCGGGTCCGCCTCGCGGCGGCGGAGGAGGCCGCCGATCACCTCGGCGTCACCCTCCGCGTGCTCACCCACGCCGAGCCCACCTACACGGCCGGCGTGCGCGGCGGGGACCTCGTCCTCGCCGAGCCTGTCACGGCAGTGATCGCGCACAACGACCTCATGGCCTTCGGGTGCATGAACCGGCTCATCGACCGTGGGATGACCGTGGGCAAGGACATCAGTGTCATCGGCTTCGACGACATCTGGCTCGCCTCCGCCTCCCGGCCCACCCTCACCACGGTGAGCACACCGTACGAGCGGGGCGGCGCCGTCGCCCTCCGCATGCTCACGGAACGGATCGGCGACCCCGACCGGCCCGTGAGCACCGTGCACCTCTCCGGCGACCTCGTGGTGCGCAACAGCACCGGGCCAGCGCCGGCCCAGCTGGACTGACGCGCCACATGCGCTTCCCACCTCCTCCCCCGCATCCGATCCACACACGAAAGGCGAGCTCCATGACGAAGCTCTCCGGCAACCCAGCCACTGCCGATACGGACCTCACGACACCCGCCGAGCAGGCGAACAGGCTCCGGCGCGCCAAGAAGGCCGCGCTCGCGGCGTTCCTCGGCGGCGCCCTCGAGTACTACGACTTCTTCGTGTACGCCACGGCGGCGTCGCTCGTGTTCTCGAAGATCTTCTTCCCGGCGGGTGACCCCGTCGTAGCGCAGATCTCCTCCTTCGCGACCTTCGGCGTCGCCTACGTCGCGCGGCCGTTCGGCGCGATCTTCTTCGGCCACCTCGGCGACCGGATCGGCCGCAAGAACACGCTCGTCCTGACGCTCGTGCTCATGGGCGCCTCGACGTTCCTCATCGGCGCACTGCCGGACTTCCGCGCGGTCGGCTACCTCGCGCCGGTTCTGCTCGTGGTGCTCCGCCTGCTCCAGGGCCTCTCCGCCGGCGCCGAGACCGCGGGTGCCTCCGCGCTGACGATGGAGGAGTCCCCTGTGGGGCGCCGCGCGTTCTTCCCCTCGTTCTCAATGAGCGGCATCTCCACCGGCATCGTGCTCGCCTCGCTCGTGTTCCTCCCCGTCGCGGCCATGTCCGAAGCCGACAGGTTCGCCTGGGGCTGGCGCATCCCGTTCTGGTCCTCGATCGTTGTCCTCATCGTCGCGTACCTCGTGCGCCGCACGCTCGAGGAGCCCATCGTCTTCGAGGAGAAGGCTCAGCACCACGACCTCGTGAAGCTCCCCTTCATCGAGATGTTCAAGACCCACCCGGCGCAGTTCGTCCAGGTTGCCCTCATGTCCTTCGAGACGGTCACGAACACGTTCATGCAGTCGTTCGGCCTGGCGTACGCCGTCTCCGTGGGCATCCCGGCACCGACGATGCTGTGGGTGAGCATCCTCGGCAACGTCATCGCGATCGCGACGCAGCCGCTCAGCGCACGGTTCGCCGACAAGTTCGGCCGCAAGCCGATCTTCATCGCGGGCATCATAGGCTCCGGCATCCTCATCTTCATCTACTTCTCCGCGATTTCGACGGCGAACATCCCGCTCGTCTTCGTGGTCTCGACCCTCATCACTGCGGGCACCTACGCGATGTCCAACGCGATCTACCCGGCCTGGTTCGCCGAGCTGTTCAACGTCCGCGTCCGCTACTCGGGCATGGCGTTCGGCCTGCAGATCGGCATCCTGTGCGCCGGCTTCACCCCGCTGATCGGCACCGCCCTCGTGGGCGGCGTGGCCGCAAACTGGGGCCCGGCGGCCTGGATCGTGGCCGGCTCGACGGTCTTGGCCCTCATCGGAGCCATCTGGGCCCGTGAGACCTACAAGACCCCGATCCACGAGCTCGGAAACAAGGTGGGCGGCTCGAAGTAGGGTCTGCTCCCTCAAGCACACGGATCTGGCTCCTTAACGGCACTCGGCGTTGAGGAGCCAGATCCGTTCTGTTCGGGGGTCCAAGTGCGACACGGAGGTCAGCTTCCCGCTCTCGGTCCCGCCGCATGCCTACGGTGGAGCGCTATGAATCGTCCCAAGCGCCTGATCGTTGCCGTCCTCTGGCTCGCCGCTGCCGCCGTCCTGTTCGTCGCCCTCGATGCCTGCGGCGGCCGATCGTCGTCGGCCTCACCGTCGTCGGCCTCACCATCGTCGGTATCCACGGCCGGCCGCGTGCCGTCGTCGGCCGGTGATTCGGGCCCGGTCGTGGCCGCGGGCCACGGGTGGACGGACTCGAGCGGGATCGAAGGGCCCATGCCCGCCGCGGGGACGTGCCACGTGCGCTGGACCGACGCACACGAGCCGCTTCCGGACCCGTCCTGCACGCCGGGCGCCATCGACACGGCGGTGACCCAAGCCAACCTCCCCCAGACGGTCTGCCGCAGCGGCGGCTACACGACGAGCGTGCGCCCGCCGGCCGGGATCACGGACAAGGCGAAGACGAAGATCATGGCCGCGTACGGTATCCCCGCCGAACAGGTTGGCGACTACGAACTCGACCACCTCGTCCCCCTGGCCGACGGGGGCGCGTCCGACATCCGGAACCTCTGGCCCGAGCCGAACATCTTCGCGTCCGCGAAGCACTCCACGTCCGCCTTCGTGCACAACGACAAGGACCAGACCGAGCAGGACGCCTTCTCGGCGCTGTGCGCCGGACGGGCCACACTATCCGCGATCCAGACGACGATGTCCACGGACTGGACCGCCGGCCACTACACCGGCTAAGGCGCTGCAGATGCAGGGGGGCCGCCTTCGGAGTCCCGGGCGGACGGCGCCTACGCGCGTCGCCGGCTGCTACCGCGGACGCGGCCCCTATGCTGAGGCCATCATCAACGCTGCTCCGAGGTGGACCCATGGCGCGCAGGCTCTTCGGCGAGATTCACCCCATCACGTATCGGATTTCGGTTGCCAAAGGCAGATTCCTGAGGAATGTGAGTGACCTTCGGCCTTCCCTGCACTTGGCGAAGACCCGCGATCAGGCCGATCTTCCCGTGGTGGTCTATCGGCACAATTCCCTCATCCGGCGGCGTCTGGGCAATGTCAATCCCGAATTGCAGGACAACAAGGCGGTGAGCCTGTCCATCGCGGCACCCAAAGTCGACGGCGTGCTGATCCGCCCCGGAGAGGTCTTCTCGTTCTGGAAGCTCGTCGGGCCGGTGAGCGCCCGGCGAGGCTACCGGGAAGGCCTGACCATCGACCATGACCGGGCTGCGAGCGGGATCGGCGGCGGCATGTGCCAATTCACCAACCTCATCCACTGGATGGTGCTGCACACGCCCTTGGACATCGTGGAGCACCACCACCATTCCGGGCTTGACCTCTTCCCGGATTTCAATCGCCAGATCCCGTTCGGCACAGGAACGTCGATTGTGTACAACTATCTGGACTACCGATTCCGGAATCCGACCTCGCAGGCGTTCCAGCTGCGCGTGTCAGTCGGCGACGACTACCTTTCCGGCGAGCTCCGCACGGAGTCGGCACTCCCCCTGAAGTACCACATCCACGAACAGGATTCCTGTTTCTTCCGGCACGACGGCAGCGTCTATCGCCACAATTCCATCCACCGGACGGCGCGGGACAAGCGGACGGGCCTCGAGGTGATGCGCCAGCACCTCTCGACCAACACCGCCTTGGTCTGCTACCCGGAGGATCTCGTCCGGCTCCCCATCCTCGACGAACGCCCCACTAGGGCCGTCGTGGAGGCGCGCTGACCGGCGCACTGACCCCTAGCCGCAGGTCCTACGACGCCTGGACGGCGATCCCCCCGAGCCACGTCCGGTTGACCTCGCGGGCTTCGGCCTCGAGCAGGCCGCCCTCCACCTCGATGCCCACCGCGCGCAGCGTCTCTGCCCCACCCTGGGCCAGCGGATTCGGGTCCGAGAGCGCGTAGACCACGCGGCTCACGCCGGCCTTGATAAGTGCCTGGGCGCACGGCCCGGTGCGCCCGGTGTGGTTGCACGGCTCGAGGGTCACGATCGCCGTCGTGCCACGAGCCGTCTCCCCGGCGCGGGAAAGGGCGTCGGCCTCTGCGTGGGCCGTCCCGGCGCCGCGATGGAAGCCCTCGGCGACCACCTCGCCGTCGTGCGCGAGGAGCACGCAGCCCACCCGCGGATTCGGACCTAGCGGCACGCCCGGTGTCGCGGCGAGCCGCAGCGCCCGGCGCATCGCCTCGGATTCGGTGTAGCGCACGACGCCGGTCGCGGCCTCCGCGGCGGACAGCACCTCCGTCACGCGCTCACCGCCATGGCGAGCGCTGCGTCGAGGTCGATGCTGTGGGCCGTGTGGTCCCGCTTGGCCGTGAGGTAGCGGACGTTGGCCTCGGAGAGGTGCACGCCCGTGGGAATGCGCTCGGCGACCCGGATGCCGAGGCCCTCGAGCTGGGCGGCCTTGTCCGGGTTGTTGCTCAGGAGCTGGATGCTCTCGACGCCGACGGCGCGCAGCATCTGGGCGGCCGCGGTGTAGTCGCGCTCGTCCTCGCCGTGGCCGAGGGCCGTGTTCGCCTCGTAGGTGTCGAGGCCCTGGTCCTGCAGCGCGTAGGCGTCGAGCTTCGCGTAGAGGCCGATCCCCCGGCCCTCCTGGCGGAGGTAGAGCAGGAACCCGCCGGCGTCAGTGATGCGCTCGGCGGCCTCGCGCAGCTGGGGGCCGCAGTCGCAGCGCTGGGAGCCGAAGACGTCTCCCGTGAGGCATTCGCTGTGCGGGCGGACGAGCGGCGCGGCGGCGTTCGCCGAATCCGAGCCGTTGGCGGCTCTAGTCAGGGCCGCGCGCCAGTCGCCCAGGCCGAGCAGGAGGTGTTCCTTGCCATCGGCGAGACCGCGGAACGTGAAGACGTCCGCTGTGGTCCGGTATCCGTCGGGGAACTGCAGCGGCACCCGGACTTGGGTGCGGATGGCCGCCGGGGCGGCGGCGGGGACCCGCAGGGCGGTGGCGGTCATGGCATCTCCAATGCTTGAATCTTCAATCAACATTACGGACTCTCTGATTGAAGCGTCAAGCACCCCGGGGTATTCCCGACACAGCGCCCCGCCCAGCCGGAATGCGTCCCGCGCGTCCGTTCCTGATCCCATCGACCCCTGTCGGACGAGCATCGGCGGCGTGTCGCCGATGCGACACGCCGCCGAGCCATACTGATCCGAGCAGGAGCAACCGCGGCCCCTACGGGATGTCCAGGATCTCGCTCCTGATGAGGAACCGCTTCCCCTCGGGAGCCTCGAGGGAGAAGCCGCTCCCCCGGCCCACCACCACATCCACGGTCAGATGGGTGTGGGACCAGTAGTTGAACTGCTCCTTCGACATCCAGAACCCGATCTCCCCGCGCCCGGGGAGGTCGAAGACGCCGAGCTGGACGTCGGCATCGCCCGTGAGGAGCTCGCCGGCGGGGTAGCACATGGGCGCCGACCCGTCGCAGCACCCGCCGGACTGGTGGAACATGAGGGGTCCGTGCCGCTCCCACAGCGAGTCGAGGAGCGTCAGGGCCGGCTTGGTCAGCGCGACCCGGGAGAAGTCCTCCCCCGGGCGCACCGGCCTCGCCGCGAGTGCTGCGTTGTGCGGAACCGCACGCTCGGCATCCATGGCGATCAGTACTTGATGACCACGCGGCCGTCGATCTTGGCGTGGTGCATCTCGTCGAAGACCTGGTTGATCTCCTCGAGATCGCGCGTGTGGAACGTCGGGTGGATGAGGCCGCGCGCGTAGAAGTCGAGCGCCTCCTCGAGGTCCTGGCGCGTCCCGACAATGGAGCCACGGATCGTCAGGCCCTTGAGCACGATGTCGAAGATCGGGGCCGGGAAGTCGCCCGGGGGCAGGCCGTTGAACACGATGGTCCCACCCCGGCGGGTCATGCCGATGGCCTGGCCGAACGCGGCCGGGTGCACAGCGGTCACGAGCACGCCGTGGGCGCCACCCGTTGCCTTCTGGATGGCCTCGGCCGGGTCCTCGGCGAACGCGTTGACGGTCACCTCGGCTCCGTGCTTCTTCGCGAGCGCGAGCTTCTCGTCCGCGACGTCGACGGCCGCGACGCGCATGCCCATCGCGACGGCGTACTGCACCGCGATGTGCCCGAGGCCTCCGATGCCCGAGATGACAACCCACTCGCCGGGGCGGACCTCGGTCTGCTTGAGGCCCTTATAGACCGTGACGCCGGCGCACAGGACCGGCGCGACCTCGTACGGGTCCGCGCCCTCGGGGACGCGTGCTGCGAACTTCGTGTCGACGAGCATGTACTCGCCGAACGAGCCGTCCACGCCGTAGCCGCCGTTCTGCTGCGACTCGCACAGGGTCTCCCAGCCGGTGCGGCAGTACTCGCAGGTACCGCACGCGCTCCACAGCCACGCGTTGCCGATCACCTCACCGATGGCAACGTCCGTGACGCCCTCGCCGAGCGCGACAACGGTGCCGACGCCCTCGTGCCCGGGGACAAGCGGGAGCTTGGGCTTGACGGGCCAGTCGCCCTGCGCGGCGTGGAGGTCGGTGTGGCAGACGCCGCTCGAGATGAGCTTCACGAGCGCCTGGCCTGGGCCGGGCGTGGGGATCTCGAGCTCGTCGACGGTGAGTTCGTCCCCGAAGGTGTGGACAACGGCGGCCTTGAAGGTGCTGCTCATGGTCATGCTCCTTTGCATGGTGTGGTGGGTCAGCGGAGAAACCCCGCTGGTTGAGTACTGCGGCAGGTACGGCGCACGACGGCGGGGGGTCGCGCCGTCGTGCGCCTGCACCATCGCGGGTGTGCGGTTCAGAAGGGCCGGGTCTAGAAGAAGCCGAGCTTCGACTCGGCGTAGGAGACGAGCAGGTTCTTGGTCTGCTGGTAGTGCTCGAGCATCATGAGGTGGGTCTCGCGACCGATGCCGGAGGACTTGTACCCGCCGAACGCGGCGTGCGCGGGGTAGGCGTGGTAGTTGTTCACCCACACGCGACCGGCCTGGATGTCGCGGCCGGCGCGGTAGGCGGTGTTGCCGTCGCGGGACCAGACGCCGGCGCCGAGTCCGTAGAGGGTGTCGTTGGCGATCTCGAGGGCTTCCTCGTAGTCGGAGAACTTCGCAACCGAGACGACGGGGCCGAAGATCTCCTCCTGGAAGACGCGCATCTTGTTGTTGCCCTCGAACACGGTGGGCTCCACGTAGTAGCCGCCCGCGAGCTCGCCCTCGAGGACCGCGCGCTTGCCGCCGGTGAGGACCTTGGCGCCCTCGGCCTTGCCGATCTCGATGTAGGAGAGGATCTTCTCGAGCTGGTCGTTGGAGGCCTGCGCGCCGATCATCGTGTCCGTGTCGAGCGGGTTGCCCTGGACGATCTTCTTGGTCCGCTCCACGACGTCGCCGAGGAACTTCTCGTAGATGCCCTCCTGGATCAGGGCACGGGACGGGCACGTGCAGACCTCGCCCTGGTTGAGCGCGAAGAGCGTAAAGCCCTCCTGCGCCTTGTCGTAGTAGGCGTCGTCCTTCGCGGCGATGTCGTCGAAGAAGATGTTCGGGCTCTTCCCGCCGAGCTCGAGGGTGACGGGGATGAGGTTCTGGGACGCGTACTGCATGATAAGCCGACCCGTGGTGGTCTCGCCGGTGAAAGCGATCTTGCGGATCCGCGGGGACGAGGCGAGCGGCTTGCCGGCCTCGACGCCGAAGCCGTTCACGACGTTGAGGACGCCCGCCGGGAGGAGGTCGGAGATGAGCTCGGCCAGGACGAGGATGCTCGCCGGGGTCTGCTCGGCGGGCTTGAGCACGACGGCGTTTCCGGCCGCGAGCGCGGGGGCGAGCTTCCACGTGGCCATGAGGAGCGGGAAGTTCCACGGGATGATCTGGCCGACCACGCCCAGCGGCTCGTGGAAGTGGTACGCCGTCGTGTTCTCGTCGATCTGGGAGAGCGAGCCCTCCTGGGCGCGGATCGCGCCGGCGTAGTAGCGGAAGTGGTCGACGGCGAGCGGGAGGTCTGCGGCGAGCGTCTCGCGGACGGGCTTGCCATTGTCCCAGGTCTCGGCGACGGCGAGCAGCTCGAGGTTCTCCTCGATGCGGTCCGCGATGCGGTGGAGGATGAGAGCGCGCTCGGCGACGGAGGTCTTGCCCCAGCCCGGGGCGGCCTTGTGCGCGGCGTCGAGGGCGAGCTCGATGTCCGCGGCCTGCGAGCGGGCCACCTCGCAGAACACCTTGCCGGTGACGGGGGTGACGTTCTCGAAGTACTCCCCGGCCACCGGGGCGACCCACTCGCCGCCGATGAAGTTCTCGTACCGGTCCTTGAAGGTGACCTTGCTGCCCTCGGTGCCCGGGAACGCGTAGACGGTCATGGCGAAACTCCTTTGTCTCTGTGGTGTCTGGCCTGGGGCCAATGGCTCCGGCTCTGGGCCGGCTCTGTCATCGTGGAACCGGTGTTGCACCGAGCGTAGGAGGGTGGGGGTTGCGGACGCGTTGCAACGATGTGGCGCGGCTCACAGTCAAGGATTCTCAGGTTGCACTCAGTTAACTTCCATGTTGTTTTAAGTTCTTCAAGGTAGAGGCGATTGGTTTCCCCCGCTCACTAGAGTCGCTTCGCGGCGCCATTCCGGCGCCGGTCCAAGCACCTTGGAGGGAACCATGAAGCGCACGATTGCTGCGCTCGCTTCGGCCTGCGCGGTCGGGGCGATCATCGCCACGTCGGTTGGGGCCGGCACGGCCGAGCCTGCCTCTGCCGCTCCGGCCGGGAACGACGGCCGCATCAAGAATGTCATCTACCTGCTCGGCGACGGCATGGGCCGTACCCACGTCACCGCAGGGCGCGAGCGGTTCTACGGAGCCAACGGCCGCCTGGTCATGGAGACCCTGCCGTCGCACGGCTTCGTGAGCACCTACGCGGTCGAGAAGAAGTCCGGCCAGCCGGGACAGGCGGACTTCGCCCCGAACTACGTCACAGACTCGGCCTCCGCCGCGACCGCGTGGTCCTCGGGTGTCAAGACGTACAACGCGGCGCTTGGTGTGGACGCCAAGGGCACGTCGGTTCCGACCGTCATGGAGATGGCCAAGCAGGCCGGCTACCGCACGGGCAACGTCAGCACCGCGGAGATCACGGACGCGACCCCCGCCGGCCAGATGAGCCACGCCCTCGCACGCGGCTGCCAGGGCCCGGTCTACTCGGCGAAGTCCTGCCAGGACACGGCCGTGACCGGCGGGGAACTGCCCACGAGTGACCTGCGCGTCACCCCGATCGCCAAGCAGATCGCCCGCAACGGCACGGCTGACGTGATCCTCGGCGGCGGCCTGAGCCGCTTCGACACCACGGACGAGAAGGCACTGCGCGATCAGGGCTACGACGTCCTCGGCTCCCCGAAGGACCAGACGGTCGCGACGAAGGCCGACCTCGCCAACGCCCAGGGCGGCAAGGTCTTCGGGCTCTTCAACAAGGGCAACCTCACGGTCGAGAAGTCGAAGCAGGACAACCCGTCGTCGGCCGAGGCCAAGGAGCCCACGCTCGCAGAGATGACCACGAAGTCCATCGAGCTGCTCGGCAAGGACGGTGGGAAGGGCAACGGCTTCTACCTCCAGGTCGAGGGCGCGCTCATCGACAAGCGCTCGCACGCGAACGACGCCGCTCAGACGCTCGAGGAGATCAAGGCGTTCGACGACGCGGTCGCCGCGGCGCTCGACTTCGCCAAGAAGGACGGGCACACGCTCGTCGTGGTCACGGCGGACCACGAGTGCGCCGGATTCAACATCATCGAGAAGGGCAGCTTCACGAACGCCGAGGCCGCCAACCCGCCGGTGAACGTGGACAGTGGCAACACCGCCAACAACTCCACGCCGAGCCGCGCGGGCGGCAACACGAAGGACGCGACCCGCTCGACCGGCATCGTCAACGGCGCCGGTGCGGCCGACCCGCACAACTTCGCCCCGGCGACGTTCCGCAGCGCTGACGATCCGGCCGGCGTCAAGGACGGTTCGAAGGAGGCCAGCCTGTGGCTGACCTACCTCTCCGGCAACCACACGGGCGCCGACGTTCCGATCTACTCCTACGGCGCGGGCTCCGAGAAGCTGCAGGGCACGGTGGACAACACCGACCTCTTCGGCATCGTCGCGGACGCCCTCCGGCTCCGCTGATCTCCTGATCCGCTGATCTCCCCGACAGGGGGCGGCTCGGGCCGCCCCCTGTCCCCCTTCTCCAGCCCAAGGACCATCGTGAAACCCCTCCTCGTCCCCGCCTTCGTGGCCGCCGCTCTCCTCGCCGGGTGCTCGTCCACCCCTGCCCAGCCCAGCGAACCGGCGCCGCGGCCGGTGTCCGTCCAGACTCAACTACCCGGGCTCACGGCCCCCGCCGGCGAGCCGGACCTCCCCTCGCTCGAGGACACCAGCCCGCAGCCCGGACAGGCCGTCCGCGCCGCGGGCCCCTTCGACAACCGCTTCGAGATCGATGGCCTCGTCTTCGACGGCAAGAGCGTCGCGGGCGCCGTCCGGATCACCTCGGACGTGAGCGACCTGCTCGAGCTCGTCGTCATTGCAGGCTTCTACGACGCCGGCGGCCAGCTCGTCAGCACTGGGCGGTTCGAGCACCATACCGACGCCGATGCCGGGCACCAGCACGCGGGCCCGCCGAGCGAGATCGAGGAGTTCACCATCGCACTCCCGGCCGAAGCCGCCGGCAAGGCCGTCTCTGCCGCCGTCGGCGTGCCGGTGCTGGTCAACGAGTAGGCGGCTCGTCCATGGGCTCGGCACCGGCGTGAGGCGAGGTAGGAGCATACGGTGCCTGCCGATGGGCCCTTCCTTTGTCCGGTGCCCGTCAACCAGACTGTAGCCATGTCGATCCTGCCGCAGATCAGCCTCCGCACCCCGCTCCCCTTCGACATCCTCAGCGCCCAAGTGGTGGTGGCCGGGCTCGGCTCCGCCTTCGAGGGCGTGTACGGATCCGTGGTCGTGCGCGACGCCGCGGGCCACGTCGTCGCCGAGTCCAACCTCATGGGCGGGGGCAACGGGTTCTCGCTGTTCCACAACGCCTTCGGCCTCGGCTCGCCCACAACGCCTGAGGGCACCGTGACCGTCCAGGGGACCAACCCGAGCGGGCTGCCCGAGAACGCCGTTTCGGTGACGGTGCCGGTCACGTTCGGGCGGACGCTCATGGGCGGGACGTACTCCGGCTTCACGCTGCACACCGTGGTCCCGGGCGACACACTCTCGGGGCTTGCGGACCAGTTCTACGGCGACGGCAGCAAATATGGGCTCATCTTCACGGCCAACCGGGACATCCTGTTCGACCCCAACGTCATCTACGTGGGGGAAGCTCTGCGGATCCCGCTCGCCTGATGGCGCATTTCTCCGGCTCCGTCACGATCGCACGCGCGCCCGAGGACGTGTTCGACTTCGTGGCCGACGAGCGCAACGAGCCGCGCTACAACCCCGAGATGACGACCGTCCAGAAGCTCACCGACGGGCCGATCGGCGTCGGCACGCGCTGGCGCGCTACCGTCGTGTCCCGAGGGCGTCCGCTGTCCATGGAGATCGAGGTGACGGAGTTCTCGCGCCCGGCAAGGCTGGGAAGCGTCACCCGCATGACGACGGCGCGCATCACCGGGGCGCTCACGTTCGCTCCCGCTGCGGGCGGCACCTTGATGAGCTGGTCCTGGAACCTTGAGCCGAAGGGCGCGATGCGGCTGCTCGGTCCCGTGTTCGGGGCCGTGGGGCGAAAGCAGGAGGAGCGGATCTGGCGTTCGCTCAAGCAGCTGCTCGAGGGAGAGGCACCGTCATGACGTTTCACATTTCGCTCCCGAGGATCATGAAGGTCGGCGCGGGCGCAATCCGGGAGCTCGGCGAGACTGTCCAGGACCTGGGGGCCGCTAGGCCCCTCGTCGTCACCGACCCGTTCATGAAGGAGTCCGGGACGGTCGACGCCGCCTTGGAGTCCCTCCGCGGCGCGGGACTCGAGACCGCGCTGTACGCCGAGAGCGTCCCCGATCCGACCACGGATTCGCTCGAATCGGGCCTCGCCGCCGTGAGGGAGCATGGCGCAGACCTCCTGGTCGGCTTCGGCGGCGGCAGTTCCATCGACACGGCCAAAGCGCTGGGCTTCCTGGCCCTCAACGACGGCCCGATGCGCAACTACAAGGCGCCCCGGAACAACACGGGCCCGGCCCTCCCGGTCCTCGCCGTGCCGACGACGGCGGGCACCGGCTCCGAGGCCACCCAGTTCACGATCATCAGCGATTCCGAGACCGACGAGAAGATGCTCTGCACCGGACCATCGTTCCTTCCGATCGCGGCGATCGTCGACTACGAGCTGACACTCTCGATGCCCGGGCGCCTGAGCGCGGACACCGGCGTCGACGCGCTCACGCACGCGATCGAGGCCTACGTGAGCCGCCGGGCCAACCCGTTCTCCGACGGCTTCGCACTGTCCGCGATGACCGCCATCGGGGCAAACCTCCGCGAGGTGTACAAGGACGGGTCGAACCGGCAGGCCCGCGAGGCGATGATGCTCGCGGCCACGCAGGCCGGCATCGCCTTCTCCAACTCGAGTGTGGCACTCGTCCACGGCATGAGCCGGCCGATCGGTGCCCACTTCCATGTGGCCCATGGCCTCGCCAACGCGATGCTCTTCCCCGCCGTCACCGAGTTCTCCGTCTCCGGCGCCGAGGCACGTTATGCGGACTGCGCCCGGGCGCTCGGCGTGGCAGGCGAGGTCGACGGCGATGCTGCCGCCGCCCTGACGCTCGTCGCCGAACTCAAGGCGCTCAACGAGGACCTCGCCGTACCCACGCCGAAGTCGCGCGGCATCAGCCGCGACGACTGGGAGCGGGCGGTGCCGGTCATGGCACAGCAGGCCCTGGCTTCGGGCTCTCCGGCCAACAACCCAGTGGTGCCGAGCGCGTCCGAGATCGAGGAGCTGTATTCGGCGATCTACGGCTGAGTCCTCCCCGCGAAGGACAACCGGCGCGGCTCACGGCCGGGGCGGGATGTTCTGGTTGACGTGGAAGAAGTTCTCCGGGTCCCACGTGGCCTTGAGCGCCGTGAGGCGGCGGAACTTCTCCGCCCCGTAGGCCTCGAACACGCGGTTCGCACCCTCCTGGCCGAGGAAGTTGACGTAAACGCCCGTCGCGAGGCGGTGGAGCTGATCCCAGAGGTCGCGGGTCCAGCCGACGTGGTCGACGATGGGCGTGCTCGCGTTCCAGCGGGTGTTGATGTTGACCAGGGCAGCGGCGCTCCTGTTGCCGTAGGCGCTGAAGTCCTCCGGTGTGCGGGCGAGGACGCCTCCGAAGCCTACGATCTTGATGTCAGAGGCGGGCGACGTGAACGACTTCCCGGCCTCGACGAGGGTGCCGACGGCGGCGTCGTCGAGGCCCGTGAGGTAGTCGGCCTTCCAGTAGTTCTCGGCGCCCGGGGCCCAGTACCGGTCCTGGGCCTTCTGGAACGCGGTGTAGGGTTTCGGTCCGAACGCGTCCACGGCGGGGCGGCCCAGCGAGCGCAGGGGCGCGAGGGCGGACTCGGCGTCCTTGGGCGCGCCGATCCACATGAGGCTCAGCGACAGGACCGGCTGGCCCCACAGGTGCTCGGGGAACGGCGGATCGGGGGGCGCGGTGCGCAGGACTGCGACCGACATCGCCTCGTCGCGCAGGCCTCCGATCGCCGCGGCCCATCCGGACAGGACATCGTGTGCCTGGTCAATCGGATAGATGAGCGGGCCGGCGATGACCTCGGGGCCGACGTCGTGCAGCGCGTACTCGAAGGACGTCGCCACGCCGAAGTTCCCGCCGCCACCGCGCAGGCCCCAGAAGAGCTCCGGGTCCGACTCGGCGTCGACCGTCCTCGCATCCCCCGATGCGGTCACGATGTCCACCGAGCGGAGGTTGTCCGACGCCGTCCCGTGGCGCCGCGATATCCAGCCGAACCCGCCCCCAAGAGTGAATCCCGCGATGCCCGTCGTGGACATGACCCCACCCGGGGTGGCAAGGCCGAACGCCTGGGCCTCGTGGTCGAACACGCCCCACGTGACGCCCGCCTGGACTCGGGCCCTCTTGGCCGCAGGGTCGATGCGGACGCCTTGGAGCGCCCGGAGGTCGAGGACCAACCCGTCGTCGCACGTGCCGAGGCCTGCCACGTTGTGCCCGCCTGCCCGCACTGCGAGCGTGAGGCCCTGCTCTGCGGCGAAGCGGACGCCCTCACGGACGTCGGCGGCACCGGCGCATTGAAGGATCGCCGCGGGATGTCGTTGGATCGAGGCATTCCAGACCTGGCGCACCCCGTCATAGTCGGGGCTGTCCGGAAGGACCACGCGGCCGCGGCTGCGTGACTGGAGGCGGCTGAAGTCGACGGGCATAGCGGATCGTCCCTTCGTGGGTTCCTCCCTCCGCGCACCATCGTCCCGCCTGAACGGGCGGCGCGCAACGGGCGGAGGCAGCCTCAGGCCGCCGGGCCCACCTCGATGTCCCGCCCCGCCAGCCGCCACTCGAGCATCCCGTCCTCGAGCCGGCGCGCGGCGCGGCCATGGGAGCGGAGGACGTCGACGGCGTCGTACGCCATGACGCAGTAGGCGCCGCGGCAGTAGGCCACGATGTCGGCACCGGTGGGGAGCTCGGCGAGGCGCGTCTCGAGCTCCCCGAGCGGGATCGAGACGGCTCCCGGCACGTGGCCCGCGCGGTACTCATCGGACGGCCGGACATCCAGGACCGTGACCTCCCCCGCGGAGGCCCGCTCGGCGAGCTGCTCTCGCGTGAGCCCCTCCTCGGTGGCCCGTGGGCCCGCGAGCCTCAGGTACGCGACCCGGCGGGGCTCGACGTCGGCCACCCGCTGCTGTGCGACGCCGCGCAGCAGCGCGTACAGCCGCAGCACGTCCGGCCCGGCGACCCCGTAGAAGATCTTCGTGCCCTCGCGGCGGGTGACCACAAGCCCCGCCTGCCGTAGCGCCTGGAGATGCGCGGACGCCGTCGAAAGCCCGAGCCCCGCCGCGTCAGCGAGCGCCTCGACGCTCCGCTCCCCCTGCGTCAGCAGGTCCAGGAGCTCGAGCCTCTTGCCGTTGGCGAGGGCCTTGCCCACGCGCGCGAACTCCTCGAACAGAGCTGCCTTGTCGGCGCGCCTGCCGGTCTGCGTTCCTGCGCCCACCTGCTCCTCCTTGTTTCTCCAAAGATCTGCGCTTCTCCAAAGATCCATGTAATACTGGATCAAGTCTATTCCATGTTTCTTTGGAGAACCACCCGTGAAGACCCCCACAGCACCGGCCCTGGGCCTCAGGCAGAACCTCTCGCAGTTCATGCTCCTCGTCGCTGTCAACGCTCTCGTCGGCGGAACGCTCGGACAGGAGCGCACGGTCCTGCCGCTGCTCGCGACGCACACGTTCAACCTCGGCCTCTACACGAGCGCGCTGACGTACATCCTCGCGTTCGGCCTGTCCAAGGCCGCGATGAACTACTTTGCGGGCACCCTCTCGGACCGCTTCGGGCGCAAGCCCGTGCTCGTGGCGGGCTGGATCGTCGCGATCCCCGTGCCACTCATGCTCATCTTCGGCCCGACCTGGGGTTGGATCGTGGCAGCGAACGTGCTCCTCGGCATCAGCCAGGGCCTCACATGGTCCACCACCGTGGTCATGAAGATGGACCTCGTCGGCCCGAAGCAGCGCGGCCTCGCAATGGGCTTCAACGAGGCGGCCGGGTACCTCGGCGTCGCGCTCACTGCCCTCGCGACCGGCTACATCGCCGCCGAGTACGGCCTGCGGCCGGGCCCGTTCCTCGTTGGCGCAGCGTACATCGCCCTGGGCCTCGGGCTCTCGGTCCTGAGAGTCCGCGAGACGCACCACCACGCCAAGGTCGAGGCCGCCCAGCACGTCTCCTCACACGATGCCGCCCACGGGAACCTCACCAACGGACAGGTCTTCGCGCTCACGAGCTTCAAGGACCGTTCGCTCTCCGCCGTGAGCCAGGCCGGTCTGGTCAATAACCTCAACGACGGTCTCGCGTGGGGACTCTTCCCCGTCCTGTTCGCCTCGGCCGGGCTGAGTCTCGGGCAGATCGGTATCCTCGCCGCCGTTTACCCGGCTGTGTGGGGCGCGGGGCAGCTCGTGACTGGCGCCGCGTCGGACAAGTACGGGCGCAAGTGGCTCATCGCCGCCGGCATGGTGGTGCAGGCCGTGGGCCTCGGGATGGTCGCCGCCGGTGACAGCTTCGGGATCTGGCTCGCCGCCGCCGTGCTGCTCGGGCTGGGCACGGCGATGGTCTACCCGACCCTGCTCGCCGCCATCGGCGACGTCGCGCACCCCACGTGGCGCGCCCGGTCGGTGGGCATCTACCGCCTGTGGCGCGACGGAGGCTTCGCGGTAGGCGCGCTCCTCTCCGGAATTCTCGCCGACCTCTATGGCCTGCCGGCCGCGATCGCCGCAGTGGGGGCTCTCACGGCACTTTCCGGTATTGTCGTCGCGGTCCGGATGCGCGGGAATGACCACGTGGCCGCGTAGTCCCGGACGAAGCACCCCGCGGGCACTGCGACGCACGACGGCGGGTGCCCGCCCGCCGTCGTGCGTCACCTTTGAATCAGATCACCGAGGCGGCGTCGCGGTCGTGGTCCGCTGAGCGCCAGCCCTGCCGGTGGAGTCGCTCGACGCCGGCGAGCAGGAGGTCGATGCCGAACTCGAACTCGAACCGGTCGTCGCAGCCCGATCCCACCACCGTCCCCGGATCGTGGGGGCGGCTCATCGCGACGGCCACGATGCCCGGGTACGTCGCCATCATGTACTGCGCCACCTCGGGCGGAAGCTCCTCGGCCTGCGCGGGGCTCGTCTCGTGGAGCTCCTGGGTGAATCCGAAGATCCGGCTGCCGAGCGTGTGCATGACGTGGTGGACGAGGTCCGCCGACAGACCCCCGGCGAGGAACATGCGGATCGTCGAGTCCGTGTAGGCGAGGACCACCGGGGTGGGCGCGGATTGGGCCTCCAGGACGCGGCGCGCCCACGGATGCCGGAGCATGACGTCGCGGGCGGAGAGGATCCGTCGGCGCACGTTCGCAAGCCAGTCCGGACCATCCTGCGGCGGCTCGATCTCTCCGATCACGGAATCGACCATTCCGTTGAGGAGCTCGTCCTTGCTGGCGACGTGCTTGTAGAGCGCCATCGGAACGACACCGAGGGCCTGGGCGAGCTTCCGCATGCTGATCGCCTCGAGCCCGGCGTCGTCTGCGAGCGCTACGGCTGCGAGCAGCACACGCTCTCGGTTGAGCGGTTCCCTGTGCCCTGAGTCATCTGCCATGACCAGATCCCAGTCTTCCTTCTGCCGATTGACAAGTGTACAGCGTACACCTATCGTTGAGATATAGAAGGTGTACGCCGTACACCTCACTCAGGATCTCAACCTCAGGAACGGGATTACCATGGTCTCGACACGGCGCACGGCAATCGTCATCGGCACGTCCTTCCTCATCACGCACGTCACGTCGGTCGTGGGCATGGTGCTCTACGGCCCGATCCTGACGAGCACCGACTACACCGCGCACCTCTCCGGCCCCGGCGCGAGCGGCGGCGCGCTCCTCGGGACGCTGCTCGAGGTGATCCTCTCCCTCGCGATCGTGGGGACTGGCGTGGCCTTCTTCCCTGTGATCAGGCGGCTCGGTGAGGGGATGGCCCTCGGCTACGCGGCACTGCGCACACTCGAGGCGGCCGTCATCGCCGTCGGCGTCACGCCGCTCATCGCGGCCATCGCACTCGCCCAGGCACCCGAGGCGGCCGGGACCGCCGGGCTCGTCCAAGCCCTCGCGGCCGTGCACAACTGGACGTTCATCGTGGGCCCCGGCCTCATCTGCCCGGCGAACACCGTGGTGCTCGCCGCGGTCCTGTTCCGCTCCCGGCTCGTGCCCCGCGTGATCCCAGTCCTCGGCCTCGTGGGCGGCCCGCTCGTCTTAGCCCTGAACGCGTGGCAGGTCCTCGCCCTCACTCCGCAGGCGCCGGGCTGGACCGCGCCAGCCGTCGTGCCAATCTTCGCGTGGGAGGTCAGCCTGGCCGTGTACCTGATCGTCAAGGGATTCCGCCCCACGCCGGCCCAGAGCGACCGAGTCGTCGAGGCAGTGCCCGCCTGATCGACGGTCAGAACCAAAGGGGTGGCCGCCCGCCGTCGTGCACTCTGCCCTGGCCCTTCTCCTTCCAGACTATGGGCGCCCCGGGGGCTTCCGGCAAGGGCCTCGCACGTGCTGACATTGCTGGCTGTGGAGACTGTGGAGAGCCATCAGGTGGTGATCGCGGGCGGCGGCCCGACGGGGCTCATGCTCGCGGCCGAGCTCGCGCTGGCGGGGACGGACGCGGTGATCGTCGAGAGGCGCGCGGACCAGGAGGTCGAAGGGGCCCGGGCTGGCGGCGTGCACTCCCGCACGCTCGAGGTCTGGGACCAGCGCGGCGTCGCAGAACGGTTCCTCGCGGCGGGGAAGACCATGCAGATCACGGGCTTCGCCGGGGATCCCGCTGGACATGAGCGACTTCCCCACCCGCCACCCGTACAGCCTCGCACTGCGCCAGAGGGACATCGAACGCATCCTGGCCGGCTGGGTCCTCGACGAGCTCGGCGTCCCGATCCTGCGCGGGCGCGAAGTGACGGGCTTCGCGCAGGAGGCGGGCGGCGTCGTCGTGCGCCTCTCCGACGGCCCGACGCTCGAGGCGGATTACCTCGTCGGGTGCGACGGCGGCCGCAGCCTCGTGCGCAGGGAGGCTGGCATCAGGTTCCCCGGCTGGGACCCATCGGTGAGCTCGCTCATCGCCGAGGTGGAGGTCGACGAGCGGCCCGAGCCGAGCCTGCGCTACACCGAGGAGGGCACGCAGGCCGTCGGGCCGATCGGCGACGGGAGCAAGGTGCGGGTCGTCGTGACCGAGAGGTACGAGGGAAATGAGGGAGGGACGGCGCGGGGCGAGCCGACCCTCGACGACGTGCGGCGCGCGCTCGTTGCGCACTGGGGCAACGACTTCGGCGTGCACAGCCCCTCGTGGATCTCGCGGTTCACCGACATGACGCGGCAGGCCGAGGCCTACCGGGCTGGCCGCGTCCTGCTCGCGGGCGACGCCGCGCACATCCACTACCCGGTGGGCGGGCAGGGCCTCGGCACCGGCGTGCAGGATGCCGTGAACCTGGGCTGGAAGCTCGCGCAGGTGGTCAAGGGGGTCTCGCCGGAGACCCTGCTGGACACCTACCACACGGAGCGCCACCCGGTTGCTGCCCGGGTGCTGCAGAACACCATGGCCCAGACCGCGCTCACCCGGCGCGACGCTCGAATGGACGCCCTCCGGGGAACCATGGCCGAGCTCCTCGGCATGGACGAGCCACGCCGGCGGTTCGCCGGGATGATCTCCGGCCTCGACATCCAGTACGACCTCGGCCCCGCTGGCTCCAGCCCTGGGCACCCGCTCGTGGGCCGTAGGATGCCGGATCTCGATCTGGCCACTGCGGCCGGGCCTCGGCGGGTGTTCGAACTGCTCCACGCGGCCCGGCCGGTGCTGTTGGGCTTCGGCACTGCCTTCGGTGCCGCGCCGCGGGCAGAGCAGGTGCGGGTTGTCGCGGCGACGCACACCCTGGCGCACGACGGCGCGTGGCAGCTTCCGGTCCTCGGCCCTGTTCCGGCCCCGGAGGCAGTCCTGATCCGGCCGGACGGCTACGTCGCATGGGCCGGATCCGCCGGGTCCCCAGAGGTGGGGCTGCGCGAGGCGCTGGGCCGTTGGTTCGGCCCTGGCGCCGCTGCGCAGAAACCGACGCTGAGCTGACCTGGAGGTCAGCTCAGCGGAACGGTCTCCTCCCACCCCCGCACCATCGAAGCTTGCCGTCGTACGCCCACGGAACAGGCCCCTCGGGCCAGCCCTCAGGCGACCTGAGCGGTGAGGCCGACGGCCTGGATGGCCTTGGCTGCGGCGGTCTCGTCATTGTCCGAGGTGTCGCCGCTGATGCCGACTGCACCCTCGACCGCGCCGTCGTCGCCGCGGACGATCACTCCGCCCGGCACCGGGATGAGACGCCCGCCCAGGGCCGCGGCCGCAGCGCTGATGAAGTAGGCCTGCTGCTCTGCCCGCTCCATGAGAGCCCGTGAACCCATGCCCAGGGCGAGGGCCCCGTACGCCTTGCCGTGCGCGATCTCGAAGCGGTTGTTCGAGGCGCCGTCTTCCCGCGCCGCGGCCACCACGTGGCCGCCGGCGTCGAGCACCACGACGGTCAGCGGCTTGAAGCCGTGCTGCCGTCCCACGGCGAGCGCCTCGTCGACCACACTGCGGGCCGTGGCGAGCCCGATGCTCACGAGGCGCTCCGGACCAGGACGTCGGCCTGCTTCTGCGCCGCGCGGTGGCGGTGCAGGATCGGCTCGGTGTAGCCGGAGGGCTGGCTGGCGCCGTCGAGCACGAGATCGCGCGCCGCGAGGAAGGCCTCGGAGTCGAACGAGGGCGCCATGGGCACGTAGGTCAGGTCCGAGGCATTCTGCTCGTCGACCACGGCAGCCATGCGCCGCAGCGCGTCCTCCACCTGCGCCCTGGTGATGATGCCGTGCAGGAGCCAGTTGGAGACGTGCTGGGAGCTGATGCGGCACGTGGCGCGGTCCTCCATGAGGGGGGTGCCCTCGATGTCGGGGACCTTGGAGCAGCCCACGCCGGCGCTCACCCAGCGCACCACATAGCCGAGCGTGCTCTGGATGTTGTTGTCCAGCTCGTTGCGGCGGGCCTCGTCGTCCCACTCGGCCGGATTGCCGAGCGGAAGGGTGAGCAGCTGGCGGAGCGTGGACCGCCGGCCCGCGCCCAGTTCGGCCTGCCGCGCGTCCACGTCGACCTGATGGTAGTGGATGGCGTGCAGGGTCGCAGCGGTCGGGGAGGGGACCCACGCGCAGTTGGCCCCGGCGAGCGGGTGCGCGATCTTCTGCTCGAGCATGTCAGCGAGGTTGTCCGGGGCAGCCCACATGCCCTTGCCGATCTGGGCGCGGCCGCGGAAACCGCACTCGAGCCCGATGTCCACGTTCGATTCCTCGTAGGCCTTGATCCAGCTGGTGGAGCGCATGTCCGCCTTGCGGACCATGGGCCCGGCGAGCATCGAGGTATGGATCTCGTCGCCGGTGCGGTCGAGGAAGCCCGTGTTGATGAACACGACCCTCTCGCGGGCCTCCCAGATGCAGGCCTTGAGGTTTGCCGAGGTGCGGCGCTCCTCGTCCATGATGCCGATCTTGAGGGTGAGCGGCTCGAGGCCGAGCACCGATTCGGCTCCGGCGAGGAGGGCGCAGGCCACGGCCACCTCCTGCGGCCCGTGCATCTTGGGCTTGACGATGTACACGGATCCGGCGCGGGAGTTTCCGCCGGCGCGCGGGCCGCGCAGGTCGTGCACCGAGCCGAGCCCGGTGAACAGCGCGTCGAGGATCTCCTCGGGGACGGGGTTCCCGGCTGCGTCGAGTACCGCATCACTGGTCATGAGGTGGCCCACCTGGCGGATGAGCAGGAGCGACCGGCCGGGCAGCGTCAGGTCGGTCCCGTCGGGCGCGGTGTAGACGCGGTCGGCGTTGAGGCTGCGGCTGTAGGTGCGGCCGCCCTTGCTGACCTCTGCCGTGAGCGTGCCCTGCATGAGCTGGAGCCAGTTGCGGTAGCCGGACACCTTGTCCTCGGCGTCCACGGCGGCCACCGAGTCCTCGAGGTCCATGATGGTGGTGAGCGCGGCCTCGAGCACCACGTCCTTGACGCCCGCGGGGTCGCCGGATCCGATGGGGTGCCCTCGGTCGATCTGAATCTCGAGGTGCAGGCCGTGGTGCGTCAGCAGGATGGCCTCGGGGGCCGCTCCGTCCCCGCGGAAGCCCGCGAGCTGCTCGGGGTCGGCGAGGCCGGTCGCGCCGTCGGCCGTCTCTGCCACGAGCGTGCCGGCCTCGATCCGGTACGCCGTCACCTGTGCGTGGGAGCCGCGGGCCAGGGGCACGCTCTCGTCGAGGACCTGCCGGGCCCGGGCCACGACGGCCTGGCCGCGCACGGGGTTGTACCCCGCGGTCCGCTCCCGGCCCTCGGCCTCATTGATCACGTCGGTGCCGTAGAAGGCGTCATAGAGCGAGCCCCAGCGGGCGTTGGCAGCATTGGCGGCGAAACGCGCGTTGAGGAGCGGCACCACGAGCTGCGGGCCCGAGATGGTGGCGATCTCGGGGTCCACGCGGTCGGTCGAGATGCTGAAGTCCTCGGGCTCGTCCACGAGGTAGCCGATCGAGCGGAGGAAGGCCTCGTAGGCGTCCTGGTCCACGCCGCCCGCGCCCGTGGAGCGGTGGAACTCATCGATCTGCTCCTGGATCCGGTCGCGGACGTCGAGCAGCTCGCGCACCCGCGGGGAGAAGTCCTCGATGAGCGCCGCGGCGCCGGCCCAGAAGGCATCCTCCTCGATGCCGGTCCCGGGAAGGGCCTCGTCGCGGACGAAGGCGTAGAGCGCCCCCGCGACGTGCAGCCCGTGGATATCAGTTCGCTCGGCCATGATGACTCCTCGCCATGAGGCATTTTTCGTAAATGCGGAGTTTCGTAATGCGGAAAACGTATCTCATTCAACAAGAAAGGTAGCCAGCACTGCGACGATCTGTCAACGGCCGCCCGCGACACGGACACCCACCGGCCGCCGCTGGCGAACGTGGCCTGACCACTGTGGACCGACCATTGACCAGTGGTGCAGCTCACATCTAAACTCGGCGACGGCACCTCTCGGATCACGGAAACAAAGTTCCGCTGTTATGGCGCGGACACAGACAAAGGAGTCTCTGTGAGTACCTTCCACCAGATCGTCGACCCCCTGAACGGGCCGCTCGCCCTCTCGGCACTTCTTTCGGCCCTTCCCCTTCTCCTGCTCTTCGTGATGCTCGGCATCTTCCGCACCAAGGCGTGGAAGGCCGCCGTCGCGAGCCTCGTCCTCTCGATCGCCCTGGCCATCCTGGTCTGGCAGATGCCGCCGGGCCAGGCCCTCTCGGCCACTGCCGAGGGCGCCTTCTACGGCGTCTTCCCTATCCTGTGGATCCTCATCAATGCACTCTGGGTCTACAAGCTCACGGTGGCGACCCGCTGGTTCGGCGTCCTCGGTGACACCATCCGCTCCATCTCGGCCGACCTGCGGATCCTCGCCATTCTCATCGCGTTCTGCTTCGGCGCGCTCCTCGAGGCCCTTGCCGGCTTCGGCGCACCCGTCGCCATCACCGCCGCCATGCTCGTCGCGGCGGGCATGAAGCCTCTCAAGTCGGCCATGGTGGCCCTCCTCGCGAACACGGCGCCGGTCGCCTTCGGCGCGATGGCCTCCCCGGTCATCGCGCTCAGCGGCGTCACGGGCATCCCGCTCGCCACGGTCTCGGCGATGGCGGGCCGGCAGACCCCGTTCCTCGCCCTCATCGTGCCGCTCCTCCTCGTGTTCATCGTCGACGGCAAGCGCGGCGTCCGGCAGACCTGGCCCGCGGCCGTCGTCGGCGGCGTGGTGTTCGCCATCGTCCAGTTCCTGACCTCGAACTTCTTCACCGTCGAGCTCACGGACGTCCTCGCGAGCATCGTCGCCATCGCGGCCGTCCTGCTCCTGCTGCGCGTCTGGCAGCCGGCGGCTCCTCTCGACACCCACGCGACCGAGCCTCTCGTCGAGAGCGTGCACGCCCAGCAGGGAGGGGCCTCGGCGCACGACGGCGGTTCCTCCTCGGCGGCGAGCGGCGCCTCGGGCGAGTCGCGGCCGGGAGACGGCAGCACCGGCGTCGGACGTCCCGGCACTCGCGAGATCTGGATGGCGGTCGCCCCGTACCTCGTGATCATCGCCGTCTTCTCCCTGTCCCAGGTTCCCGTGGTCAAGGCGTGGCTCACCGCGGTGGGCGGCTTCTCCTTCCGCTGGCCGGCCCTCGACGTGGTCGACCCGAGCGGCAAGCAGGCCGGCTCGCAGATCATGCGGTTCGACCACCTCAAGGCCACCGGGACCCTGCTGCTCATCTCCGGTCTGATCACGCTCGCGGTCTACCGGATCCCGTTCGGACGCGCCGTGCGGATCTACGGAGACACCCTCAAGGTGCTGCGCTGGACCATCCTCACGGTCAGCGCCGTCCTGGCACTCTCGTTCGTCATGAACCTGTCCGGGCAAACCGGAACGCTCGGCATCGCCCTCGCCTCCGCTGGCGGCATCTTCGCGCTCCTCTCCCCCCTGCTCGGCTGGATCGGCGTGGCCCTGACCGGCTCGGACACCTCGTCCAATTCCCTGTTCGGACAGCTCCAGGTCACCGCCGCGGCGCACACCGGGCTCTCCCCGGTCCTCATGGCCGCGACCAACTCCTCGGCGGGCGTGCTGGGGAAGATGCTCTCGCTCCAGAACCTCGCCGTCGCCGCGGCGGCCGTGGGCCTCGACGGGTCCGAGAGCACGCTGTTCCGGCGCCTCCTCGGCTGGAGCCTCGGCCTCCTCGTGGTTCTCACGGCCCTCGTCCTCCTCCAGACCGGCGTCCTGTCCTGGATGGTCCCGTGACCGGCCGCGCCGTCGCCCCCTACGATCACCACAACACCCGAGAAGGCATCCATGACGCTCAACATCGAGGCCACCGAAGAAGCCATGCGCACTGACACCCGCGCGTTCGCCGCGCACCCCCGAGCCAGCTTCGACCCCGCCGCGCGGGCCGCCGCGGCCACCGACCGTTCCGGCTACGAGCCACCCACCCTGCCGGACGCCGTCGTCCACGCCGAGTCCGTCGACGACGTGGTCCAGGCCCTCGAGCTGGCCCACGCGCACCAGCTGCCGGTGGTGCCCAGGGGCGCAGGCACGGGGCTCGCGGGCGGCGCGAGCGCCGAAGCCGGCGAGGTCGTGCTGGACGTCTCGCGCATGAACCGCATCCTGAGCATCGATCCCGTGGAGATGGTCGCGGTGGTCGAGCCGGGCGTCCTCAACGCCGAGGTCAACGCCGCGGCGGCCGAGTTCGGCCTCTTCTACGCGCCGGACCCGGCGAGCACGGCGATCTGCTCGATCGGCGGCAACATCGCGACGAACGCGGGCGGCATGTGGTGCGCCAAGTACGGCGTGACGCGCGAGTCGGTGCTCGGCCTGCGGGTAGTCCTCGCCGACGGACGCATCCTCCGCACCGGCCGCTCCACCATCAAGGGCGTCACTGGCTACGACCTCAACGCGCTCTTCATCGGCTCCGAAGGGACCCTCGGCGTGGTGGTCGAGGCGACGCTGCGGCTGCGGCCGCGTCCGGTGCGCACCGAGACCCTCGCGGCCTACTTCCCCGACGTCGAGGCGGCAGGCCGGGCAGCGTCGGCGATCACGGCGGCGAGGATCCAGCCCTCGATCCTCGAGCTCATGGACGGCCCGACGCTGGACGCCGTGGACCGGGCCGAGGGCACTGGGCACCGCGCACTCGGCGGAGCCTTCCTCCTCGCCCAGACAGACGGCTACGGGGCCCACCTCGAACTCGACGCGATCGCCGAGGCCATCGGCCCCTATGCGTCGTCCCTCCACCGGGCCGCCGATGCGGCGGAGGCCGAAGCGCTCGTCAAGGCGCGGCGCGACGCTATCCCCTCGCTCGAGAAGCTCGGGCGCGTCTCCATCGGGGACATCGCCGTCCCGCGGAACCGTCTCGCCGAGGCTTTCGCGGGGCTCGAGGAGATTGCAGCCCGGACCGGGACGAGGATCTTCAGCGTCGCGCACGCGGCGGACGGCAACCTGCACCCGATGATCGTGGTCGACCCGGCGGAGTCCATCACCTCGGGCCCGGCCAAGGCCGCCCTCGGCGACATGTTCCACCTGGCCCGCAGGCTCGGCGGGACCCTCACGGGCGAGCACGGTGTGGGCGTGCTCAAGCGTGAATGGGTGGGCGAGGAGCTCGGAGAGACCTCCCGCACGCTCCAGCAGGCGATCAAGGGTGCCCTCGACCCCGCGGGCACCCTGAACCCGGGCAAGGCCATCTGATCCGGGCGCACGACGGCGGGTGCGCCCCCGCCGTCGTGCGCGGGCTTGCCCCGGGGATTGGCGATGCCTTACAGTGGAAATACCCCTAGGGGTATCCAGAACTTCCACGGCAAGGAGAATCCTATGTGCAGCCCCATCACGTGCTCGACGTGCGGCAAGGTGACCTGGACTGGCTGCGGCCAGCACGTTGACCAGGTCTTCGCGAACGTCCCCGAGGACCGCCGCTGCCCCGGCCATGACTCGGGTTCGGGCTCTAGCGCGAGCGTCATCAACAAGCTGCTCTCCTTCCGCTGACGGTGGCTGAGACGCGTTCGCCAAGCGGCGTGCAGGGCGCTCGGGGTGCGGAGGCGGCGTCGTCCGTCTTCGCCCCCGAGCCCATCCTGACGCTCTCGGACCAGACAGCGGTGCCCCTCGGCGGCCGCTGGTCCGTCCTGCGGACATGGACGCGTACCCGCCGGGGTATCGCGGCGACAGTGGCCGTCCTCGCGGCGGCCGCTCTCGTCTTTGCCAACGGAGCATTCGACGGCGCAGCCCTCCCGGGCGCGCTCTGGACGGGTCTGCTCGTCCTCGCCGGCTCCGCGGCCATGGGGCTGCTCATCGGCAGCTTCGTCAGCGCCCCGATCGGGGCGGAGGCGACCATGTGCGATCTCCGGGGTCCGCTGTTCGGCATGATGGGCCTCCTGCTCGCCACGACCCAGGGGCAGCAGAGCACGATCGTGCAGATGTTCGCGGGCCTGTCCCTCGATACCATCCGGTTCGTGGTCCAGCCTGTGGTGGGCGTCGCCGCCGTCGCCCTCATGGCCACGGCACTCTCCGGGCGCCTCAGGCTCGAACGGGACGCCCTCGCGGACCCGGAGAACGCCGAGGCCTGCGCCACCTGCGTCCCGCTCGTTCCGCGGCGCCGCGCCTGAGACAGACGCCGCATCAGGGCACGCCGTCGTCATCGCCGCGACGGCGTGCCCTGATGCGGCGTTTCGGACTCAGAGGGCCTTGACCGCGGTGAGGACCTTGGCGAGCGAATCCTTCGCATCGCCGAACAGCAGCGTGGTCTGCGGCTCGTAGAGGAGCTCGTTCTCGATGCCAGCGAACCCCGGCCGCATGGACCGCTTGAGGAACACGACCTGCCGCGCATCCCCGACCTCGAGGATCGGCATGCCGTAGATCGGCGAGCCGGGCGTGGACTTCGCGGCGGGGTTCACGACGTCGTTCGCGCCCACCACGAGCGCGACGTCCGTCTGCCTGAACTCGCCGTTGATCTCGCTCATCTCCTTCAGCGACTCGTACGGCACGTTCGCCTCGGCGAGGAGAACGTTCATATGCCCCGGCATGCGTCCGGCAACGGGGTGGATCGCGAACTCGACGTCGATCCCGCGCGCCTCGAGCGCCTGCGCCAGCTCGGCAGCGGTGTGCTGGCCCTGGGCCACGGCGAGCCCGTACCCGGGCACGATGATGACCTTCTGCGCATATCCAAGGAGGACGGCCACGTCCTCGGCGTTCGACGAGCGCACGGGACGGTCCGAGACCGCGGTGGAGCCTGCCGTCGAGCCTCCCTGGAAGGCACCGAACATGATGTGGGTGACGCTGCGGCCCATGGCCGCGGCCATGAGCCGGGTGAGGATCGTGCCGGAGGCGCCCACGAGCGTGCCCGCGACCACGAGCAGGACATTGCCGAGCACCAGCCCACTGGCCGCAACGGCGATGCCGGTGAACGCGTTGAGCAGCGAGATGACGATCGGCACGTCCGCCCCGCCCACGGGCAGCACCAGCAGGACGCCGGCCACGAGGCCGAGCGCAAGGAGCACGACGGCGAGCGTGACCGACGTGTCCGAGAGGGGCACGGCCACCACCGCCCCAGCCGCGATGAGTGCTGCCAGGAGCACGGCCCCCATGAGGAAAGGCAGACCGAGGAACGTGACCGGCCGCGTGGTCATGAGCTCCTGGAGCTTTGCGAAGGTCACCGCCGAGCCCGCGAACGAGACGGCGCCGATCAGCAGGGTGAAGACGATCGCGAGCCGTATCCAGCCGCCGTCCGGACCGCCCGCGTGCGGCAGCTCAAGCAGCGCCACGAGCGCGGCCGCGCCGCCGCCCACGCCGTTGAACAGCGCGACGAGCTGCGGCATCTGCGTCATCTTGACCCGCCGGGCCACGGGCGCCGCGATCGCCGCACCCACCGCGATCGCCGCGAGGATCCAGGGGATGTTCTCGAGTCGGCTCGAGAGGAACACAGTCACGAGCGCGACGACGGCGCCGAGGGCCCCGACCGCGTTCCCGCGGCGGGCGTGCTTGGGCGAGGACAGCCCCTTGAGCGCGAGGATGAAGCACACGGCGGCGACGAGATAGAGCAGTGCCGTCCAGGTCGGGTCGATGACGGCCGAGGCGGTCACTTGGTGCCCTCCCCGCCCTCGCCGCGGGCTGCCGTTCCGCGAGCGGCAGGCCTGCGTCCCCTGAACATCTCGAGCATGCGGTCCGTCACGACGAACCCGCCCACGAGGTTCGCGGTCGCGAGCACGACGGCGAGCAGCGCCACCGCGAGCACCCATCCGTCCTCCGCCTGGCCCGCCACCACGATCGCGCCCACGAGGATGATCCCGTGGATCGCGTTCGCGCCCGACATGAGCGGCGTGTGCAGGATGCTGGACACCTTCGAGACCACTTCGAAGCCCACGAACACCGCGAAGACGAGGATCGTGAGCACCTCCACGCCGCCCATCAGCCCACTCCTTCCTCGGTGTCCTCGGTGTCTTCGCTCTCCCGGGGCACAGCCCGTGCGGTGGCGAGCGCCGCGAGCGCTTCAGCCGTCGGCGCGTGCCACACCTCGCCGTCGTGCGTGAGGCACGCCCCGGCAACCACCTCGTCGTCGAAGTCCGGGAGCACCTCGCCGTCTGCCCGCGGAACGAGCAGCGCAATGAAATTCGCGACGTTCTTCGCGTACAGGCGCGACGCGTCGGCGGCCATCGCCGACGCGGCGTCCTTGAGCCCGACGACGGTGACCTCGCCGGCGCCGTCGGCCGTCGCCACCGCGACGTCCTCGCCGGGGAGCGAGCCCTCGACGTTGCCGCCCGATTCCGCCGCCATGTCCACGACCACCGAGCCGGACTTCATCCCCGCGACCATCCCCCGCGTGACGAGGAGCGGCGCACGGCGGCCCGGCACGGCAGCCGTGGTGATGAGCACGTCCGCGTCCGCGACGTGCGGGGCGAGCAGCTCGCGCTGGAGCGCCCCCCTGTCCGCGGTGAGCTCCCTCGCATAGCCGCCGGAGGCCTCGGCGCCCTCGAGGTCGAGCCGGATGAACGTGCCGCCCATCGATGCGACCTCGTCCGCGGAGGCCGGGCGGATGTCATTGGCCGAGACCCGCGCGCCGAGGCGCTTGGCGGTGCCGATGGCCTGCAGGCCCGCCACCCCGGCCCCGAGCACGAGCACCTTGGCCGGGGGGATCGTGCCTGCGGCCGTCATGTACAGGGGGAAGAAGCGGGGGAAGCGGATCGCCGCCTCGAGCACGCACCGGTACCCGGTCACGAGCGCCTGAGACGTGAGCGCGTCCATCGACTGCGCGCGTGAGATGCGGGGCACGAGCTCGAGCGCAAAGGCCGTGATCCGTGCATCCGTCAGGGCGCGAACGGTGGGCAGCTCGGTCGACGGCGAGGCGAGGCCAACGGTCATGGCGCCCGATGGCAGCCCCGCAGCCGTCACGGGATGGAGGGGCCTCACGTGGGCGAGGAGATCGATGCCCCTCAGGTCCAGGGCTGCCACGACCTCGGCGCCCGCCTCGGCGTACTCGGCGTCGGCATGTCCGGCCGAGGCGCCGGCCCCGGACTCGATGGCGACGTCGAGACCGAGCCCCGCCAGCTGCCGGACCGACTCCGGAGTCGCGGCCACGCGCTTCTCCCCCACGAGCCGCTCCCTCGGGATGCCCACCCTCACGCGCATGCCTCCGCTCCGCGGCACACTGCTGGCCGCCTGAGCCCGAGTCTATGTGGCCTGCGTCTCGCTGTCCCGGACCACGCTCGCGGCGTGGAGCGGCGTCATGCGCGAAGGGACATCATGCGTGCGCCCAAGGCGTCGATCCGGGGGCCGAACCGCTCCTCGAGTCCGGCAAGGCGCACGTACGCCTCGAAGGCGGCCAGGAGCAGGGCCGCTATCTGTGCGTCGAACACGGACTCCCGCGTCTGGGGCAGCAGGCGCAGGAGCCAGCCATGGCGGTCTGCAGACTGCTCGAGATAGGGCGCCGCGCTCTCGAGCGTGGGGTGGGATTCCCTGAGCGCCTTCTCCCAGAGGCCGTACAGTCCGGCCTCGCCGTCGGGGAGCCCGAGCGCGACCCAGCGTAGGCGGTTGAGGTCGCCCGCGCGCTCGCCCCGGCCCGCCACGGCGTCGTCGTCCTGCAGTTCGCCGAGCTTCCGTAGCTCACTCTCGGATAGGGCCCACGGCGCCCCGGCCGGGCCGCCTCCCCCGGGTGCCTCTTCCCCGTCCGCGGACAGCAGCACCCCAACGGCCTCCCGCCGCTCGTGCCGCGCGGCCCACAGCAGACGGACTGCGTGCTCCATGACCGAGCAGGCCAGCGGGGCCGCCTCGACGCCGAACCCGAGCCGATCGAGGCCGAGGACCGCCTGGGCGGACCGCTTGGTGCGCATGAGCCACCCCCAGGCGACGGCGACCGCACGGGCGTCGTCGACCTCCTCACGGGAGCCGTCCTCAATCCAAGGGGACGGAACCGGGAGGGGGTGGTCGATCAGGGCGACCAGATCGTCCAGAGCGTGGCTCCAACTGTCAGCAGAGGCGTTCTCAGGCATGCACCCAGTGTGCATCCGGCCGGATCAGGCTGGCGAGGTCCATCGGCACTGGTCCGCAGGCGGGCACGGCCATCACGCTGGACGGGCGGAGAACTCGAGCCGCTTCACGCGGCCCATGATCGCGTAGCCCACGAGGGCCACGGCACCGTGGGCCCCGACGAACCAGAGCGCGATGTCGAACGAGCCGGTCGCAGAGATCGCGAAGCCGATGACGATCGGGGTCACGATGCCCGCGATGTTGCCGATCGCATTCATGATTGAGCCCGAAACACTGTTGGCCTCCTTCGGCGCCATGTCGGTCGCGAACGCCCAGCCGAGCGCGGCGACGCCCTTTCCGAAGAAGGCGAGCGTCATGAGCGCGACGATGAGTGGCGTGCTGTCGGTGAACGGACAGATGCAGATGAGCATCGCGAGGAGCATGCCGACCACCGACGGGATCTTGCGCGCGGCCGTGAGCGAGACGCCTCGGCGGAGCATGAGATCGGAGACGAACCCGCCGAGCATGCCCCCGAGGAAGCCCGCGAGCGCGGGGATCGCTGCGATGAAGCCGGCCTGGAGGATGTTGAGGTGCCGGGCGCTCACCAGATAGATCGGGAACCAGGTGGTGAAGAAGTACGTCAGGGCGTTGACGGCATACTGGGCCACATAGAGCCCCCAGAACATGCGGCTCGTGAAGAGCTGCCCGAACTGATGGCGTGTGAGCGTCGACCGGCTCGCTGCGAGGCTCTTCTTCTCGTCGAGGTCCACGAGCCCGCCACCCTCGCGGATGGCCTCGATCTCCGACGGCGAGACGCGTCGGTGCTTGGAGGGCACGTCCATCCAGCGGAACCAGACCAGTCCGAGGACCACGCCCGCGATGCCGAGCGCGAAGAAGCCCCAGCGCCAGCCGAACTGGAACGTCATCCAACCCATGATGGGCGCGAACATCGCGGTCGCGAGGTACTGGGCTGAGTTGAACACCGCCGTCGCCTGCCCGCGTTCGCGGGTGGGGAACCACATCGTCGTGATCCGCGCGTTGGCGGGGAACGCCGGCGCCTCGACGATGCCGAGGACCAGCCGCAGCGCGAACAGGACACCCACCGTGACGAGCACCGGCGTCGACACGAGGCCCACGAACCCGACCACGAGCGTTGCCGCAGACCAGAGCACGAGGCTCCAGCCGTACATCCGCTTCGCCCCGAACCGGTCGAGCAGATAGCCGCCCGGCAGCTGGCCGACCACATATGCCCAGCTGAAAGCAGAGAAGATGAATCCGAGTTGAACCGGGGTAATTCCCAGGGATTTGGTCATATCCGCCCCGGCAATCGACATGTTGCTGCGGTCGGCGTAATTGATCACGGTGATGATGAAAATGAGCCCGAGGACAAGGAATCGGGTATGGGACTTCACCCGGAGGGTCCGCGGCGCCGCGGGCCCTCCCTGGGTCTCGACGGTGGTCTCTGGCACGGGTGCTTCCTTTGCTCATGCCGTTCTCCGATGAACAGCGCGGTCTCGTCCCGACAGACTAGGGAGCCCGCAAGGCGGGAGTCCAAGTCGATTTGAGCATCTGCCGATACCGAAAGAGTATGAGGAAGAATTCTTGTATGACAAGTTTAGGACTTGTACGATGTGGACCTCAGGACATCCCACCGTCGCGAAGGAGCGCAAACCATGACCCTTACCGCCGCAGACTCCCCCGGATTCGCCAACCCCCTCGCTGCCCTCTCGGGAGGGGAGGCGACCCTTGATGCGATCCGGCACGTCAGGCTGTCCTCACTGACGCTCCCGCTGGCCACCCCGATCAGCGACGCCAAGGTGCTCACCGGCAGGCAGAAGCCAATGACCGAGATCGTGTTCCTGTTCGCTGAGATGATCACGGAGCAGGGGCACAGTGGTGTCGGTTTCAGCTACTCGAAGCGTGCAGGCGGGACCGCCCAGTATGCCCATGCCAGGGAGATCGCCGAGAACCTCATCGGTGAGGATCCGAACGACATCGGACGCATCTACGAGAAGCTCCTGTGGGCCGGCGCCTCGGTGGGCCGCAGCGGCGTCGCGACTCAGGCGATCGCAGCTCTCGACATCGCCCTGTATGACCTCAAGGCGAAGCGCGCCGGCCTCCCCCTTGCCAAGCTCCTCGGCGGCTACCGCGACTCCGTGCGGACGTACAACACGTCAGGGGGCTTCCTTCAGGCGCCGATCGAGGAGGTCAAGGAGCGAGCCTCCCGGTCCCTCGCCGAGGGGATCGGCGGGATCAAGATCAAGGTAGGCCACCCGGACCACCGGGTTGACCTGGCCCGCGTGACCGCCGTGCGCGAGCACCTCGGCCCGGGCGTTCCGCTCATGGTCGACGCCAACCAGCAGTGGGACAGGGCGGCGGCCATCCGCATGGGGCGCGCGTTCGAGGAATTCGACCTCACCTGGATCGAGGAGCCGCTGGATGCCTATGACGCCGCCGGCCACGCCCAGCTCGCAGCCTCGCTGGACACGCCGATCGCCACCGGCGAGATGCTCTCGAGCGTCGCGGAGCACCTCGCCCTCATCGAGCACCGCTCTGTGGACATCATCCAGCCGGATGCTCCCCGGATCGGTGGCATCACACCGTTCCTCCGCCTCGCAGCCCTGGCAGACCAGGCCGGACTCCAGCTCGCACCGCACTTCGCGATGGAGATCCACCTGCATCTCGCCGCCGCCTACCCAAGGGAGCCATGGGTCGAGCACTTCGAGTGGCTCAATCCGCTGTTCAACGAGCGCCTCGAAACACGCGCTGGCCGCATGATTGTCCCCTCCCGGCCCGGCCTCGGCTTCACGCTCAGCGATCAGGCCCGCGCCTGGACCACAGACACCGTCGAGTTCGGCGTCAAGTAGCCTCGGAACAGCGCACCGGGCGCGAACCGCCGTCCACCCATCCCCTCAGGAGACCACCCATGTCCCCCGACTCCCCACGGCGCCCCTTGGGTGCAAGCCTCACGGACGGCGTCGTCGATCGCCTGACCGGCCGGATCGTGGACGGCGGGTTCGCCCCGGGAGACAAGCTCCCGTCCGAGGGCGAGCTTATGGAGCAGTTCGCCGTGAGCCGGACAGTGGTGCGCGAGGCGCTCTCCCGCCTCCAGGCGGCGGGGCTCGTCGAGACCTACCGCGGGCGGGGAACCTTCGTCCTCGCCCGACCGAGCGAAGAGGTCTTCTCGATCGAGGCCGGCTCGGTCCGCACCGTGCCCGAGCGGCTCGAGCTGCTCGACTTCCGCATCGCGGTCGAGGTCGAGGCCGCGAGTCTCGCCGCCCAGCGGCGCACCCCCGAACAGCTCGACGCGATCGCCCGCGCCCTCGACCTGTTCCGTGCGAGCCGGTCCAAGCCGAGCGGCGCGGTCGACGCCGACTTCCGATTCCACACGGCCATCGCGGCCGCCGCGAGCAACCGCTACTACGCGGAGCTGCTCACTTCGCTGGGCCCGACGATCATCGCGATGCCGCAGACACGCCTGCGCGCGGCCGAGGGACCCGAACGCGACGCGCATTTCGATCGGGTCACCTACGAGCATGAGTCGATCTACGCCGCGATCGAGCGCGGCGATCCCGCCGGAGCCGCGGCCGCCGTGCGCACCCACCTCGCCAATTCGCGCCAGCGTCTGGCCCTCGGCCCGGACCTCGGGTGACCTTGGGGTACTCCCTCGACCGGCTTGGCGGGACCGTAGCTCGCCGAGGAGGGCCACGTCGGGCGCGCGGCGCCGCGACTCCTCACCGCCGGGATGCTTCCCGCGTCAGCGACGCGGTGCATCCACGCGGTGAACCCTGACGACGGTCTCGCTCGTCGCGGTCACGCCTGCGGGGCTCCGGGCATGGGCTCCCCCGCGATGTTCACGAGCCACGCGATGCCGAACTTGTCGGTGAGCATGCCGAAGGTTGCGCCCCAGATGGCCTTCTCGAGCGGCATCGAGATGACTGCGCCGTCCGAGAGTCCGTCCCAGTACCCGCGAAGCTCTTCCTCGGTGTCCGGCCCGCCGCTGAGCGAGATCGAGAAATTGGTGCCCGGCTGGTACTCCATGCGCGACGGAGTATCGGAGCCCATGAGCGTGAAGCCGCTCGGCGTCTCGAGCTGCGAATGCATCACGAGCTGCCCCTCTGACGGATCCTGGGCCGCATGCAGCTCGTCGAACGTCGAGATGGTGAGGTTGCCGCCGAGGACAGACTGGTAGAACGTCATCGCATCGCGGGCGTTGTCCTTGAAGCTCAGGTACGGATTGAGAGTGGCAGGCATGATCGCTCCCTTACGTGGTGATGCGGATGGTGGTGAGGCGGATGGTTGGTGATCCGGACGTCGTGATCCTTGCTGACCCTCGCGAGCCTACGCCGGTCCACCGACACTTTTGAAGGTCCTTCTAGCCCGCGAGGCGCTCCAGATGCGCCACGACCGCGGCCCGCTTGGGCGAGCGCGGCGGCAGGAGGCGAAGAGCGGTACGCCACGCCTCGGCGTCGTCCGCTGCCTCCGGCAGGCGGAGGTAGTGGAGCACGACGTCGACGGCGGCGCTGCCCACCACCGCTTCCCTCAGCGTCGCCGAAAGCTCGTCGCGCAGCTCCGTGATCGCGGGTGCCTCGGAGCGCGGCAGCAGCTGCCCGCCGTAGGCGCCGAGGGCCTGCCGATGCGAACCGCGTTCGAGGAGCGCGAGAGCGGTCATCGAATCGACCTCGAGCCCGTCCACCCGGTACGGCCGCGAGAGCAGCGTGACTCCGGTACCGGAAGCCTCGAGGACCTTCCTGAGGCGCACAAGCTCGGCCCTCAGGGTCACGGGCGGGACAGGCTGGGCATACAGGCGCTCGGTGAGCTCCTCGGCGGTGAGTCCCCGCGGGTGGCCGGCCAAGAGCACGAGGATCTCGGAATGGCGCGCGCTCAGGCTCAGCTCGCGGCCAGCCCAGCGCAGCACGCCCTGATCCCGGCCGGTGACGGTCAGGACGGCGCCGATCGCCTGCGCGGAGGCCCGTTCAAGGGTCGGCGGCCGTACGGTGGCCAGACCGCGGAGCCGCTCCTCGACCGCGGCCACGGCCGCCTTGAGCCACGGCAGGGCATGCACTCCCACAGCCTGCTCGCCGCCCGTGATGTCGACGACGCCGATGGCCCGGTCCGAGCGCGGGTCGCGGATGGGCATCGCGGTGCAGGAGAACGCCTCGACGAGGGGGCTGAAGTGTTCGGGCCCGCGAATCTGAACGGCGCTGCCCGTCGCGAGCGCCGTGCCGGGGGCCGACGTGCCCACGCTCGCCTCGGACCAGTCTGCCCCTTCGAGGAAGGCCATGCCTTCTGCACGGCGCCGCACGCCCGGGTCACCGCCGATCCACAGGAGTCGAGAGCTCGCGTCCCCCACAGCGACGAGGATGCCCGAATCGCGGGCCGGCTCGATCAGCAGCTCGCTGATGACCGGCATGACGGACGCGAGCGGGTGCTCGGTGCGATACGAGGAGAGCGCATCGTCGTCGAGGATGCTCGTCACCACGGCATCCTCCCGGCGTTCGTGGACGGCGAGGGAGCGCCGCCAGGAGTCGGCGACCACGGCGCGCGGGGCTCCGCCCCCGGGCTCCCCAGGGTCCACGCCTCCCGCGCCCGCGGAGTGCGGCTGGTCTGCGCGCACGCTCATCCACCCCTTCATGTGTGCCGTGGCTCACAAGTGTACGCGCCGATGCTTAGACGCAATCCGGGCAACGTTGCATCAACGTTGCGTCCGGGAATCCCGGCTCAGGCGACCTGGGTGGTGCGGTCGACGACGAGCGCCTCCGGGTTATCCGCCCGCGATCGACTGGATGACCAGGACCTCCGCGCCGGGGGCCACCCGCGTCTCGAGCCCATCCCCCCGCCGCACGTCCTCTCCGCCCACGTACACATTGACGTGACGACGGAGCGCACCGCGCTCGTCCCTCAGCCGGCGTCCCAGCACGGGGAACTGACGGGCGACGGCGTCGAGCGCGTCGCGCGCGCACGTCACCGCATCGTCGGGGAGCTCGAACTCGGTCTTCCCTCCACTCGCTTCCGCAAGGACGGACGGCACGACGACGGTGACGGTCACGCCTAACCCTCCGGGGCGGCGTCGTGCGCGATGACCGCCGCCCGCACGCAGAGGACGTCCGGCAGATGGCTGAGCACCTCCTGGAAGGTCCCGCCCTCGTCGGCACTCGCGCACACCGAGCCGCCGCGTGTGCCGAAGTAGACGCCAACGGGGTCTTCGGTGTCCACGTCGGCTGCGTCCCGCAGCACCGCGTTCCAGTCATGCTCGGCCAACCCGGCGTCGAGGCGGCGCCAGGTGGCGCCGGCGTCGTCGGTCCGATGGACAGCGAGCCGGCCCTCCGGCGCGATGCGCTCCCAGTCCGAGACCAGGGGGACGACCCACGCCGTGCCGCTCCGTCGCGGGTGGGTCAGCATGACGAAGCCGAAGTCTGCCGGCAGCCCGTCCGCGATCGACACCCAAGTATCCCCGCTGTCGTCACTGCGGTAGACGCCCCGGTGGTTCTGGGCGTAGAGGCGGCCGTCGACATCGGCGGCGATCTTGTGCACGCACTGGCCCACCTCGGGCTCCGGGTCAGGGAGGAAATAGGCCGAGATCCCGCGGTTGCGGGCCGTCCAGCTCGCGCCCGCGTCGGTGCTGCGGTAGACCCCTCCGGCGCTCATGGCGAGATGGACCAGGTTCTCGTCCCGGGGATCGGGAACGATCGTATGCACGGCGGCGCCGCCGGCACCCGCGCCCCATCGATCTTTGTCCGGGTGCTCCCACAGGGCGCGGTTCAGCTCGAACGACCCGCCGCCGTCGGTGGACTTCCACACGGAGATCGGCTCTGCGCCGACCCATACGACACCAGGCCGCTCCTCGGTATCCGGCCGGATCTGCCAGATACGTTCGACGGCGGCGTCCGCAGCCTCGGGGAAGACAACCGAGCCCTGCGCGGGCTCGGTCCACGTGGTACCGAGATCATCGGAGTGGACCACCGTGGGACCGAAGTGCTCTGAACGGACGCCTACCAGCAGGCGAGTCCTGCCGCCCCGCGTATCAATCGCGATCGAGGGAATCTCCTGCATGAGGAACTGAGGCGCTCCCACCGTCCAGGTCCTGCGGTCTTCGCTCGTGGCGAGCCACAGTCCCTTCTTGGTGCCGACGGCGAGAAGGTAGCGGGGTGAATTCATGCGTCCCATTCGAGCACCGACGCCGTCGCGGCGACAAGGGAGCGCGGTGGCCACCGGGGAACGCGGCCTGTCCGTCTCCGCAACGCCCGTCCGCAACACTCGAAAAGTCTGGCCCGATGCTGGGCAAAGGGGCTCACGGGCCTGTAGCCTTCTGGCTAAGTCCACTGGGGCTGACGATTTTGTTGACAGATCATTGAACCCCCCGGCACGATCCGGATTCCGGGGGCCCCGAACCGCCCCGGAGCGCGTACCCCCCCAATTGCGCGCTTCGGGGCTTCTCTTTGCCGCTCTTTACAAGCTCTTTGCCGCTTAAATGCAGTGGGGCCCCGACGTTGTTGTCGGGGCCTCACTGTGAATGGTTGTCCGGCGGTGTCCTACTCTCCCACACCCTGGCGGGTGCAGTACCATCGGCGCTGTGGGTCTTAGCTTCCGGGTTCGGGATGGGTCCGGGCGTTTCCCCCACGCTGTGGCCGCCGTAACCCTTGCTCCGCGCGCCCCCGGGTGTGGGGGTGGGGAAGTGTGTGGTCACGGTGTTCCGTGAGTCGTTGTTCGGTTGTGGTGTTCTGCTGTGGCTGGTTCCCTGGGGTTTGTTGTCTGGGGACCGTATGGTGGACGCGTAGCATGGTTTCGTTCCCGCACCCGGGCCGCCCTTTTGGGGGTGGTGGGTGTGGTGGTGTTGAGGTTGTCGGCCTATTAGTACCGGTCGGCTTCGACAGTCTTCAGTCCTGTCTTCCACGTCCGGCCTATCAACCCAGTGGTCTGCTGGGGGCCTCTCCCACCTTGCGGTGGATGGAGATCTCATCTTGAAGCGGGCTTCCCGCTTAGATGCTTTCAGCGGTTATCCCATCCGAACGTAGCCAACCAGCCGTGCACCTGGCGGTACAACTGGCACACCAGAGGTTCGTCCGTCCCGGTCCTCTCGTACTGAGGACAGCCCTTCTCAGATCTCCTGCGCGCGCAGCGGATAGGGACCGAACTGTCTCACGACGTTCTAAACCCAGCTCGCGTACCGCTTTAATGGGCGAACAGCCCAACCCTTGGGACCTACTCCAGCCCCAGGATGCGACGAGCCGACATCGAGGTGCCAAACCATGCCGTCGATATGGACTCTTGGGCAAGATCAGCCTGTTATCCCCGAGGTACCTTTTATCCGTTGAGCGACGGCCCTTCCACGAGGTGCCGCCGGATCACTAGTCCCGACTTTCGTCCCTGCTCGACATGTCTGTCTCACAGTCAAGCCCCCTTGTGCACTTGCACTCGCCACCTGGTTGCCGACCAGGCTGAGGGGACCTTTGGGCGCCTCCGTTACTCTTTGGGAGGCAACCGCCCCAGTTAAACTACCCGTCAGGCACTGTCCCTGGCCCGGATCACGGGCCGAGGTTCAGGTGTCCAAAGCGACCAGAGTGGTATTTCAACGATGACTCCACGGGCACTGGCGTGCCCCCTTCACAGTCTCCCACCTATCCTACACAAGCCGCTCCGAACACCAATACCAAACTATAGTGAAGGTCTCGGGGTCTTTCCGTCCTGCTGCGCGTAACGAGCATCTTTACTCGTAGTGCAATTTCGCCGAGTTCACGGTCGAGACAGCGGGGAAGTCGTTACTCCATTCGTGCAGGTCGGAACTTACCCGACAAGGAATTTCGCTACCTTAGGATGGTTATAGTTACCACCGCCGTTTACTGGGGCTTGAATTCTCCGCTTCGCCTCGCGGCTGACGGGTCCTCTTAACCTTCCAGCACCGGGCAGGAGTCAGTCCGTATACATCGTCTTGCGACTTCGCACGGACCTGTGTTTTTAGTAAACAGTCGCTTCCCCCTGGTCTCTGCGACCTAGGCCCCTTCCCCGCAGCGCGTGCGGATGTGGGCCCGGGTCCCCCTTCTCCCGAAGTTACGGGGGCATTTTGCCGAGTTCCTTGACCGTGATTCTCTCGATCGCCTTGGTATTCTCTACCTGATCACCTGTGTCGGTTTGGGGTACGGGCGGCTGGGACCTCGCGTCGATGCTTTTCTAGGCAGCATAGGATCACCCGATCCCCCCGTGAGGGGGTCCCGTCGGATCTCAGGCTTCGTGCGCGGCGGATTTGCCGGCCGCGCGCCCTACATCCTTGGACCAGGTCTACCATCGCCTGGCCGGGCTGCCTTCCTGCGTCACACCTGTTAATACGCTTGCCTCGCAGCTCTGGTCCCCGCGCTCCCCCCACAGTGCGCCTCCCGAAGGAGGCACGGCGTGGGGCTCGGGCGGTCAGCATCGGCTGTCCGGCATGGGCGGTCCTTCGCCGGTACGGGAATATCGACCCGTTGTCCATCGACTACGCCTGTCGGCCTCGCCTTAGGTCCCGACTTACCCAGGGCAGATGAGCTTGACCCTGGAACCCTTGATCATCCGGCGGACGGGTTTCCCACCCGTCTTTCGCTACTCATGCCTGCATTCTCACTCGTGCGGCCTCCACCCCTGGATCACTCCGGGGCTTCACTGCCCGCACGACGCTCCCCTACCCAGCCCCACCCCTGAACCATGACGGCTTGGGTATCGTGGGACTGCCACGGCTTCGGCGGTGTGCTTGAGCCCCGCTACATTGTCGGCGCGGAATCACTTGACCAGTGAGCTATTACGCACTCTTTCAAGGGTGGCTGCTTCTAAGCCAACCTCCTGGTTGTCTTCGCAACTCCACATCCTTTCCCACTTAGCACACGCTTGGGGGCCTTAACCGGTGGTCTGGGCTGTTTCCCTCTCGACTACGAAGCTTATCCCCCGCAGTCTCACTGCTGCGCTCTCACTTGCCGGCATTCGGAGTTTGGCTGACGTCAGTAACCTTGTGGGGCCCATCGGCCATCCAGTAGCTCTACCTCCGGCAAGAAACACGCAACGCTGCACCTAAATGCATTTCGGGGAGAACCAGCTATCACGGAGTTTGATTGGCCTTTCACCCCTACCCACAGCTCATCCCCTCCATTTTCAACTGAAGTGGGTTCGGTCCTCCACGACGTCTTACCGTCGCTTCAACCTGGCCATGGGTAGATCACTCCGCTTCGGGTCCAGACCACGCCACTGAACGCCCTGTTCAGACTCGCTTTCGCTACGGCTCCCCCACACGGGTTAACCTCGCGACGTGGCACTGACTCGCAGGCTCATTCTTCAAAAGGCACGCCATCACGGGAGCAGGCCCGCTCTGACGGTTTGTAGGCGCACGGTTTCAGGTACTGTTTCACTCCCCTCCCGGGGTACTTTTCACCTTTCCCTCACGGTACTAGTCCGCTATCGGTCATCGGGTAGTATTCAGGCTTATCAGGTGGTCCTGACAGATTCACACGGGATTCCTCGGGCCCCGTGCTACTTGGGGACACTCGCAAGGGCGGCAGCTGGCATTGCGGCTACGGGACTCACACCCTCTCCGGCCGGCCGTTCAAGACCGTTCGCCTACACCACTGCACCACACCCCCGACCGCCGGCAGACAGTCGAAGCAAGGCCCCACAACCCCATGCGCGCAACCCCTGCCGGGTATCACACACGCACGGTTTGGCCCCATCCGCGTTCGCTCGCCACTACTGACGGAATCACTGTTGTTTTCTCTTCCTGCGGGTACTGAGATGTTTCACTTCCCCGCGTTCCCTCCACACCGTCTATGCGTTCAACGGCGGGTCACCGCATCAAGTGCGGCGGGGTTCCCCCATTCGGAGACCCTGGGATCAAAGTCCGGTTATCGACTCCCCCAGGCCTATCGCGGATTCCCACGTCCTTCATCGGCTCCCGATGCCAAGGCATCCACCGTGCGCCCTTGGAAACTTCAACACGCAAAGAAACCAAGGACACACACACGCCACAAACGGCGCGCACGCTGTCCTACAGCAAAAAAATAAATCCGTCTCGAAAGACGAAATTGCTAGATGCTCGCGTCCACTATACAGTTCTCAAACAACAACCCCCACAACCCCCACACACCGCCGAACAGGCGGCTGCCAGGGGAAGGCGGGCACCACACACCCCCCACACCCGGCACCCCCGCCCCCACCAGCCACCCCACAACAAGGGGGGACAGGAGGAGGACGGCAGGGGCCGGGAAGGAGGGCGCGGGGACTGCTGTCCCAGGACCCAACAGTGTGCCAAGGACCCCACCCCTGCGCAACAGCACCCCCGGCGTTCCAGCACCAGCACCCCCCAAGAGGGGGCCGGAGCGTACTTGCCCGGGGCACCGCGCACAGGGCACGGGCCACGAATCCTGCCGATGTTCCACCCATGAGCACCCGCCGCACCACGAACGGGCACGAAACGGGCTCTCGCCTGGCACCACCGGCACCAGCCCATGCAGGCCGGCACCGAACAGTGCGAGGGGCTCCTTAGAAAGGAGGTGATCCAGCCGCACCTTCCGGTACGGCTACCTTGTTACGACTTAGTCCCAATCGCCAGTCCCACCTTCGACGGCTCCCCCCCACAAGGGGTTGGGCCACCGGCTTCGGGTGTTACCGACTTTCGTGACTTGACGGGCGGTGTGTACAAGGCCCGGGAACGTATTCACCGCAGCGTTGCTGATCTGCGATTACTAGCGACTCCGACTTCATGGGGTCGAGTTGCAGACCCCAATCCGAACTGAGACCGGCTTTCTGGGATTGGCTCCACCTCACAGTATCGCAACCCTTTGTACCGGCCATTGTAGCATGCGTGAAGCCCAAGACATAAGGGGCATGATGATTTGACGTCGTCCCCACCTTCCTCCGAGTTGACCCCGGCAGTCTCCCATGAGTCCCCACCCGAAGTGCTGGCAACATGGAACGAGGGTTGCGCTCGTTGCGGGACTTAACCCAACATCTCACGACACGAGCTGACGACAACCATGCACCACCTGTGAACCGGCCCCGAAGGGAAGCCCCATCTCTGGGACCGTCCGGCACATGTCAAGCCTTGGTAAGGTTCTTCGCGTTGCATCGAATTAATCCGCATGCTCCGCCGCTTGTGCGGGCCCCCGTCAATTCCTTTGAGTTTTAGCCTTGCGGCCGTACTCCCCAGGCGGGGCACTTAATGCGTTAGCTGCGGCGCGGAAACCGTGGAATGGCCCCCACACCTAGTGCCCAACGTTTACGGCATGGACTACCAGGGTATCTAATCCTGTTCGCTCCCCATGCTTTCGCTCCTCAGCGTCAGTAACAGCCCAGAGACCTGCCTTCGCCATCGGTGTTCCTCCTGATATCTGCGCATTTCACCGCTACACCAGGAATTCCAGTCTCCCCTACTGCACTCCAGCCTGCCCGTACCCACTGCAGACCCGGGGTTGAGCCCCGGGCTTTCACAGCAGACGCGACAAGCCGCCTACGAGCTCTTTACGCCCAATAATTCCGGATAACGCTCGCGCCCTACGTATTACCGCGGCTGCTGGCACGTAGTTAGCCGGCGCTTCTTCTGCAGGTACCGTCACTTGCGCTTCTTCCCTGCTGAAAGGGGTTTACAACCCGAAGGCCGTCATCCCCCACGCGGCGTCGCTGCATCAGGCTTCCGCCCATTGTGCAATATTCCCCACTGCTGCCTCCCGTAGGAGTCTGGGCCGTGTCTCAGTCCCAGTGTGGCCGGTCACCCTCTCAGGCCGGCTACCCGTCGTCGCCTTGGTAGGCCATCACCCCACCAACAAGCTGATAGGCCGCGAGCCCATCCAAGACCGCACAAGGCTTTCCACCCCCCACCATGCGGCAAAGGGGTCATATCCGGTATTAGACCCAGTTTCCCAGGCTTATCCCAGAGTCAAGGGCAGGTTGCTCACGTGTTACTCACCCGTTCGCCACTAATCAGCCCAGCAAGCTGGGCATCATCGTTCGACTTGCATGTGTTAAGCACGCCGCCAGCGTTCATCCTGAGCCAGGATCAAACTCTCCGTCAAAAAACACGCCGACCCGGCACCCCAGGAAAATAAGGCAGCCAGGCCGACAGAAAATGATCCGGCATCAACACCCGGCACCACACCACAGGGGCGGCACAGCACCGGGCAAAAGACACCAAAAAAACGGCATCAACAAAACTTGGCACACTATTGAGTTCTCAAACAACAGGCCCCCACACGTAACGATCCCAACCCGACTTCGAGCCGTTCACATCCCCGTGGAGCAACGAGATTCTACTCTACCCCATCGAATTCTTGTCTGCAAATTCCCAATCTCTTGGGGAATGCGTCTGAATTCGTGTCCATCCCCACCTTCCGAGCGCATCTAAATGCTGCCGTTCCGGCGGGATTTTCAGGGGTTCGGCCGCCTTGCTGGCCTGCGATGTCCTCGCGGCCGCTCCAGCGACTCGTAGAACTTTACCGGCTTGCCGCCTCGCGGCCAAATTGCAGGACTGTGCCCTTCGCCACACGTGGCCGGAGAGGGATCCGGGTTTGCAGGCCTTGGCATCATCGAACTGGGCGATACCCCCTCTGGGTACTTGTCTTATACCCCCAGTGGGTATATCTTCGGTGCCATGGAAACAGTCATTGGTCCGGACTTCCACCCGGGGCCCCCCGCCCATCCAGGTCCCCCGTATGGCTATACCGCTGACAAGGACGCCTATCTGAGGCGCTTGAGGCGGATCGAAGGCCAGGTCCGAGGTATCGCCCGCATGGTGGAAGAGGACAAGTACTGCATCGACATCCTCACGCAGGTGGCCGCCGTGACCAAGGCGCTGCACGCCGTGAGCCTCGGTCTGGTCGAGGAACACATCGGCCATTGCGTGGTCGGGGCCGCCAATGAGCCGGACCCCGAGAAGAGGGCCGACGCCATCGACGCCAAGGTGAAGGAGGCCACCGATGCCATCGGCCGACTCCTGCGGTAGCTCGTGCGGCTGCGGGGGCACCACCCGCAGCACTACCGGCGGCAACGCCCGCGCCACAGAGTTCATCCCCCTGTCCCGGCTTTCGTTCAGCCCCGCGCCCGGGGCAGCGGAGATCAGGAAGTCCTCCACCGAGCACCCGAACCCGAGGAGCAGCACCATGAGCCACTTCACCACCACCGTGCAGGTCGATGGCATGACCTGCAGCCACTGCATTGCATCCGTCACCGAAGAGATCGAAGCGATCGACGGCGTCCAGGGCGTCTCGATCAACCTCAACGCCGGCGGCGTCTCCGAGGTGACTGTCAGCTCGGACCGGAAGCTCAAGCACGAGTCCATCAGCGAGGCCGTCGCCGAGGCGGGCTACGTCATCGTAGACAGCAACGCCTAGAACCATGGACCGACCCGGCACCACCGAATTGCCGCCTGCGCTGGTCTCCCAAGCGGGGCTGTCCCGCATCGTCGAGCTCGACATCGAGGGCATGACCTGCGCCTCGTGCGTCACGCGGGTCGAGCGCAAGCTCGGCAAGATCGAGGGCGTGCATGCGTCCGTGAACCTCCCACTCGAGTCCGCGAGGGTCGAGGTCCCTGCAGGGGTGAGCGACCAGGAGCTGCTCTCCACGGTCGCGGCCGCCGGGTATCAGGCACGGGTCAAAGAGGTGCCGATCAAGCACGGCCCCGAAGTCACGGGGGCTGAGCCCGGCCGGACCTCCCAGATCCACGAAGCCAGCCGAAGGCCGTCTTCGGTCGATGCCCTCCTGCCGCGCCTCGCGGTCGCGGCGGCACTGACCATCCCTGTGGTGCTCATCTCGATGATCCCGTCCGCGCAGTTCATGGATTGGGGCTGGTGGGTCGCGGCGCTTGCGCTGCCGGTCGTCACCTGGTCCGCGTGGCCGTTCCACCGTGCCGCCGCGGTCAACGCCCGGCACGGCGGCTCGACGATGGACACGCTCGTCTCGATCGGCGTCGCGGCCTCCTACCTCTACTCGCTCGTGCAGCTCATCGTGGATCCGCGGATGACCGAGCACCCGGGCATGGAGATGACCGGCACCGGCGGGCTGTACTTCGAGACGGCCGTGGTCGTGACGACGTTCCTCCTGCTCGGTCGCTGGCTCGAGGCCCGGGCCAAGTCCCGTGCCGGCGATGCCCTGCGCGCGCTGCTCGACCGCGGCGCCAAGCAGGCCACCCTCCTGCGGGCTGGCGTCGAGTCCGTGGTGCCCGCAGAGCAGCTGGTGCCGGGGGACCTGTTCGTAGTGCGGCCCGGCGAGACCATCGCTACAGATGGGATCGTCCGTGACGGCGCCTCGGCAGTGGACACCTCGATCATCACGGGCGAATCCCTGCCGGCCGAGGTCACCGAGGGCTCCCCCGTGACCGGCGCGACGGTCAACACGTCGGGCCGGCTCGTCGTCGAGGCGACGAGGGTCGGCTCCGAGACGACGCTCGCCGCCATGGCGCGGCTCGTGTCCGAGGCGCAGACCGGCAAGGCGCCGATCGCACGGCTCGCCGACCGGATCAGCGGCGTCTTCGTCCCGATCGTGCTTGCGATCGTGGTCCTCACGTTCATCACCTGGCAGGTGCTCGGCGGCTCGCTGCCGTCCTCCTTCACGGCCGCGGTGGCCGTGCTGGTCATCGCGTGCCCGTGCGCCCTGGGCCTTGCGACCCCTGTGGGCCTGCTCGCCGGGAGCGGCCGCGGTTCACAGCTGGGCATCCTCATCCGCGGGGCCCAGGTCCTCGAGGACACCCGGGCGGTGGACACGATCGTGCTCGACAAGACAGGCACTGTGACGTCCGGGCGCCTCGCGCTCGATGCGGTCGACACGTTCGGCGCGTCCGACCTCGACCTCGTGAGGCTCGCCGCTGCCGTCGAGGCCGGGAGCGAGCATCCGCTCGCCAAGGCCATCGTCGCCGCGGAGGCCGCGCGGGTCGCGTCGGGAATCGGCGGGACTCGAGGCACGCACGACGGCGGTGGGCAGCCGGCCGTCGTCGGCTTCCAGTCCGCTGCCGGTGGCGGCGTGGAGGGAACAGTCGTCGAGGTCTCAGGCGAGAGCCGCGAGGTGCTGGTGGGCCGGACCGACTGGATCGTGCCGCGCCTCGCCGAGGACGGGATGCCCGATGCAGCCCAGCTCGCGATGTTCGCCGAACGGGAGTCCGGCGGGGCAACGGCGGTGTGGGTCGCCGTCGACCGTCGGGTGGCGGGGATGCTGAGCCTGCGGGACACGGTCAAGCCCGGCTCCGCGGAAGGCATTGCGCGTCTCAAGGCCTTGGGCCTGCGCCCCGTGCTGCTCACGGGGGACAACGCCGCGGTCGCGGCGCGCGTCGCGGCCGAAGTGGGGATTGCCGCTCAGGACGTCCACGCTGGCGTCCGGCCTGAGGGCAAGGTCGCGGTGGTCAAACGGCTCCAGGCCGGCGGCGCGCGAGTGGCGATGGCCGGGGATGGCGTCAACGACGCCCCCGCGCTGGCCCAGGCCGACCTCGGGATCGCGATGGGCTCCGGGACCGATGTCGCCCGTGAAGCCGCAGAGCTCACGGTCATGGGCGACGACCTCCGCCAGGTTGCAACGGCGATAGAGCTCTCCCGCAGGACGCTCTCGATCATCAAGGCCAACCTGTTCTGGGCGTTCGCCTACAACACCATCGGCATTCCGATCGCGGCGCTCGGGCTGCTCAACCCTATGGTCGCCGGGGCCGCGATGGCCGCGAGCTCGGTGCTCGTGGTCACGAACTCGCTGCGGCTCACGCGATTCGGTCGCTAGCGGGCGCGTCGGCACAGCTCGGGGCTCCGGAGCCGGATCCCGCTGGGCCCGGCTCCGAGTTGTGCCGATACGTCTGGGTCAGGCCGTTCCGAAGCGGACGGCGGCCCGGGCCTTCGCCTTGGCGGCCTCGACTTCGCGGCTCCGCGGCGATGCGCTCGTCACGAGGTCCTCGAGGAGATGCCCCGTGATGTGGGCGATCTCCTCGACGGCCCGATTGAACACCTCCTCGTTCGCCTTGGACGGGTGAGTACTCCCGCTCACCTTCCGCACGTACTGGAGCGCCGCGGCGTGGACTTCCTCGTTCGTCGCGTGGGGCTCGAAGTTGTGCAGGACCTTGATATTGCGGCACATGCCGTCAATGCTAGGCGCGCCGCTCGACGATCGGGAGGGCCCCCGTGGCAGGTTCGGCTGCGGGCAGCGCCTCGGGCGCGAAGTCTGGCACTGCCTCGGCCGCGGGGGAACGGAGCTCGTCCGTGCGGACCATCACGACTCCCCCCACGATGAGTGCGCCGCCGACGAACTGCAGCGGGCCCGGGACGTCGCCGATCATGATCCACGAGGCGATCACGGAGAACAGCACCTCGGTGAGCGAGACGAAGCTCGCGACCTTCGAGCCGAGGCGCTGCGTGCCGATGATACCGAGCGTGTAGGCGAGGACCGCCGCCACGAGGGTGATACCGGCAAGCGGCACGATCCACGGGAGCCCGGTGCCCAGGAGATCGACGCTGCCGAACGTCGCCGCCACCGGCAGGAGGCCCACCAGGGCGAGGACGCCGATCGTGATCGCGCCGAACACCATCCCCCCGGCCACTGTCACGAAGGGCGGCAGGACGCCGTCGGACTTCGCGGACAGGACGAAGTACACGGCGAGGCAGACGGCTGCCGCGATCCCCCACAGGACGCCGATCGGGTCCACCTGCTGCGCGGTGAGGAGGTTGAGCACGAGCACGAGGCCGAGCATCGCCACGACCGTGCCGCCGATCGTCAGCGCGCCGGGGCGGCGCTGCGTGCGGAGCCATACCCAGCCCACAAGGATGATGGGCGCGAGGTACTCGAGCATGAGCGCGACCGGCGGGCTCATGCGGGCCACGGCGTTGAAGTAGAAGAACTGGCACAGAGCGATGGCGACCGAGCCGTACGCGGCCATGAGCGCGACGCCGCCGCGCAGCCGCGACCACTGCCCGCGCATCACCCACACCGCCGGAATCGCCATGATCAGCGCTGCGAGCCCGATGCGGCTCCCCACAACGGAGCCCGGAGTCCAGCCTGCCTCGAGCAGGGACTTGCCCAGTGGTCCGGAGATGCCGAAGGTGGCCGCGGAGAGCAGGGCGAAGACGAGTCCGGATGCGGACCGATTCTCAGACAGCCTCGACAGCACAGGGCACCTCCCAAAATCATGTCATGGGTAAACTTGGAGTATGGTCATGACACTAGGCCACTGGAGGGTCAGGAGTCAACGTGATCTTTGCCCATGACACCGAGGTGGCGCTCCGGAGCGCCGTCAACCTCGTCAACACCCTCGACGCCGACCGCGGTGAACTGCTCGCGACCGGGGAGGACTTGGACCGCTTCCTCGACGAGGAGGAGTTCACGGGCTCGCGCACGCACGACGCCGCCGAGCTGGCCGCCGTGCGCACGCTGCGGGCGCGCCTGCGGGGACTCTGGAGCGCGCCGGAGGACGACGCCGTGGGAATCGTCAACGCGCTCCTGCGCGAGGCCCAGGCACTCCCCCAGCTCGTCAAGCACGACCGCTGGGACTGGCACCTTCACGCCACCGCGCCCGAGGCGCCACTGGCGGACCGCATGGGAACGGAGGCCGCCATGGCCTTCGTGGATGTGATCCGGGCCAAGGAGCTGGACCGGCTGCGGGTCTGCGCGGCGGATGACTGCGAGGCGGTCCTGATCGACCTCTCGAAGAATCGCTCGAAGCGCTTCTGCGACACCGGCAACTGCGCCAACCGGACGCATGTGCGCGCCTACCGGGAGCGCCGGGCGGCGGGCTAGGAGGCGGAGCCCTCGTCCTCAGTCTTGTCGGGGGCGTCCGGGCTGCCTGGTGCTGCATCGTCCGCGGCCGGGGTTTCGGCGCGATCCGTCGTGGCGGTCTGGTCAGGTTTCGCCGTGGGGCGCTTGAGCCGGTCCTCGGAGCGGAGGTTGACGCCGTCGCCCTGGCCGAGGTGCTCCGCGTTCTCCTTGTAGCTCATCGAGAGCATCGCGGCGATCACGAGGCACGCGATGAACGCGATGCCGAAGGCGGCGATGGCGAGGTCGTAGCGCAGGCCGTTCTGGGTGCCGCCCGATGCTGCGAACAGGACGACAACGAAGGCGATGGCCCCGAAGACCGCCGAGAACAGGAGCGGTCCCTTGATCCCGACGCGGGGACCACGCGGTGCATCAGACATGAGCCCTCCTCAGGCGACCGGGGTGGTGGGTTGCTTCTACGAGAAGTAGAACGTCTCGATTCTAGGCCACTTCGGCAGTGGCGGGGGAATCGTGCCGCAGGCTGAGGCCTGCGATCACGAGCAGGACACCCGTGATGATGGCCGCCCCGCCCGCGACGCCGAGCAGCGCATGTGCCCCCAGAGCGCCGAAGAACGGCAGCAAAATGGCTGCCCCGAGATGCACGACGCCGGTGATCACCTCGTCGCGCGCGAGGGGGCTCCGGCGCTGGCCGGCGACCCTGAAAGCCAGACCGGAGGCGAGGTCCGCAAGGCCCGTCGCGGCGAACGCAATCGCGGCTCCGATCCCGATGACGACGGTGTCCGGTGCCGCGGCGAGGCCCAGACCTACCGCCGCGGCGACGCCGTACGCTGCCGATGCGACGACCCGCGCGCTGCCCGACGGCCGGGCAGCGGAATCGGCCGCGCGGCCCTGCCGGCGCAGCAGCCACGTGCGCGCCACTGCCAGGCCAACGAAGTACGCGGCGAGGCACCAGGCCCCGCCGAACGCGGTGGGCGTCCCCCAGAACACGGTGACCGCACCGAACACGAGCGCGATCGCGCCGCGCAGCAGCACCGGGCCCGCGAGGGCGCGCTGGCTCTCGTCTCCGGACGGACTCGGGGACGGGGGTGTGGGGGAATCAGGCACGGACCAAGTGTAGTCAGTGGGCGCCGAGCACCATCCACGCATCGGCGCGGGCGCGCAGGCCCAGCGTGAGGGCGCGCGCGAGCATGTACCCGCCGGCGAACGCCGCCCAGAGCCAGGCGAGCCCGGCCGGACCGCCCCCACCGAAGAGTCCCGCCCACACCACGAGCGGCGCGTAGACGACGAGGTTGAGGACTCCCGCGAGCGCGAGGTAGCGGGCATCCCCGGCGCCGATCAGCACCCCGTCGAGCACGAACACATACCCGCACACCGGCTGGCTCGCGGCAAGCACGAGGAGCGCCGGGAGGAGGGCCGTGTGCACCTGGCGGTCTGTTGTGAAGATCCACCCGATCCACGGCGCCGAGACCGCGAGAACTGCCCCCGTGACAACCCCGTAGCCGAGTGACCAGCGGACCATCGTGCGGGTGAGGTCACGGGCGCGGGCCGCGTGGGAGGCGCCGAGCTCCTTGCCGATGAGCGCCTGGGCGGCAATCGCGAGGGCATCGAGGGCGAAGGCCAGGAAGCTGAAGAGCGTCATGACGAGCTGATGCGCCGCGAGGTTCGCCGCCCCCTGCTGCGCCGCGATGACGACGGTCGCGACGATCGCGGCCCTGAGCGTGAGGGTGCGCAGCATGAGCCACGAGCCGACGTGGGCGGCATCCAGGACCCCGTGCCTGCTGGGCGCGAACCCGACGCCCTCGTGCCGCATGCGGCGGAGCACGATGCCCATGTACACGACGGCCATGCCGAGCTGGGCGGCGCTCGTGCCGATCCCCGAGCCGGCGATGCCCCATCCGAGGCCGTAGACGAACAGCAGGTTCAGGACGATGTTCCCCGTGAAACCAACGGTTGCAACGACGAGGGGCGTGTGCGTGTCCTGCAGGCCCCGCAACGCACCCGTTCCCGCGAAGACGAGCAGCATCCCGACAAGGCCCGGCATCGACCAGACGAGGTACTCGACCGCGTACGCCTGGACCGGAGCCGAGCCGCCGAGCAGCCCGACGATCCAGGGCGCGGTGGCCCAGCCGAGCGCCGCGAGGGCGAGGCCAAGAAGCAGCGCCAGCCAGGCGCCGTCGCGCGCGGCTGCCATCGCGTGGCCCATCTTGCCCGCACCCAGGAACCGCGCCACGGCGGGCCCGGTCCCGTACGCAAGGAACACCATGAGCCCGACGGCGGTCTGCAGCACGGTGGTCGCGAGACCGAGGCCGGCGAGCTGGTCGACGCCGAGGTGGCCCACGATCGCAGAGTCGGCCAGGAGGAACAGCGGCTCGGCGATGAGAGCGAAGAACGCAGGGACCGCGAGCCGGAGGATCTCGCGGGCGGTCGACGGCGCCTCCCGCCCTCCGTCGGTCCTCGCGCCGACGCGTTCCGTGGGCTCCATGCGAACCACTCTAGGCGGGGGCACCGACGACACTCGAAATGGATGGGTCACCCTATTGACAGTCACCAGATTATGAGAGCTACTCTCTTTTCATGGCAACATTCAAGAACTCCTCGGCCACGGCGTCCGCGGAGACCCAGGCGGGGCACCCCCGTCGGTGGTGGATCCTCGGAGCGCTGGCACTCACCATGCTCGTCGTCGGCCTCGACGCGACGGTGCTCAACGTCGCCCTCAGCGACATCTCCCGCGCACTCGGCGCGAGCACCACGGACCTGCAGTGGATCGTCAACGGGTACACGCTGACCTCCGCGGTGCTCCTCATCCCTGCCGGAATGCTCGGGGACCGGTACGGCCGGCGAACGGTCCTCGCCGTGGGCCTGGCGGTCTTCGTGGCCGCGAGCGCCCTCGGCGCGTTCGCGGCCACCCCCGCCGAACTCGTCGCGGCCCGGACGGTCATGGGGATCGGCGCCGCGGCCGTGTTCCCCCTCTCCATGTCCATCCTCCCGACCGTCTTCGCCCCGGGCGAGCGCGCCAAGGCCGTCGCCGTCATCACGGCCGCCATGGGCCTCGGCATGCCGCTCGGCCCGCTTCTGGGCGGCTGGCTGCTGGACAACTACTGGTGGGGCTCCACGCTGCTCATCAACGTGCCCACGGTGGCGATCGCGCTCGCCACGGGACTCACGCTCATCCCGAACTCGAAGGATTCCGGCCGGCGGCGCTTCGACCTCGCCGGGATGCTCCTGACCGTCGCGGGCCTCGCCGGGATCGTCTACGGGATCACCCAGGAGCCGGTCAGCGGCTGGGGTTCCGGCGAGGTTCTCGTCCCGCTCATCGGCGGCGCGGGGCTGCTGGTGGCCTTCTGGTTCGTCGAGAGGCGAGCCGCGGCGCCCCTGCTCGATCCGCGGCTCACCGGCAACCGGATGTTCGTCTGGCCCACCATCGCTACCGCCCTGACCTCATTCGTCATGATGGGCCTGCTGTTCGCGCTCCCGCTGTACCTGCAGGCATTCCTCGGCGACTCCGCGCTCGTCACCGGCGTCAAGCTTCTGCCGATGATGCTGGCCCTGGTCGTCGGCGCGGCCGTGGGGACGCGCACGACGGCGCTCGTGGGCCTCCGCGTGGTGGTCCCCGCCGGGATCCTCATCTCCGCCGCGGGCTTCGCCGCACTCCTGCGGCTCGTCCCCGACTCGGACTACTGGCCGCTCCTCGCGGCCCTCGCTGCCACCGGCCTCGGGTTCGGCATCGCGATGCCGCCGGCCACGACCGCCATGCTCGACTCGCTGCCGGACGGGATCCAGAGCACCGGCACAGCGGTCAACCTGGCCGTCAAGCAGACCGTGGGCGCCCTCGGGGTCGCGATCCTGGGCAGCGTCCTCACCGCCGTGTACCGCGGGGGCATGGATGCCGCGACGGCGCACCTTCCAGCCGCGGCCGCCGACGCCGCACACGACTCGATCGGCGGGGCCGTCGCCGTGGCCTCGCGGCTCGGGCCCGCGGGGAACGCGCTCAAGGCCGCGGCCGGGAGCGCCTACCTGGACGGCGTCCACGTAGTGAGCGTCGTCTGCATCGCCGCAGCAGTCCTCATCGCCGTGGTGATGGCCGCGGTCCTGCCCGGACGTGCCCGCGGCGAGCACACGGCGTCGTCCGCCCAGCCGGCGCCCATCAGGGCTGACAAGATGAATACATGACGGAACCCGGTCTGCGCGAGCGCAAGAAGGCCAAGACGCGGCGCCTCATCCAGGATGTGGCGCTGCGCCTCTTCGCCGCCCAGGGGTATGACGCGACCACGGTCGAGCAGATCGCTGCCGAAGCCGAAGTCTCCCCGAGCACGTGCTTCCGCTACTACCCCACCAAAGAGGACCTCGTGCTCTCCGACGAGTACGACCCCACGCTCATCGCGGCCCTCGAGAAGGCGCCGCTGGACGCCGGATTCGTCGGCGCGTTCCGCGCCGCCATCCGGGTCGGGTTCACCACGTTCTACCGCGAGGACCGCGAGCGCGTCCTCGAACGCATGAGGCTCACCCTCACCACCCCCGCGCTGCGGAACAGGATCCTCGCGGCGAACCACGAGATCAGCCACCTGTTCGGGGACGTCATTGCCCGCCGGCTCGGGATCGCCGAGGACGATCCGCGCATCGCGATCGCGGCCGGTGCACTCATGGGCGCCCTCACGGCGGTGCTCGAGCGCTGGGTGGCCGACGACGGCCGAGGCGACCTGCCCGCCATGATGGACAGTGCCCTCGCATTGCTCGAGTCAGGACTCCGGTTCGAGGCCTGAGGCCGCCATCGGAGTCTGGACGACGCGAGATTTTCGCGTTAGTGTCATTAACATGAATTCTGAGGCCGGGACACGGCCTTACGCCATGGGCAAGCGTGCCGAGGCAGCCGCCGCCACGGCCGGCAGGATCGCCGAGGCCGCCCTCGAACTGTTCATCGAGCGGCCGTTGAGCCAGCTCACGCTCGCCCTCGTGGCCGATCGGGCCGGCGTGACGGTCCAGACGGTCCTGCGCCACTGCGGAGACTGGGACGGGGTCCTTGCTGCAGCCGGCGAGCGTGCCGCGGCCCGCGTGAGAACGCTCCGCGACCGTGCGCCCGTCGGAGACCTGCCCGGAGCCATCGCCAACCTAGCCGAGCACTACGAGACCGACGCTCCCCTTGCGCTCCGGATGCTCTCCGAGGAACCGAACTCCGAGTACATCGCGGACCGCACCCGGATGGCCCGCGACATCCACCGCGCATGGTGCGAGCGCGTCTTCGCCCCCTACCTCGAGGGGCTCAGCGACCCCGAGCGCACGCGCCGCTTGGCCCAGTTCGTCGCCGTGTGCGACGTCTACGTCTACAAGCTCCTCCGGCACGACGCCGGGCTGAGCCTCGAGGCGTACATCGATTCCCTGCTCGAGCTCCTCGAGCCGCTGGTCCGGAGGCCATGATGTCCACGATCCTCGCCTACACGTCCCCCGCGACGGGACACCTCTTCCCGATGACGCCCCTCCTGCTCGAGCTGCGGTCCCGGGGCCACCGCGTCCACGTGCGCACGTTCGCCGAGCACGTGGAGACGCTCCGAGGCCTCGGCCTCGAGGCGGAACCGACCGACGCGCGGATCGCGGCCATCTGGCATCAGGACTTCAGCGCGCGGAACCCGCTCGAGGCGCTGTCCGCGAACGCGGAGACGTTCACGCAGCGGGCGGAGTTCGACGGCGCCGACGCCGCCGCATCGCTGCGGGACGTGGCCCCGGACGCCGCGATCGTCGACATCAACGCGTGGGGTGCCGCCGCCGCGGCGCAGGCCTGGGGCGGGCCGTGGGCGTCCTTCAGCCCCTACGTCCCGCCGATCAGCTCGGCGGGGACGCCGCCGTTCGGACCCGGCCTGGCTCCGCGGGGCGGGCCGCTCGGCCGCATCCGCGACGCCACGCTGCGCAGCCTCATCATGGGGCAGCTCACCAAGCGGTACCTCGGGCCGATCAACTCGGTGCGCGCCGAACACGGGCTCGCACCGGTGGACACCGTGGACCAGTTCTTCCGCTCGGCTCCGCTCATGCTCGTCACGACGTCCGAGCCGTTCGACTACGCGCACACCGACTGGCTCCCGCAGATCCGCTCGATCGGGGCTCTGCCGTGGGAACCGCCGTCCGAGGTACCCGCGTGGGTCGACGAGCCCGGAGACCCGTTCGCCCTCGTCACGACGTCCTCGGAGTACCAGGCCGATGAGGCGCTCGCGCGGGCCGCGGTCGCGGGGCTCGCGGAGGAGCCCTACCGCGTGGTGGTCACCATGCCCGCCGGCGTCGCGGACCTCGGGCCCCTTCCTCCGAACGTCCGGATCGAGCAGTTCGTCCCGCACGGACCCATTCTGGCCCGCGCCGCCGTCGCCGTGACCCACGGCGGCATGGGCGCCACCCAGAAGGCCCTCGGCGCGGGAGTGCCCACCGTCGTCGTGCCCTGGGGTCGCGACCAGCTCGAAGTCGGCGCCCGCGTTGCCCACGCCCATGCCGGTGTGCGGCTGTCCAAGGGAAGGCTCACCCCGGAACGCCTCCGGGACGCCGTGCGCCGGGCAGCGGGGATGGCCGACGGCGCGGGGCGCGTCGCTGCCGGCTACCGCGCCGCAGGCGGGGCTGCCGCCGGAGCGGACGCCGTGGAGGAGCTCCTGAGAACCTGATCAGGCCCGGACCGGCAGATGTCCCGCGAGGAACTCCTCCCAGGTCCGGCGGCCGTCCGCATGGTCCAGCGCCAGATTGGCACCGGCGCGGATCGCCCGGGCCGCGTCGCCAGGCAGCCTCACCGGAACGATGAGACGGCGCAGCCCCGCCGCGGCGAGGTACGAGCGCAGGAGGTCGCCGAACGCATAGGCGGTCGGCCCGCCCAGATCGGGGACGTAGCCCGCGGGACTGCCGAGCGCGATCTCCACGAGCCGGTCCGCGACCTCGCCCGAATCGACAGGCTGGAACCGCGTACCGCTGGGCACCGGCACCACGGGCAGCTTGGCCATGGCCTTGAGGGTGAGCAGGGCGAGGTCGTGGAACTGGGTCGCGCGGAGTGTGGTCCACGGGATCCCGCATCCCTCGACGACCCCTTCGGCGTCGCGCTTGGATGCGAAGTACTCGAACGCCATGTGGTCGAACCGTCCTGTCACGGGGACCCTGTCCGCGCCGACAACCGAGATGAACACGAGATGGATGACGCCAGCGTCACGCGCGGCCCTCACAAGCATCCGTGCCTTGTCGCCGTCGCCCTTCTGGGCGCCCGCGCAGTGGACCACCGTGCGGATGCCCGCGAGCGCCGCGTCCACGCCGCGTCCCGTGTCGAGGTCTGCGGCGACGTTCTCCACGGCAGCCGGCCGCGCGGCGTCGTGCGCAGGATCAGCCGTGGTCGCGTGCCGGCTCGCCACCCGCACCGCATGCCCCGCCGCTGCGAGCCGCTCCACTACTTGCCGGCCCAGCGTGCCGGTCCCGCCGGTCACCAGGATGGTCGTTGCCATGGTCTTCTCCTCCTCCGTCCGGGCATCTCCCGTCCTGCTTGCCTGACACCGTGGAGTGCGGAAGTGTGACAGCCGTGGAGGAAGATCTTCTGGCCGAGCGCTTCGAGGTGGAGCGGACGCGGCTCCGCGGCGTCGCGTACCGCATGCTCGGCTCGCTCGCGGAGGCGGACGACGCCCTGCAGGAGGCGTGGCTGCGGCTGTCCAGCACCGAGGCGGAGGCGATCGAAAGCCTGCCCGCGTGGCTCACCACCGTAGTGGGGCGGATCTGCCTGAACGTGCTGCGCTCGCGCGGGGCTCGGCCGGAGGTACCCCTCGAGGCGGCGCTCACCGCTGCACGCCTGGACCCAGGACCCGAAGAGGAGGCCCTCCTCGCAGACCAAGTGGGACTCGCGCTGCTCGTCGTGCTGGACCGGCTCCAGCCGGCGGAGCGGCTCGCGTTCGTTCTGCACGACATGTTCGACGTCCCGTTCGAGCCCATCGCGCAGATCCTCAACAAGTCCGCGGAGGCGACGCGCCAGCTCGCGAGCCGTGCTCGACGCCGTGTGGAGGGCTCGCCGGTCCCGGAGCCGGACCGGGCGCGCCAGGCCCGCGCCGTCCACGCCTATCTGAGGGCCGTACGGACGGGCGACCTCGAGGCGCTCGTGGCCGTCCTCGACCCGGAGGTGCTGCTTGTGGCGGACGGCGCGGCGGTCCCGGGAGGCGTCGCCGTCGCCCTTCGCGGTTCCCAGAAGGTCGCTCGGGCGGCCGCTGCCTCCGCCGCGCGGGCGCCGTTCGCGCGGACCGCGATCATCGACGGGGCCGTGGGCATCGTGGTGGCCCCGCGCGGCCGGCTGCGGATCGCGCTGCTGTTCACCGTCCAGTCCACGCAGGACGGCGAACGTGTCACCCGGGTGGACGTCGTGGCGGATCCCTCGCGGCTTGCCGCGCTTGGGGTCTCAGTCCTCGAAGGCTGGCGCGAACGTGCCGGCGCCCCCGGGCCGGACCCATACTGATCGCATGTCCTCAGAAGCAGCCTTCACAGGGTCCATCCCGGAGCTCTACGACACCGTCCTCGTGCCCATGATGTTCCAGGACTTCGCGAACGACCTGGCTGCCGAGGTGGCCTCCTCCGGCCCAGGCACCGTCCTCGAGACGGCGGCCGGGACCGGCATCGTGACGAGGGCGCTTCACCGGATCCTGCCGCGCGCCACCATCACGGCCACCGACCTCAACCCAGCCATGCTCTCGCGGGCCGACGTGGTCCTCCCCGCCTCCGAGTCCATCCGGTGGCAGCAGGCCGACGCCCTGGATCTCCCCTTCCCTGAGGCATCCTTCGACGCGCTCGTCAGCCAGTTCGGCATCATGTTCTTCCCCGATCGGCCGCGCGGGTACGCGGAAGCGCGCCGGGTGCTGAAGCCCGGGGGCCGGCTGTCCGCTGCGGTGTGGGGGCCGCTCGAGCGCAACGAGGTGAGCCTCGCGGTCCAGGAGGCGCTCGAGGAACTCTTCCCCGGCCGGGCGCCCATGCTGATCCGCCGCGTTCCCTTTGCATACTCCGATCACACGATCATCCGCGGCGAGCTTGAGGCCGCTGGGTTCTCGGACGTCACCATCCGGGACGTCGTCTACCGCAGTGCTCCAACGTCTGCGCGGGACATCGCCCGGGCGCACTGCCAGGGCACCCCTCTGGCCCACGAGCTCGCCGAAGAGTACGGAGGCCCCGCGCAGATCACCGAAGACGTGACCCGTGTTCTCGCGGAACGCTTCGGGGGTCAGCCCTTCTCGGGCCTGCTCACGGCGATCTTCTTCACGGGCATCGCCTGACCCGTCCCGCAGGCGCATCCGTCGTGACCTGACCCACGACGGCGCGGCGCCGGCTCCCGCTCGAGCCGGCCCCGCGCCGTCGTACGCGTCGCTGTGCAAACGCTGCGTTTCACCGATGGCCTGAGGTGCCCAGAGGTGCTCTGAGGGTCAGGCGCCGTGCCCGTGGGCCTCTGCGGCGACCTCGGCGGCCTCGGCCCGGTCCTCTGCCACGGTGTGCGTGTGGGGACCCACGGGGCCGCGCTGGCGCCGGTACCGGAGGGCGCCGATCGCGATGAGCACGGCGGCGAGCGCCACCGAGAGCATGAGCTCGTCCCGGGTGTCGGGGAGGAAGAGCATGCCCACGAGCAATGCGACGATGGCCACGATGGACGCCCACGTGAGGTACGGGAAGAGCCACATGCGGATCTCGAGCTTGGTGCCGGCGGCGTCGGCGCGGCGCCGCAGGATGAGCTGCGATGCCGAGATGACGAGCCACACGAACAGCGCGATTGCCCCTGACGTGTTGACGAGGTACAGGAAGACCGTGTCCGGCCAGAGGTAGTTGAGGCCGACCGTGATGAACCCGACCACCGTGGAGACGAGGACCGAGCGGACCGGGACGCCGCGGCCGGAGATGCGGGCCCAGGACTTGGGTGCGTCTCCGCGCGTGGAGAGCGAGAAGATCATGCGGCTGGCCGTATAGAGGCCGGAGTTGAGGCACGAGAGCACCGACGTCAGCACGACGATGTCCATGATGGTGCCAGCGCCCGGGATGCCGAATCGCTCGATCACGGCGACATACGGGCTCTTGGCCACGGACGCGTCATCCCAGGGCAGGAGGGTCACGACGATGGCCATCGAGCCGATGTAGAACACCAGGATGCGCCACACGGTCGAGTTGACTGCCTTGCGGACGGCCGTCACGGGGTCGGCGGACTCGCCTGCCGCAATTGTGGCGATCTCGGCTCCGAAGAAAGAGAACACGACGACGAGGATGCCCGCGAGCACGGCGTCGCCCCCGTTGGGCATGAAGCCGCCATGGCCCAGCAGATTCGTGGTGCCGGGGGCCGGGAGGCCGGGGATAAGGCCGAAGATGGCGGCAATGCCCGCGATGAGGAACAGGACGATCGCCGTCACCTTGACGGACGCGAACCAGAACTCGAACTCGCCGTAGGACTTGACGCTCCACACGTTGGTCAGCGTGAGGGCGATCATGAGCACGAGGGCCCAGATCCACTGGTCGACGCCCGGCATCCAGCGGTGCATGATCGCCGCGCCTGCGGTGGCCTCGATGCCGAGCACGATGATCCAGAACCACGCGTACAGCCAGCCGATGCTGAACCCGGCCCACCGGCCCAGGGCCTTGTCCGCATAGGCGGAGAACGAGCCGGTCTCGGGGTTCGCGGCAGCCATCTCGCCGAGCATACGCATCACGAGGATCACCACGACGCCGGCCGCCGCGTATGCGACGAGGACGCCCGGGCCGGCCTGGTGGATCGCCACCCCGGAGCCGACGAAGAGCCCCGCCCCGATGACGCCCGCAATCGCGATCATCGACAGGTGCCTCGGCTTGAGGGTCTTGTGGAGTTCGGGTTGGGAAGCCATGAGCCTCACCTCCATCTCTGTGGGTCAGTACGGAATCAATGGTGAAGGCCTGTCAGATGCGCATGCGGGGCCGATCGCACAGGGTTTATACCGGCCCATGGTGCAGACGCCCGATTTTGGTGACCCTGAGACAACTCCTGTCTTTATGGAAACCTCTCGCAACCTGATTGAAACGTTGGCCCTGCCACAGCGGTGGGTGACGCGGTTCACCTGCAGGGGTTGGCCCACCACGGCTCGGCAGCGGCCCGACCTCTGAGGACAGATTCTGTCCGCTTGCCCCGATAGCGTGCCTGCATGGCTATCGCACGGTTTCCCAATGTAGTGATCGACTGTCCAGACCCCGCCGCTCTCGCGGAGTTCTACTCGGCCCTGCTGGACTGGAAGGTCGAGAAGTCATCTCAGGAGTGGGCCACGATTCGTGCCGACTACGGCCAGGTCATCGACTTCCAGGGCGTCGAGGCCTACACGGCTCCCCAGTGGCCCGGCCAGCACGTGCCCCAGCAGATGCACCTCGACGTGGTGGTCGACGACCTCGACGTCGCCGAGCAGGCGGTCCTCGGGCTCGGGGCCACCAAGCATGACCACCAGCCCGGGACCACGTTCCGCGTGTTCCTCGATCCCGCGGGACACCCGTTCTGCCTCTGCCTGAGCTAGCAGTGTGGAAAGGGAGATCCGCACGACGGCGCGGGGCCGGCTCCCGCTCGAGCCGACCCCTCGCCGTCGTTCGCATCGCTGCAGCCGAGCGGGCGTCAGGGATGCACGGGGATCTTGACGTTCTCCTCGTTCAGGAGTCCTCCTCAGCGGGTGTGGTGTGTCTCGGCCAGCGCGTAGACGGGGGTCTCGAGCCCCTCGAGCCGCGCCTTGAGCTGGAGGGCGAGGTACTTCGAGTAGTGGCGCGACTGGTGGAGGTTGCCGCCGTGGAACCACAGGTTCTCCTGCTGCGTGGGCTTCCACATGTTGCGGAGCTCGCCCTGCCACGGGCCCGGATCCCTGACCGTGTCCGATCCTAGGCCCCAGCACTTGCCCACCTTGTCCGCGACCTCCTGCGAGATCAGTTTCGCCGCCCATCCATTCATCGAGCCGTAGCCCGTCGCGTAGACCACGGCGTCGGCCTCGAGCCGGGTGCCGTCCTCGAGCACGACGGCGTCCTCCTCGAGCCGGTCGATCTGGCCGTTCGCGAGCCGGATCGCACCCTTGGCGATGAGCTCGGAGGCACCGATGTTGATGTAGTAGCCGGAGCCGCGGCGGAGGTATTTGAGGAAGAGGCCCGAATCGTCGTCGCCGAAGTCCAGCTGGAAGCCGGTCTGCTCGAGGCTGTCGTAGAAGTCCTTGTCCCGCTCGCGGATCTCGTCGAAGGCCGGGCGCTGGAAGTCCGGGAGCACCTTGTACGGGATGGAGGCGAAGATGAGGTCCGCGGTCTCGTGGTCGATCCCGTTGGCCAGTGCCTCTTCCGAGTAGAGCGGCCCGAGCACCACCTCCATGAGCGAATCGGATTTCACGATGTGCGTGCTCGAGCGCTGGAGCATGATCGGCTCGGCGCCGTTCTGCCACAGGTCGGCGCAGATATCGTGGGCCGAGTTGTTGGAGCCCACCACGACAACCTTCTTGCCCGCGTACTTCGCTCCGCCGGGGTGCTTCGAAGAGTGGTGCTGGTCGCCGCCGAACACGTCCTGGCCCTCGAGCTTCGGGATGCTCGGAATGCCGGACATGCCCGTGGCCATGACGAGGTGCGTCGGGGTCAGGGTGAGTTCGCGACCGTCACGGACCACGCGGACGGTCCACTGCTCGGCATCGTCGTCGAAGCTTGCACTCTGCGCCTCGGTGTTGGACCAGTAGTCGAGCTCCATGATCTTCGTGTAGTGCTCGAGCCAGTCGCCCATCTTGTCCTTGGGGGTGAAGACCGGCCAGTGGTCGGGGAACGGTAGGTACGGCATGTGGTCGTACCAGACCGGGTCGTGGAGGCACAGCGAGTGGTAGCGCGATCGCCACTGGTCGCCCGGACGCGGGTGCTTGTCGATCACGAGCGCGGGGACGCCAAGGCGCTTGAGCCGTGCCGCGAGGCCGATCCCTCCCTGGCCGCCGCCCACAACGAGCACGTAGGGCTGCTCGTCGATGCCGAACGATCCGGCACGCGAGTTCCGCCGGTCAAGCCAGTTCTCGGTCGAGACGTTGACGCCGTGCTCTGCGCCCCGCTCGCGCCGCGGACCTGAGGGCTCGGGGAACTCGTTGAGGCCCTGTGCGCTCGACAGGAGGGTCCACGCCTTCCCGTCGCGAAGGCGCACGAGGCCCTTGCCGTGGAACGCCTTGTTGCGGAACGTGTACCAGGCCTCGGTCACTCCGTCATTCTCGGTCGCGCTCGTCACCTCGAGCTCGCGCGGCCAGGCATCCGGGCCGACGGCGGCGAGCATGGCCTCGATCTCGCCGCGGCCCTCGGCCGTATGGATGTTCCACGTGAGGCTCGCGAGATCCCGCCAGTAGCTCTCGTCGCCGAACAGCGAGGCGGCTCGGGCGGCGTCCTCCGCGGCGAACGCCGCATCGAGGTCCGCGAACCACTGCCTCGCGCCCTGCAGCGCTGCATCACCCATTGCACTTCTCCTTTGAACGCCTGAGCTGATGCGTTCGACAGTATGGCGTGCATCACATTGTCGGGAGCGTTGCAGAACGTTGCAGGGGAAGGCCTGGCCCTGGCGGATTGGCCGCGCGTCGCAGGGACCTGACCCCGGACCGTCGGGACGTGGCCCCGGACCGTTGGGACGTGACCCCGGACCGTTGGGACGTGACCCCGAGTCAGGGGCGCACGACGGCGGCCGGTACCGTCAGGCGATACGGCCGGCTCTCGATGAGCCCGCCGAGACGCCGGCGCAGGCGCGAGAGCTCCGCGCGGACCGTCACCTCGGTCTGGGCGCCGTCGAGGCGCGAGAGCACCTCGCGGGCGTCGAGACCCTGCGGGTGGGCAGCGAGGAGCGTCAGGAGCTCAAAATGCCGCGCGGTCAGCGGGATCTCGGTGGCGTCCGGCCCAGAACGCATGAGGGCGGAGGGCGGCGGTCCGGGCCGCAGCTCCAGCTGCGTCTGGGCCACGGCCGCCCGAAGAAGCCAGCCGCCGTCGAGCGGCTCAGCGAAGACCTGACCCACACCCGGTACCCACGCAGGCCCCCCGGACAGCCCTGCCGGAAGGCGGATGCGTTCGCCGACGCCGTAGCCGTGCGCGGAGGCGACCCAGCCGGCGTCGTCCACCACGAGGGTCGCGACACGTGCAGGGACAACCCCGCGTTGGCCTGCATCGCGGGCGAGACGGCGCAGCCCGTCAGCGTGACGGCTGCGGAGCAGGCCCATGGCCTCCCCGGCGGCCATGGTGACGAGGGAGAGCGTGTGCGGGTGGGCGGTTCGGTAGGAGCCGCTGAGGGTGACGACGCCGAGCAGAGTTCCCGTGCGCGGGTCGAGGAGCGGGGCGCTCGTGCAGACCCAGGGATGCTGGTCCTCGTCACCGTGCTCGGGCCCGAAGATCTGCACGGGGCGGCGTTCCTCCATCGCCGTGCCGAGAGCATTGACGCCAACGTCGCGCTCGCGCCAGCGGGCGCCCTGCACGTAGCCGAGCTCCTCGCTCTTACGACGCACCGGGGCCGGGCCGCTGACCCACAGGACGTAGCCCTGATCGTCACTCACCACCAGCTCGTTGCCGGCCTCGGCCGCGAGAGGCAGGAGCCTGTCCCCGAGCAGAGGCACCACTGAGGCCAGATCCTCGGCGCGGTCGCGCCGCTCCGCCACGGCCGCGTCGCCGAGGGGGCGCAGGTGGCCAGGCACGGTGCCCTGCCGCTGCCAGGCGCGGGCGATGACGGGACGCAGGAGGTCGGGGATCTGCCGGCTTGTCGACCAGGCTCGGTGAAGACCGAGGAGCTCGCGGGCCTTGGCCGTCGGGTCATCGAACACAGTGAGGGCGGCCTCGAGGCGCGACTGCGTCACAGGCACCTCCTCGGCTGCGGTTCTCGTCTTCCGGGCGTTCCCGGTGGGGACAGTCACATCAGAGTGGCATGGATCACTCAGGTTTGGACAGTAGTGTGCCAGCCGCTGCTTGCGGGCTGTGGCATGCTCCGACGAATCGTGGCACGATCGTGGCGCTGGGCTATCGTGGTGGCCCTAGAAGTGATCCTCGGGAGTTCCTGCCGGACGACAGGGCCCGAGGATTCGCACCTTAACAGGCCGGTTGTCTCATGCTTCGTGCGGATCATCCGATCGGTTGGACCCGGACTCGTCAACGTATGCGAAGAATCCCATGGATCGCGGCGCCTCCTAGAACCCGCCGCCCTCGCCGCCCGCGTCAGCCGCCATGTTGGCGAAGCGCGAGTAGTGGCCCTGGAACGCGACGACGATGTCCTTCGTGGGGCCGTTGCGGTGCTTGGCCACGAGGATGTCCGCTTCACCGGCTCGCGGGGACTCCTTGTTGTAGACGTCCTCGCGGTGCAGAAGTATGACCATGTCGGCATCCTGCTCGATACTGCCCGACTCGCGAAGGTCCGAGATCATCGGCCGCTTGTCCTGGCGCTGCTCTGAACCGCGATTGAGCTGCGAGAGCGCGATGACAGGCACCTGCAGCTCCTTCGCGAGGAGCTTGAGGGCGCGCGAGAACTCCGAGACCTCCTGCTGACGGCTCTCGACCTTCTTGCCCGAGGTCATGAGCTGGAGGTAGTCGAGGACCACGAGCTTGAGGTCGTGCTGCTGCTTGAGGCGGCGGCACTTCGCGCGGATCTCCATGAGGGACATATTCGGCGAGTCGTCGATGAAGAGCGGCGACTCATTCAGCGGGCCCAGCACCGAGGCGATCTTGGACCACTGGTCGTCGCGGAGCGTGCCGCGGCGCAGGTCCTGCAACTGGATGGATGCCTCGGCGCTCATGAGGCGCATGGCGATCTCGTTCCGCCCCATCTCGAGGGAGAAGAAGACGGTGGCCATCTTGTGCTTGATGGCCGCAGACCGCGCGAAGTCCAGTGCGAAGGTCGACTTTCCGACGGCGGGGCGCGCCGCGATGACGATCATCTGGCCGGGATGGAGCCCGTGAGTGAGCTCGTCGAGCTCGTAGAAGCCCGTCGGGACGCCCGTCATGCCGCCGCCGCGGTGGCCTGCGGCCTCGATCTCGTCCATCGCGCCCTCCATGACCTGCGAGAGCGGAACGTAGTCCTCGGCGGCGCGGCGCTCGGCCACGGAGTAGACCTCCGCTTGGGCCTGGTTGACGAGGTCCTCGACCTCGCCGTCCTGCCCGTACCCGAGCTGGACGATCTTGGTGCCGGCACTCACGAGCCGTCGGAGAACGGCTCGCTCGGCGACGATCTCGGCGTAGTAACCGGCGTTCGCGGCCGTCGGCACCGACTGGATGAGCTCGTGGAGATAGGCCGGACCGCCCACGCGATTGATCTCGCCGCGCTTGGTCAGCTCGTCGGAGACCGTCACGGCATCGGCGGGCTCGCCTTTGCCGTAGAGGTCGATGATCGCCTCGTAGATCGCCTCGTGCGCGGGGCGGTAGAAGTCCACACCGCGCAGCACCTCCACGACATCTGCGATGGCATCCTTCGAGAGCATCATGCCGCCGAGCACGGACTGCTCGGCCACGATGTCCTGCGGTGGCGTGCGCCCAGCGTCGGAGTCCCTGACGGACGGCGCTGAATCGACGTGGGACGTGGACACGGGCAACACCTCGGAGCTAGCAATCGTCCCGGAGGCAAAGTCTCCCCCCGGAGGGACGAGCACACCGTATCTGGGCCCTCCGACATTCGAAAGCCCACCGTCCACCGCGCCTGTGGACAAGGTGTGGGCAACCCGCCCATTGTTGTTCACAGACCCTGTGGATAGATGTGGATAAGTTTCAGGAGTCTCTAAGAATCGGTCTCTCATCTGGGAAGACTCTGTTGACAACGTGTGGACGGAAGATTTTTTTCCACAGGAGCAATCCACAGCCCGAAACGGGGCCATTCACCCAACAAATGTGTTTTCAGGAATAGATCAATCAATTATGTGATTTATGCCACATGTAGATCGTGAGCTGGCCCGCGGCATTCTGCCCACGGCATGTTGCCCGACCCTCGCAGCACCGTCGGCGCAGGCACTACGCTGGAACTGCACACTCCGCCACCCGAGAAGCACTGATGGAAACCCTGCTGCCCCCGATCCTGATCCTCCTGATGGTCGCCGCCGTCGTCGTCTTCGTGCTCCGTGCGGGCGCACGGCGCGCCAAAGCGTCCGTCGAGGGCGCGCTTGCCGCTGGCCCCGATGCCGCGGCGGCAGCCGCCGCACGACTCACCGAGGCCCAGCACCGCGCCATCTACTCGCTCATTGCCCGCGGACTCACCGTGCAGGCGATTGCGGCATACCGCGAGGCCACGGGCTCTGGCCTCGTCGACGCCCGCAACGCGGTCATCCTCCTGGACCGCTATCCTCAGGCCTTCCGGGGCGGTGCGGCCGCGGCGGAGCCGTCCCCTGATGCCCCGGCGCACCACGACGCCCCCGCACACCAGGCTCCCCCCGCACCCGAGCAGCCCCGCGCCGTCGTGCGCCAGCGCGGATCTGAGGGGGGTCCGCAGGAGGCTGATAAGCCCGCTCCAGCGCCGCAGCCGCCTGCCCAGAACCGGCCTGCGGCACCGGAAGAGGCCGAGGACGAGCCGGCCGCGCCCCGCCCCCAGCGGTTCCCGTACCGCTACCGGGCGATTGTCAGCAACGGACGCCAGACCCTCGAGGTCGCGTCCAACATGCTGAACGACGAGATCTACAACGAGATCAAGGGCCTGGCGCAGATCGGGGACGCCGAGGACGCCGCGCAGATGCTGCGGCGCCACTCGGACATCACGATCGAGGACGCTCGGGCGTTCGTCTCGCTCCTCTAGACAGCGAGCCGCTGCATCCCGGCGGGCTCGGCCTCCTCGAGCACCCGCAGCGCGTTGTCGAAGCACAGCGCATCGAGGTCCTCGCGCGGCCACCCGCGCTCTTCGAGCGCCGCGAGCAGGGGCGCATAGCCGGCCACGCCATCCATGCCGCGCGGCAGGTCGGTGGTTCCGTCGAAGTCCCCGCCGAGCCCGAGATGGCGTGGGCCGACCACCTCGCGCGCGTGCTCGAGGTGGCGCACGACGTCGCCGATCGTCGCCTCGGGCGCCGGGTTCGCCTCGAGCCAGGCGGCAAACGCCGCCGCAGCAGCGGGGTCCTCGAGGGGCGGGACATCGTGGAATTCGGTCGGCAGGCCGAGAGCGCGCCTCGTGTCCCGGACCGCAAGGGCGTGCTCGCGGCAGGCCTCAGAGACGAACTTCGGCACGAAGGTGACCATGAGGACTCCGCCGTTGGCAGGAAGCCGCTCGAGCACGTCGTCGGGGACATTGCGCGGGTGGTCGCAGACGGACCGCGCGGACGAGTGCGAGAAGATCACGGGGGCACGCGTGGCGTCGAGCGCGTCCGCCATGGTGCGCGGAGAGACGTGCGAGAGGTCCACGAGCATGCCGATCCGGTTCATCTCAGCCACCACATCCCGGCCGACGTCCGTGAGCCCCGTATCGTGCCCGCGCTCCATCGCCTCGCCAGTCGCCGAGCAGGCCCACGGCACATCGTCGTTATGCGTGAGTGTCATGTAGCGCACGCCCAGCTGGGCGAGCATCCGTAGCACCCCCAGGGAGCCGGCGATGCTGTGACCGCCCTCGGCGCCCATGAGGGAAGCGATCCTGCCGCGGCCGACCGCGGCGCGCACCTGCTCGGCGGTCCTGGCAAGTTCGAACGTGTCCGGGTGCGCCGCGGCGATCCGGCGCACGCAGTCGATCTGCTCGAGGGTCGCGACGACGGACTCCTCGGGGGCCAGCGTCGACGGCACGAAGACCGACCAGAACTGGGCGCCCAGGCCACCGGCCCGCAGCCGAGGGATGTCGGTATGGAGACGGGGCTGGCCGGCGTCGAGGGTCGCTGCCGCGACATCGTAGGCGAAGTCCTGGCGGAGGGCCCAGGGGAGGTCGTTGTGGCCGTCGAAGATCGGGGCGTGCTCAGGGGCTGCGGGCTGCATTCGGCCATCGTACGTCTGGACGTCATCTCCTGAGAGCCACATGATGTGACCTCAGTGTGATGACCTCCTGACGATGGGTTCCGGGAGGTGGTCTCAGACGGCGTCGGCGCCGGTGAGGTCTGCGAGGAGCTCCTCGAAGGACTTGTCCTCGGGCCGCGTCGCGACCTTTGGCAGTGTGGCGGCGGGACGGTCGTCGGCGGCCGCGCCCTGCTCGCGGGCGAGCTCGAGGACGAGCTCCGTCGCGGCACGCTCGATGCGGGCAGTGAGGCCTCCGCCGAGAGTACGGTCTCCCGCCGCGCCCTGACCCCAGTCGGTCGGGGCCGCGAACACCGTGGTCGGCAGGATGCGCGTGCGCAGGTAGCTGAAGAGTGGACGCATCGCGAAGTCGAGCATGAGGCTGTGGCGGGCCGAACCTCCGGTCGCAGCCAACAGGACGAGCTTCCCCTCGAGGGAACGCGGCTCAAGCACATCAATGAAGGACTTGAACAGACCGCTGTAGCTCGAGGAGAACACTGGGGTCACCGCGATGATCGCATCGGCGCGCTCGACGACGGCGATCGCCTCCGCGAGATTGGGCGCCGCATAGCCGGTCACGAAGTTGTTGGCGATATCCACGGCGAGGTCGCGGAGCTCGATCGTGGTCACGGACGGCGCAAATCCGGCCCCGCGCGCGAGCCGCTCGGTGGCGGCGGAGAGTTGGTCCGCGAGGAGCCTGCTCGACGACGGCACGCCGAGGCCTGCGGAGATGACAACGATGTTGGTGTTCTCGGCCATGTGTCCTGCCCTGGTTGGAAGTTCATGCATTTGCATCTAGTTCCTCCAACGGGGGGAAGCCAGCAGCTATTCCCGCGGACGCGAAAAGCCCCTTCCGCGCGAGGGGAAGGGGCTTTTCAGGCGCGGTCCGTGCATAATGACGGGCCGCGACCAGCGCGACTACTTCGCGGGGACAACCTCGAGGTTGACCACAGCGGAGACGTCGTCGTGCAGGCGCACGGCGACCTCGTACTTGCCGGTGGACTTGATGTGGCCGGGGATGACCACCTTGCGCTTGTCGATGGCGCCGAGACCGGCGGCCTCGACTGCACCGGCAACGGCCTCGGCGCGGACGGTGCCGAACAGGCGGCCTTCCTTGCCGGCCTTCACCTCAAGGCGCACCGAAGTGCCCGCAAGGGCAGCGGCCTGGGCCTGAGCGGCCTCGAGCGACTTGTGGGCGCGTGCCTCACGTGCGGCGCGGATCTGCTCGACCTGCTTCTCGCCGCCCTTGGTCCAGGCGACGGCGAAACTGCGCGGCAGCAGGTAGTTGCGCGCGTAGCCGTCCTTGACCTCGACGACGTCACCGGCAGAACCGAGACCCGTCACCTCGTTCGTCAGAATGAGCTTTGCCATGAAAGTTGCTTCCCTTCTCAGCCGCGGCCAGCGCCGGAGTAGGGGAGCAGGGCGACCTCGCGGGCGTTCTTGATCGCCTGGGCGATCTTGCGCTGCTCCTGCACGGTCACGCCGGTCACCCGACGGGCGCGGATCTTGCCGCGGTCCGAGATGAACTTGCGCAGCAGGGCGACGTCCTTGTAGTCGATGACAGTGATGTCAGCGGCCTTCAAGGGGTTGGACTTTGGTTTCGGCTTGCGAATTTCAGCCTTGGCCATCGTGGAGCTCCTTAGATCTCTGGAGCCCGTGGCTGCGCCACGGGATGGTTGATGTTGTGGAAAGGAAGTCGATCAGAACGGGGGCTCAGACTCGTTGCCGTTGCCCCAGCCGCCGCCAGCATTGCTGACGCCCGGGGTCGCCCACGGGTCGTCCTGCTGCTGGCCGCCGCCCCAGCTGCCGCCGGAGTTGCCGCCGCTCGGGGCCTGAGACCCCTGGCCGCCACTCCAGCCTCCGCCGGCATTGCCGCCGCCGAAGTTGCCGCCGCCCTGCCCGCCGCCGAAGTTGCCGCCACCCTGACCGCCGGAGCGCTGGGTGCGGTTGACCTTCGCGGACGCGTAGCGCAGGCTCGGGCCGATCTCGTCGGCCTCAAGCTCGATGACGGTGCGCTTCTCGCCTTCCTTGGTTTCGTACGAACGGCTCTTCAGGCGCCCGGTCACGATCACACGCATGCCCTTGGTGAGGGACTCGGCGACGTTCTCGGCAGCCTCGCGCCAGATCGACGCGCGGAGGAACAGGGTTTCCCCGTCCTTCCACTCATTCGACTGGCGGTCGAAGGTACGCGGCGTGGAGGCCACGGTGAAGTTGGCGACGGCCGAACCGGACGGCGTGAACCGCAGCTCGGGGTCGTTCGTCAGATTGCCGATCACCGTAATGGTGGTCTCGCCTGCCATGCTTCCTCCTGGTTCCGTGCGTGCGTACTGAAAATCGTTGTACTGGGTGAGGGATTCACGCCAAGACTACTTGGCGGAAACCTTCTGGTCCTCGGGGCGGATGATCTTGGTACGCAGGATCGTCTCGTTGAGGGACAGCTGGCGGTCCAGCTCCTGCGCCGTGGCTGGCTCCGAGGTGAAGTTCACGACGGCGTAGATTGCCTCGTTCTTCTTCTTGATGTCGTAGGACAGGCGACGACGACCCCAGATGTCCACCTTGTCGACGGTTCCACCGTCGTTGGTGATCACAGAGAGGAACTTGTCCAGCGACTGCTGGACTGAGCGCTCGTCGACCTCGGGGTCGATGAGGACCATCAGTTCGTAAGGACGCATGTGTGAACCCACCTCCTTTGGGCTAAGCGGTTGCGGTCTTTCCGCAACAGGAGGTTCATGTGCGTGTCCACGCGCAGCATCACCCGACAAAAAGGTCGAAGCTGGCGCACAGACTGCACAAGTCTACCGGATCCAGCGCGTCCGCTTGACCCGGAACCATCCCTCGACCAACGCTATCGGCGACCACACGACGTCGTACGAGCCGGACGCCGTATGTGGACGACACGCCACGGCGCACCGCTGTGGACGAGCAGCGGATTCCCAGAGTCCGCTGGCAGGATCGTGTGCATGACACCTGAGGCACAGCCTTCCCCCCGTGCGCAGAACGCCCGCCGACGCCTCTGGACCATGCTCGCCGTCGGCGCCGTCGTCCTGATCGCCGTCGGATTCCTGTGGTCATGGTGGGTTGCGCCCGCCGCCGGCTGGGGCGCGGCCGCGCTCATCTACGACATCTGGGTCTGGACCGTCATCGCCCCGATGGACACCGAGAAAACACGGATCCACGCGCGCATGGAGGATCCCCGGCGGTCCACACGAGACTTCCTGATCCTGTGCGCGAATGCCGCAGCGATCATCGCCGTCGTCTTCGTGATCGGCAACGGGAGCAACGCGCCCAAGGGCGAGAAGATCGCGCTTGCGGTCGTCGCCCTGACAGTCGTCGCGGCGTCGTGGCTCATGCTGCACACCCTGTTCACGCTGAGGTACACAGAGCTGTACTACGCGGCGCGGCCCGAGGGCGGCATCGACTTCAACCAGGAAGAGTCGCCGCGCTACACGGACATCGCGTACATGGCCTTCAGCCTCGGCATGACCTACCAGGTCTCGGACACGGCCATCAAAGACCACGCCATCCGTGCCGAAGCGCTCAAGCACAGCCTGCTCGCGTTCGTGTTCGCCACGCTCATCCTCGCCACGACGATCAACCTGGTCATCAACCTCGCGAGCTGAGCAATTCCCACCTCAGGACGCCCTCGAGCCACGCGGCAAACCGATCGAGGCCCCACCCTGCGTCGCGGACGAGCGCGTTGAAAGGTCCCGCTCCCCCGTACATGAGCACCAGCTCGAGGGCGTCCTCCCGCGCGAGGCCCGGCCGGAGGCCGAAGCGCTCATCGAGGAACGCAATGATCTCGGCGTAGCCCTCGCGCCGGAGCCGCTCGTTGTAATCGCGGACAGCTCGGGCCTCGGGCTCATGCCGAGCCTCCCGCGCCACCTCCTCAATGCCGGCAGCCCGGGCCTGGATCTGGGCATTGCCGAACGCGAAATGGCCGAGCAGCTCCTCGCCGCTGCGGGCAGTCATGACCGCCGCGTAGAAGGGCTGCTCCTGGGGTGGGCGCGGATCATCATCCCCGAGCACGGCACGCGTGTAGCAGGCCTGGAGCAGCTCGGGCTTGGTGTGGAAGACGAAGTAGACAGTCTGGACGGCATACCCCGCCTCCCGCGCGATGTCCGCCATCCGCGTGCCCGCGTAGCCCCGCTCAGTGAAGAGCTTCGCCGCCGCCACGACGATGGCGTGACGGGTCTGTGCCGACTTCTCGCGGCGGGCCGACGACGCGGAACTCGCGTGCTCCGGCATCTTGACGCACCTCCTCTGCAGACGCACACTGAGTGATGTAAGTCACTAGAGTATACCTCTAGTGAACGTCCCCAGCAGGTCCTTCCAGAAGGTGAGTCCCATGCCAGTCGCCATGGTTTCCTACGCCAATTCCCGGGCCGAATACGACTCAGTCCCCGGAGTCCTCGACCCCAAGCCCGACGGCCTCCTCGTCCACGCCGCGAGCGAACTGCCGGACGGCCGCATCCAGATCGTCGACGTATGGGAGAGCCAGGCGGCTTCCCAGAAGTTCGCCGAGACCACGCTGTTCCCCGCCTTCCAGAGCGCGGGCGTGCTCGAGCAGATGATGTCCGGCGAGCAGCCCGTGGCCTACGAGGCCTTCGACTTCGTCCAGTAGGCCGCGGCCCCAGACCGGCGGTTCTTCCGGGGAGGAATCCCCAGCATCAGCCCCGGAAGAACCGCTCCGCGACGCGCGAGAGGCGCCACGGGTCCTGCACCCCGGCGAGCTCGCGCGCAGAGTGCATCGACAGCAGCGGCACGCCGACGTCCACGGTCCGGATCCCGAGCCGCGTCGCCGTGAGCGGGCCGATCGTCGAGCCGCACGGCACGTCGTTGTTCGAGACGAACTCCTGGTACGGCACCTCGGCCTCGGCGCACAGCCGCGCCCACAGAGCCGCACCCGGCGCGTCCGTCGCATAGCGCTGGTTCGCGTTGATCTTCAGGAGCGGGCCGCCGTTGAGCAGCGGGTGGTTGGCCGGATCATGGCGCTCGGCGTAGTTGGGGTGCACGGCGTGGCCGGCATCGGCGGAGACGTGCCACGAGGCGGCGAAGGCCCGACGGCGCTCGCTCGCCGAGGCGTCGAGGCCATCCGCGATGCGGGCCAGCACGTCCTCGAGGAACGGGCCCGAGGCGCCCGAACGGGAGGCCGAGCCGACCTCCTCGTGGTCGAACGCGGCAAGCACCGGAATCGGATCGGTGGAACGGGATGTCGACTCGGCTCCTCCGCCGCGGCTCCGCTCCGCTCCACTCGACGAACGCCCCTCGACCACCGGATTCGTGTATTGCCCGATGAGCGCCACGAGGCCCGCGTGGACCGAGGACAGGTTGTCGAGCCGGCCCGAGGCGAAGAACTCCCCGTTCGCCCCGAAGATCGCCGGCTCCTGCGTGTCGGCCACGACGACGTCATACCCGCCGACCCGCGCCGGGTCGAGCCCCGCGGCCTCGGCCAGGACCGCGACCAGATCCGCTCCGGAGGGGTCGCCGAGGCCCCAGACCGGGTTCATGTGCTGCTGCTTGCCCAGCACGAGGCCCTCGTTGACCGCACGGTCGAGGTGGATGGCGAGCTGCGGGAACCGCAGGAGCGGGCCGGACGCGGCGAGGTGCTGCGCGCCGTCGTGCGTCACGAGACGACCGGCGAGGCGCAGCTCGCGGTCCAGCCACGAGTTCAGCAGCGGGCCGCCGTACACCTCAACGCCAGCCTGGAGCCAGCCGAAGCGACCGGTAGTGGGCTTGGGCTTGAGCTTGAAGGAGGGCGAGTCGGTGTGTGCGCCGAGGATGCGGAAGGGCGTGGTCGGGCCGGCGCCGTCGGGCAACGTCCAGGCGATGAGCGCGCCGTCGCGGACCACCGCATAGCCGCCGGGAGCGCTCGGCCAGGAGTCAGCCTCGTCGAGGATCTGGAACCCCGCCTCGGCGAGCCGGCGCGCGCCCTCCGCGACGGCGTGGAAACTCGACGGCGAGGCCATGACGAAGCGGCCGAGGTCAAGGGCATGCAGATGCGCGGCGGTAGGCATGGCCCGAGTCTAGCCAGCGGGGAAGCGGCGATGACCGCTGACGGCTTCGGGAGGCCGCGTCAGCGGGCGGGCGGCTCTGGTCTGCCCAGCATCCCCGCGAGACCCTCGACTGGCCTCCACACGAACTGTTTCCCGGCCTTCGAGCGCACCATGTACCCGAGCCGGACCAGCTGGGCGAGGTCCTGGCGTGCGGTTTCCCCTGAAACGCCGTAGTGGCCGGCGTACGCCCTGGCGGTGACCGTCTCGGAGTCTCGCACAGCATCCTCGATGGTCTGGAGCTGACGCTGGTTGAGCTCATGGGCATGCTCACGCAGGGCTGAGCGTGCCGATCGGAGCTCGCGCCCCTTGGCATCGAGGTAGTTGTTAAGCTCGCGGATGGCCCGCAGGATGACGTCGACCTGGAAGTGCACGAAGTAGGTGAGGTCACCGTCGTCGTCCTCGGTGTGGCGATAGGCGAGGCTGTAGCGCGACGGTGCCTTGCGCAGGATCTTCGAGATCGCCACGTACTGGCTCAGCCAGTAGCCCTCGTGGAGCATGCTCCAGTAGAACAGCGCTCGGGCCGTGCGTCCGTTGCCGTCGGCAAAGTAGTGGTCGTAACCGACCATGAAATGCACGACGACGGCCCTCACCACTGGGGGCAGGTACACGTCCGGCTCGAGCGTCCCGTTGGCGAAGTCACATACGCGTTGAAGGCGCTCGGGCAGCTGTTCGGCGGGCGGCGGGGTGTGCACCTTCACGTCGTTGTCCCAGACCGCGACCCGCTCGACGTCCGGGGTCTCGAGCCGGCCCGCGTCGTCGGGGTCTTCGAGCGTCCCATCGGTAAGGATGCGATGAAGCTCCAGGACGAGATCCGGTGTGAGCGGCTGTTCCGCGACGTCCCGGATGCGCTGCATCGCCGCATAGTTGTTGACGATCATGAGCTCGGACTTCGTGGCCGGTTCGCGACCCGAATCCAGCATCTCGCGGGCCACTCGTCGCGACGTCGAGGCGCCCTCAAGCTGCGATGAGGTAATGGCCTCCTCGACGAGCGAGCGCACGATGAACTGGTTCCGGTCAGAGGGCCCCAGGACGTCCTCGGGCAGGCCCAGCCGCCCCCCCGTCTCGCGAGCGATCCGTTCAGAGGCCTTGAGGGTCCGGTCCGTGAGGACCAGGCCGAACGGTCTCCCGTCCGCCTGTAGCAATCCGAGGTCACGGCGGCGTGCGCGGCGGGATAGCACGAGGGCGGCCCACCACAGCTCGTGGTCAGCATCGCTGCCCAGGAACGACGGGACGGTGCGGTATCGCAGCTCGTCCCACGGAAGGTACGCCGAATCATCGAGTTCCGGACTGAACAAGGCGCTGACGTGGTTCATGGCACGTTCCATGTACGTGTCCGGATGAGGCGGACGCATCGGCAGCTTCACGCAATCTCCCAGTTTGCTCCAAGTAGAACTTGAACTTGGAGCGAGTCTACCCTCCTCCAATTTTGTTCCAAATGGACCTCGTACTTGGAGAAGCAGGAGCGAAGCTCCAGCGGTTCTCAGGCGCCGTACCGGGCCACGAAGTTGGCCAGGATCTTCTGCGGCTCGGTCACGAGCACTCCGCGGGCGCGCTCCTTGACCGACTCGGCCTCGTGGGGCGGGAAGTACCCCGAGTGCCGGTACGCGTCGATGCGCCGCTCGAGCCCCGTGTGGTCGAGTTCGGGGTGGAACTGCGTCGCGTAGAGGTTCTTCCGGAAGCGGAACATCTGCACGGGGCACGTGTCAGAACCGGCGAGCAGCGCGGCGTCCGGCGGCAGGGTGCGCACGGCCTCCTTGTGCCCCACGAACGCAAAAAACGCGGGGTCGAGGCCCGCGCAGATCGGGTCGTTGAGCCCCACGGCTGAGAGCCTCACCTTGACCGCGCCCACGGGCTCGCCGAAGCGACGGTCGACGACGGCACCCCGGTGAGTGCCCAGGATGCCGACGCCGTAGCACGCCCCCAGGAACGGGAAGTCCGCGGCGACGATCCGGTCCAGCAGTGCGCGGATCTCGGCCTCGACGCGGATCTGGACCGGTCCCTTGTCCTCGACCGGGTCCGACGCGGTGAACGGGCTGCCGCCGAGGATCACACCCGAGTAGTCCTCGAGCCGAATCTCCGGCAGCGACGCGGCTTCGGCCCGAACCCGATGCAGCTCGTCCGGTGCGAGCCCGCTGTAGGCGCAGAAGGCGCGGTACTCGTCGTCGGCCACCTCGTCATGGTCGCGGGCGGCGAGGAGCAGGAACGGCCTCATGGACTCATTTTCCGTTCCATTGGGTGTCCACGGAAGGCCGCGGAAGGCCGCGCCCGCTCCCCACGTCGGTTTCCCGCCAGGGTCTGCCCTGCGTCAGTCCCGGGCCGCCGTGTCCTGCCCTCCTCGCGCCACGGCTCGCCGGACAAAGAACGCCAGGCCCACGACGGCGGCCACCGCCACCACTGCGATGACAAGCCACAGGACGAGGCCGTCGTTCGAACCGGACGACGCCGGAGCCGCCGACGCGGGGCCGCTGGCCGCCGCGCTCTGGGCACCCGCGCTCGCGGCCGCCGACCCGCTCGCCGCGGCCTTCGCGGTGAACGTGAAGGTGCCTTCGATGGGGTGCGAGTCGGCGGAGACCACCCGCCACACGACCGTGTAGACCCCGGCCGGTGCGCCCGGCTTGATCGGCTGGGTGACGTTGGTGTCCACGATGTTGGCGGGGCCGTTGGAGACGTTGGTCCCCGACGGATCCTTGACCTGGATCTCCGTGCCGATGGCAATCGGCGTGTGGTCGAAGGTCAGGACCACCGAGTCAGGCACCGTCTGCACGGTGGAGCCGTCTGCCGGGTTCGTCGACTCGATGACGTCGTGGGCCTGGGCGGCCGCCGCTGCGGGCAGCAGCATGGCGGCCACGAGGAGAGCGGCGGTCGCGGCCTTCCTCAGCACGGTGAGCGAGGGGATGCGCATGGTTCCTCCTACTTTGCGGCCTTGCGGCGTCCGGTCAGGACAAGGGCCAGGGCCGCGGCGCCGAGGACCGCCCCGAGCGCGCCGAGGCCCAGACCCCAGGCCCCGGTCGCGTCGCCGGTCTGCGAGGCCGGGGCTGCCGTCGCCGGGCTCGCCCCGGTCTCGCCGGACGCGGTGGGCGGGGCCGAGGCCGTGGCGGACTCCTTGGCGTCGTCGGCCGCGGTCGTGGTGAACGACGGCGCGGGGTGCTCAGGCTCGGCCTGACCCTCCTGGGCCTCCTCGTCCCAGTTCACGACGGTGCCGTCGGTGTACGTCTGGGCGGTCGGGAGGGTGACCTTGGTCCCGGCAGCGGGGAGTCGGCCGACGGAGAGGGAGAAGGCCTGGTACTGGTTCTGGCCGATCTGGTGGGCGTCGTCGTTCGCGGTCCAGACGACCTCGGTCGGGGCTTTGGTCACGGTCGCGCCGGCCACGGTGACGGGCTTGGGCAGATCGGAGGTGACGACCTGCGCGGTCCAGCCCTCGACCGGCTTGACCGAGACGGAGGTGAACGGGGTGTCGGTGGGGAGCTTGACCTCGAGCTTGTTCGTCTTGGCCGTGGCCGACTCGTTGGGCATGTTGAACGTCAGGTGCGAGTAGCCGTTGGCGCCGGTGTCATCGGGGCTCACCGTGACGTGCGCGTTCGCGGCGGCCGCGCCGGCAACGATCAGCGCGGCGGTTGCGGTGACGGTGCCGATCGCCGTGGCGGCGCGGCGGAGGGTGTTCTTCATCATGTGCTTGGCCTTCGGGTGTGGTCCCACCGGCGCGCTCGCGCGGGTGGGCAGGGGTGAGGGAGGCCCGCGGTCTGCGGGGTGTCGTACTGTGCCTCGAGCGGTAGACTCAGGCGGCGCACGACGCCGGCGGGCCGCGCAGCGCTGGCAGCCGCAGGCCGCGCTGGGGTCCAGGGGGGCTCTCTCGGGTGACGGCTGGCACCGTCGGCACCGGGTGGAGCAGGGGGAGGACGAGGACCCGCACCAGAGGGCGCAGCCAGTCGCGCAGCGTCCAGAGGGCAGTCTCCCCCTTGGCCAGCAGCAGCGCCGTGGCCACCGTCGCGATGACGTGCGCAATGAGCATCGCCACGCTCTCGGCCTGCGCAGGGCCTCCAGCGCCGTGCGCGGTCGCGGTGCCGAGTACATGGACGTGCCCGGCGGTCGGGGCGTAGAGAGGAACGGTCCCCGAGGACTCCGAGAGGGTGGAGAACGCCTCGTGGAGGAACAGCTGCCCAGAACCGAGCAGGGCCAGCATCGTCGTCGTCCGCACCCTGCGAGCACACAGCCAGACGGCTGGAAGGAGCGTCAGCGCGAACAGCCCGGCGGCGATGAACGGATCGGGCAGGCGCCCGGCCGCCGCGGTATGGGCGGCGGCTGCGAGGACGAGGGTGGATCCGGCGACGAGCCCAGCTCGGGAGAGCCTGAACAGCGCACGCATCCCCGCACCGCCTTCCGTCCTGTGCCTCCGGGCCTGGGTCCCCTCCACTCTACGTACAGCCGGGCCTCTGCGGGCATCCGCACACGGGGGTACTGGGCTTCGCTGGGAGTTTGCTGACAATATGTCCGTGAACCTTGATGCAGGCTGGGAGAACTGAGAGGCTCTCACCAGTCGGTTGACGGGTTTTGTAATCCAGTGTGAATCCCTCGCGATCCGACCGTACATGTCAGCGCTATTCTCCCCACCCAGGAGGGCACTTGATGAGGAAGATACTCACCGCAGCGGCCGCAGGTCTGCTCCTCGCCGGCGTCGCCACCACGCCAGCGTGGGCAGCACCCGGCCCGAACCCGCAGTCGGACCACTCCATTCAAGTCTGCGCGACGCCCCGCGCCGGCGACGCTGCGTGCCATGCGCGGCAGGCGGTGGACGCAAACGGCCACCCGATCGCCAACGCGACCACGCCGCCGTCGTCCGGTCTGACCCCCTCCCAGCTCAGGGACGCATACAAGCTCACTAGCGCGGCCTCGGGCGGCAAGACCGTGGCGATCGTGGATGCGTACGGCTACCCGAACCTTGAGGCGGACCTCGGCGTCTATCGAGCCCAATTCGGCCTGCCCGCGTGCACGACGGCCAACGGCTGCCTGAAGGTGATGAACCAGAACGGCGGCACGAGCCTCCCGCGGTTCAACACCGGCTGGGCGCAGGAGCAGTCGCTCGACGTCGACGCCGTCTCTGCCGCGTGCCCCGACTGCAAGATCGTGGTCCTCCAGGCCAATTCGGCGTCGTTCGCCGACCTTGGCACTGCGGTGCAGACGGCCGCGAAGCTCCCCGGCGTCGCAGCGATCTCGAACTCGTACGGCGGCTCGGACGCGGCCGACTCGACCTACGGCAACTACTACAACTTCCCGGGCATCGCTGTGACGGCGAGCGCCGGCGACAACGGCTACAAGGGCGCCTCCTACCCGGCATCCTCGAGCTACGTTGTGGCGGTGGGTGGAACCTCGCTCAACTCAGCGCCGGGTACCTCACGGGGCTGGAGCGAGTCGGTGTGGAGTGGGACCGGCTCGGGCTGCTCGAGCCTCAACGCGGCCCTTTCGGCGGCATCCTCGTCCAACACAGGCTGCGCCGGACGCGCGATGAACGATGTCTCCGCTGCCTCGGATCCGAGCAATGGCGGGCTCGCCGTGTACTACCCGACCTCGAAGACTTCCTCGACCTGGGGCCAGTTCGGCGGCACGAGTGAGGCCTCGCCGATCATCGCCTCGGTCTATGCGCAGAGCGGCAACACCGGCTCCGCCGCGACCGGAACGTACGCGAACTCGATCCCGTACGCCCACACGTCGAGCCTGTTCGACGTGGCTTCCGGCAACAACGGCACCTGCCCGACCACCCAGTGGTGCACGGCCGGAGCCGGCTGGGACGGCCCCACCGGGGTCGGCACGCCGAACGGCACCGGGGGCTTCTAGCCCCAACGATGCGGGGTCACGTCCCCCGGATGCGGGGGCTACAGTGCGGGATCGGGCACGACGCCGGCCGCTCGCCGCGCCGGGTGGTCGTCGGCAAGGCGCGGGCCGGCACCGAGGACCGTCTCAAAGCGGACGTGTCACGAATGTTCACAGGGCCTCAGGACTCAGCGCGCAGCCCGTCCTATCTGCTCCAAGGAGGACGCGCGCGCGGAGCAGAGCTCGTCAGAAGTCCGGGTTGCTCGGGATGATGAGCCCGGTCTCGTAGCCGTACACGACGGCCTGGACGCGGTCCCGCAGGTGCAGCTTGGTCAGGATCCGCCGCACGTGGCTCTTGACGGTCGCCTCGGAGAGGAAGAAGCGGTGCGCAATCTCGGCGTTGCTCAGGCCCTCGCAGATCGCCCGGAGCACCTCGAGCTCGCGCGGCGTGAGGTCCTTGAGGAGGGGGTCGAGCGCGGGGTCCGACTCGGCAGGCTGGCCGGGCGACGCGCCGCGCACGTAGGTCTCGAGCAGGCGCTGGGTCACGCGGGGGCTCACGACGGCGTCGCCGCTCGCCACGAGGCGCACTGCCTGGACGAGCTCGGCCGGAACAACGTCCTTGAGCAGGAATGCGGAGGCGCCGGCCTGAAGGCCCGCGAAGGCGTACTCGTCGAGATCGAAGGTCGTGAGGATGATGATCCGCGCCGCGGAGTGCTCGGCCGCGATGCGCCGTGTGGCCTCGATGCCGTCCATGACGGGCATCCGCACGTCCATGAGCACCACGTCCGGCGCGAGCGAGCGCGTGAGGCGCACCGCCTCCTCGCCGTTGCCGGCCTCGCCGACCACCTCGATCCCGTCCTCGGATTCGAGCACGAGCCGGAAGCCCATCCTCAGCAGCGGCTGATCGTCGACGAGGAGCAGGCGCAGTGGCGCGCCGCCGTGCGCCACCTCATGCGGTCGTCCGGCAGGGTCGGCCTCCATCCGGTGCGCCTCGTCCATCAGCGATCCCCCTCGATCCAGTGGAGTTCGGTCTCCACGACCCATCCTCCTCCAGGCCGCGGACCGGCGTGTAGTGTCCCCCCGTACAGGGCGGCCCGTTCGCGCATCCCGGCGAGTCCCCCGCCGGTCCCGAGGCGAGGCTCCGCGCCGTCGTGCGTCCCGCCGTCGTTCTCGACCCGGATCCGCACGCGACTGCCCTCCCGCTCCACCGTCACGTCGACCCTGCCGACGCTGCGCCCGTACCGCAGGGCATTGGTGAGGGACTCCTGGACGATGCGGTAGATGGCCAGCTGGAAGGCCGGATCGGGCGGCGGCGGCGCGCCGGTGAGAGTCAGCACCGCCGGCAGCCCCGCCGTTCGGAAACCGGCCACGAGCGCGTGCAGGCTCTCCATCCCTGGCGTGGGCGCGAGGCTGGTCCCGGGGTTCTCCCGCAGGACGCCGAGCACGCGCCGCATATCCGCGAGTGCCGTCCGGCCGGTCCGGGACAGCTCGCCGAGCACCTCTTGGGCCCGTTCCACGTCCTTGGGCGCGACCTTCGCGGCGCCGTCGCTCAGGGTGACCATGACCGTGAGGGAGTGCGCGACGACGTCATGCATCTCCCGCGCGATCCGATTCCGCTCCTGGACCGAGGCGAGTTCGGCGCGGCGCATGGCCCAGGCCCTGACCTCGGCCTGGTGCTCGCGACTGCCCCGCACCCACGCGCCGAGACCGGCTGCGATGACGTCCATGAGCAGCACGGACACGGCCGCTACGAGGCCAACGTACCGGGCATTGGCAGAGATCTCGGGGCCGTGCGGCGTGTACACGAACGCGTAGTACACCGAGGCAGGCACGGAGGCGAGGAGGGCCGCGCCGAACGCGACCAGGGCCGGCGCCGCAACCGCCACGGAGTAGAGGGCGAAGAACATCGCCCCACTCATGACGGAGCTGTTCGGAGACTGGTACAGCAGGGCGGCATCGATCGCCACGGTGACGACAAGAACGGCCCAGGGCGAGCGCCGTCGGGCTCGCAGGGCGAGCTGCTGGACCGCGAGGAGCGCGAACCTCACCCAATGGCCCTGTATCGCGAATTCGGCGAAGAGTGGAAGCGTCAGGAGGGTCGCGGCCGCGACGACGATCCAGTCCATCGCCACCGGGTGGTCGGCCAGGTACGCGCGAAGGCGGCCCCGCCGGGGCGGGGCCGCGAGCACGAGGTTCTGCGCGGGCAGCGCTGGCACTTTCCCTCCTGGCCTGTCCGGTCTCCTAAACGTCCCGCTGCTTGAGCGTTGTGAAGGCCGCCGCGAGCAGCACGACCACATAGGCTCCGAGCACCAGCGTGCCCTGCCAGGGCTCGAGGAGGGCGGTGTTGAGCGGCGCACTCGAGCCAGTCTCCATCATGGCGTTGGCCGCGTTCGTGGGGAGGTACTTGCGTGCCTCCTTGAAGAAGTCGCCCGGGATGAGCTGGAAGATGATCGGCAGGACGAACAGGAGCGCAACGAGGATCACGATCCCCCCCGCCGAGTTCCGCAGGAGCGCGCCCAGCCCGAGGCCCATGAGCGCCACGGCAGCGACGTAGGCGGCACTCAGGAGCATGTGCCGCTGAACGTCCCAAGAGGCCATATCGAGGTGGAGGTCATAGTTGCCGAGGATCGGCTGCGCCACGAGGCCGCCGAGGTACGCGCCCACGTAGGTCAGGACGAACCCGAGGACGACGGCGTACACAGCCTTCGCCGTCAGGACCGGCCAGCGCTTGGGTACTGCCGCGAAGGTGGCGCGGGACATGCCGGAGCTGAACTCCGCGCTGACCATGAGCACGGCCAGTGAGCCGATGATGAGCTGCGAGAACGAAACGCCGGCGCTCGGGAGCTGCGGGAGCAGGGAGGGCACGTCGATCGCCTCGCGCGGCCCAGTGGCGCCGCTGCGCTGGGCGTTGAGCGCCTGCCCGAACCCCCACGCCTGGAGCGCGGAGAAGCCGATCATCAGGGCGACTGCGCACAGCAGGAGGATGCGGGTCGAGAGGAGCGAGAAGAGCTTGATGCGCTCCGAGGTGAGGACGCGGACGAAGCTGGGGCCGGTCAGCACCGGCGCGGCCGCGGCGTGGGATGGCTTGACTGCGGCGCTCATCGGTTCGCCTCCTGGGTCTGGGTGGGCTCGAGACCCGAACCCGTGGGGTTGGATGCTGTGGGGTTGGATGCCGCCGTAGGGGCCGCTCCGGCCTCCGCGGCGTGCTTGGCGGTCGTGTGGCCGGCGTCGGGCCGGTCGGACCGGTACTCCACGTCGTCCTTGGTGAGCTCGAGGTAGGCCTCCTCGAGGCTGGCCGTCAGTGGGGTGAGCTCGTAGACGAGCACCCCATTGCGCAGGGCCGTCTGCGCGATCTCGCGCGGCTCGAGCCCGGAGACCTCGAGAAGCTCCCGCTCCTTGGTCTGGATGCTCACTCCCTCCCGGGCGAGGAGCCCCGCGAGCTGCTCCGGGGCGTCGGTGCGGACGCGGGTCCGTGCCTGTCCCTGGCCGTTGAGGATGTCCGCGATGGGAGCGTCCGCGATGATCCTGCCGCGTCCGATGACGATGAGGTGGTCCGCGGTCTGGGACATCTCGCTCATGAGGTGGCTCGAGAGGAAGACCGTGCGGCCCTCGGACGCGAGGTACTTCACGAGGTTGCGGACCCACAAGACGCCCTCCGGGTCGAGCCCGTTGACGGGTTCGTCGAGGACCACGACCTGCGGGTCGCCCAGGAGCGCGGCGGCGATCCCGAGCCGCTGGCCCATACCGAGGGAGAAGCCCTTGACCTTCTTTCGGGCGACGGCGCCGAGTCCGGTCATCTCGATGACCTCGCTCACGCGGGAGTTCGGGATGCCGTGCGTTGCGGCGAGCGCGCGCAGGTGGGTGTAGGCGGTCCGACCAGGATGGACGGCGCGCGCCTCGAGGAGCGCGCCGATCTCGCGCAGCGGCGCCTGATGCTTGACGTAGGGCTCGCCGTTGACGGTCACGCTGCCGCGGGTGGGCGCGTCGAGGCCCATGATCATGCGCATCGTGGTGGACTTGCCGGCGCCATTGGGGCCGAGGAACCCGGTGACGCGGCCGGGCTGGACGGTGAACGTCACGCCGTCCACCGCCGTCTTGTCCCCGTAGACCTTGGCCAGGTCTCTTGCCTGGATCATTGTGCCTCCTGGTGGCTGTTGCAGGCGGCGGCAGGTCGCCGTCGCCCGTCTCTCCCCGCTGCTGCTTCCACGCTAGTTCGGCTCACGGTGCCCAGCGACGCCCGCTGGGATGATTTCGAGCGGGTGCCGCCTACGCCCCAAGGATGACAATTAATCAATTCGTCGGATAAACCCCTGTACTTCGTTGTCCCCACGGGCTAGCGTTGTCTTGGGATCCTCGCGAGATTGCCCTATTCCCCAGCAAGATGACTGACCGAAGCCCGACAGGCGCATGGTGCGACCGGCGGACGGTCACTCGTGAGAAAGAAGAAATCCGATGCCTATCCTTCGTTCACCGCGGCTCCTCGCGGCCCTTGCAGCCTGCGCCCTCGTCACTGGAGCGTCTGCGGCCCCTGCCCTCGCCGACTCCGGACACACCGTCACCAACACCGTCACCCAGCACGGGACGTGGACGGAGTACGGAGACCACGACTTCTGCACCGGCGAGACCATCAACCCCACCATCACGGGCAACTCCGTCATGCACGTCACGTACTTCCCGGGCGGAGACGAAGCATGGGGAACGTTCACGACCGAGGGAACCGCGACCTTCGTCCAGCCCTCGACCCAGCTGGACTTCAGCGGCCGGGTCACGGTGTGGGGCAACTTCAACATGAACAACCGCAACTCGAACAGCACGTTCACCGCGAACTTCAAGGCCTCCGCAGTGGACTCGGCGGGCGTCACCCACTATGAGACGGGCCACGAGACGTTCCACATCGGCTTCAACGCGGTCGATCCCGGCACCCCGATCGTCATCGTCGACAAGATGAACGTGACCTGCAGCTGACTCGCGGGTGGACGGCGGCGCCACGGGGCCGCCGTCCCACTGCCCGTCCCCGGGATTTGCACAGCCTCCGCATAGCCCGGGCCCATAGTCTTCTCCCCGTGAATCGCCGAACCCTCGTGATCAACAGCGCCCTCGGGGCCGCTGCCCTCCTCCTGAGCGGGGGAATCTGGGCGACCGTGTCCGCAACCGCCCGTCCGGCGAGCACCGTGAGCAGCCGGACTACCCCCGTCGCACGCGCCTCGCTCCAGCAGACGGCAACCGCCTCGGGCAACGTCTCCTCGACCACGACCACAAGCGTCGGTGCAGGCAACTGCTCGGGCGCCGTCACCGCAGTGAAGGTCACGGTCGGACAGGCGGTCAAGGCCGGCGACGTCCTCGTTGACCTCGACCCCACCAACGCGCAGAACGCCGTGGACACGGCGCAGGCAGCGCTCGACGCCGCGAGCGCCCAGTCCGGCCAGCAGGCGTCCCAGCTCTCGAATGCGGTGGCCCAGGCCCAGCAGCAGCTCGTGAACGCGCGCCAGACCCAGTCGCTCGACTCCCAGCAGCAGGCCGCCGCGGTGGCCGCAGCGCAGAAGCAGGTCGACGCCGACCAGGCCACCGTCACCCAGGAGCAGGCCACAGCGTCCGCGAGCCCGACGAGCACGCAGGCCGCCAACGCGCTCACAGCGGCCCAGACCCAGCTCACCAAGGACCAGCAGTCCCTCACCCAGGCCCAGAACCAGCAGGCGTCCTCGGCCCTGAAGGACCAGCAGCAGACGGCCTCCGCGGGCGTCTCGCTCACGTCGGCGCAGAACTCGCAGGCCAACGCCGCCCCCGGGAACACGACGAGTGCCCAGATCGCCCTCACGACGGCCCAGAAGAACCTCACGGACTGCACGGTCAAAGCGCCCTCCGATGGCACGGTGACGGCGGTCGGCGCGGTCGTGGGAGCCACAGCGGCCTCGGGCGGATCGTCCTCGTCCGGCTCCTCGGGAGGCTCCACGGGCTCCGGCGGTTCAGCAGGCTCCGGCTCGTCGGGATCGAGCGGTTCGAGCGCGTCGTCGTCCTCCGCGGGAGGGCTCGTGACGCTCACCGACAGCGGGCACCTCCAGGTGGTCGCGGCGTTCTCGGAATCGGATGTCGCGGCGATGAAGGCCGGCCAGACGGCCACGCTCACGTTCCCTGCGCTCAAGGCCGACGTCGGTGCCGCGCCCGTGACCGGCGCAGTCACCTCGATCGCTGCGACGTCGACGACGACGAACGGCGTCGTGACCTATGGCGTGACGGTCTCGATTGCCAACCCACCCGCCGCGGTCCGCCTCGGCGAGACGGCCAACGTTGCCGTCACGACTGCGTCCGCGGACAATGCGCTCGTGGTGCCCACCCTCGCGATCACCACTACGGGCACCCGGCAGACCGTCACCGTCCAGCGCAACGGGACCGAGGCACCCGTGGTCGTGACGACGGGCGTCACCGCCAACGGCCGCACGCAGGTCCTCACGGGCCTCAGCGAGGGAGACGAGATCGTCCTTCCGAGCGTCACCGGCAGCACCGACACATCGACCCAGAACCCGCGCGGACTCCTCGGCGGCGGGACCGGCGGCGGTGGCACGGGCGGGTTCGGCGGGGCCGGGACCGGCGGTTCCGGGGGAAATGGCGGAACCCGAGGGGGCACGGGTGGCACAGGCAACTCCAGCACGGGCAGGTAGGCCGGGAGTGGGTTCCGACGCGGGTCAGCCCGGCTTCGCTCAGGCACCGGGACCCCGCCCGGTCATCGCCCTGAACAGCATCCGCAAGGTCTACGGCCAGGGCGAAGCGGAGGTCCGTGCGCTCGACGGCGTGAACCTGACCATCCAGCGCGGCGAGTTCGTGGCGATCGTGGGCGCCTCGGGCTCGGGGAAGTCGACGATGATGAACATCATCGGATGCCTCGACGCGCCGAGCACCGGCCAGTACCTCATGGACGCGATCCAGACCGGCGAGCTCGACGAATACCAGCTCGCACAGATCCGCAACCGCAAGATCGGCTTCGTGTTCCAGAGCTTCAACCTCATCCCCCGCACACGCGCCGTCGACAACGTGGCCATGCCGCTCGCGTACCGCAAGGTGCACCGCCGCGAACGCCACGAGCTCGCGCTCGAGGCCCTCGACGCCGTCGGCCTCTCCTCCCGCGCCGGGCACCTGCCCTCGCAGCTCTCGGGCGGGCAGCAGCAGCGCGTCGCGATCGCTCGTGCCCTCGTCGGGCAGCCGGTCCTCCTCCTCGCGGACGAGCCGACAGGCGCCCTCGACACCCGCTCCTCGCACGAGATCCTCGACCTGTTCGCGGAGCTGCACTCCCGCGGCCGCACGATCGTGATGATCACCCACGAGCCCGAAGTCGCTGCCCGCGCCGACCGAGTGGTGCGCATGCAGGACGGCCGCATCATCGAGGACTCCGTCTGGGCGTCCGTAGGACCGACGGAATCGGCAGTGGGCGGCGCCGCATGATCGCCGAGTCCATCCGGTTCGCCCTCTCGGGCATCGCGGCGAACAAGATGCGCTCCGTCCTGACCACGCTGGGCATCGTGATCGGCATCAGCGCCGTCATCACCCTCCTCGCGGTCGGCGCCGGTACCTCGAACCTGATCAAGGACCAGATCGGCAAGCTCGGCACCAACGTGCTGACCGTCAATCGCGCCGTCGCCACCGGCGGCCGGACCACGGGCGGCAGTGCGACGGCGACCCGCACCCGCTCGACGTCGCTCACCATTGCAGACCAGCAGTCGCTCGGGGATCCCGTGCTTGCGCCGGACGTAGCGACTGCCGCACCGGTGGTCCAGGCGCAGTCCGTGACGGCCACGCTGGGCTCCTCGACGCACTCGATCTCCTCGACGCTGGGGACCTCGCCCTCGTACTTCGGGATCACGGCGTTCACGGCCGCGGCGGGCCGCGTGCTCGACGACGCCGATGCGGGCCAACGTGCCGTGGTGCTCGGCAACAGCGTGGCCGCGGACCTCGCGCAGAACGTCGCCTCCCTCGTGGGTCAGACCGTCTCCCTCAACAACCAGGACTTCACGGTGGTCGGTGTCCTCGCGCCGAAGGGCACGAGCGGCCTCAACGACCCCGACGACGTGGCCATGGTCCCGATCGACACCGCACAGGGCACCTTCACGGGCTACACGCAGAGCCTGTCCTCGATCGCCGTTCAGGCCAAGAGCGCCGACGTCATGACCGAGGCGCAGAACGAGATCCAGCAGATCCTCGATGCGCGGCACCAGGTCACGAGCGACACCCGCGACTATCAGGTCCGCAACCAGGCCCAGGTGCTCTCGACGGCCACGTCCACGACGCAGACCCTCACGATCCTGCTCAGCGCCGTGGCCGGCATCAGCCTCCTCGTCGGCGGGATCGGCGTCATGAACATCATGCTCGTGACCGTCACCGAGCGCACGCGCGAGATCGGCATCCGCAAGGCGATCGGAGCGACGCGGGGCAACATCGTCCTGCAGTTCCTCGTCGAGTCCCTCATCATCTCGACGCTCGGCGGCATCGTGGGGATCCTCATCGGCTTCGGCGCCTCGAGCTTCCAGCTCTTCGGCATCCGTCCCGAAGTCCAGTGGTGGACCGTGTGGCTGAGCGTGGCCGTGTCCGCCGGGATCGGCCTCGTGTTCGGGATCTACCCGGCCAACAAGGCCGCCAAGCTCCGCCCCATCGACGCCCTCCGCTACGAATAGAGCACCCATGCGCGACCACACCCCAGACGCCACCGCCCCGACCGAGCGGATCACCACCGCGGGCCCCACGTCCCCGGTTCCGACGTCCCCGGTTCCCGCGGCCGGCGTCCCCCAAGGCAACGCCCCGCTGGCGCCAGTCCCCCCAGCCATGGCCGCACCCGCCGCCGTGCCGTGGGGCAGCCCGGCACCCACTGAGCCGGTCGACCTCCTGGGCACCCGCGAGGATGCCGTGCCGTGGGGCAGCCCGATGGCGAACCGCCGTGGCGAGGTCCCCCACGAGGGGCCCGTCGCCGCGGACGGCCTGCTCCCGGCAGGACCGGCCTTTTCCGCGGACTCGGTCGACGAGCCGTTTGTCCCCGCTCCGCGCTGGCGCGCCGGCAGGCTCACGAAGGTGCTCGTGGCGGTGTGCCTCATCCTGGCTGGCGGGCTGGGCGGGGCGGCCCTGCAGAAGGCCGTGGATGTGCGCTCCGGGGTGAGCGGGCGCGTGGGCCAGACCCAGTTCGGCACGGGGACGCAGAACGGAACGGGCCCCGGACAGACGGGCACCGGCGAGAACGGCAGCGGGTTCGGCGGCAGGAACCGCTCCTCGCAGTCACCGGGCAGCGCGCCGTCCTCGCCGCCCACGGCGGCGTCGGGCACTCCGTCGGGCGCGCCGACACCCTAGCCGCACCGAGAGGCTACCGCCCCCCGGCCGCTCCCCTGCCGGCGAGTAGGCCGTCAGCGGCGCAAGGGGTCCACGCTAACCGCGGACCTCGGCGGGCGCGCCCTCCTTGCGGGTCACACCAGCGAGCGCGAGGGCCACCAGGATGGGCACGAGGATCACGAGGAGCGCGTGGCGCAGGCCCAATTGATCGCCGAGGAATCCGAGGAACGGCGGCCCTGCAAGGAAAGCAATGTAGCCGATGGTGGAGACCACCGCGACGCGTGCGGCCGCCTTCCGTGGGTCGTCCGCGGCTGCGGACATCCCCATCGGGAACGCGAGCGCCGCTCCAAGGCCCCAGAGCACCGCGCCCACGGCCGAGAGCCAATATGTGCCTGCCAAGGAATATGTTGTGAGTCCGATCGCCGCGGAGACCATGCTGATCCGGAGGGCGGCGACCCTCCCGATCCGGTCGATCACGCGGCCGCCGAACCAGCGCGCGAGGGTCATTGCACCGACGAACACTGCGAACAGCCCGGCACCTGCGGACTCGCTCGAACCGAGCCCGTCCACCGCACCCTTGGAGATCCAGTCATTGCCCGCACCCTCGGTGAGGGTCGCGCCAAGCACAACGACTCCGATCAGCACCGTGCGCGGGTGCCGCCAGGCGTCGAGCATGTTGGGCTTAGGCCCACTGGCCTCGGGAACAGGGATCGCAGCGCCGGCGAGCTGGTCAGGCGAGCCTCCAGCCTCAGGCGCGTGCCCAGCGTCGTGCGGAAGGAAGTACCGCGGAACCACCGCGATGATCACCACGACGACCACCATGATCCCGAACAGGTGCAGTGGCAGCGCCACACCCGCCGCGCTCAGGCCCGCACCGACGAGCGCTCCGAGCACGGCGCCGCCGCTGAACGCCGCGTGGAGCTTGGGCATGATCGTGCGGCCGAGCCGGTGCTCGACGTCCGCGCCCCCGATGTTCTGCGCGACGTCCCAGAACGCGACCCCCGAGCCGAAGAGCACCATCCCGACCGTCACCACCCACACGGACTGGATCAGCAGGCCAGAGGCGATCACGGCTCCGGCCACGACTGCCATGGTCCCCCCGAACCGGACCGTGGCCTTGAGTCCGATCCGGTCCACGACTGCCCCCGTCAGCGGAAGCGACACGAGCGAGCCGATGGCACCCACGAGGAGCACGGCCCCCATCTGCCCCGTCGAGAGCCCGAGCGTTTCCGTGACGGACGGGATACGCGCGGCCCAGCTGGCGAAGATGAAGCCGTTCGTGCCGAAGACGATGAAGATCGCAAGGGCCGCGACGCTGACGGCGTCGCGGGACATGATGCGGGTGCTCATGGCGCCGCCACGCAGATCCCGTGGTGGGTGGAGGTGATGGTGGATCGCATGGGTCTACTCAATCACCATTTGGCGCGCCGCATCAGATCACGCCGCAAATCGATGGAGATAATCTCGCACAGCCAAAGTACTTTTCTAGCTACTTATCTAGTAAAGTAGTTGCATGCCCTCAGCCAGCCCCACCGCCCCCACGGACTACGTCGACGGCGTCCGCAGCCAGTGGAACCGACTCTTCCCGGGACTGGACACGGGCGCCGTGGACATCGTCGGGCGGATCAACCGCATCTCCCAGATCATCCAGCTCCGCAGCGACGCCGTGCTGGCCGCCAACCGCATCACGAGGGCCGAGTTCGACATGCTCTCGCTGCTGGCCCGCGCCGCGAGGCCGATGGCCCCTACCGAGCTCGCCGCAGAGCTGCTCATCTCCGGACCCGGCACCACCAAGAGGATCAAGAAGCTCGTGGACGCCGGACTCGCGGAACGTGAGGCCAATCCGCTCGACGGCCGCGGCACCCTCATCCGCCTCACCCCTCACGCGGCCAGCGTGCTTCGGCCCATCCTGGAAGACGTCCTCAGGCTCGAGGAGAGCCTGATCTCCGCCTTGGACCCCGCGGCTGCCAGCGCCCTGGCTGGGCACCTGCGCGCCCTGCTCTCGAGCCTCGAGCCGCAGTCCGGCGGTTCCTGAAGCCGGCCGCACCGACCCTCATTTTCCCCATACCCAGCGACGCACAGGAGGCGCCCCTCAGCCGTGAAACAGCATGCCCGAGAGTTCTTCCACCTTCCCCCCGCCCGCGGCCATCGCATCCCCGCACTCCGCGTCGCCGCAGGCATCGTCATCCCCCTGATCGCCCTCGTCCTCCTGGGCAGGGCGGATCTGACGATCTACGCGGTGTTCGGGGCGCTCACGGGCGTCTACGGGCGGATGGAGCCGCATTGGCTCAGGCTCAAGCACCAGACGTACGCAGGGATCCTCATGTGTGCCAGCGTGGCCGGCGGCGTCGCCCTCGCCGCGGCGCACGCGTCGGCGTGGGCCCTCACCGGGCTGGCCACGATCCTCGCCGGGGTGCTCTCGGTGGTCTCCGACCGCCTCAGCCTGCGCCCGAGCGGCCCGTTCTTCTATCTCTTCGCCTTCACCGCGAGCGCGTCCGTCCCGTTCGACGGCCAGCTCTGGGAGGCGGCCACGACGGCTGCGGCGAGCGTCGCCGTCGCGCTTCTCATCGGGTTCGCGGGTCGCCTGCGTGCGCACCGCCACCACCCCGACCGCGGACTGCTCGAGGACCCGCACGCCCCGTGGCCCAGAATGCTCCGGCACGCGGGCCGGTACGTTGCGGCCATGGGCCTCGCCGGTTCGCTCGCGACCGCGCTCGGGCTCGGCCACTCCTACTGGGCCATGATCGCGGCGGCGGCCCCGATCGCCGCGGCGGACGCCACGCGCGGGCTGGTCCGGGCCGTGCACCGCGTGGTGGGCACCTACGGCGGGGTGGCGCTCACCGCTGGCCTGCTCACGCTGCACTGGGCCGCGCTGCCCTTGGCGGTGCTCCTCGCGGGCCTGCAGTTCATCGGCGAGGTCTTCGTGGTCCGCCACTACAGCATCGCCCTCGTGTTCATGACGCCGGTTGCCCTCATGATGACCGGGTTCGTTGCAGCGAGCCCCTCCCAAGGGCTCGTGGCCGACCGTGCCGTGGAAACCACGATCGGCGCGGCCATTGCCTTCGCCGTCATCCTGCTCACCACCAGCAGACGTCGCAGCGGGGCCGCCGGTGCCCCCGCCTCCCCCGCGCGCGTGCTGGCTGAGCACGGTCCAAGAGCCTCTGACGCTGGCTGACTCGCCATGTGACGAGAACCGCGGGTGCTCAGCCAGCCGCCTTCACGAGGAAGTTCTTCAGCAGTGGACCCGAGACCGTAGCGCCGAGACCGCCCTCGTCGACGAACACCGCGACCGCGAGGTCGCCGTGCGTGCCGATGATCCACGCGTGGGTCTTGAGCGGAGTGTCCGAGCCGAACTCCGCCGTGCCCGTCTTGGCGCCCACCGGAGCGCCTGGCACGTCGGCGAGGAACCCCGCGTGGCCGCTCGTCACGACGGCACGCATCATGTCCTGCAGCGTCGCGGCCTCCGCGGCATTGAGCGGGGGGCCGGCCTGCGCCGTCGGGCTCGCGGACGCTGCGGGTGCGGACGACGCCGCACCGCCGGTCGCGCTGGAAGCAGCCCCCGCCGTCGTGCTCCCGGCAGACGCCGAGGCGGCCGGTGATGCTGTCCCGGACGGCGATGCGCCCGCCGTCGTGCCCGCCTGGCCGTTGAGCACGAGCTGCACCGAGACCGGCGAGCCCTTCGCAACGGAGCCTGCCATGATCGCGGCGGCGAGGGGGGAGAAGAGGATCTTGCCCTGGCCGATCATCGAGGCCGCGTGCTCGGTGCTGCCGGCGTCGCCGGGCACCGAGCCGAGGAACGCGGGGGCGCCGAGCCTCGGCGCGTCGACGGCCACGCCGAGAGAGGTTGCCGCCGATTCGAGCTGGGCCTGGGAGAGCTTGTCCCGCAGCGAGATGAAGGCGGTGTTGCACGAGTGCGCGTAGGCGTCGCGCAGTGTGATGTTGCCGAGCGACGACTCGGGGTATCCCGTGGCGTTCTGGAACGTCTTGCCGTCCACGACGAGCGTGGAGGTGCAGTCCACGCGGGTATCCACGGTGCCGCCTTGGCGGAGGAGCGCGAGGGAGTCTACGGTCTTGAAGATCGAGCCGGGCGCGTACTGGCCGAGCATCGCGGTGTTGTACCCGTTGCCGCCTGGGCCGGACACGACGGCGAGCAGGGCGCCGTCGGAGGGGCGCAGCGCGACGATCGCCGAGGCCGGAGTGACGCCCGCGAGCTCGTCTTCGGCGATCTGCTGGAGCTTGGGGTCGATGGTGGTCTTGAGTGGCGTGCCGGGGACGGGCGCCTTGTCGAAGAGCGTGCGACGGGCGGCCGGGTTCGCCTTGAGCTTCTCGGCCGTGAGGTCCGCGGGCTGGGCGTAGACGGTGACACCGTCGAGGCCGCGCAGCTGGGAATCGTACTGGGCCTGGAGGCCGCTCGAACCGGTCGTGTCGCCGCCCTGCACCGCCCCGCCGGAGTTCTTGACCTGTTCCGCCGTGGCCGCTCCGACGGCGCCGAGGACGGGCCGGGCGAACGTCCGCGTCGGGGCCAAGGGCATCGTGTCCTTGACAGTGATGGCGCCGGGTACCGCGGCGATCTGCTCGTCGGTGGGCGTCCTGCCGGCCTCGTCGCGGAGCGTGATCGCCTCGACGAATGCCTTCTCGCCGGCGCCCGCGACCTGCTTCGCGTACTCACCGGGATCGGTCTTCACCAGGTCCGCGAGCTTCGCCGCCGAGTCCGCCTGCTGATCCGCGGCGACCTTCGTCTTGTCGATGCCCACGCGCACCACGGGTCGCGCTGTGACGAGCTTCGCGTCCCCCGCGCCGAGGATGTCCGCGCGCGGCGACGCCTGCGTCGCGAGGGTGAGGACCTCGGTCTCGGCGAGGTGCGGCGCGAGGAGGTCCGGCTTCCACTGGGTGAGCCATCGGTCCCCGCTCCTGATGAGCTGCGCCGTCGTGGTGTACGTCCAGTCCTGCCCGCCGAGCTTCCAGTCGAAGTTCAGGGCGACGTCAGCCTTGTCGCCGTCGAGCTTCGGCTCCCCGGCGGTGACGGCGGGCTTGACCTCGCCGATGCCCTTGAGGGCGGCCTCGAGCTGCTGCTGCGCGGCCGCCGGCTCCTTGCCCTGCATCGGCACGCCGCTGACGTCGCGTGCAGCGAAGGCAGAGGCGAGCTGGCTGCCGGCCTGCTTCGCGGCAGCTTGGCGGCCGTCATCGCACGAGGTGAGTGCCGCGCCCATGATGGCGGCGGCAAGGACCAGAGAGACCACTCGGAATTTCCCCACGGGCACAGCCTATGCGGTCGCGGATGTGGGCTCGGACACAAGGACAGTGCATGTGCTCCCGCCCGGTTGATGAGTTCCAAGCCCCCGTATGCACGGTGTGTCGCCGCGCGGCGCGGAGGCAAGGCCTCAGAAGTGGGCTGGCCCGAGCCTCAAAGCCGCAGCTCGAGCAGCACAGTGTCCCGCCACGTCCCCGCTAGGCGGCCGTGGGCCATGAGCGCGATCCGCTCGCGGCGCCCGACCTCGCGGAACCCGAACCTGCGGTGCAGGGCGAGGCTCGCGGCGTTCTCGGGGAAGACCGTGGCCTGCACGGTCCAGATCCCGTGGGCTCGGGACTCGTCGAGCAGCGCACGCATGAGCAGGGTGCCGATGCCGCGGCCGCCGTCGGCCGGGTCCACGTATAGGGAGTGCTCGACGACGCCCCGGTACACCGCGCGCGCCGACACGCGGCCCGCTCCGGTCCAGCCGAGAACACGCCCCGCGCCGCCCGCGCCCTCGCCGGTGTCCTCCGCGACCAGGACGAACTCCTTGGCCGCCGCGAAGGCCTCCCACGTGGCTGGCGGCGCCGACTCGAAGGTCGCATCGCCAGCCTCGATCCCGGCCGCGTAGATGTCGCGGATGCGCGGCCAGTCCGCCGCCGTGGCCGGGCGGGTGGCGAGTGTGGATTCGGGTGGGCGGGTGGGCTGCATCGGTCCGGCGGGAGCGTCCATGGGGCGATGCTACGCGTCGGCCCATGGTCGCAGACCGGTCACCTACCGCGCCCGTTCCACCCGCTCCTCGTCCCACACGGGCCCGGTCGTCTCGCGGACCTTGCCGTCGGAGCCGAACACGAGGAACCGGTCGAAGGACCGCGCGAACCAGCGGTCGTGGGTCACGGCGAGGACGGTGCCCTCGAACGCGTCGATGGCCCGCTCGAGCGCCTCGCCCGAGTGCAGGTCGAGGTTGTCGGTGGGCTCGTCGAGGAGCAGGAGTGTGGCCCCCGAGAGCTGGAGCAGGAGGATCTGGAACCGGGCCTGCTGGCCGCCCGAGAGCGATTCGTACTTCTGTTCCGCCTGCCCGGCGAGCCCGTACCCGTCGAGGGCGCCTGCTGCGGCCTCGCGGGCCAGGCCGGAGCGGTGCTCGTCGCCCCGGTGCAGGATTTCGAGCAGCGTCCGGCCGGCGAGGTCGGGCCGCGAGTGGGTCTGGGCGAAGTACCCGGGCCGGATCCGGGCCCCCAGCTTGACGGTCCCCTCGTGTGGGACTGGCGCGATCACGACGTCGGAGACCGGCTGGTGCTCACGCTCCGGATCGGTCCCGCCGAGCGCGAGCAGCCGCAGGAAGTGGCTCTTCCCCGAACCGTTCGAGCCCAGCACGGCCACCCGGTCGCCGAACCAGATCTCGGCGTCGAACGGCTTCATGAGCCCGGTGAGCCCGAGCTTCTCGGCCACGATCGCGCGCTTTCCGGTCCGCCCGCCGCGCAGCCGCATGTGCACGTTCTGCTCCACGGGCAGCGCTTCCGGTGGCCCGGCGGCGAGGAACTTCTCGAGTCGGGTCTGGGCCGCGTGGTAGCGGTTGGCCATGTCGGAGCGGAAGGCGGCCTTCGTCTTGTACATGGTCACGAGCTCCTTGAGCTTCGCGTGCTCCTCGTCCCAGCGCTTGCGAAGCTCCTCGAAGCGGACGTTCCGCTCTGCGCGCGCCTCGACGTAGGATGCAAAGCCGCCGCCGTGGATCCACGCGCTCGCGCCGTTGATGCCCGGCTCGAGCGTCACGATGCGCTGGGCGGCGTTGTTGAGCAACTCGCGGTCGTGGCTGATGAAGAACACCGTCTTGCGGGACTCGTTGAGCTTCGCCTCGAGCCAGCGCTTGCCCGGGACGTCGAGGTAGTTGTCCGGCTCGTCGAGGAGCAGGAGGTCGTCGGGGCCCGCGAAGAGCGCCTCGAGCACGAGCCGCTTCTGCTCGCCGCCGGAGAGGGTCGACGCCGCGCGGTGCTGTGCCCGCTCGTACGGCATCCCGAGCGCGGCCATGGTGACCTCGTCCCAGACGGTCTCCCACTCATAGCCGCCGGCATCGCCCCATTCGGCGATCGCGTGCGCGTAGGCCATCTGGGTGGCCTCGCCGTCGTCTTCCATCATGGCCAGTTCGGCGGCGTCGAGCGCGCGGCCCGCAGTGGCGACGGACGACGGCGCGGCCCCCAGGAGGAGGTCCCGCACCGTCGATTCATCCCTGACCTGCCCGATGAACTGCCGCATGACACCCATCGAGCCGGACCGGCCCACCACGCCCTCGTCCGGGGTGAGATCCCCGGCGATGATCTTGAACAGCGTCGTCTTGCCCGTGCCGTTCGGCCCGATGAGGGCGGTCTTTGAGCCCTCTGGGACCTTGAACGTGACGCCGTTCAGGAGCGGGGTGCCGTCGGAGAGGACATAGTCAATGCCGGAGAGGTCGAGGTGGGCCACCCGTCAAGCGTAGTGGTTCACACACTCGCGGCTTCAGCGGCGGGTGCGTCGACCACGGCGGAGGGAGCGCCGTCGTCGTGCGGCGCGAGCCTCTTGACGAAGAGCGAGACGAGGATCGCCGCGAGGGACACCATGCCGCCGAGGATGAAGGCGCCGTGCGTGCCGTTGGCGAGCGCCTCGGCGACGCCCGTGCCGGCGGCAGCGGCGGCCGCGCCGACGCTCAGCGCGGTCACGAACAGGGCGGTGCCGGCCGCGCCGGCAAGCTGCTGCATCGTGTTGACGATCGCGCTGCCGTGGCCATAGAGCTCACGGGGCAGCGAGCCGAGGGAGACGGTCCTGAGCGGGGTCATGACCATGGCCATGCCGACGGAGAACAGCACGTGCATCGCAACGACCGCGGCGAGGGCGGTGCTCTCGCCCATCGTGGTGAACCACCACTGGCCTGCGGCCATGAGGACGGCGCCCGGGATCACGAGCGGGCGCGGGCCGATGCGGTCGTAGACGCGGCCGATGATCGGCGAGATGATGCCCTGGATGAGGCCACCCGGGAGCAGGAGCAGGCCCGTGGTGAGCACGCTGACCGCGAGGCCGTCCTGGAGGTAGATCGGCAGGACGACGACGGTCCCAAGCATCATGCCCATGGCCATCATGATGACGACGAGCGAGACCCGGAAGTTCTTCACGCGGAACGGGCGAAGGTCCAGGAGCGCCCCACCGCTCTCGCGGGTGAGTCGGCCCTGGCGGCGGATGAACACGGTGAGGGCCATGACGCCGACGACGAACGCGACCACGGGTGCCCAGCTGCCCTCGAAGAGGGTCTCGATGGTCGCGAGGCTGTACACGAGGCCGCCGAAGCCGAAGGCGGAAAGCACCACGGAGAGCGCGTCGAGGCGCGGTGACTGCGCCGCGTGGGGCATGCGGATCACGGAGACGCCGAGGATCCAGAGGATCACGATGAGAGGGAGCAAGAGGCCGAAGATCCAGCGCCAGTTGAGGCTGTGCATGACCACGCCGGCGAGGGTCGGGCCGATGGCCGGAGCGACGGAGATCACCACTGAGTTGAGGCCCATCACCGTGCCGCGGTGCGAGGGGGCGACCCAGTGGAGCGTCGTCGTCATCAGCAGCGGCAGGATGATCGCCGTGCCGAAGGCCTGGACGACGCGGGCCACGAGCATGACGCCGAACGTCGGGGCGAAGGCCGCGATGGCCGTGCCGGCGAGGAAGAAGAGGATCGCGGTGGCGAAGAGGCCGCGCGTGCTGAAGCGCTGGAGCAGGTAGCCGGTGGTCGGGATGACCACGGCCATGGTGAGCATGAAGCCCGTGGTGAGCCACTGGGCGGTGGCCGCGCTGACGGCGAAGTCGGTCATGAGCTGCGGGAGCGCAACGCTCAGCACGGTCTCGTTGAGGATCATCACGAGGGCCGCGAGGACCAGGACGGTGATGGCGACGGTGATCGAGCGGGTGGCGGGTGTCTTCTGGGCGGAAGCGGGCGGCGGGGCAGCAGACATTGAGGCCTTTCCAGGGGCAGGGTGGGATTTCACTCCACTATGGCACGTTGTGACAAGTTGTCGTAAGCTGACATGAACGTGAGCGTTCTCACGTCCCGCCCACCCGATCCAGCCGTGATACACAGGTGTCCATGCACGAGCCATCCCGCCCTGGCCTCCGCGAGCGACGCCGTCGCGACACCCAGCAGGACGTCCATGAGGCGGCGCTCGCCCTCTTCGAGGCCCAGGGCGTGCGCGGGACCACGGTCCAGCAGATCGCCGAGCGCGCAGGCATCTCATCGCGCACGTTCTTCCGCTATTTCTCCTCCAAGGAGCAGGCGGCCATCCCCGGCCAGCGACGCCTGCTCGAGGCGATCGAGGGGCACACGGTGTCCGAGCAGGCCCGGGCTGCAGGCCTCGGCGCCGTGCTGCGCGAGGTCGGGTCCGCCGTGGAGGCCGTGATCGCGGGCGAGGGCGGCCCGGACCTCGAGGACCACCGCCGCGTCACGCGCCTTCTCGCGAGCGAGCCCGACCTCGCGCTCCTCGCGGCGGCCCAGGAGCAGGAGCTCGTGGTGCGCCTGCGGGAGCGGCTCACCCCCCAGCTGCCCAACGCCGAACGCCTGGCCATCCGCGTTCTGGCCGAGGTCGCCGTGGTCCTGTGGAGGAGTTCGTGGGAAGAATGGGCCGAGACTGTGCGGGACGGGGACGCGCCGGACCCCCTCGAGGTCTTCCGCCGCTCGCGCGAGACCCTGCTCGCCGTCGTCGGCTCCGGGGACATCACCCAAGGGCTCAACCTGAGGAGAACGATGTGATCGAGATCCTGACCGCAGCCGAACTGGCCCAGGCGCGGGAGACGGGTGCGCTCGTCGCCGACATCCTGCAGACCCTCAAGCGTCGCAGCGCCCCCGGAGTCAACCTCCTGGACATCGACAGCTGGGCGCGAACCATGATTATCGAGGACGGGGCGATGTCCTGCTATGTGGATTATGAGCCGTCCTTCGGCCGGGGCGCGTTCGGGCACTACATCTGCACGTCCGTCAACGACGCCGTGCTCCACGGGCTGCCGCGCGACTACCTGCTGGCAGACGGCGACCTGCTGACGCTAGATCTCGCCGTCAGCAAGGGCGGTGTCGCCGCGGACTCTGCCATCAGCTTCATCGTGGGCGACTCACGGCCCCCCGAGAGCGTGGCTTTGATCGCCGCGACCGAACGCGCGCTGGACGCGGGCATCGCCGCGGCCCGCCCCGGGGCCCAGATCGGCGACATCTCCGCGGCCATCGGCTCGATCCTGAGCGAGGCGGGGTACCCGGTCAACACCCTGTTCGGGGGCCACGGCATCGGATCGACCATGCATCAGGACCCGCACATTCCGAACACCGGACGCCCCGGCCGCGGCTACCGGCTGCGCCCCGGGCTGCTGCTCGCCCTGGAGCCGTGGGTCATGGCGGACACCGCCGAGCTCGTCACCGATGCCGACGGGTGGACGCTCCGGAGCGCAACGGGCTGCCGGACGGCGCACAGCGAGCACACGATCGCCATCACGGAGGACGGGGCCGAGATCATCACCCTGCCGCGGCAGGCTCACGGCTGAGACCACCCGGCGTCCCCCACCCACGGAAGGGCGGCGTACGACGTCGGGTGCCCACCCGCCGTCGTACGCCGCCTTGCGCCGAGACCCGGCCCTACTCCGCCGTGCGCGTGGTGAACGGCAGCACGAGCCGGGACGGGTGCGTCGCGTCGCGGTACACCTTGTGGGTGACGGGCCGGCCCACGGGGAGGTGGAACGCGTCCGGGGGCAGGAGCGAGTTGTGCTCGTCCACGAGGGGCTCATCGTTGGAGAGCTCCACGGTGAGCCGATGCCCGGGCAGGAACGTGTTCGCGAACGGGTACAGCCGCACCACGTACTCCTCGATCTTCCCCGGCTCCACGGGCACGGTGCGCGTGTGCGGGTGGTACGGGCTGCCCTCGGTGGTGCGCTCGTCGAGCTCGCGGTGCGAGGCCTTGAGGTAGCCCGTGGTGATGAGCTGCCGCTTGCCGTTCGGGGCCGTGTCCCATAGGCGCAGGATGAAGTTCGTGTCGTCTTGGTCGATCTCGGCGAACAGGTGCGCGGCGCCGGTGCCCATCATCTCGGTGCGCTCGTCGAACACCTCTGTGGTCCAGGAGAGGACCTCGACCTTGTCCGTGACGGTGAGCGGGGCCTGGTAGAACCCGTCCGGTGCGGCGTGGGCGGTGCCCATGGGCTCGGGCTCGGCCGAGAGCTTGCGGCGCGGGCGGAGGTACAGCGGGCGGTACTCGATGTCCTTGGGCGGGAACGCGGTGCCGGTGACGTGCTCACGGGAGCCCTCGACGAACACCGAGACCGCGGGCTCGTCCATGATGCCGTTGTCGATGCCCTTGATCCAGTAGTCGTACCAGCGGAACATCTTCTCGTGCTCCTCGATGAAGGGGCGCGACTGCATGGGCGGGTACGGGCCGATGTCCAGCTTCTTGGGGCCCTTGAGGGTGTTGAACAGCTCGATCGTGCCGTCCAGCGTCCAGCCTCGGCCCTGGTCGAGCTGGAGGTAGACCGGGATGTCGATGTTCTTGGCGAGGTTGACCGGGTTGCGCTCCTCGTACCACTCGCCGTCGAGCTCGTTCATGACGATGTCGAACCACGCTTCGTGGTTCTTCGGGTAGTTCAGCGTGTGGACCAGGTTCGGCCACGCGGCCGCGTCCGGATCCGCGAGCCGCTCCGCGACGAGCTTCTTGATCTCCTCCGGCGAATGCTGCTCGAGCATGCGGGACTTCACCCGGTCCGTGAACGCCCACCCGGAGTCGCCGCCGCGGCCTTCGCGCGCGGCACGCGGCATGAACCACATGACGCCGCCGTGGTACGTGGTCTCGTAGAAGTCGTAGTGGCCGCCGGAGACGAAGATCGCCTTGAGGTGCGGGGGCCGCTCGGCCGCGGCGAGGATCTGCATGGACCCGAAGTAGGAGATGCCGATCATGCCCACGTTGCCGTCGCACCACGGCTGCTCGGCGACCCACTCGATGAAGTCGTAGGCGTCCTGGCCCAGAGATACGCCGCCGGCGTTGTAGTTGCCGATGTGCTCCCCGCCCGAATCGCCGGAGCCGCGCAGGTCCCCGATCACGTGGGCGTACCCCTCGCCGACCACCCGGGCGATGTCCCCGGCCTCGATGCAGCCGTCCCACATGGGGCTCGGCCGCCGCTGCGGCGGCATGGTCAGGGCGAGGGCCTGCAGCTCCTTGCCGTACGGGCTCAGCGCCACGAGCGCCGGCCGCGGCGCATCATCGGTGCCGTGGTACACGTCGAGCGCGAGCTCAACGCCGTCCCGCATCGGGGCGCGGAGGTGCTTGCGGACGGTGATGCTGTGGCCTCCCGCGTCGATGTTCTCGTACTCAGCCATGGATGGAATGCTCCTGGTTCTGAAGGGCACGGGTCAGGTAGCCGTCGAGGGTCGTGAAGAACGGGGACGGCTCGAGGGTCGGGTCGCCGTCGTACCCGAGCTCCCGGGCGACCCGCTCGAACGGCGAGTAGACCGACTCGGTCGGGACCACGCCGTCGTGCACATAGCGTTCGACGACGCCGCGGATGCGCGCCTCGAGCGCGAGGCTCTCCTCGAGCGCGCGGTGGGCCTGCGCGGCGTCGAGTTCGACGCCGAACGGCTCGCCGTCCGCGCCGCGGTAGGGGTGCCCGAGGTACAGGCGCTCGGGGCGCACCTCGTCCCGGAGGTGCTCAAGGCTCGAGCGGTAGGCGTCCGGGTCGGTGTAGCCGGGGAACCGGTTGGCCGCTCCGTGGATCTGGACGGCGTCGCCCACGAAAACGGCGTTCTGCCCGCTGAGATTCTGCGTGGCGAGGCGGTAGGCCACCGAGCCGGGGGTGTGGCCGGGCACGGGGTGCACCGAGAGGGTCACGTCCCCGCCGAGGGAGATGGTCTCGCCGCCGTGCACGAGGACGGTCGGCTCCATCTCGCCGGAGATAGCCGACGCCGCGGTCTGGGCCTGCTGCTGCACGCCGTCAGGGTTCTTGAGGTACTTCTGGCGACCCGCGGCGTACTCCTCGACGTGCCCGTCACGCGAGCGGAGCATGTGCGCGTCGGCCTCGTGGATCACGACCTTGGCGCGGCCTCCGGTGAGCTCCCAGAGGGCCTTCGCGCCACCGAGGTGGTCGATGTGCCCGTGGGTGAGGAAGATCCACTTGATCTCGTCGATGCTGCGGCCGAGCTGCTCGAGTGCGGGGATCATGCCCTCCCGGGGGGAGGAGGCGATGCCCGTGTCGACGATCGCCGGCTCGGGCGCATCGATGAAGTAGCTGTAGAGGCCGAATCGGCCCCACGGCGAGACGAGCGGGTGGACGGTGGCGGTGCCGTTCATCGTCCGCTCGCCTTCTCAGCCAAGGCGCCGGCGAGGAAGTCCCGGGTCTGGGCGAAGGCCGCGGCGTACTCCGGGATCCAGCCGAAGTTCGCCACGAAGCCGTGATTCGCGCCGCTATACCGCGTGACGGTCGCGTCGACGCCCACCTCCGCGAGGCGCCGGCCGTAGAGCTCGCCCTCGTCCCGCAGCGGGTCGAACTCCGCGGTGAGGATGAGGGCCGCCGGAAGGCCGGTAAGGTCCTCGCGTTTGATCGGGGAAACGAGCGGGTCGGCGGGATCGGCGCCGCTGTCGAGGTAGAACGCGTTGAACGGCTTCAGGCCCGCGGTCTCGAGACCGTAGCCCGTCGCATTCTCCCGCAGCGAGGCATAGCGGGCCTCGTCGAAGTCGAGGTCCAGAGACGGGTAGTAGAGGATCTGGTGGGTGATCCGGTCGAACCCGTCGTCGTGCGCCATGGCAGCGACGGCGGCGGCGAACGTGCCGCCGGAGCTGTCGCCGGCCACGGCGAGCGTGGTCCTGTCCCACGTGAGGTCCTCGCCGTGCTCGGCGACCCAGCGGACCACGCCGTAGCAGTCGGTCAGGCCTGCGGGGAAGGCGGCCTCCGGGGCCCTGCGGTACCCGACTGATATGACCTTGACGCCGGTCTCCTTGGCCAGCGCACGGGCCACGTGGTCGTGGGTGTCGAGGCTTCCGAGGAAGAACGCGCCGCCGTGAAAGTACACGATGACCCCATACGAGTCGGCCTCGGCGGGCGTGTAGATCCGGACCGGGACGTCGCCCGACGGCGTGGCGGCGACGGCGTCGTCGACCGCGTGCAGCGGGAGGCGGTCGTCGGGGGCGGGGACGTGCGACTCCTCGTCGGCACGGAGCACGGCAGGGTCGATCGGGCCCGGCGGCGGGGCGGGGAGACTGGCGACGATACGGGCGATCTCCGGATGCAGCGCCATGGGCTCAGGCCTCGACGGTCTCGGCCGGTGCCGACTGCTGCTGGGACTCGGGCTTCTGGCCGGGGAAGACGGAGTTGACCTCGTCTTCGCTCCAGCCCTGGCGCGAGATGCGCTGCAGCTCGTCGGTGACCGGCTTGCGGGTGGCCTGGTACTGCGCGAGCGCCTCCTTGACCGTGTCGGCCTCGGCGAGGGCGTCGGCGAGGGCACCAGCGTCGAGGATCGCGGAGTTGGCGCCCTGCCCCTGGTGGTGGAGCATCGAGTGGGCGGCGTCGCCGACGAGGACCACGGAGTCGGAGTGCCAGACGTCGACGGGGTCGATGTCGTAGACCGCGCGGACATTCACAGTGTCCATGTCGAGCTCGCGGGTGATGTCCACGATGCGCTGGTCGAAGCCCTCGACGGTCTTGAGGAGGTCCTCCTTCGTGATGGACGGCGCCCACGTGCTCTCCGGGTTCAGGACCGTGATGTCGAAGGAGACCTGATTGCGGTGGCGCAGCGGCAGGAAGTAGACCTTCGTGCCGTGGCCGATGTACATGCGCAGGTTGTCATCGATGGTCAGGCCGTGCGTGGCGTCGGAGTCGATGACGGCGCGGTAGGCGTGCTCGCCGGAGAAGACCGGGCCCTTGTCGCTGAAGAGCTGCTCGCGCACCACGGACTTGATGCCGTCGGCGCCGACCACGAGGTCGGCCTCGACGACGGCGCCGTTGGTGAAGGTCAGGACGGACTTGTCCCTGTCATTGCCTTCGGCGGCCTCGATCTTCTCGAGCTTGTGGCCCAGCTTGACCATGCCTTCGGGGAGCACGCCGATGAGGGCCTCGATGAAGTCGCCGCGGTGGATGAGGTGCGTGGGGCCGTACTTCTCGATCTCGGGCCAGGAGTCCTTCATGATCGGCTCGCCGGTGGCGGTCAGGATCTCGAAGTAGTCGCTCGGGGAGGAGACGGCGGCGATCGCGTCACGGATCCCCCACTCGCGGAAGCGCTCCATGGAGTTGGGGCGGAGGCCGATGCCGGCGCCGACCTCGCGGGTCTGGCCGGCCTGCTCGTAGACGGTGACGTTCGCGCCCAGCAGGCTCAGGGCCTTGGCCGAGGCGGCTCCGGCGTAGCCGGCCCCGATGATGGCGATGTTCAGGTTCTTCAGCATTGAAGAGTTCATGGCTGGGTCTCTTTCTGGGAAGTCAGTTCTTGATGCTCAGGAAGTCGGCGGGGCTCTCGACGAAGATCTTGGTGATGGTCTCCTCGTCGACGCCGGCCTTGCGCAGGTCGGGGATGAGCTGCTCGAAGATGTAGTTCACGGTGTGGCCCTTGACGCCGGGCCAGCCCAGCGGGCTGCAGTTCGCGTCGGCAGAGGCGAGGACCTGGTCGGCGTGGCCGCCCTGGACGAAGCGCAGGAAGTGCTCGAGCCGCTTGTTGCGCGGCCGGGCCCAGAAGGGCGGGTCGGGCAGCTCGGTCTCGTAGCCGAACGTGTCGAAGCCGAGGCGGCCGCCCTGCTCGACGATCCAGGTGTCCTGGGTCTTCTCCGCATTGACGCCGTCGTCCACGTGGCCGAAGAGCACGCGGTCCAGCGGCAGGCCCTCCTCGCGGAAGATCGCGATGGCGGGTTCGGCGTCGATCGCGAGGTGGGTCAGGATCGGTACGCCGGTCTGCACGGCGGCGCGGGCGGCGGCGCGGTAGATGCGCTTGTCCAGTTCGGTCATGCGCCCGCCGCGGCTCACGCCGACCTTGATGACGCCGGCTTTGGCCCCCGTGGCGCCGATGCCCACGGTGATCTCGTGGATGAACTGGGCCGCGAGGTACTCGACGGGCGCGTTCGCGAAGTGCGGCAGCGCCGTGTCGCCGCCCACGAACCCGGTGCACGCGACGATGTGCACGCCGGTCTTGGCGGAGAGGGACTTGTAGTAGTCCACGTCGCGGCCGTTGCAGATGCCGGTCGCGTCCACGAACGTCCCGCCGCCGTTCTCATGGAAGGCGCGCAGCTTCGGCACCGTCTCCTCGTACCGCTGCTCGGGGGTTTTCCACCACGTCGTGTCCAGCTCGGAGCCCGGCATGCCGTAGCCGATGTGCTCGTGGATGGCCACGAGGCCGAGTTCTTCCGCGGGGATGGTTCCCAGGACCGTGTTCACCTTGGACATGGGGTCACGCAGCCTTTGCGATCGAGAGGGCCAGGAGGTTGCGCGGGTTGTCCACGAGGATGCGCTGGGCGTCCTCGTCGGCCAGGCCCTGCGCCGCCAGGAGGGGCATGAAGGCTGAGAGGAGGTAGCTGAACGGCACGTCCGAATCCGGCTGGCCCTTCGCGACGCCGATCGCGTTGGACGAGAGCAGGATCCGGTCCGCGTGCCCCTCCCTGACGAGCTCGAGCACCGCGGCAACCCGCTCGGCGTCGGTGAGGTGGTCGGCGTCGTCGTCCAGGCCCACATGGTCGAACGCGACGAAGGCGCCCCGACGGGCGACCTCCAGCGGCGCGCCCGCAGCGACCGCATCCTTGCGGTCGAGACCGCCGACGACGACGCGGGCGGCCGGGAGCTCCTCGTCCAGGACGACCTCGAGCTCGGCGACGGCATCCTTGCCGTAGCGGATCGAGAGCGGGACCCCCGTGGCGAGGGCGGTCCGGGCCGCGCCGCGGAACAGGCTCTCGTCCGTGGGCGTCATGCCCGCGCGGGTGGCAGCGGTGGCCACCAGCCCAGCGGCGCCGCGCCGCTCGACGCGCGGCACCACCATGCCCTCCGTGACCTCCTTGGTGAAGAGGACAGCGAACTTCTCGGCCGGCCACGGCGTGGGCGGATTGGTCTGCGGCGTGAGGAAGTAGCCCCCGAGCATCTCCTCCGGGCCCATGCCCGTCGAGGCGACGATGTGCACGCCGGTGCTGCGCGAGAGCGCTTCGAGGAGCAGGACGTCGCGGCCGTGGAACATGCCCGTGCTGTCAACGATGGCCGTTCCGCCGTGCTCGCGGAAGTCCGCGAGCTTGGCCGCCAGGGCCTCGAAGATCTCGGCGCGGTCCATCGTGACGTCGAACGCGTACTCGGCGCCCGGGACCACCGAGAGCAGCGCCTCGTGGACCGCGACCACCCCCAGCTCGTCGGCGGGGATCGGGCCCAGAACAGTATTGACGGACGTGCCGGAGCGCGGCTCGTCCGTGTGGATATCGCCGAGGGCGATGGCTGTGGGGTGACTCAAGGCCTCTCCTTTGGAGCTTGGGGACGGGGGCTTGGCGAAGGGGAAACACCCGGCGAGAGCCCGGCGTACTGTGCCTAGCATCACACTCTCTTTACATGATGTCAAGAAACTTTCCATCGCGTTTCTATCGTCACGTCCGCGAATCATGCATCACGTTGTGACTCTTGACACTATGTAAAGATACAGGCAAACTGTGATGCAGCACACCCCTCTTCCTCACTTGGAAACGAAGGAGTTTCATCGATGAGTCAGGTCAGCACGACGCCGGGCGGAGGCTCGGCACGTGCCACGTTCGTGGCCGCCTACAGCGCAGTCACCCTCGCCCAGATCACCAACGCCCTGCCCGGCGCCCTCAACGGCACGTTCGCCAACGACTTCCATACGTCGGGTGCGGGCCTGACTTGGATCGCGGGCATGTTCATGATGGGCATCGTCGTCTTCGAGCTCAGCTGGGGGCTCCTCGGCGACCTGTTCGGACGGAAGAAGCTCATCTACGCGGGGGCCGTGGCCACCGCCGTCGGCTCTGTCCTCGCCGCGCTCGCGCCGACCACCGGGATGATGATCTTCGCCCAGGCGATCGGCGGCATCGGCGCCGGCATCCTCTTCCCCATCTCGCTGTCGATGATCGCCGCCATCACACCGGATCACCGGGCGCGAGCGCGGGCCATCGCCACGTGGGCGGGCTTCCTCTCGCTCGGCGCAGTCATCTCCCCCGTCCTCGCGGGCCTCACCGCGCAGATCTTCACGGTTCCCAGCGCGGCCGGAGCTCCGGGAGGCGCTACGGCCGTGTTTCACGGCTGGCGCGTCGCCTACTACGTCGCGGCCGCACTCGCCGTCGTCGTCCTCGTCGTTGCGGTCCGCGCCACTGACTCCGCCGCCCCCCAGGGACGGAAGCTCGACCTCCCGGGGCAGTCCACCCTCGCGCTCGGCCTCATCGCCGTCCTCTTCGCGACGGTCCAGGCTGTCGATGCGGGCTTCGGCTCGCCCGAGGTCATCGCGAGCTACGTCGTGGGCGGCATCCTGCTCGTCCTCTTCGTGGTCATCGAGTCGCGGACCCGCCAGCCGCTCATCCACCTCTCGCTGTTCAAGAACAGCGCCTACTCGATCACCGGAATCGTCGCTGTCACCGGCATGTTCGCGTTCCTCGCGATCGCCTTCAGCACCAGCGTCGCCGTCGGCGGGCTCGCGCTGGCAGACACCTGGAAGGTGGGCGTGCTGTTCGTCTTCATCCAGGGTCCCGCCTTCCTCCTGATCCCCGTGGTGGGGTGGCTCATCCACCACGTTGCGCCGCGCTGGGCGCTCACCGCCGGCTTCGCCTTCATGGCCTTGTCCGGCTACTGGCTCTCCACGTTCTCCCTCGGCGTCCCGGAGCAGTTCGGCGGCACCCCGTGGACGGCCTTCATCCTTCCCCTCCTGTTCCTCGGCATCGGCTTCGCACTCACGATCGGTTCCATCACCGCCGTCGCGATCAACACCGTCCAGCCGAAGGACATCGGCATGGCCTCGGCCACGACGAACCTCCTGCGCGACCTCGGGTTCGCCCTCGGTCCGGTGATCGGCTCCGCCATCGCGTTCAGCATCGGCGCGTCGGTCTTCGCGGGCCCCCTCGCCGGCATCCTCAACGGGGCCGGGCTGCCCGCGGACGCCGTCGCCGGGCTGTCCCAGATACCGCCGCTCGGATTCCTCTCGGGCTGGGATGGCGTCATCGCGCAGTTCTCAGGTCAAGCGCTTGCCGGGGGCGCGCCCCAGCAGGCAGTCAGCGGCATGGTCGGCGCCCTCGGCGCAGTCCAGCACCAGATCCAAGGTGTAGCCGGCACATCGCTGGGCCAGGGCTTCCAGATGGTGTACCTCGTGGCCGCCGTCGCGGCGACGATCTCCGCCCTCCTGACCCTCTTCATCTCCGGGCGCTCGACGGCACCCTCCGCTGATGCGATCGCAGAGACCACCGAGGCCAACGCCGAGGCTGCGGCCGATGCGGCCGCCGTGACCTGCAGGGACTGACCGGCCCTCGACGCCCCCAGACCAATTCCAACTTCCCACAGAGAGCACCACCAATGAGCACTCCACTCGAATCAGACATCGACATCTGGTCCGACGAGATCGTCGTCGACCCCTACCCCGCCTACGCCGAACTGCGCGAGCAGGCCGGCGTGGTCCACCTCCCCAAGAACGACCTCTACGTCCTCACCCGCTATGACGTCATCCGCGACGCCCTCGGTGATCCGGCGACGTTCTCGTCGACCACGCTCGGCTTCAACCCGATGGTCAACGAGGCGCTGCAGGGGACCTCGCTCGCATCCGACCCGCCGATGCACACGCAGCTGCGGGCCACGCTGTCGGAGAACCTCACACCGCGCGCACTTCGTGGGCTCAAGGTCGTCATCGACGAGAAGGCAGAGAAGCTCGTCGCCGAACTCGTCGCCGCGGGCAGCTTCGAAGCCATCGACTCGCTCGCACGGGCCTTCCCGCTCGAGATCGTCGCCGACCTCATCGGCTTCAGCGGGCACGTCAAGGACAACATGCTGCGTTGGGGCCAGGCCGCCATGCAGGTGCTCGGCCCGATGAACCAGCGCACGCAGGAGAGCTTCCCCATCGCGGGCGAGCTCTACGGCTGGTGCTCCTCCGTCAAGGCCGAGGACCTCACTCCGGGCTCGATCGGCCGGGGCATCTTCGACGCCGAGGCCCGCGGCGACATCCCCGAGGGCACGGCCGGCCACATCATCCACCAGTACCTCGGCGCCGGCGTGGATACGACTATCGCCTCTATCGGGAACATCGTGGCCCTCTTCGGTCGCCACCCCGAGCAGCTCGAGATCGTCTGCGAGAACCCGGACCTCGTGCCTGCGGCCTTCGCCGAGGTGCTGCGCTACTGGGTGCCGATCCACATCTGGGGCCGCACCACGACCCGCGAGGTCGAGATCGACGGCTACACCGTCCCGAAGGGCGCCCAGATCGGACTCCTCATCGGCGCGGGCAACCGCGACCCGCGCCACTACGAGAACCCGGACACCTTCGATGTCCGACGCAACCCGACCGACCACCTCTCGTTCGGCTACGGCCCGCACGGGTGCGCCGGCCAGGGCCTCGCACGGCTCGAAGGACACGCGATCGTCAGCGCGCTGGCCCGCCAGGTCCAGTCGATCACGATCTCGGAGCCGGTCCGGGTCCCGAGCAACATGACCCGCAGCATTGAGTCCCTCCGCGTCCTCGAGGTGGTCGCAGCATGAGCGGCCGGATCGAACTCGACCGCCCCCGCTGCGAGGGCCACGGCCTCTGCGAGGAGGCCGCACCCCGGCTCATGCACCTCGACGACGACGGCGATCTGGTGATCGATGTGGAGGAGGTCGACGGCGCGGATCTCGAGGCCGCCAAGGCGGCCGTCCGCGTATGTCCAGTCGCCGCCCTCCGCCTGGTCTCGGCATGACGGCACCTCTCCGGCGCATCGTCGTCGTCGGCAACGGCATCGCCGGGCTCACCGCCTGCGACTCGCTACGCTCCGGCGGGTTCGACGGCGAGCTAACGGTCGTCGGCGCCGAAACGCACCACCCGTACAGCCGCCCGGCTCTGTCGAAGGCGCTCCTGCACGGCGATGATGACCTGAACGCGCACCAGCTGCCCGAGCCGACGCACGAGGCATCGGTGCTGCTCGGCGTCGGTGCCGCCGGTCTGGACGTCGAGGCGCGCGTCGTCAAGCTCGACGACGGCGGCGAGGTTCCGTACGACGGCCTGGTCATCGCGTCGGGCTCGCGGGCGCGGCGCCTCGCTCCCGAGGCCGGCCGGTCCCCTGACGGGGCCGGAGCGCAGGACGTCACCCTCCGCACGATCGAGGATGCGATCCTGCTCAAGCAGCGCGTCGAGTCCCGGCCCTCCGTCGTCGTCGTCGTCGGCGGCGGGCCCCTCGGCATGGAGGTCGCCTCCGGCTGCCTTCACGCCGGCTGCGAGGTCACGCTCGTCACGGACGGCCAGCCTCTCGCGCGCCAGCTCGGAGGCTACCTGTCCGAGGTCTTCACCTCTGCAGCCGCGCGGCGCGGGCTCCGGTTCGTCCAGGGCGGCACGGCCCGTCTGGCCGGATCCGGCGCGGACGCGCGGGTGGCCCTCGCCGACGGAACGGTGCTGGAGGCGGACCTGATCGTCGCGGCGGTGGGAGATGAGCCGAACACGGGCTGGCTCGCGGGCTCCGGGATCCTTGCCGGGGACGGCTCGCTGCGCGTCGACTCGCGGGGCCGCGTCCGCCCCGACATCGTGGCGGCCGGGGACGTGGCGCACTTCCCGACCCGGCGGGGCATGGGCCGCGTGCCGCTGTGGACGAGCGCGATCGATCAGGCCAAGTCCGCGGCGGCGGGCCTGCTCGAGGGCGACTCGGCACCCGAGTTCGACTTCGAGCCATACTTCTGGACCGAAGCCTTCGGCCTTTCTCTCAAGGCGGTCGGCTTCACGCCGATGGTCGGCGTCCCGGACTACCTCGAAGAGGGCGCCGCTGCCGAATCGAAGCTGCTGCGATGGCAGCACGGGGACGGGTCCGGGACGGCCGCGGCGATCAACTACCGGATCGCCATCCCGAAGCTGCGGCGCCTGGCCGGTTCCGGCCCGGAGGCGCTCGCGCGCCCATCGCTCACCGCACTCCAGCATTAGGATCAATCCATGCCTTCATTGCGGGAAGCCCAGAAGCAGCTGACTCGCGACAGGATCGTGCAGCGGGCCCTCGAGCTGTTCGTCGAGAAGGGGTACTCCGCGACGACGATCGACGAGATCGCCGCCGCGGCGGGCACCACGCGGGTCACGTTCTACGCCTATTACCCGTCCCGCACGGACCTCATGAAGGACTTCATGGCGCGTGTCAACGAGATGCTCGACCGCGCCTACGGACCCAACAGCGCCTCGACGGCGGCAGAGCTCGTGGACGTGGTCCACGAGGGCGCGCTCGAGGGGGTCCTCGCGTGGCTCGAGTCCCGCGCCGCGCTGTGGCCGGTGTTCCGTCCGTACCTCGACGTCCTCGACGAGGCCGCCGCCGTCGATGCCGAGGTGCGGGACATGGTCGAGTCCTGGCACGAGGAGGTCATCTCGGACATCGTCCGGGGGATGGATCTGGCGGGCCGCTTCCAGGAGGAGACCCGCCACATCCGCGGGACGCTGGCCTTCACACAGCTCGACTACGTCGCGACGCTGTGGACCCGGCGCAAGTACGAGCCGAACCGCGAACATGCGATCGAGGTGCTCGCCGACAGCTGGTACCACCTGCTCTGCGACGAACCCCGGCCGATCGAGGGCCCGTAGGCCTAGGTCAGCCCTCCATCCGCCGCTTCGTCCTCGCTGTCGCCACCGCGCTCCACGGGTCCTCGGGCCACGGGTGCTTGGGGTAGCGCCCGCGCATCTCGGCGCGCACCTGGGCGTACGGCCCCGACCAGAACGACGCGAGGTCGCCTGTGATGGCCAGCGGGCGACCAGCCGGGGAGAGCAGCTGGAAGACAACGGGCACCCGCCCGTCCACGAGCCGGGGCGTCTCGGCCCAGCCGAAGCACTCCTGGAGCTTCACGGCGACCACCGGCCGAGGGCTTGAAGCTGCGGGTACGTCGTCGGCCACCGTCGAGCCCGAACCGTCGGGAACTGCCGGGTACTCGATCCGGACCCGGGATCCGCTGGGCACCTCGAGCCGCTCGGGCGCGAGTTCGTCGAAACGCGCCGCCTCGGGCCAGGGCAGGAGCCGCCGCAGGGGTTGGGAGAGGTTCACGGATCGAACTGACGCGCCGCCAGCCAGCGCGTCGAGCTCGGGGGCGAGCCAGTCCTCGAGCCGGGACAGCAGACCGGTCTCCGTCACGTCCGGCCACGGGTCGCCCAGCTCGCGGCGCACGAGGGCGAGCCGACGGCGCAGCGCGTCCGCGGCGTCGGACCAGCCGATCATCCCGAGCCCCTCCGCCGCGAGCGCACGCACGACGGCGCCGTGCCCTTCCTCGCGCGTCGGCCTCACCGGGGTCGACACGAGGACAATCGCGCCGAGCCGCCGTTCCCGCCTCGCCGCGACCCTGCCGTTCTCGAATCGGGCCTCGACCCTGTCGGTGAGCAGGTGCGCCGCGGCGCGCTCGGCCGCTTGCTGGCTGATCGGAGCGGCCGCACGCACGACGGCGCCGGTCCCCGCGGCGTCCCGGCCCGCCGCCCGCGCGGCGTCGGCAACGGCGAGCCATTCGTGACCCGCGAGCGAGCTGCCCGCCGGCAGGCCGGCCCGCGTGCCAGAGGCCAGAAGGTACTGCTCGCGGCCCCCACCGGAGCCCGCGACGCGGCGAGCCACGAAGCTGGGGAACGCCAGCGCGATCACCGTCCCCACCCCCGATGCGGGGTCACCTCCCACCGATGCGGAGTCACCTCCCACCGATGCGGAGTCACCTTTCGCGGATGAGGAGTCACCTTTCGCGGATGAGGAGTCGCCTCCCACCGATGCGGGGTCACCACCCGCGGATGCGGGGTCACCCGCGCGAGGCCTCGTCCCGCGCCGGGCTACCTGGCTAGAGATCTCCCGGGCGAGGCGCTCGAAGCGCCCCACCTCCTGCGCCCAGGCCCTCGCCTGCGGGTCCGGGCCTGACCGCAGCGACCCGAGCAGCCGGCCCAGGTCGGCACCGGGAGGCCGGAGATCTCGGGCCACCATCGCCACGGCCTCGGCGGCCAGCCTTGGGCTGACGAGCGCGGCGCCGTCGAGCAGCGCCCGCCCAAGCCGGGGGTCGGCAGGAATGCGCGCAAGGGTCCTGCCCAGTTCGGTCGCATGGCCCAGATGATCGATCGCACCGATGGCGGAGAGCACGGCGAGGGCGTCCGCCAGCGCTGCCCGCGGCGGCGGATCCGGCAGCGCGAGCCCCTCCCCGCCCGGCGCGCCCCAGCATGCAAGCACCAGCGCGGCCTCGGTCAGGTCCGCGGAGGCGATCTCGGGCGTCGAATGGGCGGGAGCGGCGGCATACGCGCGTTCGTCGTAGCACCGCACCACGCGTCCAGGTCCTTGGCGTGCCGCGCGTCCGGCGCGCTGCTCGGCCGAGGCCCGCGAACACGAGACCGTCACCAGGCCCGACATCCCGCGCGACGCATCGCGCCGAGGCTCCCGAGAGAGCCCCGAGTCGACCACGAGGCGCACGCCCGGGACCGTCAGGGAGGATTCCGCGAGAGCCGTCGAGACGACGATTCGGGGCAGATCCCCGGGCGCACGGCCCGACACGGCCCGGTCCTGTTCGGCGGCCGGCGCCTGGCCGTGCAGCTCGAGGACCTCGACCCCGGCTCCGCGGACCAGCCCCTGCAGTCGCTGAGCCACCACATTGACCTCGCGCGCGCCGGGCACGAACACGAGTGCGTCGATATCGCGCCCCGCGGAGAGCGCCGCGGCGTGCTCGGCAAATGCCACGTCCGCGACATGGTCGAGGAACGCGCGCGTCACCCCACGCTCATCGAGCCTTGGAGCGGACGACGGCGCCCACCCCACCTCGAGCGGGTACAGCGCCGACGGCGAGTCGACCACGGGAGCCGGGCCGCCGCCGTCGTGCGTGCCGGGCTCGTCCGCGAGGAGGGCCGCGAACCGCGGGGCGTCGACGGTAGCGGACATCGCGACGACCGTGAGATCCGCGCGCAGCTGCCGCACCTCGGCGAGCATCCCGACGAGGAGGTCGGTCTCGAGGCCGCGCTCGTGGACCTCGTCGAGGACCACGGCGGCGGTGCCCTCGAGCCCGGGATCCGCGAGGAGGCGGCGCAGGAGGATGCCCGGGGTCACGAACTCGACGACCGTCCCGGGACCGGCCTTCCGCTCGCCGCGGACCGTGTACCCAACGCGGCCGCCCACGGCCGTGCCATCGAGCGCGGCCAGTCGGCGGGCGGCCGCCCGCACGGCGACCCGCCGGGGCTGCGTGACGACGACACGCGGCGCGGCGACGACACGCGGCGCGGCCGCGCGGTCGTCTGCCCACCTAGCGAAGGCGAGATTCGCCACGAGCGGCGGGACGAGGGTCGTCTTGCCCGTGCCGGGAGGGGCCTGCACGACGGCGGCCGGCCCGGGCCCCGCCGCCAGCACGCCTTCGAGCGCGGGGAGCGAGCCGGCGAACGTCAGGCCGCGGCCGATCCGGTCGAGGTCGAAGGGCTGACGCGCGGAGGTCACCGGTCCATTGTGCCGGGATCCGCAACGGTCGCTACGCGCCTCAGCCCGACTTCCCGCCCTGGACCCGGCCACGGGGCTCATCCGGCTATGAGCCGAACCGGGCTGGAGCGCACCCTCGGACGGAAACCCCGCCTACTTCCGGATGATCCGGCGCCGCCGCGCCTCGGCGATCGCAGCGGTCCGGTTGTCCACGCCGAGCTTCGCGTAGATGTGCACGAGGTGCGTCTTGACGGTCGCCTCGGAGATGAAGAGCGTCCTGGCGAGCTGCCGGTTGCTCGCGCCGCCGGCGAGCCGCTCGAGGAGCTCGAGCTCGCGGTCCGAGAGGGCGTCCTCGGCCCGGGTCCGCTCAATTCGCGCCTCGACCCCGGGCGCGAGCACTCGGGACCCGGCGGCGGCCGCGAGGACTGCCCTGCGGATGTCCTCGGGTGGTGCGTCCTTGAGCATGTATCCGGCGGCCCCGGCCGCAAGGGCGGCGCGGATGTCCGCGTCGGTGTCGTAGGTCGTGAGGATGAGGACCGGCGGCGCGGCGTCGAGCGCACGCATCATTCCGGTGGCCGTGACGCCGTCCATGCCGGCCATCTGGAGATCCATGAGCACCAAGTCGATCGGCTCGCCGAGCGTGCGGGCCTTCTCGAGCTCGGCGAGGGCGGCCGCGCCGTCGGACGCCTCGGCACCGACCTCGACCTCCTCGAAATCCGAGAGCATCGCGCGCAGCCCCGCGCGCACCACGGGGTGGTCGTCGACCAGCAGCACCCGGATCATGCGTCCCCTTGTCCTGTGCCCGCCGCTCCGAAGACTCCTCCGCCAGGCGCCGGAAGCCGCACCGCCACGACCGTTCCCTCGCCCGGAGCCGATTCGATCGCGAGGGTTCCGCCGATCCCCTCGACGCGCTCGCGCAGCCCACGCAGCCCGTACCCGGTCCCGTCGGGGCGCGGCGCCTCGGGCAGCGCGGCCGGGTCGAACCCGGCGCCGTCGTCGAACACGTCGAGCATCACCTCGCCGTCGAGGTAGGCCAGGCTCACGACGGCGGTGCGCGCCGCCGCGTGCGCCCACACGTTCGCGAGGCTCGCCTGGGCAGCCCGCAGGAGCACCTCCTCCGCTGCGGTGGTGAGCGGGCGAGGCTCTCCGTCGAGGTCGAAGCGGCACTCGAGCCCGTTGCCGCGGGCGGACGACTCGGCGGCAGTGCGGACGCAGAGCCCGCGCAGCGCGTCCGGGAGCCGGCCCCGGGGGTTGAGCGGAGTCGAAACCCCGGGGCCGGCGTCGCCCCGCTCCCCGGCCGCAGGCGCGAGCGCCGGCGAGGAGAGCCCCCGGACAAACGCCCGCGCCTCCGCGAGGGAGTCGGCGGCGGTGGCCTGCACGATCCCGAGCCGCTCGCGCGCGGCGGGTGCATCGCCCTCGTCGAGGGCCTTGGCCACAGACCGGCCCATGAGCACGATCGAGGAGAAGCCCTGCGCGAGCGTGTCGTGGATCTCTCGCGCGAGCCGCTCCCGCTCGGCCAGGACACCTGCGCGGTGCTGGCTCTCGGCGAGTGCCGCCCGGGTGCGGCGCAGCTCGTCGGCGGCGGCGCGCTGCGCCTCGGCCTCCGTATAGAGCGCGCGGTACGCGAACGAGGTCACGACGGCGAACGCAGCGCCGAACAGCGGCCCGAGCAGTGTCGCGGGGGCGATGGGGCCGCCTCCGCCGTGCCGCCAGAGGGCCAGGACCACGAGCTCGGCGGTGACGACCACCGCGATGACGCCCCACCACCGCGCAAGCAGATGCAGCTGCAGGAAGAAGAGCGCGAACGCAACCCAGGCGAATTCGGCGCTGGACGCCACGAGCACGAGCCACAGCCCGCAGACCACCCCGAGCCACGGCAGCACGTACCGCGCGGGATCGAAGGTCGCCCCCTGGGCGTGCCGCTTCTCGGCCACGGTCCCCGCGAGGTAGACGGCCGCGAGGAGCGCCGCGGCGGGAAGCACGACGCCGAGAGGTGCTGGCGCGCGCATGGCACCGTCCGTCGTCGTGCCCGCCAGCGACGGGGAGGGAAGCACGGATCGGACCGTCCCCACCAGGAGGAGGGCCGCGAAGCCTACGTGAAGGGCGACGCGCAACCAGCGCAGGACCTGCTCGGTGCTCGTCGTCGTGGCGTCCACAGCGTTCGCGGCCATGTCCCCGGACTCTGGCACCGCGCTGCCTGCGGTGGCGTCAGGCACGGCCCGCCCGCAGTCCGGCACTGACCTTCCGGCGGAGATCGGCCCACGTGAGCGCATCCGGCGCGCCGTCGAACGCGCCGCCCTGCGGATCGTCCTGCCGGGAGAGGCGGATCGGGTCACCGGAGGGCTCGTAGATGTCCATGAGCACGCGCGCACACAGGTAGCCGACCGCGATCATGTGCAGGAGGATCGCGCCCACGTAGTAGGGCGAATCGATGTTGTTCGTCGACGGACCCCCGCTCGTCGTGGCCCCCAGGTACATCCACACCGCCCACCAGTGCAGCGCCTCGGCGAGCATCCAGAGGAGGAAGTCCCGCCAGCGCGGCCGCGCGAGGGCCAGGAGCGGGATGAGCCAGAGGACATACTGCGGCGAGTAGACCTTGTTGGTGAGGATGAACGCGGCGACGATGAGGAACGTCAGCTGGGCCAACCGCGGCCGCCGCGGCGCGTGCAGGGCCACGAACGCGATCGCGAGGCACGCGAGGCTGAAGGACACGGTCGCGATGACGTTGACGGCAGGCGTCTCGAGCGGTGCGCCGTAGCGGATGCGTTCCACGACGAGGTTCCACGCGAAGTAGATGGACGAGAATCCGGCGGTGCGGTCGCGGGCGAAGTCGAAGAAGTACACCCAGCCACGCGGGTCGAGGAGCATCGCCGGGAGGTTCGCGGCGAGCCACGTCACCCCTGCGGCCGCGGCCGTGAGCCACAGCGGCCTGTACCGTCCGGTGCGCACTGCGAGCAGCACGATGGCCCCGAGCACGAGCACCGGGTACAGCTTCGTGGCCGCGCCGAGGCCGATGAGCACGCCCGCCCACACGGGCTGGTTCCGGGCGAACAGGTACATGCCCACCGCGAGCAGCGCCACCGACCACAGGTCCCAGTTGATGAACCCTGCCAGGATGGCGCCGGGGGCAATGGCGAGCATGGCCGCGTCCCACGGGCGCCGCCGGTTGGAGCGCGCGGTCGCGACCACCGCCACGATCCACATGACCGCGAGGAGCACGGCGTTGACGTCGAAGTATCCCGTGGCGCGCGCCTCGGTGGTCCCGGTCCCGGGCACGACCAGCGCAGTGAGGCCCGCGATGAGGCTCGTGAGCACTGGGTACTCGAAGGGCGCGCCCTGGCCCAGGAGCGGCAGGATGCCGTCGGCGAAGCCCCGCTCCTTGAACAGGACGGGCAGGTCCGAGTAGCAGGCCGCATAGAAATGCTGTGGCGTCGTCCAGCCGTTGACGCGGCAGTAGCCCTTGATCACGACGCCGAGCACGGCAGCCAGGGCGGTGAGGATCACGAGCACGCGCTCGGGCGTCCAGAATCCACTGCGGACTATGCCGGGGGCCGCGTGGTCGCCGAGGGGCCCTCCGATAGCCTCGGAAAGCGTGTGCAGGAGGGGGTCATTGCGGGTCGGCGAGATGACCGCCTGCCGTGCATCGGGCTTCTCGTCGGGGCTCGGCTGCATGCGTCGAGCCTACCGCCCGACGTCGCGGGCCCCCTCCAGCTTTCGACGTCCACGGTCCGGCAGGCCGCCCCACAGGAGGACGGCCCGCCGGATGACCCGCGGCATCGGGAGGCCGGAGGTCAGGGAGTGACGCCGAACCCCGCGAGCCAGGTCTGGGAGCTCGGGATGTCCACGCGCTGGTAGCCATCGGTACCCCGGCAGTTCGCGGTGCGTCCGAAACTCGTCACGCCGACGATCACCCCGTCGAGGAAGACCGGCCCCCCGGAGTCTCCGAAGCAGGTCCCGCCGGTGTCCTGTGGGGTATTGACGTTGGCGTGGGTCTGGAAGACCTGGGTGTCGAGCTTCTGGAACCGCATGTCCACGGAGCGGCGGATGAGGGGGTAGCTCATGGGTGCCGGCTTCTGCGGTCCGGAGTCCGGCTTGCGCACCTCCGTCCCGTAGCCCACAGCCGTCACGACCGTCTGGGCCAGGTCACCGGGACGGATCGCATCGAGCGTCCCCGCCGCGGCGATCGGGTAGGTGGGCCTGTCAGTCACCGGGCTGTCGAGCACGACGACGCCGAGATCGTTCCAGTTCCGCAGGTCGGTGAAGCCGGAGTAGTCCGGATGGGCCTGCGCGGTGCCGGTGATCCTGCCCGCGAGATCAGTCGCCGTGTAGCCCGCACTCGGGTGCGCGGCCGTGGGGAGCCCGGACGGCGGCGCCTCGGCGACCACAGGCCTGAAGTCCACGAGGACCTTGCCCACCGTGTCCGAGGTGCAGTGGGCGGCGGTGAGGAGCACGGTGGGCGAAACGAGCGCCGCCGAGCAGCGGAAACGCCCGTCGGGTGAGTAGAACGCAATCATCGCGACCCCCGGGTGGGCGTCACCATCGGCGGTGCCGCCGGTGCTCGCCTGGGCGGGGGCCGCGATGAAGGCCAGACTGCAGACTGTCGTGAGAGCCGCGAGGATGGCGGCCAGTTTCGTGCGCATCGATTCTCCTTCCGGTGCACGGGTGCAGTGCACGTGAAGGAGATTCTTCACGAATTGTCCTTGTCTGGGAAGAGGCTGCGCATTCTCTGAACAGAGACTGACAGCTTCAGAGGATCGGCCGGGACAGTCCGAGCTCGCGCTCCACGGTGTCCCGGTGCGCGTCGATGCGCACGCTGTCGATGCGGGCTGAGCCGATCGCGGACAGGACGCGACGGATGCGGCGGCCCATGGTGGTCACCTCCTCGGAGGGTCTCGGACGTGCGGTGCCGGATCCGGCGGACGACGGCGTGTTGGCCGCCTGAGTGTTGGCGGCCGGCTGTGGCTGGGTGTTGGGCAAATGCAGGGTCTGACGCGAGGACATGGTGATCTCCGTGCGGAGGACAGCGCAGGATGGCGCGGCCGGGGAGTGGACCGATCGACGAGCCGATCAGAGGACAAGCGCCATCAGGGAATGAGCGGCGCGGAATTCGCACATCCGATCAACTCAAAGGCACGCTGAAATAGCCCGAGCGAATTGATCGGGGCAAAATGACCCAGGAAATACCAGAAATCCATGGGACGTGCCGCCAGCACGAGGAGCAGCATCAAGGCACTGCCTTGGTGGGCGCTGCCTCAGTAGGCGGGGAAGAGGAGGGCGGCTCAGCAGGCGGGCTTCACAACGCTCTGCGTGCGAGGCCCGTACCCTAGGCGCGAGGCGAACAGGCCACAAGAGTCGGCGGTCAGGCCGCGCAGGTGATGTGGCGTCGCAGGAGATTCGCTGCCGTGAGGGTCAGGCGCCCGTGGCGCCAAAGACCGGAACGAGGCCGCGTCGACCGCACTCAAAGATATCGGTCCAACCCTGCTTGAGGACTCCGGTCATCGTCATCGGTCCAGCCTCCTTCGCTGTCGTTCGGTCTTGGTGCTTGAGCCGGCTGATCGGTGATCGACTCGATAATCGGATCGGTAATCGGGCCCGTAATCAACTCGGCAATCACAGGCCGTCAGCTCATAACAAAAGGTAGACCACTCTCTGGATAAACCGCAAGAGAATGCAGAGAAATTCTCTGGAGATTCTTGGCGGACGGCCGCGGGAACTCGCTGCTGTGCGCCGATTGAGCTCAGATTAGCCCCGGGAGGACCAGCCCTACAGTCCCCAGGCCTCGATCGCGGGCGTCTTCTTGTCCCACCCGAGCCGGCAGGCCTCGGCTGTCCCGAGGATGAAGTGCCGGCCCGAGGCCGCTGGCAGGCCGAGCCAGCGTGCGGCGAGGATCCGGCAGAAGTGCCCGTGCGCCACGACGAGGGCGTGCTCGACTCCCGCAGTCCGCACCCGCGCAACGATCCGGTCTGCCCGCTCCCCGACGTGTTCGAGCGTCTCGCCGTGGGGCACCCCGTCATTCCAGATGAGGTAGTCCGGGTTTTCCTTACGGATGTCGGCAGAGCGCACCCCCTCGTAGTCGCCGTAGTCCCACTCGACCGCGTTCGGCTCGGGCTGCGCGTCGGGGAAGCCCGCAAGCTCCGCGGTGCGCCGGGCACGCTGCAGGGGCGAGGTGAGCACGAGACCGAACTCCACGCCGTCGAACGTCTTCCGGGCCGAGCGCGCCTGCTCCTCGCCCTCCGCAGTGAGCGGAAGATCCGTGAGCCCCGTGTACTGGCCGCTCCTGGACCACTCCGTCTCACCGTGGCGCAGGAGCCACAGCCTCGTGAGCCCGAAGTCCTCCATGCCGGGAAGCCCCATGCCGTCCATCACGCGTTCTCGCTCTCGTCGGTCCGATCGGTGCACACGGCAGATTCAGGCTGCGCTGCCCACCATTCAAGCAGCCGTTCCCGCGCCTCGTCCTCGGACACGGGCCCATTGTCCATCCGCTCGTTGAGGAGGAACTTGTACGCGCGGCCCACCACGGGGCCCGGGCGAACTCCCAGAATCGCCATGATCTGCTCGCCGTCGAGGTCCGGGCGGATGGCCGCGAGCTCCTCCTGCGAGGCGAGCTCGGCGATGCGGTGCTCAAGGTCGTCGTAGGCGAACGAGAGCCGGTCGGCCTTGCGCTGGTTCCGCGTCGTGACGTCCGAGCGCGTGAGCCGGTGCAGCCGTTCCAGGAGCGGACCCGCGTCCGTCACGTAGCGCCGCACTGCCGAGTCCGTCCACCCCGCATCGCCGTACCCGTAGAAGCGCATGTGGAGCTCGACGAGGCGGGCGACCGCCTTGATGGTGTCGTTGTCGAAGCGGAGCGCCTTCATGCGCTTCTTCACGAGCTTCGCCCCGACGGCGTCGTGGTGGCGGAAACTGACCCCGCCGCCAGGTTCGAATCGACGCGTTGCCGGCTTGCCGACGTCGTGCATGAGCGCGGCGAACCGCAGTACGAAGTCCGGTCCCGGCACCGGGCCCTCCGGACCGGTCTCGAGGCTGGCTGCCTGCTCGAGGACCTGGAGCGAGTGCTGGTAGACGTCCTTGTGCCGGTGGTGCTCATCGGCCTCGAGGCGCAGCGCCGGGACCTCGGGGAGCACGCGGTCCGCGAGGCCGGTCTCCACGAGCAGGTCGATTCCGGCGCGCGGAGCCGCTCCCTTGATGAGCTTCACGAGTTCGTCACGGACGCGCTCGGCGGAGATGATCTCGATCCGCTCCGCCATGTCCGTCATGGCCGCCCTGACTTCGGGCGCGACGCCGACGCCCAGCTGAGACGCGAACCTCGCCGCCCGCATCATCCGCAACGGATCGTCGGAAAAGGACAGTTCGGGGGTTCCGGGCGTGCGGAGGATCCCCGCGTGGAGGTCCGTCAGCCCGCCGAACGGATCGACGAGCTCAAGGGACGGCAGCCGGAGGGCCATCGCATTCATGCTGAAGTCGCGGCGCTCGAGGTCCGCCACGAGGTCCTTGCCGAACGCGACGGCAGGCTTGCGCGACTCGGGGTCATAGGCGTCGGCGCGGTACGTCGTGATCTCAATCTGGTGCCGGCCCTTGCGCAGGCCGATCGTGCCGTACTCCCGGCCGATGTCCCAGTGCGCATCCGCCCAGCCTTTGATGACGGCCAGCGTCTGGTCGGGCCCGGCGGACGTGGTGAAGTCCAGATCCGGCGAGGTGCGCCCGAGGAAGATGTCCCGCACGGGTCCGCCCACGAGGGAGAGCTCGAATCCCGCGTCCACGAATCGCTGCCCCACCTCTAGGACCACGGGGTCCACTGCGAACTGGGGGTCCTGCACTGCCGTCTCATCTGTTGCCATAGTCCTTTAAGCTTGGCAGATCCCGGCGCGGGCGCCTTCCACGCCCCGATGCAGTCCGGGGTTGGGCTCTTTCGTTAGAGTGGACTGCATGGTCATCCCGTTGCCGAGCGATCCTCAGAGGAGGAAGAGTGCGCCCCTGCCGTCGGCTGTCGGGCCGCACATCGCCCCGGCCGGCCAGGCCTACCCGTCGTCGCTGCCGACCGTAGAAGAGGTCTCGGCGGGCGGCGTCGTCGTCGACACTACCGATCCGAACCTGCCCGTCGCGATCATCGCCCGCATCAACCGCGGCGGCCGCCTCGAGTGGTGCCTGCCCAAGGGCCACCCCGAGGGCCGCGAGTCGAACGAGCTCGCCGCGATCCGCGAAATCGGCGAGGAGACGGGCATCATGGGTAACATCCTCGCCCCGCTCGGCAGCATCGACTACTGGTTCACGGTCACGGGCCACCGCGTCCACAAGACGGTGCACCACTACCTCCTGCGAGCCGTGGGCGGGAACCTGACCATCGAGAACGATCCGGACCACGAGGCGGTGGACGTCGCGTGGGTCCCGATCTCGGAGCTCGCGCGGCGCCTGTCCTTCCCGAACGAGCGCCGCATCGCGGATCTGGCCCGCGAGGTGCTGCCCGAGCACCTCCTCTCGTGAGGTAGCCGTGGCAGCGACCAGATCCGCACCTGCCTCTGAGGCCCGCTCGAGCGCGATCATGGCCGTCGGCACCCTGGTCTCGCGGGCGCTGGGCTTCATCCGCTCGTGGCTGCTCATCCTCGCGCTCGGCCTCGGCTCGACCGTCGCCGATACGTTCGTCAACGCGAACAACCTGCCAAACCTCATCTTCCTGCTCGTTGCCGGCGGCGTGTTCAACTCCGTGCTCGTGCCGCAGATCATCAAGGCGAGCAAGGCGCGGGACGGCGGCGCGGACTACATCAGCCGCCTCCTGACACTCGGCGTCCTCGTCATGCTGGTCCTCACGGCCGCCGTGACGCTCGCCGCGCCCTGGGTCATGCAGCTCACGACGTCCGGCTACAGTCCCCCTCAGCTCGCCATCGCGACGGTCTTCGCCTTCTGGTGCCTCCCGCAGATCTTCTTCTACGGCCTCTACGCGCTCTTGACCCAGGTGCTCAATGCGCATGGGGCCTTCGGGCCGGCGATGTGGGCCCCGATCGTGAACAACGTCGTCGCGATCGCGGGGTTGGGCATGTTCGTGTGGATCTTCGGAGCGAACCGGACCAATCCCCACAGCCTGGACAACTGGACCGGCGGCCACACGTTCATGATCGCCGGGATGTCCACGCTCGGCGTCGTCATCCAGACAGCGCTCCTGATGCTCCCCGTGCTGCGGCTGAGGCTCGGGCTCTCCCCGCGGTTCGGGTGGCGGGGCGTGGGCCTCGGGGCCGCAGCGCGCCTCGGCGCGTGGACCCTCGCAACCACCGCGGTGGGCCAGCTGACGTTCCTCTATGTCATGAAGGTCGCCTCCCAGCCCGGCGCCGAGCGCGAGCGGCTGCAGGAGGCCGGCAATCCGCTGTGGCAGCAGGTCCCGGGCAACACCGTCCTCGAGATCGCGTCCCAGCTCTATCTCCTGCCCCACTCAATCATTGCGCTCTCGCTCGCGACGGTCCTCTTCAACCGCATGACGGAGGCGTCCCAGGCGGGCGACCGCGCTGGCGTCCGCGAAGCGCTCTCGCACGGACTCCGCACTATGGCGGTGGCGACGGTGTTCGCAGCGTTGGCGCTGTTCGCACTCGCCGCGCCGCTGGGCATGTTCTTCTCGGGCGGCCGCGCATCCGACGGCGTCATGCTCGCCCAGACGTTGAGCATCCTCGCGCTGAGCACGCCGTTCATGAGCGCCAACTTCATGATGGCGCGCGTCTTCTACGCGAAGGAGGACGCGCGCACCCCGTTCAAGATCCAGCTGTGGCTCGCGATCCTCAACGTAGTCGGCGCCTTCGTCATCCAGTACCTGCCCGCGCGCTACATCATCTTCGCCATCGCCGGCCTGTACACAGTGGGGAACGTCCTCTCGGTGGTCCTGAGCAGCCACTACCTTCGCCGCCAGCTCGGCCACCTCGATGGCGCGCACGTGGCGCGCTCGTACATCCGCATGGGCTACGCCGCGACGGGATCCGCAATCGTGGGAGCGGTCGCGGTCGGGCTCCTCGGCGGCTACAACCCCAGCGGGTTCATCTGGAGCTCGAACTTCGCCGCGCTGGCCGCCATCGTGATCATTGCCGTGCCGATGCTCATCGCGTACTTCGTTCTCCTGCGGGTCTTCCACGTCACCGAGGTACGCGATCTCCTCCGTCCGATCCTCGGCCGGGTCGGTGGGCGTCTCGGCCTTGGTGACGCCGCGCCGTCGCCCGCGCGGTCGACGCACGACGCCGGTGCTGCCGCCGGCTCACGCGGCGAGCCCAGCGAGCCTCCCATCACCGCCGCGATCACCACGATCTCGAACGACACGGGCATCATCCCGCGCATTTCCGGGCAGTTCGATCCGGTGATGTACCGCGCGCGTCCCACCAGTCCGACACCCGAGCGGCTCCCTGGACGGCGCTCGTTCCAAGGGCCGCCGGGAGAGAACCCGAATTTTCCCGAGGACTGAGCCCGAGCGCTCCCGAAGGCCCGAGACGCCCTTCCGCTAGGATCACTAGCAGCACAAGGTGCGGCCACCGGTCGTGCCCGCGCCCGCGACCAGGAGGTTTCCGTGTCCCAGTCCATCGACGTCGGCACCGTGCTCGGGGGACGGTACAAAGTCACGTCTTCGATCGTGACATCCCGTGAGGGTGATCTGGTCCTTGACGGCGTGGACCAGGTCCTGAACAGGCCCGTCAGCATTCTCGTGGCCGGCGCCTCCAACTCGGACCAGCTGGCGCAGAGCGCACGCGAGGTCGCAATGGGCGAGCGTCACGGTGCCGTCCAGGTCCTCGACCTCGGCATCAGCCACGGGGCCACGTACCTCATCACGAACCATACATCTCCCGCCGATCTGCTCGACCTGATCGTTGCGCAGGAGACTCCGTATGTGGAGCCGTTCTTCACCGACACTCTCGGCAGCGAAATCTTCGGCGAATCGCGCTCACACGAGCCGGAGACGTACGACGGAACGGTCAGTCCCGGCAGGCCAGACAACTACATCCGCTATAACGAACGCGGGGAGCCCATGCCCCATGGGCCGGGGGCCGGGGGCGCCGCGCCCCGCGGCGCGGCAGGTGCCGCGGCCGCCGCGGCTGCTGCAGCGGCCGCGGCACGCCAGAATCGCGCGCCAGGCACATACCCACCCGCGCCTTCCCGTCCCACGCAGCCTGGCCAACAGGGCGGGCCCCAGACGGCTGACTACCCTGCGGCGCCCGGCGGTCCGGCGTCCTATAACGGCGGCCCCGCCGCATCGATTCCGCCCCCACCAGCAGCGCCCCCGCAGTCCGCACCGTCGGGAACCCAGCCCCAGCGCTCAGACGAACCATCTCCTCGAGGTCGGGAGGAACTGACCTCCGGTGGAGCTTCGGCCGGATACGGAGCCGCCGGAGGAGCAGCGGCTGCTGCCGCAGCAGGTGCCGCACGTCCCGGCACTCCGCGAGTCACCCCGTGGCAGGCTCCGCAGAATGCGGGGGGCACCGAGCCCACGCCTACGGCTGCCTCACCGGTTCAGGGCCACGCTCCCGCCGAACCACGTCAGCACTGGCCTTCCCAGCGCCCCGCCGCCGTGATGCCCGAGGCGGCCAGACCGTCGTCGTCCGCCCCATACGAAGACTACGAAGACGATGAGAGGACCAAACCGCGTTCCATGCCGTGGCTCGTGGGGGGCATCCTCGCTGTCGTTCTCATCGCGGCGCTGATTTTCGCCTTCACGACCCTCGGCAACCTGTTCCAGCCCCAGGCGGCGAGCACCGCGAGTTCCACACCGCACCCGTCGCAGGGCCAGAGCGGAAGCTCCGCCGCGAGTTCGTCATCGTCAGGGACCGCCCCCGCCCCGACGGCCGCACCAGCCATCGATTCGGTGACTCGGATCAATCCCGACGAACTGAGTTTTGCCAACGACTTCGACAGCAAGCTCCCTCTGACGTTTGACGGAAACCCGGCAACCTACTGGTCCGATATGGAGTTCGCCCGTGAGGACTGGGGCGGATTCACCAAGAGCGTCGCCCTCGCCGTGAAGCTCAAGGATCAGGCCCAAATCAAGCAGGTTACGCTGCTGCAGTCCGGTGGTTCGGGCGGTAACTTCAGCGTCTACACGAATGATCAGCCGAGCCTGACGGGTGCCACGCTCGCCGGGACGAGCTCCTTCACCGGGCCGCAGGTGGTTGTCCCCGTCACCGGAACTCCGACGGCAAAGTACGTCATCATTCAGATCAACTCGCTCCCGCGGCTGTCAGCCCCGAAGACCCAGTACCCGTTCGGTCTGCGTCTCGCCGAGATCAAGGTGGACTAGCGGCGCGCGTCGCTGCATTGCGAGAGGGGCTCCGGTCTGACCGGGGCCCCTTCCCATGTGTGAAGGGTTCCATCTGTGAAGGGTTCTCGACGCCTCGCGCCTCCCCTTGGGTACGCTTGTACGGGAGAGCTCCATGGAATATCGATACCTATCGATGTGTTGTGGCTGCTGACACCGTTATCGTTCGATCGCCCAAAGAAGAGGTATACACCTGTGAGCACTGCTGAGACTGCCGCAGACGTGCGCGACGTCATCGTCGTCGGTTCCGGTCCCGCGGGGTACACCGCAGGCATCTACACAGCACGCGCCAACCTGAATCCGTTGATTATCGCGGGGTCGGTCACTGCCGGCGGTGAGCTCATGAACACCACCGAGGTCGAGAACTACCCGGGATTCCCCTCAGGAGTTCAGGGGCCGGAGCTCATGGACATGTTCGAGCAGCAGGCGTCCAAGTTCGGGGCACAGATCGAATTCGAGGACGTCGAGTCCGTGGAGCTCGACGGCGAGATCAAGTCGGTCACCCTCGCGAGCGGTGAGACCTATAAAGCCCGAGCGATCATTCTTGCCACAGGCTCGGCCTACCGGGAACTCGGTCTCCCCAACGAGAAGCGCCTGTCCGGCCACGGCGTCAGCTGGTGTGCCACCTGTGATGGTTTCTTCTTCAAGGACCAGGACATCGCCGTTATCGGCGGCGGCGACTCCGCAATGGAGGAAGCCCTGTTCCTGACCCGGTTCGCCCGCTCCGTGACGGTCGTCCACCGCCGTGACAGCCTCCGCGCCTCCAAGATCATGGCCGATCGCGCCCTCTCCCACGAGAAGATCAAGTTTGCCTGGAACTCCGAGGTCGCCGACGTCGTCGGTGGTGAGAAGGTCACCGGTCTTCGTCTCCGCAACCTCCTCGACGGCACCGAAACCGAGCTCGCCGTGACGGGTATCTTCGTGGCCATCGGCAACGATCCGCGCACGAGCCTGGTCAAGGGCGTTCTCGAACTCACCGCCGAGGGCACCATCGCCGTTGAAGGACGCTCCTCGAAGACCAGTCTTCCCGGCGTCTTCGCGGCTGGCGACGTTGTTGACCCCACCTACCGTCAGGCCATCACCGCAGCCGGTTCCGGGTGCGTGGCGGCGCTCGACGTCGAACACTATCTGGCCGACGTCGAATCCCGTTCCCTCGCAGCCCAGGCCTAGTTCCTTCCAACAGATCGGATCATCCAGATGAGCAACGCCAAGAACGTCACTGACGCCGAGTTCACCGACGAGGTCCTCATGTCCGAGAAGCCTGTAATCGTGGACTTCTGGGCCGAATGGTGCGGCCCTTGCCGCAAGGTTGGCCCCATCCTCGACGACATCTCCGTCGAGTACGCCGACCGTGTCGATGTGGTCAAGGTCGATGTGGACAACAATCCAAATATCGCGGCTGAGTATGGCATCACCTCCATTCCTGCTGTGTACCTGTTCGAGAAGGGTAGGGTCACCGGAACGGTGATCGGCGCCCGCCCGAAGCAGTACTTCGAGAAGGAGTGGAGCGAGGTTCTCGTCAAGTAGACACTTGGGCGAGTCCCCCCGCGGGGAGGTGCGGCGCATGCCGTGCCTCCCCTTCTTCATGGCCGCGGCTCTACTTGACCCGGCGCTACCTTCGGTCGTGCCCGGCCCCGAGCGCCAGCCTGTTTCACGTGAAACCGGCCACCATTTGAGTTCGCCCTCGGCTCGCTACGCCCGCCGCCAGTCGGAATTTTGGCTTCGCTGACCCTCGGCACACATGTCCTATCAGTTGAACCGCACGGCACCTTCAAGTCTCGATCCACAACGCGGATCGGGTGGTTAGACGGATGGTGACCGCACAGGTTGCAGGAATGCGACGGACAGATAGTTCGGGCACGTGGTGCGCCAATTCCTCCAGGAGCATCCAGCTCCGCGCCGCTAAGGTGGCACGGCGGATGACTTGAAGGGGCTTCAGTGCTCATGGGTTTCCTATACGCCAGCGCACTGGTCGCGCAGCACCAAGTTTCGGCCGCCTCCAGCTGAACTCAAGCCCGCTAGCTTGGTGCAGCGACATCGAAGCGGAGCATGGAAATGACTCGACAAGTCGACTCCGCCGTCTCGATCCAGCCCCTGAATCGCCCCCTCGACCTAGCTGTTCCCTGATTCGGAGGGATGATCTCCACCCCTACTATCGACCAGGGCCTCTTGTTTCACGTGAAACAGCGCTGTCGGTCTCTCATCAGGCTCGGAAGTTGCGCATTCGGCCTTCTGAAAACCGGCCGTACACGAGATCCAGCTGACCAACCCGACATCTCATACGTGGGCCGCTTTCACGGCCGATGACCCGTTGAATCAACTCAAGAGGGTGTATCGGCCGGCGGAGGCAGTAGTCTTCCGTAGTGACTCAACGCTCAGGAAAGAGTGAAGCCAACGACTTTCACTACCACTCCCTCATCTCGCCTGTGGGCCATTGCCAATCTTCTGTCTCGCGCCCGAGCGCGACAAGCGGGACGTTCACATACCCCGTGACTGTCGATCCTGACTAGATTCGCGAACCAGTCCGAGCCCAGACGATAGCGGTCTGCTGAGCACCAAGCTGTTCATCATGACCATCAGGGGCAATCAACGTCCTAGCATTGCCCGATCCGGCTCCTCGAGCAGGTATCGGCCCGACAACTCTTTGGTCGATAGTGCCACTGCGCGACATATCCCTGTCGCGCAACCGACCATCGTCACACGCTCCCCAAGTCTCAAGAAACTAAATACTCAGGTTCAAGATCTCCAGGACTGCGCACTCCAAGTTTCGGCTCCTCCGGGCAAGCGTGCGCCCAGCAATGCCGCGACCATGCCCGATCGCGACGCTCCCATCGTTCCCACCAGCACTCAAGTCGGGATCGCGCCGAGGTAGTCAGGCCCATCAGCGTTCGTGCGCCCAGTGATGGACACACCACAGCTGATGCGCGGAAGCGCCTTGTGGTGACCCTCAGACCGTCAAGTTGCAGGTAATGGTGTCGCGATCGCCTCGGCATCATGGCTTCCCGTAGTCATCGGGAAGCCTTCGATAATCAAGCCACGGGTCCACGAACCACCCATGACGCGTGTGTGTTGATCGTTGCGGTGAGACCTACGAGCGTCGGTAACGAGTCGGACGCGAGCCGCCGACAATCTATCCCAAGTGTCCTGGCGCGCGTGTCCTGCGGGTCATCGGTGTCTCCTGAACGGTCGGAGTCAGAGGATGGTTACAGTGACCATGAGTTCACACGGTAATAGGCGACGCGTTTGGCGTAGCGGGTGGCGAGGTCGGAGCTGCTCAAGGCGGTTAAGGCAGTCGTAGACAACATTTGGTGCGGCAGTCCTCGTGGGGTCGAATGCTAACGGTCGCCCGCCCGACGTCCCTTGCCCTTGGTCACGCGGCAGGGTCCTCCGGTCGGCTCGCTCGCGCCCATGGAGCGGATTCTGCGCCTGCGCGGCGCTACCGAGATCGAGGGGTGAGAGTAGATCTTGCCAGCCAGGACGGCTGCAATCGTGCTATGCGGTCTGCCGGGGCCAAGCCAGAGCCGATGCGTTGGCCGCTACCCGTCTCGCGCAGGGCCTCGGCTGAGGGCGCGTTCCGCGTCCTGAACCGAGTGTCGGATCACTCATCGGTAGCCCCCTCCCGTCGACCGCGAGGTGGATCCTGCAGCTCAGTTCGTGCGGAGAGTTTCGATGCCGTCACTATCCGTTGCGATGGGCTCGACCGCGGGCTGACAGCCCTCTGATTCTAGGTCCAGGCGGCGTGCTGGTGAACCCCGAACGACGGTGGAGTCGATGCTGAAGACCCATTCGGCTTCCCCAACGGCGTCGCCCTTTGACGGCGGGATCAGCCATTCTCCGATGGTCCGTCCAGAGAACACTTCCGCAGTCGCTCGCGCGCGGTCTCCCACGGGCCGTCGGAAAGCTCCCGTCATGGGACCCCGGTGCACAGCATGAATTGGTATCGCTCTTGTCAGGTGCCCGTGATCGCACCAAGGTCCGAGACGGGAGGCGCCGGTTCGCTTCCGCCCCGCGCCCTGTCACTGAACCCGCCTCTGCCAACCACCCGCCGGACCCAACACTGCCCCCAGCACCAGCCCCCATTCACAGGAAACCTTTGCCAGCCGGCGTCGAGAGCGGCGTTGATGTTCTGGCGGAAGACGTTGGCAGGGTCCCACCCGCACTTGTGCGCCGACAGCTGAGCCACTGCGCATCTCTCCAGCCCGCAGGCCACAGCCACCGTTCTGGCCTCACCTCACCGATCTCACTGGCGCCCCCTCTTCAACCAAATGGTTTCACGTGAAACATGAGCGCCTCGCTACCCGCTACCCAGAGGGCCACTCATGGTTTGACATGCCTTCTATCGACTTCACTCCTTCCACAGCGAGAATCCATGGCGCACCGGCTCGATAGCCGCTTGATGGGTTATGGTGCTCGACCATCCGACGCATCATTCAACCCGCGTACCAATCGAAGGCGGAGTCAATCGTCGGGCACACCATCAGCGCAGTCGGGGTCGGGCAGACCCCGTGACGACAGACCATGCCTCGAGCATCCGTTCCTTGGGACAGCCGAGAGGCCTCCCACACAGCCGAACCCATACTCGCGCATATTTGATCTTTCACGTTGGTTAGGTATTCGTCCATCGCTCGCACTCCAGGGAGTGTCGTCACTCGAAGCCGGATATAGGTGGGCAGGAAGGCCTCTCACCTCTAGCCGGAAAGGTGATGCGGTGGTGCCCACTCCCCGCGCAGCCCAGTCGCGCTCCAGGGCTATCCACACTCTTATCCACAGGTTCCATCCAGGGGCTTGCACATCGGAGTGACGGGATGACCGAAGACGAACGGGGACCCTGTGGATAGCGTTTCGGATCACGCTGCCAATAGGTTCTGCTTTGGTGATGGTCCGCAAGGATGATGACAGGGAGCGGGGAGCACCAATGTGTCTGGTTCGCGTGGTGAGGCTACTTGCCAGGGATGCTGGTTGTCAGCGCACTTCGGTAGATATCGACGCTAGAACACCATATTGCAGACGACCCGCGACTCGAAGACTTCGGGTAGTGCGCCATGGCAGCAGAGCACGATGTCAACGCTCCCGGAGGCTACCCTCCGGTCATGGCTAACCTATGGATCGGTCTGCGATGTAGAGCGTGCGACCTCCGCACATTATCGACAGGACTTATCAATACGGTTATCCACAGGGACCCCTCCGCGGCTGCAACGCCAGGGTTCGAAGTTGTCCACAGGTAGCCGAAGGATACCGGCCCTAACTTTTGAGCTCCGACCGCTGGTCCATGTCGGTTCATTTGGAACCAAGTCTCAGATTCGTCTTCCGGAGTCTCGAACAACTCGGCGACGCCAAGTTCAGGTCCACCGTGCGTTCAGTCTCCTGGCTCGTCAGTCCTCCCGTCGGCCGTCGCCATCTGAGACTGAAGAGCGGTCATCGGGCGGGTCCGAATCCAAGGTAGACGCGGAACTGCGTCATGCGAGAAGGCGTTGACTGCGGCAAACCCATGCCGGGGCGAAGACGAGACAACGCTCGAGGAGGTGCGGAGGTGGCGTCAGCTGGACACGCTAAGTCGTAGGCCGCACCCGTCACCTTCCGCAAGCTACGCGCCAGCTTCGGCAGGCCATTACGACAAGCTCAATGTGAAAGCCGCGCGCGGAAGGCCCCCGCTCACCTCCCACTGAGAGCAAGGCCAGATGGTCCATGGATGTTTCACGTGAAACAACCGCCCTAACCACTGCAGACACCTTGGCCCCCGTGCGTATATCCCTCTGCCCCAACGATCGCAGCCCGCTGGTCATCGGTGCCAGATGGATACGAGCAAAGAGAAGAAGCAATCCCAGCATCCGCTGCAACACGGCATCACGGCTCCGATCGGGGGCAAATCCGGTGATGCCATTCCAGCCGACCCATGGGAGCGCGCGCTCACGGCCATCAATGCCCGCCCTTCACTTCCATCCGGTTCCTGGAATGCCACTGAGCCACATGCAGTGTGGGAGATTCGGATCACCAACCAAGAGACTCACACGACCTCAACCATGTCCGGTCTGAGACGACCCCCGCTCAATGTGCCTCTAGGCCCGCCAGTCCCCTCTGCCTGCACCAAGGTCAGGTGTCAGTCGCGCTCCCTCGTCTTGCGCGTACTCCCCGTGCGAGCCAACCCGAACATCTTGGCGGCTCCCGGGACGCGGACGCAACTGAGCCAAGACGCGTAGCTAGCTGAGCCACCACGTTCTCCTCCAGATGCATCGCGGGAGTTCCGGGGTGCCGCCCGACAAGGAAAGGCTTCAGTTGAGATGGCTGGCAACAGGCCCGCTCAAAGTCGTCATCGGGTCGAACTCATAGCGATCCCCCCGTTGCCCCGCGCGAGGGAGTGCCGCAGACCCCCACACCGGAAAGCCAGATCGTCGAGTTCGATGGGCGCTCCACATTCCGTCGGGTCGGTGCTCGCCGCGGCGTCATCGCCATTGAATCCGGTCCGCTACTCGCACCTGCCCACAGCTTGGTCGAATCTAGACCGATCACTGAGTAAGCCGCGAAAGACCGGCGAGGCTCTGCGTGCACCTCACACCCCGCGTCTCCCGCCGGCATGCGCCAGCCAGCCCAAGCAACCCGGCGAGGACTGATGGTCAAGCCGGCAAAGACTCTGGATTCGCGCTCGTTAGTCCCCTAAGTCCTCTGTCCAGCTATACCGAACCCCAACTACAGCGACGATCATCTGCAAGCTGCCGCCATGCGGCACCGAGGGAACGTCCGCAGCCATGAGCCGGTGTCCGGTTAGCCGGCAGACGGCTATCACACACCTCCGTCGCGTAGTCAGTTGGAAATCGCGGCTGCTCACTACCGCGAAGGAGACCCATTCCGTGGAGTCGGCATTGAAGAACCTCGAAATCTGCCTCCAAGACGAGCTGGTTGTTCGTGTGAATCGCTGGGCGCGGCTAGGTCGCGGTGTGCTCAGACAGATAGTGCACTGAGACGGGCTGCAAGCTCGCGCAGCGGCGCACTCATCTTCTGCTGTTCAAAGAACAACTGCCTTCAGCGAAGGATGGCCGGCCAGGTCTCGGACGACGACAGGAACATGCGCCGCTCCGCATTCCGGAAGATCATTGGAGCATCGCCATCGACCGTCTCCTCTACGCATCGAGGCCCCAAGGATCACCCAGATTTGATGAGCCACACTCACCGTAGCCATTCACATCGCTCGGGCTGAAACTCCTCGTGCCACCCACACCGGAACCGTCCGTCTCGTCCTGACCCGGATGTTCTGCCACAAACGGTCCACAGCACCACATGATTCAAGACATACCTTGGCGACACCGGTCCGTCGAAGGCCCGCGCCGCGACCCAGCAGCTCGTGTCTACCGATCTCGATTGGTATATGTGGACTAGAAAGCCCCGTCGTAACCGAGTCACACATCAGGCTCAGCGGACGTAGCTTCCCCGACGACTGTGTACCTAGCGGACAAGCCGATCGCCGCCCACGCATAAGCGATCGAAGGTTAGTTGAGAGACGAAATCGGGCTCTGAACTCGGCGATCCACTTCGCTCGACACTCCCTCGGTCCAGTCCGGTTCGTCCTGGTGTTTCACGTGAAACAGATGATTCCGCCGAATCCTCTCTCTTACTCCCCAGACCGCGATCCAGACCGCGATTACTCCAGATTGCGATCCGTCGTCCGCGACAGCACCAACGTCGGCCCGCGTCATCGGCCGAACAGACTACCGAGCATGACGCCTCCCAAGTTGAGCACGGACTGACGATCCCACCGAACTGAGTCGGGAAGCCAGCTTCCCCAAAGGCCTCGCCCGGAGAACGGCAAATGACCCTCGCCCCCTCGTCGGCCGGACAATGGGGCATACGCACTCAACACTCACGGATCCACGGCGTAGTAACAGAGAGCGAACGAGAGAAATCACCCGCGGACTAAGAAACCGACGAAGCCACCGACGAGGGCGCTTCTGAACTATCCACCAATGTCCAGCAAGACAGCAAAGCGGGGGTCCGTTTCACGTGAAACGGACCCCCACTTGCGAGCATTGAGAACTACGAGACTTCGTCGTGCGAAGGAATGCTATTCCTCTTCGGGGCTGATAAGCGTCATGATCCGGTTGAGATCCTCAACCGAAGCGAACTCGATGCTGACCTTGCCCTTCCTCGCGCCAAGAGTGATCTTCACATTGGTGTCGAGTCGATCCGAAAGAGAGGAGGCCAGGAAGTCGAGTCGTTCGTGCCGCGCGTTGTTGCGCGTCGAAGCTCGTCGAGCCTCCTGCGGCTCCTGATAGAGCGCCACGGCTTCCTCGGTTGCTCGAACCGAAAGTCCCTCTGACACAATCTTCTGTGCCATGCGCTCAATCGAAACATCGTCTGGAAGCGACAACAAGGCGCGGGCGTGGCCCGCCGAGAGGACCCCCGCCGCAACCCGACGCTGAACCAACGGAGGAAGCCGAAGCAGGCGAATCGTATTGGACACTTGAGGCCGCGACCTGCCGATCCGGTCCGCAAGCTCCTCATGGGTGGTCCCAAAGTCCTCGAGAAGCTGCTGGTACGCAGCGGCTTCTTCGAGCGGATTCAGCTGACTCCGGTGAAGGTTCTCAAGAAGGGCATCACGCAGCAGAGCATCATCGCCAGTGTCGCGGATAATGGCCGGAATGGCCTCCAGCCCGGCTTCCTTCGCGGCACGCCATCGCCGCTCACCCATGACCAGCTCAAATGATTCACTACCCGATTCGGTTGATTTCCGAACCACGATGGGCTGGAGGATCCCGATCTCGCGAACCGAGTGGACCAGCTCGGCCATTTCCTCCTCATTGAAGACAGAACGAGGCTGCTTGCGATTCGGATGGATCTTCTCGACGGGGAGTTCGGCGAACTGAGCACCCGGAACCTCAACCAGGTCGAGATCATCGGTGTCCCGCTGCTTTGCCTTGGAGCGAGTGGACCTCACAGGCGGCCGCTTGCCTCCATCAACCGACGGCTCGTCAGCCTCAGGAGATGCCGTGACGGGAGTCTGTGCACCGTGGGACTCCTCCTTCTGCCCCGCCACAACCGGCTTCTCAGCTGGCACCCCCTCAGCCGAAGACTGGTCAGTCCTGGTCGTCTCCTCGGACTCGTCCTCGGTCCGCCGCCCCGAATCCGGGAAGAAGAGGTCCACAGGGCGCGCAGGCGCCGTCGAGCCACTGGCTGCCGGAGGTGCACTGGGAATGAGGGCTCCCAGGCCCCGGCCCAGTCCTCGGCGCTTCTCGCTCATGCGGTTATCCTCCCTCACGCCCGGTAGCCGGGCACCTGACTGTTCGAGTCGTCTGCAACGGCATGCGCCGTCGTCCTAGCCCTCAGCGATCTCCGCGGCTGCCTCGAGATACGAGAGCGCCCCCGTCGAGGTCGGGTCGTAGGTCATCACGGTCTGCTGGTAGCTCGGCGCCTCGGAGATCCGCACGGACCGCGGAACCACGGCCTCGAGCACCTGCTCAGGGAAATGCTCGCGCACCTCGGCTGCCACCTGGGCGGCAAGGTTTGTCCGACCGTCGTACATCGTCAGGAGGATCGTCGACACTCGAAGATCGGCATTGAGGTGCTTCTGGATCATCTCGATGTTCTTCAGCAGCTGGCTCAGTCCCTCGAGCGCGTAGTACTCGCACTGGATCGGGATCAGCACTTCGCTCGCGGCGCAGAAGGCGTTGACTGTCAGGAGGCCGAGGCTCGGCGGGCAGTCGATCAAGATGTAGTCGAGCCGCGGAAGACCCTCTTCAGCGCGCGTCACGGCGTAGTTCTCGATCGCCCGGCGGAGCCGCTGCTCACGAGCCACGAGCGAAACCAGCTCGATCTCAGCGCCGGCCAGATGGATGGTCGCGGGGGCGCAGACGAGATTCTCGACGTCGGGGCACTGGGCGATGACGTCAGCGAGGGGTTCGTCGTTGATGAGGACGTCGTAGATGCTCTCGACCTCGGCATGATGCTCGATCCCGAGCGCCGTCGACGCATTGCCCTGAGGATCGATGTCAATCACGAGCACCTGGAGGCCCGCAGAGGCCAGAGCAGCGGCGATGTTCACCGTTGTGGTCGTCTTTCCGACCCCGCCCTTCTGGTTGGACACCGTGAACACCCGAGTTGAGTCGGGCCTGCGGAACCTGCGCCCCTGAAGCCGCTCGCGGCGTCGTGCCTCATTTGCCAGCTGGGAGGCGATGGGGCTGCCCTCGTCAAGGGTCTTCAGGAGGGACTGGTCATCGCGCGGTAGGCTTCCCGGCATCCCGTCGGCTCCCTCCCGAGCCGGATGCGGAGCAGTATCCATGTCGCCGTCCGCCATGGCGCGCGCAGATCCGAGCGTCAGGAAAGGAGGGATCCGCTGGGCCGACGTATCGCCACTGCTCACTGTCAACTCACTCTCGATTCGCGTCAATTGCCTCACACCAGACTAGCGTCTGCGCACGCACTACCGAGGGAGATCAGGATCCCCCGACGACGATCCGCACCACGGTGGTAGGCTCCTCGAGCAGCCCTTCCCCCACTGTGTGAACCTCGGCCGAGTGCCCCTTGAACTTGCGGATGGCCTTGGCAGCCTTCTCCACTTCCTCCGCGGCGCTGCGGCCCTTGATGGCCACGAGCGTCCCCGATCCACCAAGCAGCGGAAGCGTCAAGGGAATGAGCGTCGCCAAGGCGGACACAGCCCGGGCAGTGACAAAATCGACGTCGACCGTCCCGGCCACCTGCTCGGCGCGCCCCCGGACCACCGAGACATTGGTCAGGCCGAGATCCGCGACCACTTCCTCAAGCCAGACCACTCGCCGCTCTAGGGGCTCCACGAGCGTGAGCCGGAGATCCGGCCGAGCGATCGCCAGGCAGAGGCCGGGCAGACCCGCGCCGCTCCCGACATCAGCAAGCGTTGCGCCCTCGGGGAATTCAGACTCGATGACGGCGCAGTTCAGGACGTGCCGGCTCCAGAGCCGCGGCACCTCCCTGGGCCCGATCAGCCCTCGCTCGAGGCCGGAGGTTGCCAGGTGGCCCACATACCGCCTTGCGAGATCGAGCCGGTCGCCGAAGAGGCGTTCAGCGGCGATCTGTTCGGGCTGCGTCAGTCCTGGTGCCGTCCCCACGGCCTGGCTGGGCGACGACTCCTCGGCCATGGGTCAGTCCGCCGAGACGACGATGTGACGGCCCGCGCCCTCACCCTCAGACTCGCTGCCGAATCCGAGCTCGGCAACCGAGTCGTGCACGATCTTCCGCTCATACGAGCTCATGGGCTCCAGATGAACGGACCTCTCGCCCGCCTTGACTCGTTCGACTGCTTTCTCGGCGATCTCCTGAAGACGCACGGACCGTTCGCCACGGTAGCCGCTGATGTCCAGGACGAGTCGGGATCGATTGCCCGTGGCGGCCAGAACGGAGAGTCGGGTGAGCTCCTGAAGAGCCTCGAGGACTTCACCGTCGTTGCCCACGAGTATGTCCAGGCCCTCGGCCTCATCATCGCCGACCACCGAGAGGTAGGAGCGGCCGTTGCGGACCTCGATGTCGATGTCGCCGTCGATGTCCGCGATATCAAGCAGTTCCTCGAGGTAGTCGGCGGCGACGTCGCCCTCCTCCTCGAGCCGGCTCAGCGGCGTCTCCTCGGCCGCGTCGTCGGCGTCCTCGCCGTCCGAGACCGTCTCGTCGGCGGCGTCGTCGCCGTTCGAGACCGTCTCGTCGGCGGCGTCGTCGCCGTTCGCGATGTGCTCGGCAACTGCGCCCTCAGCGTTCGAGGCGTTCTCATCCGGGTGCTCGACGGCGTCCTCGCCACTGGGCAGGTTGACGGCAGTGCTCTCGGAGGTCATGACTTCTTCTTCCTGTTCTTCCGCACCGGCTGCTGACGCTGGGCCTTCGGCTCGGGCGGGGGCGGCATGTCCTCGGGCTTCATGGCCTTGCCGGTGGTCACGTCGATCGGCGCTAAGCCTCTGGCAATGCGACGCTCGTTGAGGGCTTTCGCGGCTGGCGAGCCGGGGGAAGGCATACGGCGGATCACGTAGAACTGCTGGCCCATGGTCCACAGGTTGGAGATGGTCCAGTAGATGAGCACGCCGATGGGGAAGTTGATGCCGCCGATGCCGAAGACGAGCGGCAGGATGTACAGCAGGATCTTCTGCTGGCGCATGAACGGGCTGGCCATGGCCGCCTCGGACATGTTCTTCGCCATGATCTGCTTCTGCGTGATGAACTGCGACGCGGTCATCGCAATGATCATGAGGATCGACAGCACGGCAACCACCACCGCGTCGCCGCCGCCGCCGTGGAGGAGCGAGGCCGAGAGCGGGGCACCGAAGATGCTCGAGTTGTGGAACTGATCCACCTGGTCATGGTTCAACGCACCGATGCCAGTGTTGTTCGACTGGGCGTTGCTGATCCCGGAGAGCACACGGAAGAGGCCGAAGAAGAACGGCATCTGGATCAGCATGGGCAGACACGCGGAGAACGGGTTGGTCCCGTGCTGCTTGTACAGAGCCATCTGCTCCTGTGCCATGGCCTGGCGGGAGAGCTGGTCCGACTTGCCCTTGTACTTCGCCTGAAGCTTCTGCAGATCCGGCTGGAGCAGCTGCATGCCGCGCTGCGCCTTGATCTGCCGCACGAAGACGGGAATGAGCGCGCCGCGGATCACGAGGACGAGGCCGATGATCGAGAACGTCCAGGTCCAGCCGCTCGCGGCGGGAAGGCCGATGAAGGAGAGGGCGTCGTGGAAGGCCACCATGACGAAGGAGACCAGCCACTCGAAGGGCAGAAGTATTGTCCCTAGAGGGTCCATGCGTTTTCCCTGTTTCCTTGTTATTTTCTCGTGTCGTCAGGCTGCGGGCCGTCTTGACCCGCATCATCAGTCCAGAAGCGATCGGGGTGGTTCAGCACCACGATCCTCGGGATGTGGTCCTCCGGCCAGTGCCGATGCCCTTCCGGAACAGGATCGATTCCTCCTGAGTTCCAGGGATGGCATCGGACCAGCCGGTGCACTGCCAGATACGATCCTCGCACAGCCCCGTGCACTGTGACGGCCTCGAGCGCGTAAGCGGAGCACGACGGGAAGAACCGGCACACCTGCCCGTACAGGGGGGACACAGCGAGCCGGTACGCCTTGAGGAGAAGGATGAGGATCTGCTGCGGCAGCGTCCACACGAAGCGCACGACGACGGTGGCCCACCTCGCCGCGGTTGTTCGGCGCGGCGACCCGCTCACCTCAGCCATCCGTGGTCCTCTCCCGGTCGGTCGGCTCCACGCTGCTCCCGCGCGCGCTCTTCTTGTCGCTCTCGCCAGAGCCCCTGTCTGGGGCGCTGTTTCGCTCAAGACGGCGCAGGACTATGCCCAACGCCGACTCGTAGTCCTCACTGAGTTCGGACCAGCTCGCCCCTGACGACGCGGGAAGCGCACGCACAACGACGTCGAGTCCCACAGGCCGGAGACGGACGGTGATGGCCGCGGCCTCCCTCAGCCTCCGTTTAACGAGGTTGCGGGCGACTGCGTTCCCCACTGCCTTGGACACGATGAATCCGAAGCGCGAGGGCTGTCCCTCTGAACGGACCGCATACAGCACGACGTTCCGGCGCCCTTGGCGGACGCCGGAACGAACGGTATGCGTGAAGTCGGCGCCGGAACGCAGGCGGTGGGTCGCAGCGAGCATCAGTTCAGCATCAGCGCGGGCCTGCGGCCGGAGCCGTCCCGGTCAGTACTCAGGCCGAGAGCTCAGTGCGGCCCTTGGACCGGCGGGCCGCCAGGATGGCACGGCCTGCACGGGTGCGCATACGAAGGCGGAAACCATGCTTCTTGGCACGGCGGCGGTTGTTCGGCTGAAAAGTCCGCTTGCTCACTTCTCTCACTCCAGTAGATTGAGCGCGTCTGCCGGACGGGTCGAAGTGCAGGCGGACGCTATGTTCTTGGGGATCTGCCATCCCGCCGCGCCTCATGCCGGCCGCCATAGCGTTCGGTCCCCAAATCAGGGAGCTTCGCGTGGCGTCCGAGGGCATGCGACAGGACCAGTAGGCAGACACAATGGACTTAACGACGTTAGGTCACGAGGGCACGCAGCGTCAATTCGACGGCGCAGCGGAACACACCCCACCGTGGGCGCGACCGCGGTCTCGGGATGTCCCCAGCCTGTGTCCAACTCCACTCACAGGCCTGTGGACAGCGGCTCTGCAAGGGAGGCCGTGCGAACTTCACCAGTGTAATTCATTGGGGCCCAGACCCCAGCTATCTTCCGGGTTGTCGGATCCTCTAGGCTGTCTCAGTGCCTTCCTCCACGCCTGTGGGTATCCCTGTGGATGAAAACTGGCGGTTCAGAGGATGAAGGCGCACCGGAAGACCGCGGCCTCCCTGCCCGGACTCGGATTTCCTCGAGTCACAAACGCGTCATAGATGCCAGGCAGCCGGCGTGGTCGAGGAAGCAGTCAGGTAGAGGAGCAC